>SWDH01000038.1:105577-165713 GCA_005116945.1 Nitrospira sp.
TGCAACGCCTGCTTTACCGAACGCTACCCCATTCCTCTGACCCGCGCTGAGGAGTGGCAGCTAGGCCTCTTCGAACCGTCTTCCTAGTCCCACAGACTCTTTTACCCAGCCAGCTCACACCTATAGTCGTACGCTCTCCAGTCAAGAGACACATCCAGGTTTGAACTTTTGGCCAACCAGTTCAATTCCTATTCATAGAATTAATTTGCGAGACTAACGCTGTTCAGAAATGTACGGCGCGTTGATTCTACCTGCCCCCCCAAAGCAGTGATATTCATTTTGTATCAGCTGTGATATCGTCACAACCATGTACTAAGTAAGTCTTAGAGTAAAAGGTTTATTGATGTACCCTCTTCGCCCAACCTCGATGAGAATTACCACCGAAGCCTCACGCTTTAAATCAGCACCGTTGATTTCTCCGGACAAAGCAATGAACGAATGGGCGAGAGCTGCTCGTCATAAGTGCCGTGCGTCAAGGTTATCGTCCGACCTATTATTACTCGCATTGTTGAGAGAAATTGACCAGACAACGTAATTCTGACGCCGTCGAACAAATAGGAAAATATTAGATTGTGGAGGACAGGCTCATGTCGGACTCCTTACCAGCGACCCCACATTCAATCATCTCAGACCATCCCGTCGATCGCACGATGCTTGACCGAACCGTCCTCCAGCCCAGCCTCGATGTGCAGGGGACGACGATGGGGGGCGAGACCGTGTTGTTGGATCTGAGCACCGGGCGCTACTACACCTTGAATCAATTGGGCAGTGTTATTTGGGAGCATTGTACCGGTCACAGCACAATCAGCGACATCCATGCGGTCCTGTGCGACCGCTTTGACGTCGCTCCCGAGCGGGCCCTCGACGACCTGGTCGCTCTGGTCAACCACCTGATCCAGGAGGGGCTACTTCAACAGGAAAGGAGGTGAAGACGCATGAACACAGCGAAGAAAGAACCATACGTGCAACCAGCGCTTGAGAAGCACGAACTGTTGCGGGACATCACTGCGCAAAGTTCAGGCTATAACTATTGCAATGGTTCGGAGAAAAAGAGCTGCGAGAATTAAGTACGCTAAGGGGGCTGGCCGGTTCACAGAGATCGGCCAGCCTGTCTCCTTGCTGCGGGCCAGCTGGCGGAAAGAAATACGTCGGATAAATTATGAGGACATGGTAGAAATGAGTATGGCTGAATATCGGTATTGGCTCTATGGCACGGCGGTTCGGTATGAGACGGATGTCCGGATTCTGGCGCAACCGGTGAGCGAGTTGCTACGGCATTTTCGCCGGGATGATGCGCTCGAAGGCGACGCGGCTTTGACCCTTCGTTTTCACCAGGTGAAGGATCGGGCGGAGGTCCCCCTCACGATTTCTGCATCAGCTCGGCAGCTGGCATCCGGTACCGGCGCGGCCGTCGAGGATCGGCGAGCGACCGGATTGCCCTATGAAGTGACTCTGGATCAGGGGCTCCTGATTGCGGAGTTTCATGGCATCGGGGTGTTGGTGATCGACGGCTCGCAGAGTCGGGCCGACGGGTATCTGATTAATCCCGATCGGCTGCCCTCCAATCTCATTGAATATCTGTTTCACCTAGCACTGATTCAATTGTTGCGCCGCCGCGGGCTCTATACGATTCATGCGACGGCATTGGAGCACAACGGGCGTGCGGTCCTGATTCCCGGCAACAGTGGGCGAGGGAAAACCACCTCGTTTATCTCCTTGCTGCGGTCGGGCTATCGCTATCTGTCGGACGACCATCCACTCCTGCAGGACTCCGGGACGCATGTGGAGGTGCTGCCGTTCCCGATTAAGATCAATGTCACGGACGCGACGGTGCAGTTCTTCCCGGAACTGAAGTCGGCATCAGAGCAGGTGCTCCATCCTGGTGTGCCCAAACGATTCTTTTATGCCGAAGATCTCTATCCAACGGCGGTCGGAGAACGTTGCCAGCCGGCCCTGGTACTCTTTCCTCATGTCGTGGATTCACCAGAGAGCTACCTCGAGTTGCTTCCCAAGAGCCGGGCATTGGAAGCGCTCTTGCCTCAGGCGCTATTGGTGTACGATCCAGAGGTGGCCAGACGAGAATTTCAGGTCTTAGCGAAACTGGTGCAACAGGTGGACTGTTACCGTTTGCACTTTGGCCGAGACATCCTCAACTTGCCGAAGCTAATCACGCCGTTACTCGAGAAGGGACGATGATCAAATCGTTCCCGCTGGATTTTTATGGTGTGCCCAACATAACGTGCCGTGCCAGCGTGACTGATGGCGTCATGTGTCGTGCGATAGATCCAGGAGTGTCCAAAGAGGCCGGATACCGTCAACCCTCAATGATGCACTATGTAAAAAAGTATTGGACCTTGGTGCGTGTGGGATTGATCGTATCGTGGATTCGTCTTTTACTGCGTCTCAAGACCTTGCCACTGGTGTTGGACTGGTTAAGCCCTCGCTCAATGACGGGGAGCCCTGACGAAGGAGTGATGGGGGATCTCGTGTACTATGTGGATCGATGGTTGCAAGTGTTTCCCTATAACACAAAAGGCAACTGTTTCCCGCGGTCGCTGGCGCTGTTTTGGTTTGCCAGACGATTGGGGTATCCCGTTCTCTTTTGCTGCGGTGTGAGAAAAGAAGGTTCAAGTCTCGATGGCCATGCATGGCTGGTCTTAAATCACCAACCTTTCCATGAATCGAGCCAGCATTGCCAACTGTTTGCGGTCACCTTTTCCTATCCGTCTGATACTCGCATTGATACAAGGTAGTATTCGGTTATCCGGCGTCAGAGAATTCACACTCTGATAACCTAAATGAGCGTCGGCTTGCGCGCATGACCCCTATGCAGAGCATTCTGAACCGCATACGCCCATTCCTCCGGACGCTTCGCGACGCCCTCGCGTTTGTGTGGCAGAGCAGTCCGAAACTGGCCGTTGGCAGCATCGCGGTGCGTGTTTTCCAAGGCCTCCTTCCCCTAGTCGTTCTGTATCTGACAAAGTTGTTAATTGATGCCGTGACCGAAGGGCTCAAGACTCCATCAGTCGAGGCCTCCTTGACCTCGGTGACGATGATCCTAGCGGGATTGGCAGTTGCCGCTGTGGCCTCGGCCATACTGACTGTCGTCGGCTCTGTGATCTCAAAAATTCATGCGCAAGTTGTCACGGATCACATGCATACGCTTCTCCAGGCAAAATCTGTTGAGGTTGACCTAGAGTACTATGAGAATGCGCGGTATCAAGATACGCTTCATCGCGCGCAACAAGAAGCGCCGTATCGTCCGACGGCTATTCTCAACGCCGTACTGCAGTTTGGCCAAGATGCCGTTTCATTACTCGCGATGGCAGGCATACTCTGGTGGCTGCATTGGGGTGTGATTCCAATCTTGATGTTGGCGGCCATTCCGTATTTCTTTGTGCGTCTGCAACAATCCAACAAGCTATTTGCCTGGGAGCGCGAGCGGACGCCGCTTGAACGGAAGGCGTGGTATGTCAATATGCTGCTGACGCAAGCTACTGCCGCGAAAGAAATCCGGTTGTTCGATCTCGGATTTCGGTTGCAACAATGGTTTCAAGACGCGCGCTCAATACTGCGCCGTGAACGGATTGCGTTAGAGCGTCGCTGGGCGTTCGCAGGCCTTGCTGCGCAGATTATCGGCGTGGCCGGTGTATTTGGCGTATACAGTTTTGTAGCGTACAGAACGGTTCAAGGAGTGCTCACCGTTGGGGACCTTGTCATGTATTTCATGGCGATACAGCGAGCCTCAGGATTCCTAGAGGGTCTGGGATGGAGTATGTCGAACCTCTATGAGAGCAATTTATTCCTAACTACGTTGGGTGAGTTCTTAGGCATTCAGTCGCACCTGCCGAGGTCGGCACATCCCAAGCCGTTTCCCCAACCGATCAAGCAGGGCATCAGATTCGATCACGTGTCATTAAAATATCCACATGAAGAGCGTGTGGCGATCAAGGACTTTAGCTTTATGATCAGGCCAGGCGAGCACGTTGCCTTTGTTGGGGCCAATGGTTCAGGGAAGACAACGCTGGTAAAGCTCTTGTGCCGTCTATACGATCCGTCGGGGGGATGCATTACGATTGATGGGGTTGATCTTCGAGACTATCCCATTGCGGATGTGCGTGGTGCTATCAGTGGAATCTTTCAAGATTTCGTGAAGTTTCAATTGTCGGCAAAAGACAATATCGCTTTGGGCGTGCGATCCCACGACGTCGACCTTCCTGCCGTCACTCAGGCGGCCAAGCAGGCAGGGGTCCATGAGGTCATTGAACGATTGCCGAAGGGATATGAGTCATTGCTCGGCAAGCTGTTCGATGGTGGAAATGAACTGAGCATCGGCGAATGGCAAAAGGTAGCATTGGCCCGAGCAGTGCTCCGCGATTCTCAGATCTTGATTCTCGATGAGCCAACCAGTGCAATGGATGCCAAGGCAGAAGCGGAACTGTTTGAGCGGTTTCACGAACTGGCCCAGGGGCGTATGGCTATCTTGATCAGCCATCGACTGTCGACAGTAAAAATGGCCGACCGCATCTTCGTCGTTGATCGAGGCCAAATTGTTGAAGAAGGGACGCACGATCAGTTGATGCTACAACGAGGACTCTACGCCACGCTTTTTCTCACCCAAGCCCAGCACTATCAGTAGGGGGCCCATGAGGCTTGGACGCGTTGTATGTGTGTGTGGCCGGTCAATCGTTTCTTGATGTGAGCCAGAGAGATCATTGCGCATGACGAATCCCACAATATTGGAACGGCGAGCACTCCTCTCGTGTCTTGCCGCCAACCAAACGCCGCAACAGATCCATTCAGACATCATCAATCCTCAGCTGTCATGGGAAAAGACATTGGGTGCTGCATGCCAGCTTGGAATCGGGCCCCTCCTCTATGCTCGACTCGGTGAGCTTGGTGTGCGGGACAAGATTCCTGTAGATGTCCTCCGGCAAAGCAAAGCGCACTGTTTTTCAAGTCAAGCTCGGAACATGAAAGTCTATGCTGAGCTGAAAACTGTACTGGAAGCATTGACAGGGGAAGGACTTCCGGTAATCGTGCTGAAGGGTGCGGTCTTAGCGGAGCTTGTGTATCAGCATGTCGGATTGCGGACAATGGCGGATGTGGATCTACTCGTTGACAAGAAGAATCTCGATAAGGCTGGATCGATTCTCGAACGCCTCGGGTATGTGCCTGACGAGCACCACCGCGATAAACATTGGTATCGAGAGCACCATCATCATCTGGTGCCGTACGTCTCGTCTGACGGCTCGATGACGATTGAGATCCATTGGCATATCATTGAGCGTACAGCTTTCAATGATTTGCCGATTGAAGAATTATGGGCGCACGCACGAGCGGTCAAGATAGCCTCAGTCCCGTGTTTGACATTGTCAGCTGAGCATATGCTGTTGCATGTGGGGCTCCATCTTTCCAGTCCCAATCGATTTCAAGGGCAACTGCGAGGCCTGTATGACGTTGCAGAACTGCTTCGTCGTTACGGGGATGACTTGGACTGGACAGAGGTGTGTCGGGTAGCAACCATTGCCGACGCACGTAAATACCTCTATGTGGTGTTGTGTTTAGCGCGTGATGCGTTGGGGGCTCCCGTTCCGATTGTAGCCATTAGACAACTGCGGCGGGAGATATCTTTCTTACCGTTCGAGGAACGGTTGGTCATGCAGCTCGCTCTGAATGCGGCGTTCATCATCGATGTGGAAGAGGATTCTATATATGAATGGGTGTTGCTGGATTTGTTGAATGGCCTCTTAGGTTGCCGAACTCGCCGTGAAGCCTGCCAAACCGTGATCACCAAGATTGCTCAGCGGGCTAGATTAACCATGGCAAGCAAGTGGGGGCGTCAAGTTGTCTCATCCTCACGTCGTGTCTAGCGTGGTGCAGGTCTTCGTGCTGACGAGCTCGTAATGTCATCATCTTCTCCTGGGGAGTCATTCAGGATCGACATGGGCCATTGAACCGTCTGCGACAAGGTGGGTATTCTGATCAATTCACCATTGCGCTTGCGGGTGAGGTCGTGCGATCCCTCTTTCGCCAAATACCACGGGATGTAAATTAGGAGCTTCCTGTGGGGACAGGGTCCTCTTTCATCAGCACATCTACTTACCTTCTAAAGAGGTACTCTCCTCCGCTTCTTTGTATCTAGTACAACTTCCCGCATTAGGTTACTCTCGCCGAAGTGATGCGGACATTCTCATGCCCGTCAAGGACGGGATCTCTAGTACGAGGATGTGCGAGAGAGGAATTGCCTTAGATGATCCTAATACTGGCAGAGTCCACTGATCCATGGGCTCTTCTGGTTAATAGGCAGGCTCAAGACATCGGCGGCGATGTCTTATGGGTCCAGCCGGGACAACTCCTGGACAGAATTTTACTCAATTGGCCGGTGATAGCTAGCACGCCGGTCATGCCTGGCACGCTCGTAATCGACGGCCAGACCATTCTTCTTGATGACCTCACCGGAATCTTTGCGCGACTCACCCTGCCGCCACTCTTCGACCTTGACGAGTTGTCTCCCCATGATCGCAGCTACGTGATCAAAGAAACCAGCGCCGCTTGGCTGGCGTTTTTCAATGCCATGCCTTGCGCTGTGGTCAATCGGCCTGTTCCTGGCGGTCAGCCTACCATTCTCGCCGGGAGTCCGTTCCTGTCCCAGCTTGCCAAGAAGCATGGATTTTTACTCCCGTCTTCTTGCTGCACGTCCAGCCAGGCCGATGCAATGTTGCAGTTTTCAGCCTGGAACAAGCGGGTCTATCTCAAGCCATTAGGATCGCATGAGCCAGGGATATTCTTGCAGGCCCACGATGGCATCGAACAGATCTCTCGTGTCATGGAACAGCAGGCGGTCTCGATTCAAGCCATTCCGTACGGTCAGCGAGTAACTGTATATGTCGTCCGGGAAGAGGTCGTCGCGATCGTCCTGCAGCCAAGTGGGGACGTCACGCATAGGATAGAGATGCCGTCGGTACTGTCGAAACGCTGTCTCGGTCTTGTGGGTGATTTGGGATTCACATTTGCCGAATGCCAGTTCATCGTAACCCCTGAAGGGCCAATCTATTGCCTCGACGTGAGCAGGGCTCCCGGATTCTGGTGTTGTCCGCACGAGGTTCAAGGACAGATCGTGTCTCGCCTGGTCGAATATCTATCCGAAATGAGGAGTCGATCACGTCATGATTCTCTTAATGGGCCCGATGGCCGACCCAGTGCTCGCGAACATCTGTGCGAGACTCGCAGCCCGCAACGCTGACCTCATGCTCGTCCATCCGGAGTCGGAAGGGGACAGCTGGGATATCACGTGGTCCACTGAGGGAGGAGCGATGTCCGATCGCTTTCGCATCGGCGACCGCACCATCCATCTGTCCGATATCGATTCTGTCTATCTCCGGGCGTTGGGCAGCCATGCGGCATCGACTCCTCGCGAGCGGATGATCGTGACAGCGCTCTGGGAATTTGCCGAGAGTCTGCCGGTATTGGTGGTTAATCGACGCCAAGCGTCGCATACGAATATGTCCAAGCCCTATCAGCTGCGGTTGATCGCACAGTTCGGTTTCCAGGTCCCGAAGACGCTGATCACGATGGTCCCGGAAGAAGCCAGGCGTTTCTACGATGACTGCCAGGGACGGGTGATATACAAGTCGATCAGTGCGGAGCGGTCGATCGTGAAGCCGCTCACGCCAGAGGATTTCTCTCGCTTGGAGCAGATACGGTACTGCCCGGTGCAACTTCAAGAAACGATTCCCGGTACGGACCTGCGCATTCATACGGTTGGGGATCGCCTCTTTGCGACCGAAGTGCTGTCGGATGGAACGGATTACCGGTATGCCGAGCGTGAAAACAAACAGCGCACGATGCGGGCGGTCGAATTGGAGCCAGGCTTACAGACCCGTTGTCTCAATATGGCTAAAGGTCTTGAGTTGAGCCTGAGCGGGATCGACCTACGCCGGACCCCGGATGGCGCCTATTACTGTTTCGAAGTCAATACCAGCCCCGGGTTTACTTTTTTCGAAAACCACACAGGCCAGCGGATCGGGGATGCCTTGGCCGATCTGCTCTGTGCAGGGAGCGCCTAATCGTGGAACGGACACAAGGTGAAAAGGAGGGATCGCAATCATGAGTAGACAACCGTTTATTTCCGCCGACCTGAGGCCGGATATGGCCGTGCAGTCTGATCCGGCCCAGCCGACGCTTACTGGTCGAGCGACGACAGCGCAATTGGCCGATGCCGCACGGGCCTTGTTGTCCGAAGAAGAACGGCAACAGGTGGAGCGAGGGCAGCAGGACAAACATGAGCAACTCATGGCAACCGTTCCCCAACCCAATCCCAATGTGCAGGGGACGACGTTGGAAGGAGAAACCGTGTTACTCGATCTCAGTACAGGCCGCTACTACACACTTAATCGGGTGGGAACGGCGATCTGGGAGCGTTGTACCGGCAATCAGTCTCTCCAAGACATCCACATGACGCTCTGCACGCGGTTCGAAGCCTCGCCGGAACGCATCGCCGATGATCTCGTCGCTCTCGTGACACATTTGGGTCACGAGGGACTCTTAACATTGGAAAGGAGGTGAAGACGAATGGAGATTCAGCAGAAGGAATCCTATACGGAGCCCGTGTTAGTAGCGCACGAAATGCTGCGTGACATCACCGGCGGAACGTCTGGTGTGAAGACTAGTGACAAGACCGGCAAGGAGAGCGACGGCACCAGCTTCTAAGTTGGGGTGGTTCAAGTCGCTGTTGAAAAACGTGAGCTGGCCGGTTCGAGAGAACCGGCCAGCTCATGATTTGAACGAGATGGCCTACGGATCACCGGTGAGGCAACGGATGGTCTTCATTCCTGAGCCCGTCATTCTTTTGTTTCGGCAGCGCAGGGTGAAGATAGATAGAGGCCGTCGCTCCCGTGAGCTGTCTGAGGCACGGGGGACTTTAACAATCGAAAGGGGGTGAAGAAGAATGGAACAACAGAAGAAGGAGTCGTACGCCGAGCCCGTGTTGATCGTGCATGAATTGCTGCGCGATATCACTGGGCAGAGTTCGGGTGGGGGGTGTCAAAAAGCGCTGGATAACACCTGCGTCGACTAATCGATGCCCCTGGTGACAGGGGTACGAAGAGTGCGCTGGCTAGACTGGTTGGCGAAAAACCGCCAACCAGTCTAGCGGTGTTCCTGCATGGGCGGTGATGCCTAAGCCGCTGACCCTCGGAGTGCCTCGCGAGAAGAGGAGAGCCTGTGCCGGATGATCTGTGTTGGGATAGGTGTCGGCCATGATTGAGCGTATCAACTGGTTCTTTGAGCGGGTGTGGGAGACGGTGTTTGCGTCATTCCACTCCTGGGCCAGCTTTCAAGAGGCCCTTGGGCGGATTCCGCAGGTGTTCGTCAACTTCACGAACGGCCTGGCCTGGCCTTATCTGCTCTCCAGTCTGGTGCTGGCCTGGTTGCTCTATCTTGTCGCCATGCGGCAGGGTGGCACGACCGCCAAGTCCTTTCGCGAGTTTGTGTTTCCAGCACGCCTGTATCGCCATCCGTCCACGCTGTTGGATTTCCGTTTCATGGCTGTCGATACTGTGCTGAATTTTCTCATGTGGATCCCGGTCTTTACCGGGGTCGGCCTCCTGACTGCCAAGATTCTCTCGGTGGTGGTGATCCAGCGATTAGGCTGGGAGCCTCCTGGGTCAATGACCCCGGTGGCGATCGCCGTCGCGACTATGGGGTTTATGCTCTTGTCCGATCTGATCAATTACTGGGCGCATGTATGGCTCCACAAGAATCCTGTCCTCTGGTCATTCCACCAAGTGCATCATTCCGCCGAAGTGCTGACACCGGCGGCCGCATATCGGGTGCATCCGGTTGAAAATCTGATCACGGTGGCACTTCAGGCGCCGGTAGCCGGACTGTTGGCCCTATTGTTTCAAAATGTGCTCGGGCGTGACCGGCAGTTCATGATGATCTTTGGCGTGAGCATTTTCGGGTTTGTCTATGGTTTGCTGGGGACTCATCTTCGGCACTCCCATATCTGGATGTCCTATGGGCCTTGGTTGAACCGGTTCGTGATGAGCCCGGCACACCACCAACTTCATCACAGCATCGACCCCCGGCATTGGAATAAGAATTTTGGGGTGAGGTTCACGTTCTGGGATGCGCTGTTCGGCACGCTCTATGTGCCAAGGGAACCCGAAACGCTACAGGTCGGTCTGCCAGACGCTGACTCACGAGACTTTGCGACTGTGCGAAAACTCTATTTTCTTCCGTTCGAAAAGGCGGGAAGAGGGCTCCTTTCATTAGGACAGAGGAGAAAGTGAAACAGGCACAGCCGTCTCGCGATAACTCCTGCTTCCTCCTGACGTTTGGGTGAGTTTGTTCGTGCCTCAGCCACGAACAATGCGGTGAAGGCCCTCCGTCGAGCGATCAGCCTCTCACGATAGCGCAACACATTGAAGCCCTCCGTTCTTTTTTGATCTTCGCAAGACGTTATCGCCGTTGCTCCTGAAAAAATCTGCATGGTAGGATAGTCTGCAGTGGATGCTGCACGTTGCGCTATGAGTATTGAGTTAGATCGATAGTTTTCTTGCTCAAGACTCAGCACCCAGGACCGAGCATTTCTTGAGAAATGGAAGCTGTGATGAAACGAATAATCTTTGCTCTTGGCGCGCTGCTGATTCCTGTTCTTGCAGCCCACATGGTCCTTGCTGCAGGGCTATTCAAGGTGGGCGAGAAGGCACCGTCGTTTGCGTTGACTGCCATCACCGGTGAGACTGTGGGGCTGGATACCTATAAAGGGAAGGTCGTGGTACTCGGACTGTTTCATATCTGCGACCCTTGTATGGTGCAGGGATCAGCTCTCCAAAACGTTTCTGAGGTCACGAAAGGGAAAGACGTAGTCGTGCTCGGCGTCAATTCTTCCGGTGACTCCAAGAAGAGTGTCGGGGAGTTCTTGTCCGCGTTTCCTGTAAAAGTCACCTATCCATACCTGCTTGATCCAAACAAGGTGACGGACAAATTGTACGGCGGAGGGAAGTTTATTCCCAATGTGTACGTGATCGACCAGCAGGGTGTGATCCGGTGGCAGCGAGTCGGCAATATGGATCTGGCCGGCGAAGAGACGATTGTGGCGGAAGTTGAAAAGCTGTTGGCAGCTGGAAGCAAGATGTAGGAAGCGGGAAGGCGAGGCCTCTCTCTGCTCGCAGACCGCGCACGATCAGAATGTGCCCGGTCGATGCGCGCATTCGGAGAGACCCCGCCTCCCCGCTTGGAAAGTAACCGACTTCTGCGAGAGTGGAGAGGAAAGAAGACGATGGACGAAATGGAAGAGGGGAAGCAGAAATTTTTAGAGGTGGTGAAGGGGATTGATGCAGTTGTGCAGGTGGTGATCCCGGTGACACCTTCTAATAGCATGTTTCTGATTTCGCTCACGAAGGGGCCGAATCGAAAATTCATTACGGTTTCGGAGGATGACATTGTCGATCTGCCGAACGAGGCGAGCATTTTGTCCAAGGTCACAAAAACCGTCAAAGACGCCATCTCCGCATTGTGATCCATCCGTGTCATAAGCTATTAGCGATACGCCATCGGTTCTTGTTATGAAAAATCTGCTTCCCGGCATTTGGCAATGGTCCTGGTTCTCTGAAGAGAAGCAGCTTGATTTCAACGGGCTTTTCTTGACGGTCGGGGAACACAAGATTCTGATTGATCCTCCGCCGATGACAGGCGATGCGAGTTCGGTGATTCTCCGCAACAGTCCTGTCGATTACATCATCGTGACGAATCGTGACCATGCACGTGAAGCGGTGAGGTGCCAAGGCGAATTTCGCTGCCAGCTGCATGTACCGGCAGCGGATGCAGCACAGATGGATCTCAAGCCGACGAAGACGTTCAAGGATGGGGAATTGCTTGCGGGAGGGATCTGGGCGATCCAGTTGAAAGACCAAAAGTCTCCCGGTGAGTCGGCCTTGTTCATTCCGCAAGGGAAGGGTGTGCTAATTGTCGGCGATGCGTTGATCGGGAAGCCGTCCGGCTCCGTCAGCATGCTCCCCGATGAAAAATACGTCGATGTGACGAAGGCTCGAGAAGGATTACGCCGGCTCCTCAAGTATAACTTCGATAGTCTGTTGGTCGGCGACGGTGTCTCGATTCTGACCGGTGCCAAGCTGGCGGTCGAACGATTGTTTCAGCCCTCATCATGATGCTGCGCAACGGACTATCAGAGGAACTGAACCGCCAGGGCAATGAGCATTTCTCACGCGGGCTCTATACCGATGCCTATACCTGCTATGCGAAGGCTCTGGAATGCGACCGGCTGACCGGAGATCAACGGGCGTTGGCTGCCACGCTGGGAAATCTTGGCAACATTTGCGCGGTGAGCGGGCGTCGGGAGTCGGCTCAGACGTATTACCAAGAAGTGTTGGAACTCCAGAAAATTCTTGGGGATGAAAAGGGAATTGGTACGACGCTAGGCAATTTAGGGAACTTGAGAGCCGATGCGGGTGAATGGGACCGCGCCAAGGCCTATTATCTCGAAGCGTTGGATCTGATGTGCAAGACGCAGGACGATGCAGGCAAGGCGGTACTGTTTTCCGATCTTGGCTTAGTCGCGCGCGAGACCAAAGAGTACGAGCAGGCTATAGGATACTATGAGCAATCGTTGGTGTTGATGCGGCGATTGGGGAATGAGGGCGGTGTCGCCGATGCCTGGCGCATGATCGGTCGAACATTTTTACTCCAGCAGCGCTATGACGACGCCATTGCCTGTTGCCAGACAAGCCAATCCATTGCCGAACGGGCGCGCGATGAGCTGCGGACGGGTGGTGCTCGCTATGTGCTGGTCCAATGTTATGAAGAGACTGGCAAATTGCGTGAGGCGGCAGATCTTCTTGAATTAGTGGTGCATATGGATCGGAAATATCAGCTACCTAAACTTCAAGAGAACATGCAACGGTTGGCGGTCTTGCATGCCCGTCTTGCCGGGCAAGGTGGGGCGCCGCTTCCGAGAAAGGCGCACACATGAGTAAAGAAGTCTCGCCAGACTGGACCACTCTCAGGGCTTCGCTGGTCTCCCCCTTCCCTCAACTACAAGAATTGGAGGCGGGCGGTGCGATGACGATGGATCTTGGATCCGATGGCTGGATGCTGGAGCTCACGCCGGACGGACGGTTACTTTGCCAGTATGGTATGGCGCTGGACGATGTGATGACACTGTTGTCTGATGGAACACCGGAGGATCTTGGCACCGACGAGATCGCAAAGCAGGCCAAGTATTACATCCAACCCGAGGTCTCGAAGTACCGTGCGATTCTGCTGAAATCAGGTTTTTCTGAACAGACTGAAATGACCGATGACTATGTAGCCGCGTGTTTCAATCGGAGCATAGACAAGACAAATCCTGTGGCCGTGCAGGATCTCATTCGCTGGTGTGTGAGGACGATCGGTGTGGCTCGGTGAGCAGGCAGCTCTCCACATTCGATGACTTCCGCAATGCGATTACGGCGTACCGGTTGCCGCGTGTGTTGATTGCCGCGATTGAGCTGAACCTCTTTACTGCTATAGGAACCCAAGCATGGGCCATTCCAGATCTGGCTCGTGACATGAAAGTGAGTGAGCGAGGGTTGGCGATTCTCTGCCGAATCCTCGCGATGGCTGGGCTGCTGAAGAAGCAGGGCGAGATCTACCGGAGTAGCCGGTTGGGCGCCACGGCGTTGAACGCGCGCCACCCGGCCTATCGAGGGGACTATCTCCGGCTCATCACAAGCCATTGGGCCGATTGGGGGCGTCTGCCGGAATCTGTGAAGAGTGGATTGCCTCTCGATCACGACGAGCTGGATGAGCCTGATTATCGACGTCAATTCACATGGGCGATGCATCACCGGACCTTGGAGACGGCTCCGAAAATTGCTGCTCAGATTGGTTTGCGTGACGCGCGGACTCTGCTCGATCTTGGTGGCGGCCCCGGCACCTATGCCATGGCTTTTCTTACAAAAAATCCTTCGCTGCGGGCCACCGTATGCGACCGTCCTGCAGCTCTCGACGTAGCGAAGGAAATCGCATCGACTCACAAGGCCGCCGCGCGACTCTCCTATCTGCCGCTGGACATACTGACAGAAGCTATTCCCGGTATCTATGATGTCATCTGGTATTCGAACGTGCTCCACATCTATTCGCCGCAAGACAATCAGGCGCTGTTTCGCCGAGCGTTCGCGGCATTGAATCCCGGAGGCCGCCTCCTGATTCAGGATGCCTTTCTCCACGATAGGGAGGGCCTCTTTCCCGAAGAAGCTAGTCTCTTTGCCATTTCGATGTTGTTGTTCACCGAGAGGGGGAACACCTATTCTGCGGCTGAGACAAGGGCCTGGTTGACGGATGCCGGGTTCGAGCGGATCAAAGTCTTGCGGATGAAGAAGGGGACGGAGGACTGGGAGGGCGGGATATTGGAAGCACGGTCTCCTGAAACGAACAAAAAAACGCCCGTCCTCCGAACAGGATCAGTAAAACATTTACGACCCCGCTCATTGAGCTGAAGAGGAACAGGGCGCCGAGTTCGCCTTGTCCGCCCAGGATGCTCGTGATTGTGGCAAGGTCTAGGGCCAATCCCACCGTTCCATAGATGACGCAGACCATAGCGGTCCAGGCCCATCCCATCCACACAAGGCCCGCAAGCGCGATAGGAAATGCGAGAAGGTAGAGCATCCATCCGGATCGGGCGGTCTCCGTCGTAACCGGTATAAGCTCGGCGGTATTGGCTCCGATAAGGCAGAGTCCTGCAAGTAGGCCGATCAGTGTCCAGGTGTGTCGCATGTACGGGATGATAGTCTGGTTCGGCTGTGTACAGCAAGAGCAGGATGTATTGCTCGTCTCCCATGTGTGTAGACCATCGAAATCTTACCGTGCTCAAGGGGTTTCGCATAGCCTTGGTGGGAAATATAGGCCAGATCGCTCCGACGCTTTTATGGTCCATCCTGGCAAGGAGGTCTCCCGTGCGCCGGATAGTTTTCTGGCCCCTCTGCTTGGGCTTAAGGGTGGCAGTGTCTCTCTCTCTCCTCTTGAGCGCTCAATCGGATAAGCTCTTCAGCTATCTGCTGTACTCATGCATGGCATCACATCACTCTTCCGTCTCCTACCAAGTTCCACTTGTGACGGTATCCGAAAATCCCTATACCTCGAATTGAGAGGTATTGCCCGAGTAACGGTGCACGGGCAAACCCAACTCCACCAATCTTGTTCTTCATGTTTCCCCTGACTATCCAGTCGGCTGATATCCCCCCCCCTCTTTCGAGGGGATTTCTCCCCATAGTGAAGGATTTACGCCAAGAAGTGTCGGTGCGAAACTCCGGTATGAGCAAAGGAGAACTGGATATGACGATCAGCCAACGATTGCCTCAGACTGTCGCTCAATTGGGTATGTGGTTGAAGCCGATTTCGCGCAAGTGTGTGCCACTACTTATTGAACAGAAGATTGACGAGCGATGGAAGAGAGTATTCTGTAGTGCTTTGATGGTGGGCGCTGTAGTCGGTCTCAGTTCTCCAATATCAGCGTGGACTGCAGATCTGTCGTCTCGCGAACAGGCGAAACCTCGGACGATTGTGGCAGCTGGCATCGGATATGAAAATGCCGAGACATCGAAGCTGACGGTAAAAACGTATGATGCTGAAAGTGGCGCAGTCCTCACTGATGAAACGTTTGATCTGGACGTGAGAGAAGATGACGCATCAATGGATAGCGCGCCTCGTGAACGGATTTTTGCAGGGGGAGTTGGTCCGGGAGGTGATGGACTTTCATCGTTTACGCTCCGTGCCTATGATGCAGCAACAGGAAAGTTTCTCTGGGAAGGTCAATTGAATCTCACCGCTGGAAACCAAGGTGCCGGTTCCTCATACCCTGTAGCCGCCTACGTTGCTAGGCCTCAAGCTCATGTAACTCACATCCGCAACCAGGTTACTGGTGACGGTCAACCACAGTTTTATCTTTCTGCCGTTGATCCGGCAACAGGACAGCTTGCATGGACCGATTATTTCTTAGCCGGAGTCGGCACCTTCTCGCGTGCAGAACTTGTAAACAGGGCTGTAGTGGGTCAGACAGAAGGGTTGGCAGTCCCCTCTCAACAGATTCAATTTCGCATTCGAATGATGGATGATCAGGGTCGGCAGGTCATATGGGAAGATACGATCCAGCCAGCTGGAGAAGAGACGAACATGACAGTCAGTCACGATGCTGCGGCCGAGACCATTCCGGCTTGGGCTAACGAGGGAGAGGAGGAGATGAAAAGAGAATCTATCTGATGAAGAAAGAGGATGTTGGTCTTAACGGACAAAATGAAGCCCACCGCAAATCAGCCGTTCTTTTCGTGATGCGGCAACTGACTCTCCCACCTGGACTGGAACTGTTCGTACGACAGCGAGAGTTGTGATTGCATGGCAGTGGAGAGCGCCTGTCTTGCCTTGAGCTGTACGAGAAGTTCCCGCACTTGAGACATCCCGAAACGGTCGATCAGATAGTGCACCGCCGAGTTTGCTTCCAGGTAAGCCACAGTTGCGGCATCACTAGATAATCCTCCCCAGTCGCCTTCCAAGGCAGGCAGAGGGATTAGCGTAAAATCCTGCTTCATAATCTGCTCAAGATCCGACCAACGATCCCCGGATAATTCCATCGCCAAGCCTTCATTGAGCCAGGTTGGGACGGCGCTGCCGACGGAGCCGAGTTGGTCGTGTAGGAGGGCGTGTACGAACTCGTGTCGCAGTACGCGTGAGAGCCAGGCACGGTCTGCCAAGGCATCCTGTGCAGGAACGTGGATGCGCCCGAGCACGGGATCGAATAGCCCATCGGCCCACACCGGACTGCCCGTCGCGCTCTGAAACAGAGATTTGCTATGCAGAACTACGACAATGGTCTTTGATGGGAAGTGCCCGAATTTTTGTCCGATCTCTCGATAGGCCTCTTCAAGGGTCTCCAACACTGCCACTGAGGTTGTTTGATCAGCGTCCCCATCGAACTTCACGGTAAAGTGCGTGCTGCCCCGGCTGGTAAGGCGCGTTTCGCTTTGCTCTGTTCCTCGGACTTTGGCCGTAACGGTCTGTAGATATGATTGCAAGGCTAGATCTTTGCCTGCGCGAGCAATAGCGTGATCGAGATGGCGGGCCGCTTCTCCGAGCTGATCCCGTTCTTGAAAAAGATTGGCCAACGCCAAATGAGGGAATGGTTCCTCCGGAGCCAGGACGGTCAGATGTTCAAGAAAGTCCTGTGTCATAGCTGGATCGCGCAATTCCCAGTAGGCATGCGCGAGGTTTAGTTGGACGACGGGATTCTTGGCATCGAGTGACGCAGCTTTCTTGAAGGCCTTAATCGAGACGGCAGTTCCGCCATGTTTTTCCTGTTGAATACCCAGATTGTTCCAGAGGACGGATATGTAGGGACGCGTGGTATCGTTATTCGTGATGGCGGCTGGTAAATCGACTAGTTTTATTTCCGCCGTATCGACGTGTCCTTTTTCGATCTCGTCGCGAATCGTCTCCAATAGTTCATGATGCGACGTCTTTGGGATGACGCTGGGATCGATCAGGCGAGTGTGTTTCAGCTCTGGTTCCCGTGGGGCTTCATCAGTCGGTTTTGCTGGCTCGGGCTGAGAGTCTTCTACATGAGCAGTGGACTGATCGGATGGTGGAGCCGGCAAAAAGGTCGGCTTGAACCAAGCTTGATAGACGACAAACAACCCGACAAGACAGGCGACGGGATAGAGAATATGAAAGATATTGCGACGATACATACGGGCCCCATGCGATTGATACTCAATGTACCACTCTAGGCAAGTGCGACAAAGGATTGTCGAAAAATGCGCACGTCATAATAATGGAGACGGCGCCTCAGTTGTAACAGCCACTAGCGACAACCCTCTTTTTCCGCATCCAACGCGTTGAGGCGGAGAAGAGGCTGTGATACGATCCGCCACTGTGATACGGCGCTCTTCTGAGCCCAATCCCCCTGAACAGTTTCAGCAATGGCTGGACCGTGTCGCGCGTCCAATCGAGTTCGCGACACGCAATGCTTTTGCGCACCTGCCGACTGTAAAAAATCTGAATCATTTTGTCTCTTCTCAGGTCATGCAGGTGCTATCTAGCCGTGTCTATCCACGGGCGATTGAAGCGGCGTTGTTCCAGTTGCGTGAGCTGTTTCTTGAAGACCAACAGCGACTCCTGGTAGAGAGCCAGCAGCGTCGACTGCAGGAAGCCATGGTCATTCTTAGAGTCTTACGGAAAGCCGTTCACGATCCGACCCATACTCGGCAGGGGGTTGAACCTATCGTTGTGCGTGATCCTGGCATGAACAAAACTCCATCTCGAGCATGGTGGGCACTGCCCATCCGTTTCGCAAGGGGGGTCGGCCCGAAGCGCACATCGATGCTCCAACGATTCGGAATCGAGACGGTTGAGGATGCCCTCTGGACCTTGCCTTGGCGCTATGAGGACCGCTCGGTCATGACCCCGATCGGGCAACTCGTGCCAGGTGTGCAGTCTTCGATCTGCGGGACGATCGTCCGAAGCGAGGCGAAGCGCGCCCGCAGTCGTCGTCTCACGATTCTCGACATTGTGGTGGAGGATTCAACCGGGCGTCTCCAGGCGGTGTTCTTTAACCAGCCGTTTCTCGAAGCACTTTTCACCGTCGGGACGCGCGTCATGCTGACTGGACGGATGGTGACCGGTGCGCAGGGATGGGTGGCGATGAGGATGGAGGTTGCGCAGTACGAAGTGGTGGGTGCGGAATCCGAGGCACCGCTGCACGTGGGGCGTATCGTTCCGGTGTACCACGAAACCAAGGGATGGACCTCCCGGCAGATGCGTGCGTTGATGAAAGGCTTACTGGATGTACATGCCGCCGAGGCGCAGGAGGTGTTGCCGGTTCAGCTTCGTACTCGCTACCAATTGCTACCCATTCAACAAGCCATTCAGGACGTACATTTTCCTCAACCTGGGACGGATGAGGGACAGCTCGATCGAGGTCTCACGTCGGCGCATCGTCGTTTGGCGTTCGAAGAACTGTTCGTGCTCCAACTCGCACTGGCTTCGCGGCAACGAGTGATCAAGGAAGAGGTCAAGCAGGTGTCGTTTAATCCGAAGACACCTCTCCTTGGCAAGCTGGATCGGGCACTGCCCTTTCAGATGACCGAAGCACAAGCACGGGTGATCCGTGAGATTCTGTCGGACATGACATCGAGCAAACCGATGAATCGTTTGGTGCAGGGCGATGTCGGGTCAGGTAAAACCATTGTGGCAATCCAGGCGATGGTGCTGGCCTGCGGATCGGGTTACCAGGCCGCTCTCATGGCGCCGACTGAAATTCTCGCGGAACAGCATTATCGGACAATGAAGAAGCTGCTGGAACCGCTTGGGCTTTCCGTGGTGCTTGTGAGCGGTGGTGGTCGCGCGGCAGCGCGTAAAGCTGTTCGTGGGCAGGTAGCTTCCGGAGCTGCACAGGTCGTGATTGGAACCCATGCGATCGTTCAGCAAGGCGTCGCCTTTTCGAAACTTGGCCTTGCAGTGGTCGATGAGCAACATCGATTTGGCGTCCTCCAAAGGAAGACCCTCATCGAGAAAGGGTATAAGCCTGATGTATTGGTGCTAACGGCAACACCGATTCCACGCACGCTGGCCATGACGGTGTACGGGGACCTGGACGTTTCGGTGATCGACCAGATGCCGCCGGGCCGAAAGCCAGTGCGGACATTTCTTCTCAACGATGGTCAGCGGGGGCGAGCCTATCAGATACTACGGGACGAACTGCGGAGAGGCCGCCAGGCCTATATCGTGTATCCACTGGTTGAAGAATCGGAGAAGACCGACCTGCAAGCGGCCTTGCAGGGTGCTGAGCAATTGCAAGCTGAGGAGTTAGCTGAGTTTCGCGTCGGGCTTCTGCATGGCCGGATGAAGGCAGAAGACAAAGAGCAGGTCATGGCATCGTATAAGAAGGGGGTCATACAGGTTCTAGTTTCGACGACGGTGGTGGAGGTCGGGGTCGATGTGCCAAATGCCACGGTCATGATGATTGAGCATGCCGAGCGGTTTGGGCTGGCGCAATTGCATCAATTACGAGGACGAGTTGGACGAAGCGGCCACCAGTCTTATTGTCTGCTGATGGCATCGGGTGGAGCATTGTCTCGATCCGTGAAGCCCAAAGCGGCCGGTGAACCGCCATCAGCGTCCCGGGAACGGCTCGAGGCGCTCGTGCGATCGACCGATGGATTTGTGATTGCCGAGGAAGATCTCCGCATTCGTGGGCCAGGCGAGTTTTTCGGATTCCGGCAGTGGGGCTTGCCGGAGTTTCGTGTCGCAAATCTGGTACGGGATGCCGATATACTTCAGCAGGCGCGGCAGGAGGCATTTGCCCTATTAAAGCAGGATCCACAGTTGAAGGCACCGGTGCACCGCCTTCTGCGAGAAGCCATGTTGCGGCGGTGGGAGTCGAAGTTGGACCTCGGGTCGGTGAGCTAATTGGACGGGGAGAAGCGCAAGATTAGCGGTGAAGAGATTGGGAGGGGAATGGGCATATTCCAGCGACTCAAACATGACATAAAAGCTGGGCTGGTGACATTGCGCCATGGTACAGCGCAGGCAGCGGTTCGGGCACTAGAAGAAACGGAACTGCTGCGAATCCGGCTCGATATACGCAAGTTCGACCAGCAATTAGAAGAACTCTACCGGGATGTTGGCGAGCGAGCGATCCATCTTCGCGAGGCAGGCGAACCGACTGAACGAGTTCTCTATGACGCCGAAATTGCTCGACTTGTCAAAGAGATCCAAGATCTCAAAGACGCACGCGAGAAACTTGAATCGGAGATCACGGAGATTCGGAGCGAACGATGACTGACCCATCGCGCACGAAGCGTTTTGCCGGCGTGGATATCGGCACGCTCACCTGTCGATTGCTGATAGCTGATCTTCTGATTGACCAGCGTCTCATAGAAGTACGGTCTGAACGACGAATCCTTCGGCTGGGCGAAGGTGTCGATCAGACCAAGCGGCTCCGCGTTGCGGCGATGGATCGCGTGGTTCAGTGCCTCAAGGAATGGCACGAGATCATCAACGTCTTTCAAGTCGATGCTGCAGTGGTCGTCGCGACGAGTGCTGTGCGTGATGCAGAGAACCGCGATGAATTTCTCGATCGCCTGAAGCATGAAGCAGGCTTCGAAGTCGAACTGATCTCAGGAGAAGAAGAAGCCAGACGGACGATGCTGGGCATCCGCTCAGGCTTGCCCATAGGCGTGACCGATGTACTGGCTCTCGACATCGGCGGCGGCAGCACCGAGTTCATCCTTGAGCGTCCAGGCCAGAAACCGATCGTGCGCTCGATCGATATCGGCGTCGTGCGTCTCTGCGAGCGTCTCTTGCACCACGATCCTCCGACCGACGAAGAAGTGAGCCAGGCACGCGAGTGGGCTGCGAAAAAAACTAGGGCGGCGGTCGCCGACATGAGCAACTATCAGACCGCCACCTTCGTCGGCACAGCGGGAACGATCACCAGCTTAGCTGCGATGGCACAAAAGCTTCCCACATACGAGCCGACAAGAATTCATAACTATCAGTTGCAGCTCAGAACGATTCAAGATCTCGAACAAACACTCTTGATCCGTAAGCAAACCGACCGAGCCGGCCTGCCCGGCCTGGAAAGTGGCCGTGAAGAAGTCATCGCCGCTGGCGCGATCATCATTCGGACGATCATGGAAGTGCTGGGGCAGTCGACGGTGCTCGTCAGCGATCTTGGACTGCGGGAAGGAGTGCTGATCGATCTGGCGATACGGGGGCGATGAGCACAGGGCATTATCTCCATATGAGTAAGAAGTTTCATGAAGAGCACAAGGAGCTCATGCACTATACGAGTGCCACCGGACTTTTTGGAATTGTTACCAGCAAGACGCTATGGGCAAGCCATACTTTATTTCTTAACGACGCAGAAGAAGTGGTAGGTTTTCTGGACCGTCGACTGCCGTTAATCCTGAAGCCAGAACTTGAAAGGCATGTTGCTGAATCTGTACGACTCACTATCCAGGCTGAGAAAGCAAGTCAACAGGGTTGTGATTTATTGGACCAGCTGTGGAGAAGGTTTTCTGAAGGGTTCAAGGAGGCACAAGAAAAAACGCAAGATCATTATGTGACTTCATTCTGTACAGCCAGTGATGAATGGGTCTCACAAAATGGGCTGCTGAGCCAGTGGCGTGGATATGGTCCAGATGGAGGCTATGCCATAGTTTTTGATGCAGAAGGACTAAAAGCACTTCTCGCAAAGGATGCGAGTATCTATCGAGATTCTGAAGAGACCTTGGTGTTTGGTGACGTGCAATATGACCTGGATATCGGAGATTTTTCCTTTGTCCGCGATGAGCAGGTTCTGGAGCATATCCACCGCGTGAAGGACAGATTTGCCGCATATCTTAGACGACAGGAAGATAGGCAAGACTATGAGGCATTCGATAGCATCGCCCTTTTATCCACATTTTGGAAACACAGAGGTTTTCAGGAAGAGAGGGAAGTTCGAATTGTAGTGGGTGAACCTTCACCTAAAATTCAACTGAAGATCGCCAATGAAGTCACTACGCCTTTTCGGCGAATATATAGCTTCCCGCGCAATGGAATAGCCGTGCCCTGTATTCACCTCTTTGCAGATCAGAAACTGGAAACTCTCCCGATTCGACAAATCATTGTTGGACCGCATCCGGACAAATTGCAACGCAAAAGGGCTGTTGAGATTTTCTTGCGGAACCACGGCATTGACGCCGAGGTCTCGGTATCAGCCATACCATTTTGTGGCAAGTAGATGGATGATTGATAGGATGCTGGGGGTGCATTTCTATTGAGAATTAAGAGGCCTGATGCGGACGTATGATTGTCCCTACTGTAGGTGCAACTTCTCAGAAGCTGACAAGTCGTGGGACGTTGCGACTAAATCTGGTCAATGTCCTGAATGTCTACAGCTACTCCGTAACTTTCCCGTCAGCACAAAGCAGCAGGAGGAGGGGACGTATCCTGCGCAACAGCTAAAGTTGCAAGAAGAGAAACCTGCCGCACAGCGGCCATACCCATGGGGCTCTGTTCTCATATGGGGCATTGTTGCATTCTTAATAACGGTCACAAGCTCGGTCTTAAATGTTAAATCATTCCCCTTCATAGATCGGCTCATTGGGGGCGTGCTGCTAGGTGTCGTTTATGCCGTTCTCACCGCTGTAATCGTTGGCAGCTTCAAATATTATAAGTGGAGAAAATAAAGGGGAACCTTCGAGAATAGTCTCTTCCCCTCAGCCCAGGCTGGCCTACTTTCCCATGTTCCACTTTCTCATTACATAGTGGCGCGGCTAGTCCCAACTGCGGCCGTTGAACGAGCATTTTCTCTCCAAGATTTCTTCCTCCTCTTTCCCATGAGGGAGAAGCCAGTCCGGCGTTCACTGCGCGCATCGAGCGACCACCGTTTTATCGTGGGGGCTCTGCGAGCAAGAAGGACGGCTGGTTACTCCCTCATTTCCCTTCTGATCGTGCGCGTTGCGCGAGCACAGAAGATCATTAAGCTCAATCGCATTCCCCTCTCCCTAAGCGTGTTGAGTTTCTGATACGAGAGGTATATATTTTGCGAACCTAATTTGCGATATAGAGACAGGGAAGACTTGTCGTATCTGCCGAAGGAGGAGGTGCATGAAAAATATTCTTCCACTCATCGCGTTGCTTTGGCTCGAGGCGGACCCGACGACGGCCGCAGCACTCTCTGATGATCGTGCCAAGAAATTTACTCCCGGTGGTGAGTTCTTGAACCAACATAAATATCAGAAGGCGCCCAAGTTTGTTGAAACCAATTTCCAACCACATCAGGCCGATGCCGTGGCGAGCAAGCAGGGTCGTGCCGGTGAACAACAGCCTCGTGCTTACCACGTCAATGAAAACATTCAGCAGGTGTCTCCACTGAGTCAGGAGCAACCGACGGTGGTCCAGCAATACGAGCGATCGATGGCGATGGTGCCTGCGGGGGAGTTCATCATGGGCAGTGCGACGGGCGATGCAGACGAACAACCGGTGCGCCGGATTTATGTGGATGCCTTCTTCATGGATCGATACCAGGTGTCGGTAGGGCAATATGCGAAGTTCTTAGAATCCACGTCCCAGGCAGCACCGCCAGACTGGAGCATCATGAACAAATCCCGCCACCAGAATCGCCCTGTTGTCAATGTCGATTGGGCGGATGCGACCGCCTACTGTACCTGGGCCGGCAAGCGTTTGCCGACCGAGGCGGAGTGGGAGAAGGCAGCGCGGGGGGCGGATGGCCGGACCTATCCCTGGGGTAATGATCTGCCGAAGGGGTTTCATGCGAACATGAAGAAAGAGAAGTGGAGCGATCATTATGTCTTGTCGCCGGTGGGAATGTATGAAGAAGGTAAGAGCCCCTATGGCATCTATGACCTAGCCGGGAATGTCTGGGAGTGGGTCAGCGATTGGTATGACCAGGACTATTATGCGTCCAGCCCTTCGAAGAATCCGGCAGGGCCGGTCCAGGGCCAGTCCAAAGTGATACGTGGCGGTTCCTGGGGCAGCGGTCCTAAGGATTTGCGTTCCTCAGACCGGGACTCTCATTTGCCGTCGGCCCGGGGTATGGGTACCGGGTTTCGGTGTGCGAAGACTCCGTAGATTTTGATTTCGAGATTCTTGGGTTTAGCTTTGCGTTAAAGGGACGTGCAGATATTTCGATTGTGCTCCGATACTATCGAGAAATAACCGGGGAAATTCTACTTTTCTGAACTGAGCCATCTCACCTAAGGAACCGCAGCGGCGCTATTCCGTTCACTGTTTCCACTTGATACTGCACCCTATACTGGCCCTTTGATTACCGTCGATCGGCTTCCCTATAAACAACGCATCGATCGCGGCACGAAGATCGCAGCCTGTAACCGGCCTGTCGTTCCCAGGGCGGCTATCGTCGAGTTGCCCGTGGTAGGCCAACCGCCGTTCCCGGTCGAAAAGATAAAAATCAGGAGTGCAGGCTGCCCGATACGCTTTCGCGACCCCCTGGGTTTCGTCAAAACACAAGGGAAAGGTGAAGCCCACGCGTTCGGCCATCTCTTTCAGTCGTGGCGGTGCATCATCAAGATATTGCGTCGGATCGTTGCTGCTGATACCGACAATACCAAGCCCCGTGTCGATGTAGTCCCGCCCTAACTTGGCGATTCCGTGCTCGACATGCACCACATAGGGGCAGTGACGGCAGATGAACATGACCAGCAAGGCAATCTTGTCAGCGAACGAGTCAAGCGAGTAGATCTGATCGCCTACCACATCGCGTAGCGCAAACGGAGGTGCAGGTGTTCCGAGCGGTAACATGACTGACGCTATGACCATGGTGCCTCCTTCTCAATCTTCTCTCAAAATTTTCCTATCTGGAGAATGCCGCACCATGGCGCCGTCGTCAAGAGACGCATCCACCCTCATTGTTCCGATGTCGAAGTCTCGTTTCTATTATGCTAGGCTCGTGCGCATGACAACACATCAGGAAAAAGCGTGCTAATGAAACAGGGTTATCGGTTGATCATTGTGGATAAGGCCGGTGTGCTGGTCTCTGAATTCCAACTGACGGAGAACGCACTGGCTCAGCCGGAGGCCTTTGTTTCAGCGCTCAAACAGTCGATTGAGGATATTGAGGAGGAGGAGTCATGAGCGCGTTGCGTGTATCCCATCCGTGCACACGAATGCATGGCTGGTGTACCAAGGGGTCTTACTGATGGAATACGTTCATCTCGGTCGGGCTGGTGTGAAAGTCAGCCGGCTCTGTCTCGGCACGATGAACTTCGGGCCGGAGACCAGTGAAGCAGACAGTTTTGCTCTCATGGATCAAGCGCTGGAGCTAGGCCTCAACTTTTTCGACACGGCGGACGTCTATGGATGGAAAGTCGGCGAAGGGTGGACCGAGCAGATTATAGGACGTTGGTTCGCTCAGGGCGAAGGCCGGCGTGAAAAAGTCGTGTTGGCAACGAAGGTGTTTGGCCGGATGGGCACATGGCCGAATCAGTCTCGTTTGTCGGCTCTGCATATCAAACGAGCGTGCGAGGCGAGCCTGCGGCGTCTGCAGACAGATTGCATTGATCTCTATCAGATGCATCATATTGATCGGGGGACGCCATGGGAGGAAATCTGGCAGGCGATGGAGCAACTCGTCCGTGAAGGCAAGGTGCTCTACATAGGCAGCAGCAATTTTGCCGGTTGGCATCTGGCTCAGGCGCAAGAAATAGCTCGCAGCCGCCACTTTCTTGGCCTCGTGTCGGAGCAGAGTCTCTACAATTTGAACGAGCGGACAGTTGAGTTAGAAGTGATTCCAGCTTGTGAAGCCTATGGCATCGGCCTGATCCCCTGGAGTCCGCTCGCCCGCGGGTTGTTGGCCGGGTCTTTGAAACCTGCGACAGTCGGTCGACGTGCGAAGGAAGATCTCAAGAAAGATGTTGAGACCTATCGCCTCAAGCTGGAAGCCTATGAAGCACTGTGCGCACAGCTCGGTGAGCGTCCAGCCGATGTGGCCCTATCCTGGTTGCTGCATCAGAAGGCCGTGACATCCTCGATTATCGGTCCGCGCACGATGGAACAACTGAATGGTACGATGCGGGTCCTGAGTCTCAGGTTGAGCAAGGAGACGCTGAAACGGCTTGATGAGATCTTCCCCGGCCCCGGTGGGCCTGCGCCAGAAGCCTACGCCTGGTGATCAAGGCCCAATCCATCATCGCTCCTGCCTGAAAGCGAAACAGAGAGAGAGTGGGGGAGAGGCTAGCGGAGGCACACGTGGCGTACGTCTCGTTGCATAGGTGTGCGGGCATAGGGGAGCAACAGACATCGCCCCATTCACTATCCCTGGCGGGTGGGACCTGTGCGGCGGTCAGTCATCTCTTTCCGAACCAATTCTTCAGCTTCCAACCAATCCTCTACGTGGCGCTCCGCCTGTCGACCTCGCTGCTCATAGAGTTCATAGGCTTTTTTCGCAATCCGTTCCCTCACCTCATCTGAATACTTCTGCATCGATTCAGGCTCAGGGGACAAATTCCCTTCTCCCATATGCTGAGCATCAGGATTTTTTGATTTCATGGGACTCCCTCCTTCGACGACGGGTTTGCTCCCTTCAGTATACCAGCCTGTCCATCAGCCTGCGCAGAGCAATTCATTGATCTTGCATCCTCGATCTTAGCCCTTTTAGAATACGCCACTCTACGAGGGTGCCTATGCCGTTTACGATTCCCCACCAAGGTCGCTCCCCTGTGCCATACAGTCTGTCCCACTACCTGGGTCTTTTCTCCAAGTTCCCACAGACCTACATTTTGAGATTCGGGTTACTACTGATACTCCTGATACTGACGGGACAACCGGTCTATGCCGAATGGGTATTGGTGAGTGGTGACGACGAAGCAGGATTAAAAGTCTACGTCGATCCCACCACCCTTCGCCGCAATGGAAATTTGGCAAAAATGTGGGATTTGTTCGACTACAAGACCCTACAAATCGTGGCAGGCGATTCACTAATGTCCATGAAGCGGTTCAATGAATATGATTGTACAGAAGAGCGCACGCGTATGCTTGGATATACGTGGTTCTCGGGCAACAAGGGCAACGGAAACGTCGTGTACAGTACCATGGAACAACTGCCGTGGGAGCCGGTTGTTCCTCGTACCATCAATGGAACGCTGTTGAAAGTGGCATGCGAGAAGAAGTGATCGTGCCGACGAGCAGTCCCGTGCATCACAAAGTAGTACTAGCAGCTGTAGCACCAGTCGACTCTTTGGCGCACTGCGTAAGACGGAATCACGTCCAAGATTGCGACTAAATAGAAGTATGGACAGACTACAGAATGCGACCCCCTGCCGCACAGGCGAATCCATACCCTTCTCTATTCGTCGCTCTTGTCTCGCGACGAGTTAAGCCATCTCTCGCTAGGCACTGCACATAACGAGAGCGAATCATGCCGACCGTCATATATAAGACTTTGTCAGGCCGAGCGCGCACTGGCATGAGTCTATGGGGCGCAATTCGATGTCTCACGTTAGGGGAGATGCTTCAAGGTTCGGCAGAGTTAGCTGCCGTGGTCAGTCTTCTTGTTGCAGCAACGATCTGGTTCATCACCTGGGTCAAGCCAAATCCAGGGATCCATGTCAGCGCAGCCATATACACGTACGAGCGTGGTTTCATACTGGAGGGAACAACGAAGACGACTCTCTCTCATATGCAGAATCTCCTTTCCGATTGTACGATCTGGCGACGTCCACCGGTGCTTCCAAAATCCAGCGTCAAGATAATCGAAGTACAGGCATGGATCTTGAGCAAGTATCTTCTCGAAAATGCATCAGGTCAGGCCATCACACACATCCGCATGGCGATCGCTTCTCCTCTCCTCAATCAGTTCACCGAATTGTCGGCAACTCTGAACGTCCAAGCGAAGGGGAGTGTGGAGTCCCGCGCGAAAGATGGGCTCCGCATGTATGTCATTTCGATCGACGCCCTCGCGCCTAATGCGTCAGCGATGGTGACCCTACAGACTCCCATTAACGACACCATGCGGCATGCCTTGTACGACGAACATCATACCTTTCGTATTCCAACCGCGTTCCTCTCCGCTGATCAGCTATGGAACGTCGGCTTGACAGTTGCTCAGATCAGCGACTCAACCATGGCGGTCTTAGAGACTGACATGCATAGTGGTGAGAAAAGCATATCCATGGCTGACAAGGTTGAGAGTTGGAATCTCGACCCCTCGGATCCAGCACTATTAGAAGAAGATGTGTCATATCGACTTCTGCCAACGACACCTAATTGCCCAGTGGAAACGGATAGGGAACGAGGAGAATTCGGCTCTCAAAATAAATAGGAACGCATCAACACCATACCGGTCTTCTTCTAGTGGTCGACTTTTTCAGCATGACGCCTAGAGATGTCTTACTCCTTCGAGCTACAATATGATCCGCATGAGCGCGACACATCCTCACTCTTTCTCTGGTCTCTACATCATCCTCGACCCATCGGTTTGTCCTTCACGCTCCTTGATTGAGGTGTTGAAAACTGCGGCTGAGGCCGGCGCCGTGCTCTTCCAATATCGCAACAAGACCGCATCGATGAGAGACGCCTATGTGGAAGCCTTGGCGCTTCGACAGGCTGCGGCGAAGGCCGGTGTCCTCTTCATCGTCAATGATCGATGCGACTTAGCCTTGGCTATCGATGCCGATGGCGTACATTTGGGACAAGGGGACTTGCCGCTCGACTTAGCAAGAAACGTGATGGGTTCAGAGAAGCTGATCGGGATCTCTACCCATAGTCCGACGCAGGTGCGAGATGCCACCGCTGGAAAACCAGACTACCTTGGCTTTGGCCCCATCTTCACACCAGGTTCTAAGCAGGATCATGATCCGGTGGTTGGACTTGAGGGGCTCCGTGCGATACGCTCGCTCACACCGTTGCCCGTCTTTGCAATTGGCGGGATTCATATCAACCAGGTTGATGAGGTCATCCGCGCGGGAGCTAATGGGGTAGCGGTTATCTCAGCAATCCTCAAGGCGCCTGATATCAGTCACGCCGTGAGATCGTTCCTCGACCAGATGCCAGGACTAAATTCACCAGCTCCGTCATAGGTTCAGTCTTCGCGAAATCGATCAATCCAACGTCCCCACTTCGGTTGATAGTAGGAGTATAGAGGAGTGGACCCACTACGGGAACCCCTGCAAGCTGTCGAAGGAGGTTGACGGTCGACTCTTCCTGCGCGCGAGCAATTTTCGTCCGCACAGGCTGCTGCTGGTTTAACACCAATGCCACGACAGGAATGTTCTGGTCACGAAGGGCATGAAGCGTCAACAGCGCGTGATTAATTCCCCCCACACCTGATCGTCCGACCACAATCACTGATAACTTCATTTTATAGATGAGGTCTGACACGTTAAGTGTTTCTGTAATAGGCACATAGATTCCACCCACACCCTCTACCACCATGAACGTATGCTTCTGACGTAGGGTCCGGAAGGTGCGTAAGATCGTGGCCATCTGCACGGTTTTTCCTTCCGCTTGTGCAGCAGAGAATGGCGCCGCTGGAAGTCGAAAGACATAGGGGGACACTTCTACGTGGGGATCGTCGGTTCCAGCCGCTTTTCGCAACCGCGCTCCATCAGACCGCGCTTTAGTTGATTGCGAGACCCCTGTCTCAATCGGTTTCATGACACCCACATCAATGCCACATTGAGTCAAGCACTTCACGAGCGCCGACGCGACGAGTGTCTTTCCCACGCCCGTATCAGTCGCGGTGACAAACACCCCTCGCGGGGTGGATTCGGCAGCTAGTTGTTTAGCTTGGCGCATATTTAATTTCCGGCAAAAACTGGAACCCTGCTCCCTGCAGGATGAGCCCAAAGGCCGCCAGCAAGGCCGCAGCCGAAGAATGCACCGGAGGCATAGCCTCTGGGCTACGTTGAGGATGCTTTCGAGGCGAGAACGCTGCTGGCAGTCATTTTCAGCGTTCTGCTAAAGATTCCGGCTGTCACAGTTCCACACCTGCCCCGACACATCGTGTAGTTGTGCCAGATGCACAACCGTCTGGGCAACTTCCTCTCGCGATGGTGGCCGACCCAATGCGTGATCGCTCCAGTTATCGTCTGCCGGCATGATTCCCGTTGTGAGTTCCGTCTTCTGCCAGCCGGGCAAGAGGAGATTCACACGAACGTTGCCCGCGCCCCACTCTTGGGCGGCAGTGTGCACCAGCCCGATGAGACCGGCTTTTGACGCTGCATAGGCGGCTTGTCCACTTGAACCATGGAATCCGGCGTGCGAACCAATGACAACAATCGACCCACCACCGTGAGCGAGGAGGGGAGGGGCCATGGCGCGGAGGCAGTGAAATGTCCCTGTCAGGTTCGTGGCAAGCACGTGGGCCCAATCCTCTTCGTCTTGTCGAAGCAGAAGATGGCCCCCTCCGATTCCTGCATTGCAGACAAACACCGACGGCACAGGCGTCTGACGGCAAGAAGCTTCCACCATCTGTTTCACTGAATGTCGCTCACGAATATCAGCTTGGTAAAGCGTTCCGGTTCCGCCGGCATCCACTACCTGCGCGAGTGTGCTCTCAGCGGCCGTCTTGTTTCGATAGTAATGGACTCCGACAAACCAGCCTACTGCCGCAAAGGCCAGGCAGATTGCTCGACCAATCCCTCCGGATGCGCCAGTCACCAACACCGCCTGTGTGAATTGTCTATCCAGTCTCGCCATCTCGGCTCCTCCGACGAAGAGAACACGGCCAGGCAGATGTTCAAAAGGTCCTCCAGCAAGGCCGCAGCCGATAAAAGCACCGGAAGCGTAGCCTCTGGGCTACGTTGAAGATGCTTTCAAGGTGAGAACGAAGCTGGCGGACTTTTTCAACATCTGCACGAGGATTATGGGTGGGATATCGTGCGAAGGCAAGCCTGTAGGCCCACCGCTTTCCTTCCCTTGCCGCGTCCAGGATTCCTGTGGTACGGTTATCCCTTTGATGAACGACTGGAGGATCTTGGGCATGCCATTGACGAAACAGGGATACCGATGGGCCTTCATCGTAAGCTCGGTGCTGCTGCTCAACTGTACCCCCTGGTCAACCGCCTTCGCAGTGGATGATGCCAGCCTCATTGCGCAATCCGCCGACTATTTTCCCGATCAGATCGGCAATACGTGGCGGTATCGTGGACAGATAACCGAAGGGCCTCTGCAAACGATCGAGCATAAATTTTTCTCCAACGTCTCCTCGGTCACCGACACGAAAGTCATCAAGGGCATGACGGTCACCGTATTTCACGATACCAATCCAGGCAACCATGGCCCCATGGATAGTTTCTACCGGCGTGATAGCGTCGGCATCGTCTATTACGGTTCAGAACCGGGAACGCCCTTCGAAAAACAACTTGTGCCCTATCAGATCGTACGGTTCCCGATGAAGCTCTCGTCATCCTTCCAGCAATTCAACCGCAAGGACATCGACTTCGGCACGGATTTGGACCGTGATGGTGTCAATGAAAAGGCAGATTCGCAGGGCGAAGCCATAGTGCTGGGGCATGAATCAGTGACGGTCCCAGCCGGCACATTCAAGGATGCAGTGAAGCTGGAAGCGCGCATGCACATGCAGATTCACCTCTCCGGCGCGAAGAAGACTGCCATGGGAACCGATGTGATGACCGCCTGGTTTGCAAAGGGTGTCGGGCTAGTCAAGTATGTCGAGCGGCAAGAGCTTGCGCAGATGGAAGACCGGGGCGTGGTCACGGATATCATGGAAGAGTTGGAATCGTACGAGATCAAACCGGCAAAAGCCTCACTCGGGCGGGGCGAATCCTCGACGGAGGGTTTGCTCGCTGACCACACGAGCGACGACGAATTGCATCAAGTACTCTTCTCCTCCGGCTTTCGCGCCGACTCCGGAGAGTCGGTGCCCTCCAAAGGGCTGACGTCCGACTAATGCGCCTGTGATCGGACGATTCAGGTAAAGATTCCCGACATCGAACTGTTGCCGTGCCAGTTCCAGATTGGCCGGGCTTCTCGAATAGACTCCACCGGTGAGTGCGTAGGCCGTTGAATTCGCCAGAGTCAACGCGTCTTGGAAAGAAGACGCCTTCATCACGGCAAGGATCGGCCCGAAGACTTCCTCCTGGGCAATTCGATGCGTTGACGCCACATCCGCAAAGACCGTCGGCCCAACATACCAACCTGGGCTCGTCACAGCCCCTTCTACCAATAGGCGGGCTTCCTTCTTTCCAATCTCTCTATACTCCTGAATCTTGGACTGCGCTCGATGATCGATCACCGGTCCAATCTGTGTCCCAGGTTCTTCTGGATTTCCAACCCTCAGACTCAGCACCGCCTCTTTGAGCCGGGCCTGAAAGCTCTCGTAGATTGCCGCATGTACGATTGCCCGCGAACAAGCGGAACACTTCTGTCCCGCATAACCGGTGAATGATGAAACCACCCCAACAATCGCATCATCAAGATCCGCCGTGTCATCGACGATGATCGCATTTTTCCCGCCCATCTCAGCCAGCACCCGCTTCACCATGCGTTGACCAGGCCTCAGAGTTCCGGCGTCCTTCAGAATGCCGAGCCCCACGTCTTTCGAACCGGTAAAGGCAATCGTGGCTATATCGGGATGGCGCACCAATGCCCGTCCGACGTCAGGTCCTCCCTGTACACAACTGAATACTCCCTCTGGCACGCCGGCTTCCTGTAAAATCTCTGTGAGCCAATGCCCCATCATGGGCGAGCGTTCAGAGGGTTTGAAAATGACAGGATTTCCGGTGACGAGTGCTGCCGACACCATGCCGGTTGGAATTGCCAGCGGAAAATTCCACGGAGCAATGACGGCTGTGACTCCACGAGGGCTATAGAGACGCTGGTTGAGTTCGCCGGGTTCCTGTCCTAATCGTTTGGGAGAAGCGAGCGTGCGCCAACTCGTCGCATAATATTCGAGAAAGTCGATCGCTTCCGCGAGATCCGCATCTGCCTCCCGCCAGGGCTTTCCACATTCTATGATCTCCCATGCCGCCAACTCATCGCGCCTGGTTCGCATGATCGAAGCGGCGGCATACAGAATATCCACTCGTCGTTCCGTGGTCGTATCACGCCAGGAATTCTGTGCCTGAATAGCCCGGCGCATTGCCTGCTCGATATCTCCCGAACTCGCGCTGGACACCCGACCCACGACTTCATCCGGGCGTCCGGGGTTGCGCGACTCCATGAGAGGCCCTGTGAGGCGAAGCCCCTCGGATGATGACGCCCACTGACGTCCCAACTGCGATCGCACCGTTTCCAGGGCCTGCTGCATGGCAGTTCTGCTGTGAACCTGCGAGAAATCACGCTGTGGTTCATTTCGAAATTCCTTCGTACCGAACGGTTGAGACAGAGGAGTCGGCTTCTGGCTCAGACCTTCAAGAACCGGCGGAGCCAACAACGTGGTCAGAGACTGAGACTCCACATACTCCTTACGGAGAAATGATTCATTTGAGGTATTTTCCAGCAACCTCCGTACGAGATAGCCCATGCCTGGAAGCAGTTCGCCCACAGGAGCGTAGAGTCGCAATCGGCGACCCTGCTGCATGACGGCATGTTGAAAGGGTTCGGCCATGCCGAAGATCATCTGATATTCCCAGGCCTCGGGAAGAAGCTTGAGCGACTCTGCAACTGCCTCGATATACGCCAAGGTCCGAAGATTGTGTGTGCCGAACGCTGGTCGAATGAGCGACGACTGGGATAACAAGAGGGACGCCAGGGACTCATAGTTCGCATCCGTCAATGATTTGTGTTCAAAGAGAGGAACCGGCCAGCCTCGTTGCCGATAACGAATCGTGTCCGAATCCCAGTAGGCCCCTTTCACCAGCCGAATGGTCATGGGCGCCCCGCGCCGGCGCACCCAGGTGAGGAGCGCTTCGATGTCTCGTGCGGTCTCCCGATGGTAGGCCTGTAACGCAAGACCTGCATAGGGATAGTCCTTGTAGGTAGACTCCGCGAAGAGCCTGGTGAATATGTCCACTAACAAGGATTTCGTCTCGGCTTGTTCCATATCAAAAATCAAGGAGGCGGGGAGGCGCATGGCCAGATCGAGGATGGGTCGAAGCCGCGATGCCACCGACTGATAGCTCCCCTCCGGATCAATCGGATCGAGATGTGGAGAGAGGGCGGAGATTTTAAGGGAGAGTTGAACCCGCGGTAGTGGCCCGAGATGATCTCGTTCAAGTAAGGGAAAGGATGGCCACAACATCGCCTCGCGCGCAAGCAGGGTCAGGGATTCCATGCAGTGATCGCGGTACCGGTCGGCCTCACGATCGCTGATGGTGGCCTCACCCAATAAGTCGACCGACCAGGCGTGCCCATGCTGCCACAGATCCGTCAACTGTGGCACCGCCTCCTCGACGGTTGCTCCGGCAATAAAGGTTCGCGCCATATGTTCAACCTGGCTTCTGATTGCTCTGCCGCTGAGCCTGGCTCCTATGCTTGTGGCAGAAAGCGCTTTCAGTCCCCAGTGCGTGCCGAAGAGGGCGGTGTCTCCATCGCCCAAGTACTCGCGCGCTAGGGTCACGACCCGCTCATCGTCTGTGATCGAAGGCAGGACATCGATAAATCGAAAGAGCTGTGCTTTGAATCGGCTATCCTGCATCGCCAGGTTCAGCGCCTGGTGCGACCACCAACGCCCCTCGAAAAGCGTCGGAGTTCGACCGGCAGAAAGGCGGGCGAGTTGTTCTCCGATTCGGCGCACAGTCGGTTCGAGGGGGAGGGGAACGTCCTGCATCAATGCCTCACTGTCTAGAAGCCGGTAGGGTCCCACCAGTATACACTGTGAGCATTTACTTGAAACATTCCTGTAATTTCGGTATGCTGCATCACACCGGTTTTATCCTTCCCCTGGGTGGCCCAACGATACTGAGAGATCCCCCGGTATGTAGACAAGGAGAGGTAATGCTCGCAACCGCATCTGACGCCGCACCGACCACGGCTCCTTTTTCTCCGTTCAACTTCGCTCTATTCTGCGCCATCGTGGTTGCCTCGGTTATCGGCATCCCTCTCTACGGCTATTACTACGGATTCAGCTTCTTCGACTGGATGCTGTTTGCAGTGATGTATATCGTCACAGGCATGGGGATCACGGTCGGCTATCATCGACTGGTGTCGCACCAGAGCTTCGAATGCCCAAATTGGGTCAAGGCTTGTATCCTTGTCGCCGGCGGTTGGGCGCTGCAAAACTCTGCCCTCAAGTGGGGCGGTGACCATATTCGCCATCATGCGAAAACTGATGAAGAAGAAGACCCTTATAACGCGAGCAAGGGATTCTGGCACAGCCACTGCGGGTGGCTCTTTTACAACAGCATTCATCGCAAGGATAAATACGAGGTCCGTTTGCGCCGCGACCCTGTCGTCATGTGGCAACATCGCTTTTACTGGCCGATTGTGGTTACAGGACTGTTGCTGCCTTTTGTCCTTGGCCTGTGGCACGGTGGCTGGCAAGGCGGTATTAGCGGCTTTCTTTTGGGTGGCCTCTTCAGAATGTTTATGGTGCTGAACTCCACCTTCACGATCAATTCGCTCTGTCACATGGTGGGAGCACAGCCCTACAGCAAGAAGGACAGCAGCCGTGATAGTTGGTTAGTCTCCTTTGTCAGCTTCGGCGAGGGGTATCACAATTTTCATCACGCCTATGCTCGCGATTATCGCAACGGACCACAGTGGTACAATTTCGACCCGTCTAAATGGATCATTTACACGCTCTCACTCATCGGGCTCACGAGCAACCTTCGCCGCAACGACCCCACCGTCGGATAATCCCTTCACGAAATTTATTCGGACAGACTGTTTCATCAATCCCACACATCCTGTTGACCTCATTACTCTCAACGCCACTGTCATATCAGGATGCTCAAAAAGGCCTCCAGCAAGGCCGCAGCGAGTGAAGATCCGAGGCGTACCCTCGGGGTACGTTGAGGGTCTGAACGACGCGAGAACGATGCTGGCGGAATTTTTCAGCATCCTGCTGTACATTCCCCCATTGCGCTACCGCTCATCGCACAATAGCCCCATTTTCTTTCTCCCTGCCCTTCGCTTATGATGGGGAACTGATTTGAACACCAGTTCTATTTCGATTGAGCATATAGAGGAGGAGCGTTTCATGGCTGATGAATCACAGTCCGGTCACGGGAAAGATAATCTTATTCCTGGCGTCAAATATGTCATCGCTGTCAGCAGCGGCAAAGGCGGGGTTGGCAAATCCACGGTCTCCGTCAACCTTGCCGTGGCTATGGCCTTAACCGGCGCCAAGGTCGGTCTGCTCGATGCAGATATTTATGGCCCGAACATTCCCATGATGATGGGTGTGACCAAGCCCCCGGAACAGAAAGACGGGAAGATCGCTCCAGCTGAAAGTCACGGCGTCAAGCTGATCTCCATGGGCTTCTTCGTGCCGGAAGATACGGCTGTAGTCTGGCGAGGTCCCATGGTCCACACTGCCATCCAACAACTCTTCCGCGACGTGCTGTGGGGTGAGCTGGATTATTTGCTCATCGATCTTCCGCCCGGCACTGGAGACGCGCAGCTGACCCTGACCCAATTGGTTCCACTGACCGGCGCCGTCACCGTCACGACGCCACAAGAAGTCGCCTTGCACGATGTGCGTAAAGGCATGATGATGTTCAAAAAGGTCAATGTGCCGCTGCTCGGCATTGTCGAGAATATGAGTTTTTTCCTCTGCGGACACTGCGGCGAGCGAACCGAAATATTTTCGCATGGGGGAGGGGAACGGGCTGCAGCCACACTGGGAGTCCCATTTCTCGGTCGTGTGCCCATCGATCCGGCAATTCGCGATGGCGGCGACTCAGGGACTCCGATTGTGATGGCTGATCCGGCATCTCCTCAATCGGCGGCGTTCCGGGACATTGCACAGAGAATCATGACTGGCGTCACCGGCACGGCAACAGGAGTTCCGCCGATCGAAAGCCTGCTGAGCAAGATTAAAAACCCGTTTGCGAAAACATAATCGTTGACACGAAAGAATGAGGCGAGCACTGTGAGCCTTCGTGCAGGTCGAAGGCCCCGGCGAGAAGGTCGTTGTCTCATTCCCTTACCGATGAGAAGGAGGCGGTTCAATTATGGCTACGACCACAAAAGAGCAGATCGATGTCACGGCTGCACTGGTTCGTCTCTACGTATTTCTGGCCCAATATCTTGACCGGTGCTTTGACGACGTCGCTCGCAAGACCTATCCTGATTCCGAGCTACAAGGACACATGACGGACACCCGACGGCAACTCATGGAGATTCTGGCGGTCAATCCGGTCGTACAGAAAAAGCTTGCACAGGAATGCGACCGGGTCTTAGCTTTAGGCGCCGCATGTTTGAAACACGGTACCGCCGATGCCAAGACGCGCAATGCGATTGACTCCGAACGTGCCGTTCTCAAGAATAAGACCATGGCCTTGAGTGATCTTGTCGCCGTCTTCCGTGCGATGGAATAGCGAGCGTCAGTCGGTATCCGGGATGGAGGAACACCTCGACAAACACCAATTGGCCGGATTCGATTCCCGGGAGCGAGGCTTCAGTCGACCGGTGGTGTTCGAGCAAGCAGAAATCGGCTACCGAGCAATCCTGCGCTACGAAACGGTTCTACGAAAGACCGAACCGCAGCCGACGCAGGATGATGCATTGCGGATGCTCATTCATACCTTGCAATCCGAGGGCTATCGACAACTTCGATCGCAAATGAGTTTTCGCAACGGAGTCTATCTTGGCTCACAGGAGCTGTGGGTCGAGTATCCAGATCCGGCTCCGGAACCAGAACCACTCGGGTTTATGGCGAGACTTATGAATAGGTTCCGTCCCCGCGCAACCAACGAATAGGCATCGTCCATGAGCTTTATTCCAGTCGACCAACTCCGATTATCTTCTGCCAACTTGTCCCTGGCTATCAGCCTTCAGCCGTCAGCCGTCAGCTCTTCCAAGCGCCTTCCGCCCTGGTTCAACGTCCAAGCGAAAACCGGTCCGGATTATCTCGAGATCAAGCAGACGATGGATCGGCTCAAGCTCCACACTATTTGCGAAGAAGCGCGCTGCCCGAACCGATGGGAATGCTGGAACGCACGCACCGCGACATTTCTGATCCTCGGCGATATTTGCACCAGGCGGTGCCACTACTGTTCAGTCGAGACAGGCAGGCCTCTGGCGGTCGATCATGAAGAACCGCGTCGCGTCGCTGAAGCCATCCACGCATTAGGTCTTCGACATGCCGTGATCACATCGGTGAATCGGGATGAATTGAACGATGGAGGCGCCGCCATCTTTGCCGACACCATTCGGAAGACCAGACAGCTCAGCCCTGACTCCACAATCGAAGTGTTGATTCCTGATTTCGAAGGGAATGAGGACGCTCTGGCAACGGTCTGTACCGAGAAACCCGAGATTCTCAATCATAACATTGAAACCGTCCGTCGGCTATTTCCAGTCATCAGGCCACAAGGAAGGTATCAACGATCAATCGAGCTACTCGGCAAAGCGAAGCAATTGGGCATGCGCACCAAATCCGGGTTGATCCTCGGCATGGGTGAAACCATCGATGAGGCCCGCGAAGTCATGCGCGACCTTCGTGCTGTCGGCTGCGACATCATGACCATCGGCCAATATCTCCAACCCACCAGAGAGCATCTGCCTGTTGCACACTTCTACGATCCCAGCGAATTTGCAGTATTGAAAGAGGAGGGGAAGGCGCTCGGCTTCACATACGTCGAGTCCGGCCCGCTGGTTCGTAGCTCCTACCATGCAGAGCGGCAGGTCGTCTGACACTGACCTGTACGAGGATGCTGCTTTTCTGATACTCCCGGGTTCCGCCTTAAATCCGTATGAAAAACGGGATGGCCATGCAGACCACTCCGGCCACGACAAGCGCATAGACGTTCACAATAAAATAGGGGATGATGCAGAGCACGATCCCCGCAATGAGGGGCACGACGGCCTTCTGCTTTTTCCCATAGATAAAGAACCCAAATCCGATCGACCCAAACAGTAGTCCCCAGAGCAAGACCGCTGTGCCGCCGGATTCAAACATTCATGATTCTCGCGCCAATCGTGGAAGAAGCAGTATTCTTTTTATGTGTTCGCGGAAAATGCTTTTGCGATCAGCGCCTGCGCTTCGTCTTGAATCCGTTTGAGATGATCTTTCCCTCTGAAGCTTTCAGCGTAAAGTTTGTATACATCCTCAGTACCAGAGGGGCGGGCGGCGAACCAGCCTTGCTCGGTCATGACTTTCAATCCACCGATTGACGCGCCATTGCCGGGAGCTATCGTCAGTTTTGCCACGATCCTGTCGCCAGCCAGCTCGGTCGCGCTTACTTGATCGGAAGAAAGCTTCGAGAGAATCGCCTTCTGTTCAGTTGTCGCGGCTGCATCAATCCGTTCGTACCGCGGCTCTCCGAGTTTGTTGGTGAGTTCTCGGTACAGTTCACCGGGATCACGGCCGGTCTTGGCCATCATCTCCGCAGCAAGAAGATTCATGATGATGCCATCCTTGTCGGTCGTCCAGACCGATCCATCTTGACGAAGGAACGAGGCTCCTGCACTTTCTTCCCCGCCGAACCCAAGCGAACCGTCGCGCAATCCATTCACGAACCATTTGAAACCGACCGGCACTTCGACAAGCTTTCGTCCGAGCTTGGCTGCCACACGATCAATCAAGCTGCTGCTCACCAGTGTTTTTCCAATTCCTGCATTTGGTTTCCATCCAGGACGGTTGGCAAAGAGGTAGGAAATTGAAACTGCAAGGTAGTGATTGGGATTCATCAGACCGGTAGAGCGGGTGACAATGCCGTGCCGGTCGTTGTCCGCATCGTTGCCAAAGGCCACATCAAATCGATCTTTCAGTGCGATGAGATTCGCCATGGCATAGGGCGAAGAACAATCCATGCGAATCTTTCCGTCCCAATCGAGCGGCATAAATCGAAAGGTCGGATCAACGGCAGGATTGACATTCTCAATGTTCAAACCATATCGCTCAGCGATTGGCTGCCAGTAGGCCACACCTGATCCACCAAGCGGATCGATACCGAGCTTCAACCCGGCTGACCGAATCACGTCCATATCGATAATTCCGGCAAGATCGCCCACGTAGGCGCCGAGATAATCGTAACGGTGGGTCGTGCTCGCACGACGAGCCTGGTCATACGATAGGCGCTTCACACCTTCCAGATCGGAGGCGAGGAGGGCATTCGCCCGATCTTCAATCCACTTTGTGACCGCTGTATCCGCTGGCCCACCATGCGGTGGGTTGTATTTGATGCCACCATCCTCTGGTGGATTATGAGAAGGAGTGATGACGATACCGTCGGCGAGCTCCGATGTTCTTCCTCGATTATAGGTGAGGATCGCGTGAGAGATGACTGGAGTAGGGGTATACCCATCATCCTGATCGATCATCACCTCGACGCCGTTCGCGGCCAACACCTCAAGCGCGCTCGCACAAGCAGGTTCTGAGAGTGCATGGGTATCTCTACCCAAATAAAGCGGTCCGACTGTGCCTTGGCCGGCTCGATATTCACAGATCGCCTGCGTGATAGCCAAGATATGCCATTCATTAAAGCTCGTCTTGAAGGAAGAACCGCGATGTCCTGATGTGCCAAAGGCCACGCGTTGTCCACGAACGGTTGGATCCGGCTTTCCAGTAGAGTAGGCCATGACTAGCCTGGAGAGATTAACAAGGACTGACTCTGGTGCCGGCTTGCCGGGAAGGGAATGATTACCCATGTATGCTGTGTATCCTTAGATTGGTCCTACTGTCAACCTTTGTCGACGCACAACTCAACTCTCTCCGTTCGACTGTCGTGTTCGTGCCTTCTGCTAGCATATTTTTTTATTTCGTCAACCGCCGCCCGAGTGTTTCATGGCGATGAAAAACCTTCATCTGAGGTTGCCTCAGGCACGTCGTTTGCTGTTCATTTTGCAAACTTTCCGATCGGCAATCGAAAATCGATGAATCACCCAAATTTCATGGAAAAATCACAGATTCGGCACCGAACCGTTCAAAGAATGTTGCCATTGCCGTACAGGAATGGACCTCTCGTGTCCCTGGCAATGGGTATCAGCCTGGGAAAGGTGTGTCGTACGGCCAAATGACGAACATCCCGTCATTATTTCTTCCCCTCTCAGGAGCAGACCATTCCGGCCAATTCATATTCGCCAACCATACACACGTCGGCGTCGAAAATTCTACCTGGTCATTCATTTTTTCAAACCGTCCTCGTTTACTTTGGCATTCTGTGTTGCAGGGAATGAACAGGAGAATCCGAGAGGTTCGACGCAACCATGGTCTCACCCTTCGTATGGACTGCGCCAATACTAACTGCTTCAAGATTAGACTGCGACCATCAGCACGGCACTTATGACCAAGAGGGCAACTACTTCATAAAACAACACTCACACTTATTTATACCTCTTAATCATCCCAAAGGAAGGAACGATCATGGCTGATATCTATGGGACGGAAGGTAACGATAGTATCCAGGGGACCTCTGGCAACGATTACATAGACGCAAAGGGCGGTGATGACGCTGTCAATGGGGGGTTAGGGAATGATGGCATTCTCGCTGGTAGCGGAAACGATATGGTACATGGTCAAGAAGGGGATGACACCGTCTACGGAGGATTTGGCATCGACTATGTCTATGGAGAGGACGGGAATGATTCTTTAGACGGGGGAGAGGACAACGATTTCGTTTATGGTGGTACAGGAAATGATCAGCTTTATGGGGGAAATGGTGATGGAAATGATTACCTGGATGGAGGGGATGGGGATGATTGGCTAGGAGGTAACCCAGGTGATGACACTCTCGTTGGTGGAAACGGGAACGATTACCTTGCAGGCACAACGGGAAACGATACCCTCATCGGAGGAGCAGGGGACGACACCTATGCCATCCTGGATGCTGACACGATTATTGAGTCGGCAAACGAGGGTACCGATACGATCAGGGCCTTTATGAGTGTGGTCCTTCCGGATAATGTCGAAAATGCTTACTTGGTCGATGGTTATCTCAATGTGAATCTTACCGGTAATGCGCTTGATAATCTGCTAACCGGAAACAGTTCGACAAATATCTTAACCGGGGGATTGGGCAACGATACCTATGTTGTGAGTGTAGGAGACACAGTTGTCGAAACTGCCGGGGAGGGAAGCGACACGATTCAGAGTAGTGTTTCATGGACACTTGGCAGCAATGTCGAAAATCTGACCTTGACGGGTATGGCCAGCATTAATGGAACGGGTAACGAACTCAACAATGTATTGATCGGCAATGACGGTGCAAACACGTTGATCGGTGGAGCAGGCGCAGATCAGCTGATTGGTGGAGCGGGCGACGATATTTTGGAAATTGATGCCGCAGATACCGTGATTCAAGGTGGTGTCGGCTACGACCGTGTCCGAGTGACTGGTTCTGATGGAGTGATAGTAGCTCTTGGTGCCAGCGCCGTCGAAGTGGCAGAGGGAGGCGCCGGTGATGACGTGTTTCTCAATGGAGCTGCATTGGTTAACGTATTTGGCGGGTCCGGAAACGATGTGTTTCAGGGTGGTGCCGGCGCGGGTGTTGTCTACGGAGGTCTCGGGAACGACACATTGAATGGCGGGACCCTTGACGACATCCTTGATGGGGATGAAGGGGACGACGTTCTTCGTGGAAATGCAGGTAACGACAATCTGTTTGGTGATGTGGGGAATGACTGGATCGAGGGGGGAGATGGGAACGATACGTTGCAGGGCTTCGATGGTAGCGACGCCCTCTATGGCGGTGCTGGGAATGATCAGCTCTATGTCGACGGGAACGATACTGTGATCAACGGTGGGACCGGACAGGACACCGTGACGGTCCATGGTGGGCTTGGAGTGACATTCGATCTTGGTGCAGCGGAAGTGGAAGTTGTGTACGGAGGGGCTGGTGCGGACACCTTCACGACGACGTCGTCGGCACCCGTCCAGATGTACGGACAAGATGGCAATGATCTGCTTGTCGGTGGGGCTGGGAACGATTATTTGGATGGAGGAACCGGGGCAGATCAGATGGCAGGTGGGTTGGGCGATGATCTGTATCTTGTCGATAATATCGGCGATGTGGTCAATGAATCGACTAACGCGTCGTTCGATCAGGTTAATGCATCCGTCGACTATACGTTGAGTGATAACGTGGAGTGGCTCCAACTCACGGGGACAGGGCAGATCGCCGGAACGGGGAATATGCTCGATAACGGTTTGTTTGGAAACACACAAGACAATGTGCTCGATGGTGCAGCAGGAGATGACCAATTGATGGGTGGGTTGGGGAACGACGTCTATGTGTTTCGGCTTGGGGATGGCCACGACACGATTTCCGATACGGCGACGGTAGCGGAAGGAAATCGCATTAGGTTTGGGGTAGGAATTACTGCGCAGAATCTCACCTTTGGATCTCAATCAGGGGAATTACTCATTAGCATAGGTACAAACGGCGATTCGATTCGTCTCCTGAATTTTGACCCCAACAACATATCAGGATCCATGGTGGTTCAGACTGTTCAGTTTAGTGATGGGAGTACGGCCAACCTTCTTGATCTCATCAACAATTCTGGGAACTTGAACCAGATAATTGGGACCCCACTGAACGACTATCTTTATGGGACGTCGCAAAACGATGAGATCCAAGGATTAGGAGGGAATGACCAACTCTATGGGCTTGAGGGTGACGATATTCTGCTCGGGGGCGACGGCACCGATCTGTTGGATGGAGGCATGGGCAACGATGTGTTGAACGGCGGGGCGGGCAACGATCTGTTGCAAGACTATGCGGGCAGCGACACGTATGTGTTCAGCGTGGGGAGCGGGACGGATACGGTACAGGATTGGGGCTGGGACGTCGCCGATGTGGACACGGTGGTGGTGGGTCAGGGCGTGACGCCGAGCACGTTGTTCGTGACGCAGGACTGGGCGAGCAACTTTGGGGCGCTGACCTTGCGGCTGGCGCAGAGTGACGATCAGCTCGTCATTCAGAATGTTAATTCAATGGAGCGGATTCAGTTTGCCGATGGCACCGTGTGGGATCAGGCGACGATTCAAGCCCGTGTGCAGCAGGTGCAGACGGGGACGGCGAACAATGACTATCTGAGTGGTTCGTTCCAGGGCGACTATCTGCAGGGCTTGTGGGGCGACGATACGCTGTATGGGTACGAGGGCCACGATGCGTTACTGGGTGGGAGTGGCCATGATCAACTGTTTGGGGGGCTGGGCGATGATGTGTTGAACGGCGGCAGTGGGAACGATCAGCTCGTGGGCGACAGTGGCAGCGACACGTATGTGTTCGGCGTGGGGAGCGGGACGGATACGGTACAGGATTGGGGCTGGGACGTCGCCGATGTGGACACGGTGGTGGTGGGCCAGGGCGTGACGCCGAGCACGTTGTTCGTGACGCAGGACTGGGCGAGCAACTTTGGGGCGCTGACCTTGCGGCTGGCGCAGAGTGACGATCAGCTCGTCATTCAGAATTTCAATTCGATCGAGCAGATTCAGTTTGCCGATGGGACGGTCTGGGATCAGGCGGCGATTCTAGCAAGGCTCCAGCAGTCTCTAATGGGGACAGAAGGCGATGATTATCTTTGGGGAAGTCCTGAATCGAACTATATGCAAGGTCTTGGAGGGAATGACTCTCTCAATGGAAATGATGGGAATGACGTGCTCTTGGGCGGGGCGGGCGATGACTTCTTGAACGGCGGGTTGGGCAGCGATGTATTGGATGGAGGAACTGAAGCCGACACGATGTATGGCGATGCGGGAGACGACACCTATCTCGTCGACAATACCTCTGACCTCGTCTATGAGTTTGCTGGAGGAGGCAACGACACCGTCCAAGCCTCGGTAAGTGTCACACTCTCCAACGATGCCAAAGTCGAGACGGTCGTGCTCACGGGCAGTAACTCCATCAATGCGACGGGTAGCGCCATCGACAACACGCTCATGGGGAACAGTGGTGATAACGTGCTGGATGGTGGTTTGGGTAGTGACGCAATGCAAGGTGGCATTGGCAATGACACCTACGTCCTGGATAGCGTTGGCGATGTGGTAACCGAAAACCTGAACGAAGGCATCGATACGGTTCAATCGTCCGTGACCTATACGTTGAGTAGCAACGTCGAAAATATTACCCTGACAGGGGCTGCGGCGACCAATGCGTCCGGCAACACCTTAAACAACGTGCTCATCGGCAACAGTGCTGCGAATGTACTGACCGGTGGCGCTGGCAACGACACCTATGTTGTGGGGTCTGGGGATACTGTCGTTGAAAGCCTGAACGAAGGCACGGATATGGTACAGAGTAGCGAGTCGTTCACCTTGGGAGCCAATGTTGAGAATCTCACGTTGACGGGCACGGCCGCGATCAACGGCACCGGCAACGCGCTCGATAACATCCTCACGGGCAACAGCGCAGCCAACGTACTGACCGGCGGCGCGGGGAACGATACCTATATCATCGGCACAGGCGACTCCATTGTCGAAGCAGCCGGCGGCGGCACTGATACGGTGCAGAGTGCATTGACCTACACGCTCGGTGCCAACCTTGAAAACCTCACCCTGACCGGATCGTCTGCGATCAACGGCACAGGCAATTCATTGGCGAACGTGCTCACCGGAAACAGTGCGGCCAATGTCCTCACGGGTGGAGGAGGCAACGACACCTATGTGGTAGGAGCCGGCGACACCATTGTCGAATCGGGGGGTGGAACCGATACCGTGCAGAGTTCAGTCACCTGGACGTTGGGTTCGAACCTTGAACATCTCACACTCACCGGATCAGCGGCCATCAATGGCACAGGAAACGGCTCCGCCAACATCCTGACCGGCAACAGTGCCAACAATGTGCTGAGTGGCGCCAATGGGAACGATACCCTACGAGGCGGGTTGGGGAACGATACGGCGAATGGTGGAAGCGGCAACGATACCTTCCAATTTGGTCGTGGAGAGGGACAAGACATTGTGCAGGATAGCAGTGGTTCAGCCGACAAACTGCTCTACGACGCCGGCATCAATTCGCTGGATCTGGTGATCAGTCGCCAGGCCAACAATCTTCGGCTATCGATCCATGGGTCGACGGACTATGTCACGGTCCAGAACTGGTACACGAGTTCCTCGAACCGGACAGAAACCATTCAAGCGGGCAACGGGCAGACCTTGCTTAGCACCCAAGTCGATCAGTTGATCCAGGCGATGGCCGGGTTTACCCAACAAACCGGTCTCACGTGGGATCAGGCTATCGATCAACAGCCGACACAGGTCCAGAATATCCTGGCTGCCAGCTGGCAATAGAAAATCTGACCCACACACACGTCAAAGGGGAGGTCTTCAGAATGGAAGACTCTCCCTTGACATGTCCAAACAAGGGATCCTGCCTAACCCGCTTCCGTTGAAAACCCATTCTTCGAGAAATTCCAGGAAACGCAGAGTCCTCCATCTTCATGACCTGAATGCTACCAGTCGCCCGCTGTTCCCTCCGGGCATACATGCGCTGCTGAGAGCAGTTGATAGGAGACGGCTTCCTCCTTCAGGTCTGGTTCGTCGGCGCGAAGCATCGTCACGTCCATCTTCTCATTCGCAAATGTTTCGTCTCCGGTTCGCAAGACACTCTCGCGATTCAAAATCTTCATGGCATTGAGGTGAGCGACTTTGAGGGGAAACGTTCCGAACTGGTCTGCAAGCAAATGGAGTACCTGAACTGTCATCCGGCTATGATCGACATAAATAATCTGGCGCAGAGAATCATCGATAGGCGTCTTCAGGCTGACCACAGCTGAGACCGTCGGTTCGATAACCGGAATCGTCATCGTATATTTGCCTGGCGCATCCGCCGCCGCCGTATCCCACATCCCTGTGGCCTCCACGTTGGCGGTCGTAAATAATGTGGTGCTAGCGCGCAGGAGAGGAGATTTGATGTCGAGACGGACGTTCGTGAGACGGTGATCCGAGACATTCTCAATCAAGAACTTGACCACGACCCAGGACTGTGGGGCTGGGGTCTTCACCCGGCCTTTCGGGAATGTCTGTTCGATGAGCCGGAGACGACAGTCGGACACCAGGTTTCGATTTTCATGAAAATAGGTTTTCCTGTCTCCTGCCAGAATAAAGGCTCGTTCATAGGTGTAGAAGGCGACACCGACATGGATAGGAGTCGGCTTGAACCAGGACACCGCCACGGGAATGAGAAACAACCCCAACGAGGATACAAACCCAACAATCACAATTTTATTGAGCCGGCTTTGCCGTTTAAACCATCGCCACCATTCCTTCAATAGCATCATGCCTGTTCACTCATGACGAGATAACCCATGACACGGTGAAACGGCTGAACGGGCGACGTGAGAAGGGCATGGGAATTCCGCAGGGAGGCGTATTGTAGGAGGGGAGCCAATAAACCGCAAGGAGGGCAGGATACTCGGAAACCCCATCCGAGTCCGGGACTGTTGTGTCACGCCGAATCACTGGCACCTCGGTGTTCGGTATCGAAGGATGGCTATTCCTAGAACTTTCGGACAAGGCATATTCTTTATTTTGTGTGTCATTTTTTGGCCCAAATGAGTATCTATGATGGAAGAAGTCAACGAGCATGAGCGAATCGAAGAACCAGACCAGTACCGTGAGTGTATGCGTGAAGCCCAGCTCATTGCCATCGCTAAGATCGCGAAGGACCGCCAGGCCGCACCCACAAGATGACACGACACGCTTGGAGAGGAATCGCCCTATGAGAAGAGCATGCAAGATCGCGATTCGATACGGAGTGATGTTCCTTGTGCTCTTTGGAGCCAGCCTCCAGAGCCTGGCCGCCGACGTGATGACGTCGGTTCATCAAGTTCTGTCCAATCCTAGCGCGTTTCACCGGCATGATGTTGTACTCAAAGGACGGCTTACGCTGATTGGGCAATGGGAAGGAAAAGACACGCTGGGAAGGCCTATCTGTGGACCAATGTTTAAGCTCGACGATGACACGGGGGAGATTCCGGTTCTCTATATCATCCGATGCGATCAGCAGGAAGTCAGCCGAATTTCCGCCATGGCAGGAGGCAAGGCTCTGATCCATGCGACCATCGATTCTGATACCGTAACCATGAATCCCGACGGATCAGATTATCGCCTCAGAGCCATGGCCACAAAGATTCAGCGTCAGGACAAATAAACCGCAAGGAGACGACAAACATGAGTGAACCCAAAGACAAGACCATCGCCTTGAATGTCCGATTGAAGCCGAGCGAGTCGTCGGCCCATCCGCGGGCAACGAACTATACGAATGTCGGGGTAGCGCAGGGGGTTGCCTATCTCGATTTCGGCTTCATCGAGCCCGCGCTGCTTGGAGCCATTGCCAAGACGGCCAAAGACGGACAGGCAGCGCCGAAAGGTTTAGAAGGCCATCTTGTCACCCGCGTGGCGATGAGCGTGGATGTGCTGGCACGCTTACACCAGCAGATTCAGCAAGTCTTGGTCAACATGCGTGATGCGCGGCAGCCGAAGCCGAAAGCGTAAGCACGAGGGAAGGGTGGCGCAGTGGAACTTGGGCGCAATAGTGCGAGAACGAGGGCGAACGAAGAAGGAACTGGCGAACAATGGTTCCTGACACCTTTATTTTATCCCCCTCGGGTCTACTTTGCTCATCCACAATGTCCCTGGGAGCGGGGCACTAATGAGAACACCAACGGATTGTTGCGCCAATTCTTTCCGAAGGGGACGCGGTTTCAGCAGGTCACACGTGCCGAGATCAAACGTGTGCAGGCGATGCTGAACGATCGGCCACGCAAGATTCTCAATTGGCACAGTCCGGCCCATGCTTTTTACCACCTATTGCACTAGGATCTTGAATGCAAACTGACACCGTTTTGTCTCCCAGGGGTAGCTCAGAATGTCCCCGTTCTTTTGTCCAATTATTTGTTTCAGGTACTCTTGTTTGGACCTTCTTCTTGCCATTAGATGTATATGCCAATCAGTACGAAGTAGTTATGAGTCAGAATGAGGCAGTTTGCAAAGCCAGCAGTCAATTTTTTACTGACTACATAGAGTTGCTGCACAAAAGATTTCCCGATGTCAGGTCAATCAGGTGGAGGCCAAATATAGCCGACGTTCTAATCCGCGAAGAGCACTCTGAGTTCTCGATCATAGATTGGACTGAGGTTCAACAGCTTGCCCCCGATCTTCAGAAGAAGAAAGGCGAGATCACTCAGACGAGTGTAGATATCGACAACGATGGCCAGCTGGACATGGTTGTAAGAATTCAATGGCACTTACGAGGTCTTCCAACAGATATGCTTGTGATTTTTGAGGGCAAAGGGAAACCCTTTGGCGAGATCCGAGACTTTTCTCTTAACTTACTTGATCAAGCCGAGAGTGTGCTCGATTTTACGGAGCACGGTTACAGCCTTAGGAAAGCGTGGGGAAAAGGCGAAACGGATCACGGCAGTAGTCGTACCATAGGTGCTTTTGAACTTGTCCCGTTCAGATTGAATGACACGACGTACATAAGTATGACGAACCCATACCTGAGTGAGGATAAGGATTGGAATAGATGGAGAGTAATTGCCAAATATACCGGATCATCGAACCTCGATGACGTATGTTATCTCAAGCGTCTAAACCAAGAGTCTTCGAAATCAAAATGAGAAAGAGACTGTAAGTGGATATTTGGAGGGCGTTGATATGTCGTTAACGAATTTGCATACGCTGACACCATCTCAATATTTGACGGATCGGAACGCAATTCTGGCCTTCGAAGAGAATGACAAACTGTTCGGCGCAGCAAATCCCGTGCTTGCAAGTAGCAGAAATTGGGGTCGCGTCTTGTAATCATACATTACAAAAATCCTCTGTGCGCGGCTGAACCATGAGCAAGGGCGGGAGTATGTTCATGTCAGGGTCGCGTCGAGTGCAGAACACGCTTGCCTGGACCACACTGTTTTGCCTCGTTGGAGGAGGCTGCGCCTCGGAGGTGTTGAACCACGGAGTTAGGTGAGTCCCTCTATGGAGACGGCCGCTGACGACGTGGCCATTGAGCAGATTCTCCCTGAGGCACAGGCCCAGACCTGTGTCCGGATCGCTGCCGAATGCCTGATGCCGAATCGGCGCATCCGGCCATGTGCTGGCTTCCGAAAGAGGTGTGGGCAGGAAGACGAAGGACTTGGTACTGCCTGCCGCCATTGTCGTGAAGAGTCTGTGGGGAATACAACTCGTGCTAGAGTATCACCGTCCGAATCCGCAGCCAGGCTTACCCCCTCGTCTGCCCTACAAGGCGTCACCCAACATGAGTGACGCCAAAGATCAGGCCATCGCGTTCAATGTCCGACTGAAACCGAGTGAGTCATCTGCGCACCTGCGTGACACGAACTACACCAACCTTGGGATGGCACAAGGGATTACCCACGTCGATTTAGGGTTTATCGATCCCACATTGCTGACCGCCATTGCCAAGACGGCCAAGGATGGTCAGGCGGTGTCAAAAGGCTTACATGGCCACCTCATCATTCACGTGTCGATGAACATCAGCGCCTGGCGTGCTTACAGCAGCAGACTCAACACATCTTGCTCGACCTGCGCGATACACGGCAGCCAAGGCTAGCCTCTGTCTTGCATTCTAACGGCACGAAGTCTGACAAATTAGGCGCTTGACCGCGCCGAGCCTGGCCATAGACCCACAGGGGAATCGTCGCAGGATTGACCCACAGGCCTTTCTTAGTGTCTCATGCCTCCTTCTCCAACCCTTCAAGGATTGTATCTCCAGGTGCATACGTCCAATACCACCAGCACAGCCCTCTTTGACCAGCTCATGATTGACGTTCATACCATCGGACAGGACCACATCGGCCAGTGTGTGCTCGTATGTGTCCTGACCGTGAGTCTGGAGAATGACATCTTTCCCGAAGACTAACGCTGCCGCAGCCTGCTTTGCCTGCTTGCCGTAGGCTTGACCTTTCTCAGAGCAGTCAATGCCACTCAGGCGGACACGCTCAAGGTTGGTATCGTGCAGAACTTCGATGATGTCACGGAAGCGTGACAGGCACGGATTCGCGTTTAAGGCGTTGGTCGCTTATTTGGTAACCTGGCCGTACTTCTGCTGAGCGATGATCTTGCGCTTATGGGGTATGCGAAACTGATTCGTACAGTGCGGCATACCGACTGGCTAATAATTCGTATGAATACTCTTCGATCGCAATCCTGCGGCACTCAGCGGCCATCTGTCGACACGTGCTTGGGGTGTTCAGCAGATGAGTGATAGCATGACCTAACGCGACTGAATCCCCGACAGGAACGAGCTGGCCAGTTGTTCCGGACCGAACCATGTCCGGAATTCCTCCGACATCGAACCCCACGACAGGTGTTCCGCAAGCCATGGACTCCAGCACTGTATTGGGCAGGTTATCATGCAAGGAAGGGATCACGAATAGATCAGCCGCGCTGTAGATCAGGGACAGCCACCGGTCATCCCAGACTTGGCCTATATGCAAACATGGAATGGGATCAGTTACCGGGGGTTTCCCTTTACCGACTGAAAGCAGGAAGAGATTGTGGGTCTGCGTCAGCCCTGACAGCGCCGCTGCGAGCAATGAAAAACCCTTCCGCCGGTTCGTAAGGCTGTCAGATACAAACATGACAACCTGTGCTCCTTGGGGAATGCCTAGCACCTCCCGTGCGAAACTACGGTCGCGCGGAGCAAACTCCTCTAGATCAATCCCATATGGAATCAGCGTCACAGGAAACTGAGATAACAACGGGCTAGCTTTGACTAATTCAAACATCCAGCGAGAGGGCGCGACCATGTGAAGCCGATTCGTCTCCAACGCGCCAAACACTTCCTGCTTTCTCTTCCAGATCTGTCGTGAGAGGTCCTCCGGATCGGCCGATCCCAGTTGAGGACACGCTCCGCATCCACTCATATATCGACCGCAGTCGTCATCATAATGACACCCGCCAGTCATAATATTCATATCGTGCAATAACCAGACGACAGAGGTGCGCTGTGGTAGTGTGCTGAAGAATGAGCGATAATCGAGAAAGCCAGCGACCCAATGCAGGTTGATCACATCACATGCAGGTAATTGTTTGACAAGATCAAACTCATGTACGCTTCGGTCATCGCTAAATGGTTCCAAATCTTTGGGTCTGGTGGCGCGATAGCGCGCGAAATCTCCAAGAATCTGTCTCCGTCGCAAACGACGCCGCAGACGCATGGACAAATCCATTGACGGCACAAGGGCTGTAACCGTTGGATCGTTACTGTGGCGCTGGGCCACCAGCACGGTTGAATCATAGCCCTGTTTGCGCAAAGCCCAGTGCACGCGAAAAGAGGCTCGAGCAGCGCCTCCTAAAATATCATTCGAGCCCAGGTGAAGAACTTTCATGGAATCTACCTCCTCAAGTCTCGCGCTAGCCGTCGTTCAGTGGATAAATTTAACGCACGGATAGCTAATGCCCTAAGAGAGCGGTGCTGGCGACCAAAAGAATTCGCACGGCACCTGATCCTTTACGGAAATTAGCCAATGCGTGGCGCGCAGCCACGTGATGGAAGAACTATCAGATCCGGTAGACGGAGAGCTGTTGGTGGAGACGCAGGGAGGGAGGGCTATGCACGATCAATCTGATGAACTGCTGGACTGGGTGTATGAACACCCTCACAGCCGGACCAGTGACCGCCTCGGCAAGAGAGGTGTCATAGGTGACGTCGTGACTCGAATCCTCTGACTTCAGTCCAGAAGCCAGTTGCGAGAGCGCCACTTCGTCTTGATCCTCAACCTCTGGCATGAGCTTGAGCTGCTCAAGAAGATCCAGGCCACCGAAGCAGACCCAGGAGAAAAGCAGACACCAGATGGGGAAGGACAAACCGGCGGTGTGATGACGCGGTAGCATCGCACACTATATAGTTAAAGTATGACGATTAGTCAATGAGACTAAGGTCACCTTCAGTCTCTCTAATCATGCACGAACTCATTGGAGTACTTGCAATGAGGAGGCCTACCACTGCCTGGTGGTCTGCTCTCGACATACAACCACCATGACACACGCGTCGTTACCCTCAATGCTCGTTGAGGAATCCACGGGAAAATAGTGCGATGCCTCTCTCACCCTCTCCCTTATCCATTCCGATACCTATACTTGGACCTATGAAGGCAAGGCCAGGCCAGATTTACACACGGCAGTACGCCAAGTGTACGTTTGCTCCGTAAGGGTTTGGGGGAGTATAGCGAGTATCAATACAACGGCGTTCTCACATCAAGTAGAAGCTCAAGTTATGGGACAGCGTACACGTCACTTCTTCACTCATTGCGACCTGCTGCACGCGCTGTTCGAGTTTCCTTCAAGAAGATATGAAACGTGAGGGGGGTGAGGAATGAAGATTAGTCCGGGGGATCGATGAATAGGCTTTTTTATGCACGATCAACGATATTGTTTGGCCGCTGATCAAGACTCCTCTAAAATGACCTATGCCAGCCGACGTAGGGAGTGTGTCTGCTCCTCCTGATTCAACCCCGCTATCTGCTGCCACGGAAGTCACGGACACGGGCCTGGTCTGTTTGCTGATCGTAGCCCGGTTCTATGATTTGCCGGCTGATGGGTCACAGCTGCGCCATCAGTTTGCCCAGTCGGGCCAGCCGCTTTCCGATACCGATCTCCTCCGTGCCTCGAAGCACCTTGGGCTGAAGGCAGGTGCGGTCAAGACTCAGTGGTATAAACTCCCTGGGACTCCGTTTCCCGCGATCGCCACGCGGGCGGATGGCCGCTATGTCGTGCTGGCGAAGATCGAAGGCGACAAGGTGCTCGTTCAAGATCCTGCCGAGGCTCGCCCGCTCGTTCTGTCGCGTGAACAGTTTGAATCAGTTTGGACAGGAGAACTCCTTCTCTTTACGAAGCGAGCGAATCTCCGTCTGCAAGATCTGAAGTTCGACTTCACCTGGTTCATTCCCGCCATCGTGAAGTATCGCACGCTTCTTGGAGAGGTGCTGGTCGCATCGTTCTTTTTGCAGTTGTTTGCCCTGCTGACGCCGCTCTTTACGCAAGTCGTCATCGACAAGGTGCTCGTGCATAAAGGCTTCACGACGTTGCACGTCCTCGCCATTGGCATGATCGCGCTAGCCCTATTCGACGCGATCTTGGGAGGACTTCGGACCTATCTGTTTTCTCATACGACGAACCGTATTGATGTTGGCCTGGGCGCGCAGTTGTTTCGCCATGTGTTGGCGCTCCCTTTGGCCTATTTCGAGGCGCGGCGGGTAGGGGACACGGTCGCGCGGGTACGTGAGCTGGAACATATCCGACAGTTCTTGACGAGCCACTCGGTGACGGTGGTACTCGATGTCCTGTTCACAGTCGTGTTTCTCGCCGTCATGTGGTTCTACAGTCCGATTCTCACGCTCGTCGTTATGGCATCCTTGCCGCTCTACGCACTGCTCTCGATCTCTATTACCCCGGCGATCCGCGCACGTTTGCACGAGAAGTTCAATCGTGGTGCAGACAATCAATCCTTCCTCGTGGAAGCGATCAGCGGCATTCAAACGGTGAAGGCCTTGGCCGTCGAGCCGCCGTTGTTGCGCAAGTGGGAAGAACAACTGGCGGGCTATGTGCGAGCCAGTTTTCGCGCGACCAGCTTGATGATGATTGCCGGCCAGACTGGGACATTTATTCAAAAGGTGACAACCGTCGCCGTGCTGTGGATGGGCGCTTATCGCGTGATCGAGGGAGACCTCACCATCGGGCAGTTGATTGCGTTCAACATGCTCTCGGCTCAAGTGACAGGACCGATGCTGCGACTGGTGAATCTTTGGCAAGAGTTCCAGCAGGTCGGCATTTCCGTTCAGCGACTGGGGGATGTGCTCAACACCCAGCCGGAGCCTTCCTATAATCCGAATCGAACCACGCTTCCCCAAGTCAACGGACATGTCGTATTCGAAGACGTGACCTTTCGCTATCGACCTGATGGGACAGAAGTCTTACGCAAGGTGTCCTTCGCCGTCACGCCAGGAAAGGTGATTGGACTTGTCGGGCGGTCCGGATCCGGCAAAAGCACGATTGCCAAGCTGGTTCAACGGCTCTACGTGCCCGAGCGCGGGCGTATTCTCGTCGATGGAGTGGACCTTGCGCAGGTGGATCCAGCCTGGCTCCGCCGACAGGTGGGGGTGGTGCTTCAAGAAAACTTTCTGTTCAATTCCTCTGTGCGCGACAACATTGCGCTGACTGACCCAGGCTTGGCGATGGAGCAGGTGATCCGTGCATCCAAGCTGGCCGGCGCACACGAATTTATTCTTGAATTGCCGGAAGGGTACGACACGATGGTGGGAGAGCATGGCTGCTCGCTGTCCGGTGGACAACGCCAACGGATTGCAATTGCCAGAGCGTTGGTCGCGAACCCACGCATCCTGATCTTCGATGAAGCCACCAGCGCGTTAGACTATGAATCGGAGGCCATTATTCAGCAGAACATGGCCCAGATTAGTCAGGGGCGCACAGTTTTTATCATTGCCCATCGGCTCAGTACAGTGCGGCCTGCGCATCGGATTTATGTGGTGGAAAAGGGTGAGATTGTCGAGCAGGGTTCACACCAAGAATTGTTGCGTGTGAAGGGGTTCTATGCCCGTCTCCATCGACATCAAGACGACGCCATCACGGCAGCGGGATAAGGCGAGACAGGAGAACAGGCATGGCATTCGATGCACTCTCACGTCATTGGATAGTGTGGAAGGCGGCTTGGCAGGCTGAGCGTGGCCACGCACTCGGCGCAATCCCAGGCGGACACTCGACGGAGTTTCTTCCTGCTGTGCTGGAAATTCAACAGGCGCCACCCTCACCGATCGGCCGCACTATTCTCTGGACGATCATGGCTGTGTTTGCGAGCAGCGTCTTGTGGGCGACGCTGGGATGGATCGACATTGTCGCTACTGCACAAGGCAAGATTATTCCGAGTGGCTACTCCAAAGTGATTCAGCCGTATGAAGCTGGTGTGATTACCGCCATTCATGTGCAGGATGGGCAAGTCGTCAAGCGGGGAGAGGTACTGATTGAACTCGACTCGACCCAGAACCGAGCCGATCAGAATCGAGCCGCGAATGAATATCAGGCTGCGAAGATAGACGCCGCGCGATTACGCGCACTCATCGCCGGCCAATCAACATTCAAGGCCCCTGCCGATAGCGATCCTCAACATGTCCTCCTGCAACGCCAGCTTCTACGCGATCAACTTGCGGAGTTTCAGGCCAGAGTCGGGACCGCGCAACATTTAATCGAACAACGGAAGGCCGCCCTCGATCAGACGAAAGAGAATATCCAACGACTCGAAGCGACGGTGCCCATGGAGGCAGAACGTGCCGATGCGTTCAAGAAACTGTTGGAGCATGATGCCGCAACTAAACTAGACTTCCTTCAAGCAGAACAACAGCGGATTGACAAAACTCAAGAACTTGCCGGGCAGCGCAAGAAGCTGCACCAAGATGAGTCCGCCTTGTCGGAGGCAGAGACCAACTACCGTGCGCTCGTCTCGGAGTTTCAGCAGACGAAACAGGCAGAATTGTCTTTGCTGGAAACGAAAGCCTCCTCTCTCGTTCAGGATGTCACAAAAGCTGGACAGAAAGCAGACCTTCAACGATTGACGACTCCCATCGACGGCGTCGTGCAGCAGTTGGCAATCCATACAGTTGGTGGAGTCGTCACTCCTGCTCAGGATCTGCTGATCGTCGTCCCGCAGGATCATCCTGTCGAAGTGGCGGCTCAGGTTGAGAATAAAGATGTAGGGTTTGTACAAAATGGCCAGATTGTCGAAATCAAGGTTGAGACCTTTCCCTTTACACTGTACGGCACGATTCCAGGGAAAGTGTTAAGTGTGTCCGACGATGCCGCGCCGATTGAAAAGATCGGGCTGGTGTATCCCACAAGGGTCAGCATGGACCGGGCCACAATCCAGGTGGAGGGAAGGCAAGTCCATCTATCGCCAGGTATGGCTGTCACGGTTGAGATCAAGACCGGTCAACGCCGTGTGATCGAATATCTCCTGAGCCCCTTATTAAAATCAGTAAAGGAAAGCATCAGAGAGAGATGAGTAAACTGTTTATATATAACACATATATTATCACTCATCTTACTATTATGGCCCTATTAAGTCTGGGGTTCATCTTTCAAACTGAGGATGCTCTTGGAGGAGGGGAGAGCAGTCTTACCGCACCATCACCTCCACTCCAGCCGCTGACCTTAAGCTTACGTGATGCCTTAACTGCAGCAGTCGACAACAATCCCGAGGTCCTCCTGTACCGAGAGCGGGTCGAAGCAGCCCGGGGGCATGTACACACACAATTAGGCGCGATGCTTCCCAATCTCTCAGCGACCGCCCGTCAAACGAGGCAAACTCAGTTTCGTGGAACCTTCGGGCTCGACCCTGTCAGGTCCGATCCGTTCAGTATTTTCGACGCGCGAGTGAGTGCATCGCAAAACCTCTTCAGTGTCAGCTTGATCCAGCGATGGCGCGCCTCGCGTGAAATGCTCCAGGTCAGTGAAGCGGAGTCCGAGAGTCGAAAGTTCGACACGATGGCGAGCGTTGCGCTCACCTATATGGAAGGCCTGAAGGCCATGGGCATGGTGAAAATGCATGAGGCGAACCAGTTGGTCATGAATGATTTGCTGGGGCTCATCAAACAGCGCCAGCGCGCAGGTGTCGCGACTGGTCTTGACCTTGCTCGGCTCGACGCCCAGCTTGCCAGCGAGAGGCAGCAGACGTCAGTCGCATACTATTCCGTTGAGCGTGCGAAACTGAACCTCCTCAATCTTCTGGCGCTTCCCTATGAAACACCGCTGTCATTGCGCGATGAGTTTCACACCGACGTGCTTGACCCACCGGCTGTTCAGGTCGCCGTCGAAGATGCCTTGAAACAGCGGCCGGAAGTCGTGGCGCAATCGACACGCGTACGTGCCACGGAACTGACCTATTCTTCTATCACTGGCGAGCGCTTGCCGTCGTTGGTGGCGCAAGGGGACTACGGCCTCATTGGGAATCGTTGGAACAACACGCTGGACACCTACAATATGGCGCTGTTGCTCCAAGTGCCAATTTTCGATGGAGGGCAACGAGAAGGCCGTATCGCTGAATCCCGTAGCCAATTGCGGCAAGAGGCGCTTCGTCTTCAATCCATCTTGAACCATGTCAAAATGGAAGTGCATGATGCGATGGCCGGCGTGATTGCCGCAAAGGACCAAGTGAATATCGCGCAGTCCGGCATGCGGGCGGCAACGAAAGAGCTTGATCTGGCGCGTGAACGCTATGCTGTGATTACGGCATCAAGTCATTTCGAGCTGACGAATGGGTTAACCGCTGTGGCTCGAGCTCGTGAAAACCTGGTGGAAGCTTTATTTCAAGTGAACGCCGCTCGCGTGAATCTAGCCAGAGCAACAGGCAGCCTCTACTCATTGGAATAATCTTTGTCTCCTGAACATCTGTCCGTTGAATTCTTTGCACGACGAGGGTAGTGTGGGGAGCAGATTGAGATAAATTCACGAGTTGACATAATCATTCTTATCAGACGATACGAGTTTTTGATAAATATATGTCCTTCGAACTATTAGGCCGCATTCAGCAGGAACTCTCGATCACCGGCAGCGCGATCTACGAAACCGTCTTAGCACTTTCAGAACGAGCCAACCGCAAAGTCCAGATTCTCCGGTTGCATAACCAGGCCTCAAATATTTTGAGCCAGATCGAACAGGGCCACGGCGACCTCGGACGACACATTGTCGCCCTCAGCGCGAAACGATCTCCGCTCAACCAAGAGCAAACCCCGTCATCCGATCAATTGGGAGCTATCCTCGGTCAGGCCGGCGATCGTATTCAGCAACTGAAACAGAACTTGCTTCACGTCGATAGTCAAATTCGCGAGCTCAAGCTGGAAACGATTCACGATGAACTCTTAACCCTACAACAGGACTTGAGCCTTCGTACCGCGGCTCTCGAACGGTTCACCGTCGGCCGAGGGTCACCAGTCATTGGGAACAGACTTAGTGAGGTCGTATTCCCTTCGTCGGTTCGCCTCGTCACAATCTTGCGCGGACCATTTCTTGTAGCCCCAGATGATACCCTAGTCCTCCGCGCCGACGATGTCCTGATTCTGATCGGACTACAGACGGACCTGACGCTGGTTGCTGCTGAGTTCACCAATGCTCGGAATGCCAAATCGGCATAAATCAACTCGGCCAAGGGGGGGGGCAGCTTGACTCACCTGTACCGTGTCGTCATCAGCCTTGCGTTCATAACCTTGCTCGATGCTCACTCGTTCGCCGTTGCTGAACCTTCCGCACCAAAATCCAGCGACACACGGGGTCTTCGCCTACTGGAAGAGATTCAAACCGTCATCACAGATTTGGCCGAATCGGCGAAGCCCTCCGTCGTCAATCTCACTCCCCTCCCTGGACCAAGGCGAGGGCGTGAACCGTCGTCGCAAGAACGGGCCCCCAATGCCTCAGGATCTGGGTCCGGCGTAATCATCGATCCTGACGGACACATCGTGACGAACAACCACGTCATCGGCGATGCCACGGAGATCGAGGTTCGTTTCTCTGATAAGTCAAAGTTGATTGCACAAGTGGTCGGGAAGGATCTGGATACAGACTTAGCCGTTCTCAAGG
>SWDH01000038.1:165813-166531 GCA_005116945.1 Nitrospira sp.
CCGCAAGACAATCAGGCGCTGTTTCGCCGCGCATTGGCTGCGTTGACTCCCGGAGGCCGCCTCCTGATTCAGGATGCTTTTCTCCACGACCGGAATGGCCTGCTTCCAGAAGAGGCAAGTCTCTTTGCCGTCTCGATGTTGCTGTTCACTGAACGAGGCAATACCTATCAGGCATCCGAGACGAAGTCTTGGTTGATGGATGTCGGATTCGAACGGATTAGGGTCTTGCGGATGAAGAAGGGGACGGAGGACTGGGAGGGCGGGATAATGGAAGCGCGGTCTCCCGGAACGAATGCAGGAATGCGCGCGCACCGAACAGGATCAGTAAAAAATTCACGATCCCGCTCGCCACACTGAAGAAGAACAGGGTGCCGGTTTCGCCTTTCCCGCCAAGAATGCTCGTAACTGTCGCGAGATCTAAGGCCAATCCTATGGTGCTATAGATGACGCAAGCCATGGTAGGCCAGGTCCATCCCATCCACACGAAGCCTGCGAGAATTAGGGGAAAAATAAGGAGGTAGAGCATCCACACTATTCGGCCTGTCTCCGTCGCAGCCGGTACGAGCTGGGAGGTAGTGGCCCCGATGAGGCAGAGTCCCCCAAGCAAACCGATCAATGTCCAGCTGTATCGCATGGACGGAATGATAGTCTGGTTCGGCTGCGTACAGCAAGAGCAGGATGTACTCCTCGTCTCCCATGTGGGTAGACCATCGAAGTC
>SWDH01000039.1:0-1196 GCA_005116945.1 Nitrospira sp.
TCCCTGTTGCAGGGGCTCCCTTCCAGTTATCTGTAAGCTGCTTTTGTCAGCCTCAGAATCGCTTGATATTGTAGAAGATCAGGCCCCTTTGCCCCAGGGATACTATTCCAGGGGAAGGCATCGCCCTTGCTCTCTCCGGGAGTATTACAGACCGGTGGGCAGAGGGAGGGTTGTATGGAGCCGACTGCGCCAATTCCACAGTCACCAGCAAATGGTGCAGGACACCGCTTTTCTTTCTTTCGTTCATGCACGATGGTCGCCTGTGTTTGCCTCTCAGTATTCGGCACCGCCTCGGCTGTGATGTCCGCATCGACGCCGCCCCAAATACCGCTCTTCGCGGAAACCGCATATGTATCGCCCCCTCCGATCGCCCAGGCCCTGCCGGAGCCCCGGGCGCTCAAACGATGGGTGCGGCGGCAACGTACCATGACACTCAACCCCGCAGCATTGGATGTTATGAATCGCCCTCGTGCCGAGGCCCAAACCGACGTGACCCTGAACTTCTTCGATACCGGGCTTCGAACGCTGAACCTTGACCAGCCGCGCGGAACCATTCTCCACATCCAAAGGCTCGATTCAGAACGGGATGCGCCAAACATTCATTTAGTGAGGCTGCAGTTGTGGTCTCCATTGCGCGCATCGAGCGACCACAGTCCGTCTACCGTTCCCCTTGAGGGCGGACTAGATTGATCTCCCGCTGCGCGCGTCCACGAAATATAAATTGATCCCTCCAAGCTTGCTCGTGCCTCCTCTCAAGGGGGTGGTCTGGATCTATCCCTTACTGCGCACGTCGAACGAGCACATTCTGATCGTGCGCGTTCCGCGAGCACGAGGGATAGGCCAGACCGCCCCCTCTATTTCTAATTGGAGATGACCCTGGGCCTCTGGAGCCGGCTGATACAATCTGACCAGAGTACGTCCGAATCTTTGTCAAACATGCCGACCGAATCTGGCGGCAAGATCCCCCACGCCCCCAGAAGCATCTCAGCCTCCAGCTGCCTCGGAACCCATGCGGCAAATCCGGCAAACGCCCGAAAGGTTTCAGTCGGCTTGGCCCGCGTAATGATGCCTTCCAGGACTCTAGGAGTGCGCCCCAGATAGACCCCGTCGAAGACCGATCGAGCGTCTGCCGGAGGCTCCTTGAGTCGGAGCAACAAAAGAAAGCGTGTCGGCTCCACCGGCCCACCAGCAAACAG
>SWDH01000039.1:1296-23257 GCA_005116945.1 Nitrospira sp.
CGGTTGTTCCGGTGTGGCTTGCTGGTGTTTGGAAAACTCTTGTGCCGCTTTGGCAACGGACACCATAGAATCTTTGAGGAAGTCGCGACGCCCATAGGTCGGATCGGTGGCCACAATCATGCCCCCGTTACATCACACCATCGGCACGCAGCTTATAGACCTCGACACAACGATCACAGGCCCCGAACTCGATGTCCCAGCCAGGGTGATTCTCGCGGATGAAATCAAGCACATAGGACTCGAGCTTGTTGCCCATATCCTCGACCCACGAATACGTCGGAAACCGGCACAGCGGGCAGGGGAATCCCGGCATCAACATGACTTTATTCTCTGTTTCCGGAACCTCTCCTCCCTCGACATCCACCGCACGGTCCATGACACGTAAGGTATCCGACGCCATCTCAATCAGTTCCGAGTGGGTAAAGAAACTCGTCTGCCACAACCCCTCAAACACCGATTTCAATTGCGGCGCGGGAATCTTGCGGTACCAGGAGCGAAACTCTTTGAACCGGTCTTCTTTCCTCAGCATCGGCTCTTTGCCGGCAACGGTCAGCCTGCTGTCCACCGTGAGACTCCATAACACCCGATAGCGTTGGAGAATGAGCGTTTCCTCGCCGGGATTTTGCCCGACTTTGGTATCAGGATCATACCCAAAGACCGGATCTAGCATGTCTGAGATATGCAACAATTCATGTCGGCAATAGCGTGTGAGCGCGGGGTCATAGAATCGACGCGGAATGAGCTTGATCCCGACGCCCTTCAAGCCTTTTTCTTCAAACTCGCGAGCCAACTCGTGCTCGACAGACCCCCACTTCCTCAGAATATCGACACCCTCTTGATCTTCCTTGAGGACCCCCTTGACAAGAACGATGCCGACCCGCTCTTTGAGCAACGGATATTCGTGAAACGCATCCCGGATGATATCGGAAAACCCCCAGGTCCCAAACATGTACTGGTAGAGCTTTTTGAACTCGCTCTCCCGATCGTCAAGCGTAAACTTCTCATAGATCGGATCGGCCAGTTCGTGAAACTCTTTATAATAGGTCGGGTCGCCTTCCCGTTCCGTCTTCTCGACGAACGAGTCGATGACCTCTTGCAGCAGTGCGGGCTGAAAACGAAGTTCCATGCCTATCCTTTGGAAGGTGCGCTTAGAGTCGGCTTGACTTGCCAACAAAGCTTCTCTTACGATCTCTGTACGCTTGCATGAATTATACTGGCGAGAATCGACGGTTTGCAATCAAACCGGTTGCTGCACGCCGCTCCAGATTGCTCTCACTATAAGGATGTCCATGGCCGATCAAACAACGTCCCAACTTGACCCCACTCTCGCACCTCTCATACCAATCCCATCAGGAACGGGCGCGACGTCAATCGACTCCCTTGAATATTGGAAGATAGGGGCACGGGAGTTGACGACGTTTCGAGGTCATTCACATGGAGTGTGGTCGGTGGCCTTCGCACCGGATGGGTTGACCCTTGCCAGCGGAGGAGTCGACCGGCTCGTTCGCCTGTGGGATATTGAAACCGGACGCCTCTTACGCTCACTCAAGGGGCATACGGCGGATATCCGATCCGTCGTCTTCACTCCGGACGGCCAAACACTGGCCACGGCCAGCGAGGACCGGACCATCCGCCTGTGGAACCCAACCACCGGCGAATCGAAAAAACTGCTGTTCACACGCTACGATCACAATGTTGTCAGCCTCTCACTCTCGCCCGACGGCCTCATGCTGGCGCGCGGCAGTCACAATAAAGATATCAAGATTTGGGAAGTCACCACCGGCACCGAGCTCATGACCCTCCTCGGCAAAGACCAGTATGATCACAATTGGTCGGTCTGCGTCGCCTTTTCGCCGGACGGGACCCACCTTGCCAGTGGAATGGATATCGGCAAGATCAAACTGTGGGAGGTCTTACCCAGTGGCGAAGAAAAAATCCTGCACAACGGCCACTGGAAGGAAAGCGAGGAAGACACCAGTGAAACACGTGGATACTTTGTTGAAGATGACGGTGGATTTCAAAAGCCGATGAGCTATTGGATCGGCGCCATGGCCTTTACCCCCGATGCCAAACTATTGATCACCGGAAGCCGTGACGAAACAATCAAGCTGTTCGACATGCCCCACATGGCGGAACAACGAACACTGAAGGGCCATACCGGATGGGTGCGTGCCCTCGCCGTCACCGCGGACAGCAAGGTACTCATCAGTGCCGGCGACGACGCCACGATCAAATTCTGGGACCTCTCGAACGGCCGTTGCTTCAGAACGATCAAAGCCCACACCGCAGCCGTTCGCAGCGTGACCCTCTCACCGGATGGAATGAAACTCGCCAGCGCCTCGTGGGATCGAACCGTCAAGTTGTGGGCAGGCGGCGCAGAGCCAACCGAGTAGGGCAGGCAAGATTAAGGCAAATGTTCGCGGGAGTCAGACTCTTGCGATATAGGTGTGGCCGACAAGGGAGCCATTCTGAATTCCCGGCGTAAACCGCTTCCCTCACTAAAACATCAACTGACTGGGTACCTTCGGGGCATTCGTGTCTTGATATGTGCCGTCGTGCTCATACTCGTGAGCACAATTTCGCCTGCCGCAGGAGCCTCGCTCCTTGATCATCGATTCTCACTGGAGTTTGAAACGGGAGCCGTCTGGCAATCACGAAATCAGATCCATATTCCAGACAGCAGCGAAGGAACCCGCTTTGCTCTGACCGATATCCAAGGGAACGGCCCCGATGCGCAGCGACGCGTCGAACTCACATGGAATATGGCCCACCGACATTCGGTCAGATTTGTCTACGCTCCACTCGCCTTTTCCGGCACGGGCGCGTTTGAGATGCCCGTACGTTTTGCCGGCGGGTCCTTCGCACCAGGGACCGCGGTGGATTCCGAGTACAAGTTCGATTCCTATCGACTGAGCTATCGATATCTCCTCCATGAATCGGAGCACTGGCGATGGCGCATCGGCGCCACAGCATTCATTCGAGACGCTCGGGTGGAGTTACGTCAACAAGGGGTCGTAGCATCCGACAGTAATGTCGGTTTCGTGCCCTTGTTCAGCACCAGTTTGGAATATGACATCGCCCCGCGCTGGACGGCTCTGCTCGATTTCGATGGGCTCGTCAGCACACAGGGGCGAGCCATCGATGCTGCGGCGAAGATTCGTTACGATCTCTCCGACACCTGGTACCTGACTGCCGGATATCGCGTATTCGAAGGAGGAGTGGATAACGACCGGTTCGCGTTTGGCTGGTACAATTTCGCCCTCCTCTCACTGGGCGTTCGATTCTGACCGACGGCAGACGGGAGCATCGCAGATACTCATACCCCCTAGGCACATGTCGCACCTCCCATGGTTTTAAAGACTCCCGAAACTAACTGGGCAAGAAGCCCCCCCGCGGCGCACGAGGCTGCACAATGTTATATTACAAGACCCGGCCCTAACTTCTTTCGGAACCTTCGAGATGGGCGACCCCTTTCCTTATCCTCTCAGGCGGGGGGGTCGGTCCCTCGCCCGACTAACCGGGTCCGGCGCCGGTTGGTGGGTGACTACCTCCAGGAGACTGCCACGACGCGAGCCACTGCTGCGCCTGGTTCAGCAGTTTCTGCGGTGCGAACTGCTGCGTCGCCCGAGCCTGAGCCATCTGCTGGGCAATCATCGGCCCCTGCATCCGCAGCTGCTGCGCCGCCATCTGATCGACCTGTGCTAGCGCCTGGGCCGCCTCCTCAAAAGCGCGGCCGTCCTGTCGGATGATGGCGAACAGTCCCAGGAACCATGCCGGCTGGCCCATGGAAGGATTGATCCGTCGGGCCTCTCTGAACGCCTGCTCCGACTCCTCGAAGCGGTTCATCCGCATGAGGTGATGGGCGAGCACGCTCCACAGTCGCGCGTCATGCGGTGCGAGCCGAATCGCCTCTCGAGCCGATGCCTCGGCTTTTGCCGGCTGCTCGGTCTTAATGTAGTACTCCCCGAGGAACCCCTGCACCTCGGCCGACTCTGGGTTGAACTGCGCGGCGCGCTCGTAATACCGGCCAGCCTCGACCGGTTGCCGGGGCATAATCAGATGCCCCATGTTGACGAGCGCGCTTGGGTTGTTGGGGTCCAGCTTCAGCCCTTGATCGAGATGCGCCTCGGCTTCTCTCAATCGCTGGTGAGAGATCAGCTGCTGCGCGATGGCAAAGCGCAGGCTCGCATTCGTGGCATCGAGCGCAATCGCCTTCTCCAGTTCGACGATCGATTCGTGCGTGCGTCCCTGTGCGGTGCGAATCATCGAGCGCATCCAGTGCAAGTCGGACGCAGCCGGCTCGGAATTGGCCAACTCGTTCACTTCACGTTCGGCGTCAGTGATTCGCTGCGCCTGAAGATAGAGTTGGATCAGGTTACGCCGCAGACCACGGTCGTGGCGCACCAGCCGGGCCAGCTCTTCGCAAGCCTGAATCGCCTCCGGCACTTTGCGCTGGCGGTTGAACAGTCGCGCGAGTCCGTAGCGCGGCGGCAGGGCTTTCCCATCCTGCTTGATCGCCTGCTCGAAGTCCGTCACCGCGAGGCGGATCAGGTCTTCCCGACCTTCTCTCTCGGCCTGGATGGCCAGCGCTTCGGCTCGCACCGTCAACGCCGCCACCGTGGCCCCCCTCTCGCGGATGTGTTTGTCGGCCAAGCGGAAGGCCTCCACGTCGTCTCGCTGCCCAAGCGCCAGTTCGGCTTCAATCGGTCGGCCGATTTGGTGCCGGAGCTGCTGGGCGTCTCGGTGGATCGGCGAGCCTGCCTTATGATTGTTCTCGTCCGCGATCTCGGCCAGTTTGACAAGCTGACTATCCAGCTGCATGTGCGGCGAGAGAATGGTCGGCGGCAGGTCGAGCTTCAACTCAGCGTGCAAGGCCTCCATGAACGTGTCGAAGTCCTGGCACTCGAAGAGCTGGAAGCGGCTGTCCTTGCTAAGCGCCGCGACGCGGCGGCTCGGCGGCTCACCCTGGCGCAGCCCCCAAAAGACGGAATTGGGAAAGCAGGCCTTGTCGGCAAACAGCCGCTCCATCATGTGCATGATGCTCTCGTCGCGACCGGCGTAACCGATGACCACGAGACCGCGCTGCCGGGCGAGGTCGGCAAAGCGATTGGCCATGCGCGCACCGATGTTCTGCAGTTCCGCGGTCGTGTTGCGAAGGTTGCGAAACAGATAGTCGCCGTGCAGCTTGACGATCTTGGCGCGGTCGCTGAGGAAGCTGACTTCGTCTACCTCCGCGTCACCGTTGCAGATCGCGGGATTGTGGTGCAGGAACCGGGTCAGCGCTTCGTTGAGCAGATCGTCGAAGTTGGTGGTGAAGACGGTCGTGAAACGCCGCTTATACACCATCATATTGGCGAGATACAGGTAGCCCCAGCCGGGGCTCCCGCACTTGATCTTCTGTTCGATATACTTCTGCCGACTCGCCGGCGTCGGGTAACAGAGCTCAAACAGCTGCGAGTACTCATCGTCGGCGCCGACAAACGAGAAGATGTCCGGGTTCGCCGCACACCACTGGGCAACTGTCAGGTTCTTACGCTCGTCATCGGACGCGCGCGACTCGAACAGCTCCTTCCGCCACTCGTCCATCATTTCTGCGGCGAGCGAGATCCTGGAGCTCTTCGAGGCGCCGGCGCCAAGCAGCAAGGTTAGTTCACCGGGGTCGTAGCGACTGATACGCTGGATGGTCTGTTTCGTCGTCAGCATCTGCCGTCAAACGCGACTAGAGGTCGCGTCTTGTACTATAATAAATATTATGTGGCCTTGCCCACGCGAGGAACACTACCTTCAGTGCAGCATCCTGAATATCGGCCACGTAGGCGAGAAACTCACGTTTGTGAGTCACAGGCCCACGACCTCGCTCAGAATGTGCCGCACGATCAGGGGTTTGAGCGTACCCTTCATCACTAGATCCACCTTGACGCCCAACAGAGATGACAGGTGGTCTTCCAGCTCGATGAACTCAAACAGGCTTGGCTCCTCGGCAAACTCGACGAGCACATCGAGATCGCTGTCCCTCCAGGGCGTCCCCTGGACATACGAACCGAACAGGCCAAGGTACTGAACATGAAATTTGGTCCGCAGCCTTGGTAATTCCCGTCGCAGGGGATCCATGTATCGACGAAGCTTCCGCTGTGCGCCTAACTGAGAGACTCTTGCCATCACTCACACTCCTCTTGCGTTTCGCTGGGCGATTCCTATGCGAGCACAGCCTACGTTCTAGGCCTGAGTCTGTCAACATTTCGCCAGGCTCTGCAATGGTTGTCTACCGCACGACCTCGACTAGTATGGGAACAGCCAGACCGTCCTTCACTGCGCGCATTGAGCGACCCCGGCTCTTCCATCTGCGCCCTTGAGAGTGGACCAGATTGATCTCCCACTGCGCGTGTCTCATCGGAAGGTCAAGGCTTAGGCCAAGGTTGAAGATTATCCTCCCCAAATCGGACTGGGCCGTGCTCAACCTGAGCCTCAACCTTAACCTTCTTCCGTAGCAAGGCCGCGCGTTGCGCGAGCACAGGAACTAACCAGGCTACCCTCTCTCCCCTAGGTGTCTGTAGCCGGCTGATACAATCAGACCAGAGTACGGCCGGATCTTTGTCAAATATGCTGACCGAATCCGGTGGCAAGATCGCCCACACGCCCAGAAGCATCTCCGCTTCCAATTGCCGCGGAGCCCACGCGGCAAATCCGGCAAAGGCCCGGAAGGTTTCGGTCGGCTTGGCCTGTGTGATGATGCGTTCGAGAGCCTTTGGTGTGCGCCCCAGATACACCCCGCCGAAGACCGATCGTGCATCTGCCGGAGGCTCCTTGAGTCGAAACAATAGAAGGAACCGGTTCGGTTCTACCGGCCCACCTGCAAACAGGTGATAGCTGGTCCCCTTGAGCGCGGCGATGTCCGGCAAGGCCTTGGACAGCAGAACGTTCGTGGAGCGATTCAGAATAAGCCCGACAGTTCCCTCAGGCCCATGCTCCACGACGAGCACGACCGCGTGGCGGAAGTTCGGATCGTCCAGCGAGGGGCTAGCCACTAAAAGCACACCCTTCCCGACCGACGGCGGCACGAACTCCACTTTCGCCAGAACGGATGGCGCATACAAGACGGCCAAGAGTCCCCCGAGCAGGAAGATCGCCATGGCTCTCCTAATGTCAGGGAGACCGAATGCGCTCGTGTCCTCAGATATGAGAAAGGAAGATACGTACACCCTACTGTTCAGTCGGTTGCAGTGGGACATTCGAACAAGGCGACGACTCGCTGGCCGTGGGTGTCACCGCGCAAAGACGAGTAGGCTATTCGCCGGGAGCGCCAGACCGGCTGAATGGCCGAGGCCATGCAGCGGGTGCGGGTCGGCGACAACCCGCCCGCCATTGCCGATCACGCCGGGATTGACCCAATTCTCGTACACGTCACTGTTGAAGACCTCGCGCCACTCTCCGCCGCCGGGGAAGCCGATGCGATAGCCGAACCGGTTGAAAGGCGCCAGATGCGCGACCACGATCACGTCGTGGCCTTCTCCCTCCACCCAGCGATGAAACACCAGCACCCGGTTCTGATCGTGCGCGTGCACGGCGCGAAATCCCTGGCCGCGCAAACCGGGAATATGCCGGCGCACCGCCAGCAATTCTCGCGTGAACCGCACATGGTCGAGCATCTGCTTGTCGCCCCGGTCAAGACCCGCCCAGTAGAGAAGCAGGTCGTGGTGCGATACAAAATCATCCGACCATTGCTTGTCCTCCAGAAATTCCTGCCCCATGAACAGCATGGGAATGCCCGGCGCGGTGAGACTGAGCCCGGTCGCGACACGGGCACGACTGCGGGTGAACCAGGAACGGGGATTCGCCGGATCCCCGAGACGGGCGATACGCTGCTCCCGATCGCAGTAAACGATGTCGTGATTCTCCGGCCCCTGCACAAAACGCCACTGCTCCCGGAAGCCCTCAGGCCAGAGGCTCCGGGCCAGGCCCGTCATGTTGAGGAGGCGCTCGTCGGGGGCGCTCGCGTTGCCGATAACGTCGCGGATCGCGACGCGCAAGCCGTCGGTCAAGGTCGTGTCGAAGCCGGCCCCGTCTGGCGGTGCCTTCACCACGTACGGATTCACGTTCCAATACTCGGCATGGTGCAACGCCTCGGGCCGGTGTACATGCAACGTGGCGGTGAGATCCTGACAAAACCCCCATCCGTGCGGTGCACCGTCGTGATCGATGACGCTCACCTGGTCGTAACGGAATCCATCGACACGGTATTCATCGAGAAAGAATGTGGAGTTCTGGATGAGAAAATCCCGCACTTCCGGTTTGGCGAAGTCGAACACAAGGCCTCCGGCATGGCCCTTGTCTGTGAAATAGAGGGAATTCCCCTGCCCGCCGGCGGGAGACTGGCGGTCGAAGAAGTACAGGCTCTGGTCCCCGAACTCGCCACCCGCGTGGTTGTAGACCACATCGAGGACCACGGCCAGGCCGTGAAGATGACAGAGATCCACCAGCGCCTTGAGTTGATTCATTTCTCCGCGCAGATCCTCTGTCCGGTAGCGGCGCAGGCCCTTCGCGTCAAGGAGGCCGTTCACCTTGGCCACGTATGGAGACAGGTCGTCATCCGCCACGGCGAAATCCATCTCGGGTGAAAAATAATCGGTGCCGTTGTAGCCGAGGCTGAAGCGGGTTTGAAATTCCTGAATAGGCATGAGCTGCAACGCCGTGACGCCCAACTCGGTCAGATACGGCAGCTTGCTCGCGACATCGAGAAACGTGCCGCCTTTGTGCGGCAGATTCGGTGTGAAGAAGGTGCCGACGTGGAGCTGATAGAGGACGAACTCATGAAAGGGCGGCGCGACGTACTCGCTCTCGTGCCAGGGGAAGTCGGTCTTGCGGACAATGCACTCGCTGGGAAAAGGCGCCTCAAGCTCGCGGGCGTAGGGGTCGCGCTTCGGCCCCTCGCTTCCTTCCCCGACAATGTAGAACATATAGCGTTCGCGGTCCCGGACGCCGGGAATGAAGCCTCGCCAATGGCCGAACTCGTCGCGCGTGAGCAGACTCGCGTGGTTGCGCACCCGATGGTTGAAGTCACCAATCGCGTACACGGCCTGAGCCTGGGGTGCCCAGACGCGGAAGGTTGCGCCGTCGGCGATCAGATTGGCCCCCATCGGGGTGTCGGAATGGATGTGGTCGAGAGACGCAGGCATGGCAGTCCCCTCAGACAACGATCCTACAGGTTCAGGCTACACGACCAGCCGATCCTCACAGGATACTGAAAAAGTCCGTCAGCGGCGTTCTCGCATCGTTCAGAGACTCAGAAGCACTGGAAGGTATTTTCCGTTCGCCAAGATTCATTCTACGGACGAACGGCCACACAAAGTGCGGATGGTACCTCCTCGCCTCTTCGCTCGCTGCGGTCTTGCTGGACAGCCTTTTTGAGCATCCTGAGACCATTGTGACGTCGATGCCATCGGGAACATTCCAACGCCATTTTGTTCATCATCTTGGTTTTCCTGCAGCCTGCTAACGCCACACACGGTGGCATGGTCTTGTTCGATGATTGCGATGAGAATCGGCGACAGGCTACGACTCGGCGGCGGCGAGTGTCAACTCAAGAAATCCGAAAATAGGACTATAAGGGAGCCTGGAGGAACGTGGCCTGATTGATCTTCTATTGCGCGTGTCCAACGAATGCTTGTTCATTTGGTCTATCTCGTCTATCTGGTTTGTTTGGTTGATCGGACTGGAAATTCATTCAGAAGAAATAGACAGACCAGAAAGACCAGCCAACCAGACAGACGAGCCCATGCGCGTTGCACGAGCACAGAAGATCAACAGCCTCCATCCCCTCTTCTTTTTCGGTTATAGTATCCCCATGCCCTCCCGCCCCAATCGCCGCACCTCCAGCCATCCTCGCCGCCGCAAGCGGCGCAGGCGTCGGATGAAGATCGCCACCCTCAGGCGTTTCGTACGCGCGCATTGGCGTACGTTCCGCGCAGCCAGGAAGGCCGTGCTCGCCTCGCCGCCGACCATACGTACTGTCGTGATCGTATCGGGTATCCTACTGCTCTGGCTCGGCGTCAATTGGGCGTATCATACATTCAATAAGCCGACCGAAGTCCTCTTTCCTTTAGATCACTCACTCAACAAAAACCCTGCCGAAACGTGGAGGCAGTACGGCGCACACTTCCGCAAGCATGCGACATCTGTCATGACACCCGAGTTGCTGGCGGCACTGGCGCAGGTTGAGGGCGGAGGGAATCCTGTGGCACGGACTTACTGGCAGTGGCAGCTGACGTGGAACCCCTTGGAGGTCTACCGCCCGGCATCGAGCGCAGTAGGCATGTATCAGATTACGGACGGGACGTTTCAGGAAGCCACGCGTTACTGCATCCATAACCATCGTGTGGTCGAGAACGGCCCGTGGCACAACCCGGACTCCTGTTGGTTCAATAGCCTCTATAGCCGCGTCGTACCGAGCCATGCCATCCAACTGACCTCGGCGCTATTGGATCGAGGCGTCGCGAGTGCCGTAGGACCTCGACGGATCGGCACAGTCACTCTCCGGCAAAAGCAGAATCTGGCCGCCGTGATCCACCTGTGCGGAGCTGGAGCCGGCCACGCCTATGCCTCGCGCGGCTTCCGGCTGACCCACCGCCAACGGTGCGGCGGCCACGAGGTGCGAGACTATCTCGAACGAGTCAACGCAATGACGTACCAGTTCACCCAACTGGCGGCCGCCGGTTAGCAGGCTACTGAAAAAGCCCGCCAGAACCGATTCCCCACAGATAATCCAGTTACTGTCCCACCGATTGCAACAGATAGAAGATCCTGCCGGTCTTTGATATCCTCGCATCCACGAGATGCAGAGGAGAGTCTGGAGTACCGTGCATGATTCAGATTAGGTCAGCAACCGAAGCGGATTTCCCTGCCCTGCTTCATGTGCAGCAAGCTGCCTTTGGAGAGTACGCCAACGTCTATACTGTGAGTGGATGGACCACAGAAACGCTCGACAGCCTCCGGGAAGATGCCAGGGAGAAACATATCTTCGTGGCGGAGGCGGAGGGAGTGGTGGTGGGATCGGTGCGCTTTTGGACCGTGGCTGGGGTCTGCATCATCCGGCTCTTATCCGTGAGTCCTGCCCACCAGGGCCATGGGGTGGCCAAATCGTTAATACGTGAGATCGAACGGGTCGCGACCGATGCCCATAAGTTCTTTGCCTGCACGATGCTGCGTACAGGCAGGAACATCCACCTGTTCATGAGTATCGGCTACAAAGCCGAAACAATTCTCCCCGATCACTACGACCATCTGGATCTCATCTGTTTTGCCAAGTACCGCTGAGCAGGCTGCTCAGGCATCCCGAATCGCTGAGTACCGAGGCCTGTCTGGTTTATTCTATCTATCTGGTTCATCTGATCTACTTGGTTGAATGAAACGAACCAGATAAACCGGATCAACCAAAGAAACCAAACAAACCAGACAGACCAGATCAACGAGATAGACCAGATTTACCGTCGACGCCGTGGTTCCAATATATTCATGAACACGTGGTCGGCCACGCGGTTTCCCTGCTTGATCCTCGCGGTCGAGTCGAATGCTCAATGGATACCGAAGTAGATCCGGCTCCAACCGGTTTCTTTCTCCGACTGCGACAGAGAGAAGAAGCTTTCCGCGTCACGAGCCACTGAACCCGGCATGGTCACGTCACACGGGTGACCCGCGTTGCTCGCCAGGCAATCGCTATTCCCACAAACAATAAGAAGGACGCCAGAAGAAACGGCGCGCCGGGGAGATGCCAACTGGCTTGTGCACCAATAAAAAGCGCGAAGGCTTGGGTGAAGAGGCCCGGCCCAATGAGGCCAGCGATCCCGGAGAGCCCCGCAATAGCCCCTTGGAGTTGACCCTGTTCTGAGCTGCTCACGCGGCGGGACATAAACGCTTGCGCGGACGGACCGGCGAGACCCCAGAAGGCCATGACGGGAATCCCCGCACAATAGATCCATCCGTCGGTCGCCACACCGTAAACCGCAAAGCCCAGCGCACCGCTGAGCAATCCGGTGAGGAGGGTCTTCCGCTCTCCAAAGCGGGCGATGAGCGGCCGCATGAGCAGACCTTGCACAATCATGGCAGTGACGCCGGCGCCGGCCAGCATAAAGCCGACAGCCTTCGTGTCCCACCCGTAGCGATAGCCGACATAGAGCACGGCCACACTCGGCAAGACGGCATGCCCGAGGTACCCGAGAAACACCACCGCCGCGAGACTGAGGAGTTCGCGATGCGACCGTAACAGTCTGAACGAGCCGATCGGATTGGCCCGTTTCCAGGAAAAGTTCATGCGCTTCTCGCGCGGGAGCGACTCCGGCAGAACAAAGAATCCGTAGCAGGCGTTCACTAGACTCGTTGCGGCCGCACCCCAGAATGGAAGTCGTGGATCGACCACGCCGAGCAACCCACCCAACGCTGGACCGAGTATGAAGCCTAAGCCGAACGCTGCGCCGATCATCCCGAAGCTGGCGGCCCGCTTCTCCGGCGGCGTGACGTCGGCAATGTATGCCCCCGCTGTACTGAAGCTGGACGCCGCGATGCCCGAGAGAATTCGGCCCACAAAGAGCCACGTGATGCTGGGCGCGAGCGCCATGAAGATGTAGTCGAGGCCGAGGCCGAGATTGGATAGCAGCACGATCGGCCGCCGGCCGAAGCGATCCGACAGCGCACCTTGAATAGGCGAACAGACAAACTGCATGAGTGCCCAGGTCATGCCCATGAAGCCGTAGATTGACGCGGCCTGCGCCGTGTCGCCGGACATGAAGTCTTCGACGAGTTTCGGCAACACGGGAATGATGATGCCGAACGAGAGCACGTCGAGTACGACGGTTATGAAAATGAATCGAATTGCCGCCTGCCGAGGCTGAGTCGATGTAAAGGCTGAAGCAATCGTCACCAGTCTGCGCCCAATCGATCGATGACGATCTGATGCACCACTGAGTATTTTCCAAGGGTCGCAAGGTAGACGGCGGTTTCCGCCACATCGAACGGATCGATCTTCTCGCTGCGGAGAATGTCTTCCGATGAGGCATCGACCAATTCATCTGCCACGGCTCCCGGACAGATGGCACTCACTTTTATGTGATGCGGGCGTCCTTCGTCGGCCAGTGATTTCGTCAACGCCATGATGCCGTGCTTCGACGCGCTGTAGACACCCGTACCTGTCCAAGCCTGCACGCCAGCCACACTCGACATGTTGATGATCGTCCCGCCGCCTTGTTTCTTCATCTGCTTGAATCCGGCCCGGCAACAGAAAAACGTGCCGCGCAGATTCACGTTCATGACTTCGTCAAACGAGTGTGTCGTCGTCTCGGCAAGCCGCCCACCTGCAACAACGCCCGCGTTGTTCACGAGAATGTCCAGCCGTTCATAGCGCGAGACTGTCTCCTCAATCAGCCGTTCTACCTGACGTTCGTCCGCCACGTCGGTTTGCACGGCCCAGGCCTTACCCCCAGCCTTCGTAATCTGTGCGACAATCTGCTCGCAGAGCGCCATCCGCCTAGCCGTGACCACAACGTGTGCGCCTTCAGCCCCAAACCGCAGCGCAATCGCCTTGCCAATGCCGCTGCTGCTCCCCGTCACAATCGCGACTTTGTCTGTGAGTCGTTGCATGGGATCAGGCTAATCGTCCGACGTGCTTGTGTCGTCGTAATACTTTTCGCGGTAAATAGGGCACAAGCCTTTTTTCTGAAGCAGCGATGTGGCGTCAGCGATCATCGCGCTATTCCCGCAGAGATACACGGCTACATTCTTGACTGAGGTGATCCGCTCCTCGATGAGACGGAGCACGCGGCCCGACTCACCAGGCCAACCTGGATCAGGGCGGGAAAGCGTGGTGACAGCCGTGAGGGTCGGCGTTCGTTTGGTCAATTCAGCCAGTTCCTCCTGATCGTACAAGTCTCGTTGACTGCGCAAGCCCCAGAACAGCGTCGCCGGTCTCGGGTCGGGACGTTCCGCGTTTGCCAACAGCATGGATCGAATCGGCGCAATGCCAGTGCCGCTGGCGACAAACAGCAGTTCTCGCTCCGGACCGTCTCGCAGATAGAAATGCCCCGCCGGTCCTTTGAAGTCTATTTTATCTCCTCCCGTGAGATGAAAGAGAAAGCCAGAGCCAGGACCACCCGATACCAGATTGAACAAGAGTGTGATCACCCCCGCACGGCTCGGTTGGGACGCAATGGAATAGGCTCGCGTAAGGAGGCGGCCGGTCTGCGGATCCGGCATCTCGAATGAGATAAACTGGCCGGGCTTGAACGTGATCGTCCTCGGCTCGATCAGACGTAGATCGAGCTGGCGCACGTCATGCGTAAGATTCTTGATCGACTCAACTTGTGCAGTGAACGTTTCGATCGACATGGCGAGCGATTCTAGCAGAACACTCAAAAAGTCTGCCACCGGAGAAGCGGAACGGCCCGGTGAGTCCCCTGTGCTTGCGCAACCGCTCCTGCTATCTTACCCATTCGCTCCACCCCCAATATTTCTGAGGTATTCAGCTTCTTCGTGACAATACTGTCGAATGGCCTGATGCGCCGGCCCGTTCACAGCTCGGTCCCGCCAGAAGCCGTCGAGCGCGGCATTGATCGCTTCCGTGTTGAGTTTGTGAGAATCCGCATCCCGTTTGTATTCCAGATAGGCCACGATGGCTTGCGCTTCCTCTCTCGTAAACACGGAAAGGCGGCAACGCGCATGATCGTGCCAGGTCATCGCTCCGTATCGGCGTGGATTGATGAATGCCGATTTGCCGATCGTCTTCTCATAGATCCGTTGCCCAGCAGGAATTTTGACAACCTTATCTATGAATCCATTTGTGAGATGGAACGACGGATCGGCGGTGTGCAGTTGGTCTTCGAGGTCGGCGATCAGATAGGCAGGAAGGAAATACCGGAAGCCTCCTTCAGAGAAGAAACTCAGTGTGTCGTAATTCGCATCGAGAATCGTAGGATCCAGTTGCGACCAATCGGCGACGCCCATGAATGGTGCGACTGACTCACCCGGCTCACAGCCTTCTTGGCTTCCTTGCAGAAAAGCATCACCAGGATGCTCGGTGCCGCGAAAGGCCTGCCGAATCTGTTCGATGACCCGGTGCTTGTCTTGCATCGCGTTCTTCACTTGCTCCTCATCTTCATATGCCTGGTCGCCGTTCTTTCATCAGACACGCGACCAAGGCCTGAGCCTCTGATAGCCCACAACAACCTTTGTAGCAGAGGAACAGAACAGGGTCCATTCCCGTATAGGCCTGCGCAGCCGCGTCATCCAAGGAGTAAGGGATAGAATATTTATTATTGACTGATCGTTCAAATATATGCTAGCTTCCCCGCGCCCGAAGAATCTAGGAGAGCCACAATGCCCCGTCCGAAAGAATTCAACCCAGACGACGCCATCGAGAAGGCCATGCAGGTCTTCTGGCACAAGGGCTATGAGGCCACGTCGATGGAAGATTTGCTGAGCGCGATGGATCTGAATCGTGGCTCGCTCTACGACACCTTCGGCGATAAGCGCCAACTGTTCCTCAAAGTGTTGGACCGGTACTGCACCACCTTCGTCGGATCGAAGTTCTCCCTCCTCGACCAACCAGGCCCGGCGCTCCCCACCTTGCGTCGATTCATCAACGGCATGATCGAGGGAGCCCTGGGGGATCCACAGCGGCGTGGCTGCTTGATCGCCAACACGGTGATGGAACTGTCGCCGCACGAGAAAGACATTGCGGGCACGCTGCGCCAGGCCCAGAAGATGGCTGAAGACACATTCTTTAGGGTCTTGGTCCGCGCCAAACAACAGGGTGAATTGAACAATCAGAAAGATCCACGAACACTGGCGTGCTTTCTCACGACCATGATGCAAGGCACCATCGTCATGATCAAAGCCGGAGCCCCGGCTGAAGCAGTCAATCAGACAGTAGAAACCGCGTTCTCGATCTTGGACTGAACCGATATTTTTTTGACCTATTATGGAACGATCGTTCAACACATAGTGTGAAACAGATCTATCAGGACAGGAGCGCTTCTATGACATGCCGACGTTGTAATGGATTGATGGTTCGAGAGCGCTATGACGACCTTGAATTGGGCTCTGCAGGCTACGAAGTTTTAGCCTGGCGCTGTCTCAACTGCGGCGCGATCGTCGATGCATCGATTGCAACTCATCATCACACCGACCACAAGACCGAACCGGATGCGTTGTTGAAATAACGACTGAAGAAACTGGCGATGGCGTCATAAGAAGGTCGCCTCGTTCACGATGTCACCGAGAGAGAGATCGAGACACTCAACACATTTTTTCAGGGAAGTGCACCCATGAGACTCGCAAATAACATCGCTATGGTAACGGGAGGAGTGACCATGAAAACGAAACAGCACCCACAATTAGGCCGCTAGTTCATTCCCTCGGAGGTTAATCTGATGTCGCAGCCACGTACCACATTCCAGCACATCGCAGCTTCGTGGCTGTCCATGAAGCTCTGGGTGAAAACCTGGCTATTCTTCTTGAACGCTGTCTTCCTCGCCGCATTCGCATTTCTGGAAGACCCGGCGGCCAAATGGATTCTCCTTGCCTATGCCGCTTCCGGTCCCTTGCTTGGGTGGTTCATGGTCAAGCAACGCGGGCTCACCAGGCTCTTAGGGGTCACACACCTTGTGCCCTGGATGCCCTTGATGGTCTACATCGTCTTGCGGCTAATCTCGGACGTTGCGGGGCCAACAGTCAGTTTTACAGTTATGCCATTCTTAGCCGGGTATTTGTATCTTCTGCTTGCGTGCTTGGTCGTTTGTCTCTCGCTGGATGCGTGGGACGTGGTCCGTTATGTAGGTGGAGAGCGCTACGTCCTCGGCTCACCCGATGCTGTTCGGGCTGGTGCATCGCGCCCCAGTCCGGAGCGCTTGTCGTGTGAGGCATTGGCCTAACAACGGCATGCAGCGGATGGCGCTGAGCGCCGCCGCTGATGCCGAGAACGTTGGGATATCTTGGAGTCGCTCCGCAAGGAAAGTGCGCCTTCCAGATGCACGCGGAAATGCAAGAGGAGGTTATGCATATCGTAGCAGAGCATACGAAACGTTGCCGTACGAAGGAGACTTTGCCGCCGAACCTTGCGCAACGCTCGAAATCGGCTATCAGGGCAGTGGCAATCAGCATATTGACGTCGAAAGCAGCAAGTGTGGCACCTTAACCGCTGACAGAGGAGGTTCAATTATGACGAGCTTGGAAATCGGCAAAGAAGTGGCCGCACTGTGTAGGCAGGGCAAGAATCAGGAGGCGATCGATCGTTTTTATTCGCCGAACATTGAGAGCGTCGAGGCCTGCGCCATGCCGGGCATGGATCAGACCCAAAAAGGCATCCAGGCTATCAAAGGTAAAAATCAATGGTGGGTCGAGAATCATGAGATCCACGGAGGCACGGTTGATGGGCCTTATCCCAACGGCGACCGCTTCATCCTGCATTTCAAGTATGACGTCACACCGAAGCACACAGGGAAACGCATGACTTTGGATGAAACGGGTCTCTACACCGTTCACAATGGAAAAATCGTCAAGGAGGAGTTCTTCTACTCCATGTCAAAGCCTGAGGGCGGGCAATGTTGACCTGAGTCGGAGAACGTGCTTGACTACACATCCTACGGCTTACCGAAGGAGGCCTCCCATGAAATGGCTCATCACTCTTTCTCTCACCCTGTGCGCTCTCGCGGTGCCACTCCAACGGGGACAGGCGGACACCTCGACCGCTCCCGATTTTGGCCCGCTGGCCTCACTCGTAGGCGAATGGCAAGGCAAGGACCCGGAGGGAAAACCCATGACCGCGTCATATCAATGGACCGGCAGTGGCACAACCCTGGTCGAGACGATGACGAAGGCTCAGAAACCGATGATGATGACGATGTACCATGCCGACAAAACAGGCCTGATGCTGACTCATTACTGTAAGCTCGGCAACCAACCGCGTATGCGCGCCAATATCTCTGAAGGCGACGCGAAGACGCTGACCTTCAACTTCATCGACATTACAAATCTCGCCCAGCCAATGGATGCACATATGCACCAGGTCTCGTTTACCTTTCAGGATCAGGATCATTTCACCCAGGAATGGATGCTCAGCAAGGATGGGAAAGAACTGCCCCATCGGTTTGAATATACTCGTGCGAAGTAGCGGTCATGTCATTCATCTAACCATACAGGAGGAGAAAATCATGGCGACCAAACAATATAAGCAATTGGGATGTCTGGATGTCCAACCCGCAGGCGGCTGCGGATTTCAGGTAAGGGCGGAGACGGAGGCGGAACTACTGCAGCTCGTAGCCACCCACGCCAAGCAGTGTCACAAACTGGAGTCAATCCCGCAGGAAATGGTGACCCAGGTGAAAGCGGCCATCAAAACCGTGCCCGTTACGGTCTAAAGAAGTCTTGACGGAGGACTATCCCTGTGCTCCTCGCACAGGGATAGTCCTCCGTGCCTGTCCGGCCAGATACGAGCTCGCCATGCTCCATCTGCATATTTCGTTCACGGCGTCGCCGAGTGCATTCTTCATCGAGCTATTTCGACAAGGGACTCACGAAACAGGGAGGCTCTCATGCAACGTGTGATTGGACTATTCGCGCTTTCAATGCTGCTGATCGGATTCTCCGGCTGCAGCTATCTATTCTATCCCCGCGCAGGCGACTACGCCATGCAAGCAAAAGGCACAAGCGTGGTTGAAACGATGATCAACCTCACCAACATGATGGAAGCCAGCGCGGCCAAGGCGAAAGGCGGCAAGGGCGTCGATACCGCCTTCGACGATTATCATAACCAGCTGCATGCCTTGCTGGACTCCTATGGCGACGTGACGAAGGAGCAAGAAAAAACACCGGCCTATGACCTCGCGGTGACGCACAAGAAGGAACTCACGGCGATCTTTTGGAGACTGTGGAAGTTCAAGGACGATCAACCACAGCGCGATCAACACCTGGATCTCTCAATCGCCGAGTTGAAGGAGCTGCGCGAGACATTGCGGATGATTCGGTAACACACCCAAGAAGCTTTGCTGCAATCGCCTCCGGTCCGAAAGGAACGACATGATGGGACAGACACCGGAACAAGTCATCGACAGCCAACGGCAGGACTGGAACCGGGTCGCCGGGGGCTGGGAAAAGTGGGATCGATTCTTCGACGAGCAGATGGCATTTCTCAATCACCGGCTTGTGGCAGACGCGCGGCTCCGGTCCGGCATGCGCGTGCTCGATCTGGGATCCGGTACCGGATACCCCGCACTCCTTGGGGCTCACACCGTCGGGCCGAGCGGAAGCATGACTGGGCTGGATCTCGCCGAGCAGATGCTCGCCGTCGCGCGACGCAAGGCCACGGCGCTGAATCTTGCGAATACGACATTCCGCACAGGGGATGTGAGTGCGCTCCCATTTGAGGCAAACTCATTCGATGCCGTCACGAGCCGCTTTTGCTTGATGTTTCTTCCAGAAGTTCAGAAAGCCGCCACTGAGATCATGCGCGTGCTGAAGCCGGGAGGCTGGGTTGCAGCGGCTGTCTGGTCTTCACCGGACAAGAACCCTTCGATCGGCCTCTCGATGGAGGCAATAAAAAAGGTGGTCGAACTACCCCAACCGGACCCTACTGCGCCCGGCATCTTTCGTCTTGCGAAACCTGGCGATCTCGCCAGCATGCTGCAGCAGGCTGGGCTAGTCGATGTGACGGACCAGGAGTTTCTCGCGGAGTGGTCGTATGCCTCAGCCGAGGAGTACTACACGAGCCTGATGGAAATCGCGGCGCCGGTTCAGAATCTCATGGCGAAACTATTGGACGCACAGAAGCAAGAGGTCAAACGGCTCATCCTCCAGGCTTCATCACAGTTTCGGCGGAGCGATCGGATTACCTTCCCCCTCGCCGTCCGGATGGTCGCCGCACGCAAGCCTCTGTGAGACCACCGTGGCGACGAAGCACGACGGGTTCAGAGACTTCGTGCTGGATCAACTAGCCGATCTGCGCGGTGTCACCTGCCGCGCGATGTTCGGCGGATACGGGCTGTACCAACAGGGCACATTCTTCGGTATCATCCATAAAGGCCGGCTCTACTTCAAAACCGATCGGATCACCGCAACTCGTTACCGCGATAAGGGCATGAAACCCTTCAAGCCCTCAGCCTCTCAGACGCTCAAGAACTATTACGAGGTTCCCGTCGAAGTCTTGGAAGTTGCAGACGACCTCACCGTATGGGCTTCTCAGGCCATACAACGATAAAGATCCTGCCACTTCACAGGATGAGCTGCTCAATGACCAAACTGTTTTCCGTGTAGGCTGCGCCCTCCACTTTCTCTTCCTGCAACAGGATTTCTTTTCCGGCAACCTGTAATCCATTTGGCGTCAGCCTCAAAACTATTGATATCGTAGTGGAATACGAATCATTTCCGTGGTCGATACCGCCCATAAGAAAGGCATCGCCCTTGCTCTTTGGGATTGCCACACCGCGTGAGGCATGAGGGAGAATTGCATGGAACCGACGACACCCATTTCACAGTCACCGGCCGGCGATGGAGGACACTGCCTTTCTTTCCTTCGCTCATGTGCGATGGTCCTCTGTCTTTCCGTCACCGCACTTGGGACATCCTCTCCCGCAATGGGTGCATCGACGCCGCCCCAAATACCGCTCTTCGCAGAAACACCAAGCGCAGCGCCACCTTCTATCGCCCAGGCATTACCGGCGCCCCAGGCACTCAAACGATGGATACGGCGGCAGCGTACCATGACACTTAATCCCGCAGCACTGGATATCATGAATCGTCCTCGTACTGAGGCTCGCACCGACGTGACGCTGAACCTCTTCGATATCAGACCTCGAACCCTGGACCTTGACCAGCCTCGCGAGCATCCCAATCAGACAAAGGTGTGGCGCGGACGGCTGCGAGGGGAAGCCGAAAGCGATGTGACCTTGGTGGTTCACGGCACGACCATGGTGGGAACGATTCTGTCGAACCAACGTCTCTACAAGATCGAGTCAACCGAAGGAACTCTTCACCATCTCATAGAAATAGACGAAGAGGCCTTACCTCCTGATGACCATCCGCTCGTCGTGGCCGACGATGATCCCAATGCCACCCCTCCCACGGGAAGCATCTCACAACAGACGGAGGCCACTGCCGCTGCCACTGGGGACTCGATCGTCGACCTGTTGGTCGTCTACACGTCGACGGCGAAGACCAAGGAAGGCGGCCAGGCTGCGATGGAAGCGTTGATCACATTGGGGGTCGATTCAGCCAATCAAGCCTACAGCAACAGTCAGATCGCCATGCAACTCCGGCTCGTCCGTATGGCCGAGGTGGCCTATTCAGAGTCGGGAAACATAAGCACCGATCTCACCCGCTTACAGAATACCACCGATGGAATCATGGATCAGGTCCATCAGTTGCGAGACCAGCACAAAGCCGATCTCGTCGCATTGATCGTGGACAATGGAGGCAACTCGTGCGGCATCGCGTACGTGATGACAAACGGGCCGCGTGCCAGCTTCGCGAGTTACGCATTCAGCGTGACGGCGCGTGATTGCATCGCGAACAATACCTTCGCCCACGAATTGGGACATAACATGGGCGACGCACATGATCGAGCCACGGGTGGAACTGGCGTCTATCCTTACTCCTATGGCTATCGGGACGAAGTCGGAAAATTCCGGACGATCATGGCCTATGGCTGCCCGACTGTGTCGTGCCCGCGCGTGAAGTATTTCTCCAATCCACGGCTCCTCTATAACGGACGCCCGCTCGGGATCGATCACACCACCAATCCAGCAAACTCCGCGGACAACGCGCGTTCCATGAACGATGTACGTCACATCGTCGCGGCATGGCGTGCAGCGACCACAGATGTGACGCCTCCAGCTACACCAACAGGCATACAGGTTCGATAGTGCCTTGACCGGAAGGATTCAGACACGAGCGGCGCCTCTCCATTATTTCCAATCGCGCCGAGCCG
>SWDH01000039.1:23357-36552 GCA_005116945.1 Nitrospira sp.
CAGCTTGCCGAGGTCGAGGGCTTGACGACCTATGAAGAGCTGGTGCGAGAAACACTCCCGTTCCAGCTGATGCCCACCGTCGTGCCCCAGCTCAAATCGATCACCATTGGGGGAGCCATCGCCGGCATCGGGATCGAATCGTCTTCATTCAAATATGGCTTTGTGCACGAAACCGTGCAGGAACTCGAAATTCTTCTTTCCGATGGACGAGTGGTTGTGGCGACGAACGCGAATGAGTACCGCGACTTGTTTTTCGGTTTTCCCAACTCCTATGGCACGCTGGGGTATGTGTTGAAGCTGAAAGTGAAGCTCATTCCCATCAAGCCATATGTCAAACTGACACACCACCGATACTCAGACTGGGAACAGTATTTCCGTGAGATCGCGCGATTGTGCAGCGAGCGGTCTGTGGATTTCATCGACGGGGCGATGTTTCACGACAAGGAACTCTATATCACCACCGGTGAGTTCATCGACCATGCTGAATGGGTCAGCGACTACACCTACCGGCAAATGTACTATCAATCGATCCAGCAAAAAAATACGGACTACCTCACCACGCATGACTATCTCTGGCGGTGGGACACCGATTGGTTCTGGTGCTCCAAACAATTTTTCCTGCAGTACTCCGTAATGCGGTGGCTCTGGGGAAAAGACCGTCTGAATTCCACGGCGTATTGGAAGGTCTTGAAGTGGTTCCGTCACTCACGCGCTGCGCAATGGGCTGCCAGGGCAATTCGGGGGCGGCAAGAAGCCGTTATCCAGGATGTCGAAATCCCGATCGAACATGCGCCTGATTTCGCGCAGTTCTTCCATGAGAAGATCGGAGTCAAGCCGGTCTGGGTCTGTCCTGTGACTGCCTACAATCCGTCGGCCTCCTATTCGTTGTATTCCATGGCCCCCCATAAACTCTATGTCAATTTCGGATTCTGGGACGCGGTCAAGACCGAGCACGAAGAGGGGTATTTCAATAAAGCCATCGAAGCCAAGGTGCGGAAACTCGAAGGCCAAAAATCCCTTTATTCGACCTCGTTCTACTCTAGAGAAGAGTTTGGAGAGTTGTACAACGAAAGAGGCTATCGCCAGCTGAAGATGCGATACGATTCCGCGGGCAAACTCAACAATCTTTATGAAAAGTGCGTGCTGAAGAAATAGCACGTTCTCATCGCTCATCCTCTCTTTCGATCTGAGGCTCAGAAGTGTCTATCTGCACGCCGTTTACGTAAAGAAATTTGACTGTAAGAACACGAGTCCTCACACGACCTATCACTGGGCTTGCCCATACTCCTGCACGAATACGAAAAAGCCGGAGTTGACGTACCAGACAGGGAGTTGATACATGGATAGACTCGATATGCTCATTTGCCTGAGAGGCAGCTATGCCGATAGATGAAATTACCCAGAAGGTCAGCGATCGGTATGCTCGTGCTGCCTCGACAGGCGAGCAAATGTGTTGCCCGACCAGTTACAACATGGCCGAGCTTCAATCTTTCATCCCGGAAGAAGTGCTGAAGATTTCATACGGCTGCGGGACACCGGCTGGGCTCAAGACCGTCTCCCCTGGGGAAACGGTGCTGGATATCGGTTCAGGCGGAGGCATCGATTGTTTTGAAGCCTCTCGGCTCGTGGGCCCCACTGGCCACGTCATCGGGATCGATATGACCGACACGATGCTGGCCATCGCCCGAACGCATGCCCCCGTCGTCGCAGCGAACCTTGGATATGCTTCCTCCAATGTCGAGTTTCGCAAAGGGATGGCAGACGCGATGCCGGTCAGCGATGGCACCGTCGATCTGATCATCTCCAACTGTGTGATCAATCTGGCGCCGGACAAACACAAGGTCTTCAGAGAAATGTATCGCGTCGCCAAACCGGGAGGGCGATTTACGATTTCCGATATCGTGGCCGATCAACCGGTTCCACAATACTTGGTCCATGACGCTGACAAGTGGGGTGACTGCCTCTCCGGAGCGTTGACACTCACCGGCTATATTGCGGGAATGGCAGAGGCCGGCTTCTTAGTCATTCACCTGGTCAAAGCCTCACCCTGGCAGGTCATCGACGGCATTCATTTCTTTTCTGTCACTTTGACGGGATATAAGCTTCCCACACGCTCGCCTCAACCGGATAGGCATTATGCCACCCTTCGAGGGCCGTTCAGCCGAGTGGTCGATGAACTGGGCACAACTCATCTTCGAGGCATTCCTCAGCCGATTACTCCCGACGCTGTGTGCCTGTTGAGCCAGACCCCGTTGGCATCTCATTTCGTCCTATCCTCCGAGCCTCTCTGGCTGGATCAAACCGACGACCGATGGACCGCAGTCTATCCGGCAGAGGTTCCTTGTACCTGGCAAGGGCACTTTGCCATGCTCGCCGGACCCTTCGTCGAAGCGGCCGATGACGATCACCATGTGTATCGCCGAGGCGAACCGGTGGAAATCTGTTCGAAGACTTTACACGTATTGGAAACCGGCGGCTACGCTCTCCATTTTGCGATCATTAACCGCGCAAGCCGGCACGTCGGCGGTGATGCAGTAACCTGCACCCCCAATGGGAATTGCTGCTGATACTGCGTGATACTTTGTCACGCAGAAGGCCTCGGTGATCGGTCCAGAAACGGGCCATGGCATTGCGAACAGGAGTCCTAATGGCGTTGACCCTGCTTGGACAACAGAACCCCCTCGCCTCTCCCACTGAGCAATTGAAAATGCTCGGGAGGACCACGAGTTGCCCTCCCTTCGAGACGCAACTCGAGCCCATCGGCCTGCTCCCGCTTCGTGCCACCGGGATCACCGTCTTTCAGATCAATGTCGGCAAGCTCTGCAATCAGACCTGTCGTCACTGCCATGTCGATGCAGGTCCTGACCGGACTGAACGCATGTCCCGCGAAACGGCTGCGCAGTGCATCCGCGCGCTCGCTCGGACCGATATCCCAACGGTCGATATCACGGGCGGCGCACCGGAGCTCAACTCCAGTTTTCGCTGGCTGGTTGAACAGAGCCTGGCATTGGGTCGCCATGTGATGGATCGATGTAACTTGTCTGTCTTGCTCCTTCCATCTCAAGCGGACTTGGCAGAATTCCTCGCCAGGCATCGTGTGGAAATCGTCGCCTCACTCCCCTATTACCGCGCCAACCAGACCGATGCACAGCGAGGCGAGGGCACTTTTGAAAAATCGATTCAGGCGCTTCGACTCCTCAATCGACTCGGCTACGGCCAACCCGGCAGCGGGTTGTCATTGAATCTCGTCTGCAATCCAGTCGGAGCCTTTCTCCCTCCCAAGCAAGAGGCCATCGAAACGCAGTTTCGCAAAGAACTCCAAACCCGCTATGACATCCAGTTCAACCGCCTCTATACGATCACCAACATGCCGATCAGCCGGTTTCTTGAGTTCCTCCTGGAGAGCGGCAACTACGAGCAATATATGGAGCGATTGGCCAACGCCTTCAATCCTGCTGCTGCTGCCGGCGTCATGTGCCGCTACACAATCTCAGTAAGCTGGGACGGCACCTTGTACGACTGCGACTTCAACCAGATGCTCGATCTGCCGGTGGATCATGGCGCCCCCGCTCATATCCGCGACTTTGATCTGGTGCAACTCAATCAGCGACAAATCACGACGCGCAACCATTGCTACGGCTGCACCGCTGGGGCCGGTTCGTCTTGCGGTGGAACTGTCGCCTGAGTCATGATCTACGGCCAATATATCGAGGTATATACATGAATCAATGTTCCCTCTCCTTCATGCTGAAGAAATACGCGGCTCCGGTTGCTCTATCGATGGCAGCTCTCATGTGCGTCCCGCCATCGGCCGGAGCCCAGGGGACCGTCGCGGACCAACTGACTGGGAAGCTTGTGATTACCGGTTCGAGCACCCTGGCCCCGCTGATCGCCGAGATCGGCAAGCGCTTCGAGAGTCTCTATCCGAGGGTGCGCATAGACGTGCAGAGCGGAGGCTCCTCACGCGGCGTCGCCGATGCCCGCCAAGGTCTCGCCGACATCGGCATGGTCTCCCGGGCGATGAAGGATGATGAACGGGATCTCTCCGCGTTCCCCATCGCCCGCGACGGCGTCTGCCCCATTCTCCATCAAGAGAATCCTGTACAGGCCCTCACAGACGAACAGGTTATCGCGATATACACAGGCAAGGTCACCAATTGGAAGGAGGTCGGTGGCACAGACGCGCCGATCACCGTTGTCAATAAGGCTGACGGGCGGTCCACGCTGGAAGTATTCCTGCACTATTTCAAGCTGAAAAATGTGGATATCAAAGCCCAGGTCGTGATCGGCGACAACGAGCAGGGCGTCAAGACCGTGGCCGGGAATCGCAATGCGATAGGGTACGTGTCCATCGGGACAGCTGAATACGACGCCACCCACGGGGTACCCATTAAGCTGCTTCCGATTGGAGGAGTATCGGCCTCGACCGAGAGTGTACAGAAAGGAATCTTTCCGCTCTCGCGGCCTCTGCACATTGTGACCAAGACTCCACCGGTCGGATTGGCCAAAGCCTTCATCGAATACGCCCAATCGAAAGCGGTGCATGATCTCATCAGGCAGCAATACTTTGTCCCGCTGGCCGACTGACCGGCTCCTTCTCTGGCTCCTGCGCGGAGTCGCCACGATTGCGGGAGCAATCGTGCTTCTGATCGTGGTGTTCCTCGTCGTGGAAGCGCTTCCGGTCCTGCGGCATGTGGGCGTCGCACGCTTCTTTACCGACCCGTCCTGGCATCCCGCCGAAGGTTTCTATAATCTCACACCGATGCTGTGGGGAACCCTGTTCGCGATGGTGGGCTCCGTGCTGATCGCGACGCCGCTGGGTATCCTCTCCGCGGTATTCTGTCATTACTATGCGCCGCCAGCCATTGCGCGGCCCTACCGACGGCTGATCGAACTGCTCGCGGGCATCCCGTCTGTGGTCTATGGGTTCTGGGGCCTCGTGGTGCTCGTCCCCCTGATCGGAGCGATCCGCCCGCCTGGACCGAGCTTGCTCGCCGGGATCGTGATCCTCACGATCATGATTCTGCCCACGATCGCCTTGATGGCAGACGCTGGCCTTGCTAACGTTCCCCAACAATACTTGCGCGGTGCGGCCGCGCTGGGACTGCCACGCTGGGCGACCATTCGAGGAGTCGTGTTTCCAGCGGCCAAATCGGGGTTGTTCACCGGCGTCATCCTTGAGACCGGTCGTGCCATCGGGGAGACAATGGCCATTCTCATGGTCTGCGGGAACGTGGTGCAGACTCCTCACAGTCTGTTCGATCCGATGCGCACGCTGACCGCCAACATCGCGCTGGAGATGGCCTATGCACTCGGGGACCATCGCGCCGCGTTGTTTGTCAGCGGCCTGGTCTTGATGGGGATGATCGCCGCGCTTGTCGGAGCGGCGGACTGGATCAGTCGAGGAAGGATCTATGGTTAAGACGATGGCACGAAATCTTGATGGGCGAGAATTACTCGCCTTGGCCTTGGTGTGGAGCGCGGCAACTCTCGTGACCGCCACCTTCTGTTGGCTTTTTGGCGATATCCTCTGGCACGGTCTGAGTCACATCTCATGGACGTTTCTGACAGCCCCCCCCCGGAACGCAGGCCGCGAAGGCGGGATCGGTCCCATCCTGGTCTCGACGGCGTTGATCTTGGGTGTCTGTCTTAGCGTGTCCGTTCCCATCGGCGTCGGAACCGCAATCTTGCTGGCCGAGTTCACCACGGACGCCAGTCTGTTCGGACGGCTGACCCGCCGCAGTCTCGATGTGCTGTCGGGCGTGCCGTCGATCGTGTTCGGGCTCTTCGGCAACGCCTTCTTTTGTAAGACACTGGGGCTCGGCTTCTCGATCCTGTCCGGTGGTCTGACACTGGCCTGCATGGTGCTGCCGATCCTCATCCGTTCGACGGAAGAAGGATTCCGCGCTGTGCCGACTGGCTACCGGCTCTCCGCCGCCGCCCTTGGGCTCTCGCGGACTACGACGCTGGTGCATCTCCTGTTCCCGGCAGCCGTACCGGGACTCCTGGTCGGCCTGGTGCTCGGAGTGGGCCGGGCCATTGCGGAAACAGCCGCGCTCATCTTTACGAGCGGCTATGTGGACCGCATGCCGGAGTCGCTGCTCGATTCTGGCCGGGCGCTGTCCATCCATATCTTCGACCTCTCGATGAACGTCCCCGGGGGGGATCCCAATGCTTATGCCTCGACGCTGGTGTTGGTCGTCTTGCTACTTGCGATCAACGGAACGGCGTCATGGCTGGCCGAACGCTGGCTGCACCAAAGGATCGTCACAGTATGAGACCGTCTGCTCCCACGCCAGGGACACAGCCTTGGTTTCCTTTGGATGAACGACCCGCCTGTTGCGTCCCCAAACCATTCATCGACGTCGAGCAGCTCAGCCTGCACTATGGCCAAAAGCCCGCATTCCACAACGTGACACTCTCGATCAACCAAGGATGTATCACGGCTCTCGCGGGTCCGTCAGGTTGCGGCAAGACCAGTTTCCTCACATCTCTCAATCGCCTAACCGATCTCATCCCTGGGTGCCGCCTGTCAGGACGCATCCACCTCGACGGCCTCAATGTGTTGGATTCGCACACCGATGTGATCCACTTGCGCCGCCGCGTCGGCATGATTTTCCAAAAGCCGAATCCATTCCCTCTCTCGATCCGGAAGAACCTGGAGTTTCCATTGCGCGAGCACGGGCTCCGGGATCGGGAACAGATCGCCATCACCATCGAGACGGGACTGCGCGACGTGGGTCTGTGGGACGAAGTCAAGGACCGCTTGAATTCGCCGGCCTTGGCGCTGTCGGGTGGCCAACAGCAGCGATTATGCATGGCCAGAGCGCTCATGCTCTCGCCTGAAGTGCTCTTGATGGATGAGCCTTGCAGCGCGCTTGATCCGCTCTCCAGCGGTGTCGTCGAAGACCTGATCGTCGGCCTGCGGGGTCGCTACACAGTACTGATCGTGACCCATAATCTTGCGCAAGCTCGTCGCATCGCGGATTACGCAGCCTTGTTCTGGATTCAAAACGGAGCTGGACAGTTGATTGAAGCGGGGACGGCTAAACAGATATTTGAAGCGCCCCGTGAACCGCTGACCACAGCCTATGTGAGCGGAATGCGAGGATAGATATTGCCACCGACTGAAACGCATGGTCTGCAGGCTGCCGATGTCCTGGCTTTTTTACCTGCCTTATTCTCAGCAGTCTGCGCTAACCCACCTCTTTCCTTAAATTGAATGCTGGTGCTTCTCGGCTACTGATGACAAGCCGTCAGCCTGGTCTCCTTGGACCCTCTGTATCATTCATCGAAAATTATTGATCAATCGAGGAAAACACTAGGTTCTGTCGACATTTACTTGAGCCATAAGTAGCTGGCCGCGAGCTGCACGAACGACAGGAAGGAGAGCGCGGTTTTGTCGTACCGCGTCGCCACTCGACGGAAATGCTTGAGGTACCCAAACATCCGTTCTACCCGATTGCGCTCCTTGTACAGCGCTGTGTCGTAGTCGCGGAGGACCGTCCGGTTCGATCGCGGTGGGATCACCACCAAGGCCCCAGTCTGTTGAATCCATTTGACCAGCTCATCCGCATCATACCCCTTATCAGCCAGCACCGCGTGGGCGTGGAACCCCTCCAGCAGTGCTTGGGCTTGGGTACAGTCATGCCGTTCGCCCCCCGTTACAATGAATCGGAGCGGATTGCCCAACGCATCGCACACGGCATGCAGTTTCGTGGTAAACATGAACCCTCTGTGGATCATCGTGATTGCATCGCGTCCAGGCAGTCTGCTAAGGTGGTCTGGTTAGAGATCATTCGCTATCATAACATCGGTTGATGATTTATATGGTCTGGGACCCTAAAGATCCTTGGAGTAAGAAAAGCGACCCGCTTGAGGATGCCCTGAGACAGGCCCAATCGCAGTTTCAGAATCTGTTGCCCTCATTCAAGAATCTGATGCCCTCGAGCGGTTTCAGAAACGTCGCCTTGGCAGGGCTGGTCATCTTTCTTGCCTGGAATAGTGCCTTTATCGTCGCCCCGGATGAGGAGGGCGTCGTCAAGCGATTTGGCGCCCCTGTCCGAACCGTGGGACCTGGCCCTCACGCGAAGATCCCCTTTGTCGAAACCGTCCTGCAGCCAAAGGTTCAAAAACTCCACCGCATCGAGGTCGGCTTCCGCACAGATCGGCAAGGCCGCCAACAGATGCTCGCGCAAGAAGCCTTGATGCTCACCGGCGACATGAACATCCTGGCTATCCAATTCATCGTGCAATACAAGATCAAAGAATCTGCGAACTACCTCTTTAACGTCGCACAAATTGATGAGACGATTGGGAAAGCTGCTGAGGCCTCCATGCGGGAAGTGGTCGGTAAGGGCAAGATCGACGAAGCGTTGACGACCGGCAAAGCCCAGATCCAGCAGGATACTCAAATACTCCTGCAAGCCCTTCTCGACCAGTATCAGGGAGGCGTCCAGATCGCAGCCGTCCAACTCCAAGACGTCAGTCCTCCCGAGGCCGTAGCGGCTGCCTTCAAGGACGTGACGAACGCGAAAGAAGACCGAGAGAAACTGATCAATCAGTCTCAGAGCTATCGCAACGACATTCTCCCCAGAGCTCAAGGCGAAGCCGCTCAAGTGGTGAACCAGGCCAAGGGCAACGCCCAGGCGCGTGTAGATCGCGCCTCAGGAGAGGCTAACCGTTTCTCGGTAACCCTGAAAGAATACATTCAAGCCAAAGACATCATCAGCAAGCGAATCTATATCGAAACCATGGAAGAAATCCTCCCGAACGTCGAGAAAATCATCATTGATGGCAAGGCAGCCGATCGTATGCTTCCGTACCTTCCTCTCGATCGTCATAAACCCCTGACCAGCACAGCCACTGAGGACCGTAAATCGTGACCAAGCAGGGATTCATCATTGCGCTGCTGGTGGTCGTTGGTGGGTTGCTGTTCCTAGGAGCCTCACCGCTTTTCGTCGTAGACATCATCCAGAATGCAATCGTGGTCCAACTCGGGAAGCCGGTTCGCAATATCACGGAGCCGGGGCTCTATGTGAAAGTGCCGTTCATTCAAGAGGTCACTTACTTCGATAAACGCCTGCTGGACTACGACTCACAGGCGCAAGATGTGATCACACAGGACAAGAAGACGCTCCTTCTTGACAACTACGCCAAATGGAGGATCGTCGATCCACTAAAAGTTTACCAGAACTTTCAGACCCAGCGGGGAGCGCTGCAACGGCTCAACGACATTATTTATTCTGAACTCCGGGTTGAACTCGGACGCCATGACCTTCTGGAAATCGTCGCGGATCACCGCTCCGAACTCATGAAAATCGTGACCCAACGGTCGCATGAAAAAGCGTCCGCGTATGGGATTGAGATTCAGGACGTGAGAATCAAACGCGCTGACCTCCCTGAGCAGAACGAGAAAGCCGTATTCGCCCGGATGCAAGCTGAGCGGGAACGGCAAGCCAAACAGTATCGCGCAGAAGGCGCTGAGGAGGCACAGAAAATCCGTTCAGAGGCGGAAAAGGATCGCGAGATTATTCTGGCTCAGGCATACAAGGAATCGGAGGAACTTCGTGGAGCGGGAGATGCAAAGGCCTTTAAGGTCTATGCTGACGCCTACAGACAGGATCCCCATTTTTTTGAATTTACTCGCTCGATGGAAGCCTACAAGAAGACCTTCAAAGACAAGTCCACCATGGTGATGAGTCCAGACTCAGAATTCTTGCGTTATCTTAAGCAGCGCTAGCCGTTAGGATAATCCCACAACCTCGCCCGTGCCTGGATCAATTCCAATACGCTCCCCTGCCGGTTTCTTGGGCAACCCCGGCATAAGTTGAATCCCTGAGCAGACCGCCGTCAGGAACCCAGCCCCTGCAAGGATTCTCACCTCTTTAATCGGCAGCGTAAACTCTGACGGACGCCCCTTCAACGCCGGATCGTGCGATAACGACAACGGCGTCTTGGCCATACAGATGGGTAACTGATCGAGTCCGAGCTGCTGTGCGATTTCAATATCTCTTTCAGCTTGCGCATCGAACGATATGGCTGAGGCCCCATACATCTGCGTGGCAATGGTGTGAATTTTCTTCTTAATCGACCAGCCGACGTCATATAAATGCTTGAACCTAGGCGTTGTCTCAGTGGCACTTACCACAGCCTTCGCCAGCTCTTCGGCCCCTTTCCCACCATCGGCCCAATGGGTTGAGACTGCGGCATCCACCGCCCCAACCTCACGAGCCCGTTTTCGCACCCATTCAAGCTCAGCCACCGAATCATCGACAAATGCATTGACCGCAACCACCACAGGCACCCCATGGGCTTTCACATTCGCAATATGCTGTTCCAGATTCACAAAGCCTTTGACCAATGCCTCCTGATTAGGCCCAGTAAGCCCCACTGGAAGCGTGGCTCCAACCTTGACAGTTCCTCCACCACCGTGAAGCTTGAGTGCGCGAAGCGTTGCCACCACTACAGCCGCTGCCGGCTTGAATCCTGAGAGTCGGCACTTGATATTGAAAAATTTCTCGGCCCCAAGGTCGCTCCCGAATCCAGCCTCCGTGACGACATAGCCTGCACAACGCAAGGCGATGGCATCGGAAAGGATCGAACAATTCCCGTGGGCGATATTCCCAAACGGACCCGTATGCACAAACGCTGGCGTCCCCTCCAGAGTCTGAACCAAATTCGGCAATAACGCTTCCCTGAGCAAGACGGCCATGGACCCGGCACACCCAAACTCTTCTGCCCGCAGCGGCTTACCATCCGCTGTAAACCCAACGAGAATCTGTCCAAGCCTGTGTCGCAGGTCAGCTTGACTCGATGCCAATGCGAGCATCGCCATGACCTCGGAAGCTTCGGTAATCACAAACTGACCCCTGCGACCCGCAGCCCCTTCTCCCAGCGTGATCTGGCGTAACGCCCGATCACTGACTCCCAAGGTCCGCGGCCACATGATTCGATTGAGATCTACCTGAAGTCTATTCCCGTGAAACAGATGATTATCAACAAATGCGGACAAGAGATTGTGACTGGCCGATACCGCATGGGCATCGCCGGTCAAATGAAGATTGATGTCTTCCATCGGAAGGACTTGCGCCCTTCCTCCTCCAGTTCCTCCACCTTTAATCCCAAATACCGGCCCCAATGAAGGCTGGCGAAGCGTGACGGCCGCTCGATGGCCGAGTCGTGAGAGACCCATGGCAAGCCCGATAGACGTAGTAGTCTTGCCTTCCCCAAGTGGGGTCGGATTGATGGCGGTCACAAGTATATACTTGCCGAGCGGCGCAGCCTGAAGCCTTTCCAGAACGTCAAGCGAGATCTTCGCTTTAAACTTTCCATACGGAAATAGCTCGTTGGCCTGAATGCCAAGCTGGTCGGCGACATCCTGAATTGGGCGCGCCTTCACTGACCGGTTAATTTCAATATCTGTCATAGGCAGAGCGCCGACATGGCCTCGACAACCGCATTAGCACGGCAGTATAGCATAGGAGGTAGAGGGATTCGGGAGATTCGCGGGTATGAGAACGATGAGTGAGGCGAGAAGTCTAACGAGCTAGTCGAGGATATACTTCACGGGATCTAGCGCTTGACCATTCACTTTGACCATATAGTGCAAGTGAGGACCTGTGGCTAATCCTGTACTGCCTACCAATGCAATGGCTTCTCCACGTTTCACACGCTGCCCTTCTTTGACTAACGACTTTGCAAGGTGCCCGTAGACCGTTTCGATTCCGAATCCGTGGTCGAGTTTCACAAGAATTCCCAATTTAGGATCGAAGCCGACTGCGGTGACACGTCCTTGAGCCGGAGCCTGAATCGGCGCATTGGCCGCAGCTCCAATATCCAACCCGTCATGCCACGCCGGTTTCTCTGTAAATGGAGAAACCCTTGGCCCAAACCCGGAGGTCACCCAACCCTTCACCGGCCAAATGGAAGGAGTTGCAGCCCATCGAGAAGATTTCTTTTCAGCAGCCAACGAGAGCTCTTGAAGCGACTGTTCCTGAATCGTGGATTCTTTTGACAGCCACTCTATACCGTCCTTGATTGAGGCAATCATTTCCTGCTCGGTGAGTCCGTTTAAATCAGCAGATGAGCCCGTTTGGCTAGTCACAGCACCCTGACTTGATTCCGGCGAACCGGAAGACTGATTCTCCGTACTACTCTTGAGGGGCCTCTCAGAGGTAGGGAAAGCATTGCCATCTGGAATGGGAGTATCCTCACCGCCTCTACCGTTCGTCACGTCCCCTGGTTTAGGATTCTCGATACCCAGCATCACACGAAGCCGCTGGTTGACCTCTTTCATAGCTGTTAACCGCTTCTTCAAATCATCGACAGCACTAGAAAAGGCCCCCGTCTGCTCCCGTGCACTCATGGCTTCTGCACGGAATGCCGAGAGTTCCAAGACTTCACTGGTCCTCATGACATAGTGCCCAATGACAAGTACGTTGACAAGGGCTAAGACGGCTCCGACAATCAAGAGCCTGCTGACAAGCTTACGAGGGAAACTATACCGCAGTGGCTTGGCTGTTGCGCCACGAAAGACCACGATAGTATAGGAGTCGCTGTCCTCGGCGCCGTTCGTCTGTCCCATAACCTTCATCCCCCGCTGAGTGGGCTATCTAATCCCACCAGTATTCAATCACTCGCGAGTGTATCGACAGAAATTGCTTCAGTCAACCATTTACTTTTATAAATAGTCTCTTCTCCAAACATTTAACTGTGAGTCTCACTCCGCACCCAGCGGATATATGCCTCAAGACCTTCTGTCACTGGCAACGCGATAATCTCAGGAACCTCATAGGTATGCATCGTTGCAATTGCTTTCTCGAGCGCACGATACCGTGGTGGAGTCGACTTCAATATGACCAGCGATTCCTGCCCCTTGACAATCTTTCCCTTCCAACGATAAATCGATTGAATCCCTGGAATGACATTCGCACAAGCAGCGAGTTTCATATGTACCATTTCCTCGCCAATCCTTATAGCTTCTTTCAGATTTTTCACCGTCACCATAACCACAAGCACCTGCTCTGCTGGTTTCTTTCTTCTGGCTATGGCCATTTTTAGGCAACCTTTCCTGGCCTACCACGTTCCCACTTGAAATAAAGCAATTTCTGGGCCCAACCCACGTATGTGCGCATATAATTGTCACAACCAATCAATATCTTATACATAAGCTAACCAACAGCCTCACCTTGGG
>SWDH01000039.1:36652-45296 GCA_005116945.1 Nitrospira sp.
CCCAACCTGATCACCGCACGTGGGACGCGTGCGTGCTACGCCATGAACAAGGCGTTAGGCCTAGCCCATGCGTTCGCGGAAATAGTCGACGGTGCGCTTGAGCCCTTCACTGAGTTCAGTTCTTGAGTCCCAGGATAATTCTTGCCGGAGCTTCCCTGAATCAATGACACTCCGTGCCTGCTCGCCACCTTTGGCCGGCCCATGAACTTCCTTGCATGTCGAATTCGTATGGCGGACTAAAATTCCGAGCAAATCATTGACCGAGGTCTCTTCCCCTGTTCCGACATTATACGTCCCTTGTATATCCTGCCCCATCGCCGCAAGATTGGCTTCAACGACATCTTCGACATACACAAAGTCTCGCGTTTGCCGTCCATTCCCATTGATGATCGCCTGCTCGTTGTTCAATAGCTTCTGAATAAAAATCGCAACCACCCCTGCCTCTCCCTCAGGATCTTGCCGTGGACCATACACATTGGCATAACGCAGGCTTACGATTTGAAGCCCGTTCACTCGTTGATAGTAGGAAAGATACTGCTCCCCGCACAGTTTACTGACACCGTATGGCGATAGTGGTCTCGTGACATGGGACTCAGGGGCCGGATAGATCTCTTGCTCTCCGTAGATAGCCCCACCTGATGACGAGAACACCACTTTCCGCACGCCATGTTTGATCGATTGCTGCAGGACGTTCAGTGTCCCAAGGACGTTCACCTGGGCATCAAACATTGGATCTTCCACAGATTTTCGGACATCCATCTGCGCAGCAAGGTGCATGACCATATGAGGTCTTTCGTTGCGAAGCACCCGCTCAAGTCCCGAGCTCTGAATATCAAGCTTAAAAAACCGGGCAGCGCGATTGAGATTTCGCCGTTTTCCAGTGGACAGATTATCCACCACAACAACCTCATGCCCTTCCTGGATGAGACGATCGACTAGGTGTGAGCCGATAAAACCAGCGCCTCCGGTCACAAGTACTTTCATGCATGCCTCCATTGCCTATGCATCCGCATCATCGTCTATCCATCATGTGTCTAGTCAGACTGCAATCGTGCGCGTAAAACCAACAAGAATTTCCCGATTTCCTTTCCGCCCAATCACAGGAGAGTCGAGCACACCTTTCAGCACAAATCCCAACTGCGTGGCACAGTGAATAACCTTCTCAGTCACCGCCTCACGCTGCACATCATCGCGCACGATCCCCCCTCGCCCCACCTGGCCCTTACCGACTTCAAATTGCGGCTTCACTAACGCCACGACCACCGCTGCGCTATTGAGGAGGTGAACGACCGCAGGCAAGACCAGTGTCAGAGAGATAAAGGACACGTCGATCACCGCCAGATCGATCGGCTCTGGAACCGCTGTACGGTCAACATACCGAATGTTGGTTCGTTCGAGCAAGACAACACGTGAATCTTGACGAAGCCTCCACTCAAACTGCCCATACCCGACGTCAACAGCATAAATACGAGTGGCCCCTCGCTGCAGCAAACAATCGGTAAATCCACCCGTCGAACAGCCTACGTCCAAACCGATTGTCCCCTTCGGGTCGATCTGAAAAGCATCAAGGGCTGCGGCGAGTTTGTCACCAGATCGACTGACGTACAAGGCAGGCTGCACAATCTGGATCCGCGCATCCAACGGCACCAACTTCGCAGGCTTATCCACCACTACCCCATCGACAAATACTCCTCCTGCCAAGACAGCTCTCGTTGCAGCTTCTCGACTCGGCACCAAACCCTGGGCTGCAAGCACACGATCCAACCGTTCTTTGTGAATACGCGGAAGGGAAGCCATCGCGACTAGGGAAACCACGCAAGAGAGCATGAACAGGGGTGGGAGCCTGTGCAAGGAACTCTAGGAGGACGGTTCATCGGCTGCGTCGTCTGAAGAATAGGCGTGAATTCGTTTCTTGCCGTTCTTATCTTGCACGAGCACTTCTACTTTATGCTCGGCCTCTTCTAAAATCTTGAGACAATTCTTTGAGAGACGGATACCCTCTTCAAAAATCTTGAGCGATTCGTCCAGCGGGAGATCGTTTTTTTCCAACTCGCCAACGATGGCTTCCAATCGTGCCATTGCCTGTTCAAATTTCACTGCTGCCACACCACGCCTCGCAATCTATGGATGAAGGCTTATTATACTGGACCGCCTCGCGATTTCAAACTGTGGAATTGTCGCACACACGCGTCACCTTGCAACTCAATCGCCCACGTGACAATTGCGCGTCCAATTCCTGTCCAACCTCCACATCACTTGCTTGACGGACAATCTGACCAGCCGAAACTGTGCGAAGAATACTATAGCCACGTCCCAAAATCGCCAGGGGACTCAAGGTATTGAGCTGCGCCAGCATCGCGTGGGTCCGGTGACGATGCTGCGCCAGCCTCACTCCCATCTGCCCTTCAAGACGCTTCGAGAATTGTGGAACGGTCGCGAGACCTTGCTTAATCGTGAGAATAGGATTGAGACCCAACAGATCACGCTGCGCCTCATGAACCCGCTTGTGCCCATAGGTAAGCAATCGTTGGATCATTTCGCGCATTCGATCGACGAGATCATCGGTCCGTTGTGCTGATTCCTGGAGACGAAATCGTACATCCGTCAGCCCTCCAATGCCGCCTTCGAGCCGCTGCCGCTCGAAGGCACAATGTCGAAGCATCACCTGCCCCGCACGGACTGTCAACTCCCGCAATCGCTCAACGACCTCAGCCAATACCGGGACCACCGCCTCCGCTGCTGCCGACGGCGTCGGCGCTCGGAGGTCGGCAACGAAATCAGCGAGCGTCACATCGGTTTCATGCCCAACAGCGGATACAATCGGCACGCGGGAAGCAGCAATAGCGCGCACCACGATCTCTTCGTTGAAACTCCAGAGATCCTCCAGGGATCCTCCGCCGCGCCCGACAATGATGACATCGACAGAACCCCAGTCGTTCAACTCAGTCAGCGCCTCAGCGATTTGACGCCCCGCAGACGCCCCTTGAACTTGAACCGGAGCAATAAGAATATGGAGTGTCGGCCAACGTCGACGAAGAACAGCGAGAATATCTCGAATGGCAGCCCCAGTCAGTGACGTCACCACACCCACAGTCCGAGGAAACACAGGGAGTGGCCTCTTCCTCTCCTGGTCGAACACCCCCTCCGCTGCCAATCGTGATTTCAACTGCTCGACTGCCAACTGTAGCGCACCAACTCCCTTCGGCTCCACCATGTCGAGCACGATCTGGTATTCTCCGCGCGGTTCGTAGACCGTGAGCCGTCCCCGCACAATGACTTGGAGCCCCTCTTGCAGAGCAAAGCGCAGCCGAACTGCGCTGGACCTGAACAACACGGCCCGAATTTGGCTCGCCCGGTCCTTGAGTGTGCAATAGACGTGTCCCGACCCGGGAGCGCGAAGATTCGAGAGTTCGCCCTCCAACCAGATATCGGAAAATTGTTCTTCGATGGACGTACGGAGCAGCCCCGTCAACTCCGAAACCGTGAACACCCGTTTCGGAAGAGCAGCCTGAGAAATAGAAGTGGCAAAACCAGGAAGGTTCGTGGTGAGTCTCCTTCAGTCGATGATGCGAATTCGTTCGATCGACAACGCCTTACCAAGACGCGCATCGAGTTCAAGCAACACCGCGCAAAAGACGGAAGGACCCGAGGCCACTTCGAAGCGCCGTGGCATCCCAGTCAGAAACTTTTCGATCGCTAACTCTTTCTTGACCCCGATGACGGAATGAAGCGGACCAGTCATCCCGATATCCGTCAGATACGCAGTGCCTTTCGGGAGGATCTGATCATCAGCCGTCTGTACATGTGTATGAGTGCCAACGACAGCAACAACCTCTCCATCCAGGTAGTGCCCCATCGCCATTTTCTCTGATGTGGCCTCCGCATGCATATCGACAATCACGGCCGCCGTTCGCTTCTTCAGTGCGGCCAATTCTTTCTTTGCGACCTGGAACGGACAGTCCAATGTCGGCATGTAGGCCCGCCCCATCAGCTGAAGAACGCCAAGTTGCTCCCCGCCGGCCGACTCGACTACGACACTTCCGTTACCTGGCACACCGCTCGGATAATTGGCCGGACGAAGGAGCCGTGGCTCCCGGGGAAAGTAGTCGAGAACTTCCTTTTTATCCCAGGCATGATTCCCCGTCGTAATCACCGACAAGCCGAGGTCAAATAACTCTTCCGCCAACTCCGGGGTGATACCGAACCCGCCGGCAGCATTCTCGCCGTTCCCAATCACAATATCGATCTGCCGCTGAGCCACAAGTCTTGGAACAGCCCTGGCCAACGCACGACGCCCAGGCTCTCCAAAAATATCGCCGATGAACAGAACCTTCACTTGGCATACTCCACATACCGGCTTTCGCGGATCACGGTCACTCGTATCGTACCGGGATAGGTCAGCTCCTGCTCAATCTTCTTCGCAAGATCCCGAGACAGCTGGAACGACTCGGCATCCGTGATATCTTCCTGTCGAACAATGACACGGATTTCTCTGCCTGCTTGAATGGCATACGCCTTCTGCACCCCTTTGATCGTCGTGGCAAGCGATTCCAATTTCTCCAGCCGCTTCACATAGGTCTCCAAGGCTTCCCGTCTCGCCCCAGGCCTGGCTGCAGACAACGCTTCAGCCGCAGCAACCAACACCGATTCCGGGCAGATCGGCGGAACTTGCTCGTGGTGCCCTGCAATGGCATTCACAATTTTTTCGCTCTCACCGTACTTCTTGGCAATTTCAGCACCCAACATGGCATGCGGACCCTCTTCTTCGTGGCTGACGGCTTTCCCGATATCGTGCAGCAACGCTCCCCGCCTCGCCAATTTCACATCGAGACCGAGCTCCGACGCCATGATGCCGCAAATGTACGACGCTTCTCGCGAATGATAGAGATTATTCTGCCCGTAGCTGGTCCGGTACTTGAGCCGGCCCAGCACCTTGATTAACTCTGGGTGGAAATCCGAAAGCCCCAACTCAAAGATGATTTTCTCGGCCTCTTCATACATAAGTTTGTCGATATCGACCTTGACCTTTTCAACGATCTCTTCAATCCGCGTCGGATGGATACGTCCGTCATGCATCAACCGTTCAAGCGAGACCTTGGCAATTTCGCGGCGCAATGGATCGAAGCCCGACACAATGACAGCTTCAGGCGTTTCATCGATGATCAGGTCGATCCCGGTTGCAGCTTCGATCGCACGGATATTGCGCCCTTCCCGCCCAATGATCCGTCCCTTCATGGCATCATTCGGAATCGGCACGACAGAAATCGTGGATTCAGACACGTAGTCACGCACCACACGTTGGATTGAATTGGTAATGATCTCGCGCGCTTCCCGTTCAGCATTTTCCCGCGCCTCTTCCAATGTCCGCTTGGCATGACCAACGGCCTCGAGTCGCGCCTGGCTTTCCATTTCCTGAATAAGCTGCTTCTTTGCCTCTTCAGCCGTGATTCCCGCAATGCGTTCCAACGCCTCACGATGCTCTTTCTCCACCCGAGCACAGGCCGCTTCTTTAACTTGCAGCTTCTCTTCTCGCTTCCCGAGGTCTTGATCTCGCTTCTGGACCTCACTATCCCGCTTGTCTATCACACCGATTCGTTTTTCGATGGTTTCATCCCGCTGAATCAATCGTTTTTCGACAGTCGCGAACTCAAGCATCTTGACCTTCTGCTCCTTCTCGAGCTCCTCTTTCGACAGCAAGAGAAGGTCTTTTGCTTCCAGCTTCGCTTCCTTGAGAATATTCTCTGCCTCCCGCTGAGCGTTCTGTACGGCCTGCCGGGCTTGTTCCTCTTCCTGCACCTTTTTCTTCGCGCCTGATGAGCGGCGGATCAGTTCAAAAATGCCAATTCCAAGCAGCCCACCTATGAGTCCTGTCAACAGATAAGCAATAATTGAGTCTGACATCTAGACTCCCCCCTTACAGTCGCGAGGCGAGAAGAATCCTGCTTCTGCGCCTCGTGTGATACGGAATTATTGAACGGTCTTGAATGTGGGGGCCGCAAGGAGAGACGAGGGACGAAAAGAGGACGGCTGGAAACGCGGTCTACGGACCTACTACGAGTACGGGTTCGACGGGAATGGGGGCTTTGCTGGATTGAGATGCCGGGTATGTCCTGTGCGCGATGGTTCCCACGTAGCCCTTTGACGTCGGTGCGATATCCTCCGTAGGGGAGGATTGAGTGCGCGAACTGGAACTAGCTGCTGGCTATTTCCCCACACTGCACTCCTCGACGGCCACATGAACTCCATCACCTTGCCCAACATCTCCAAGAGGTTATACATTACGTATAGGAACCCTTGTGAACACTCTAACTGCATGAGTTTCGCCAGCATCAAAAACCCAGATCCATTCCGCAGTAACTTCATCGTATCCCCGGATCACTCAACCGGTTCGAGCATGACCTCATCTTAATCCCTAATCGTGAAACTGCAGCACCCGAGACACACATACGTACGATAACAAAGAGGAACATCCTTTGCAAGTTGAATCTAGCGAAAGAGCGAGGTCGGCACCTGCTCCTCGATTGATTCCATAAGTGATTTCATGCGACGCTCGATATCCGCCTCACCCTGAGCACGCTTTCGTTCGAGATCAAATAACTGCTGGGCTAAATTGAGGGCTGTCAGTACAGCGAGTTTGGACGGGGTCGTCGTATTCATCCCTTCAGCGAGATGGCGCATCTGGCCATCGACAAAGCTTGCGAGCCGCCGGACCTCCCCTTCGTCCGCTTCACCGCGGATCGTGTACCGTTGGCCGTAGATTTCCACATCAATGGTCTTAGTCACGGGCCACCTCCTTGCGTTCTTCTAGGCACTCCAACAATTCGATGTCGTTGAGCACTCGTTCGATGCGCGACTTGATATCGACACGCTCTTGCTCCCACCGTCGATTCGCCTCATCCTTCTCTGCAAATCGTCGTCGAGCAATCTTTAATTCTTCTTCAATGGCTGCATTCTTTTTTTTCAGCTCTTGAACGAGCTTCACCAGGTCTCTAATACGACTTTCAAACGCGTCCAGTCGGTCAAGCGCCATTCCCTCACTCTCTCCCTTAAGACCACAATAGGTTGGGGTGCACTATAGAAACTTGCCTAAATCTTGTCAAGGAATCGCCGTCAGGAGGCTTTGTCAAGCCGAATATATTCTCGGTAACTTCGCAGAACGCGCTTCACATATTGCCGCGTTTCTTGATACGGAATTAATTCGATGAACTCATCTTGACTTCGGCCTGGGTGCAGCGCGACCCAACTCCCGACAACTATCCGTGAACATCGTTATGTCTTCGGCCACCGCTGCACCGACCGGTACGCATTCTTGATCCCGGCCACGCCTCCCAACATGAGGCCGACGACCATTCCCCAGGGGGAAGAATCAAAAAGGTATGTGTCGCACACCCACCCCAACCCTCCTCCGACAATCAGCGCAGCGACCAGATCTGTTGCGATCCGGACCGCTTGGCCAAGCCCGGCGTACAATGGATCTTGTGAAGGGGGCATGTCGTACCCACGGAGGAGAGCGCACTGTAGCTGATGCCACAAAGACTCTGCCGATGGCGGGCTCGCAATTCAAGCAGAATCAATGTCAAATTGTCAAGCTGACCATGCACTGTGATGGGACCAGTGCCGTAGGGTATAGTGAGTGACACGCAGGGATGGAGCCATACACGTTCATCCATGATGCATTTCTCTCAATCATCGTTCCTTGATGGACCTCCACACCCTCTGGTCCTCACGCTGGACAGACGCGGCAGGACACCGTTCGAGTTATACCGGCTGATTGCATCTTCCTCTCAGCCCTCATTCCTCCTCGATAGCGGAAAACGGTCAAATCGCGGGCGCGACTATTCATTTCTGGGGAGCGATCCGTTTGCGGTACTGATTGGGCGTCAAGGACAGACGGTTCTTCGCACCAACGAAGGAGACGAACACTCCTCACAAGATCTCTTTGGCAGCCTCAGTCGCCTCCTCGCCTACCCCCCGATAGCGCCTCTTCCAGGCCTGCCCCCTTTTTGGGGCGGAGCGGTCGGCTACCTCAGTTACGATCTCGTGCGTGAATTCGAAATACTTCCGTCCCTGGCCAAAGACGATCTGCAGCTGCCCTATCTGCAATTCGGTCTGTATGACATCGTCACCGTTATCGACCATCACACTGATTGCCTGCAGCTTATATTTTCCCCGCCCATGGAACGGTTTTTGGGGGAGCCTCGCGAGAAACTCTACCACGAGGGTATCGATCGTCTGGCTGAGTGGGAAGCCCGATTGAGCCGAAGACCTGTGCCCCTCAAGAATTTCCCCTCCTTCGATCAAAAGGCTTTTCATCCCGACCAAACGCGGGATGCCTACCTCAATCAAGTCCGGAACTGCCAAGAATATATTGCAGCCGGAGATATCTACCAAGCCAACTTGTCGCACCGATTCACCTTGGATCCACCTAACACCTACGACGATAGAATAGATCGACAACCCTATGAACAGACACTCTATCGATGTCTCCAAGCCGTAAACCCCTCGCCCTTCTCAGGGCTCATGCACTTCGATGACGTCACGTTGATCAGTTCCTCGCCCGAACGGCTCGTCCGTTTGCACAACGGGCAGGCAGACACACGCCCCATTGCTGGAACCAGGCCACGCGGACTTGAACCGCGCGACG
>SWDH01000039.1:45396-55186 GCA_005116945.1 Nitrospira sp.
ACGTAGCCCAGAGGCTACGCCTCCGGTGCTTTCATCGGCTGCGGCCTTGCTGGACAGCCTTTTGAGCATCCCGCTTGGCATTTTCATATTGCCACCATTTTTCGCAGCCCGACCTAGCATCCACCCAAAGTGCCTCAGAACTTTTCGCTCTACATCCCGATCGTTTCAATCACTTGCATGTCTTCGTCGGTGAGAGTGAGCTGTTCAGCCTGGAGATCCTCTTTCATATGTTGTGGATTCGTCGTGCCAGTCAATGGGAGCATCCCAACCTGTATGGCAAACCGAAAGACGATTTGCGCGAGACCAGCCCTTAACCGTTGGGCGATAGCCCGAATGGCTGGCTCGGCAAAGATGCCTTGATTCGCAGTCAACAACGAAAAGCCCTGATAGATGATGTTATGGACCCGACAGATCTCCCGGACTTCTTTATCCCACCCAAGGGCGGCATAACAGCGGTTTTGTACCATCATCGGTTTCACCGCCGCTCGGGCACAGAGCTGTGTGAGTTGCTCAGCCGTAACGTTGCTGATACCGATCATTTTTGTTTTCCCGGATCGATAGAGCCCTTCGATGGCAGCCCATACCTCCCAGTCCGAAGCACCCAATCCCTGCCGTTGATAGGGTCCGTGCAAGACATAGGAGTCGAGGTAATCGGTGTGCAGGTGGACCAGCGAGCTGTCGAAAGACTGAGTCACTTGGGTCGTGAGATTGGCCGAGGCATCATACGGGGTGCGATGGTCTTGGCCATTCGTCGGCGTAAACTTGGTTTGAAGAAAGAGGCGGTCGCGTGCGACTCCTTGTTGCGCGAGGGCCAGCAATGCTTCCCCCACCAACGCTTCCTGGTAATGGATCAGTTGGTTAGCCGTGTCGATAGCCGTAAAGCCAGCCCCCACGGCTAGCTGCACCAGTTGCGTCGTGGCCTCTTTTTTCCATGCCGTGCCATACATGAATGAAGGAACCGGCACATGATTGTGGGTGGTCAAAGCCATGCTGTGTTCTCCATGAGAAGTGGGCTATTGATGCCTGCGACGAGACGCGGCTATCAGTCACGATGAGGCAGCGCGTCGAGCTTTAATGAGATCCGACACAGGGTACCCCAGCTGCCTGGCCCGCTCGACCAGGCGCTGATAGGTGGAGTCATCCAGCTGAGGGGTCCGTGACAGGATCCAGAGATACCGACGATCTGGAGTCCCCACCATTACAGTCCGATATTCTGAGTCAAGATCGAGGATCCAATAATTTCCCTCACGGGATGAGCCAAACAGCCGGGCAAACCAGTTGTCGAAGGCGACCGCGAGTCGCGCATTCGTCTTGGGGTCGACCACCGTCGCCACTCCGTCTGCCTGTTCAACTCCACCGGATTCAGTGACACATTCATTATGCACACCGACTAACCCGTCGGGGCGATTGGAATATATCGCCTTGGAATCGACGCAATGCCGCTGAAACCACATCGGAAGCCGTGCGATTTCATACCAGGTGCCGACGTAACGCGAGAGATCCACTGACGCGACTGTCGAGAGATCACCGTTCGAAGCTACTCCCGCGCAGGCCCCTAGCGTGAAGCACACAATCGCCAATGCGAGGTGCAGGCTCACAGAGCCTGAACTGTCGACGCAATACCGTAGCCGCGACTGCCTCATCAACTTCATACGGCTACAGGGTAAGGGGATTCCCCTGGGAGATCAATGGCCCATTGAGCAGACTGCTGAAGGACCAAGTCGGCAACCCCACTCGTCGATAGCCGGCTGCCTCGAACGTTCAGAAGCACTCTCATTGAGGAGGCTCAAAAAGACCTCCACTAGTGTAGTGATTCATGCTGGTCTTGTCTTATCCAGGGCGGTCCTAGCCCGATTCACTTTCGCCAAGATCTCCTGTGCCGTCTTGATCCACACCTACGGTTTCGGCGAGGCATTACGCTGGGTCATATACGCGTCAATGGCTGCAATCAGCTCGGGGACGCTGCGGAACACGCCGCGACGAATCTGTTTAGCCGTCAGGTCGCCAAAGACGCGTTCCACCAGATTGAGCCACGAACTATTCGTCGGGGTGAAGCGCATGTGGACGCGCGGGTCGCGCGTGAGCGATCGCTGAACCGTGGGGTGTTTGTGTGTGGTGTAGTTGTCGGCGATCAGAGGCAGGGCCTTGCCCTGGGGAATGTGGCGATCAATCAGCCGCAGGAACCGCAGCCTTTCAGGTACCGATGGCGCGGCAAGCAGGTGGAGAGGATGGAGCCCTCCACGACATTGAGAGCGGCAAAGAGCGTGGTGGTGCCATGGCGCTTGTAGTCGTGGGTCATCGTGCCACACCGGCCCTTCTTCATGGGTAAGCCTGGCTGGGTGCGATCCAGCGCTTGGATCTGGCTTTTCTCATCCACGCTGAGGATCACGGCATGCTCGGGCAGGTGCAGATACAGGCCGACCACATCCTCCAGCTTGTCCTGGAAGTGTGGATCCTGGCTGAGCTTGAAGGCCCGGACTCGGTGGGGGTGCAACCCATGGGCAGTCCAGACCCGCTGCACGAACGTAGGATTCGTCCGCAGATGCCGAGCCAACGTGCGGGTCGACCAGTGAGTGGCTCCGGGCGGGGTCGTTGGGGTCGTCGCCTTGAGGATACGTGTGATCAGCACGTGGCGCGCCTTGGGAGGACGCCCGCCGCGGGGCGCATCTCAGGCGAGGCCGGGCAGGCGCTGGGTAACGATTCGGTGCCGCCACAGGCCCACGGTTTGCCGACTCGTGTCCAGGGCGTCGACGATGTGCTGGTTATCGTGGCCTTCGGCCGCCAACAGGGCAATCTTGGCGCGGAGTACGAGTCGCACAGGCGTCTGCCGGCCGCGAGCCCACTGCGTCAGTTGCTGGCGTTCTGGCGCTGTCAGCTGCGGGGACGGGGCGATGCGCATGGTCAAGTGCTCATCCGGGTGAGGAGTACACCCGTACGGCATAATAAGTAAATCTATTTATGCTTCACCTCACTAAGTTGGCAGAACGCGGCTGCTCAAACTGAGCATTGCGAGAGATGATTCACTCCGAATCCATTCATGGTCTCTGCGCCAACGACAGAGGTCAACGAACCATCACCGCCATTAGTAATCCGCACACCCTCCAGTCGTCCATTACGCCACTCGGTCATCGTAGAGCTCCTTTGACTCCTGCATGTTTAGTTTCTGGGGGTGACTGACTCGTCGACGTTGAGACTGTGCATGCCAGTCGAGCGCTCCGGTGAGCCACAAATACGCAAGGGATGCCAACAGAATGGCCACGAAGATCGTGACTTCAATAAAGCCAAGCCATCCAGTCTCCGGCACTGCAACTGCCCAGGCATAGAGGTACGCCGCCTCCACATCGAAAATAACGAAGAACATGGCGATTAAATAATATTGCACCGGTGGGCGGACTTGAGCGTTGCCAGTTGGCCGAATCCCACATTCATAGGGAACGCCGGTTGCGCTTTCAGATCGACGCTCAGTCTTTTTCCAGTGACGCTCGCCAAGCAAAGGTGGAAGTCCCAGCATGACGGCAATCACCACGCCGACACACAACCCATAGATACAGATCTGCAAAATCGAATCATCTATCATCACAATGACTAACTATCGGCAATAACGAGCTATTCTTTAGGACAATGAAGGTCTTCCCAACTCTTGGATATCATGCTGAGTGGGGTTTGGCTCTAAAAACTTACAATTTTACAATTGCTTACAGGGAGAACTACTGCACAGCGTGTGCTGAGAGAATACGCGAGGGGGAACGATTCCGTCGGATGTTCGACGGTTCCTGTACCGAAGCCACTTAGCAGTCTACTGAAAAACCCTCTTTTCTGACGGGAGTTTCTGTGTTTTGAGATAGCAACACGTTGGTATTTTGAGAGGGAGTGGATTCTCTGTGCCGTATCGGAAGGGTTTCACGTTTTCGGACACCTCTATCCCCTCTGCGCCAGCAGTTTCGGGATGCGGATGAGTGCGGTAGAGGCAGCGGGCGGGATCGGTCGTGCTTTCATGCCTGTTGTTCTTGCATGTCGTGCCGTGGAAATTCCCCCCGTTGCCGTCTGTATCGCTCTTCGGCTTGAAGCTTTTATGGCCGCCCCACACCTCGACCAGCGTGCCATCGACGGAGAAATGCTCGTCTGACAACAATGGTGTAACCGCTTGGTGATGCAATAGCGTCTCCTTGAAGCGATTGAACATATCGCCGTGCTGCAAGCGCTCGCGATTCTTCATAAAGGTCGTCGCGTCCCACACCGCGTCGTCCGACGCAAGCCCCACGAACCAGCGGTACGGCAGATTGTAGTCCAGTTGTTCCATCAGTTGCCGTTCACTTCGTACACCACAAAACACTTGCAGCAGCAGCGCACTCAGCAACTGTTCAGGCGGGATCGACGGGCGCCCTGTCGTGGAATACAGTATGCGAAAATCGTGGTCTAGATCGCGGAACACTTCGCGCGCCAGCTTGCGTATGGTCCGGAACGGATGCTGCGCCGGTACCCGTTGCTCCGGAGAAATATATGAAAATAGCTATCCCTGATCGTCAAATGGTCCGCGCATAATTGCCTCTCCGTTCTTCCTAAAAACAGAGAGTCATATTGCGCCCTGCGTTGCGAGGGGTTTTTTAGCAGACTGCTAGAGCGCTGCTTTCCGGTTTATGTTTTTTTCCAGCGCAAGAAGCCGTTGCTTCCGCTCCAGGCCCCAGCGATAGCCCGCAAGCTGCCCATTGCTTCGAACGACTCGATGGCATGGAATGGCCACCGCGAGGGGATGCCGGCACAGGCTCTGGCCACAGCACGCGCTGCCGTCGGCTGCCCGATCGCTCGCGCAATCTCTTGATAGGACTTGGTCTTCCCGCGAGGAATCTGTTGCAGCGCTTGCCATACCTTGCGTTGAAACGCCGTCGCCTTCACGTCGAGCGGGAGGTTCCCCACGGCTACTTTTCCATTGAGGCATTGGAGAAGAAGAGAGACGGGTTTCTCCAATCTCTTCCTGTCACGACGAATCACCGCCTTCGGATAGTCGCTGCGAAGCGATGTGACCAATGCCGCCTCAGTCACTCCAAAACTCACGGCCGCAATACCTCGTTCCGTGACCGCCACCAGCATACGACCGACGGCCGTCGGCACGGTGGTATAGCGAAGCGTGACTCCCATTCCACCGGAGCGAAACACAGATGGCGTCATGCCGAGGTTCTCATGCACTCGTGCATACAGCCTGCTGCTGGAGCCGAACCCGGCCTCGTAGGTCGCATGCGTCACAGTCTCGCCTCGTTTCAATGACGCAGTAAACCGGCCCATTCTCTTGGCGTCTTGATATGCTTTTGGGGAAAGCCCGACCCTTTTCGTGAAGGTCCGCTGCAGATGAAACGGACTGAGTCCGACGTAAGCAGCCAGCCGTCGGAGCGTGATTGGCTCGTCCGCATGGTCATCCAAATAGCATCGCGCTCGTTCAACCCGTTCTTCTGCCTCGGAGCCGGCAGACGACTGTGGACGGCAGCGCAGGCAGGCGCGATACCCTGCCGCCTCCGCCCGTTGAGGAGGATCGAATGGCAACCACTCTAGCCATTGATGATGTGTTGCTGGAGCGCGCGCGCCGGGTTGGAAAGCTCCGCATCAAGAAGGAAACCGTCACGCAGGCCCTGACCGAATTCATCCAGCTTCGGCAGCAAAGGGAGACTCTGAAGGCCCTCGGCACGATCGAATTCCGGAAGAAATGGGGCTACAAAAAGGACCGTCGTGATCGTGAATATGGTCGTTGATACGCCCGTCTGGACTTTGCAAGATGCTGAAAGAGCTTCTGTACGGCCAGGCCCTCATGGTCCCGAAGTGTTCAAGTGCTTTGCCAATACCCTGCTAAGAAGTGAGGACACGAAATGGGCTGAATTCTTTGCAGAAAGAAGATGGTGTACAATGTTCAAGAGACCGCCAAGAATGTAAATGGAGCAGGACAATCTCCTCTTGATCTCATCGACCGAAGTGGTAGATGATGATTGCTTGAAACACAGATATCGGACAACAGAGGTGACGATCATGACCAAATCACAAGCGGCTGCGTTACGCGAAAAGTGGGCAGATGGGGACAATCCACCCTGTCGGCATCTGCACCTGGAATTGGAGCACAACAACGACGACTATTTGACAGACAACTATCACTGTACTGCCTGCGGTGAATTGGTTGCCGCGAACACTCGTGACCCCTTTCAAGTCATCTAACCCTGGCCAATCCATCATCCCTCAATCTTCAGGATCTGAGAGCGGAGCTCACCGAGCGAACACATCAGCTGGCCGCATGGCTTTCCAATCATCTTTTAGTACTTAAGACCAACCAATCCAGGGGCGCGAGTGTCGATGGCGGAGCGAAATCCCTGGGCAATTAGTCGCCCTGCACAGAACTCTTCTCAAAACATTCCGCGACAGTGACGGCACCTATCGCCGCAGGAAGGCGATCCACCGCCACAGATTCAGCAGACTCGCGAGGGAAGCCGCCACATAGGTCAGCGCGGCCGCGGTGAGTATGCGGCGGGCCCCCTGCTCGTCTTGAGGCGACAGGTAGTTCCTTTGCTGGAGCATCGGCAGTGCACGCCGGAAGCTGGCGTCCCACTCGACTGGAAGCGTGACAAGATGCACGAGTATGGAAATTCCCATCGTCGCCATCCCGGCAACCAGGACGACCACACCCGCCACAGGAGTCTGCGCCAACGCCGCGGCAACTGGAATGCCCATCATCACGACCCCTCCAAGCTTTTCCGCACCCTGCGCGACCCGCACAAGCCGAGTGCGCTCCGTGAAGGGTTGGTAGCTCGTATGGTCTTGAATGGCATGGCCGACTTCATGGGCGGCCACGGTGATCGCGGTGAGGGATTTCCCATCGAATTTATCGGGAGTCAGGCGGACGGCTTTCGTCTCAGGGTCGTAATGGTCGCCCTGCTCGGTCATTTCCACTTTGATGTGCTGTAAATCGAGCCGATCAAGTAGGTGCCGCGCCAACTCCGCCCCCGTTCCGGGATAGTCAGGACGAGGCATGCTATGCCGGGCAAACACCCGCCTGGTCCATAGTTGCGGACCGAATACGACAATAGCGACAATGATCAACAGCAGGGCTAAACGCACGATATGCCCCCACCACATCGACCCCACCTGTCAGGCGTGGCACTCAGTCCAGGCCATCGGCATACACCTGCGTGGGATCGTCCCTTTCTCATTCAGGTTAACACAATGAACCGATGCACGTTCGCCGCAAGAAAGAGCCTCGGGCTACCCCTTGCTGCGCCGATCGACCGAACACAGGCCATGCTCTCCCACCCTCTCTTTTTGCCTAGGTAACAGCGCCATGCCTCATCTGGTAACTAGCGTGATTCGGTAGTCTATGCTATAGACCGCATCAGACTTGGGCAAACAACCCCGAAAGACACAAGCACGATGCCGACTTCCATTGGTGTGATCTTCATCGTGTTCTCCACGCTCGTGATTCTGAGCGTGTTGACGATCAAGCTCTCGAATCGATTCGGTATCCCCTCGCTAGTCTTGTTCCTCGCCATCGGTATGTTGGCAGGGTCCGATGGTCTCGGCGGCATCACATTCGACAATCCGTCCCTGGTACGGTCGCTGGGTATCACGGCGCTCGTCTTGATTCTGTTTTCGGGTGGATTGGACACGGAATGGACAGCGGTGCGGCCCATCGTATGGCAGGGGCTGTCGCTCTCGACCATCGGGGTTCTGGTGACGGCTCTGCTCATCGGAGTGTTTGTCGCCTGGGTCCAGGGGTTTTCATTCCTAGAAGGCCTTTTGCTCGGCGCCATTGTGTCGTCCACCGATGCTGCGGCCGTCTTTATGGTGCTACGGGCGCGAAAAACCAAGATCCCCAGGCGATTGATCCAATTGCTCGAATTCGAGTCAGGCAGTAACGATCCGATGGCCGTTGTGCTGACGATCGCGCTGATCCGACTATTGACGGAACCCTCGACCTCTTTCGGGGAGCTTGTCGTATTCTTTGTGATGCAAATGGCCGTGGGAACCGTGATCGGCATTGCAATGGGCGAGGTCATGCGGCGATTGTTCAATGCGCTCGACTTGGAGTTGGAAGGTATTTATCCGGTACTGTCGGTGGCGTTGGCGTTGCTGACCTACGGCCTGACCGACTACCTGGACGGGAGTGGCTTTCTTGCCGTATACCTGGCGGGGCTCGTCATGGCACGAAAACCGTTTACTCACCAGCAGAGCGTCTTACGTTTTCACGATGGACTGGCCTGGCTGATGCAGGTCACCATGTTCTTGGCGCTGGGGTTGCAGGTATTTCCGGCAAGGCTCGTCCCAATCGCCGGGGTAGGTATCCTGATTTCTCTTTTCTTGATCTTCATCGCACGCCCTGCAAGTGTCCACGTAGCGCTAGCCTTTTCACCGATGTCCTTTCGAGAGCAGACTCTTGTGGCTTGGGCAGGGCTCCGTGGAGCCGTGCCGATCATCTTGGCCACATTTCCCATAGTGGCCGGGATCGAAAAGGCCGACATGATCTTTCATTTGGTATTCTTTATTGCGCTCACATCTGTCGTCATGCAGGGGACAGCGATTCCGTTATTGACACGAATATTGAAGATCGGAAGCCCACAGCCCAATCTGCAGTCGCCCCCCAAACCGGTGCCATAACTCTCTTCTGATTTGCTAATTCTTGTAGCAGGGCTAGGCGGGTGAAGGGTGAAAACTGTTTGGTAAACCCGGCACGCGAGGGCCTCTTTCACAAGAGGCCCTCGTAGCCGTAAAGATGGCTGGTCTTGGCTTTATTGTACGTCGACGGTGACGCTATGGGTAGCCATGACAAGGTCATGGTCCTTGGTGGCGCCGGTCACAGTGACCTTGTGTGTCCCCTTGCTCAGGCTCTTCAGCGTACCGGCAAAACCCTTCTGATACTCTCCATCCACATAGGCATGGACATGCGTCGCTTGCGAACCCTTCGTCAAGTCGTACTTCACCTCAAAGGTGTCAGCGACCTTATCTCCGTCCTTTGGAGACGAAATCATCAATTTCGACCCGTCCTCGACCGGTGCCTTCGCTGGTTTATCCCCTGCGAAAGCTGGAACCACACTGAGACAGCCTGCCAGCGCAATCCCTAACCCCATCAACCCGATACGTCCCATCTTCTGCATCACGACGACCTCCTTGTTTGAACCAACTGAATGAACATTACCGCCTCCAATCCCCTCTCGGATACCCTCTAGCCTGATGACCACTCGTTCCCCGAGAAAGTATATTGAGATATTCTACTTTCCGGAATTTCCTCAGTCAATCCGCACCGACGCGCTTGTGACCGTGAACATGGCACGGCGCCGTATTATTCCACTTCGACGATAATGGTGTGAGTGGCCGTCACAAGATCATGGTCCTTTGTGGCGCCAGTCACGGTGATCTTGTGATCTCCCTTGCTCAGGCCCTTGAACGCCCCGGAAAAACCCTTCTGATACTGACCGTCTAAGTACACATGGGCATGCGTCGCTTGGGAGCCCTTCGTTAACTCGTACTTCAGCTCAAAACTGTCATCGACCTCTTCCCCGTCCTTGGGAGAGGTAATCACAATCTTCGATCCGTCCTCAACTGGTGGTTTAGCTGGTGTATCCCCTGCAAATACTGGCACTCCGGCAAGTGCCCCCGCGAATACGATCCCCAATCCCATGAACCCAATACATCTCATCATCTGCATTGCGGCCTCCTTATGTAAATCGACTGAATCGTTACGGCTATGGTCATACCCTTCGAGCAATCCTCTCGTCTCATCACCGACCTTTCTCCGCTGGAAAACATTGGCATTCTACTTTTC
>SWDH01000039.1:55286-61495 GCA_005116945.1 Nitrospira sp.
TTACGCGAGCAGGAGGACGACCAGGCCGCCCCCCCTCACTCCGAAATATGGTACGGTACAGAAGCACAGAGGCTCGACCATGACCATTCAGGCACAATTTCCAGACGAACAGAGCGTCGAGGGCGCCTTTACTAGACAACCTGATGCCTTTCAGGGCTGGGTGACCGCCAATGGAAATTCCGGCTATCCAGCGGCGAACGGCCGTTACCATCTCTATGTGTCCTGGGCCTGTCCTTGGGCGCATCGGACGATCATTGTGCGGAGGCTCAAGAAGCTTGAAGGCGTCATCGGCATGACAGTTGTGGATCCGATCCGCGACGAGCGGGGCTGGGCCTTCCGTGAAGGGCCTGGCCATTCGCTCGATCCCATCAACGGCTTCCTATTCCTCAGCCAGGCCTACAAAGCCACCGATCCGAACTATCGAGGACGATTTACCGTCCCTGTGTTGTGGGATACGGTGACGAAACGCATCGTGACCAATTCAGACGATGATCTCATGCGCATGTTCAACGGCGAGTTCAACCGCTTTACTGAAAGCAGGATCGACCTGTATCAGGACGGCATCAGGAAGGAGATCGACGACCTCAATACCTTCATCTACGAGAACGTGAACGACGGGGTCTATCGCGCAGGATTCGCCACATCGCAGCAGGCCTATGAACGGGCCGTGCTGCGCCTCTTCGACGCGCTCGATCAACTGGAGACCAGGCTGGCACGCCAACGCTATCTCTTCGGCTCACAATTCGTCGAAACTGATTGGCGCTTATTCGTGACTCTCGTACGCTTCGACGCTGTCTACCACGGCCATTTCAAATGTAACCTCCGGCGGGTCATCGACTACCCCAATCTCTTCGGCTATCTCAAAGATCTCTATCAGACCGACGGAATCGCCGACACCGTGAACTTCGACCACATCAAGCGGCACTACTACATCACCCACGACGACGTCAATCCAACCCGTATCGTCCCTCTTGGCCCCGACCAAGATCTTTCCACCCCCCACGGCCGCGAACGCCTAGGATAACGAGCAGACCGGTCTTCTGGTTCGTTTGGTTTATCTGATTGATTTGGTTCAACTGGTTAGTTTCATTCAACCAAACAAACGAGACAGACCAAACAAACCAAAAAACGGTCTCCTTACCCTGGCAGCATTTGCACCATCCTGGTAAGGTACATTTCTTTTTTCTGGAAAGTCTGCCCCCATGTCCATCCAGTGGTTTCCGGGTCACATGAATACGGCGCGCAAAGAAGCGGCCAAGACGATGGAGGCGATCGATGTCGTCGTCGAAGTATTGGATGCGCGCATACCGAGCGCCAGCTGCAATCCACTGATCGAAGAGCTGCGCCTGGCCCGCCAACGTCCGAGTCTGAAAGTCCTCAACAAGGCCGATCTCGCCGACCCCACTATCACGCAGGCTTGGCTGGGCCTGTATAACCGGCAACCGGGCGTCAGCGCCGTGGCCCTTTCTTGTCGTCATGCGGGTGATGCCGCCAAGATACCTCAGCTCTGTCAGCCGCTCGCCCCCCATCGCCACAGCAGCGCGAAGCCGTTGCGTATGCTGATCATGGGGGTCCCCAACGTCGGCAAATCGACGCTGATGAACATGCTCCTCAAACGCCGCATCGCTCGTGTGGGAGATGAACCGGCTGTGACCAAGGTCCAACAACGTCACAAACTGAACGACCGCATGGCCATCACCGACTCACCTGGGCTATTGTGGGGAACCATCAAAGACCCTCAGGTGGGCCTCCTCCTCGCCACGGTCAACGCCATCGGCCACAAGGTCGTCGATGACGAAGCGGTCGCAGAATTTCTCGCCGTCATCCTGCTTGCGCGCTATCCGGCTCGACTCACAGCCCGCTACGGGTTTGGAGTGGCAAGGATGACAAGTTCGGACGTAATCGACGCCATCGGCAACACACGCGGCTGCCTGCTGACCAGAAGCGGAGGCGGGATAGACCGGAACAAAGCGGCGAGGATACTCCTGTCGGACTACCGAGACGGCGCACTCGGCCGCACCACCTTAGAAACACCGGATAGGCGAGCAGAAGAACACATGCCGGTCATAAGCGCGTGAAGTGGAAAGACCGACTGGTTTTATCGTTCCCTGAGACGGACAAGTCAGAGAATAGCCGCGCACTCACAATCCGACTCTGACAAAGTCGATAAACCCTCGTTCAATGTCCGTACTGAGTAGCTCTACCCATACCTTGTCTCCGACGTCGAGGCCTCGCTCACCTGTCACCAATCTCCCTTCGACGGGTGGCTCAAGGATCCGGACCCACGTGCTTCTGTCTGACGCCCCCGTCACGATCGCGTCGAAACGCTGCCCAATCCGCGATTCGAGCAATAACGCCGCTGCGGATTTGCGGAGCTGCCGCTCGACTTTTTCCGCATTGTGTTCTTGCTCCGTGCAGTGGTCGGCCAGAGACTTCAGTTCTTCTGGACGGTACGGCGTTGCTGCACCAGCCAGTGCCGCTTTGATGAGCCGCTGAGTGATAAGATCGGGAAAGCGGCGGTTGGGAGCCGTAGAATGCGTGTACCCCTTCACCGCAAGCCCGAAATGTTCCGGCGAAACCCCTGTCGACTGATCCAGCACATATTCGCCTCTGCCGATGAGTTTCACGATGGCCAGGGACACATCGGGAAACGTGAGGGGATCGGCCTTCCGGCGCGTGACGAGGAACGATTCGAGCGCTCTCGCATTCGGCTCCTGTGGTAAATGCCCATTCCAGCGTGCGGCAAATTCCCGAATGCGCTGCCAGCGTTCGGGAGAGTGCAGAATGCGATGGAACGAGGAGATACCTTTTCCCTTGAGATAGGAGACGGTCGCCTGATTCGCCGCGATCATAAATTCTTCGATCAGTTCCTTGGCGCAATTTTTCTGTTCGACCCTGAGATCGGTCAGCATCTCACCATTAAACACAACTTTTGGCTCGATCGTTTCAAGACTCAGCGCTCCCTGTTCGTGTCGTCGCGCCTTGAGCCGCTGCGCGACCTGGTCTTGCAGGCGGAGTTGCGCATCAAGGCCTGGGACAACATCAAGCCATTCAGGCGCACCCGCCTCCCCTGCGAGCCAGGCTGCGACGCTATTATAGGCCAGCTTCGCATGGTTGTGGACCAGCGCTCGAAAGAGGGTGGAACTGAGCACTGCCCCATCCTCCGCAATCTCTATCTCCACGACGATCGCAAGACGGTCTTGCCCTTCATGAAGCGATGTCAGATCGGTCGACAGTTTTTCCGGCAGCATAGGGAACATGTCGCCGGCGGTATAGACCGACGTCGTATTGTGTTTCGCGTGAGTATCCAAAGCTGATTCCTTCATGACCAGCGCATCCACATCGGCAATCGCAACCAGGATTGAGACAGACCGATCAGGATGAGATTCGGCCACGGTAAGTTGGTCAAGGTCTTGGGAATCGTCGTTGTCGATCGACGCCCAGAGTAGCCCCGTCAAGTCACGGATGTTCGAGTCCCATTCGGTGGCGGCGGTCTCTATGCGTGCGAGCTCGGCCATCGCCTCAGAAGAAAAATCCGGCAAGAAGCCTCGTTCGATCATGACACGACGAGCGATACCTCTGAGATCTGCGCGATGATTTGCCATGTGCTCTCTTTCATCTTTCAGATTAACAGACCACCCGCTCTCCCCATCCATCGCCCAAACAAGCCAGGCATACGACCATGTTCATCATAAGCATTCGGCGAACACGAACGACTCTTGGCTATTCCTCGTTTCTTCCAAGCGAAAAATGTATCTCGCCGCGAGTTCGCCGCCGCCAGACATTCCCCGAAACGGACGCAGGAGAAGTCTTCGTGAAGGATACGACCGACGCGCACAAGATGCATGGTTCTGATTGCGTTCTCAGTTTGTACCAGTTATATGATAGGGAATGAGGAGCGCCGCCACGATGAGGGGAACCCATACATAAACCCGATGTCCGCTTCACCCGATGCGCAATAATACAGCGATACATATCCTTCGATGGGCCCTTGCGGTGCCGGCAGGCATCATGCTGTGGTACGCTGCGAACCACTCTATTGGCACGGCGTTCGGCATTATTCATGGCTTTGACCGTGTCGATGAGTTTTGGGAATCGCCGGATATGGACGGGGTGCCGATTATCGGCACGTACATCATCTTTATCACGAGGACGATTTCCGCAGCATCCTTTGTGGGTGCGATCATCTTCCTCGTACCGAGCTATCGCAAGCAGGTCGCAATCATTACAGCGTCTCTGGTCTGCGTCGTCACTGCAGGCCTTTTAGGTTTTCTCTTGTTTGAAGCCGCGACTTCGGATCCCGGCCTCAGCCCGGACGGCTGGTACAAACACATCCTGGACATGCTGAGCATTATGTTTGGCGCAACGGCTGGTGCATGGTTGGCACGTAGAAGTCAGCGGCGCCGAATCAAGGCGTCATGAGTGCGTCAAAAGCTCGTGACACTCGCCAGCATCTTTCCGTGCATCCTCTCCCAGCTATCGTGTCCTCTTACGCCTAGTCCCCGCCGCCCCCACCATCACCACCACCCGCATCTGGGTCAAAAAAGCTTGCTCGATGCGTCGCGTTCCATTCGTCGTCACAATCACAATTCCATGATGATGCTCAATGCGGTGGAGAAAATGGGCTGTCTCAGGATTCGCAAATCGATCATGGCTGTCATTGACCGTGGTGCGCCCCCCGAATAACGCATCGGCTTCGTCGAAAAACAGAATCGAACCACTGGTCTCTGCTTTATCGAATACATCGTTCAGATTCTTCTCCGTTTCGGCGATATATTTGCTCACAACCGCCGACACATCGACCCTGAACAACTCTACGTTTAGAAATTCCGCCAACGCCTCCGCCGACTTCCTTCGGCGGAGCGCCGTGGAGCCATGCAGGACCAGGACCACGGCGGATGTCGCCTTGGACTTCTTCCCTCGACGCACCGACGGCACCTTCTTCACCGAGACCGTCCGCTTCTTCCCTTCGATTATCTTTGCGGCCATTATTTTTTAGGCTCCTCTTACTACAGTGAACACTCGTTCCATCCAATGTCCTTCCGCCGTCATGCTCCACAATATGCAGACGATGGCTTGCAGATCTTATCTGTAATTGATCACAATGAACAACAGCGTACCTTGCACATCGGAAAGATTTCTCCTGATGACGCCAAAGGCCCTAATTGAACGGGAACTTGCGGCAGCTGAAGCCGCGCGGCAGGAATGCAATGACGGGAAGGCGAGAGTCTGTGCTCGCCGCGCCGTGGCCTATGCCATCGAAGCGTGGATCGCACGATTCTCTGTCCCAGGATGGCGCGGCGATGCCATGGCATACCTCAGAAAAATACAGGAAGACACCTCCTTCTCTCTGCCCATCCGCCAAGCAGCCGAGAGATTGGGAACCCCGGTCACCCGTCAGCACACAGCCCCCTTCGCGACAGACCCAGTCGCCGACGCGGAACTCATCATCGCGCATCTCAGCAGCCACTGAACGATTGACGCCGACAATCCTCCTTCCAAGCTTGCTCGCTCGCTTTCCTCTAGGAGGGCAGCCTGGTCGATCCTCGAGTGCGTGCGTCGAACGATGCGAATTCTTATCGTGCGCGTTCCGCGAGCACAGGAGAGTAACAGACAACCCTCCTCTCACCATCCCAATGCCCACCGATGCCCATTCTTTTCCAGCAGCGCATCCGCTTCTCTTGGCCCCCAGCTCCCCGCGCTGTAGAAGTGGACGGATTTTTCTCCAGCCAACAGCGGATCACAGAGGCGCCACGCCGTTTCGGTGAAATCCGCGCTGACAAAGAGGGTTTGGTCGCCGATCATCACGTCGCGAAGCAACGTCTCATAGGCTTCGGGGAGCTGGCCAAACGCTTGCTGATAGTCGAACTGCAATGCGCGGTCGCTCAGTTGGAACGGCCGTCCTGGACTCTTCACGGAAAAACAGAGCGAGAATCCTTCACTGGGCTGAAGCGTGATCAGCAGCATATTGGGCGCAATACTGCCGGGATCGAGAGACCGAAATACTTGAGTGGGCGCCTCACGAAAGGTCACCGCAATCTGGGTCATTTTACGAGGAAGGCGTTTTCCCGTCCTGAGATAAAAGGGCACGCCCTTCCATCGCCAATTGTGAATCTCGACTTTCAGCGCCACATACGTTTCCGTATTCGAATCCACTGGAACCCCGGGTTCCTCACGATACCCGTGAATCGTCTGGTCGGCGACCTGCC
>SWDH01000039.1:61595-63950 GCA_005116945.1 Nitrospira sp.
TGGCCGGCCAGATACTTCAGTTCTTCCGGATGGTACGGCGTTGGCGCACCGGCCAGCGCCGCTTTGATCAGCCGCTGGGTGATGAGATCGGGAAAGCGTCGGTTGGGAGCCGTGGAATGGGTATACCCCTTCACGGCAAGTCCGAAATGTTCAGGAGAGCCATCTTTCGACTGATCCAGTACATACTCACCTCTGCCGATCAGCTTCACGATGGCCAGAGAGAGATCGGGAAATCTGAGGGGATCCGCCTTCCGACGTGCGACGAGGAACACTTCGAGCGCCTTCGCGTCCGGTTCCGAAGGCAACTGCTCACCCCAGCGTGCAGCCACCTCAACGATCCGCTGCCAGCGTTCGGGAGAACGCAGGATGCGGCGAAAGGAGGGCATGCCTTTTCCCTTGAGATACGACGCCGTCGCCTGATTGGCCGCGATCATAAAGTCCTCAATCAGCTCCTTGGCGCGATTCTTCTGCTCGACCTTGAGATTGGTCAGCACCTCACCCTCAAACACAGCTCGTGGTTCAATCGTTTCAAGACTCAGTGCTCCCTCTTCGTGTCGTCGAGCCTTGAGCCGCTGCGCAACCTGGTCTTGGAGGCGGAGCTGCGCATCGAGACCAGCACCGTTCGTCTCCCTCTTGATCTATATATATAACAGTGTGTCTTCCTTGTTGCCAGCAGAGCCGCATAAATCCTGTACCTTGTTCCACTTTTTGAGGCTGTGATAGGCTGCACCCATGCGGCAAGAAAAAGACGCCCTCCCATCACGCACAGCTCCCACGAACCTCTTGGCCCTTGATGAAGAAGGGCTTGGCCGACTCGTACATCAATTCGGATGGCCTCGCTACAGGGCCGGTCAGATTTTGCGCTGGCTCTATCAACGTCGAGCCACAGACATCAGCCAGATGACAGACCTCGGACAATTGGAGCGAACCGCGCTGGCTTCACACGCCACGATTCAGCGTACCGCAGGCTGCACCGTCTTCCGTTCGATCGATCACACGAGGAAACTCATCCTCGTGCTCAGCGATGGACTCACCGTCGAAACTGTGCTGATTCCCGATGAGGACCGCTTAACCCTCTGTGTGTCGACGCAGGTCGGCTGCACGCTGGATTGCGGATTCTGCCTGACCGGCACGATGGGGTTGAAACGCAACTTGAAATCACACGAAATCGTGGAGCAAGTGCTGACCGCCCAAGATCATCTTGACCCTGGTGAGCGGATTACTAACCTGGTCTTTATGGGAATGGGAGAACCGTTGGCCAATATGGAGGCCTTGTCGGAGGCCATCCGGCGACTGACCAATAAACTGTGGGGGCTCGGTTGGTCGCCGAGACGCATAACCGTCTCCACTGCCGGCCTCGCCTCGCGATTGAAAGATATCGCACCGCTCGGCGTCAACCTCGCCATTTCGCTGAATGCCACAACGGACGACCAGCGCGCCCGCCTGATGCCGGCAGCCAATGGGATCGCCTCGCTTAAAACGTTGCTCGCCGCCTGTCGGCGCTATCCCTTACCACCGACCCGACGACTCACGTTTGAGTACGTCCTGCTAGCCGGGGTGAACGATCATGGGGACGACGCACGCCGCCTCGCTAAACTCGTCCGCGGGATCGCATGCAAAATCAATTTAATCCCGTTCAATGAATTTCCCGGAAACCCCTTCCGCCGCCCATCTGAACGCAATATTTCTGCCTTTCAAACCATCCTGCGACAGGCGGACCTCGACGCGTTCGTGCGTAAAAGCCGGGGGCGCGATGTCCTTGGCGCCTGCGGCCAATTAGGGAATCTCTCTCCTGAATACACCGAACGTGCCTTGACACAAATTGAATCCCGTTGCTAGCATACACGGTGCGTACCACCCAAACATGACCTGGCTGTATTTTCAATCCATCATGCGATTATCGTGGCTGGCTGCTGCGGGGAGCCTTGTCTTCTTCCTCACATCGCCCGCGTTTGCAGTGGGGCCTCATGAGTTCATCCTCTCCAACGGGATGAAAGTCCTCTTAGTCGAAGTTCCCAAAGCTCCGGTTGCGACCGTTCAGGTCTGGTACAAAGTCGGTTCCCGCAACGAAGTGATGGGCCGCGCAGGCCTCTCCCACATGCTGGAGCATATGATGTTCAAGGGTACCGCCAAATACCCCAAGGGCGAATTTTCCCGACTGATTCGCAAGAACGGCGGGACAGACAACGCGTTCACAAGCCAAGACTTCACCGCATACTTCGAAAATCTCGCAGCCGACCGCGTCGAGCTGGCGCTGGAACTTGAAGCCGATCGCATGCAAGGACTCGTGCTCGACAGGCCTGAATTGACGACAGAACGAGAAGTCGTGAAGGAAGAACGGCGCCTTCGCACCGA
>SWDH01000004.1 GCA_005116945.1 Nitrospira sp.
GTCGCCTGTCTAGTCGCGGCCATGTTTCTCTCCGGTCTTGCTGATGAGGCCCAGGGGCAGATGATGCATGACCACATGCATGGAGGCCACGATCAGGATGAACAAGACGACCATAGCGCGCACTATCTGAAGCATCTGTTGCAACATGCGAAAGAGATCGGGCTGACGCCGGAACAAATCAGCAAGGTCAAGGTTCTGCAGCTGGACTTCAAACGTTCAGAAGCCCGGTTAGAAGCCGACGCGAAGGTGGCGAAACTCGAACTACAGGCGCTGATGGAAGATGAGCAGACTGATCTCACGGCGATTCAGTCAAAAGTCGATCAGTTGAAAAAAACAGAAGCGGCCTGCCTATTCACGGCGATCAAGAGTAAGCGCACCGCCATGGCTCTGTTGACTCCCGACCAACGGGAAAAGGACCGTGCCGTTCATGAACAAATGAAGAGTGGAGCACAGCACGGAGGTGGAATGGGAGGGATGATGGGAGGCAGAGGCGGCATGGGAGGCATGATGGGGGGAATGGGAGGTGGCGGCATGAGTGGTGGTGGACATGGAGGGAGTGGCGGTGGCGATCATGCAGGTGGGGCGCAGGGCGGGGGACAGCACCAACATTGAAGGGGTCTGTGGCCTAGGTCTATGAGGCGTTGACATGATGACATGGAACAGATGTCGTGTGATGAGAACACTGGCAGGAAGTGTTGTCATGCTCATGATAGCGACGAGTATTGCCTCTGCCGACCAGAACGAACTTGCACAGGGGGCGTCCGAAGTGGCCGAGACCTTCCTGGCAGAATTGAATGAGGCCATGACACGAGAGATGACCGAGCGAGGCCCGGTCGAAGCGATCATCGTCTGCACGAAGCTGGTGCCCGATATTGCCGGACGGTTGTCGCGTGAGCATGGTTGGCGGGTCACACGCGTGGGCACGCGTGTGCGCAATCCCTTGCTCGGGATGCCGGATGCCTGGGAGCAGCGAGTGCTGGCTGCATTCACCGAACGTGCTGCGAAAGGGAAAACAATCGCGGGCATGACGCATCATGAAATCGTGTCGGAACCGGACGGGCAGTACTTCCGGTTTATGAAGCCGATTATGGTTCAGTCGAAATGTCTGCTCTGCCACGGGTCGAGTGACCAGGTTCCGGAGTCGATTCGACTCATGCTGAAGCAGCAGTATCCGTTTGATCGAGCCATTGGGTACAAGACGGGTGAGCTGCGCGGTGCGGTCAGCATTAAACAGCCGCTCGACGAGGCTCGCGGAGGGCCGCTCGGCAGGCGAGACCAGTGAGTCAATTGGCTCTGCCCTGGATTTTTTGGTTTGCCCTCCTCGTTCCCGGTCTTCATCGGCGAATCGGGGCTGAAACAGGGCTTGGGCAATTATTTCTGATTCTGGCCGGCGCATAGCTTCATGTAGCCCCTTGCGGGGGGTCACTCTGATTGAAAGGTTCTGTTGCCTTTTGCGACAACGCCAACTTCTCCTAAGACCTGGAATGCCCCATCAATTTCCTCCCTCCTGTAAAAGGCTCTTGCAACCCTCGTTAATTCAAGACGATTACTGATGCATCCGCCCTGATCTCGTGGCACGACCTTCGCTTTTCAATGTTCAGCTGGTTAAGGACTATCTCACGCTTCAAGGGCGCTTCCGCCACCTGTTCGAGCTTGCGGCGTAGAGGGAAGCTATTGCGCACATCCAATCACGACGACGCCTATTGGCAGGATGCGAAAAAGATGGGAACCGCATCTTGATGGAGCGAACTATCAGGTTTCAGCGCGAAAGATTTAAGCTGGACTATTCATAGATAATCCGGGTTAAGATGTTATTGAGAGTTGGCCGTATTTCCCATTCATATTGTGAGGAGAAGACATGAAGGCATCGATGATTGCTGCTGCGCTTGTTGCTCCCCTGATATTCTTGCAGCCTGTGTGGGCACATACCAATGAATCTCTGGATGCAATGCGGTCGCCACATGGCGGGCAAGTCCGCGCAGCAGGTCCCTATCATCTTGAGCTTGTGGCCAAGAATGGAGAGTTAATGCTCTATGTGACCGATCATGCATGGCAAGAAATCCATACCGATGGGGGAGAAGGGAAGGCGACCGTTCAACAGGGTAAGGCCAAGGAGAAAACCACCATCAAGCTGGAGACGGCGCAACAGAATATGTTAACGGGCAGCGGTGAGTTCCAGGTCAACCCGGAAACCGTGATTGTGATATTCGTCAAGTTGCCGGAACAGGAAGCATATGGTGCAAAATTTACTCCGCTGAAGCCAAAGGTCGTCGGGGCGGGAAAGAAAGCGGGGGACGGTCATCATCATGATCATGATCTTCAGCATCAGCGCCATTGAAATCTAAGATGCTGTTGTTACCCTGTTTGAATCATGCTCAGAAGTGATACGCTCCCATAGGCTGACACATGGGAGCGACGTACATGTCACGATTATATAGAGGGAGGCAGATTATCCTTGGGAGGGTCGCTCTGGGTATCCTTTGTGTCGGACTGTCAGCTGGTTGCACGAAGGTCGAACCCCGCCCCAGTGAGGAGCAGCCCATTTCTTATCTCACGTCCGATGCCAGGCATTCCCTTCCACTGTCGTCATCGGCAGAGAAAGAACATCGCACGGTGATGTTACAGCACCTGGAAACCATCCAGGTCATCGTGAACGCCTTGGTTGAAGAGGACTATGAGTTGGCAAGAGGGCTGACGGAATTGCACCTGGGATTCTTCATGCACCGGTTGGCGAAGGCGAGTCAACCGTTCGAGAATTTTCCACCCGTCTATCAGGAGTTGGCTGCAGCGCACAATGCGGCGGCTGAAGAATTGGCGAGGATCATTCCCACCAGGGACATGAAGCAGATCTTGCCGCAGTTCAACAACGTGCTGAAAGCCTGCGTGGCCTGTCATTTGGAGTTTAAAATCACAGAGCCATCGTGAGACGTGACGTGGAAGGCATCTAAGGCCGGTTTTACTACGCTGTTGGGAGAATGTGATGAGTGCGCAAAAGACGATCACCACATTTTATGAGCAAGACCATGACCGGTTGGATGAGTTATTTAAAACTTTTCAGAGGTTGAAACGGTCTGATTTCTCCAAGGCCAAGGAAGCGTTCAAAGAATTCAAGTTCGGCTTGCAGCGCCACATCGTGTGGGAAGAGGACGTTCTCTTTCCGTTGTGGGAGAAGGAAACCGGCATCACCGAAGGTGGGGCGACTTCAGTCATGCGCACAGAGCATCGCCAGATTGGGCAATACCTCGAAGCGATTCATGGGAAAGTCATAGATCAGAATCCCGACAGCGGTCAAGAAGAGCAGGCGTTGTTGGCGTTACTCGGCTCCCACAATATGAAGGAAGAACGAGTGCTGTACCCCGGCATCGACCGTGTGACCAGTGCAGAAGTGCGCGAAACTGTTTTTCAAGATATGAAGAATATCCCGGAGGAACGGTACAAGCTCTGCTGCGGGCAGCACTGATAGAGCTTAATTTGGGCCGACGTCGTGATAACTGAGCCGATGCGCACACTTTTCAAGAAACTCACTCTTCCCGTCTTCTTTCTCGTGAGCTTGTCGTCGAGCCAGTTGACACATATGGCTGAAATGAATGCCTGGGCTGGTTCTCCGCCATCGCCCAAGAATACGAAGGTGGCAGGCGATGCTGAGCGGGGCAGAGTGGTGTTCAACGGGAAGGGCGTGTGCTACTACTGCCATGGCATTGACGGGAAGATGGACCGACGACCGCAACTCGCGCCTGACACCGCCACACTCATCGCTCAACTCAACCCGCCACCGGTCGATCTGAGAAATCCGAAGGTGCTGCATCTCAAAACCGACAAGCTGCGCGCAGATGCAATCCGGAAGGGGCACACAGGCACGGGGATGTTTCCAGACACCACCATGACCGACCAAGAACTCGCCGACACACTGGCCTACCTTGCGCACCTCCGGCGCGAGGGCTCACCAAACGGCAAATAGGCCGGTCATGCACATTGATAAACTGTATCCCTGTGGCTACAGTGCCTCGTGCTTGAAATTCGCAAGACCGAGACGTTTGCCCACTGGCTAGATCGCCTGCGCGATATTCGCGCGCGGGCACGCATTCAAGTCAGGATCGAACGCCTGGAGACAGGGAACGCGGGGGATGTCAGGCCAGTGGGCGAAGGCGTTTCTGAAATGCGAATCGATTATGATCCCGGCTATCGTGTGTATTTTACGAAGCGCGGACGCGAGATGGTGGTTTTGTTGGCCGGTGGCGACAAACGCACGCAAACCACCGATATCAAAACAGCCTTGCACCTCGCACACAATCTCTAGGAGTGCATCATGAGCAAAACCATGACTACTCGATACGATGTTGCGGAGCACCTTCGTACACCGGAAGAAATGGCGGCGTATTTGGAGGCTTGCTTGGAGGAGGCCAATGGTGATGCCTCCTTCATCGCAAAAGCATTGGGAGATATTGCCCGTGCTAAAGGCATGGCACAGGTTGCCAAGGAGGCAGGTCTCTCTCGTGAGAGTCTGTACAAGGCGCTGTCAGGTGAGCGGAGCCCTGACTTCGACACGATCCTCAAGGTGGTAGGAGCGCTCGGGCTGAAGTTGCATGCCGAAGCAGCTCCCGGCAAATCCCGCAGTGTAGCCACTCGTTCAAGTGGCCGCGCGACAAAGCGGCGCGCGGCATAACGAATGCGGTGTGAGGGATCGTTTCTTGACTTCGCATCTGTCCAGAAGTCGTAAGGGTCTCGTTGGAATGCGCTCATGCCTTCCGTTTCGCGTCACCCATCGGCTGGCTCCCTCAGCACCCTTAAATACCCAGACCACCCACAGCCAGCAAGGGCGTAGTCTGGTCGTTATTACAGCTCCAGAGTGCTCATATTCCTGATGTCGCGTTCTGCATCAGTCAATCCTGCATCAGCGGGGCAGTATACCCCTCGATGTGAGTCTTACAACAAAGCCATCACAAAAATAGAGCAGTAAATATAGATACCTACCTGCATATATCTATTCCAGATACTTGGCACTCCAATTGCTCTCTATCCTATTGACCACACATAGAGGTAAGCATGAACCAACCTTAGAGGCCGAAGAAAAGGACCCAGATGAAAAGTTTTGCGATGGTACTGTTCGTTGGTGTTGCATCTTTGTTCAGCTCTGGATGCGGGGTCTATATGGCCTTCACTCAGCCACCTCGCATCGACACAGAAGCATTGGAATCGGGGGGGCTGGCTCGTGATGTAGTAATTGAAAGGCTGGGTGCACCGAAGTCCAGTGTAAAGAATGCCGATGGAATCCGAGAGGATACTTTTGAGTATTATGAAGGGTCCTCATCAGGATGGAAAATAGGACGGGGCATCTTTCACCTTGTCGCAGATATCTTTACGATCGCATTGTGGGAAGTAGTTGCGACTCCGACGGAATATGGTCTGAGAGGAGACAAAATAACCGCGTTGGCTACCTTTGACAATACTGATCGGCTAACTTCTTTCAGAGTCCTAGGGCGTGAAACAAAACCCCTCGAAAAGAGACATGCGGCGCAATCAACTGCATCATAATTGGCAGAGCCAGAGCTGTCGAACTCCTCGATGGGAGAAGCTCTTCGAGGAGTTCGGGGAGCTGAGTGAGCTGGAAATAGGTTAAAAAGACAGCGAGATCGCATTCCTGGACCGCTAGTCTAGAGGCTCACATCAACACGAATCCTTGCATCCACGATCCGGCAGCCTTGCCCTGGTGGTAGGGCGACGATCGGGTTCAGATCGAGTTCGCTGATTTTAGGAATTTCTTCGACGAGGCGAGAGAGCCTCAACAGTACCTCTTCAGTGGCCTCCACATCCGCTGCAGGGTGGCCCCGGTAGCCTTGCAGCAATCGATAGCCCTTGATCTCGCGCACCATTCACAGCGATGGAGCGAGGATAAAAAATGGCTTCAACGACTCAACTGTGAATGGTATGAGGTCGGGGCATGGCTAAAGGGATCATTCCTCTCTGCGCGAGAATCACATAAGCCACTTGGGTTGAAGAAGCAAGACGGCGCTCAAGCCGACCATTACCAATCCGCTGGTCAACTTCAACCAGCGACCGGCCCGCTCTTGCAACTTCCTGTGACTTAGTGTGACCACTGCAATCGTGACCATGAGGCTGTCATCGAAGATGTAAGCCAGGTTATAGAGGCCGAGGTAGCCATAATATTCCCAGGAGGGCATCGGTTGAAGAGTGAGAATCTGTGTGTAGAGCGCCGGGAATCCGGCGGTACAGAGCAGTTCAACCAGATTCACAAGTCCTGCTAGTGCCACGATGCCTGCCATCGCACCAGCGAGATGCTCGGCTTGGAGTATGCCGCGGACACGGGCGTAGAGTCCTGGCTTGGCAGACTCGGGAATGCTCAGCGTGATGCCATGATGCAGCGCAAAGAAATCCTTCACGTTGACCGCTCCTACGAAGAGGGCGATGCCGCCCAACCCGACTTGGACGGGGCGTGAGAAACCGATCAGGAGGAACATGTTGAGCCAAGCCGCCATAAAGGCAAAATACACCAGGCCGCTGACGAGGACGAACGTCCCGGCGATCAGAGCCATTTTCCGTCGATCTTGAAGATTGACAAGCAATGACAAGAGGAAGAGCAGTACCCACATCGCACAGGGATTGAATCCGTCCAGGAGTCCGATGACGATCGTGAACAGTGGAAGACCCAGGTCCTTGACGCGAAGTTCGCCGAACCACGTTGTGTGGATGCCTTCGACTGCGGGATGCGGGGTGGTGTCTTGGTTGAGTCGGTCGAGCTGGGTACGGATCTCTATTCCGGTGGTTTCGGCTGAGAGGAATCCGACGATCAATTCTGTGCCGATGAGAAAGGTGGGGACGCCAATGTTCGCTATTCCTCGTTCAGAGGCCAGCCCGGCGAGTCGTTGCCTCGCAGCTGAGTCTTCAACAACATCGTACATGGTGATTCGAACAGCTGGACGCTCTCGCTGGAGTTCTTTGAGGAAGGCTTTTGCCGTCTCGCAATGGGGGCAGCCGGCGCGAACAAAGACCTCAAGATCCTGGATTGGCTCGCCGGCTTGGGCCCGTGTCCCGCTCCCCAGCGCGAGCAGGATAAGGCAGATGATGATCGCGGGGGCGAATCTCCATATGGTTTGGTGTCTATGGAGCACGATGTCGGCCTAGTCGACCGAGCCAAACGGCGTCCTGCTTCTGATATACGACAGCACATCCAACATCTGTTGGTCCGTCAATGTGCCACGAAATCCATGCATGGGAGTGAATAAGATCCCGTTGGACATTGTGATGAGCAGTTCCCAATCCGCCTTCGCGAGCAGGCTCTGCGATTGGAAATTGGTAGGCCGGAGGATCAGGTACTGCGCCTCGGGCCCATTCCCGTCCAATGTCTCGCCATGACAACGAAGGCAGTATTGTGTATAGACCGCTTGTCCCTCCTTGGGATTTCCACGGCTGGTTTTCCCGATGGCCCAGGAACTGGCTAAGACGATCACGCACACCGCACTGATCACGCTGAAAACTTTCATGGCTACGTTTCTCTTCCTCCAGATAAGGAGATCATCTATCTATGAAGCCGGTTCTCCACCATGAACCTGTGTCCCGCAGAAGAATAGGAGAAGAATAATAAACGCGCCGGGTTGCCGAGTTAGTCTCTGGAGGCCTGGGTGCTGAATGAATACACCGTCGCATTAACTGACAGTGCCGGGGGGTGATACATCTCTGATGTACGACAACACATCCAACATGTGCTGATCCGTCAGCTTGCCGCGAAAACTGTGCATCGGGCTGAATAGTACGCCGTTCGAGATCGCCACGAGCAATTCCCAATCGGTCTTTGATCGAGTGATTGAGGACTGAAGATTGGCCGGCCGTACGATCAAATCCTGGCTATCAGGGCCCTTGCCATCCAATTGTGCCCCGTGACATCGCAGGCAATTCTTTTCATACACCACCTGGCCGGATTGAGGGTTCCCGCGCACCGTTTGTGCGGTGCTCCATGAGGCGCATCCCATCACTAGCAATAGCACGCTCAGTATTACTCGAATGTTCATAACTCTCCATCCTTTCATGGGCGAATCGTTGAAGGCGGTCGATCAGCCTTCAACGTACTACGAGCACGGAGCAGCCGGCCCGATGCACAATCCCGTGCGATACGCCGCCGAGCATGAATCGTGCGAGACCCTTCCGTCCATGGGAGCCGACTACGATGAGGTCGTAGCTCGTTCCCACTTCGCATACGGTCGTCACGGGGTCACCCTGGCGAACATCGGTAGACACCGTGAAGTGTGGGCTCGCCAACGCCTGGGCTGTGTCGTTCACGATCTGCTGAGCCTGCCGGTTCTGTTCTTCAGACCAGCTTGTAAATCCCACCATCACATTGGGCTCGACCATTGCGAGCGAAGGAACGACCGAGAGGATGGTGACCGCGACGGGATTCTTAAAGGGGTGCGCCGTCAACCATCGGTGCAGGCGAACCGCATCCTCAGGGCCTTCCACTGCCAGGAGGACGCGGGTGACGGGGCGAGCTTTTCCTTTCACGATTAAGGTCGGCACTGTGGCATGAAGCAGGATACGGTGTGACACGCTACCGGCAAACACTTCTGTTAGCCGGCTGTGATCGTGCGTGCCCACAGCGATGAGGTCGGCCTTGACCGCAACGGCGCTGTCGAGGATGAAGGCAGCCGGATGTTGGACTTCGCACAACGTCCGGATGGAGGGAGTCTCCGCCGGCAGGAGGGTGCGGCAGCGCTCAACGGCCTGGTGCCCGGCATCGATCAGGGCTTGGCGGAATTCGTCGTATCCTTGCAGATTGACTGCTCCAGCCACGATGGGAGACTGGAACATGCCAAGATCCACGCCATGTACGAGCACGACGTCGTCCGGCTTGTAGAGTAATCCGATCTGTTCCACGGCGGCAAAGGCTTCATCCGACCAATCCACGCCGACTACGATTCTCATTGCCGCCTCCCATTCAGAATAACGGATGGGGTGCCGTGCCGAACGGCAAGGCCCGTGGCGTTTCACCGGCATTCCCGCGAATGCGCCAGGCGCCGCCCTCACGCGTCAGAAAATGCACTTCTTCGTACCAGCTGTCGATCGGAACCCGGAGGTCGGTGGTCTTCGAAATTCCTGACAATCTCCCCGTACAGGTGATTTCGATGATGGCGTTGGAGCCCGATCCTACGTTGACGATTTGCGAAAAGAAATGAGTATTGGTAATGTCACGGTATTCCCTGAGTAGCTCGGACCAGATCTTCCGAATATCCGCCTGTCTCAATCCATGATAGTTGTATTGGGTGGCATAGAGTGCCATGACACCGTCCAGATTTTCTGCAGCGATGGCTGCGTCAGCCTTGTGAAACACGTCCAAGATCTCACTGATAGTTGCTTGATCTACCCCCACGACCGAACCCTGTGAAATGGACGTCGACGCCTGCCCCGTCGTTCCTGTCGCCAGGATGAGTGCCGCTATCGCAACAAGCACCCATCGATTTGGATAGGACCACATTGAACGTGCCATGGCAAGGTTCCTCGTGAGACTGGTCATCGTCTTCTCCCCAGTGTTTGTGGTAGGGCTCAGCGGGTCCATGTGATCCGCACGAATTGCTCATCCTGGTCATAATGCAATTCCAGTTCCCCGTGGTAGGCATGTTTCAGCGCGTCGCCGATTCGCCGAGGGAGATGGGTATCGGTCGTTGAAATGACCAAACCATCTGGTTGTGATTCAATCCCCATAATCCGTGAGAGCGGATGTTCCTTTTTCTCCTTCTCCTCTGTGTTCTTGACGACGCCGATCAACTGTTCATGCTGGATATCTTTGAACGATCCTTTGATCGTGACGAGGCCTTTGGGGTATTGATCATGGATCCGGTGACAAGCTGGACAGAGAGTCTCATGCGCGCCTACCGGTTTCGCTTCCCAGGTCCACCGCCCTTTATGAAAGACTGCCCCGCATGTTGGACAGACAGCGGGCTCCTTGAGCTTCCCCTGCAGTTTATAAGAGTCGTGTTCATCCTCTTGATACGTTTGGTCTCTACGAGCGCCCAACCCTGTAGGGATTTTGGAATGTGTGGACATGTGACGGCGTACCTTTCTTGTGACAAGACATCCTATGAGGCTGGTGAGGAAGGCGCGCGTTCGAGCATCGCCTCCTCGGCCAGATTGAGATACTGAATCACGTCGCGATCCTCGACTTGTGTGAAGTCGGTGAAGAAGTTCCCCACGGCATAGAACGGGTCCGGTGTCATGAGAATCACCAACTCGTCCACATATGCTCGAATTTCATGGATCGTCGATGGAGGGCCGACTGGAATCACTCCCACCAGCAGGCGAGGCTGCAAGCCTCGGATCGCAAGCGCCGAGGCCAAGAACGTCGAGCCTGTGGCGATGCCGTCGTCAACTAAGAGCACGGTGCGGCCTGTGAGTTGTGGAAGCGGCCGTCCCTGCCGGTACAGGTTCTTGCGTCTGGCGATCTCCTTCTCTTGGAGATGAATCAAACGGTTTAGCTCATACTGGGAGAGACCAAACGAATTGACCGCATCTTGATTCAGAGAGCATGATCCCGTCTCGGCTACGGCTCCAATGGCATACTCGGGATTGCCAGGTGCACCGATCTTGCGCGTGATAAACACATCAAGCGGGAGATGGAGTGCGAGGCTGAGCTGATAACCCACAGCCACCCCGCCACGAGGCAGAGCGAGAATTAATCCCGTCGGATCGTTGCGGTAGTGGCTCAGCTTATCGGCCAGTATCCGGCCCGCCTCTTCCCGATTGCGGAACATCACGTTTCTTTCTCCATTGCTCCAGTCCATGATCCTGTTTCGTCACAGGATTCCGTATGTGACGCCCACGCCGATCAGAAACATGGCCGACAGGACCAGCAGGGCGATCAGCCACCACAGATGACGATGAGGCCCCGTGGTCCCAGGCTGTTCCTGAATATCCCACGGAACCTCCAGATAGTGAGGATGTTTGAACATCGCACACCTCTTTTACGTCGTCCTTAGGAGACCTTCACCTCAATCGATTTCGGCTTCGCCTTCTCCGACTTGGGCAGGTGGACGTTCAAGACCCCGTCTTTGTATTCCGCGTTGACCTTGCTGCCGTCGGCGTCCTCCGGGAGGGTGAAGCTCCGCATGAAGCTTCCGTAGGCCCGCTCGACACGGTGGTACTTCTTCCCCTTTTCTTCTTTCTCATATTTCCGCTCGCCCGAGATACTCATCACATCGTCCTGGACCGTCAGTTTGACGTCTTCTTTCTTCACTTCCGGCAGATCCGCCTTGATGAGATATTCCTTCTCGTCCTCGGTAATGTCGACGAGCGGCGACCATTCGGCGACGGTCATGGCTTCCTTTCCAGCCTCGGTCCGAACAGCGGGACGTCCTAAATAGGTCGAGAGGCGCTTCTCCATATCCTCCAGATCTTTGAACGGATTCCAGCGCGTCATCGTCGGTTGCCAACGGGTTAAATCAGACATGAGAAACCTCCTTGTGATGAAGAATTACGTTGGAAGTGAACGTCGATCAGGCCGACCTTCCTGCTTGTGCGGGAAGATCACTGTAAAAAGGCCCCGGCCTCTGGGCACGAGCACGATTTTGCCACTCCGGCTTAAGCGGTCGATGGCGAGAAATACTTGGTTCCACGTCAGATTGGGGCATTGGCGCGTGACATCTTCCAGGTCACACGTCAGTGTGTGACGCATGACGTCGATCACTTGATCTTCCACGGTTATCTGTTGTCCCATGCGCTACCCACGAAGAACGGAATGAGTTACTGAATGGATGACACTGCATGGTCGGTGCCACATGATGGTGGTGTCAGATACGAGTGGGAGAAGTTCGGTGGCGCAGGGGGTTAGAGATTTACAAGACGAAGAAGTGGGTTATACCGTTCGGCCGGTTGAGGAATTTCGGGCCAGTGGCGAGCAGGGAACTGTTGCCAAATACCTCAGCGACGGGAGAGGTCTGATTACGTCCGAGCGTGGGCTGAAGGTCGCAACACGTGTTGCGAGAAGAGGCTATGTTCCCTTGTGGCCCTGTTGGAGGTGAGGGTCAGGAATGATGCCTCCACATTCAACACAGCGCACCATGCCGGCCCCATGTTCCTCCTCCGAGACGGAGTCGGAAATCAAGCGACTGTGTGTACAGGTGCGGGGTGGGCTCTTTCTAGGAGTCTGAGATACTTGTCCTGTTTCTTTGAGGTTCACGGTGCACCTCCATATTGCACATAGGCATTCCAGTGCATTCGTGCGAGCATGAACCTCATGTATGCTGAAAGCAAGACAGCAAACATGGAAATATGTTCAGCCTGCCTGCTGATACTGAGCGGTGGGCTTGATGGAAGTAATTACGCGAACTGATAACGTGGGGGCAACGGCAGTAGCCATTGGTGAAGAGCCATCACGGAATGGAGAAACGTATTGAGGCGGGGTTACTCATGGTTTTTCATTGGAACAGGGGGCTACGACCACACCAGGCGGCGGTGAGGGAGGGGCGTTGTGTTAGGTCTTGCGAAGGAACCGAGGCTTGTCTCTGACTGATACCATCTTGACCAGGTCCCTCACAGACAAGAGGCCCACGGTCTTGTTCTCTTCCGTGACCGCAAGGTGGCGAATCCGTTTCTCAGCCATCAGCCGACTGGCGTCGCGAACGGTGCGATTGATGTCAACCTGAATCAGGGGATAACTCATGACGGCTCCGATGGGGGTGCTCCTCGCAGGGAGACGGGCCGCAATCACTTTCCTCACGAAGTCGGTCTCGGTCACGATCCCGACCATGTCTCCCTTCTCCAGTATAAGGAGCGAGCCGATCCGCTTCTCCGACATCAACTGCGCCGCCTCCTGCACTGTCCGCTCACTCCCAATAGTCTCCATCGTCGTTCGCATGAGCACGCTGAGTGGCCGGTAGACGTCGTCGAGGTCACGGATGGGGCCCCCTTCTGAATCGACAAAATGGCGCACAAGATCTCGCATCGAAATGATTCCGACGATGTCATCCTTGTCCGAGGCGCAGAGATAGCGGACATGGTTCGTTTCCATCAGATGGCTCGCATCCAGCATGGGGCGATCCGGCGTGATCGTCAGCAGCGGACTGGTCATGATCTGATCCACCAGGGCATGAGAAGGATCGATTCCTTTGGCGAGCACCTTCCGAATCAGGTCGGTCTCCGTCACGATCCCGGATCTATTGAACACGCGACCCTCCGTACCGTTTGACTCCACTAACAGGGAACCAAGGCTTTTCTCTCGCATACGCTCGGCAACCTCCACGATCGTGGTCCCGAGTGGGATGATCTTCAAGTATCTATTCATGAAATCTCCGACCGTGCCCCCCACCCGTGCAGTCATAGACAATCCCTTTCTTTATGAGACAGCATGACATCGTCCTGCTGCGCTTCGATTTCTCTTTCTGAGCCTAGATCATTCATTCATGAATGGTGCCGCTCCTAGCTGTTAGCGCGGATGATCCGGCCCCGGATTGATGATGGTCGGCACGTTCGACTTGTCAGGCACGATGATCGTCTTGGTGCTGGGGTTCTCGTACAATTTGAATTTGAGATAGTCCGGCGTGAGGGTTTTGGTGATGATCTCTTGCGCCTGAGACTGACCCTTCGCGCGGATGCGTAAGCTCTCGCTCTCGCCTTCGGCGCGAATTTGCAAGGCATCGCCCTCACCTTTGGCTTGAATCCTCGCAATCTCGGCGTTGCGTTGCGCGATTACCAGCTCAAATTCCTTTTGCTCCTTCTCCTGTTCCTTTGCTTGCTTCTGTTCGATGGCTTGCAACACCATCTTGGAAAACTCCATTTCTGATAAGGCCACACTGTAGACGTCAAGATGCCGCCCTTTGAGCGACTCGACCATCACCGCTTCGATCTTGTTGCCGACTTCGCTGCTCCGTTCAGGAATCGTGACCATCGTGTATTGGGCGACAACCCCTCGTACGGCCGATAAGAACTGCGGCTTCACGAGCTGTGTATACCAGTTGTGCCCCACCTCCTGAGCGAGAAAATAGAGTTCTTCTGCAATCGGACGCATCGTAATCGCTGCGTGCAAATGCACTGTGAGATCGTCGGCGGTCAAGACATCGACCTTTTCCGTAAAACTCTGATACCGGACATCGTACTCGAACACATCGTTCCACGGCGCATGCCAATAATACCCTTCTTTCAGCGGTTCCTTCGCCAGCCCTGCCGTGAGCGGATTCCAGCGCAAGCCTCGCTTCCCTTGATCGACGGTCGTCCCACACCCATACATAACCAACAGAACCGGAATCACCAGCATGATCGCACGAGCACAAGTTGAGGGCATCATAGGTCCTCCTAACTATCGGGTCTCCCTGCCCTATACTTCACGTTGGTCACCAACGCCGCTGCGGCCCCGTTCGAGCAGCTTCTTCATAAGCGTTAGCCCGACGCTCCAAATCTTGAGCCGCAACGGCATAGTACTGTGAGAGTTGCCGGGCTCCAGTGACCCAGTCCGACTGAGGACTGAAGAGTCGTTCATATCGGACAGCGCTCTCGGCTATCGCCGCAGCCTTCTCTTTGAGGACGATCGCCTCGGCTCGGTAATAACCAACGATGGTCTGCTGATCCTGCGATGGACCGAACGAGGCCGTATCAATCGTCTTAACAGGCTGGGCACAGCCGGCAGCGGCAAGCGAACAGATTAGGATCAGAGCACCCCTGCCAACATGAGGCGAACCTGTCACACGCAACAGATTGTTCATCGTATTCTCCGAGTCACGCCACTGTGGCCCAGCGCCAGGCCGTCGATAGAACGACAGCGCCAGTTTAGACTTGTGCATCGGCGATGCCAGAGTCCGAAAGCTGAAGGCCGTGCAGCGTTCTCTTGGAACTACGGCATGTTAGGTGCTGGTAGAAGGTTGGAGTTTGGCGAACAGAGAGCAAGGTTTCGTGGCATTAGAGGGCAGGTGCTGTCCGTGTACTGTGGCCTCTTTCGACAGTGACCATAGGAGGTTCACTCCCATTTCAATCGAGAAGGCTTGTGTCGCCAGGGGAAGCATGTGCTCTCTCCTGTGCAGTGTATGAGAGGACATCGATCCTGTTTTAGTGGTGGGGTCAGATCCGGAAGGACAGGCTTCCATCTCGGTCCCAGGAAGAGGCACGGTTCTCAAAAGTGCCCGCAGACCGGCAGTGAGAGACAACTAAATGCAGATCGTCCGTCGGATTGTCCAGATAGCTTGGCTAAATCGACTAGTCCGACATCTGCAGGGAGGCAGGTTTTCTAATTGGAGGCTGAATCCTTTTCTGTCCAGTTGGCTCACATGAGTATTTATTACATTCAACCGGAGGGAGAAATCTTTTCATGATTAAGATTGTTACGGCCATGAACACTCAGACCAATCAGTGCCATCGCTGCGGTGGACTTATGGTGGAAGAACGGGTATTCGAAATCGGATCGATCGATTGGCGTTGCGTGAGCTGCGGCGATCGGGTCGATCAGGTGATTCTGGCTCACCGTCAAGGCCGGGGACCACAGCAAGAAGCCGAACAGGTTTTTGCCGGCTCAGGCCGCGCTCGTTTGAATTAGCCCATATTATTCGCGATTGTTCCTGCCACACTCGCCGATGTCTCTTCTCTCGCCTCGTGCCCCTCGACTGGCTTCTAGTGCGCGGTCTTTGTAGGTTCGTTGATTTCGAGGAGAGAATGGTTATGGGAGAGTTGAAGGAGGTGGAGAGAGCTAAGAGGGGTTAGCAGCCTCGGTTGAGTTTGACTCGCTCTTGTGTAGCCAGCGTGCAAAGGGCGTCGCTGCTGCTTCAATTGCGGGTGGTGGTTCAAGGGACGCGCCATTGATGTCGGTGCCACTAGGCATGGCCCCTGAAGGGGGGTTCATAGGAAGACGGAGGCGCGGGGCAATCAGCCTTGAGCGACTGAAGGATTGCTGAACATCACCCTGTTCGGATGGCAGCCTCGGTGTTCCACACAAGGGCGGGCCGTTTTTTAGCAGGATGCTGAAAAATCCCGCCAGCTTCGTTCTTGCCTTGAAAGCATCCTCAACGTAGCCAGGGGCTACGCCTCCGGTGTTTTCGTCGGCTGCGGCCTTGCTGACAGTCGTTTTGAGCATCCTGCCAGAACTTGAATCTCTTACCGCTAGTACTCAATCCTTCCTCAGCAAGCGCTGCTTTCACCGAGGACGAACTGCAACGCGTAGGTCTCATAAAAACAACACACCAGAAATGATGGTGGAGTTTGCGAGGTAGGTAACAAAAAAACGGAGCGGAGGGGGTCAGAGAGCTCGTTGTCTACAATGGAGGTCTTGGAGGAGCTTTAGGCTTCCCACCCTCCGGTGGGCCTGCTCACCACCCCCGCGCTTGACCTCGATTCCCTTCAATGTTCCTCTCACCGAGGCCTCCGCTCACTCATGAGATAACCGTATTTCGCGGGAGGTCAATCGCCGGAAATATTCAGGCAAGACAGGACAGGCCAGGACACTGAATTGCTGTTGCGTAATAGGGCAGCGGCGAATCTCAGGCGGCGAGGCTGTGCGGCGCTGTTGTGAACGCGGCCTTCTTTTCCCTGTCCTTGCCGACGGTACGCTCGTGCAGCCGGTGGACCAACTCTTGGTAGGACGACGAGCGGATGATCTTCTCGAACTGGCTGCGGTAATTCTTCACGAGGCTGACCCCGTCCACGACCAGGTCGTAGGCGTGCCACGTCCCGTCTTTGATGTGCAGCCGGTAATCCATCGGAACAACGACTTTGCTCGACCGCAGCACGGTCCTCACCTCCGCATAGTTCCCCTCGATCCGTTCAGAGAGATAGAATGCTTGTTGCCCTGAATAGCCTTCGATTTTTTCGGCATAGCGGTCGGAGAGAAAGCTCTTGAAGAGTTCAACGAATTCGGTCCGTTCACCGGCCGTGAGTGGAATCCAGTTGGCTGCGAGCGCTCGCTTCGACATTTCGGTGTAGTCGAAGTGGGAAGCGATGACCTCTTCCAGCATATGCCTGCGCGGGATGAGCTTGGCCGGATCTTTGAGCGTTTCGTCTTCGAGGATGCGAAAGACTTTGGTGAGCGTCGAGCGAACTGCCTCAGTAGGGGACTCCGTGGGCTGGCCGGATGAGCCGAACGCGAGGGAGGAGGTACAGGCGACAAGAAGGAGAGAGAATAAGAAGGACTTGCCCATTGCAATCCACATTCGATGCGAGATCGCGCATACGCCAGCTTGTCTCGACATTGCGCTGGCCAAGAAGCCGAGGCCAAATCGACGCGGCGATGTCACGCGCGGCGACCGACGAGCCTCTGCGGGAAAAGCCAATGGCATGAGGGTTCTGCTCCCTCTCTGTCTCGTCAATCTAGTACGAACGTGACTTTTAGGTCCACGCGATACAAAGCGACCTTGCCCTTGTCGATCACCACATGTTGCTCCTTCACCCAAGCCGATTTGATGTTGTGTATGGTCTTGGATGCACGGGTGATTCCGTCCTGAATAGCCTCTTCGAAACTCTTCGGCGACTCGGAACTAATCTCGATGACCTTAGCGACAGACATGGGATCCCTCCTTGGTTGTGCGCGTGAACATGGTCTACATCGATGTTGTCGCTCTTCCGTATGCTCATGAAAGAATCAGCTTCATCTTGATGGTCACAGAGAAGCAAGTGGCATGCCGTCAAGCTGTGGCAGAGTTTCATCAAAAGAATGGTGATGACGCATGGGCTTAAGGCACGGGAATGAGCTAAAGCAGGCGGTTCATTTTCGATCTCCGGGCAAAGTACCCCAACCCTCAGAATACCACTGCTGCAATAGGCAACAGCGCCCCCTTGGTTCACTGCAGAGGGCCACTATCTGACAGGGACGCATGTTTCGAATCGCGGCTGCTCCACCGGGTTTTATTTTAGTTGTCGGAGCTCTTCGTAATGCGTTGACACAACTTGATTGAGCGCCTCACGGAGTTCATCGCCTTGATAGTGCCGATTCGCCACTTTTCTGAGACGCGCAGAGAGCCCTCCGTCGCCGAGGGTCGAGTCGGCCCATTTCACAAAATCCTCTCGACGATCGTGGTATTCGAGGCTCTCTAGCGGGAGGGTCGGAATCAGGCGGGACAGTTCGTACAAACTGGCTGCTTCTACCCCCAGGTGGCCTTTCTCGGTTCGGAAGGAAAACCGTTTCCCTGGTGGCAGAGGCACGTCGAGATATTTGTAGAGATGGCGGATGTGGGGTACGCGCCTGATGGCCGGGCGCATGCGGACGATTTCGCCTCCGCAGAGAAGGGCACTGCCCATTGGGACCTGATCGAGGCCCGCACCTTGTAAACTGCAGATGGCACAGTGGGTTCGGAGACAGTCCCCGATCTGGCGATCCGTGAGGCGAGTTAACAATAGATGATGAAGTGAGGTGAGCACCGACTCGCTGAGGCGATCCGGTCGATAGGAGACGAAGGCCCATCCGCCGGTCTCCAGCAAGGGACGGAGCAGCGCCGTGACGTCGCTTCCCTCGAACAAGAACTCCTGCGCTTCATCCAACACGATCCAATGGGGGCGGAATTTGCGGTCGCGCACGGGGCGTAAGGCCCGAATCAGTTCGGCAAGATAGTGGCTCCGCAAACTGATGGGATACTGACTCAGATCGAGGACCAACGACACGCCTCCCTCATCGATGAGCGATACCACGGCGGACGGAGGGGGTAGTGTTGTTCGGTCACCGCTCACCGAGACGAATCGCGGCAGGACGCGGAGCCCGCGAAAGTCTCCTTCGGGATCGATGAGGAGGACCTGATACTCTTCATGATGGAGCCCTTCCGCAATCAAGCCGACCATCCATGACTTGCCGGTGGCGGAATTGCCGAAGACCCCCAGATTGCGTCCGGCTAGCTGCGCAGCGGGAATATTGATGGCTGCGCCGGATTCAGCCTGCCCCAGCAAGATCGGTCGCTCGCGTTTGAGCGGGATATCGAGGAATTTCCCGCTGAGCGGATACTGCCTGAGAATTTCAAGGACCCCTTGGGGGCCAGGGGCTGTGGCGAGGACATCGGAAGTTTCGATGACGACTGGGACGGCATCGGCTACCGTGACCGAGACTTCGGCCAAGGTGAGCATCGAGAGATCGTTTTCCGCATCGCCGAACGCCGCAAGGTTCCTAGGCGACAGGCCGCACAGGGCAAGAAGCCGTTCAAGGCCGGTCCCTTTCGTCGCCCCTGGTGGGAGCACCATGACTGAGTTCCTATTGTATTCAATCGAGGTGCTGCCGCCGTGTGAGCGAAGGATTTGCCACAGGGCTTGGTCATGGGGCGTCCAGGTGGCGGCGATGGCGAGCCCCCGCTCGAACGGAATGCCGGCCTCTTCGATGGCCTTGAGCAATCGCATATCCAGTTGGCCGAACGGGAGATAGGTTTCTCCGCTCGCAGTATGGGTCAGGACTGCGCCGTTTTCCCAGACGATGCCGGCAAAGAGATGTCCGAGGCTGCCCAAGGGCACGGTCTCATACCGACGCCCCGTGACTAGGAACAGCACATAGCCGCTGTCGCGGCATTGTGCCAATGCTCTTTCAACCTCGGCAGGCACAGTCCCGTTGATGGCAAGCGTCCCGTCGAAGTCGAAGGCCATGACGCGACGATACATAAGAGGCCCTCACGCATGCCGCTTGTGGATCGTGATGTGATTCCCGTCAGGATCCTCGATCACCGCCATCCGGCAGACGGGCGTGTCGAAGGCTTCCGTGACGAACGACACAGCCCGTTCCTTCATCTTGTGCACAAAGGCATCGAGGTCTGATACCTCAAACGCCACGATAGCTCCCTTTGCTCCGGGAGTATGGCCCATCTTTGTCGTTGTGATGGCGAAGGTCTCATCGCTAAGGTCATATTCCACCCACACATCTTGGTAGTGGTAGCTCGCATGCAAGCCAAGCACATGTTCATAGAAGGCTCGCGCCCGTTCCATATGTGAGACTGGATACACGATGAAGGCAATCGAAGTAATCATGACAACCTCATTCTTTCTGATGTGGCTCGAACTCAGCGCAGAATCCCGCTCACGATGAGTTCGACGGCCTGTTCAGGGCTGAGGCCCCGCGCCATCAAGGTTTCGAGTTCTTTCTTATCCACGCTTCCGATGGCCGCTTCGTGCGTGACCTTCGCCTCAGGATGGAAGACCCTCACAATGGGGATCGCGCTGGCTCTTGCCTGGCCCTGCACGATCTCCATGCAATCGACATGGCCCCTCGCGCCCTTGGCATAGGCTTCGGTGATGCCAATGATGTCGGCCTGCGCCTGGCCCTCCAGCACGACACGCGTCTTGATGAGGCTGCGTGAGCGCTCCCCCCGGAGCATCACCGTTTCTTTGAGTGTGATGTGGTCGGTCTTGTGCGCGAAGATCTTCGCGCTGAGTTCGGCGATGCCCTCTTCTTCCACTTCGACGAGGTAGTCGATGTCGAGGCACCCCACAGAGCCGGAGAGTAACGAGAAATCCGAAAAGTAGCGGGCGCCCTTGCCGATCTTAATCGTCGCGTGGGGCAATACCTGCATGCCACCATGGGGCCCGTGGTAATGGCCCTCTGTGTAGGTCAGGGACGCGCCTGGTCCGATCTCCATGGTTGCCTGCATCCGATGTTCCGCCGCTTGCGCGAGGGGGAAGAGGCAGTGGGACAGCACCCGAGCCCGTGCCCCTTCGAGTATCTGTACATCCATCTTGATCTGCTGGATCCCGGTGGGGTGGGCCAGCCCGAAACACATGTGGATCGGTTGAGCGATCTGTGCGCCGGCTTCGACAATCAGTTTCCCGATGATCGCGTCCGGCGTTTCTTCCAGGTCTACACGGAGGCCTGGAACGGTCCGATGGCTGAGGATGTGGTGTCCGTGCGCCACGACGTGCGCGATGCGCGTATCGTCGAGGATCGATGGCTCGGCTCCGACCATCGGGAGGGTGCGTCTCAGCTCGTCAAGGTCGGACATAGTCACACAATTCTCCATCACAACGGACGCAGGTTCGACCGCGGAAGTGATCGACGGCTTCGTGCGGACTGCCGGAGAAAATGATGCGCCCGGCACAGAGCTGCGAGGCCCGATCTGCAATAAGTGCGACCTCTTCCTGATGCGTGATCAAGAGGACCGACCCGCCGGCTGTTTTCAAGGCGCGGATGATGTCGATAATGTGGGTGATCGAGAGCATGTCGATCCCAGCCGACGGCTCATCGAGAATGGCCAGCTTCGGCTTCATGGACAAGACTGAGGCCAATTCGATTCGATGGCGCTCTCCTCCGCTCAAGGCCTTATCCATTCGCCGATGCAGATAGCGATCCGGAGCGAGACCGACTTGTCTCAGCACCGGTTCAGGATCGCAGTCCAGCTTGCCCAGATTCAGGTATTCGCGAACCGTGACGCCTTCGAATCGGGCCGGTTCCTGCCAGGCGAGGGTTAGTCCCAACCTGGCCCGTTCATGCATCTTCATGGGGAGAAGGTCTGT
>SWDH01000040.1:0-2701 GCA_005116945.1 Nitrospira sp.
CACCTGCTCATCGAGCGCTTTTACCCGCGCAATCAGCTCCTCAGCCTTTCCCTGTTCAGTCGCGGCCAGTTTGGGCTTCAATATCTTGGCGATCTTTCCCTTTTCATCTTCCGGATCGAACTGCGGCCACATCGAGGCGCCGGAAACGAATACCGTGCACAGCACGACATAGAACACCACGATGGAGATCACGGACTTCGCTCCGCTCATGGTTCTGACCGATGGCGCGTCCAGCAGCATGAAAACGGCAGCCCCGAACATCGCCTGGCTGAAGAACATCATCTGGAAAACGGATGGAAACTCGAGCGCCCTCGAAATACCGACAAGCGCAATGCCCACTACCAGACCGATCGACAGCTTCTTAATTACATTCCACATACAGATTCTCGGTTACTTGGCCCTGGCAGGAACAGGACTGCCCTCCGGTACCTCATTCTTCGAGGCCGCAGGCCGAAGGGTTAAGATAACGGCGAAACTCACCACCGTGAAAAAGACGACGGTAATCCCTTAAGGCCCCAATACCGGCCACTGCACTCACTATCCCCAATACGTATAACCGAGCCGCCTTCATGCTGATTGCCCTTTCTTTAGCTTGCGGATCAGAACGAACTGAAATCCGAGAGCCAGGCCCACGGCAATGGCCGCATAATAATAACCGGTATAATTCGGTGGCGCCTCTGCGCGGAAATACCACCAGGATGAGACAGCCTTTTGAGACCCCTTCTCCTTCAGCTCGCCGCTGCTTGGATCTTTCTTGCCGTCCCAGGCAGCAAAGCCGATATTGATAAAGCCGGCTGTCGTGATCAGCGTATCTTCTTCAGGATGCCCGGTGTCGAGCGGCCGCGAAAAAACCACTTTCCATCTGCCGTTGGCATAGGCTCCCTTGGCCTTCACATCTTGGTGGTCCTGAATTTTTAGCGTACCGAAACCCTTGGCGTTCATATCGACGCCTTTACCGTCTTTGTTCTTCCAATACCAAATGTTGACTGGCCCGCCTTCCACTTGTGCCATCGGCTGGCCATGCGCAAAGTGCGCCTTCTTATCGCCCACCATAAACTGAACCGCGGCTGCGTCATCCGGGTCTTCCGTCGGATCGGCATACTCCAAAAGAATCGCCACGTTCGTCCCATCATGCAAGCCACGCACAATCATATCTTTGACTGTTGCTTCCAGATTACGGGTCGGCCAATGCACCTGGGGCGACATCGGGAATGTTGCCGGGGGCGCGCTGCTCCATATTGCCGCAGTCGGATCATCTGCCGGCAAGGCCCCCTTCACCAACGGAGCGCTGACCGCCGAGCTTGCCTGAGTTTCTGCTGGAGCGTCAGCTTTGGGTTTTTCCTCGGCTGCGGCTGGCTGCACGATCAGAAACCCTATGGCAAGGCACGCACCGACGACGACATTCGGAACAATTCGACTGAGTCCACGTATCATAAGTTCCGTCCTCTCCCTACTCCCAGCTCTCACTCACTACCTCAGAGGGTGTGGCTCTTTGCCTTCCTCGATATCTCTTCAGGGATGGGGGCTGATTGATCTCCCACTGCGCGCGTCCAACGAGGGCCTTCTGAGGCCGCGCGTTGCGTGAGCACAGGAGCTCAACAGGCTCCATCCCATCCTCCGCCCCGCTACTCCCAGGTCCGAGGCGATTGATGCGCCCCATCATACTCGCCCATGATGATCTTCCAGATCCATTCGTCGGGAAGCTCGAGCTCCCAGCGTGGCATCGCAGATTTCCATGGCATCCCTTCGATCGGAAGGCCCACGCCGCCCTTCTTAATCCGCCAGAAGAGATAACTTTCCTGGAGCATCGCGATCGTCGTGGGATCGGCGAAATTAGCCGGGGGAGGATTGAATCCTCTGGCAGCCGAGCCCTTGCCGTCGAAATTTCCTCCATGGCAGGGAGAACAGAATGCCGCATAGAATCCCTTCCCCTGCTGAATCGTTTCCGGTGTCTTGGGAACCGGATTCGACAAACCGGCATATTCTCCTGGCGGAGCCGGATGAATGGTCCTGTTTTCGCCAGGAGGCGCATCGCTGACCGCCGTACTGCTGTAAGTTTGCCAGCCAACCAGCAACGGAAACAAAATCAAGACGACCCAACGCAATGCTTGCAGCCCTCCAATGCCATCTCCAACCAGGAAACGTTGTATGGGACCCCAAAACTCTTCCTTGGACTCCGCACTCACTGTGGCAAGGATGAGAAATCCCGATGTCGTCAGCAAGAGGTACAGAAAAATCAAGCTGGCAGGGAGCGGCGCCGAACCTGGGACATTGGGCAACACAAATTTTAAAATCAAATAGGTGACGACATTCAACAGGATCAGCTTGATGATCGGCCCCATACGTTCCTCCTCAGTGCGCTTGCGCCACGGCCATCGGACCGGACTGAGCTGCCTTCACCGGAGCGGCAGGTGCCTGTCCTGGCACGTCCAGTTCAGATGGATTGATAGAAATCGGTTCGCCGCTCATCTGCTGTAGGAATGCGATGACCGAAAGAATCTCGTTCCTGGACAGCCCGATCGGGTTCTTATTGATGGCAGGCATCTCGGCAGGATACATCTTCGGCAAGCCTTCATGGCGATAGTCCTGATAGATGTAAGCCTGCGGCTGCGTCAGACTTTCATAGAGAAACTCCCGGGTCAATTTGGCCCCGATCCCCTTCAGGTCCGGGCAGCGAGCCGACTCGCTGGGACCGATCGTG
>SWDH01000040.1:2801-5028 GCA_005116945.1 Nitrospira sp.
CAACAACAGCGTCCCCGTAGCCACAGTACTCCAGAGGGTCAGCTTAATACTGATCCCCTCCGCCACAGGAACTCCTTTCAAATAATCCGCTTCAAGGATCGACTGGGCAGCAGAGATCGAGGTTGCCGTGATCGCACTCTGAGCCACCCAGAGGATCGGGATGTAGATGGCGCCGACTAATGCGCACTTCCACCAGAGACTCAGTCCTAACCCACTTGGAGGTTCACGTCGCAACCGTTCAAGAGAAAATGTTCGCCCCACGATTCCAAGCGCCCAGATGTCGATGGGAATGGCCAGCAAGAACAGCAACGGAATGCCGAGACCTTCACCGATGTGCGAATCCAATCCCATGGTAATGATCGGAAGCGCGAACACCGTGACCGGACTCGCCAGGAGCATCAAGAAGGCAAGACCGATTCTATTTTCAAACTGTATGATCCCAAAGGCCAGGAACAACACAGCGAACGCGAGCTTGAACGGCAAGCCGGTCCAGAAGGCAGGCCAGAGAATCCCGAACCCGAGTTTCGTGGGAGACATGCGATCGTTCATGCCGGCACCCGGCACTCTGGGAAACACCCACCCTTGTCGTTCGTGAAAAGCATCACGTCAAAGGCAAGGTACATCTCTTGAGCAAGCGAGGCCGATAGCGTATGGCTTGGACACGATCCGGCAACCTCCGTCTTACGCCTCACGTTCACCTTTCACGTCTCACGATCTCTGCAGGCTGGTGGGCTTCTTCAGCATCCGGTTAGTCCAAAAATTCTCGATTGACAATGGCCGACACCGTGAACAATAGAATCGATGCCGTCAGCACCACCCATCCGATCAGGGAAAGAGGACGTTTGAAAATATTCCGCTCTGGGTCACGGTCAAAAAATGGCAAGAGTATCAGCATAAGCCCGAGCAGGCCTGGGAGCCCCATCGAACCGAGAATCTGGCCGAACTCACCGGAAAACATCTTCAGTCGCAAATGTTGAAACAGAAACAAAAAGTACCATTCCGGCTCTGGGTGGTAATCGCCCGGGTCAGGCGTCGCCTCGTCCAACAAGACCACTGGCTCCCAAAAGGCCAATGCGCTGATAGAGGCAAACACCACCGCCATCCCCACCACATCCTTCCAGATCTGTCGCGGGAAAAAATAGTCGGTCTTCGCCTTCAGCTCCGTCGGTGTGCCACGAAATGGACCAGCTGGGCCTGCACACCGGAACAGGAAGAGGTGTAACCCGGCCAACGCAATCAAGGCTGAGGGAAGGACCATGACATGAATGACGAAGAATCGGCTCAACGTCATTTGTCCGGGGGTAGCGCCCCCCTTGAGGAAACGCGCTAAAAAATCTCCCAGCACCGGCGCCTTATCCAAAATCTCGACGCCGACCGTGGTGGCCCAATAGGCTCGCTGATCCCACGGAAGCAAATAGCCGGTAAAGCCGAATCCCATCACAATAGCAAACAACAGCAGCCCTACCAGCCAGATGAGCTCACGGGGCTTCTTATACGCACCCCATAGAAAGACTTGAGACATATGCGCAAACACGCAGAGGACCATGGCTGAGGAGCCCCAGAAATGGTAACTCAAGAGAAACCAGCCGTAATCGACGTCATGAAGAATGTATTGGGTGCTGGCGTACGCGTGATCAGCTGTCGGCACGTAGTAAAACATTAACAGCACGCCCGTGACCGCCTGCATGCCGAAGATGAACAAGAGAATTGACCCAAACACATACGCCCACCGAGAGCCACCAGGCACGGCCTCATTGAGCATCTTGGCGGCAAGCAGCTTCAGCCCGACTCGTTCGTCGACAAAGGTGAAGACCTTTTCTGCAACCGTGGGCTGTGCGCCAGAGGAAGGAGTGTCGCTCATCTAGACAATCCGCGTTTGAGACTTCGTCCCGGCTTTGAATTCCATATCGATGATCTGCACCTCGCCGCTTGCGGACACTTGAATCGGCAGTAAGTCGAGAGGACGCGGGGCGGGGCCATCCAGCACCTTGCCGGATGCATCGTAGATACTCAAGTGGCAGGGACAGAGAAAGACCTGTCCAAGCACCTTGTGTTTTCGCCATTTAAATGCGCAGCCAAGGTGGGGGCATTTACCGGAAAATGCGAGGTAGGGTATGTCCTTCTTATTCGTCCAAACAGGTCTCCCCGCCGCATCCCGGAACTCCATATCTTTCCCCTGATACACCTTCTCCAGCACCGAGGACGTCGCCTTGACGAGCCATACATT
>SWDH01000040.1:5128-14604 GCA_005116945.1 Nitrospira sp.
CTCTTTCCGTCGCCGAGCGCCGGCGTCCGCCTCACACAACGGAACCTAATGGTCACCAATGGTGATAGTCAATTTTAGGCTGCAATTTTTAACATAGCCCCTACCCCTTGTCAACGAACCGCGGCCTGGCCGGATGGAGAGATAGGCCCATTTTCAAGCACTTGGCTAGGGCCGTTCTCGATGCGCCTGCGTTGGGGGAAATGAGAAAAAGTGTTGCGCTCGGCAGGTGGAAAACTTACAAAATTCCTCGTGTTTTTGCCTCGGCTGCGACACGTTCCACTTCGGCTCGCCGCTCCGAATCTTTCTTGGCAATCCAGGCCTCCCAGGATTTCCCCGTGGCCGTGTCTTCACCGGTAAAGGCAATTGCAGCAATGTGGTCGTAGCGAATACGCCGCGCGGCAGAACTATCGGAAGGGAACACCTCAAGGTAGGAATCGGACCCGCTGACCTGACGATTGAAGAGATACCCGCTGAGGGATTCGCCGGATTTCAACGACACCGTCACATCGCCGCGATAATCGAACGCCTGCTCCACCGCTTCGGCAAGCTCAGCGAACGAAGCCGGCTGAAAGACACGGCCTTCGAGCGATCCGGGCACTCCGGCAGCACTATGGTTCTTGGTATGCCAGGGATTTCCACCTCATGCAGCGTGACATAGTCCTCACGCATGAAGGGCGGCAGGCACAGGATTTCTGATGAGGACGACCGCAGTTGCACCACATCGTCCGTGACAGTGAGCACGGCGCCCATCGGAACTTGCCGCTCCCCCTCGCCGTTCATCGACACGACGAGGTGGCTGACCTCAAAGGACAGCGGGTCCATGATAACCTTGGACACCTCTCCGACTTCTCGGTCCGCGCAGCGGACTTTCGACTTCAGTTGAGGCTGCATGCTAGAGCTTCTTTATCGGTTTTGGCGTATTCACGGAGGTATTCTTGAATGTACTCAACCAGGTGGCCAGTGCCATGCCCTCACTGTCCTCCATGACGTCCTTAAACTTGTCTGGCATCTTGCCCTTCTCCCACTCCTTTTCGAATCCTTCCGCCATATAGCTTTTGGGATTGAAAATCTTCTGCTTAATCTCGTCGGCCGTGAGGTAGGAGCCGATGTTGTCCAACTCTGGACCGCGTTTCTTCCCACCTTCCCCCTTCAGCTTGTGGCAGTTATAGCATTCGTGCAATTGCCACAGTTCCTCACCTATCTTCATAAAGTCTCCAGTTGGCGCCTTGGCCACAACCGGAGAAGCGCCGCCGACCGGCATTTGCTTTGCCACCGGCTGATCTGCGCCCAGCGTCCTGAGCCGTGCCTCTAGGGCCTTGACTTGCTCATCGAGCGCCTTCGTTCTTGCGATTAACTCCTCAGCCTTTCCTTGTTCAGTTGCCGCGCGTTTGGGCGCCAATAGCTTGGCGATCTTCCCTTTTTCATCCTCAGGATCGAATTGCGGCCACATCGAAGCGCCGGCCACGAACACCGTGCACAGCACGACGTAGAACACCACAATGGCAATCGTGGACTTCCCTGCGCCCATGGTCTTGACTGACGGGGCGTCCAACAACATGAACACGGCAGCCCCAAATATCGCATGACCGAAGAACACCATCTGGAAGACGAATGGAAACTCCTGCCACCTCGAGAGGAGGAACAGCGCGCCACCCACCACCAAACCGATGAACAGCTTCTTTATTATGTTCCCCATGCAGACTCTTCTTCGTTCGCAGACATTCTGCCCCGCGATTACTTGGCCCTGGCAGGAACAGGACTACCTTCAGGGATATGCCCCTTCGATCCTGAAGGCCGAAGGCTCACAATCACGGCAAAGCTCACCACGGTGAAAAACATGACGGTAATCCCCGTAATCCACCAGGCCGAATACGAGAGTGTCGGTGTAAACGACTCGGGAGAAAAGTCGGGTATCAAATTGTATGTATGAAAGTACTTCCGCACCAGCGAGCGGACGGCACCCATCAAACCCATTGTCCAGATAGAGGCGAAGGCGAGGAAGATCAGTACGAACTGGGAGGTGAAATCGATTTTTCCCCAGAGAATGGTGCCTTGCTTGATGGCCCGATTATACAAGAAATAGTTCACGACCGTGACAAACACCAACGTAAACATCGCGGAAAGCTTGGCCGGCATCGTCCCCAGGAAGTTCCAAGCCTCCGGCAGCTCTACCTCCGCCGCCATCTTGGCGCCGGTGGCCGCGAATCCGTGAGGAGTCAGCCAGATGGCATCGCCCACGAGGACCATCAAGAAACCGATTTTAATCACAGTCCGCGCAGACACCGTAAACGGAATGAATCGGCCCAGGAACGGCGAGAGAGCCAACGGCAGAAGGAACGCCAGCGACATCGGATCGGGAATCCAGTAGTAGTTCATCACCACCATCATCGCAAAGGGGAAGGCCACCATCACGATGGGAGCCAAAATCGTGATTCGGACCTTTTCGACCCCCTCAATGCGTTTCAGGCTGAGCCAGACGTAATAGTTAATGGCCAAGAACATGAGTCCGATCATCGCACCCTGCATTTCGAAAAACATCGAAAGCTGGTCGGCCATCATGTATGGACAGAACGAAAAATCGTAATCGCACATCTCATAGGCCAACAGTAATCCCGTGAAAGGCTGAAACAGCGTCGCGCCTACCGCGATCAGATTGCCGGCAAAACCCATCCAATCGTAGTACGCCCGTTCTTCCTGACTTTTTGCGCCCATATACATATAGGCGCCAATCAGGCCTGTCACAAACCCTCCGAAGGCCACATTCCCGTCGATCCGGTGAAGATTCAGTGGCATCCAGGTTTGGTTGGCAATCTTGTCCCACAACGTTGCAGTTGCCAGGAGGTCTTGAGGTGAGAGCCCTTCGGCCTTCACCGGAGTATTCATGAACGACGTCGGGCCGTCGATCACAAATAGCAAGGTCATGCCGATCAGATTCAAGAGCACACCGAGGGCAATATGCCGTCCTTTTTTTTCACCCTTCCACGCATCCCACATATAGAAATACGTGTACAGCACGATGGCTCCGCTGATGAACAATAGAGGATAGAAGACCGCGAACACGAGATAGAATTGATTAATAAACCACGTGGTAAACTGTGGGTAGGCGGCGAGGAGGACAAAAATAAACATGCCACCAGTGAGGGCCGTCATGCTAAAGAGGATGACGGTCACCTTCGTGACCTCTTTGGCTAAACGATCATACCGAAGGTCTTGCTTCCGATACCCCAACCATTCTGAGATGACGATAAAGATCGGGGCACCGAGAATGAACGCTCCAAACAGCGTGTGAAGTTGAGCCACGATCCAAACGGCGGTTCGATTCCCTGTATAAGAAAAATCCACTGAAGGCGTGTCAGAAGTTTGGGCATAAGCCACCCCTCCGAACAACACCAGAAATGCACAGACCGCGACCAGACTGCGCTGCCACGTTTTCATAAAATTTCGACGCCTCTCTTGGCTAGGAGGTTGTGCGTCACACAAGATAGCGTCATGTTACTGTGAATCGTGCGGTGGCTTCGTGAAAAGAACTGATGGGGACAATGAGCAGATCGGGTCATGATCGTAGTCGAAAACCATTCGTTCAAGCATTCCATGGTATGTGACACCATCATGTCGCGAACATGGCAATCGACCGCCAAGAGGCTCTGCGCGGAAGAAATTTCTCTGAGTTGCAACCGCACAAAACCTTGAACTGATCCCGTCTATTTGCCCACAGGTGCCGGAGCAGTCGAGGCACTCGCCACATCAACCCACGACTTCTTTTCGGCATCCCATCTCTTCCCAGGCATCCCGAAGCTTGCCTCAAACAACACCAATTTCCAGACATCTTCTTCTGACAGTTTGCTCTTCCACCCCTTCATCTTCGTATTGGGAACCCCATCGGCAATCCGCCAGGCCCATACGGAATCGGAGTAGAGCTTCATCCGTTCGCCAACTCGAAAGTCACGGGCTCCAGCCTTTGTTGGCTTGCCATCCTTGCCATGGCAACTCCCACAATCCACATCAGGATTTGCTTGGCCAATGTACAGCTTCCGTCCTTCTTCCATCTTGGCCGGATCAGTCCACCAACCAGCCGGCATATGTTTATCGGTCCATTCGGCTGGAGCCTGAGGCGGCGCAACGATCGGCCCCTCCCCTTCTCCTCCGCATGCGACCATGAAGAGCCCCATCCCTAGCACCATCGCCAACTGCAACGCCTTCGTCTGCTTCATAATCTTGAGCATACCTTTCAATTCTCGCCATCTCAACAATGTTTCACTCCCACGATAACTCACCCTAATTGACACAGACCTCTTCTTTGCCACCGATACCCTGCGACGATAGTCCTAACCGTGCAGTAAACCTGCCACCCTCTCTCTCTTTTTCGGCTGATTTGCCACAAAACTAAACGAACACCTCGGATTCAGAAAAAACGCTATGCCGGGGGCGATCGTCACCCTGTCACGCGTTAGTGCACGCACATACTGTGAGGCCGCGCACAATTCCCCGCCATGTTGAGTAACCGCTTCGCCGCGGTGCGCATCCGCCCCACGGACTGCCACTGTTATTGCTTGCGCTTACCCTGGGATCGCCCTCGTTTTTGTTCCTGTTTCCGCGATGAACGAATCAGTCTGAGACCAACGAACCCACCGACTGTCGCTGTCACAGCCCCCAATCCCAGGTAGACCCACATCGGAACACTGTTCCGATCCTGCATACAACCGGTTCCGAAATTGACCTGAATGATTCGTTCCGCTTCAAGATCTTTCGGATCAAACGAGACTTTCTGGTGCTGCTGCTGCCCATTGGCCTCAATCAGCAGCGGATCGCCGAGATTATCGTTGTGAAGATGAAATGCCGCCTTGTAGTGCCCGTCCCCATCGGTCTTGACGATTTGCCCATTAGAAACTTTTGTATCCTTAACAAGCACATCGATGTCAGGGCTGCCTTTTCCATCTGCCCCGCAGACAAACCCTTCAACCGTAAACCGATGGTCCGCTTCATGTGTTGCTAAAACGATCGATGGGAAACTGCCCAACATGACGGTAATGGCAATAATCCATGTCCGCCATCGCGACTGACTCTGCACAATCTGTCTCCGCCTCACGTGCTCAGAGCCAAGCCTTTTCCCGCCGCCAAATGCCTCTCTCGCCTCACAGAACAGAACGTAATGAACGCCAATACGCCATACTGACATTAAGGTGCCGATTTTTAACATAGGCCCTACCGGTTGTCAACGAAATGAGGGCAAACAAGACGGGAAGACAAGCCCATTTTCAAGCACTTGGAGAAGTCACTCTCGATGAAATTGCGTAGAGATAAAGAGAGTATGATCGGCGGGTGGAGCGCTTATAGAATCCCTCGGGTTCTTGCCTCAGCTGCGACCCGTTCCACTTCGATTTGCCGCTCTGAATCCTTCTTGGAAACCCACGTCTCCCAAGATTTTCCCGTGGCAGTATCCTCACCAGTGAACGCAATCGTGGCAATCTGGTCATAGCGAATGCGCCGCGTCTCAACGCTATCGGAGGGGAATACCTCAAGATAGGAATCGGGACCGCTGACCTGGCGATTGAAGAGATACCCACTGATCGACTCACCGGATTTCAACGACACCGTCACATCGCCACGATAATCGAACGCCAGCTCTACCGCTTCTGCGAGCTCATTGAATGAACCAGGCTGAAATACACGGCCTTCTGGCGACCCGGTTACGCCGGCTGCACTATGGTTCTTTGTGTCGGTCATTGAGGAGTTGTGAAACGTAAAACGTATCTCGTGAAGCGTGTGTTTTTCGTGCGAACGACGAGAGACGAACGACGCTTCACGCGGCCCATCATCGCGAGGTTGGGAGCATCGTCAATTTGACGGTCCGGCCAAACCCGGACAGCGTGCCGAACGTATCCTCGACAGCAGAGGGTTCATAACCGCAATGCACCATGCAATCAGCACATTTCTCATTCCGCCCTGTGCCGTAGTGGTCCCACTCCGTGCTCTCCATCAGCTCACGGAACGTCTTGGCATAGCCCTCTTGAAGCAAATAGCAGGGCTTCTGCCACCCGAACACGTTATACGTCGGATTGCCCCAGGGCGTGCATTCATACTCCCTCACTCCCATCAAGAAATCTAAAAACAACGGCGACTGATTGAACTGCCATCTCTTCTTTGGATTCCCTAAAATACGAGAAAACAATTCCCTCGTGCGTTCTCGCTTCAGAAAATGCTGCTGGTCCGGCGCCTTCTGATAACTATACCCAGGCGAGATCATCATGCCTTCGACGCCGAGATCCATCATGGCATCGAAGAACTTCCGCACCCGCTCAGGATTAGCATCGTCAAAAAGCGTTGTGTTAGTCGTCACCCGATGCCCCCGCTTCAGCGCCGCCTTGATCGCCTTCACCGCCACGTCATAGACTCCGTCCCGGCAAACCGCCAAATCGTGCTCGTCCTTCAGCCCGTCCATGTGGACGCTGAACGTGAGAAACTTTGAGGGTTGATACTCGTCGAGCTTTCGTTCCATCAAAATCGCATTGGTGCAGAGATAGATATACCGCTCCTGCGCAACCAACCCACGTACAATCGCCGGCATCTCAGGGTGAATCATCGGTTCGCCACCGGGAATACTGACGATCGGAGCGCCGCATTCTTCTGCCGCAGCCAAGCACTGCTCGACCGTGAGCCGTTTATCCAGCACATGATCAGGGTATTGAATTTTCCCGCAACCGGCACAGGCTAAATTACAGCGGAAAAGGGGCTCCAGCATTAGCACGAGCGGATACCGCTTCACTCCGCTCAGCTTCTGGGTGAGCACGTACTTCGTAACAGTCGCCATCTGGGAAATCGGAACGGCCATTCCTCTCTCCTTCTATTCAGTCTGTATTGGTAATCTCGTAACCGGCCACCGCGCTAGCGGGTTGTAATCAATAGGGATTCTAGCACCCAATCTCACTGCCCGTCAATTTTGATCACGTGTTATCCCTGCCATACAATTTTCAAGGGAATCAATCGCCACACTTCATTTCTTTGAAAAGACAGCGGCAGGGGAAAAACGGCAGGAGATGCATCGAGAAAATTGCTCCCCCTGCCATAATAATACATAGAGGGTCGAGCAAGCTCTATATCAACAGATAAGAGCTCTGGAAGGATTTATCTGCTCGCGTTAGTTACGATAACACAATGAAGAGCGAAGCAATGGACAGTCTACGATGAGCCCTTCGACGCTGCTCAGGGCAAACTTCGCCATGAGGTGAAGGTTGGAGGCGCCGAGCGGGGTCGAACCGCTGCATCGCAGTTTTGCAGACTGCTCCCTTAACCACTTGGGTACGGCGCCGCGCGCGCATTATAGTCTGGTGATGGGGCAAGAGGCTAGAGGGGAACGGAATGATCTATGGCTTACTGGAGAGGACAGGAATTTCTTTCCCGAGTGTCGAGGACCGATCTGATTCAGACTCAAGAGACTCCCATCCTTCATTCGAAGGAATGACGGCCTCTCCGTTTCCTTCGGCGTCTTTTTCTTTGGCCATCAACTCGACCTCTGAAATCAACGTATCCATCAATTCTTCGATCGGCACCTTTCGGACGAGCTTGCCCTTTTTGAACAGGATGCCTTTGCCTTCGCCGCCGGCGATGCCGATATCCGCTTCCTTCCCTTCGCCGATCCCGTTGACGACACAGCCGAGAACCGAAACATTAAGCGGGGTCTTGATATGGCCCAGCTTCTTCTCCAATTCATTGGCCAACTTTACGACATCGATTTCGACACGGCCACAGGTCGGACAGGCGATGACATTAATTCCTCGATGGCGCAGTTCGAGCGACTTCAAGATTTCGAAGCCCACCTTCACTTCTTCAACCGGATCTGCTGCGAGCGACACGCGCAAGGTGTCGCCGATCCCCTGCGAGAGCAAATATCCGAGCCCCATCGTAGATTTGACGGCTCCGGTCATGGCCGTTCCAGCCTCGGTAATACCGATGTGCAGCGGATAGTCGGACTGGTGCGCAAACAGCCAGTAGGCATCGATCGCATGGTGCACATCCGACGCCTTCAGCGACACCTTCATATTCGTGAATCCCACGTCTTCTAAGGCGTGGACGGCATTGAGCGCAGACTCAGCCAGGGCTTCCGGCGAGGGCCACCCGTACTTGTCCAACAGGTCCCGTTCCAGCGAGCCGCCGTTGACTCCAACACGAATCGGAATACCGTGATCGTTCACAGCCTTGATGACTTCTTCGACTTTCCACCAGGCTCCAATATTACCGGGATTGATCCTAACGCAATCCACAACCTCAGCCGCTTTCAATGCCAGTCGATGGTCGAAATGAATATCCGCGATCAACGGCACAGTCATCGCGGCTTTGATCTTGGGCAGCGCTGCCGCCGCTTCATCGTCCGGCACAGCCACGCGGATCACTTCACACCCTGCGGCCTCCAATTGGCGAATCTGCTCAACCGTGGCCACAACGTCTCGCGTGTCGGTCGAACACATCGATTGCACGGACACGGGCGCGTCTCCGCCGATCTTGAGCTTACCGACTTGAATCTGCCGCGTTTTCCGTCTCGTGATATGCATGCGCTTACTGTCGCCTCACGCCTAACCCCTTACGTCTTCACTAACTCCCCTGCTCATCTCCATGCGGCAGATGATCGATCGACGCAGTCAACGTGAACTCTTCCCGAGAAGAAGCTGGGGTCTTGCCGATGAGTTCCTTCACGCTCTGATAGATACCTTCCGCCGTCAACCCATATCGTTCACGCAGGAAGTCCTGTGGTCCTTGTTCAATGTACCAATCAGGCAATCCCAACACCTTCGTCGTCACGTGTGTCACTCCGCCATCGGACAGGGCTTCGAGAACAGCTGAGCCGAACCCGCCCATTTTGCAGCCCTCTTCAACGGTCACCACGTAACGAACGCGCTTGGCCACCTCGACGATCAAGTCCTGATCCAGCGGCTTCACAAACCGCGCATTCACCACCGCTGTGGAAATGCCCTCTTCATCAAGTCGTTTTGCCACTGTCACTGCATGGGAGACCGGCACACCGATGGCAACGATCGCGACGTCGGTCCCATCGCGCAACAGTTCGCCCTTGCCGATCGGTAAGGCCTTCGCCTCCTGATCCATCGTCACGCCCAAGCTCAACCCGCGCGGATACCGCACCGAGGCGGGTCCGTCATACTGGACGCAGGTTTTCATCATATGCTGCAACTCATTCTCATCCTTCGGCGCCATCACGACCATGTTCGGCATGTGGCGCAGATAGGCATAGTCGAATGCGCCGTGGTGCGTCGTTCCGTCTTCCGCAACCAGCCCTCCGCGATCGATACAGAACGTAACCGGCAAATTTTGCGTCGCCACATCGTGCACGACCTGGTCGTATGCGCGCTGCAAAAATGTCGCGTACATCGCCACCACTGGACGAAGCCCCTGCGTCGCCAGCCCCGCCGCGAATGTCACCGCATGTTGTTCAGCAATCCCCACGTCGTAGATCCGGTCTGGAAATT
>SWDH01000040.1:14614-28293 GCA_005116945.1 Nitrospira sp.
GCTGTGATCGCAACGATCCGCTTATCCGCTCGGGCCAACTTCACCAACGATTCAATGGCAATCTGTGTATAGGATGGCCGCGCGGCTTTCTTCGCCGGAACTCCCGTTTCACGGACAAAAGGCGGGCAGGCATGAAACCACACCGGATTCTTCACCGCAGGCTCATAGCCCAGCCCTTTTTTCGTAATAACATGGAGCAACACCGGTCCCTTCATCTTCAACGCGTTGTCCAAGGTGGGCAACAAATGCTCAAAGTTATGTCCGTCGATGGGCCCTGCATATCTGAACCCGAGCTCTTCAAAGAGCAGTCCAGGAAGGATCGCGCCCTTGGCCAGCTCTTCAGCACGGCGAGCCCACTTCTGCACGTCCTGGCCTATATGGGGAATCTTGCCCAGCAGTTGCCCGGTTTCCTCCCGCATCTTGGCATAAAACTCACCGGTGAAGGTCCGATTCAAATAGGAAGAAATGGCCCCGACGTTTTTCGAAATAGACATTTGGTTGTCGTTCAGAATGACCAGGAAGTCTTTTCCCAACCCTCCGGCATGGTGCAGGCCTTCCAGCGTCATGCCGGCCGTCATGGCGCCGTCACCGACGATACAGACGACCTTGTGCCGTTGCTTCAACTGCTCACGCGCCTCAACCATCCCGTAGGCCGCAGAGACGCCGGTTCCAGCGTGGCCTGCATTGAATGTATCGTAGGCACTTTCTTCGCGCTTCGTGAATCCGCTCAGCCCTCCATACTGCCGAAGCGTGTGGAACTGTTCCCGCCGCCCAGTGAGGAGTTTGTGCGCATACGCTTGATTGCTCGTATCCCATACAATCTTATCCTTGGGAGTATTCAGCAGATAGTGCAAGGCCACCGTGAGTTCAATCACTCCAAGGTTTGAAGCCAGATGCCCTCCAACATTGGATACCACGCCAATTATTTGCTCCCGGAGCTCTTGACATAACGCAGGAAACTGCTCCGGTGGCAACCGTTTCAAATCGTCCGGGCCATGAATAGTTTTCAAGATCGACATGGCAAATACTCCTTTGCGTCAATACTTAAATGGATCAACGACCTGGGCTCAGATAAGCAGTGGCGAAGCAGCGCGAGAGATCGGGCGTTGCTCTGGGGGAGTGTCACATGTAAGCCTCATATTGTCAAGGGCTTAGCCTGTCTCCATCGCGGAAATTTCTTCGTCAGTTAAGACTGAATTCGACAGGTCAATAATGTCGAGAGCGTGAAGTCTGCGGCGCTTCCGGTAATGAAGTCGAGATTCTCGACTGCGTAGGCTTGCCACAAGAGGCGTGACGTAAGGCGGTAGCTAAATCCCGCCACAGATTCGGTCACGCCTTTGTCCAGCACTCGCGTACCGACACCACGGAACGGTGTAGAATAGTAATCGAACTGAGCCGTGATAGAAAGATTCTCCGACCACAAATACTCTATAGCAAGAATGCCGGATATCGTGGGGTGGAGCGCCAGTCCTGCGATACGTCCGGTCGGGACCACTCCATTCAGATTCCCGTAGACCACCCACCGACCGGCAAATCCTTTTTCAGCGGCCAGCCCGAACCCGAAATCCGGACTGCCGCTCCCGAAGAATTGTCCTTCATCACCCGTAGGAAGCTTGATTGCCGTACGAATCGACAATGCCGGCATGGATGTCGTCTCCAGCAACAGTTGGTACTTACTCATGATCGTGCTGTCGCCCAATCCCACGACTCCCTCGCGTCCAGTCGCGATCGTGCGCCCGCCTCGTGAGATGTCGAATACATACCCGGGGCCCAGCGCTTTTCGAGCGGGCGACACGCCGGTTGTCATGCGTTCAACCGCTTCGATAGGCCCATCCATAAACCCCCGCGAGCGATAGAGAACAGGAATCTCCACTGAGAGTTCCCACCGCTCCGTCGCTCCGTACCGAAGAAACGCACCGGAGCGCAGCGTTTCAAACTTCATCGTCGTGCCGGCCTGAGGCGACTCGTCACGAAACACGGTGGCGGTTTCTGCAAGTTCCAATCGAACATCCAGCACGCCCTGCTTCAACACGGCAGCCCGATCACCCGGCATGTTGAGAGCCAACTGCTGGATGGGATGGAAGTTTCTGACCGGAAATGGGCCGAATCCCTCCGCCAAAACCAGTGAGGGAACAAGCGAAAAGAAGAGGAGAAATACGGCGAGAACGAACCGATACACCTTCATGCTCCTGTGGCCCTCTTTCCCGCAAAGATTGCGCCCCCTTTCCGGCTATAACCATAGTCGACACGCCCCACGACGTTGGGTCGCACAATCCCACGGAATCCTACGCCAGGAGTCATACGGTAGTTCGTAAAGGAGACGTCTTTGTAGTCATTGAACACCTGCCCGGTATCCAAGAATGGTGCAATTTCAAAATCCGCGCTGGCCCCCGCTATCTTTGCACGGACCAGATGAATGCGCTCCTCGATGCTGAACGACACGAGATGCTTGTCGATGAAACGATCGACGCCGAATCCGCGCAGGTTGTTTTGTCCACCCAAAGAACTTTGCTCGAAGAACGGCACTTGCGTTCCGATCGTCGCCTGGAGATTTGCCCTCACGACGAGAATCGCGCGCTTCGATTCACTGGGAAACAACTTTTTGACATCGAGCTCGTACCGTGAATAGAGGGGATGATCACCGTTTCGGATATTCTGGTTCAATTCGGCATAGGCCGTCACGGCCATCCCGTCGGTCGGCGAGACCAGATTGTTCCGCGTATCGTAATAAAACGTGGCGCGATGGCCGAGGATGAGCGTCTCTCCCTGAACACCATCAATAGCAGGAAACTCATCGATCGTAAATGGAAGGTCGGTTGCACCCCGCTGCAGACTCATCTGGCGAAATCGTTGACCAACGGCAACCTGAGTGACTTCGTTCATATGGATCCCAAATCGCCAGTTCACCCTGGCTTCACGTCCGGTGTAATTTGTTTGATCTGATTCTGATGTCGCTTGTCCTAAACCAAAGAACCGAGGCGTGGCATTCTTGAAATACGACGCGCCAAAGTTCAACGAGTACCGCCCCTGACTGAAGGCCGGATCAGCGTAACTCAACTCCACCCTGCGCTCGATCTCTTCCGTATAGGATCCGATGAATCGAATTTGGCGCCCTCCAGGATCATACCGAAACAGATTGAGCGAGCCTCGCGTGCCCACGATGGAATTATGCACGAGCATCGGAGCGACGATATATTTGAGCTCTCCATCAGGGTCCGTGCCCAGAATCGGAACAATCAATCCGACATCGTTCCCGTCGTTCTTGCTGGTGGACACGGCAGGAATCGGAATATATTCGACCCCGGCTCCCACATGCTCCGGCAGCGCGATGACAGCCGCCGCAAGGAACACAAGGACACCGGCAATGAGGCCACGCAGGCTGGTCATGAAATTCCTGGAGAGCGTTACTGGGTTTTAATCTTGTTGGATTTCTTGCGAAGCTGGTCCACCAAGTCAGCGTAGGTTGAGGAACGAAGAATACTCTTGAACTGATCCCTGTAATTACGAACAAGGCTGGTACCATCGACCACGACATCGTAGACCCGCCAAACCGAACCTTTGTTGAGCAAGCGATAGTCGAGCGGAATTTCAGTTTTCCCGGTCAGTATTTTCGTTCGCACTTCGGCATAGTCTTTTTCTGTTCGTTCATTGATATATTTCACACCTTCGCCCGTATAGGCCTCGACCTTGTCTGCATACAAATTCACCAGTAACGTTTGGAACAATCCGACGAACTCTTCCCGTTCCTTTTCAGACAAATTTTTCCAGGGTGCGCCCTCCGATATACTCAGCGTACGAAGTGACATCTCCTGATAGTCGAATCGTTCGCCGACCACCTTTTCCAGCAGCTTCCGACGCTGTTCGGACTTCCCCGGTTGTTTCAAATCCTGATCCTGTATGATTCTCAGCACTTCGTCGATAGTGCCCTTCATCGCATCAGTGGCTTCTCCTGCGCGAGCATCCTGCACCACGAAGCCCCATGAACATCCCACCATTAAACCCAGTACACACAGGAATTGTGCACACATTCCCATCATGGTACTTCTTCGAATCAACATGGCCATTTCTTCTCCAAATTTCTCGAGCGACAACGCCCCGCCTTGACCGTCAGTTCACTTTACCATGAACATACTGACTCACCAGCTCCTCCAAATCGAGGCCCGACTCGGTATCGCGTATCGTCCCTCCGGGCTTGAGCCGATCGCCACCCCCTCCCGGAGTCAGGGCCAGAAATTTCTCTCCAATGATACCTCGCGTCTTAATGGATGCAATGGTGTCCGTATAGAGTTTGACGGTGTTGCTGACTGCCAGTGTGACCTTGGCACGATCCTCAATGAGCGTAATCCCTCGGACCCTGCCGACTTCGACACCGGCAATCTCGATCGTCGAACCCGGCTTGATCCCTGAAGCACTATTGAATTGCGCTTCGACTTCATAGACGTCGCCGCTGACCAACTCGAGCTTCCCGAGCTTGACCGACAGATACGCGAGGCACAACAGACCGACCAACACAAATACCCCGACCACCATCTCCAGCTTGGTTTTTTCCATCCTTGGTACTCCCCTCTCAGTCAATGCGCGATCCAGGCAACGCCACAGTCCCGCCGACTGAAATGAATTCTTGAATCTCTGGATCAGTGGTCCGCTGAAACTCAGCAGCCGTGGCCATCAAGACAATCTTGCCTTTTCGAAGCATTGCCACCCAATCGGAAATTCCAAAAATCTCCGGAATTTCATGGCTGACCATAATCGCCGTAAAACCGAACCGCCGCTGCATGGCCACGATTAAATCGTGAATCGACTTCGCCAGCAACGGGTCTAACCCCGTCGTCGGCTCATCGAACAGGATAATCTCCGGCTCCATGACCAATGCGCGCGCCAATCCGGCCCGCTTTCGCATGCCGCCGCTCAATTCAGCAGGAAATTTATGCCCCATCCCCGTCAACCCGACTTCCTTCAACTTCTCCTCGACCCGTTGCACCACCTCCGGGCCCTTCATACGCAACTTTTCTCGTAGGGGGAACGCGACGTTTTCGAAAACAGACAGCGAGTCGAACAGCGCGGCGCCCTGAAAGAGCATCGCAAACCGTTTCCGCACATCGTTCAAGCGTGTACCGGACAACCGAGAGATCTCCACATCGTCAACCCACACCTCACCACGATCCGGCTGCAAGAGTCCGATCATATGCTTGAGGAGCACACTCTTTCCCGATCCGCTGCCGCCGATGATGGTCGTCATCTTGCCGACAGGAATCGTGAGATCGACTCCCTGCAAAACCGGCTGATCACCAAATTTTTTTTCGACACCCATCAGCTTAATCATTGAAAACCCGTGATGAGTGATATGGGATGAGTGATGTGTAACAGGAAATAGTCGCACACCTGCCGAAGATTGAAACCATCTTTCCGTCCATCATACTTCACACATCACCCGTCACCTCTTCAGAGCAGCAGCGACGTCAAGATATAGTCTCCCACAAGGATGAGCACCGACGATAAGACCACCGCCTCCGTCGTCGCACTCCCAAGTCCCTCGGCGCTTTGCCTCGTGTAAAATCCTTTGTAGCAGCAGATCCAACTGACAATCAGTCCAAAGGTGATCGACTTGAGAATGCCGCCGTACACGTCTTTCCATTCCACAGCTGATTCGACCGAGTTCCAGTAGGCCCCTTCGCTGATTCCCAGCAAGTCCACTCCGACGAGAGAGCCGCCATAGATACCGACCACGTCGAAGATGGCCACGAGCAATGGAACCCCGAGCACGCCGGCCACCAATTTCGGTGCGATCAGATATTGCCGCGGATTGATCGCCATGGTATCAAGCGCATCGATCTGTTCCGTAATCCGCATGATGCCGATCTCGGCGGTCATCGCTGACCCTGCCCGCGCAGTCACCATCAACGCCGCCAACACCGGCCCCAGCTCCCGAATCATGCTCAACGCCACCGCGGATCCCAGCAACCCCTCGGAACCGAATTTGCGCAAACTGTAATAGCCTTGCAGCGCCAGCACCATTCCCGTAAACCCCGCCGTGAGCACGACGACGAATGTCGATCGATACCCGATAAAGTGGAGCTGTTTCATGATTTGATGGAATCGAAACGGGGGCCGCACCAGCCAGGTAAATGACGACAGGAGAAACAGCAACATGCGGCCCATCTCGCGCACACGCGTGACAGCCCACGCACCCAGCCGCTCAATCATATGCATATCGACTACCTGGGTGAGCGATGAGATACACGGCCTGTCTCCGCATAGCGCTGAAACCATTCTGTCAATCGATCCGCTGCCACTCGGCTCTGCTTTCGAAGCCGATTCAGCCCCACGAGGCTGGACGGGTGGCCGATAAGCGCTTGCATACCTTTGATCCAGCCAGTGGGCCTGAGAAACAGATTGAAGTCAAGAGGAAGGTCTTCATCCGCCAGGTCGGACACCGTCCGCACAATTGCCATCGGCAGACCCCGCTCCGTTGCCACTGCCGCCAACGCCGCACTTTCCATATCGAGCCCGGTCGCGTCGGTCACACGCTGCAGTCTGTGCTTCTCTTCAGCCCGCCATATCACGGTTTCCGATGAGACGACTGTTCCAATCCGCGTGACCAGTCCAGCATCATGCGCAACGATGAGAACGCTTGCGCGCACAGTCTCATCGCAGAGCACACAATCGCTTCCCATCATCCAGCCTCTCTCACCATGCACGGAAGACACCGATGTGCCGACAATGAGGTCTCCCACCTGAGCCGGAACAAGCGCACAGGCAAAGCCTGTGGACATGATCAGCGACATGGGCTGTGCCGTCAACACCCGTTCTGCGACCGAGCGGGCCGCCGTTGGGCCGACGCCGGTTTGCATAAGCCAATAGGTGCGATCCTCTCGCTGTCTAATATGACAACGAACTCCGGCTATTATCTCAACACGATCCATGGCAAGCCCACGCCGCACAGCCTGGAGTTCCCAGTGCGTCGCGGCAAAGATGGCGATGGGATTCACCGAAGATCCTGAAAGGGATTGCCACGCGTCAATGGGCGACGGCGGCGGACGGTTCAATGATCGGCTCGATGACACCCGGACGCGAATACTTGTTGACGTACTTCGTCAGCCCGCATTGTGCCGCGTGTCCGTAGATTCCGATACATGGCCAACGCCCATAAGGGAAAATATTGGCAATACCAATGGTAGCGGAGATAAAACACTCGAGGAAATCCGGTGCCGGTATGGCGAACCTCTTCCCACGATCCCTCTTTGGTTTGGTGGCGGAGAAGATATTGGATGCCGCGCGCGACACTGAAGGCGTCTGCCATCCCTGCCGACATGAGTCCCATGATAGCCCAGGCTGTCTGAGAGGGCGTACTGTCCCCTTTTCCGCTCGACGCCGGATCGCCGTACGAGTGGCACGACTCACCCCACCCGCCATCGGGATTCTGTTTCGACTCAAGCCACGCGACTGCACGGCTAATAGCGGGATCTGATAGATCCACTCCAATCGCGCGAAGACCGGCGAGAACGGACCAGGTGCCATAAATATAATTGACGCCCCAACGGCCATACCAGCTCCCATCGGCTTCCTGCTCTCGCCTGAGGAACCGGAGGGCCGGGCCCACAGCTGGATGGGTCTGATCATAGCCCAACGCCGCCAGCATCTCGAGACACCGCCCGGTCAGGTCGGACGTACTCGGATCGAGTAAGGCATGGTGGTCAGCGAATGGAATATAGTTGAAGACGATACGGTTATTGTCCTTGTCGTAGGCTCCCCATCCACCATCGGAGCCTTGCATCGCGAGCACCCAGTCCATCCCTCTCCGGATAGATGCTTGTGATTCGGGAGTCTGTCCTATCCGAACTTTTGACAATGCCATCAATACCACGGCCGAATCATCTACATCCGGGTAAAACTCATTCTCAAACTGGAAATACCAGCCTCCCGGCTTCGCATTGGGGGATGAAAACTTCCAATCTCCGACCGTTGTCGTCTGACGAGAGAGCAAGTACGCGCCTGCGTTCTGGAGCGAGGGATGGTCCTGCGGCATCCCGGTTTCAATCAGGGCATTCATCAGCAACGCCGTGTCCCAGATGGGAGAGTGGCAGGGCTGAAGATGCAGCGTCTCGACTTGTTGATCGTCAATCGACGCCGTGTCGTAGACTTCAAGGGATTCAATCTCACGCAGCGCTTTCTGCACTAAAGGGTCATCGACTTCATAGCCGAGGCAACGAAGTGCCACGATCGAGTTCGCCATGGCCGGATAAATCGCCCCCAACCCGCCGCTCCCTTTGAGGTGTTCCAATATCCACGTGGCCGCCTCATGCAACGCTTTTTCGCGCAACCAACTGAGAGGCATCTGGTCGTACAGTTTCAAGATTCTGTCCAGTTGAACAAAGAAATTATGCGGCGTGAACCACCGTTGTTCCTTGTTGAACGGTGGCACGTCGCGATAGTGAATCTGCGCTCGGGGCGAGAGATAGAGTTCATCAATACCCTGCTCCCGTGGGATACGGCAGACCGGCTGCTTGGCAAACACCACGAGCAAGGGGATCAGGACGGCACGAGACCAATAGGAAATGGCATAGATGCTGAAATAAAACCGCTTCGGCAGGAGCATGATCTCAGGTGGCATGCTCGGCACACCCTTCCAGTCGTACTGATCAAACAATGCCAAGGTGATCTTGGTGAACACATTGGCGCACACGACACCGCCCATCGCCAAGATACGATCACGCGCGCGAAGCATACAGGGCTCATCGGCAGACACGCCGCTCAATTTCAGCGCAAAATAGGTTTTGACGGAGGCACTAATCTCCGACGGCCCACCGTAGAAAATCGGCCAACCGCCATCGGGCAATTGCATGGCACGGAGATAGCTCACCGCCTTACGTTCTCGCTCAGGATCGACCCGATTGAGAAATCGGCGGAGCATGAGGTACTCAGAGGTCAGCGTGGTATCCGCCTCAAGCTCTGCAACCCAGTACCCCTCTGAGGCATCCTGTCTGGAGAGAAACCAGGCCTGACTGCGCCTGACTGCGTCGTCAAGCGCATCCACCTGACTGATCGAATGGCCGGGAGAGCGACGGGTCACCGTGTCCGCTGACGCCGAAAGCAGGGGTTTGTCCAACACCAGACGCAAGGGCGGATTGTTGGACGGTTCCGTCGCAAGCTCTAGCTTCTCCGAAACGGAGACGACGAAGCTCTCTGAGAGACGATCCAGCAGCGCTCGAATCAGCTTCATTGTATCAGTCTGTCGAATACTGTTTGGTGGAATATAGGACAAGGCGGATGACTCGCCTTGCCCTCATTTAACATACATCGCTCGACCTACAATTGACACACTCGTAGATCAGCCCATCGTCGGCTATATAACAGACACGTGACTCGAAGGTCAAGAAATTGAAACGCGGAAGTCCTCTGAAGTACGGATGTTTTAACCAATCCAGCTTCTTTAGGCCGGCTGCAAGTTCCCCAGTCTTACTGAAAGGATTTTTGAAATGCCGGGCTCTTCCATGGTGACACCAAACAACGAATCTGCAATGGCCATGGTCTTCTTACTGTGAGTAATCACCATAAACTGAGCACCCTCGGACAGTTCACGCAACACGCTGGTGAAACGTCCGATGTTCTCTTCGTCCAGCGGCGCGTCGATTTCATCGAGAATACAAAACGGCGTCGGTCTGATTAAAAAGCTCGCAAAGAGCAACGCCATAGCCGTCAACGTCTTCTCACCGCCCGAAAGCATGGTGATACTCTTCAAGCGCTTACCCGGTGGCTGCACCACGATATCGACTCCTGGTTCTTGCGGTCCGCTGCCTTCTACCGTTTCATCCACTTGCGCCTCGACCAGTTGAAGTTCGGCCCGGCCACCCGGGAAGAACTTCACAAATACCTCACTGAACTTCTGCTGGAGTTCGGCAAAGGTATCGGTAAACATGTCTTTCGTGGTGCGGTTGATACGCTGAATAATTTCTTTGAGTGAGCCAATAGATGTGGACAGGTCTAGTTCCTGCGTCGTCAAGAATCGATACCGTTCATCCAACTCTTGGTGTTCATGAATAGCGGCCAAATTGATCGGCCCCAAGCGATCGAGTTTCTCCCGAACTTTCTGGAGCTGTCCCCGTAATGCCACCTCATCGACCGCCGGTGGCAATGCTGCGATCGGCTCCTGCCCGAGGATCTGCTGGCCGGAGGCCTCCTCCACGACGGGTGCATCCGACAGCGTCGCAAGATCCACCTGGTAGGTTCCCACAAGTGTGGACTCGACCGTTCCCAATTGCACCCGAAGTTCAGCCTTCTTAACCTCCACCGTCATGCGGGATTCACGAAGAGAAGACACCGTGCGACGTACCTCCTCCAGCCGGATATCAACGTGGTGCGCTGCCGCCATGTCCCGCGCCTGTTCCTCTTGCAGTTCGACCAGCTGAGCTTTTACCCGGACGGCCGATTCACCGAACTCCCGACAACGGGCCTCTTGATCCTCACGTTCGACCCGGCTCTGTTCGATTGAGGCCGTGAGCCCTTCGATATGCTGCGTCAACGTGTCAATGCGCGTGGCCCCATCGTGCTGCTGCTGCTGAATCCGCTGAAGATCACGATGGCGATGCTCACGGGTTGTCCGTGTCTCCTGCGCCACCAATTGCGCTTCTGTGAATTGCTGCTGCAGCCCCTGCATCCCGTGATCGATTTGCGCGACTCGCTCGCGTAGTTGGCTCAGCCCGGCTTCCTGACCGAACTTCTCCGCCCTCCACTGAACAAGTTGCGCGTCGACAGAGCGCGCTTCTTGCTCAAGGCGCTGCCCGTCCGCTGAACCCCGTTGCGTATCGCTCATCAATGTCTCGATCCGCAAGGTCAGCTCTCCCTGCACATGCTGAAGTCCAGCTTCGTCTTTCCGTAGTGAGAGCCCCTGCATTTCAGCCTCACGCAACGAATCCCCGAGTTGCCGGCTCTGTTCACGCAACTCCTGTCCTTGCGCCTGCAACTGTTCCTGTCGCTGCTTCCTTTCCTCAATGGCCGCCATCAAGGAGATACGCTGGGAATCCAGCTGCAGCACCTCTCGACGCCGCTGCAGCAGTCCCCCCGTTACACTGACCTGGCCACCGATAATCACCCCGGCTGCATCCAAAATTTCTCCCGCACGTGTCACGAAGATCGGCCCATCTGAAGTCGCGCAGGACTGTTGCTCCCACAATACAGTGGCGGCCTTGAGGGTCTCGACAAACACCATTCGGTCGAAGAGATAATCGCGAGCCGCTTCACGCGCGCCTTGCACAGAGATCAAATCGACGGCACATCCGACCACACCAGGCTGGCCCTCCATCGCAGGCCACCAGGGGCGCGAGGTCGTGGCATAAGACGTCCAACGAGGTTGCTGCGGGATGAACATGCCGCGACCGAGATCTTTCTCTTTGAGAAATTCAACCGCTTCACACGCCGACGTGGGATCATCGACGAACCATCCCCTGACCCGCTCACCCAAGATCGCTTCCACAGCACGGTCCCATCCGGAAGGCACAACCAACCACTCGGCAATGGCCTCGCGAACCCCAGCACAGGCTTTGAGCGCCGTTGATTCTTCATCACCGCGCCGCCCATACCCCATGTCTTCTTGCAGCACACCCTGCAGCGCTCGAAGATGAGAGTCCACCGCGGCCAACTCTTCCGACTGGCGAAATACCGATCGATCGACTTCAGCTAGCTCAGCCGAGACACGCCCGCTCTCTTCCTCCACTCCCTGCTGTTGCCGACGCAGATCTACGACCGATTGCTCTGCCTCATGACAGGCTTGTTGGAGTCCCTGACGTTTGTCCGTTGCTGCGAGATGTTGCAGGCGAACGTCCTCTCGCTCACGAACAAGCCGATCTTCACGAGCCGCCGCCTCTTGGATGCGAGCAGCCAATTGTACCAACGTCTGTTCAGTATTCCCGACCAATACCGCCAGATTCAGAACATCCCGGCGCCCTCGTTCTTCCTCAGCTAACGCCGCAACTCTTTGCTGGACCAGTACCTTCATCTCCCGATCGAGTTCCGTAAACACCTGCTCTCGCTCCACACACTCGCGATCGAGCGTGGCCAGTGCCTCTTCAAGGGCCGCCGCCTCCGCCGCAGCCTGCTGCTGTTCCATGGTGAGACGCTCAAGCTCTTCTCTGCCCTGACCACGTTGCTGCACATAGAGCTCACCGCGATTGCGTTCAATCTCTGCAGCCGTCAGCGCCCGAGCCTGTTGCTGCTCCACCTTTGACAATTCCTCGCGCCTCTCCCCGATCGCCTCGTTCGCAATAGTCATTGCAAGCTTGATTCGTTCAAGTTCGGCATTCAAGCGCGCCAGCTCGGCGGACTGCTCGGACTCCTGCTCCTCCAATACCTGCAGCTCCGACTCCACATCCTGGATCGTGGTTCGGAGGACACGATATTCGTTCGACAGCAATTGAATCTCCAGCGACTTCGCTTCTTGGTGCAATGTCTGATACGACCGCGCCTGCCGCGCCTGGCGCTCGAGAGCATTCAACTGCTTTTTCACTTCAGCAATGATATCTCGCACCCGCGAAAGGTTTTGTTGGGTCGCCTCCAGCTTCCGCAACGCTTCGCCTTTCTGCTTCTTGTAACGAACAATGCCGGCCGTCTCCTCGATCAACTCCCGCCTGTTTTGCGGTGATGCGTTCAGAATCTGATCAATTTGTCCCTGTGCGATAACCGTGTGCCCTTTGGTCCCGGCCCTGGTATCCAACAGGATGCTCCGGACGTCCTTCAACCGGCAGACCGTCTTGTTGATGAGATATTCACTGTCGCCATTCCGATAGAGGCGGCGCGTGATCATGAGCTCTTGATACTCCGCCAGCTGGCTTGAAAGACCGGACAATGGATCTACCGTGATCTGATCCAGCCCACTGATCACGAGCGACACTTCCGCTAAACCGAGAGGCTTCCGCATTTCGGTCCCATTAAAAATCACATCTTCCATCTTCTCGCTGCGCAGAGACTTTGTGCTCTGCTCACCAAGTACCCAAAGAATTGCATCGACGACGTTACTTTTCCCACTCCCGTTTGGCCCGACAATGGCCGTCACGCCGTTAGGGAATTCGATCCGAGCTTCTGCGAACGACTTAAATCCCATCATTTCAAGGGACTTTAAATACATCGATCACTCCTTTGGTCGCGAATCTGTCTCGTGAGGGCTTCGCCCGCTTGACGCATAACGCTTCTCCTACCACGACCCCTTTCGATCAGTGTCGTGGGACAGAGGGCAGGATGCGATGTCTCCTCAATCACAACAGTTGCCATGCGTATGAGGGCGAATGAATAAATCGCTCGGATTTCTAACACAGACTTGTGCGCGAAATCAAAGAAAAACACTGCCCGTGGTAGGAGTGAAGAGGTGAGCCCACTACATTTTGGGAGCAGGAGTGCAACGAAGAGTGTGGCTATCCTACCTGCGCTCCGGCGGATTTATTGGAAGACTCAATACTGATTAATTCCTTCGGGAGAAGAAACTCCACGTCTTCTTCGATCACTGTCAAATCACGAACCTCTGCCTCCCCAAAAGTCTTGAGGTACGTCACCACTTCCTCAACCAACACTTCTGGCGCGGAAGCACCGGCTGTGATCCCAACCGCCTGCACGTTCGCAAGCCAGGTTGGATTGATGTCGGATGCGGCATCGATCAAATAGGACGCGATTCCACACTGCTCTCCCAACTCACG
>SWDH01000040.1:28393-70246 GCA_005116945.1 Nitrospira sp.
CGGTCCGGCCAAACACGGGTAACGGATGGCCCATCGGCTTGGGCACATCCAAACCCGCCAGGCCTTTTTCTCCGCCAACGAATCGATCGAAGGTTTTTTTGAGGCTCGCCGGTTTGCTCTGAAACTCCCCCACACCGACCGACAACCGCCCCTGCTTGGGAAAGATCCAGGCATATCCCTTCGAGCAGATGCCGATATCGATCACGGCTTTGCCCATGGCCGAATACTGTGGCCCCGGTCCAAGTTCGATCTCGCTCTCTAACGTCGGTATACAGCGTTGCCGCCGGTCGGGGAAGAGTTGCCGCGCGACCTGGCTGTTCGCGCCGTCGGCGCCAATCAAAACCTTTGCATGATAGCACCCGCGATCGGTGGTCACCTCGACACCCTCCGGCACATGACGAAGTGACTGCGGGTGCTCCCCTTCGTGAATTTCCGTACCAGCGAGCCGGGCCTGTTCAACCAGGTAATGATCGAACCGATCGCGCATGACCATATAGGCGATTGGACTGGGCGATTCGATCGTGACGGATTCCTCACCACGGTACAAAAACTGAAATCCAAAGATGGTGTCTTCGACCACGGACTTGAACCCTGGATCAAGAAGTTGCTCGATCCGGACCGACAACCCGCCGCCGCAGACTTTGTAGCGAGGATGGACGTCTTTCTCAAGGGCGAGAACCGACAGGCCGGCACGGCTCAGCTCATAGGCAGCGACGGCCCCGGCCGGCCCCATGCCAACCACAAGCGCGTCGTATACTTTCACATCTGGCAACGTGGGCATGGTGAAAAAGAGTCTAGTGCTGACTGTACGCTCTGAGTGCTGAGACTTGGGTGAAGATCGCTGATGCACGGATCTTGAGAAGAAAGTTTCTTCGACTCAGCACTCAGCACTTCCTACTTTGGCAGTCTGACCTTCTAGTCACTGCCCAAGATACCAGCCAATACCAGCCCGCTCCAGAAAACCGGTAATCATCGTAAGGCTGTTGGCGTAGATCATGACGCCCACGACAATGAGCATCACTCCGCTCACAGTCGACACGCCCCACAAATACAGACGCGCCTGTTTGAAATACGCAAGGAACCGATCCACCCCCAGGGCCGTGAGAAACAACGGCACACCCAGCCCCAACGAATAGCTCGTCAGTAGCAGCACCCCGTTCAGCATCGACTCGGTCGTACTGGCATAGAGCAAAATGGTCCCGAGGACCGGGCCGACGCAGGGTGTCCATCCGGCGGCAAACGCCACCCCGATCAAGAACGATCCCACGTACCCGGCCGGCCGACTTCTGAATTGAAACCGGTGCTCCATTTTCAGAAAACTGATATTTAAAATCCCCAACAAATACAGGCCGAAGACGACGATCACAATCCCGCCGATTCGTCGAACGACATCTTGATAGGTCACCAGCACCTGACCGATGAAGCTAGCCGACGCGCCAAACGAGATAAATACCGCCGAAAACCCTCCGATGAACAACAACGCGTTGACGACAATGGTTTTCTTCAACTTCGAGCGCACCGTTGAATCGGTGAGTTGTTCGATGGACAGCCCTGTGACATATGAAATGTAAGAAGGGACCAGCGGGAGCACGCAGGGAGAGACGAACGACAGCAATCCAGCCGAAAAAGCCGCCACGAGCGAGATATTCGTGATCGATTGCGACAATGTCGGACAGGCTCCTATCAGGCTTCGAGAAAACTCAGTCGGTACACCAGGACTTCCCTGACCCACAGGACGGAAACAGTAAGTAACGAGTTCGCAGGATGCTCAAAATGTCCAGACTTCTCACCCGCCCAAACCCCGGCTGTTATTTCACCCTCCCGCCCTGAGTCTGCCAAGACAGACTCTGTGCCCCGGGACGCGCCCTTTCACCGGCAAGGCCGCAGCCAACTACCGCTTACCAAGGGGTGGCTAGGATGATCCCAACTGCGCGCGTCCAACGAGGGCATTCTCATGCCGCGCGTTGCGCGAGCAAGGGGATCGTCCTAGCTACCCCGCTCCCTTTTTCATCATCCTGCTACGACTTCATCAACATCTGCACGAGCTGCTGCGCCTCAATCGCTCCCCAGTCACGTGCGCCAAAGATCTGATGGCGGATGACCCCTTGCCGGTCCACCATGAAGGTCATCGGCAGACTCCGAGCGCCGTAGATCAATCCCACGCGATAGTCGGCATCATGAAGGATGGGGAAGGTTAAATGATTCTCTTGTTGAAACGGCCTCGTCACCGTCATACCCTGTGCATCGGTGGATACCGCGAGAATTTCAAAGTCCTTCCGCGAAAATGCCTGGTAGAGCGCTTCCATCGCCGGCATTTCTACCCGGCAGGGGCCACACCAGGTCGCCCAAAAATTCACCATCACCACTTTGCCCCGCAAGTCCGAGAGTGCCACAAGACGTCCCTGCATATCTAGGAGCTGAAAGTCCGGCGCCGGCTCACCCAGCTTCACCGCATGGCGCCCGGCGACAGGGAACATGTCCTGTGCTGACGCGCCACCGAAGGCCACCAACGAGGTCATCACGCAGAACATCATTGCCGCAATCCAGAGACTCATCGTCCGCTTTTCACCCCGCTCAACATCCACTGTTGAGTCATAAAGTTTTCTCCGAAGCCACCGAACGCAAAGTTGGCCCCCACCGCCCAGAGCTAGGGTACTGAGGGCCAGAAATAAGGGAAGCCCGACCTTGATGTAACGCATCAAACGAGGCGAGAGCCGAAGAGAATGGAGTCATCTTACAAGTGCCGGAAAATGGGTGTCAAGCAAGCCGAGACTTCAGCCTCCGGGCAGTCCCCTCCCTTCGAAGGAATAGACAATCGATGACGCATTCAGATACTATCACGCGGATTTAATATTTCGTCCTACTTACCGATCACCTCAACCCAGAGGGGCTAATGAGACACAACTACCTGTTCACGTCAGAGTCCGTGACGGAAGGACATCCGGACAAAATCGCCGATCAGATCTCCGACGGAATCCTCGATGCCATCATTGCCCAAGACAAATATGCCCGGGTGGCCTGCGAAACGATTCTGACCACCGGAATCGCCTTTGTGGCCGGGGAAATCTCCACCAAGGCCTACGTCGAAATTCCCGATATCATTCGCGAGGTCATCAAGGATGTCGGTTACTGCGATGCCGCCTGGGGGTTCGATTACCATACCTGTTCAGTCCTCACCGCCATTCACCAGCAATCGGGCGATATCTCGATGGGCGTGGATTCCGGCGGCGCTGGCGATCAGGGACTCATGTTCGGCTACGCCACCAACGAAACGACCGAACTGATGCCGATGCCGATCGTCCTCGCCCACCGGCTCACCAAGCGGCTGGCTGAGGTCCGAAAAAAGAACATCCTGCCTTGGGTGCGTCCCGATGGAAAATCCCAAGTGACCGTGGAGTACCGGAACGGAAAACCGGTGCGAATCGACACCATCGTCGTCTCGACGCAGCATAGCCCCGACGTGACAAACAAGCAGATCGAACGCGACATCATGGAGAAGGTGATCAGACCCATGATGCCGAAAGGACTCTACGATCCGACGAGCGTGAAGCACCACATCAATCCCACCGGCCGCTTCGTGGTCGGCGGTCCGATGGGCGACACCGGACTCACAGGCCGCAAAATCATTGTCGACACCTATGGCGGGCACGGCAGCCATGGAGGCGGCGCCTTCTCCGGCAAGGATCCAACCAAGGTTGACCGGTCGGCCTCGTACATGGCCCGTCACATTGCCAAGAACATCGTCGCCGCCGGATTGGCTCAAAAGTGCGAAGTGCAGCTCGCCTATGCGATCGGGGTGGCCGATCCCGTCTCGGTGTTGGTCGACACGAAGGGGACGGAAAAGGTGGCGGTTGAGCATCTGGACAAACTCGTACGGACACACTTCCCCCTGACCCCGCGCGGCATCATTGATTACCTCAAGCTCCGCCGGCCGATCTTCAGAAAGACCGCATCCTATGGGCACTTCGGCAGGAACGAACCGGAGTTCACCTGGGAAAAGACCGGCAAAGCCAAAATTTTGCGCAAAGACGCAGGTCTATAGTTTAGACCGGACCGATGACAGAGGGGGACGGATTGAAAAATCCGCCCCCCTTTTACTGACCACCATCACTCATCACCAGTACTGGAGGTTTCTGTGGAATACGATGTGAAAGATATGAAGTTGGCAGATCAGGGCAAACTCAAGATTGAATGGGCCGAGGCCACCATGCCGGTGTTACGCCTGATCAAGAAACGGTTTCTGCGAGAGAAACCATTCGCAGGACTTCGCATGACCGCCTGCCTCCACGTGACGACCGAAACCGCCAATCTGATGAAAACCCTTCAGGCCGGAGGAGCCGAAGTCCGGCTCTGCGCCTCCAATCCGCTCAGCACACAGGATGAGATCGCCGCAGCACTCGTCAAACACGACGGCATTCCAACCTTCGCCATTAAGGGCGAAGACAACAAGACCTACTATCAGCACATCCAATCGGCGATCGCCCACAAGCCGCAAATTACGATGGACGACGGGGCCGATGTCGTCTCGCTGATCCATTCCAAGCGGAAAGACTTGCTCAAACACGTGATCGGCGGCACGGAAGAGACCACCACTGGCGTGATTCGACTCCGCAGCATGGCCGAGAAGAAAGTACTGAAGTTCCCGGTGATCTCGGTGAACGACGCCGACACCAAACACCTGTTCGACAACCGCTACGGGACCGGACAGAGCACGATTGACGGCATCATCCGCGCAACGAACCGATTGATCTGCGGCACCAGCTTCGTGGTTGCGGGCTATGGCTGGTGCGGGCGTGGCATCGCGATGCGCGCGAAGGGCATGGGGGCTGACGTCATTGTCACCGAGATCGATCCCGTCAAGGCGATTGAAGCGGTGATGGATGGATTCCGCGTCATGCCGATGGAACAGGCCGCGTTGATCGGAGACTTCTTCGTCACGGTCACCGGCAACCTCAAAGTGATCCGCGGCGAGCACTTCGCCAAGATGAAAGAAGGGGCCATCGTCTGCAACTCAGGCCACTTCAACGTTGAGCTGGATATTCCTGCGTTGGAGAAATTGAGCCGCAAGAAACGCCTCATCAGACCGGGCGTCGAGCAATTCACACTGAAGACCGGCCGCCGGGTCAGTCTGCTCGGCGAGGGACGGTTGGTCAATCTCGCTACTGCGGAAGGCCATCCCTCCAGCGTTATGGACATGAGCTTCGCCAACCAGGCGCTCGGTGCAGAATACCTGGTAAAAAATTACAAGAAGCTGGAGAAGAAGGTCTACCCGGTGCCGCCAGTGATTGATAAGGAAATAGCGAGACTGAAGCTCGCAGGGATGGGGATGAAGATTGATATGCTGACGAAGGAACAAGTAAAATATCTGGCAAGTTGGGAAATGGGCACGTAAGGAACGGAGCAGCGCGGGGTGGTCCCTGTGCTCGCAGAACGCGCACGATAAAACAGTGCTCGTCCGATGCGCGCAAGTGGACCACCCCGCACCACTCCTTGCCAGACAATGGAGGGGGAATAACAAAAAGGCCACCGGAAGCGGTGGCCTTTTTGTTTGAGGTCAAGACAACGGTATCGATACCTCATACACACAATCCCGCGGGTCCTGGCGCTGACCAGCCCGTCCGTCCTCGCACCCCGCCCGGTGTAGGAGGGGAAAGGGTAGCCCGTTAGTCTCCTTTGCTCGCGCAACGCGCGGCCCGAGAAGGCCCTCGTTGGACACGCGCAGTTGGAGACCAATCGGGCCACCCTTTAAATTAACAGTATACCTGGAAGCTAAGCCGATCGGATGGCCAGGTCAGCGCCACCCAGCAATTAAATCACATACCCAGTCTGTTCATGTGGAGTGAAGAAAGAAGGCTACCGGAAACGGCAGCCTTCTTTCTTGCGATCAAGCACGAGTCTCTGACACTTCACCCATTAGGAGGATGGAGCGGGACAGATGCTCCCCTTGCTCGCAGACCGCGCACGATCAGAATGTGTTCGGTCGATGCGCGCAGTAGGGGCACCTGCGCCCCCCTCCACTAAGTTAGAAGTTGTGAGGAAGATAAGGGGTAGGGAATCTTAATCTACCGCTGAGCGGTCATATTTCATTCTTCATTTGTGGAATTGCTTCGCGCCGCAGGTGCCGAGCATTGAACCTCGACCTGCGGTTTACGAATTTCAGATAGTCCTACCTCAGACAACCTAACCCCACAAGAAACCACAAAGCAGGATGTCCCGACATGGGGCCTGATGGGGCTGGATTGTCCTGTCCTGGTAGTAACGTGGTAGCAGATGAGGACGACGGCCGCTGATTAAGAATCCGGTCGAAGATTTTCTTCAGAACACTGCAGACGAGCAACCATCAGCAGAAGGTGAGAATTCATGGTACCCGACAGGAAAACCGGTGCGCACACTCTTGAGGTGGTATATCTCTCCCACATGCACATACCGGTAGGGGCGGCGAACTCCTCGTTTTGTCAATTTCTTCAATTCTCTCCTTTGACGAATGGATCACCACTCGGTCTCGGTTATCTTTCATGTGGTGCCCTTGCTTCGCGGCCTCCTGGGTCCAATATTGGGCCTGTTGTTTGTCTTTCTGAACGCCTTGCCCATCATGATACAGCGCGCCCAAAATCAGCTGGGCCTCCGGATGGCCTTTCTCGGCGGCCTGCTGGAAGAAGGGAGCGGCCTCTGCAAACTTCCACTGATAGTAAAACTCCAGCGCTTTCTGATATTCGGTCGTTCCGACTCTCTCAATATGCATCACATCCTTTGCCCCCGTGAATCCGGCGCTGCGTGCCTGGGCTCGCCACCTGCTGGCTTCTGCTTGATCGGGCATGACACCGAATCCCTTCGCGTACATATCAGCAAGGTTATCCATTGCGAGTGGAAATCCTTGATGGGCTGCCTCGAGGTACCATGCCACAGCCTGCTGAAAATCTTGCTTCACCCCTCGCCCGGCCACATACATCGTCCCTATATTGTTCTTGGCATTGGGCAACCCCTGACTTGCCGCTTTACGAAACAAAAGGAGGGCCTGATGGTCATCCTGTGGAACGCCGCGTCCTCTCAGATACATCCTCCCGAGCGTGTTTTGAGCCATCGCAATTCCAGCGTCTGACAAGGGAAGTAACGTCCGGTAGGCCACATCGTAATTCCCCTTCTCGAAGGCAGACAGCCCTTCGTCCAAATCAACCGAAGGCGGAGCAGAAGTAACAGCCCCGGCACTGTCCTTGTATCGTTGTTCCCGTTCCGCCTGTTTTGCTTGCTCTATACGCTGTTGAAGTTCTTTCTTGTAGCCTTGCTTCCTCTGCTCAGCTTGCCGCTTAGTCTCGGCCTTTTCTTCGGCCTGCTTCTTACTTACATAGATGGCATAGTCTTGAATGACCGGCCATAATCGTTTATCCATTTCAGCCTTGGCCGCCTTTGTTACCTCTGGCGGCTGTCCTCGCAATTTCATTTCTAACTCGTTATATGCTGCTACAAAAGGAGGATATTCTTTCGGCCATAGCAGGACTCCAGTTGCCTCGGCCTCTTTCGCCATCATTGTGTAAACATCGACCAATCGCTGAACCTCCTGGACAGGATCGGTCGGCTCGACGGCGATCGCCACGCCCATGCATAACGTGATTCGGGCCAGCTGCATGAGCAACACAGTCAATATAGTCACGAGACGATGGTGCATCATTTCCGCGAGAATCAGTGGTGGTAATGGGTCCTAGGGACAGTATAGCAGGCAAATGTGGGGGACCACTTGAGCACAGAAAAGGCTGAAGCAACCTCACCACATGGTTCCCAGACGTTTCCCGCACTACGGTGGATCCTGAGGATGATTTCTAAGTCCGAGGAGAATACGGGGAATTTCTAAGTTTCCTGTTGAGGGAATATAAGGGGTCGGGAGTCTTTGTTGCCGATCTAAGCCGCGAATTCAAATCCGAAGTGCACCACCAAGGCGTGCGCGGAGCACTTCCATCGGCGTCCGATACGCGAGGCATTTACGCGGTCTATTATTGAGGGCACGGACTACTTTGGCAAGCTGCGAGGCCCGGACACCAGAGAAATTGGTGGGGTTCGGGAAATAGTCGCGCAGCAACCCGTTGGTGTTCTCATTGGTGCCGCGCTCCCATGCGGCATAGGGAAAAGCAAAGTAGACTCGACGCCCCAGGGTTGCTTGGAGGATAGGGAACGCCGTCCACTCACTCCCATTATCGACCGTGAGCGTCTTGCGCAGCAGCGGTGGGAGGGCACGGAACACGCGGCGGGTCGCCTGGTTCACGGCGGCGGCCGTCCGTCGAGGGACTGTCGCGGCGAGCAGGAAGCGACTCTTCCGTTCGACGTGCGTCGCGATGGCCGCCGAGTGGCCCCGTCCGACCAGGGTATCCCCTTCCCAATCTCCGAACCGTCCGCGACGGGCCACAACCGCGGGGCGTTGAGTCACGCTGACGCGGCCTTTGAGCCGAGAGGGGATATAAGGGGTCGGGAGTCTTTCCTAGAGAATCATGAGGGTGAATTCTAATTACAAGTGCAACACCGGCAGCGACGAGGGGATTTGGGTGCCAGCCGAAGTCTTCGCTCGGGCTCCAGGTGTTGCACTTCAACCTTGAATTCAAGGAGCGATTAAGGCTCACGACCGCTTTGCTTGTGAGGGAATATAAGGGGTGGGAGTCTTTGTTTCTGCTCTTCACGTCCGCCTGCATGCAGATACATATTCCCACCCCTTTCCTTTTGCCGCAGGAATACTACCGTTTCGTTCGCGCCTTGGCCACAAGGGCCTTGAGTCCCGTCAATTCGAGTGTTTCAGAGAAATGGGGTCAGGCATGAGTATTGACTTATTGTGGCCTACTCGCTCGAATGTCATGTGCGACTCCCACCACAGCAGGAGGTTGAAGCCCGTCTTTCTCTATGATGCGTATACTCACGGTTACTGTGGCTCTTTCGCCATCGGCAATGAACATCTGTCCAAAACACGAGCAAGGGACGATCACTTCGATGGCGGCTGTGTCATCTTGGAGGGTAAAACTGTACGCAACCGTTGCAGGGCCACACAACGTTTTGCTGCAAGAATACGGCTCAGTTTTCTGAACTTGTACTACGCTACCCTGAAGGATCACGTCATGCTGGGCATATGAACGCGGGGAGGCGAGAATCGATTCGACTCGCAGTGGTTCGGCTGCAAACGAAACGCCCAGATAGACGAAGAGTAATCCAAGCGTAAAGATATACCGAAGACTTCGAGCTGGCAGTATGCGACTAACGGCAAGAATCATTTGGTTGTGACCCTCCGGGTAGTGTAAGCGAATCCACATGATTAATCGACAAGTGGATTAAGAAGGGCTTTGGGCGTATTCTGCCAGTCATGAAACGGTGGGCTCTGTATCTGATTGTCGTACCCCTTGGATTGGGTGGCTTGGTGTACCTCGTCGGATTGAATTTTTCTATTCATGTCGCCGACATGTGGAGTAAAAGCCCTCAAGCAAAGAAGACACCGCGCGATGTTGGAAGGACCCCGGACGGGAACGCAGTCCCTCAAGAGGTACTGATGCTGCGGCACAAGCATCAACTGAGGCCGCTGACCGAACGGGAAGAGAGTACGCCCATACCGAATCTGCCGAATGGCATATACGGTTTCTCGACATGTAGTGTCGTCGAGTTACACTCAACGCGTAGCAACACATTCTCGCTGGAGATTCAGAAGCATGATGGAATCATGTTTTATGTCGGGTACGCTGCTGACGAACAGATAGAGCACTATCTGACTAGCCAGAAAAACTTTCATATCCTCATGTCCCCGCACCCACGGGAAGGGGCGTCATCTCTGTTCGACATCCCTGTTGAGTTTGTCTCAAAATGCGAGGAGCGTCCCGATGAAGATGGTGTTCTTTTTGATCTCTTCGTGAAAGTTATCCCGGAATTGCACATCTAAGCAGGAATCGAGGCTCGTGATGAGCGGCGTTCTCGCGCTGGCGGTGGCCATCGGTCTCGTCTTCGGCGCGCACAAGTTATGTGATCTGATTCGAGCGCCACGCTGGTTCGCAAAGTTTTTGTTTATCGGCGCATTTCTCAGCATCACCTACTTTCTCGCAGAAGACATCGTTCCCGAATCCAAGAAACCCTGGGGTATTTGGGTCGCGCTGCTCGGCGTCGCAACGGGAATCATCCCCGTAGGGTTCATTGTGTTTAAACACCTCGACGACGCCAACGACAGGACCTCACACGACTCCACTCGACATCACTCACAGTAGGCCACACACGTGTGTAGCTGGGGACAATGAATCTGGTCTTTCTAGGGCGGGCTCATCTCTAGCGAGAGATAGTTCTCCGCCCCTAACCCTAGACCCTATGCTATCGGCCATAGGAACGTGGAACTCTCCGTCTTCGTTTGGCTCCCGGCATTAACTATACGCTTCACATAAAAATACAACGTGTTGACCATGGCCGAATGTGCCGACGGAGTCGGCATTCTTTGCCGGGTAACCGATGCGTAGGCTCCAACACACACAGGGATTATTGGATTTTTGAGCACTTCCGCCTCTGTCGCGCGCGGCACGGAAGTTGAGAAGGCGTTCCCTAGCGTTGGAGCGCACATGAGTTTGTCTTGTAGGAACTGAGGACACAATGGCCGGCATGCCCAGTCTGTGGGAATTCTTGAGTCGTGATGCGGCTTTTTTTGGAGGCCCCCCAAGCCCGATGCTGAGCTGGCTCGGCTCTATTGGAATCGTGCTCTTCTTTCTTTGGCACGTGATACGGTTGACGTGGGAGGTATCCCGCGCACAACGGCCGTTCAATCGAGTATGGCCAATGTTGACCACGCTCGCTCGCGAGCGCGGCGATGTCGATCACGAGCGATTCACAAGTCGCGCACTCGTAGGGTTCACGCCACGGACTAGTCAGCCAACAGCCGCCTCCACCCGTATCGACTGTGACGACCTGAGCACCGTCGACAAGGCCATGCAGAAGGAACCGATGTTCCTGCTGCTCTGGGCGCAATTCCGCAAGACACTGATCCTGGAACAGGTCCCGTGGTTCGTGGAGCCGCGCATTTTCTGTACACGCAGAGCGGAAGATATCTTTACGCAGGACGCGCTACTGAGCCATCGAGTCAACCTGGCCTCCTACAGCCAATTTCCGTCCCTGGTGACCGGAATCGGGTTGCTACTCACATTCCTCGCCCTATTCATCGGACTCAGTAAGCTCCATGCCGACGGGCAAGAGATCGCCGGAATTCAAGGACTCATTAACGGGCTTGCAGGAAAATTCCTCACGTCCATCGTCGGACTGATTGCCGCCAATGTGTTTACGCTCATCGAGAAGCCGATGGTCTCTCGTCTGATGAAGGCGCACCACACATTTCTTTGCCTCATGGACAAACTCTTTCCTCGAAAAACCATGGAGCAGATGTTGGAGCAGCTCACACAGACCCAAAGCGAGCCCAGGGGAGGGCGACAGGCCTCCGGCGTGGACCTCAGGGAATATGCCGGGCGTATGGGTACGGAGAACCTGACAGGGCCCATTGCTGAGCTGACCACAGCGGTTCAGTCTTTGACGAAATGGAAGGAAGACGAGCAAGCAGCAGGGCACCGCATAACGGCTGAACTGCCCCGAGCCCTCCGCGAAGAATTCGCCGCTCCGATGAAGGCACTTAATGACTCGATTCATGAACTCACCACGCTTCTGAAAGATTCGCACCTCCATCAGGCCCAAGAAACGACGGCGCTCACGAACCTCATGGGCCGCTTGACGGGCAAGCTTGCTGAGCAGCGGCTATTGGCCTCCATCACAGGCCCTGAAGGGTTTCGCTTTTGGCCAAAACGATCGTTACGGTCCACTCAACGGCCGACCGCATGAGATACGCGACACCCCAGACCTTCGGCGCCTCGCACACGACAATCGGCATCACCGATCTCATGACCTCGCTCGCAATTGTTTTCATCTTGCTCTTCGCCGCGCAGATCACCAAAACCTCCTCCGCAGCACAATCTGAACTTCAAGAAAACAAAGAGGATGTACAGACGGCTCTGCGCGACCACATTCAACGATTAGGCCTCTCCCTCGATGCAGACCCCCGAGACCCTCTCGCGCTGGTGATCGTGGTCCCGGAAGACCGGTTGACCTTTGAGTTTGGGGAAAGCAGCCTGTCGCCTACCGCAGATCGTTTTCTTGAGGACGCATTGCCCTTCTATGTCGGGGCATTGTGCGGACCGCTGCGTAATAAGATCGACTCACTCGCCATCGAGGGACACACCGATGATCAAGGCAGCGATGCGTTTAATTTGAAACTCAGTCAGGAACGGTCGCTCGCAGTGATGGTGAAGGGGTTGGAGATCATTCAAGCCACAGAGCCGACAGCGTACCAATGCTTTCAAGAAATCGCCTCAGCGTCCGGGCGCGGCAAACAAGACCTGATCTATGCCCCCGTTGCCACCGTGAACCGTGAAAAAAGTCGCCGGGTGATCTTCAAGATTCGCCTCCGCTCTGCCGAGCAACGTCATCTAGTCGAACAATCGACACACCCCCTCTGACAGGAAGCTGAAAAATGGAGCGGGGTAGCTAGGATGATCTCCTTGCTCGCGCAACGCGCGGTCTCAGAAGACCCTCGTTGGACGCGCGCAGTTGGGATCATCCCAGCCACCCCTTGGTAAACGGTAATTGGGCTGCGGCCTTGCAGGGATGCCATTTTGAGCATCTTTAGGTAAACGACAGATATCGACCACGTCGTTTCCAATGAAACCTGATTTCCCGATGAGGAGAAACGATCATCTCCTTGCTTCCTCACGCTCCGCTTCGCCCAGAGTTATCGACTATTCACCATACTACCCTCCCATTCGAATCCCGCTCCTCCAGTTCACCCGCCTACGCAGGAAGCCACGGCTGTCAAGCCGTGGGGCTCCACTAGAAACGATGCGAAAATCAGACCGGTCTCCCCCTCTCCATCTGCGTCGTCCGTCGACTCGAAGGCTTTGTGGCCTGGGTTTGCCTCATTCAGCGTACCATCAACGAAAACATGCTCGACGACAACAGTGACGTACAGTCCGCTGAGCAAGATCGCACACAGAGGCTTGCTGATTTTCCAATCCATACACCGATTGTGATTGACTCAAGGTGTGGTAGAGTGAGGGCGGGCATCGATATGATGGGTACCGGAGGCTCTGTATGAGATCAACGAACTTCGCGCCTCTCAATCTCTCCGACTATGAGATTTCCCCTGAACAGGGTTTTCTCCCACAAGATCCCCTCGTCCACTTGCCCGATTCCCCCACGCTCAACGATCTTGGGCGCGAACTCCCGAAATTACTGAGCGCTCGGACAGTCCGGAGGTTCATCGACGAGCAACGCCAACTGCTTCCTTCTATCCCGTCCACATGGCGCACGGAAGACTATCGAGCGGCGATGCGCATCCTTTCGTTCTGCGGGCATGCCTATGTATGGGAAGTGCCGGACCAGCCGGCTGCAACGCTGCCACCGCAATTGGCACAACCCTGGCACGAGGTGGCTCAATGGCTTGGGCGACCTCCAGTTCTTTCCTACGCATCCTATGCGCTCGATAACTGGAGGCGACTCGACAAGACCAAGCCCATTCAGCTCGACAATATTGTGCTGCTGCAAAACTTTCTCGGCGGTTTAGATGAAGAGTGGTTTGTTGTCGTCCACATCCAGATCGAGCAAGTAGCGGGGCCAGGGCTGGCAGGACTCCTGCGCGCGATGAATGGCGCGGTCGAGGAGAAGGAGGACGAGGTTTTGCTTGGGCTCAAATTCTTGGCGTTGGCCCAAACGGCAATGCGCACTACATTGCTCAGGATGAAAGAACGCTGCGACCCCTATGTGTACTACAACCGAGTGCGACCCTACATCCACGGCTGGAAGAACAGCCCTTCCTTACCCAACGGACTCACCTACGAGGGCGTGGGAGCCTATGCCGGTCAGCCGCAGCAGTTTCGAGGCGAAACCGGCGCACAAAGCTCGATTGTGCCATGCATCGACGCCGGACTCGGAATCGCCCATGCGCCTGATCCCTTGACTCTCTATTTACAAGAGATGCGCGACTACATGCCTCCGCGCCACCGCGCCCTCATCGAACTCCTAGAGAAGGCCACCGACAAACAGGGTCGTCCGTTGCTCGCCGGCTATATTCGAGATCGAAAGCTCTGCAACCCCGATCTCTGGTCTGCCTATAGCGCCTGCATCGATCTCCTCGGACAGTTTCGTGAAATCCACATTGGCTACGCCGACAGTTATATCCATCGCCAACACCAATCCCACTCAAGCAATCCCACTGCCGTGGGAACAGGCGGCACACCCTTCATGCAATACCTACAAAAACATCTGGATGAAACGAAGCAAGCGCTCGTTCAATAGATCATTCCAATCAGCTCACGTCGTCATCAGAGGTTGGGTTAGAGCAGCGGGTCAACCGAACCGGCGTTGACTACGAATTCTGAGCGGCGTATCGTTTCACACACGACACTTCATAGATAAAGGAGGCCACAATGGCGATCATGTGTTCCCTAGCGGTCTGCAAGGCACAGGTGGGGATGTGCGGACATGAAAAGGTGATGCTCAGCGTAACAGCACTTGCGGCTCTCGGTCTCGGAGCCTACTTCCTCCTCATCAGCTGACCTGGGAATTGCGGTTTACCGGAAGTGGCTCTTCGAAGGACGCTCAAAAAGGCCGTCCAGCAAGGCCGCAGGCGGAGCAAGAACCGGAGGCGTACCCTCTGGGGTACGTTGAGGATACTTGCGAGCTGAGAACGCCGCTGGCGGGATTTTTCAGCGTCGTTCGCTAGCGGCTGTGGACCATCGGCAACTCGCGCGACCCTTCCGCTTCCTGTTGAATCCGCAACCGTTCCAGCCGCGACTCTTCCATCACGTTGTGCAGCATATCATCCGTCATCTGGGTCAGCTCTGCCGCTGCATCTTTCATATCTGCATGCTCGACAGCCCGGGACAGCACTTCAGCTTTCGTCGCACCTGTATTTTTCCCCAGAAACGGCTTGATAATAATGTAGGCCACATCCCGCGCAGGCATGAAGCGCAGAAACCGCCGTAGCAGCCGGAATGTCTGGATGGGATAGTGCAGAAGCTTGTACATGAACAGGCGCTTGAGCCCTTGACGGCGGACCTCGTTGATCACCTCACCGGGCAAGCAAGTCGGATCGATTGTGGAGCATTTGAAATACTTGTACCAATCGGCGGTTTCGCTGACTAACCCGCGCTTCACATATTCCTGCCAAAGCGGAGTTCCTCGATACACACAAAGCCGATTGAAGCCGAATGTGTCGAGCGGCAGTTTCGAGGCCAGGTCGAACGTGGCGTTCATATCTTCGACTGTTTCATCAGGGTTACCAACAGTGAAAAAGCCGTGCACAATCTCGATGCCGGCCGCCTTCGCGTTCTTGACTGCAGTGGCCACTTCCTCCAACGTCTGTTCTTTTTTGAGGCGATCGAGAATCTTCTGGCTCCCGCTTTCGATTCCGAACATGACCGTCCGGCAATGAGCCTTGGCCATGGCAGGAAATAAATGCTGGGCCACCGAGTCTACGCGCCCTTCGATGCCCCACTGGATCGAGAGCTTCTCGTCCATGACGCCCTGGCAAATCGCCTCAATCCGCTTAGGTTGGAGCAGGAAATGGTCGTCGACAAAATAAACAGACCCATAGCCGCATTCTTCGAGATACTTGAGCTCCTTCACCACATGCTGGGCGCTCCGCGCGCGCCACTTACCTTCGTTGAAGATCGGAATATCGCAGAACACGCAGGGCCAGGGGCAACCGCGTGACGTTTGCATCGTTGTAAACCGCTCCATCGAGAGGACAGCGGGCACGTCGAGCGGCATCGATTCGATAAAGTCGAGCGGAAGGCCTTCGCGATCGGGGAAGGGCCACTGATCGAGATGACGCTCCATCGGGCGTCCTGGATTCTGTACGACCTTGCCGTCCTTGGCCCAGGTCAGCCCCGCGACATCGGCTGGGTCATCGAACCGCTCGAGGAGATCAAGAAGCAACTGTTCACCGTCTCCCTTGCAGATAAAATCCACTTCGGGACACTGCAATTTAACCAATGCAGCGTTCAAACTCGCGAAGACACCACCGAAGGCCAATTTGACTTTCGAGTTGGCAGCGCGAATCTGACGGGCCAAGATCTTCGCGTAGGGATAGCTGGTGGTACTGAGGAAACTGAGGCCGACCAGGGCCGGTTGTTGTCGATTGATTTCAGCGAGAATCACCTCGTTCGGCGTATCGGGGTTCGCCTGATCGAACATCACACACTCATGTCCGGCCTGTTTGAGCACCGACGAGAGCGACATGATGCCGATGGGCGGGAAGCCCATCACTCGAATTCGGCCGTTCTTAGCGCGTGTTTTCGCTGGGAGGGCGTAGAACTGTGGGTCACGAACGTGAATCAGAAATACCAGCAAGTCGACCTCCAAGCGTGAAGTACATCACAACTTAAACCCATTTCAAGCCGGACACAAGACTTCACGGTTAAGGCAATGACGGACCATGTCTGACAATTCCTAGTTCCCGGCGTCTCCGGAGGAACCAATACATGAACCGCACTATCAGTCCCGAAAAGGCTGGGGGAGAGATTTGGCAGAAGGGAAGAACCCAAATAACATCAGCAACGTAGCACTATTAGACATGAAGAGATAGAAAATACCATGCAAAAAATATCACCGACTCTTCAAGTCTGAAGGATCCTCTGTGTGCGGATCCTTCGGGCTCTCAGAGCTGTGATTTTTACGATAACACGTTGGCCAGCGTTTGTTCCAGCTGGCGAAGCTCAAACGGCTTCACCAAGTAGGCTTGTGCTCTTAATCCCATAAGTTGTTGGGCGTCCGTTGATGGGAACATCCGATCTGTACCTGTCATGAGGACCACCCGAATCGATGGCCGATGCTCTCGGATGTACCACAAGACCCCTAAGCCGTTAACCTCCGGCATGTTGTAATCCGTCACCACTATGTCATAGTCAGCCTCGCCCAGCTTGGTCACAGCGTCCAGACCATTCACTGCCAATTCCACCATGTACCCACGGGTTTCTAGAAACGTTTTTAGCAATATCCGGACGTGATGATCGTCGTCAACCAGAAGAACACGCCGTTGCTTGAGTAACATGCCTACTGACTCCACCTCTGAATCCGGCCCCGTGGCGCCAGGTGCCTGGGGATATCGATAGCCCAACAGCCTCTACATAATATAGTGCCTGAGAGACATATAGCAGTCTGGTCAAAATTGCTCACATTTGCGAAGTACATGCAGCGTGCAGTTTGACTCTGCATCATCGCTATGGCCACAGAGAGAATTGATGTTTAGTCGAGCAGGACGATGTTGAGAAGGGAGCTGCGAATACGGATTCCACCGTCATCGCCTGCCCTGCCCTTGTAATCGATGAAGCCAAGCTTTCTGAACTTATTCAGGAAAAAACTGACTCGTGATCGCGTGGTCCCGATCATCTCGGCCAGTGTTCCCTGGCTGATCTTTGGAATGGTCGGTTCCACCACCTGGGATTCATCCCCAAAATGGGCAAGCACCAGCAGTATCCGGGCAAGCCGCTTCTCACTGGAATTAAAGAGTTGATCGACCAGAGCCTCTTCAGTGTGAATATTTCGGGACAGGAGATGAGACATGAACAGACCTGCGAATGTCGGCTCCTTATGAAGGAGCAAGATCATCGCAGCTTTGTCGATGCGCATGACCGTGGAGTCTTCCAGAGTCGTTGCAGTAATGGTCCTGGCCAGTTGCCCGGTGAGGCAAGCCTCACCGAAGAATTCCCCCTTCTCGAGAATCGTAATGACGGCTTCTTTCCCTTTGCGGGAGAGCACGGTGAGCTTGACCTTGCCATCCAGGATATAGAACACGGCGTCCGCTGCATCCCCTTGCGAAAAGAGGATCTGCTTCTTCCGGCACTGCAGAATCTTTTTCCCGGCCGTAACCTTTGTCAGGAAATGTTTCGGGTCGAACAGCGCGACGCGTTTGCGTCCCATGCAAAGGTCCTCTTTCCTGAATGACGCAAGAGTAGCTCTCGGTACACGCCCGAGCCAAAGAACTCTGCGGTTGTCTCACCAATGAAATACATTCCAAGGAACGGAGTGTCACCGGATTTCGATAGACGGATAAAACGGGGCGTATATTGCCTGAAAGACGGGTAGCAGTCTGGTCAAAATTGCTCACATTTGCGAAATACATGCTGCGGGCAGCTTGACGCTGCATCATCACTAGGGCCACAGAGAGAATTGATATTTAGTCGAGCAGGACGATATTGAGGAGGGAGCTGCGAATGCGCAAGCTACCGTTGTAATCGATGAAGCCCAACTTTCTGAACTTGTTCAGAAAGAAGCTGACTCGGGATCGTGTGGTCCCGACCATGTCGGCCAGCGTCTCCTGGCTGATCTTCGGAATCGTCGGCTCCACAACCTGACGTTTTTTTCCAAAGTGAGCGAGCAACAGCAGGATCCGCGCAAGCCGCTTTTCGCTGGAATTAAAAAGCTGATCGACCAGGGCCTCTTCAATCTGAATATTGCGGGAGAGGAGATGGGACATGAAGAAGTCCGTCAATGTAGGTTCGTCGTGAAGAACCCGGATCATGGCGTCTTTGTCAACACGCATGATCGTAGAATCCGCCAGCGCCGTCGCGGCAATGGTGCGGACCAGTTGCCCAGTGAGGCAGGCTTCGCCGAAAAATTCCCCCTTTCCCAGAATAGAGATAACGGCTTCTTTACCTCTACGAGAGAGTACGGCAAGCTTGACGTTGCCACCCAGAATATAGAATACGGAATCTGCCGCATCCCCTTGGGAAAAGAGGATCTGCTTCTTTCTGCACCGGAGAATCTTTTTCCCGCCGTTGACCTTTGTCAGGAAAGTTTTCGGGTCGAACGGCATGGCGCGTTTGCGTCCCATGAAAATGTCCCCCTTACGTTGATGAGGTATCAGCGGCCCAAGGCTCGATTAACGGTAACGCCGATCTCGGCTGGATTGCTGCAGACGCGGACCCCAGCCGCTTCGAGCGCTTTCATCTTCTCCGTCGCAGTGCCTTTGCCGCCTGAAATGATTGCCCCGGCATGGCCCATGCGCCGGCCAGGAGGAGCCGTAATTCCGGCGATAAAACTGACAACCGGTTTCTTCACATTCTTCTTGATGAACTCAGCGGCTTTCTCTTCTGCATCACCACCGATCTCGCCGATCATCACGATCGCTTGAGTCTCTGGATCTTTCTCGAATAACGCCAGTACATCGACAAAGCCGGTCCCATTGACTGGATCGCCGCCGATGCCGACGCACGTCGTTTCACCCAATCCCATGGTTGAGAGCTGGTGTACCGCTTCATAGGTGAGGGTCCCGCTGCGCGACACCACACCCACGACCCCTTTCTTGTGGATGAAGCCCGGCATGATGCCGATCTTCGCCTCATCAACGGTGATGACGCCTGGACAATTGGGGCCGATCAAGCGGACATTCTTGCCTCGAAGCGCGCGCTTGACTTTCACCATGTCGTTCACAGGAATGCCTTCGGTGATGCAGATCACGAGCGTGATGCCGGCATCGGCCGCTTCCAAAATGGCATCGGCACAAAACGGCGGAGGCACAAAGATCAGCGACGTGTCGCACTGAGTTTTCCTCACAGCATCACGCACGGTGTTAAAGACCGGAATGCCCTCGACCTCTTGACCTGCCTTGCCGGGAGTCACACCCGCAACGACCTGTGTCCCGTAGGCCTTACACTGTGTCGCATGAAATGAGCCTTCTTTGCCCGTAATCCCCTGCACCACCACTCGTGTGATCTTGTTTACTAAAATTGACATACAATAATCCCTTTACCGACTCATGATTCTCACCGGTTGCCGCAACACTCACGTTTTGTCGAAACGAGTCTCGAACACGTCCTGGAAGACTGTATCAACATCTTACTAAAAGAAGCCCTTACGGTACGCCTCCTCAAGGGTGGCTCGATGGATGTCGTATTTCGTCTTATCCATAATTGTATCGGGGCCATCCACAAACGGCATCGCAAAGAGAAGGAAAAACTGAATCCATGACCCAAATCCCTCAGCCTTGACAATCGTGCCGATGACTTTCTGTTGACGATCTTTGTATGTCGTATTCGCAATCACATCTTGTGACACGACGCCAGGAATCATTGTCAGCGTGAGGGCGGAAATAACGCCAGACCATGACAATCCATCACTCCCCTCACCAAGGGTAATGTCCGCCTTGAGATCCGTCGGCTCACCGCTGGTGACAACCGAGGAAAACAGCTTCGATTCAGTGTAGGCCTTGACGGCTTGTGCACGAAAATCTTCCATTGTCTCAGGGCTTATCTCCTGACCGGAGCCCCCTTGACTCCCCACCTCACTCACGTGAAGCGAGATAGATTTCTTCGTGTGTTGGGTCGAGTGTGGCGGCCATTGAGCCGGCGGCTTCACGTTTCCATCCCGAGCCATCACGCATCCGGCAGTACTGACCAGCAACAAAACCAGAGCAAGCATTGCTGAACGCATATTGTGTTACACCGCCTTCCTCACCATTCTCTGCGCCGTTATCGACCGGTTCCTGCTAACAAGAATCCGCCATTCCCATTTTTTTCTTTCACTCGCTCCCCGCTCATCATGCCGCTTTTCCAGTCAACTTCACAATCTTTTGCGCCGCCTCCCACAGATCGTTTGCCACTTCCAGCTTGAGGCCTGATTCCGCTAACAGCTTACGGCCTTCGTCCGCATTCGTTCCTTGCAGCCGAACGACCAACGGCACATTAATCTTCACTTCTTTGGCCGCTTCGATGACGCCATGGGCGATCCGTTCGCAGCGAACAATCCCGCCGAAAATGTTGATGAAGATGCCTTTGACGTTCGGATCTTTCAGCAAGATCCTGAATCCGGCCGCCACTGTTTCTTTGGTCGCGCCGCCGCCGACGTCCAGGAAGTTTGCCGGCTCGCTACCGGCCAGCTTGATGACATCCATCGTCGCCATCGCAAGACCTGCGCCGTTCACCATGCAGCCGATGTTACCATCAAGCTTGATGTAGTTCAGATTATTTTCTCCCGCTTCGATCTCAAGGGGGTCTTCTTCATTGAGATCGCGCATCTGTTGCACATCGGTGTGCCGGAACAGCGCGTTATCGTCGAACGAAACCTTGCCGTCTAGCGCGATCAATTTCTTGTCACCGGTGATGACCAATGGATTGATTTCCACCATCGCCGCGTTCTTTTCCATAAACAAGCGATAGAGATTCCCCAACATCTGAATGAAGGGATTCACAACGGCTGGTTCTATGGAAGGAAGGCCAAGCGCGAAGGCCACGTTTCGCCCGTTGTGCGGTTGAAAGCCGACTGCCGGATCGATCGCCTCCCGGATGATCTTCTCCGGCGTGCGTTCGGCGACGACTTCAATCTCCATCCCGCCTTCGGTGCTCGCAATAAACACTGGCCAGCCGCTGTCCCGATCGACGAGGAGACTCACATACAATTCCTTGGCAATCGCAGCACCTTCTTCGATCAGCAACCGCCGCACTTCCCGCCCCTTTGGACCGGTTTGGTGGGTAATGAGAGTCTTCCCGATCAACTCCTTAACCAAGCCGGGAACGGCCGCCCGGTCCTTCGTAATTTTGACACCACCGGCCTTGCCACGGCCGCCTGCATGAATCTGCGCCTTGACGACAAACACGGGGGTGTTCAGCTCTGCAGCCCATGCCGCTCCCGCTTCGGGCGAGGTGATTTCCCTCCCGCGCGGAACCGGAACTCCGAATTGCCCGAACAACTGCTTCGCCTGAAACTCATGAACGTTCATGTCGCTCCTTCTGTCGCTTCAGTGCTGACTATCGGTCTAATGCTGAGTTAACGGATGAAAAGCCTCTGCTTAGTTCTCAGCACTAACTCTCTTTTCTCGTATAGGGAGGCAAGATCATGGGTGACACGATCCCATGTGAACTGCCATGTTTCTTGGCCTCGGCACGAAATCCCCTTAAATGACCGACCGTCAACTTCCCTTGCGGCATGGCAGCGGCGCGAACAGCAGCCGTCAACCCCGATCGCTTTCCAAAGACCATCAGGTCGAGAAGCGAATTTCCCATCAATCGGTTCCGGCCATGCAATCCGCCTGACGCCTCGCCCGCAACGAAAAGATTGGTCACGTTGGTTTCTGAATTGGTATCGATCTTCACGCCGCCGTTCTGGTAATGCAGCGTCGGATAGATCAACACAGGATCTTTGCTGATATCGATGCCGAACCGTTCAAACTGCAGCATCATCGCGGGAAAATGCTTTTCCACGGTGCCGGGGCCATGTTCGGCATCGAGAAGCGGGGTATCGAGCCAGACGCCGATACGCCCGGACATCGTGCGGATGCCTCGGCCTTCTTCACATTCCCGGATAATCGAGGAGGACACGACGTCGCGAGTGTCTAATTCGTTGACGAATCGTTCACCCTTCGCATTCACCAAATGTCCGCCTTCTGATCGAATACCCTCTGTCACCAGCGCCCCGATGAGCTGTTCTGGATAGACCGCACCGGATGGGTGATATTGGAACGTGTCGATCTGTGTGAGTTTGGCCCCCATCCGATAGGCCAGACAGAGTCCGTCGCCGGTTGCGCCGTAGTGATTGCTGGTCGGGAATCCCTGAATATGGAGCCGGCCGATTCCGCCGGTCGCGAGAATGACGGACTTGGCGGCCACAACCACGTAGCGCTGGTTATCAAGGTCTTTGAATATCGCGCCGGTGCAGGCCCCCTTCTCGTCGCTTGTTAACTCAATCGCGGCGCAAAATTCAAGTAGCTGGATCTTCTGATTCAGCACCTCGTCCTTGAGCACTCGCATAATTTCAAGGCCAGTGTAGTCTGAGCACGTCAGAAGGCGGGGCTTCGAGCTCCCACCGCCTTTTTTCACATGGAGATTGCCGTCCCCATCGCGATCGAACAGAACACCCAAGCTCAACAACCATTTGGCAATCGAGGGACCTTCCTCGACCATCACCTTGAGCAGTTGATGATCATTCTGCATGTGACCGCCCTTAAGCGTATCCACGAAATGCGTGACGGGCGAGTCTTCTGACGCGACCGAAATCTGCATGCCTCCTTGAGCCATCACACTGTTGGAGTCGCCGAGACGAAGCTTCGTCGCCAGAATGACCTTGGCGCCCGCCGCATGCGCATGGAGTGCCGCTGCACAACCGGCCCCGCCACCGCCCACCACCAGCACATCGGTCGTGTAATCAGCCGTCAAATCGAACTCGTCCGCAATGGGACTATCGCCCTCCAGCAATGCGGCCAATTCGACAACCGTCTTATCCCCCTCGTTGAGACCGAAGCGGAGCGGGCGATAGGCTCGTTCACGATAATCCGGATGATATTTATGGATCAGTTGGTCGCGATCCGCCGGAGAGAACTTGGGAAGCGTCTGCTTGCGTCGAGCATCCCGGGTGTGGTGCACGATCTGTTGAAGGGCGTGGATATCCATGAGTATTCTTTTCGCTATCCGCGTTTGGTATTCAACGTCTACCTTAATGTGAAAAGCTGAGGGCTGACAGCATGATCGCTCATCATGCTATTTCACTGTCGCGCAGTGATCGGCCAGTTCCTTCTCAGTCATCTTGAGGATTGAGGCCCACTCGTCGTTGAAACGGCCGTCTTGAATTTCCTTGATGCGCGTATCTAGGCCTACCGGTTTTTCGGTGAAATGAGCTCCCTGAGCCCGGCTCACGTAGAGCGCCACGAGATTGGGGGCGATGTCCGCGATGCAGACCGGCGTGCACATGCCACACATCACACAGTCCATGAACATGTCAGACACGCTCTTGAAGTCACCAAACACAGCCTTCCAAACACCTTCACGCACGTCAATCTTTTGCGGACAGGCTTCGGTGCACGCGTTGCAGTTTCGACAGAGTGGTGCTTCAGGGTAGAGATTGAAGAGATCTTGTTTTGGATCTGTGAGCGCCTGTATGTCGTAGGTCGCTTTCCGAGCAGGGAACGGCGGCATCATCGTGATCGACATGCCGTCTTGTACCGCCATTTGGCAGGCCAGACAGGTTCTGACTTTCGGATCGTCCTTGGTCCGATAGTAGGCCGCGCAGGCCCCGCAAAACCCGCCAAGACAGCCGGCTCCACGAACGACTTCCTGGCCCGAGTACCACAATGCCTTAATGATCGTGATCCCTTCCGGCACGTCGAATTTCTTGCCAGAGATCTCGACCGAGACCATCTTGTGTCGGAGAACTTCCGGCTGGTCAATGACGTTGCTGTCTTCTTGTGCCATTATCTCCTTCGTAAGGTGTGAACCGTGGGGCGTAAGGAATTCGTAAGACCACCCCTCACGCCCGACGCCTAACTCCTAACGGTCTCTATGCAATCGCGTCCACGATTGCGTTCAGCGTCTGGCTGGGACGCATCGCTTTCGAAGCCTTGGCATCGTCAGGATGATAGTATCCGCCGACATCGACCGGCTTGCCCTGAGCCGCAAGTAATTCGCCGGAGATCTTGGCTTCATTATCCGCCATCTCCTTGGCGATCTTGGCAAAGCGCGCCGCCAAACCCTTGTCCTGAGTCTGTTGTGCCAAGGCCTGCGCCCAGTATAAAGCCAGATAGAAATGACTCCCGCGATTATCGATCTCGCCTACCTTGCGAGCGGGGGACTTATTGCTCTCCAGGAACTTCGCATTGGCTTGATCGAGCGCATCAGCCAGATTTTTTGCAGCTTGATTATTCCCTACCTTGGCAAGATGTTCCAATGAAGCAGCAAGGGCCAGGAATTCTCCCAGCGAATCCCACCGCAAATACCCTTCCTGCTGGAACTGCTGCACGTGCTTAGGCGCCGAACCACCTGCGCCGGTCTCGAAGAGACCGCCGCCGTTCAGCAGAGGAACGATCGAGAGCATTTTGGCGCTGGTCCCGATTTCGAGAATCGGGAATAGATCCGTGAGATAGTCGCGCAACACGTTCCCCGTCACGGAGATCGTATCCTTCCCTTCCTTGATCCTCTCCAACGAGAGGCGTGTGGCGTCAGCCGGAGTCATAATCCGAATATCGAGACCGGTTGTATCGTGATCTTTCAAGTAGCGGTCGACCTTCGCGATCAATTGCGCATCGTGCGCCCGATCCTTGTTCAACCAAAAGACTGCCGGAGCGCCAGTGGCCTTCGCACGATTCACCGCCAGCTTGACCCAGTCCTTGATCGGGGCATCCTTCACCTGACACATGCGCCAGATATCCCCTTCTTCGACCTGGTGTTCCAGCAACGTCTTTCCTGAGGCATCGACCACGCGGATCGTGCCATTGCCAGGTGCCTTGAAGGTCTTGTCGTGCGAACCGTATTCCTCTGCCGCCTGTGCCATGAGGCCGACGTTGGGCACACTACCCATCGTCTTCGGGTCTAATGCGCCATGCTTCTTACAAAAACTCACCACCTCTTGATAGACCGGCGCGTAACTGGAATCCGGAATCACGCACTTCGCGTCATAGGCCTTGCCGTCAGGGCCCCACATCTTGCCGCTGTCCCGAATGACCGGGGGCATGGACGCATCGATAATGATGTCGCTGGGCACGTGCAGGTTCGTGATCCCCTTGTCGGAATTCACCATCGCCATGGGGGGCCGCTTCTGGTACACAGCTTGGACATCTGCCTCAATCGCCTTACGTTGATCTTCAGGCAAGGCTTTAATCTTTGTGTAGAGATCGCCAATGCCGTTGTCCGGATCCACGCCAAGCTTTTTGAGCGTCTCACCATGCTTCTCGAATACGTCTTTGTAATAGACCGTCACGGCATGACCGAAGATCTTGGGGTCCGAAATCTTCATCATGGTGGCTTTCATATGAATCGAGAACAGCACGCCCTGCTTCTTGGCATCTTCGATCTGCTCTTCGAGGAACTGCCGCAAGGCCCGCTTACTCATGAACGTGCCATCGATGATTTCATTGGCCTGTAGTGCCACTTTCGGCTTGAGTACAGTCGTTTTGCCGTCTTGGCCGACAAACTCGATCAGCACCTCGGTCGCCGCAGTCGTCGTCATGGACTTTTCGTTGGATCGGAAATCTCCGCCCTTCATATGACTGACGTGCGTCTTGGAGTCTGGGCTCCAGGCTCCCATTTTATGAGGATGTTTCCTCGTATGGGCCTTCACGGAGAGCGGCGCGCGGCGATCGGAGTTGCCTTCACGCAGCACCGGGTTGACGGCGCTGCCTTTGACTTTGTCGTAGCGAGTCTTGATGTCCTTCTCTTTATCGTCTTTCGGATTCTCAGGATAATCGGGAAGCTTATAGCCCTGACTTTGCAATTCCTTGACCGCCTCTTGGATCTGAGGAAGCGACGCGCTGATATTCGGAAGCTTGATGATATTGGCTTCCGGCGTCTTGGCCATCTCGCCCAATTCTGACAAGGCATCCGCCTGCTTTTGCTGCGGCGTCAGGTAATCGGGAAATACCGCGAGGATGCGTCCGGCCAGTGAGATATCCCGCAGTTCAACCGATACACCGGCTGCCTTGCTGAAGGCGTTGATGATCGGAAGAAACGAATAGGTTGCCAACATGGGCGCTTCGTCGGTTTTGGTATAGATAATTTTGTCTGCTTTGGTTGCCATAGTGATTTCTCTCCTAACTCCTTGTTAGTTCAGCGCGTTCAACGCTGAACCGGCCTTGAACCACGCAATTTGTTGTTCGGTGATGCTGTGGTTCGCCTGAATGGTGAGTGACGTACCATCCGCCTTATGGATGGTCACTTGCACCGGTTTGCCAGGAGCCAGACTGCTTAGCCCTGTCACGCTGATGCGGTCCTGTTGCTCGATCTTCTCGTAATCCTTCGGGTCAGCGAAGGTCAACGCCAAGATCCCCTGCTTCTTCAAATTGGTCTCATGAATTCGGGCAAAGCTCTTCGTGATCACGACAAGAACGTTCAGGAATCGCGGCGACATCGCCGCATGCTCTCTGCTGCTGCCTTCCCCGTAATTCTCGTCGCCGACCACAATCGAACCGATGCCCTTCGCTTTGTACCGGCGAGCAATCTGGGCCATGGTCAGACCCGTTTCGCCCGTCAACACGTCCGTCCCCTTGCCTGGCTCGGGGAAAAACGCATTGTTCGCACCCAGGAACATGTTGTCGCTGATCCTATCTAAATGGCCGCGGAACTTGAGCCAGGGGCCAGCCGGCGAAATATGATCGGTCGTCGTCTTGCCCTTGGTCTTGATCAAGAGCGGAAGCTTTTCGAAATCTTTGCCGCCCCAACGCGGGAAAGGTTGCAGTAATTGTAACCGCTCACTGGTCGGCGGAACCTCGACGGTCAAGCCCTCACCGCTGGCTGCCGGCGCGACGAATCCCTCTTCACCCTTCGCAAACCCCTTGGCTGGAAGCTCTTCACCCACCGGCGGCAGGAACTTGAATTCTTTCCCATCCGCTCCCTTGAGCGTCTGGTTCACAGGATCGAAGCCGAGGTCGCCCGTAATGGCATAGGCCGTGACGACTTCAGGACTTGCGAGGAACGACAGGGTTTCATTGATGCCGTCGTTGCGGCCAGGAAAATTTCGGTTGAAGGAGCTCACGATCGAATCTGCTTTCCCCTTCACGCCATCAGCCCGCTTCCACTGCCCAATACAAGGACCACAAGAATTCGACAACACCGTGCCACCCAACTGTTCAAATGTCTCCAAGAACCCGTCGCGCTTCATCGTGTTGTAAATGCGCTCGGAGCCAGGAGACACGAGAAACGACGCTTTCGCTTTGAGCCCGGCCTTCAACCCTTGCTGAGCAATATGGGCTGAACGACTGATGTCTTCATAGGATGAATTGGTGCAGCTGCCGATGAGCGCCGCCTTGAGCTCGACTGGATAGCCCTTCTCCTTGGCTTCCGCCGCCAACTTGGAAATGGGCCGAGCGAGATCCGGCGTATGGGGCCCAACGACATGAGGCTCGAGCTTAGACAGATCAATTTCGACAATCTGGTCGTAGTACTTCTCAGGTGACTGAGCAACCTCTGGGTCTGGGACAAGCAATGACTTGTTGGCGATCGACAGGTTGGCGAGGTCGCCTCGATCCGTGATGTTCAAATAGGCCACCATCTTCTGGTCGAAGGGGAACACCGATGTCGTGGCGCCCAACTCTGCGCCCATGTTACAGATTGTCCCCTTCCCAGTCGCGCTGATGGTTTCGGCGCCTGGTCCGAAGTATTCGACGATCTTGTTCGTTCCGCCCTTTACCGTGAGCAAGCCACAGAGGTACAGAATCACGTCCTTCGGCGAGGCCCAGCCGCTCAACTTGCCGGTCAGGTGGATGCCGATCAGTTTTGGATGGAGCACTTCCCATGGCAGGCCGGCCATCACTTCACCTGCGTCTGCACCGCCGACCCCGATGGCCAATCCACCGAGCCCACCGCCGTTCGGCGTATGCGAGTCGGTGCCGATGATCAAGCTGCCCGGGAACGCATAGTTCTCCAACACCACTTGGTGAATGATCCCGGCGCCAGGTTTCCAGAAACCAATCCCGTACTTCTTGGCCGCTGAGGCGAGGAAATTATACACTTCCGCGTTCTCATCCACCGCGCGCATCAGATCCTTCTCGGAACCCATCTCGGCCCGAATCAAATGGTCGCAATGGATGGTGCTCGGCACGGCCGCCTGCTTCTTGTTAGCCTGCATGAACTGCAAGATGGCCATCTGGGCCGTCGCGTCCTGCATCGCTACGCGATCAGGCCGCAGGGCCAACATCGCTTTGCCGCGTTCCCACGCCTGGGTATCGAAATCGTCCGCATGTGAGACCAACACCTTCTCGGCTAAGGTCAAACCACGACCGAATTTCTTCCTGGCCTTCGCAAACACATCCGGCATTTTCGCATAGAGGTTTTTTGCAAGATCCATCGACATGATTTATCTCCTTGAAGCTCACAGCCGTCAGCTTTCAGCAGTCAGAGCGCTGATGGCTGATCGCTATTTTAACGGCGGCACTTCCCGCCTTTTTGGCGCCGCATAATTGACCAAGTAATCGAACAGGCGGATTAAACGGCTATCCTGACGCTTCTGATCGACCCAATGTCCGATCAATCCGATTGTGCGCGAGAGGATGAAGAAGCCGTTCAAGCTATCAACTGGGAATCCAATATCGACAAGCACCGCTGCCATCGTGCCATCCACGTTCAGAATCAGGTTGTCCTTCTTCACTGAGGTGATCTTTTCCACTTCGAGCGCGAAGTCCAGGCAGGGGGTCTTGATGTTCAAACTCTTCACGTACCCGACCAACTCCTTCACCCGCTTATCCGGATTGCGCAAGCTCTTGACGCGATGGCCGATCCCAGGCACCGGACCGTGGTTCTTCTTCATATAGGCCAAGAAATCATCCACGGTCATTTTATTATCGACAGCATACTTGAAGAACCGACCTGCGTCGGTCACGGCGCCGCCGAAGCGGGGACCGATCATAATGAGTCCGGCTGCAACCGATTGGGACATGCCAATTCCAGCACAAGCTGCAATGATCGTCCCAAGAGCCCCGCTCACGCAGGGGCCATGGTCGGCAGAGAGCATCATGATGCGCTTGATGATTTCAGCCTCTTGTTGGGAGATCAGGCGCTTATCCCACAGCAGCCCTACGACATGGGGAATTTGGTAGCCTTTGTTGATCAGTTCGGAAGCAGGGTATCCGTCGTAGCAAGGCTCATCGCCACGGTCGTCGCTGATCGTGGTGCGGATCAAGGGGGCGACCATCACTTCGTCCGCCTTCATGGCCTCTTCAATCGTCTTCGGCAACTTCGGAAGCATAACCGGCTCAACCGGCTCCTTGACCTGGCCGGACTTCAGCAGTTCTTGATAGGCTTCCTTGATGGCGGGGCCCAAGGCGCCGAATGTCGCCGGTACAATGGCGCCGGATTTCTTGAGGGCATCGGACTTTGAACGGGCTGACCCTTCACCCTTCAAACCTTCCTTCGCGCCAGCGTGACCGAACTTCATCCCCTTCGGCAAACTCTCCTGGCAGAACCCGGAAACGACGGCAATCAACTTCGTACGCCTCTTCTTGGCTCCATACCACTCAGCGGCCTTCTCCTCGAGATCGCCACCCATTTCGCCGACGATGACGACCGCCTTCGTTTGCGGATCGTTCTCGAACATGTCCAGGTAACTGACATAGTCGGTTCCAGGATAGGTATCCCCGCCGATCCCGATGGCCGTCGTGATACCGTCGGCAAATTGCGAGCAGATCCAGATAATTTCGTTAGAGAGACCGCCAGACTTGGTGATGACACCGAACGACCCTTCACGATAGAGCTTCGACAGCACCAAGTTGTCGAATGCGCCGCCAATGACACCCAAACGGCAGGAGCCGGCCGATACGATGCCGATCGACGAAGGACCATTGAACACCTTCCCGAGCTTGGTCGCATGACGGCCTAGGATCTTGGCGTCTTTTTCAGGCACGCCTTCGGTAATCATGGAGACCACCTTGATGTGCGAGTCGTCCAAAGCTTCCATCCCGCCCTTCATCGCCCGATCTGCGCCGATGTAGACAAGACTGGTGTTGATCTGAGGATGGTTCTTCGTCGCCTCTGCAACGCTCTTATAGATGGGGACGGCCACAAGACCGCTGCCATAGGGGATTTCGTGTGTTTTCCCGGCATCAGGCGGATAGACAAAGGCCAGGACATTCAATGATCGTTTGATCAAATAGCAGAACTCGGCCATTCGTCGCGCGGCGTTTACGCCCGCGACACCTCCCTGAATGACCACATAGGTATCTTTATTGGCCAGGATACTCATCGGAATCTCCCTCTTCTCAGTGCTAAGTCCTGAGTGCTGAGTCATGAGCGAAAGAGCCTTCTGCTGCTCAGCGCTCAGCACCCAGCACGTAATTTACTTCTGCAACGCCTTATCGACGATATCGGTCAACGGCGTGTTACGGTCGAAGACGTTGATGTCGAACCCTTCGTCCTTGAGCGCGCGCATCGCATCGAGCCCTTCCTTCTCACGCGGGCCACCACGGCGCACCCAAATTTTCACGTCCTTGAGCTTGCCCTCGGACTTCGCCTTACGGAATCCATTGATGATGCCGCCGAACGTCTTCTTCACGTCGGTGAAATTGGCAATCGCGCCGCCGACAATGATGTTCTTAATCCCGGGCAACGAGCAAACCTTGTCGGTCAGCACTTCCACGGCCCAGTCAGGTGGATCGCCGGAATATTCGGCATAGTTGGCCAGCTTGCCGCCGCGCGCAACGACCGCATCGGAGTAATAGACGCTAGCCCCACCACCCGCCGGAAGCATGGCCGTATCCCCACCTGGAATCTCGATAAATTTAACCGAGCCTTTGATTTTGGAATCGACTGCCATCACTTCCATCTCATGTTTGGAGTAGGCGCGGCCAAATTCTGCGGCAAAGGCAAAATTCCAATCGGGATGCCGGAACTTGGCGTCGCCATCCAGCAACGTCACCGCATCCAAGGCAATCAATTCACTATCGTGTTCTCGCAGGACCACAGGATTTACTTCCAAATACTGTGCATCTTCGCTGTCGAAACAGATGAACATCTTGCCCGCAAATTCGGCCATCTTCTTCAGGAGCGGACCAGTAAAACCCGCGTCCTTGGCTAATCGCTCGATGGCTTCCACCGAGGGCTGCTGTCCAACTTCCACTGCCAGGCGCTTCACACGATCCCAATTCGATTCGACTTCAATGCCGCCGCAGTTGGCAACCAGAAGGTCCGTCCCTTCTCGGGTCGACTTCACCGCGCAATAATATTCTTCCTTGTGTGGGATCATTTCAGACACAATCACTTGCGAGACGGTGATGCTGCCTACTTGACGACCGATCATCTCCTTGGTCGCCGCTTCCGCTTCTTTCAGATCCAGACCGACCTTGACCAGCCCGAGCTTAAACCGCGAGCCAAGCGCCTCATGAGCCTTGACCACCAGCTTGGATTTCTTCAGCCATTCATTGGCTTGACCGAGCTTCGTCAATTCGTCGACCGAAGTGACGACGACATAGTGGGGGACGGTAATGCCCCACTTCTTCATCAACCCCATTCCAGGACCTTCGAGCACCTTCGCCATGACATCACTCCATAGAAATGGTGAGAAACAATATAGAAAGGAGGAGGATTCTAACCAAATCGGCTGGGGGACTCAAGACGTCAGAGGAACTAATCGAAGAAAGTCCAAAAGACCTAGCAAAGACCACGAGTGAGTGCACATCTCTCTAACTAAGCGAAATGTCAGAAAAAGTTTCAGGCTGACCCGGCAAAATGTGTTGCGATGACGATCACTCTCATCGACAGCGCGAAAAATCATGGGCCAGATTATGTTGAAGATATCTTGCCGCACCCAGCAGCGGTAACCATCCCGCCGACAGTGATTCTTTGACAGAACGTGGAGTGATTCTCTTTTCTGAAGAACTCAAGGACCTAGCCCGCATTATTCATGAAGGTTCGTTGCGAAAGCGTGCAGACGCGAAGCGAGATGGGCACTCGGAGACGTGAAGCCCTGAGGCATACTCGTGCAGTATGTCGAAGGACTGAACGGCGAGACTGCCCGTCGCAGCCGCGTATTCGCGCTTGCAGCAGAAGCTTCATGAAAAATGCGGCCTAGGTTACCGAACCTCGGGCACATTCAGGTATCAGACCTTTGCCAAGAACTGGTTGTGCACCCATCCTTCAATATCTCCATTCTTCACCAATTCCACCTTATTCCATCGGTCGCGCTTTTCCAGGAGCACCACCTCGGTTCCCCTCTTCAGAGGCTCGGCAACAGATGAAAATTCTATGCCTGGGCCGCTTCGAATATTCAACGTAGAAGCCGTCACTTCATAGCGTTCCCGTTCTTCTCCTTCGCGACCCAGCACCGAGGCACGCACGTTCTCCAATGGAAATGCCGGGCCTGGATCCCGCTTCCGATCGGGAGCGATATCCTCATGCCCTACCACATCCTTGAGGTCGTAGTGTCGAACAAGGAGTTGTGCGAGTTCCAAGGCCTTTTGGATCTGGATTTCTGTGTAGGCATGCCACCAGCGGGGCTCATCGTCCAACTTGTGCTTGGCAAAAATAACTTGGTCCTCCGCATACAGCGTCCCATACCAAGCCTGATATTTGTCGCCCACTTTCTTCAGCGGGCCCGCATTGTCCATCTCGATCCCGATGGAATAGCTGTTCAGTCCGCTCAACCCATCCCAGTGGCTGAGGCCCGCGTGCCAGGTTTTCACATTGAACGGCGCAAGTTGAGTGATTGTGCCGTCTCTGGCCAACACCACATGTGCAGAGGCCTTCGATTCCGGGTTCATCAGCCAATTGATCGAACTCGCGGCACTCTTCCCAGCCGTGTAGTGGAATACGAGGTAACGTGGGGCGAGGTCGCCTCCTTTGTTCGAAGTCTCAACGAAGGACACGTCTGCCCCGACAAGCCGATCGTCTTCGATGGAAAGGCTCACACTTCGCGCGATGGCGGTACCACGTGCTTTGGCCGTCCTCAACGCGGTCTTTTTCTTCTTCGGCGTACGACGTGTTTGAGAAGATTTTCTACGTACCATCATGCACTCCCCGCAGCAGGCTGAAAGGGCTCACCGCCCTTATGCCTGCGCCACGATGTTTTCAAGAAGTCCTACTATCTTTGGCATCAGTTACACCTTAAAATTCCTTTGGCAGGCGGGACACACAAACGAACTACGTTCGCTTTGGAGACGACGAATGACTCGCCCACAGTGGTTGGGACAACGCTGACCTTCTTTACCGTACACGAGGTGGTGCTGCTTATAGTGGCCTTCTGTGCCGTCTGGGGCAAAGAAATCCTTGACGCTTGAGCCACCACAGGAAATCGCATCCCGCAACACCGTCTGCATGGTGTCATAGAGACTGATAATTGCGGCCTCACGCAACCGACTCACTTCACGGTTTGGATGGAGCTTGGTGCGAAAAAGGATTTCGTTCGCGTAGATATTCCCAATCCCTGCGATCACTTGCTGATGCATCAGGAGCGGCTTCAATCGTCCACGCCTGGCTCGCATGAGGCGGACGAATTCATCGCGAGGGACCGTGACGGGGTCGACACCGAAACGGCGAGCACGATACCGGTCAAGGCCGGGTCGATCGAGCAAGGACAGCCTCCCAAACCGCCGAGGGTTCCAATAGCGCAGCTCCGATTCACGCCCTCCTGCGAAGGACATGCGAACATGCACATGCTGCGGGTGTTTCGTCTCTGTCGTGCGAAAGAGCAGGAGCCCTGTCATGCCCAGCTCTGCGACGGCATATCTGAGTTCGCCATCTTTATGAAATCCTAGTGCGACGCTCTTGCCGTATCGCTCTACCATGTCCAGCCGGGCACCGCGATACCACGGAAGCGTAGACAGTCCTTCCCGAACGATATCCGCTCGCCCCACCCAACAGTCATTGAGCTGCGCGCCGATAAGATGCGTTCGTAGCTGCTGAGTCACGACTTCGGCTTCGGGCAATTCTGGCATGTGAGAAATCCTTGTAGTGCGCTCGCACCAATCCCTGATCATATGGATTAGGCCATGGGCGAAGCACAAAAGGCAACGTGTGGCTAGGTGTCTGAGCCTGGGCGTAAAGCGGGATTCTGCTTGTCTATCGCGCGAGCCTCGCGGAGGTGGCAAACTTGGGCGATGGCATCTTCGAGTTTGGGAAGGGGCGTGGCACCGGGTCGGCGCGTCATGACCAACTTAAAGACCTCCTCGTACGTCATTCCTTGGACACAACAGAGATAGGCCATCACGACCGACACAGACCGGCCCATGCCGGCACGGCAACACACCATGACCCGATCGTTCGACAGATGTTGCTCGACCCAGGTTACGGCTCGATCCAACAACAGCGGCTCGGCTTCGGCATACTCCGAAAATGGAATCCTGCCATACTGCAACCAACTGGGCGGTTGTATCGTGAATTCGGCAGCGACCAGCAACACCGCACCCACCTGTGGCGGTGGCTCGCTTGCGTCATTGATATTTCCAACCAAGAGCGTCTCGGTAATCCAATGCATCGTGGTCTCAGTATAGACAGCGCCCACGCCAGGTCAAGGAGAAATCTTGGCCTCGTCCCGTTGCAGTCGCTTCCTAGCGACCGTTATACTGGGCATACACCCTCATCGCCCCTGCACAAGGAGTCGCTAGATGCCAAACCCGACCATGAAAGAAGTGGAAACTAGGCTAGGAACCGTCCAGTGCGCCATTTGTAAGGGGTCGAGCTTTGGAATCGATGAACGCTCTATGCAGGCCGACGGCGAATGGCGCGGCATCTGTAGAAAGTGCTACTACACCTTCCCGATCTACACAGATATGGAGTTCTACCTGCGCACACAACCGGATATCCCATACCGCCTCAAAGAGATGTCCTGTCCGACCTGCAATCACAAAGGCGTGAGCCTCAATTTTCGCGCCACCATGTCCGTCAGGGAGTCCATCTATTTCCTGACCTGTACCTCGTGCCAGAACACATACCCGGAGCAGTCCTCCCTGGAAGCGTTTGAATAACTCCCCTTTTCACCCCCTGCGTGGTGTATAATCTCGACATGAGTGAGACACCAAAAGCTCCGCCCAAGGCCCCTGAAGTTCCCGCTCCAGAGCCCGTGGTCAAGGTGAGAAAAGAAATCCCCCTCATGGCCATTCAAGACGATGGCGACATGATCGCCGAGGAAATGGCCGAGATGTTCGACGAAGACCGGGTGAGTCACCAGCACGGCAGCGCAGAGCCAGAAGCGGACTAGTTTCTAGGCCAACCTTCCCAACCCCAGTCATCAATTGATTATCTGATCTCTAGGTCCAGGCTGACCGCTTCTGCCCTGCTCAGACGCTTCGGCTCGACCGCACTAAGCCTCTCATCTGCTCGGCTGTGGAACTCGTTCCTTTCTAGGCTTCGCCTGAAAGAAACTTCAAACAGTCCTCGCCGCCCGCCTTCGGCGGGCCGCATCTGTTCGGCAAGTGCGAAATCACCCAGCCGCCTCACCATCTTGGCGGCGTCCGCAGACATGACGCTCGTTTTCCTCGCGTCACGGACCCCTCGCCTTCGCGATTCGCGACGCAGAAGTGGTCACCCTGCTATATGCTGCTGTTCCAAAATAAAGAAGAAGGCGACTAGTCGCTCACAGACCTGTCGCCTTAATATGCGGGTGATCGAAACATTGAAGTATTATTAAAAAACTGCCGTCTTAAGATCGGTGCCGAAGTTACTATGAAGTTTCCACAGATTCTCCCTGCACCGCAGCGCTCGGGCAAGCAATTCATTCAAGACTTGATCCGTAATACGGAGGAATTTCGTACCGCTTTCGTAGTACCGTAGGTCAACGGCGTAGCTTTCTGGAACATTTACAATCAGGTCACCGTGGGCAAACTTGTTTCTATCCTCAATGAGTGCATGAATCTCGTTGCGCAACGTTTTCTGATCGCCATCCAAGAGCTGCATAAAATATGCGGGTTCTGCCGCCATCAGACGACTAAGCATCTTCCACTTCTGAAATGATGTACAGAATTCTGCCGCAAGTATCAGCTCGGTGAACCGAGCCCGCTTTACTGCGTCCCGACCAACCAGCAAGTCAAGGAGAACCTGGTCAAGTATCCCTTCAACCGACAAGGCAGCCTCAATAACTTCTGCCCGCTTCGGCTTGATCGCGTTATAAGCTGTCTCGCACTTGGCTATTACATGAGGATCCTGCTGTTGTTCTTGGGTTGCATTCATGAAGTGAATGATATTCCATTGAGTCATTTTATGATCGCCTCACTACTCGCAAATCGCATTAAAGGATCAGACCCCTTTGGTTCCATTGATTGCGGCAAATCCTATGCGCTTTGTTGGTGCAGAGCAAAGATGTACCATCATCCGTCCAAAGCGATGGGGGCGGTTCCATTTCCATACCCTACAAGGAAGCATGCAGCATCGAGCGACTTGCGCCGGAGCGGTGGAACTTATATCGCACATAGGCACATCAAACGGAGCCCTCTGACTCCTTATATTTTCTCCTAGAGGGAGTGGCCGAGGCTGCCCTTTACTGCGCGCATCGAATGAGCACATTCTTATCGTGCGCGTTCTGCGAGCAAGAAGGGCACCTGGCCACTCCTTCCCATCCTTCCGAGGGCGCGCGTTCCGCGAGCAGGAGGACGGCCAGGCCGCCTTCCCCTCCTGCTTCAGAGCGCCGAGAAAGGGATGCCACGGGAGGCGCCGGAGCGAGAGGCCGTATGCTTCCTTTTTCCTGATTGGTTAATTTCAGACGGGGCGAACGATCTCGACCGCCGCATCGCTCTCAATTCTTCCAACTGGCGACACTTTCCCTTCTCGTTCCTTGCGTACAATCCGCTCGATCTCCACGATGGCGCCGCGATGCCAGCTATCGAGGGCCGCATTGTGAGCAGAAGCCTTCCGATCCAGTCGACCGACTTCGGGCCGTCCTGTTTCATTGCACAGCCATGCTCGCTTCTCCCCCTTCAATTCTCGTAGTTCGCTCACGACCCGGAAGGTCTGCGGGCTGCGTGTCACAATAGTGCGGCCGTCTGTGCGCAACAGCAGATAGGAAAACTTCAACGCGTCTTTGATGAAACCCACCTCCCGGTCGAGCACGGCAATCGCAGGTGGCGTCTGCCATGGCCGCTCCTCGTGGCACCAATCATCAGGATGTTCCAATGCCGGGCAGGCTCGCTCATGCAAGCAAGGACTATAGACTGTACACAGACACTGCTTGAGTAAGTGATCGCGCATCTGATGCAATGCGCGGGCTGTTTGCCGTAACGCCGGTTCAACGATCATGATGGTGCCGTGCGGTGCGAGAAACGGCAGAAGTTGTCCGACAACCCCAGCCCGATCTACCGGAGGGTCGGCCGCTACAGCAAACAATTCATTGAGGCAATTCGCCATGATAATGAGATCGTACGGCCCTCCCCTCACAATCTGCTTGCCAAGATCGCCTTTGAGCGGATGCTCCAGATTCCCTTCAACACAGCGAAAGCCTTGGTCCGGTATTCCGACTTCCTGACAGTAGGCCCCCCAGAGCCTCTTCGCGTCCTGCAACGATGCGTGGGACGCGTCGGCAGCCAAGACCGATATGGATTGTGCCCTCTCTGGACTGCGATGCCACAGCCAATCTAACAATGCCAAGGCCCCAGTCCCTGGGCCACAACCGAGATCGAGCACAGCCATCGGACGGTCTAGCGTTTCCTGGCTGTTGTCGCTCGATAATTCATCCAATAAGACTTGGATTTTAGAAAGGTTCACCGGGAGGAAATACGACAGATACCCGGCAGCGTGTGCCGGATCATCCAGGTAACGGGGCGGCAACGATGGGCGGGCGGTTGTAAACAAACGAGAAAGATTCACGACCGCTTGTGCCAGCACGTCACCAAGAAGATTCCTTTCGCGCAAGTCCTTTGATAGGACCTTTTGAATTTCTGGCGACAGACAGGTCGGTTTCTTCTCGTTGAAGGGTTGCATGGGCATAGTGTAAGCTGATGACGATTAGGAGGACAACCATGACAGACGAAATTTTATTGTCTTACAAGGATGTGGAACGTTCGATGGAGCGATTTACCCAACTTCTTCAAAGCCATGTGGACACGATGGGGGCCGTCCCATCCCACAATCCCGATCAAGTTTTCCGCTTATCACAAGGCACCAAAGCGATGAGGGATAGCGCAATGATCTATCTCTCCTATGCCAAGTACGTTGCCTATGGCATGCCGGAGACTGAAGAGATGGTGCAAGACGAACTACAAGGATAGCCCTCAGCGATCAGGGTCCAGCTCTTCACTGCTGAATCCTGATCGCTGACAGCCGGACAAAACGAAAGAGCCCGATCCTTTTCAGGATCGGGCTCTTTCGTTATAGCCTTGCGGTTTCGTCAGATGCTGCGCATGAAATGGGCTACGTCATCCTGATTGACGGCGCCACCCATAATCGACGACTGAGCGACATTACTCGACTTCTTTCCGGTCAGACCGGACTCCACTTCGTCCACGATCAATTCTACCGGCATCGACTGACCGCCATACACCCTCGGCCCACCGATGATTTTGGCGTTAGAGTATCCATAGATCGCGGTCGCCACTTCCTTCGCCAGCCATCCGACATAGTTGAACTCGGGAACGACAATGAGTTTTGCTTTACCACAGAGTTTCCGTAGCTCCTGCGTCGGGAACGGGCGGAGCGACCGGACCTTAATCAAACCGATCTTAATGCCCTTTTCCGAGCAAATCCGAACCGCCTCCCTCGACTGAGCTGCGGCACTGCCTGAAGCGATGATCACCGCCTCGGCATCCTCAACATTTTCTGCCGTGAGCAAGCCACCCATATACTGATTGATGTACTTGCGGGACCGTTCGACCGCCGCCCATACTTCCTGCTGCCAAACCGCATGGATGTTATAGGCCATGAAGTTCGACTTCTGCACCGGGGCATCGCGGGACAAACGGGCGGGAGGATTCTCCGCATCGAGCACCGGCACCGCACCGCGCCAGGCCTCACGAGGAGGCAGCTTCATGCTACGGTCTTGCATTCGGACATACCCTCGGGCATGCGTGACAAAGAATCCGTCACAGCAGACACCGACGGGAAGCGTCACATCGTTTTTCTCGCTGATCGTAAAGCCCGCCATCGTAAAATCGTACATGTCTTGTTGATTCTCAGCATGGAACACAATCATGCCACAGTTCAATAAATACGCGACTTCGATATTGTCAGGCTGAATGGCCAATGGAGCATTGACGACGCGGCACGTGAACATGGCGACAACAGGCAACCGATGCCCGGGCCATGAGGCAATGCCTTCAAGACCTCGCAACGTACCAGGACCAGCGGTCGCGGTATAGCAACGAACGCCTGCTCTGGAACCACCGGCAATAGCCGCCATCACACCGACTTCTTCTTCACCACGGTAGTATTCTTTGACATAGCCCTCGCCATACAACACACCGACGAGCTGCATCGTTTCGCTCTGAGGAGTGATGGGGTAGGCAATGGCCAAATCCACATTGGACCGGCGAATAGCCTCTTTTGCCGCTTCGCTGCCCGTAATGAACTCTTTCGTTCGCGGGGCTTCGAGGAACATATATTCCGGCGTGACGACCCTTTGCCGCTTCGCTTCGGCGTGAGGATCTTTCCTGGCAACCGGCTGGCTTGGCGCTTCTGCTGCTTTGACTGTTTCGCTCATTGTGACACCTCTCGGCTATATCGCCTGTACTATTCGACCTTACTTAGCCTTCACGCTTCATCTGCTCGGCGGAATGGCCGAAGGCGGCCGCACCGGCAACGCCCACCGTCACGGGGGCAAAGGTGAGGGGGTTCGTGTGAGTCTTTCCACCGTGAACTCTTGCTTGCGTCCCGGTAAAACGCACGTTTTCGCCGTTCTCCGGCAACTTGATGCCCATTTCCTCGCGCACCCGTTTGAAGACCTGAGCCGTCTTCTTCAACTTGACGATATCCGAATCCCGAATCGTCAGCATCGCGTCTTCATGGCCCTGCTCTGCACAGATCGCCATCGTCAGGCAGTTCGTGCCCGCGCGAATCATCTTCAAGGTCAGATTGGCGTAATGGCAATGCACGCCGATGAAGATACAGGCCTCGATCTTGTTGCCCCAAATCGTGAGATTCGGGTGGTTCGGATTAATGACTTCTTACGGATCGATTTTTGGATACTTCGGACGATAGTCCGGCATGGGGATGATCATGACATTGGGAATCTGAGCGGCAATCTCCAACACGGCCTTCGCCTTTTCGATGGCATGCTCGTTCCACGCCCAAAGCACCAGCGGCCCCGGGAAAATTGTCGCATTGGGGCTCGTCAGCATTTTACGGGCCATCTCTTCGATGACCTTGTCTTCATTGGGCTCCAGCAATCCGTAGTACAGCCCTTCCCCTGGGTCTGGCAGCGCGACTCCCAACTGAGCCGCTGACGGCGGATGGAATCCGGCCGGACCCGGAACAATGATGCGCTCTCTTGTATCAGGCGTCGTTGCCACTGCCGTACCTCCCTAATTACCTATAACAATCATCGGATTGGACAGGGCCACAACAGTCGACTTCTCTTCATAGCGAATGTTGTCGGTGACGGCGGCCAGCGGCAATTGATCGATCATGATCATCTTGATCGCATTGTTTTTTGCCATATTGTCACAGACCCACACGCACTGTGCGCAACCCTTGCAGCGGTCCACGGCCACATAGGCAGAACCGTACTTAAAGCCCTTGTCCTTGCCCATGTCTTCACTGTACTGAATGGTGTTCGCTTCAGGGCAATATTGCGTGCAGAGCTTGCAGCTCTTCGCGGCACAGATTTCGACATTGATATCGGCGACCAAATACATGATGACTCCTTCGTACTACATCCAGATTAGGCGCTGACTGTCGCACGGACTTCCGACCGCTTCACCGTCGACGCAGCCCAACCGTGATCGACTGCGTAGCTGCACAGCTTCATCGGAAATCTTCCCGTTTGTGTGATTAATGACTGAAATGATCATGGCCCCTCCGTTTTCCCTTTGTCCCACTCACTACTCCACAGGTCTCCGTCCACCGCATTATTCATGACGGTTCGTGGCAGAGTACTACACGTCGGTCACCATTAGCAGGATGCTCAAAAAGGCCGTTCTCGTCGAGCATGGCTCGTCGGGTTGATCGGTTTGTTTTGTTTATTTGGTTGATTTGGATCGTCTGGTAAGTGTCGCTCAACCAAACAAACGAAACAAACCCAATAAACCAACTAACGGTTTTCTTACGCTGGCGGACTTTTTCAGCATCCTGCTACAATTTTCGCACCTTGATCGAATACTTCCCTATCCCCCTCTGACGGCTATAGTGACGAACCTGTACAAAATACTCGCCAGCGATCAAGTCTCCAGCGATCCTGGCGTTGGTATCGAGTCCGGAATCGTCATCTTCTGCAATCAATGACGTCTCGCTGTTCGGCCCGAAGAGCTTCATGACCACATCCGTCTCGCCCCTG
>SWDH01000040.1:70256-70463 GCA_005116945.1 Nitrospira sp.
CGCCCCTGGTGTCAATCACATATCGTCCGTCCGCGGTTGCCCTAAACCGATACAGATCTTCTTCGCCAACCTTCCCGATCGACGCCTGCTTGCGGCGCTTGGGATTCACAAGTAACTCGACTGCATTAGAAGTCGTGCCACCCGCCTTCGGATACATTTTGGCTCCGGCGACGAAGGCCTTGTCCATCGCAGAAAGAACCTCATTCG
>SWDH01000040.1:70563-71160 GCA_005116945.1 Nitrospira sp.
AGCCCACAACCCAGACCAAGTCTTTCGCATATCCCAAGGCACCAAAGCGATGAGAGATAGCGCCATGATCTATCTCTCCTATGCCAAGTATGTCGCCTACGGCATGCCCGAGACTGAGGAAATGGTGCAAGACGAGCTGCAAGGGTAGAAGAAGGTCTGTTTGGTCTGTCTGGTCTATCCGGTCTGTCTTGTTCACGAGATAGACCAGACAGACCAGATAGACTGCAAAACAAAAGAGCCCGATCCTGAAAAGGATCGGGCTCTTTATTTTAGCTTCAAGACCTCGTCAGATACTGCGCATGAAGTGCGCGACGTCATCCTGATTGACGGCACCACCCATAATCGAAGACTGGGCGACATTGCTCGACTTCTTCCCGGTCAGACCGGACTCAACTTCGTCCACGATCAACTCTACCGGCATTGACTGACCACCGTACACCCGGGGCCCGCCGATGATTTTGGCGTTAGAGTACCCGTAAATCGCGGTAGCCACCTCTTTCGCCAACCATCCGACATAGTTGAACTCGGGGACAACAATGAGTTTCGCTTTGCCGCAGAGCTTCCGTAACTCCTGCGTCGGAAACGGACGGATCGACC
>SWDH01000040.1:71260-109780 GCA_005116945.1 Nitrospira sp.
TCTTATTCCCCCAAATCGTGAGATTCGGGTGGTTCGGATTAATGACTTCTTCTGGATCGATCTTTGGATACTTCGGGCGATAGTCCGGCATGGGGATAATCATGACGTCAGGAATCTGGGCAGCAATTTCCAGCACGGCCTTGGCCTTTTCAATGGCATGCTCGTTCCAGGCCCAGAGCACCAACGGCCCTGGGAAGATCGTGGCATTGGGACTGGTCAACATTTTACGGGCCATCTCTTCAATGACCTTGTCCTCATTCTCCTCCAACAATCCATAGTACAGTCCCTGCCCTGGGTCAGGCAGCGCAACCCCCAACTGAGCCGCAGAAGGAGGATGGAAACCAGCAGGACCAGGAACAATGATGCGTTCTCTTGTATCGGTCGTCGTTGCCACTCCCGTACCTCCCTAATTACCTATTACAATCATTGGATTTGACAGGACTGCAACGGTGGTTTTCTCTTCATACCGAATATTATCGGTCACGGCAGCCATCGGTAATTGATCGATCATCGTCATTTTAATGGCATTGTTTTTTGCCAGCGTGTCGCACACCCATACACAGAGCGCACAACCTTTGCATCGATCCACCGCGATGTAGGCAGTGCCATACTTAAAGCCCTTATCCGTCCCCATGGTTTCGCTATACTGAATGGTATTCGCTTCAGGGCAGTATTGTGTACAAAGCTTGCAGCTCTTCGAGGCACATATCTCAACACTGATATTGGCTACCAGATACATGGTGCTCCTTCGTGCTAAGTCCTAGTTAGGCGCTTACGGTTGCACGGGCTTCCGACCGTTTGACCGATGTTGCAGCCCAACCGTGATCGACTGCGTAGTTCCAGCCCGCTTGAATCACCGCGACATTCTTATCGATCAACTCTTGTTTCTTTTTGAATTTCCGCTCGACGACACTGTCCAACGCCGCGGTTCCGCCGGAGACGACAAATCCTTTGCCGAGAAACCGATCCTTCACTGACTGCTCCAGCGCGTCCACCGAGGTCAGTCCTGTGATGGCTCCGATACAGCCCATCAATGCCATATTCGTCGCAAGGTCCATCCCTGCCACTTCGAGGGACAGTTTGGTGGCAGGGAAATAATAGAGCTTCGCACGACGCTCTTCCAACTCACGTTGCTGATCTCTGTGAAGGCTCATTGGGCCATCGTTGTTAATCAACGCAATCCCATCTTCCTTCAACCCGAAGTAGAATGGCATCGTATAGGACTTACCGTGGGTGATGACCTGGGGATGGAAGATAATGATGATGTGCGGGAAGGTAATTTCTCCGATTTCATAAATCGGCTCATCCGACACACGAACGTAGCTTTCAACCGGCGCCATCCGTTTTTCCGATCCATAAAATGGGACGATCGTGCTTTCGCCGCCGGCGTGGATCACCGCAGTGCTCAGAATGTGCGACCCCGTCACGACACCCTGCCCGCCGACCCCTGCCATCCGAATGTTGAAGCGCTTTGCCATGTCCGATCCTCCCTCCGAATCGTTTACGCCTTGTTTGGAATTGCTGCGGCAGGAGCAGCCGCCTTCGGAAGATAGTCTTTATAGCCATACCGTTCGGTCAGGTACTGCTTGGCTTCATCGCTCACATATTCGGTAAACTGATACCGATCGTTCTCAACAGTCTTCGCGTCTTCCATCACTTTGTCGGTGGGAATCGCGTACTCGATGTTGCAGGAAGTGTAGGCTTGAATGTAGGTCGAACCGACTTCACGGGCAATCAGTACGGCTTTCTTGATGACACTCTCGACGCGGCGGGGATTGTTGGGGACCACCGTCGCCACATACGCACACCCAGCCACCTTCGCCATTTGTAACATGTCCATCTTCTCGAACTTCTTCCCTAACGGGGCCATCTTCAAGACGGCGCCACGGTTGGTCATCCCGCTCTCCTGCCCACCGGTATTGCCGTACACTTCATTATCCAACATGATCGTGGTGAACCGTTCCTTTCGGAACCAAGAATGGAGCACTTGCTGGAATCCGATATCCGCCGTGCCGCCGTCTCCCGCCATGACGACCACATCTTTCGGCTTGTCGCCAAACCGCAGCCGTAGACCGCGGGACAGTCCGCTCGCAACACCGTTCTGATCGCCATAGTTGCCGTACACAAACGGGATGGCAGCCTGTGAAATCGCTAACCGTCCGCAGCCTGCCGTTCCAACTGTGATGGTGTCTTCTGGATTGGGAAAAGCAATAATAGCCAGTCGGATAAACAGCGTCATTGCACAACCGGCGCACATGGGATGCTCTTCAAGAATTTCCTTGAAGCTTCCCATTTGAGAGACAGAGATCTTCTTTCCAAAGGGACCATGCTCGACCATGTCCCGATATTCCTTGGGCATGAACTTCTCGAATCCACCGGAAAATTTTACATAATCAAGACTCATCGGAACACCTCCCTCTATCGCGGCAACAACAATCCATTGCCTGTCGGAAAGATATTATTATATACAACAAGCCCGCAGGAGTTTGAGAGTGAATGAGCTGGACCACATTCCGCCCAGCAAGATGTTGTATGGTACCAAAGCCTAAAAAAGACTGTCAATGAGAAACATCCATGTATCCCCTCAAATCATGCACCAGCAAAAATAATATAACTTCCTGATAATCAAAGCCACTTCTCAGAAGGCCCACCATGCAAGAAAGAAGGCCTAGCACAGTCCAAGGCTGTAGGCCATTCGCCCCAACTACTTGTGACTTATCAGATTTCCACACAAACCGAGCCTGCGACCGATTTCGAGAGAGCGGAAAGAGAGATTGCCCATTTCATGAAACCTGTCTACACTAGGTAATATGTCAACACGAGTCATCATTCCAGGTGAAATCGAAGGCGCTCAGCACGCCGGTGGAGTCCATAAGCGGCCCCCGATTCCCGACAATTCACTCAAAGCCGAATGCCCGAAATTCATGAGCCATGGCCCCTGTGGAGGCGTGCGAAAGGGGGGATTGTGTGAGGTATACCCCGAGATGGCCTGCCCCTGGGTGACCCTCTACATCCAATTGGAAAAAATTGGCCAGGTAGAGTGGATGAAACAAGTCTAGGAAGACGTGAGGGGCGCCGAAGACGTGAAAGGTGAAACGTGAAACGTGAAACGCTAGGGAAGAAACTCAGGAGTACCAAGCTCGGATACAACGAGCGGCACGCGAAGAGCGGTATGACCACTCCGCTCCCGGACATCGAAACATTTCCCAACCAATACGAGGGCTACGAGATTACGATCGAGATCCCTGAATATACTGCGATCTGTCCAAAAACCAGCCTTCCGGACTTCGGCACCATCACCCTGCACTACAGACCCGGCAAAAAGTGCCTAGAGCTGAAGTCGCTGAAAATGTATCTCCACGCATACAGAAACCTTGGCATCTTTTATGAAAACGCGGTCAACCGTATCCTGCGCGACGTCGTGAAATCCTGCCGACCCGTGCATGCAAAAGTTACCGGCGAATTCGCTGCTCGTGGCGGACTCCGTAGCGTAATCGAAGCCAAGTACCCCTGATCGTCCCGACACCCAGCCTGCGAGATCATCAATTCACGACTTCCAATCTTGTCATCGATCAACCATCTGACAGACCCCTTGCCATTATCCAAATGGGGGCCGCATAAAGCTCTCGACTAAGTGGCGCCCCCTGGTCAAAGACGCAGCTCGTAGCGGACTGCGCAGCGTGTTCGAAATCACGTACCTTTCACAGATCCCTCGCTTACCCCCATACCAGCCCTGAAGCATAGCTCATTCGTCGTGACTCCCCGGATCATCCGCCGCACACACAAAGACCGTTGAGGCCATAGATTCCTTCGTTCTGTCAGCTTCCCTTCCGACCAAAACCGGCGTCCCGGCTTGTTCAGTTTTATCTTCCCCGCTCCGATAAGAATAACGAACAACCAGTACGACTGGATTACTGACGGAACCGACCGGCGAACACCGACTGGGTGCGCCCAAAAGTTCCGCCACAAGCGCTACGTAAACGTCGCCATTGGGAAAGGAAACTCCTTCATGTTCTGGAGCAAGCTAGGGCTCGTCGGCTTCACTGTTCTCTGGTTGGCCGCAGCCACAGCCAGGGCCCAAACGGATCTTCCCCTAGATCCAATTGCTCCCGACCAGACGAAACCAACTGAGACAGCGCTCTTTTTAGAAATCCCTTCGGTCTATGGAGCAGCCAAGTACGACCAGAAGGTGAATGAAGCGCCAGCCGCCGTCACCATCATCACGGCCGAGCAAATCAGAAAATACGGCTACCGGAACTTTGCCCAGATTCTCGATAGCGTTCCGGGCTTATTTACCAGCAACGATCGCAATTACGGCTACCTGGGTATTCGAGGATTCAACCGGCCGGGCGACTACACCTCACGCGTCCTGTTGCTGATCGATAACCACCGACTGAACGATGCCGTCTTTGACCAAGGTGGGGCCGGCACCGAAATGCCGATTGATGTCGATTTGATTGACCGCGTGGAAATCATCAAAGGCCCTGGCTCCTCACTCTACGGCACCAATGCCTTCTTCGGAGTGGTCAATGTGATTACGAAACGGGGGCGGGATATCAAAGGTGCCGAGATCTCCGGCGAAGCCTCCAGTTTCAATACCTACCGCAGCCGCCTCAGCTACGGCAATAAGTTCTCGAATGGGGTGGAGATGCTCCTGTCAGGTTCCTTCTCCGACAGCGAAGGCCACCGTGACCTGTCCTATCCTGCCTTTGCGTCCACAAATAACGGCATCGCCAAGGACGCGGATCGAGACAACCTATACTACTACACCGGTAAGCTCTCCTATGCTGATTTTACCCTCACGGGAGGCCACCAGTGGCGCAAGAAGAACGTGCCGACCGCAGCCTTTGGAACGGTGTTCAGTGACAATCGGCAACATACCCTCGATGAACGGACCTATCTCGATCTCGTCTATCAACATGAGTTCGCACACCAGCTCAACGTGAAGGCGCGGCTCTATTATGATCGGTACTACTATAAGGCCCATCTCCCCTACGATTATGCCGAGACCGGCACTCCTCCGTTTACGCTCAATAAGGATGTGACAGAGGCGGACTGGTGGGGCACGGAACTCACCGTCACCAAACGACTGTTCGACCAACACAAAGTCACAATAGGAACCGAGTATCGAGATCAATTTCGCCTCAACCAAAGCAACGGGGATCTCGACCCGTCAGCCACGTACCTCGACGATAAGCGGCGTTCCAGCTTCATCGCAGCCTATCTGCAGGACGAATGGGCGATCATGAATCATCTGGTTTTGACCGCCGGAGTGCGACATGACCATTACAGCACGTTCGGAGGCACCACAAATCCCCGTGCCGGACTGATTTCCACTTGGGATAAGACTACGGTGAAACTGTTGTACGGACAGGCGTTTCGCGCTCCGAATCCCTTTGAGCAGTTCTACGTGACGGGAACGACATTCAAGGCCAATTCCAATATCAAACCCGAGAAGATCAAGACCTACGAACTCGTCGTGGAGCAATACGTAGGAGATCACCTGCGTGTCCTCGGGAGCCTCTACCAGTATGACATCTCAGGCTTAATTAGCCAGACACTTGATAGCACGGATAACAAGCTCTTTTACGATAACGTGGACAACATTACCGCACGCGGCGTGGAGCTCGCTACGGAAGGCAAATGGGCTACAGGCCTGGAAGGGCGACTCAGCTATGCCTTGCAAACGACACACAATGACAACACCGACCGGCAGCTCACCAATTCCCCTCAGCACTTGGCGAAGGCCAACCTGATTGTTCCGGTGGTTGGAGAGAAACTGTTCGCCGGATTCGAAGGCCGCTACACCAGCTCGCGACTGACGCTCGCCGACAATAACGCCAGCCCTTTCTACATCGTGAACGTATCGTTGTTCAGTCAGCGGATCGTGAAGGGCTGGGAACTGTCCGGGCATATCAACAACCTTATGAATCAGAAATACGGGTATCCGGGGTCCGGGGAACATCGGCAAGACATCATCGATCAGGATGGGCGAACGTTCTGGGTGAAACTCAAGTATCGTTTTTAGCGATGCGCCCTCTGAATAGACATGGCCGCACGACGCGACGCACAGCGATCGTGACCATCGCAATGTCACTATTGTTCACCTGGCTCTTGAGCGCGACCGTGCAGGCAAATGACATGCGTGTGATCATCATCGCCAGCCAAGATGCCGGCCCCTATAAGGACTTGAGCATGGGCTTCCAACAGTATCTCTCCTCACGTGGCATGCCCATCTCACTTGAGACCTATAGTCTCCAGGGGAACATCGCAAAAGTGGCAGAGGTCTTCCCTGCCATCAAGAACAAGACCCCGCGCCTCCTGTTGACGATCGGAACCCTGGCGACCCAGGCGGCTCTCAAGGAACTACCCGATATTCCACTGGTGGCCGGGTTGGTTATGGATCCAGACAGTCTGCTTAAGGGTGGCAAAGCCACAGGGGTCGGAGTGGAGATTCCTCTCAACATCCAATTCCAATGGCTCCAGCGCATCATGCCCGGAGCCGGCACGATCGGAGTGTTGTACAACCCAAAAGAGAATCGGGCCAAGGTCGAAGCCGCCACCAAGATCGCCCACGGCTTGGGACTCAAATTGGTCACGCGAGAAGTGGAGACGCCGCGCGACTTGCCTGATGCGCTCGACGGTATCGCGAAAAATGCCGATCTGCTCTGGGGGCTGAGCGACCAGGTTGTCCTCTCGCCTCAAACCGCCGAGCCCATCCTCCTGTTCTCCTTACAACACCGCATCCCCGTCAGCGGCCTGACCGCCTCCTGGACCAAGGCCGGCGCCCTCTACTCGCTCGATCGGGACTACAGCGATCTTGGAGCCCAATGCGGAGAACTGGCGTTGAAAATTCTTCAAGGGTCCAATCCAGGTGCGCTGCCGCCGGTCCCGCCAAGAAAGGTAGTGTACTCCTTGAATCTGAAAACCGCAGACCACATGCGACTCGATATCCCGCAGTCGATTATCGAAGGAGCACAGTCCGTATTTCGGTAGCTCCGAAACGCACGGGGAACACAGCATGCAGATGACATTGGCGACGAAATTCAACCTCCTGACCTGCGCATTGATTCTCTGCGCCTCGGTGGCGATCGGAGGATTCTTGGTCCAGCAACAGATCACGGCAACCACTGAGGACCTCGTCCGTCGTGGTGAGATCCTCACGGCTCTGATCGCCCAGAATAGTGAATACGGTGTCTTCACCGAAAATCGAGAGAGCCTGCTGAAGCTCGTCGAAAGCCTGACTGTCGATCCCGACTTTGCCTATGTCGAGATCCGGGGTAAGGATTCGAAAGTGCTCGCCTGGAAATCACAGGTTGGTCAACAGGCTCCTCCATCAGAGAGCCTGCCCTCCGAAGCGGGAAAGGGCGCATTCACGCTCGACGTGCGTGACGACGCAACGGGTCATGCCTTTCTGGAAATCCATGCCCCGGTGACGACGAAACCGGTCCAGGAGCCCAGTGGTCTCTTCGTGGACCCCTCTCCGCCCTCGACCCAACCAATGGTCATCGGATCAGTCCGCCTAGGATTGGGAAAACAGCGCCTAGAGCAGTCGATCCGCGAGGCTTGGATCTCCACAATCTTCGCCGCGGCACTTATCGCCCTTCTTGGTATGGCAATGACCGTGCTGGTGACTCGTCGTATCACAGCGCCAATTCGTATGCTTCATGACGCCACGCATGAAGTCGCTCACGGCGACTTGACGCAACAGTTGACGGTTGTCACGAGCGATGAAGTGGGGGATCTTTCCCGGTCATTCAATCGCATGGTGGAAAAACTGCGCGCGGCCAGAGAGCAGGAGGCTACCCATCACGAGACCCTCGAAGCCACAGTCATTGAGCGCACGACCGAACTGTCCCAAACGGTCACTGCACTGAAAGTCGCGAAGGAAGCCGCTGAGGCGGCCAGTATCGCGAAATCGCAATTCCTCGCCAACATGAGCCACGAGATCCGGACCCCGATGAATGGAGTCCTCGGCATGGCCGAACTCTTGCTGAATACCTCGTTGACCGAGAAACAGCGGCACCTGGCCGACAGTGTGCATCGCTCCGGCACCGCCTTGCTCGGCATCATCAACGATATTCTCGATTTCTCGAAGATCGAGGCCGGCAAGCTGGAGCTCGAGCGTCTCGAGTTCGGACTCCGAACCACGGTGGAAGAAGCCGTCGAGCTCTTCGCCGAACCGGCTGGGAAAAAAGGCCTGGAGTTGACGTGTTTTCTGCCTGAGGACATCCCGGACAATGCCATTGGCGATCCGGTCCGCCTCCGCCAGGTGCTGCTCAATCTGTTGGGCAATGCCGTGAAGTTCACCCCACGCGGCGAGGTGAAGATGTCGGTCTGCCTCCTAACACAGGACGCACACACCCTGAGGATGAAGTTTGAGGTCGCCGACACAGGGATCGGCATTGCCCCTGAGGCGCAAGCCCGTCTGTTCACCGCCTTTACCCAGGCTGACGGATCGACGACGAGACACTTCGGCGGCACCGGCCTAGGACTGGCGATCGTGAAACAACTCGTGCAGCTCATGGGGGGAGACATCGGCATCACCAGCACACCGGGACAGGGCTCCACGTTTTGGTTCACCGTACAACTGAGCTGTGCCGCGCCACGGGAGAATCCCCTGCCCACACACAATCGGTTCCTGAACGGCCTGCGGGTGCTCGTCGTGGACGACAATGCCACGAATCGCTTCATCCTGAACTCCCAGCTCACCTCCTGGGGAGCCGAGGCGATCGACGTCGACAGCGGCGCCGCGGCACTGGTTCTCTTGACGCAGGCGGCGAACGAGCGCAGCCCCTTCGGTCTGGCCATTCTCGATATTCACATGCCCGACATGGATGGCTTCATGCTCGCCCAGGCCATCAAGTCCGATCCGGCCCTTCGTCACATCAACCTCGTGGCCCTCAGTTCCGTGGATAGCCACGCCCATCGCGGGACAACTGAACAGCTGGGCTTCGTCGCGTGGCTACAGAAGCCGACCCGCCAATCCACCTTGCGCGACTGTTTAGCCCGACTTCGACAGGGAGCCACAGCAATAGCCACACCATCCAGGGAAGAGCCAGCGCCCATCACACCCCACGCGCACGGGACCCCTGTGCTCTTGGTCGAAGACAATCCGATCAACCGTGAAGTTGCAACTGGGTTACTCGAACTGCTCGGCTACCAGGTGGACAGCGTGGAAGACGGTCGCCAGGCCTGCGACCGCTCCGCCATCGGCTCCTACAGCGTCATTCTCATGGACTGCCAGATGCCCGTCATGGATGGCTTCACCGCCACGGCCACTATCCGCCAACGGGAACGGCAGCAGCACGCCACACGTACGCCGATTATTGCCCTCACCGCCAACGCCATGGAGGGGGACCGGGAACGATGCTTGACGGCCGGGATGGACGACTATCTCACCAAGCCGTTCTCGCACCAGGCTCTGTCAGAGATGCTCGCCCACTGGTGTCTCCCTCAAGACCAGCGTCAACCCGACGGACAAGCGGAGGTCGGTGAGAGGGACAAGAGTTCATCATCAGCAGCAACGGCGCAGATCGATCGCGACGTCTGGGACGCGATTGCCGCAATCCAGAAACCGGGGCAACCGAATGTGCTCCACAAGATCATCAGCCTGTACCTCACCAGCTCGCAGGCTCAGGTCACCCAGCTGCGCCAGGCCTGGCAGGGACGGGACGCCGACGCCATCCAAGCCACGGCCCACAGCCTCAAATCCTCGAGCGCCACCCTTGGCGCCCATCGGCTGGCAACCCTCGCCAAGCAATTGGAGGAGTCCTGCCGGACCGCTCACGTTGAGCAGGCCGAAGGCCTGATCGCTCTCATCGAGATCGCACATCGAGACGCCTGTCTCATTTTCCGCAACGAACTTGAATCATCATCCAAGGAGGCAGCATGAAAGTCGCAACCTTCACCTATTCGGACACCAATCGGACAGCTATCCCGACTATCACGACGAAGAGTCCAGACCGAACACTCGTCATTATGTTCGGACCGTCTCATTTGCTCGATGGACCGGCTCCCATTCAATCGGTCCTGGCTGCGTACCCAGGAGCCCCCGCCATTGGGTGCTCCAGCTCCGGGGAAATTTTCGGGACCCATATCCAAGACGACACGTTGGTCGTTGCCCTCCTCCAATTCGACCACACAACGGTCCGCACAGCCTCGGCACCGGTGACAGATCCTGGGAAATCGTTCGAAGCCGCACAATCCCTTGCACACCAACTCATGGCCCCAGAGCTACGAGGGGTGCTGGTCCTTTCGGATGGATTGGGAGTCAATGGGAGCGAGCTCATCCGTGGACTCAATACCGTCCTTCCAGCGCACGTTGTGGTAAGCGGGGGACTCGCCGGAGACGGCGACCGATTCAAGCGGACGTGGGTCCTCAAAGATGGCCTTCCCGCTGGAGGGTATGTGACCGCGGTCGGATTATATGGAACTGCTATCCGCCTCACCCACGGGTCCAAGGGTGGATGGGACCTCTTTGGACCGGAGCGGCTCATCACCCGTTCACAAGGGAACGTCCTCTATGAGCTCAATCACAAGCCGGCGCTCCAGCTCTACAAAGACTACCTTGGGGAACTCGCAAGCGGACTTCCAGGCACCGCGCTGCATTTCCCTCTGTCCATCCGCCAGAAACAGGACGATGCCAAACGCTTGGTTCGTACGATCCTGGGCATCGACCACGAGGCTCAATCCCTCACCTTCGCGGGAGATATGCCGGAGGGTGCCTATGCCCAATTCATGCGGGCGAATTTCGATCGCTTGATACAAGGTGCATCGGATGCGGCGACTTTAGCCACACCAATCAGCACAGACTCTGTCCCTACACTCTCCATCGCCATCAGTTGCGTCGGGCGCCGACTGGTTCTCGGCCAACGCACCGAAGAGGAAGTCGAAGCGACATTCGATGTCTTGCCGAAAGGTGTCCAACAGATCGGATTTTACTCCTACGGAGAAATTTCCCCGTACTCCACCGGACAATGCGACCTGCATAATCAGACGATGACGTTGACCACCATCTCTGAGGCCGCCTGAGACCGACAATGCACCCACTCTTGCAGCGACAACTCAAACGCCTCATGCTTGATCCCGATTGCTGCCCGACAGACGTGGGGACCTGGCAGACCGCGCTTGAACGAATCAGTCAGAGCTACAGCGAAGGAGACCAGGGCCGATCACTGCTGGAACAATCGCTCGATGTGACGTCGCGGGAAATGCAAGGGCTGTATGAAGAGCTCCGTTGCTCCAGCGAGACAGAACTCTCGAAAGAACGGAACAAGCTCGAAGCGGTTCTTCACTCACTCGGAGACGGCCTCTGCGTCGTCGATGAGCAGTGGAAAGTTCTCATTATGAACCCACAGGCCGAAATCCTCTTCGATACTCCTCTCGCTCAACTGAAAGGCCGGCCGATTTACCATCCGCTTTCTCCCAAGCCTGAAACGGATAGCCGCGAATGCCTGATCACCGGTGTATCGATTCCACCACTCACATTGGGCATGTCCTATCGAACCGAGGAGAGCATCCTCTTCAGGAAAGTTGGCGGATCGATTCCCATTTCCTTGGCCGTCACGCCGATTTCACACGAGGGCACGATCGACGGCGCCGTCCTCATGTTTCGAGATATCTCGGACAAGAAACTGCTTGAGGCACTGCAAGCTGAGCATGCCACCCTGCTCAGTCGAGTACAAGCGGGGCTTCTCGAGTTGGCAACCAACGCGGATATCTATCGGGGACAGCGCGCCGAGGCCTTTCAAGTCATTTCGCGGATTGCGTCGCAAAGCCTCATGGTGGCTCGAGCCAGCATCTGGTTTTTTACCGACGCGCGAGCCGCCATTCGCTGCGCCGATCTTTACGAACAGCAGACCGATCGTCACTCAAGCGGAATCGAGCTTCCCGCAGCAGGCTTTCCACGATATTTTACGGAACTTGCAACGGAGAATGTCCTCGCTGCAGATCGGGCCCAGACCGATTCCAGGACCTCCGAATTCACGGACAGTTACTTAACCCCGCTGGGAATCACCTCGATGCTGGATATTCCCATCCGGTCGGAAGGCAAAATGGTGGGCGTCATCTGTCATGAACACATCGGCCCACCTCGACAATGGAAGCTGGAAGAAGTGCAATTTGCGACGTCGGTTGCCAGCACTGTTTCTCTCGTTCTTGAAGCTGCCGATCGACGCAGGGCTAAACTTGAGACTGAACACTCGAAGAATTTTCTCAATTCCGTGATCGAAAATCTGCCCATCATGGTGTTCGTCAAAGACGCGGAACACCTCCGGTTCGTGCGATGGAACAAAGCCGCCGAAGATCTGACCGGATACACGCGCAATTTCGTCCTCGGAAAATCGGATCACGATTTTTTCCCTCAAGACGAAGCCGCCTTCTTCATACAGAAAGATCGTGACGTCATCGAGTCACAATGCTTACAAGACATCCCAGAGGAACCCATTGCCACAGCTCATCGCGGCACCCGGATCCTTCACACACGCAAGATTCCCATCTTGAATGCGCAGGGAGAACCTGAATACCTCTTGGGGATTTCTGAAGATATTACAGAACGGAAGCAAGGGGAAGAGGCTCTCCGCAAGGCCAAGGAAGCGGCCGAAGCAGCCAGCGTGGCCAAATCGCAGTTTCTCGCCAATATGAGTCACGAGATCCGCACACCCATGAACGGAGTGCTCGGCATGGCTGAACTGCTGCTCAATACCACCTTGACCGACAAACAACGGCACTTGACCGACAGTGTGCACCGGTCCGGCACCGCTTTACTCAGTATCATCAACAGTATTTTGGATTTTTCGAAAGTCGAGGCTGGCAAGCTGGAGCTGGAGCAGGTGGAATTCGAGCTCCGCGAGACAATTGAAGAGGCGGTCGACCTATTCGCCGATCCATCTGAAAGAAAAGGGGTGGACTTGACCTGTTTTCTCCCAGCAGAGATTCCCGATCGAGCCATTGGCGATCCGGCCAGGCTCCGTCAGGTACTCCTGAATCTGGTGGGCAATGCCGTGAAGTTTACACGCCGAGGCGAGGTCACGGTATGGCTCCATCTCCTGGCGCAAGATGCCCGAACATTGACATTGAAATGTGCGGTCACCGATACCGGCATCGGCATCGACCCACAGACACAGGCGGGACTGTTTACCCCGTTCTCGCAGGCCGACGGGTCCACCACCCGGCAGTTCGGCGGTACAGGACTCGGCCTAGCAATCGTCAAACAACTCGTGCAGCTCATGGGGGGGGAAGTCGGAATCGCGAGTACGCCAGGACAGGGTTCTACGTTCTGGTTCACCATCCAGCTCGGCTGTGCTAAACCTCGGGACGGGAACCTGCCAGCCCACGATCAGTTCCTCCGCGGCCTGCGGGTGCTGATCGTGGATGACAATCCGACGAATCTCTTTGTGCTGAACGCGCATCTCACCGCCTGGGGGGCCGAGGTGATCAGCGCAGACAGCGGCACTGCAGCCCTGGAACGACTGACGCAGTCCGCGCAGACCCCTACCCCCATTGACCTGGCCATTCTCGACCTCCATATGCCCGACATGGACGGCCTCATGCTCGCGCACGCCATTAGGGCTAACCCTGCCCTCCACCGCGTCGATCTCTTGGCCCTCAGCTCCGGGGAACCTCAGCCGCACAAACGGTCAGCCGAACCATTCAATTTCGTCGCATGGCTCCAGAAACCGGTACGCCAATCGACGTTGCGAACCTGCTTGCGAAGCTATCGCCAGGGATACGTCGCGGCGCCGGCCATTGGAGAGGGGGAGGCCCTCACGCCTGCGGCGCTAGGTGGACGGGTGCTCCTGGTCGAAGATAATCCGGTCAACCGTGAAGTCGCGATCGGGCTACTCGAATTACTCGGCTGCCATGTGGACAGCGCCGAAGACGGCCGTCAGGCCCTCGAGGTCTCCGCTACCAGCGCCTATGACCTCATCTTTATGGACTGCCAGATGCCCATCATGGATGGGTTCACGGCGACAGCCCGCATTCGTGAACGGGAGCGTCAGACACAGGTGGCGCACACCCCGATTATTGCCCTGACGGCCAACGCCATGGACGGCGACCGGGACCGGTGCCTGGCGGCCGGGATGGATGACTATCTCTCTAAACCGTTCACCCAAGATCAGATGAGGGAGATGTTGAGTCGTTGGCTCAGTCAGGCAGACCATTCATTGTTACACAGAGACAAGACAAACACCCCACGTACAGTCGTGCCTGAGTCTTCAGCGCCGACAACTCCAGCGGAACACATAGAGTCTCGCAGCGTGGTCGATTACAGTGCCTGGACTCCTATCCGGATGCTAAAGCGACCGGGACATCCCGACCCGCTCGGAAAATTGCTGGCCAGATACGTGGAGGACTCCCGGAAACTCGTCGACCAATTGCGCCAGGCAGTCGCATCGAACGATCCGGCGACACTTCACACTGTCGCACACCGCCTCAAGTCCAGCAGCGCCACGCTGGGCGCCATGACCGTGGCGGCCCACTGTAAGGAACTGGAGGCCCTGGGTCGCAGTCATCGGATTGAGGGAGCCTCAGACCACTTCCGGCACTTGGAACGGGATTTTGAAGCCGTCTGCTCCATCTTTCAAGCCACACTCAATAAGGAAACAGCCCATGACGCCTGATCAACAGCACGCCCCACTTGCCTTGATTGTGGACGATGATGCCGTGAACAGACTCATGGCTCGCGCCGCGCTGGAGAGCGCTGGATGGAGCGTCGAAGAAGCCGAGAATGGGCGAGAGGCACTGGCGGCGTTTCAGCATCTCCATCCGGACGTCGTCCTGCTCGATATCATGATGCCGGAAATGGACGGGTTTGCGGCCTGTGCGGCGCTGCGAAAAATTCCTGAGGGAGAGCACACACCTATTCTCATCATGACCGGTCTGGACGATTATGGCTCCATCACACAGGCCTACGATGCCGGTGCCACCGACTTTCTAACCAAACCGCTGAACGGACTGTTGCTCACGCATCGCGTCCGATACATTGTACGGTCGTCTCGAGTCTTGCAGGAGTTGCAGGCCAGTCGAGCAATCTTGGCTCAGGCTCGCGATGCGGCGCTCGAAGGGACACGCCTCAAGTCGGAATTTCTTGCCACAGTGAGTCACGAAATCAGAACGCCCATGAATGGGATCCTCGGCATGACCGAACTACTGCTCGACACATCCCTGACGCCTGAACAACGTGACTATGGGGACACCATTCGCACGTCGGGCGAAGCGTTGCTCTTGATCATCAACGACATTCTTGATTTTTCGAAGTTCGACTCAGGCACCCTGCAGCTGGAGGAGATCGACTTCGACGTGAATCGGCTGCTCGAAGACGTCGTCGGCCTATTTCAAGAACGTGCGGGCGGCAAGGGATTGAGCCTCTCCAGCCTGGTCCAGACGCAGGTGCCGGCATGGCTGCACGGAGACTCCGGTCGAGTCCGCCAGATCCTGAGCAATCTGGTCACGAACGCCATCAAATTTACCGAGCGCGGCGAGATCGTGGTCCGCGCAGACATAGAGGAGAAACAGGACAAGCAGAACCCAATCGGCTCGGACCTTCCAGGCACGTTACGCCACGTCACGGGAAAGACCGCCCATGCTGTCAGCGTGCGCTTCTCCGTCTCCGACACGGGGATCGGCATCGCAAAGGAAGCCTGTGCGCGTATTTTCCAACCCTTTGTACAAGCGGATGGATCGACCACGAAAACGTACGGAGGGGCGGGGTTAGGGCTCGCAATCTGCCAACAGCTTGTTGAACTCATGGGAGGGTCCATCAGCGTTGACAGTGCGCCGGGCCGTGGCAGTGTCTTTCAGTTTACAGTCCCCTTTGAGCCCAAGACGGAATAGGCCAAGAACGCACAATATTCCTTAGCCTCGCGCGACAATCCTCGCCTTGTTTTCCTGCGGCATGCAGGGTAGGCTCAGCCCGTTACGGGAACCCTCCATTCATGGCTATTTACGCAATCGGCGACATTCAAGGTTGCCTCGATCCATTCAGACGGCTCCTCGATCGGATTTCGTTCGATCCCCGGACGGATCGATTGTGGCTAGCCGGCGACCTCGTCAATCGAGGCCCCGACTCTCTCGCCCTCCTCCGACTCGTGCGTGGGCTCGGCGATGCCGCCCAGATTGTACTCGGCAACCACGATCTCTTCTTGCTCGCAGTCGCCGAACACATCGCCGCGCTACGGCACAAGGATACGATTCACAACATCTTGGACGCCAACGATCGCGATGAACTGATCGCCTGGCTCCGCCGCCAACCGCTCCATCATCGCGAGGGATCGTTCCTGATGGTTCACGCGGGACTCCTCCCGCAATGGACCATCGATGAGGCCATCGGCTTGGCGCGTGAAGTCGAGACCGTGCTGGCAGGCCCGAACTATCGTCTGTTCCTCCAGAGCCTGTTTCATGGACCGTCTCCACAATGGGATCCATCGCTCACAGGCTCGGAGAGGCTGGTGAGTATTGCGCGAGTGTTCACCAGGCTACGCACCTGCACCCCCACCGGTGAGATGTCCGGGTTCTCCGGCCCTCCGGATCAGGCGCCCGCTGGCTATTTCCCTTGGTTCCGAATTCACAATCGAAAACAGACCGACGCCACAATCATCTGTGGACATTGGGCTGCGTTGGGATTGCACATCGAGCCCAACCTCTTGGCCATCGACAGTGGCTGCGTATGGGGAAAAGAACTGACTGCGGTGCGGCTGCACGATCGCCAGGTCTTCCAGGTCACGGGCATCCAACGAGCGTCAAGGTGATTGAACCTCATCCTCCTGATCCGACTTGGCCTCGTTACTCAACGAGGCCGTTTCCATCCTATCGATTCCTTCCGGGGAATAATCCTCACCCGCGGCGCAATCCCCTCGGCCATTCCTACGGTCAACCAGAGCCGAAACCAATGGCATTCTCTACGGCCCAATGGCAGACCTCGGAGGAATATCTGTATGGGATCGACCTCTACAACTACGCCTACTGGTGGGAATGCCACGAAATATTCGAAGGACTTTGGCATGCCGTTGGCCACCACACTGAACAGGGGAACTTCTTCCAAGCCCTCATCCAGTTCGCCGCCGCCAATCTCAAACGATTCACCGGTCACCACCGGGCCGCGGGGAATCTAGTCACCAACGGCATCGTTCGATTGCAAAAGATCCCGACACTCTACATGGGGATCGACGTGCCCAGACTCACACAAGATTTTCGGCAGCACCTAGTCGATTCAGACTTTCGCACACCACTCATTGGCCTACATGAGCAGGAACCGGCGTAGGACTTCGCCGCGCCGGCAGCCCTCAGACACCCAACGCCAGACGAACAAGTGGGACCTTCTCGCCGATCCCGAACGATAGCGGCTCCTTCACGTCGTCCGGGTTGACATACGTCCCGAACAATCGGTCCCAGATGGTAAACAACGCCGCAAGATTCGCCTTATAGTGTGCGGGGTTGTCGCTATGATGGATATGGTGATACCGCGGTGTCACGATGAACCACTCCAGCCAATTCGATCGCCATGTCACGTTGACATGCATCCAGTCGTTTTGGAAAGAATTGAACACACCGATCATCAACCCCATCCACCAGGGCCCCCCAGCGAGGAACGACCAGGCGAAGATATACGGCAGGTTCACCAGAACCTGTTGAGGCACCGTGGTACGCGTTCCCGCAAGCCAATACATATAGGTCGGGGCATGATGCCATTTATGAATCCGCCAGACATGCGTCGTATGCATGAGGCGATGGATCCAATAATGGCCGAAGTCTGCGATCACGAAATAGCACAACACGCGGACTGGGAACGGCATGGCCAGAATCGTGTCCGGCAGCTGGGGGCGGATGGCAATATACCGATCGATGTATTCCGCCGATGGAAAAATGACAAACTGAAAGACGACGAAGACCGTCAGATCGTACAGAATTACCTTGCGATAGGACACCGCTCTTGCCGGCCGCAAAAGCTCGATCGCCGTAATCCCGATCAATCTTCCGAGAAACAACAACGGAAAAAACAGATCGTGGTCGAGGAGAAATTTTCGGAATTCGCTGCTGAGCAACCACTCAATCCACTCCATTACGCATCACCTCGATTATCTGATCAGCCCGACACGAAGTGTACCAAACCTCGGCAAATCTGCCCAACGCTCGGCTACGCACGAGGGAGAAGCCCGTGAATTAAGGGAGAGCCAGGATGGGCGGCATGAGGCCGAACCGGCTGGCCTGTCAAGTTCGTCAACGGTCAATGATAGCTCTCTGCTTCGCTCGGGAACCTACCGTCCTCCACTTCTTCCTTGTAACGGCGAAGGGCTTGGAGTACATCAACCTTGAGACGGGCATAGGGCTTGACGAACTTCGGCACGAAGTCGTCGAAGAGTCCGAGGAGGTCATACAGAACCAAAACTTGGCCATCACAGTGCGGACCGGCTCCAATCCCGATAGTGGGAATGGCCACTTGTTCCGTGATGGTTTTAGCCAACTCGGTGGGAATCGCCTCGAGCACAATCGCAAACGCGCCGGCGGCTTCGAGGGCCTTGGCATCATTCAGCAAGGTCTGCGCATGATCCGATTCTTTCCCCTGCACTTTGTAGCCGCCAAATTGGTGAACGGATTGAGGCGTCATGCCGAGATGTCCCATCACCGGAATACCGAGACTGGTCATCGCAGCCACCCGATCAGCCATCACTGCTCCGCCTTCCAGCTTGATGGCCTGTGCCCCGGCCTGTAGAAACCGTCCGGCATTTCGGAGCGCGTCTTCCAGGCTGGCTTGATACGACATGAACGGCATATCGCCGATCACGAGTGCCTGTTGCGCAGCCCCAGCCACCAGCTTGGTGTGGTAGAGCATGTCGTCCATCGTCACCGAAAGCGTATTGGCTTTCCCCTGCACGACGACGCCGAGCGAATCGCCGACTAAGATCGCCTGAATGCCGGCCTGTTCAACGATGCGTGTAAACAGCGCATCATAGGCTGTGACGACAGTGAGCTTCTTCTTGTCGCGCTTGTGGCGTTGAAACTCGAGGACCGTCATCATCCCACTTCCGCTTTGGTGATGATCTCGGCCAGCCGATGTGTCGCCTTGATCGCCATAATATGGACCCCATCGCAATGAGACCTCACGGCTTTGATCGTTCGCACCGCGATGTCCACGCCCACATCTTCCGCACGCTCTGGGCCGGCCGCCCTCAGTTCATCGATCATCTCCTGGGGAACCGACACGCCGGGGATATTTGCATTCATGAACTCCGCCATCTTGGCATTCCGAAGAACGAGAATGCCCGCCAGCACCTTGGCCTTGAATGGGCGAACCGCTTTCATGAAGGACGCGAATTGCTCCGGATGGTAGATCGCCTGAGTCTGAAAAAACTGAGCGCCGGCCTTCACCTTGACTTCAAACTTGGCGAGCATGGGACCGAGTGGATCGGCCTCTGGCGTCACAGCAGCGCCGATCATAAACGCCGTCGAGCCATCCAGCTTGTTGCCAGCCATATCCTTCCCGTTGTTGAGCCCCTGCACGAGCTGCATGACTTGAACGGAATCCAGGTCGTAAACCGGCTTCGCTTCTTTATGATCTCCAACGGTCGGATAGTCCCCGGTGAGGCAGAGAATATTCCGTAGGCCGAGCATGGACGCGCCCATGAGGTCCGACTGTATCCCGATCCGATTCCGATCGCGGCAGGTCATCTGCATGACCGGATCATGGCCCAATTCGTAGAGAAGTCGGCACACGGAAAGAGATCCGGCTCGCACCACGGCAGCCGTGTTATCCGTGACATTGACGCCATGGACACGCCCCACCAATTGTTTGGCATTCTCTAATACGCCCGAAATATTGGTGCCTTTGGGAGGATTGTACTCAATGGTGACAGCAAACTGTCCCTGATCGAGCACCTCTCGTAATCGCCGCGGCTCTCGACTCATTTTTTCCTAACCCCTTCACTTTCACGCTGTGAGGTGGCTGGGTCGCTCCATCGTGCGCGCGTCCAACGAGGGCTTTCTGAAGCCGCGCGTTGCGCGAGCACAGGAGCACCCAGCCACCTCACATCATCCCCGCTGCTCTCTTCGCAGACTCCACGGTGTTGTCCAGCAACATCGCAATCGTCATGGGACCGACGCCGCCCGGCACAGGACTGATCCAGCCTGCTTTCTGACTGACCGGTTCAAAATCGACATCGCCGCACAATTTGCCCTCAGGAGTTTTGTTTGTGCCCACGTCGATGACGATGGCCCCCTCGCGTACCATGTCGGCTGTGACAAACTTGGCCTTTCCGATTGCAACGAGCAACAACTCGGCTTCACGACAGACCGCCGGCAAATCCTTCGTCTTGGAGTGACAAATCGTCACGGTGGCGTGCCGCTGAAGCAGCATAAGCGCCAACGGCTTGCCGACGATGTTGCTCCGCCCCAGAACGACAGCGCGCTTTCCTTCAATACTCACGCCGGTGGATTCGATCATCTTAATGACACCCTTTGGCGTGCAGGCTTCAAATACCGGATGCCCCTCGACAAGCCGGCCAAAATTGTATGGGTGGAACCCGTCTGCATCCTTGTTGGGCGATACCGCTTCGAGCACGACTTTACTGTCGATATGCTTCGGAAGCGGCAATTGAACCAATATGCCATGGATTCTGGGGTCAACATTTTCCTTTTCGATCAAGGCCAACAACTCTGCCTGCGTGGTGCTCGCCGGCAATTTGTGGTCATCGATATAGATCCCCGCAGCATCACAAGCTTTCTGTTTGCTTTTCACATATAGATGCGAGGCAGGATCGTCGCCCACCAAAATTGTGGCGAGGCCCGGTTTCATACCGGTCTTCGCCAGCACGGCTGCAGATTCAGCTGCCAATCGTTCGCGCACTTGTAATGCCAAGGCTTTGCCGTCGATCAATCGTGCTGCCACGGATTCCTCCTCCTTTGAGAGACTGCTCAAAAATTATGGCACCATAGCAGGGCATTTTTGAGCAAGTCAACGACTTCCCCGGCGTGAAACGAGAGATGGGAAAATCGCACGATCGATCGCTGATATGCTTACGCCTTCCCCCTCACGTTTCACGTCTTCCGCCCTTTTCTTGACAGGCTGTTCGCCTGGCAGCTACGATGTTTTGATCACCCGGAATCAACAGCCATTTAGCTTGGGAGCAGAACCTCCTCCGTGATATCCCTTCTGACACGCGCCATCTCACATCCAACGGCGTGGCTTATCTGGATGATCCCTCTTGTCATCGCCGGCCCTCTCAATGCTCAGATCACCGTGACGGAACTGCAATCCCCCTATAGCTTCGTCAATGATCCCGTCGAGAAGAGCTATTTCATTTCGAGCGTGAACGGCGAGGCGGAGACTGCCGACAACAACGGATTCATCACCAAGCTCGATCACAACGGCAAACTCCTGAATCTGAAATTCATTCAAGGGGGAAAGGACGACATTACCTTGCATGCCCCCAAAGGCATGGCCTTAGTTGAACACGTACTCTACGTGGCCGATCTCAATACCCTACGTGGCTTCGACACGGCTACCGGCAAACCGGTCATGGCGCTCACCATCCGACCGCCTGCGACTTCTCAACCAGATCCGTTACACACCTCGTTGAGCGACGTCACCTTCGATGGCAAAGGCCACCTCTATTGTTCCGACCAGAAAGCGAACACCATTTACCGCGTCGACCTGACCACACAGACGGTTTCGGTGCTCATCACAGACCGCGCCCTCGCGGGCCCCTCTGGTCTCGCCATTCATCCTAAATCCGGGCACATCATCGCCGTCAGTTGGGAGAAGGGCAAGATTTCAGAAATTTCTCCGGAGGGCGTGGTGACGGAGATTGTCTCCAATGGATTCTTCTCCAACCGCTTTCAGAATCTCCGCGGAGTAGACTTCGACCGTTGGGGGAACATGTATGTATCCGACTTCACAACAGGAAAAGTCTGGCGCATGAGCTGGGATAAGCGATTTCAAGTCATCGCTGAATTCTTGCCCTCGCCGGGAGATCTGAGTATCGACCGCGCGAATAACCTCATCCTTGTGCCATATGAATTGGCTCATGCGGCCGAGATGAACGGGCTCGAAACCCCCAGTGACGGGAAGTCCAAGAAAGAAAAACGGACGCTGGCAGACTATGGCTTTATCCCGCCTCCACCGAAACCGGCAGTAGAAGGGCCCGTGAACAAATGAGCCAGTGCGCCTATTGCACACAACGAAAAGGCAAGCGGCCTTGCCCGGCTTTAGCAGGGCCGATCTGCAGCCACTGCTGCGGCGAACATCGAATCGTGCGGGTCTCATGCCCGACTGACTGCGTCTATCTCGAATCCGGGAGCGACTATCAGCAAAAGCGGCTGGCCGTGCAGTTCATGCCGATACGCCGGGATTTCTATCGTGAACTGGAGGAGTTGGGGAGCAAGAAGGCTGTGGCCCTCTTCAATCTCGTTGAAGTGGTAATTTTCGGATACTTCCACAGCCGTCGTGACGGGCAAGATGCGGAGATTGTGGCAGCACTGCAAGCCTTACGGCGAACACTCAGTCCCCTACACGTGCCGGCCGGCCCGATGCCGGTCTTCGCAGAACACTTGAAGAAGGAATACGACACGTTCAAGAAGCAGAATCCTCAGGACATCGCCGACATGTCATCTGCTCCGGAAATACTGGACCGTGCCATCGCCTTCGTCTCACGCTTTTCCGGTACGGACTTTCAGTCGCAACGGTTCCTCGGTGGGCTCATCGGCTATGTACGGGCCTACCATCCTGACATTGCAGAACACCTGGCTAAACAACGTGAACCTGGCCATATCATCTTGCCAGGTCAGCAGTTCATGCCACCCCCGGCACCTGAGCCCCATACCCATGGGCCAGGCTGTCACCACCACTGACAGGCAACCATTCTCGGAGATGATGGACGAGAAACCATGAGCACAGGAGACGAACGACAAATCAGAAAAGCACGCCGCGTAGATTTACGCTGCATCGTGAGATTTGCTTCCGGCGAGATCGAAGGCGAGGGCACGATCACAAACATCTCGACATCGGGCTGTCGAGCCGAGTCCGACATCAATATGGCGGAAGGACTCGATGTTCAGATCATCATTTTTCTTCCTGACCAATCGCCACCGGTGAACGTCGAGCGAGCCTCAGTACGATGGGTCTCCGGCAACGCATTCGGCCTGAGCTTCATCCTCTTTTTCCCGTCTGAACGAGCCCGCCTCCGCACGTTTATCGAACACCTCAAATAGACTGCTCTCCTGTATCCTTCACACTCCACACGCACCTCGGTTACATGGACTCCAACTACACACATCAAGCGAGCACATTCTAACTGTGCCGTGCTGGAAATCCGTGAGACCGCACTGCTACTCAACAATCGTCACCGTCACCTCGACCCGATCGTTCGGCAAATCACGATCGTTTCTCGGCAATGCCACAATCTTATCGGCTATGCCAAGACCTTTGGTCACCTCGCCAAACGCCGTGTACTTTCCGTCGAGGAAATGCGACGGTTCGACGACAATGAAAAACTGTGACCCCGCGGTGTTAGGTTCGTTCGCACGCGCCATCGACACAATGCCACGCTTGTGCGGAGTGTCGTTAAACTCTGCCTTGAGCAAGACTGGGTTGCCCTTCTCGTCCTTGGGTCCACCCTGTCCATAGGTGTCCTTGCGCAGCGAGTTCCTCGTGTTAGGATCGCCCCCCTGGATCATAAATCCCGGGATCACACGGTGGAAGATCGTTCCATCGTAAAAACCGGATTTGGCCAATTTGATAAAATTTTCAACATGCTTCGGAGCCATATCCGGATAGAGCTTGATATGGATATCTCCAAACTTCGTTTTGATTATGGCTTTCGGGCCAGGGTCTATTTTAGGAGCTGCCGGTTTCACATCGGCCTGCCCTCCACAACCAGTGAAAAGACCGATCCCCAGCAATACTCCGCACAGTACGACGTTTCGCATGACAACCGTGTCACGCATCAGATTCCACCAGCCTTGCACGGGTTACTCGACCACCACGATCGTCACCTCTGCCCGTTCATTCGGAAGATCACGGCTATTTTTCGGCAAGCTGACAATTTTATCCGCAACCTCCATCCCCTTCACCACCTCGCCAAAGACCGTATATTGCCCATCGAGAAAATTCGAATCCTTGACCACAATGAAGAACTGGGAACCGGCACTATTGGGATCGTTTGTACGCGCCATGGAAAGAATCCCTCGTCGGTGGGGAATATCGTTGAACTCGGCCTTGAGCTTCTGACTTGGCCCCCCCTGACCGTACGTTTCCGGTTTATTCAAGTCTTTGGTGTTGGGGTCACCACCCTGAATCATGAACCCAGGAATCACTCGATGAAAGATCGTGCCGTTATAGAAACCTGATTTTGCCAACGCAAGAAAGTTCTCCACGTGCTTGGGAGCTTTCTCAGGGAAAAAGACGATCTCCATATCGCCAAACTTCGTTTTGATCGTGGCTTTGGGGCCTTTCGCTCCTCCTTCCCCTTTCCCCGTCTGGGCCTTGTCAGCCGCGGAAAGGGCACCCATACCCAGCAATAAACTCCCACCGATCACGAGTATCATCGCCGCCATTTTCACGATCATTCGTCTCTGCATCATCACCCTCCCTGAATTAATGACTGCACCCGTTGTTAAGTCATTCTTTCCTGCCGCCTAGTTAGGCTGCGGAAACAATTAGTTTGCACACAATATACGCTGGAATCTTACAGTATAGTCTCAACATCATAGCCCTCAGGATGCTCAAAAAGACCAGCCAGCAAGGCCGCAGCGAGCGAAGAGGCGAGGAGGCACCAACCGCACTTTGTGAGGCCGTTCGCCTGCAAAATGGATCTTGGCGAACGGAACATATCCTCCAGTACTTCTGAGCCTCTGAGCGATGCGAGAACGCCGCTGGTGGTCTTTTTCAGCATCCTGCGAGATCAGGTTCCTCGCTGTCGGAGCGCCTGCTTCGCTGCTTGCTGCTCTGCTTCCTTTTTGCTTCGCCCAGACCCTAGACCCATAATTGTCCCCTGAATAGACAGTTCCACTTCAAATATCTTCTGATGGTCGGGCCCTGTTTCTCGAACAGTTTCATAGCGAGGCAACATCTCATGCCGTTTTTGACACCATTCCTGAAACTGAGTCTTGTAGTCGCCTGCTCCAGGCAGTTCCTGCTGGGTCGCGATATTCGCAAGCTCCTCTGAGAAAATACGGCACGTCACCGTACGACTCGCGTCGAAGCCTCCATCAAGATGAACAGCCGCCAGCACAGCCTCCAAGGCATCGGCCAGTAGGGAATCTTTCTCACGCCCCTTCGAACGTTCCTCTCCACGCCCGAGCTTGAGATGCTCTCCCAGTCCGAGCCGACGAGCAACCTGCGCTAACGATGCCTCACTCACCAATTGTGCTTTCAGCTTCGAGAGGGTCCCCTCTGAAGACTGCGGTAACGCGGAGGCCAGATACTCACTCATCACAAGCGACAACACGGCATCGCCAAGAAATTCGAGCCGTTCGTTATGTTGAGGCGAAACCGCTTTCTGCTCGTTGACGAGAGAGGAGTGAGTCAAGGCTTCATCGAGCAGGGTCGGCGTATGAAACCGATAGCCCAGCGAGGATTGGAGCAAGTCGACGGAGGAAGCCGAAGTCATAGTGGCGAGCCCGAACGCGCGTTCCTCGTGAAACGTATCTCGTATCTCGAAAGCGATGGTATAGACACACTCTTTCCGTCCTGCGCTTCACGGTTCACGAACGACGCTTCACGCGCAAGAGCAGTGGATCGGCGTTAACAGCAGAAGCGTTCATGAAAATGCGGGTTAAGCCTCGGGTTTTCTAAAGAGCAGGCAGGCATTGACTCCACCGAATCCAAATGAATTTGACAGTGCGACTGTCACTGCGGCCGGCCTCGCCCTGTGCGGAATATAGTCCAAATCGCAGGCAGGATCTGGATGATCCAAGTTGATCGTCGGGGGAAGTATCCCGTGGTGAAGCGCCAGTACGCTAAACACCGCTTCAATCCCACCAGCTGCTCCGAGTAAGTGGCCGGTCATTGACTTGGTCGAACTCACCGGAATGCGGGAGGCGTGGTCCCCGAACACCTGCTTGATAGCCTTGGTCTCAATCGCGTCCGCCATCGTCGACGTGCCATGCGCGTTGATGTAGCCGACCTGGCCCTTGCCGATGCCGGCGTCCTTGAGCGCCAGCTCCATACACCGGACTGCGCCCTCTCCTTCTTCTGACGGGGCCGTGATATGGTATGCATCGCTGTTCATCCCATAGCCGATGAGTTCGGCATAGATCCGAACCCCGCGCCGACGTGCATGGTCCAATTCTTCCAAGACGACCACTCCGGCGCCTTCGCCGAGCACGAACCCGTCGCGGTCTTTATCGAACGGCCGACTCGCTTTCGTCGGCTCGTCGTTACGAAACGACAAGGCTTTCGACGCGGCAAATCCTGCAACCCCCAACGGGGTAATGGCTGCTTCCGCCCCGCCCGCAATCATGACATCAGCATCGCCAGCCTGAATCAATCGATAGGCGTCACCGATACAGTGGTTGCCCGTTGCACAAGCCGTCACCGCGCAGGAGTTCGGCCCTTTGGCGCCCAGTCTGATCGCCACCTGCCCCGAGGCCAGGTTGATGATGGTCATCGGAATGAAAAATGGCGAGACGCGCCCGGGGCCTTTTTCCTGCAGAATCTTATGGTAGTGCTCGATCGAGCCAAGCCCACCGATACCCGACCCGATGTACACACCGACTCGCATCGCCTCTTCCGGCGCCACGGTGAACCCCGCATCATCCACTGCCAGCTGGGCAGCGCCCACGGCGTAATGGATGAACGTGTCCATCTTTTTGATGTCTTTTTTCTCGATGAATTGGGCCGGATCGAAGTCTTTCACTTCACCGGCGATTTGGGCTTCGTAGGCGGCAGGGTCGAATTTCGTGATTCGACCGATCCCGGATTCACCGGCACAGATGGCCTTCCACGTTTTTTCGACACCCGTCCCCAGAGGTGTGATCACCCCCAGACCGGTCACCACTATCCGTCTGGTCGAACGAGTACTCATCGCGTCCTAATAACCGCTAGGCCTTTTCCTTAATGTAGTCCAACGCTTTCCCGACCGTCAGAATCTTTTCTGCGTCCTCGTCTGGAATCTCGATGCCAAATTCTTCTTCGAGAGCCATCACCAGCTCAACAGTATCGAGCGAGTCAGCGCCAAGGTCTTCCACGAAACTGGCTTCGGGCGTGACCTCGTCCTCTTCGACTCCGAGCTGCTCTCCAATAATTTTTTTCACCCGTTCATCTACAGTACCCATTGATTTCCCTGCCTCCTTCCCCATCTTAGATCCTCCTTCTTGCTGCAAATCTGTCGTCGCAGCATCTTACAATACTCTGTCCACAGAGTCGTCAGGGCATCAACATCCCACCGTTCACATGCAACACGTGTCCGGTGATATAGGCTGCCTCGTCCGACACAAGAAAGCGCACTGCCGCGGCAATATCGGCCGGCGTACCCAATCGTCCCAACGGAATTTGCTTTTGGAGTGTGTCTTTCACCTCCGTCGACAATCCCTGCGTCATGGCGGTGTCGATGAATCCTGGAGCCACCGCGTTCACAGTCACGGCCCGGCTCGCATATTCCCGCGCCACCGTCTTGGTGAGTCCAATCACCGCCGCCTTCGATGCCGCGTAATTGGCCTGGCCCACATTACCCATCACGCCGACGATCGAGGCAATGTTGACGATACGACCATACCGCTGCTTGGTCATCGGGAGCAAGGCCGCCTTGATGCAATTGAACGTCCCGGTCAAATTGACTTGCAGCACGAGGTTCCAATCTTCTTCCTTCATCCGCAACAACAGCCCGTCGCGGGTAATCCCGGCATTGTTCACCAGAATGTCGACCTTCCCCCACGCCTTGATCACCTGATCGACCATGGCTTTAGTCTCGGTGGCGTCCGCCACGTTGACTTTGATGTTCAGCGCCTTGCGCCCCAACTGCTCCACTCCTGCAACCGTGTCTTTCGACCGGCTTGGATCAAGATCGGCGACCACAATATCAGCCCCGGCTTGCGCCAATGCTTCTGCGATCGCCCGGCCGATTCCTTGCGCCGCCCCTGTCACAATCGCTACTTTACCTTGAAGTGACATCCGCTTGCTCCTCACATACCTTCACCAGGATGCTGAAAAAGTCCGCCAGCTTCGTTCTCGCATCGCTCAGAGGCTCAACGTACCGAAGCGTAGGCCTCGCCTCTTCGCTCACTGCGGCCTTACTGGACAGCCTTTTTGAGCATCCTGCGAGTGTGTTTCCCCCTCGTTCAAAACGTATTGGCCATCGTAGGTCTGCTGTCCCACAATGGCTTACCTATAGCCTGTTACGCGCTCAACGCAGCGCGGGTCGCCTCGAGCGACTTAGGATCATAGACATTCATGGTCACTGCATCCGGAAGAATCCGTTTGATCAAGCCGCTCAACACTGTCCCAGGCCCAACTTCGACAAAGGTCGTCACACCCATCGCAGCCATGGCCTTCACCGAATCTTCCCAGAGCACCGACGAGGGAAGTTGTCGTATCAGCGAGGCTTGAATGTCACCCGCCTTCGTAAGGGCTCTGGCTTCGGCATTGGTAATCAACGGCACCTTGAGATCAGACCAGGTGATCGCCGCCAAATCTCCAGCGAGTCGATCGGCCGCTTTCTGCATCAGCGGCGTATGCACCGGCACACTGACGGGAAGTATGATCGCCTTCTTGCAGCCCTTGGCCTTTGCCAGCTCAATAGCCCGCTCCACGGCAGCCTTTTCCCCGGCAATGACGATCTGGCCGGGCGAATTGAAATTGGCCGGAGCCACAACTCCCACAGATGACGCGTCACGACATACCTCTCTCACCACGTCCGCCGTGAGGCCAAGCAGCGCGGTGACAAGTCCGGTTCCTGGCAATACCGCTTCGGCCATATAACGACCCCGCTTCTGTACGATCGCCACCGCCTCAGGATAAGTCATTCCCCCGGCGGCAACAAGAGCCGAGTATTCACCCAAGCTATGACCGGCCACTGCGAGCGACGTGATGCCCAATGGCTTGAACGCATGGAGCGCGGCGATACTACTCACCAACAAGGCAGGCTGAGTATATTCCGTGAGGTTCAATCGTTCCACTGGTCCCTCAAAACACAGGGCAGCAATGTCATATCCCAATACCAACGAGGCCTCATCGTACACACTCCTGATACCCGGGTAAGCCTCAGCCAGCGCTTTCCCCATCCCAACTGACTGAGATCCCTGACCTGGGAAGATCAATCCAATTCCACGTGACTGTGTCGGCTGGAGAGTTGTCATACTACTGAGGTGGTTATACGAGGCTGCCAGTTACGCTCATAAGTCGTGGTGCTTCAGCCGGAATAGACCCACCCGGCTGTCCCAGGGGGTTAGATATCGTCGAATTTCCCTTGAATGTCAACGGGAAAAAGTTCTGGAAAGCCGTCAGCGGTCAGCCCTCAGCCCTCAGCCCTCAGCAAGAATTTCCGATTCTGGAGCTGACAGCTGATCGCTTCGTCCGCTACCACCTGATAAGCGCGGATGCCCACGTAAGCCCCGCACCAAACGCACCTAGCATGACAAGACTTCCTTCTTTGATCCGCCCCTGCTGCACCGCTTCATCCAAGGCAATGGGAATCGAGGCCGCTGACGTATTTCCATATCGATCGAGATTGAGCATCACTTTCTCTGACGGGAGCCCAAGACGTTCAGCCACCGCCCTGAGAATGCGCACATTCGCTTGATGTGGCACATACAGGTCGAGATCCTCAACGCGAAGATGATTGGCCGCCAACGTTTCCCGCGCGACTTCTTCCAAAGTCCGAACCGCTACCTTGAACGTCTCGTTCCCCTTCATCTTGATATATTGCATCCGTTCCGCCACAACCTTTTCGGAAGGTGGTAGACGTGATCCCCCTCCTGGCACCGCAATCAAGTCGCAGAGCGCGCCGTCGGAACGAAGATGCGTAGACAGGATGCCACGGTCGTTCTCACTGGCGCTGATGACTGCTGCTCCGGCCCCATCACCAAATAGAATACAGGTATTGCGATCGGTCCAGTCGAGAATGGCCGACATCACTTCCGACCCGACGATCAACACATGGCGCATGCCGGTTTTCACATACGCATCCGCCACCGATAACGCATAGACGAACCCGCAACAGGCGGCTGACAGGTCACAGGCTGCTGCGCGCGTCGCCCCCAATCGATGTTGAATCAAACAAGCGGTGGCAGGAATCGGATAGTCGCCGGTGCAGGTGGCCAACAGAATAAGGTCGAGATCGACCGCACTCACCCCCGCAGCCTTTAACGCTTGCTCTGCTGCCTTGATCGCCAGATCAGAACAGGCTTCCCCGGGGCCGGCAACATGCCGTTCGCGAATTCCGGTCCGGTCGACAATCCACTCGTCCGAGGTCGCGACCATCTGTTCGAGATCGGCATTAGTCAGTACCTTAGTCGGTACATACGACCCTGTCCCTGAGATGCGGGCTCTCATGACGGTGTATCCTCAGTCGGCTTGGCTTGTGAAACACTCTCTTCAATATCGCGTTGGATCAACTCATCGACACGACTTTCTGCCAATCCCTTTGCCCGTCTGATCGCATTCTTGATCGCCTTGGCGGACGAACGGCCATGGCAGATCATGGTAATGCCATTGACGCCCAGGAGCGGCGCGCCGCCGAATTCCGCGTAATCAATTTTCTTCTTGAGGTTCAGCAGCGGCTTGGCAATGAGCGGGTAGGCCAAGCGGCCCAAGAAGGACCCCGAGATCTCCTTGATCAACAACTTCTTGATCGTATCCGCCACTCCCTCGGAAATTTTCAGCGCGACGTTTCCAATGAAGCCATCACACACCACCACGTCCGCGCTCCCGCTGTACACATCGCGGCCCTCGATATTCCCGATGAAGTTGAGCGAACTGGCTTTAAGGAGCTTGAACGCCTCCTTCGTGACCTCATTCCCTTTGCTGTCTTCTTCCCCGATACTCAACAGTCCAATACGTGGGTTAGGCTTCCCAAAAAGATGCTTACCGTACTCGTTCCCCATGATCGCGAATTGGGCCAGATGCTGAGCCGAACAGTCCACATTGGCCCCCACATCCAACATGATCGCCGTACCGGTCAACGTGGGCAGACTTGTCGCGATCGCCGGGCGTTCCACACCTTTCGTCAGCCCTAGCACAAAGAACGACGCGACCATACTGGCGCCGGTGTTTCCAGGACTGACCACGGCGCTCGCCTCGCCGCTCTTGACTAGCTCAGTGGCAATCCAGATGGAGGAATTCCGCTTTTTGCGGGCAACGGTAGCCGGCGACTCGTGCATTTCGACGACTTGCGAAGCATGCCGAACAGAGAGTCGGGAATCCGTACAGCCGAGACGGCGACATTCAGCAGTGATCATCGCTTCGTCACCGACCAACAGTACTTCGACATCACATTCTTGGGCAGCCTGGAGCGCCCCCTCAATAGCCGGGGCCGGTCCATGGTCACCGCCCATGACATCAAGCGCAATCTTCATAGGGCTGCTGAGTGTTTATCGAACGATGACGTATCACGTGGCCGGAAAAGAAGAGCGACCGTTGCCACGCTATATGCGGCAGGAGTGTAGAGCAGTGGATTGATCGACGCAACAGGTAAACGGACATCATCCCGTCATGAGCCAGCCGAGCAGGCTATTCAAACAGACTGTCCAGCAAGGCCGCAACGAGCGAAGAGACGACGCGTACTCCGTCCCATATGTGGAGCCTCTGAACAACGTCAGAACGCCGCTGGCGGACTTTTTCAACAGCCTGCTAGGACTCTTCGACCTGGATGACCGCCTTGCCCTTGTACGTTCCGCAATGCAAGCAGGTGTAATGTGGCAGCTTGATCTCGTGGCACTGCGGACAGACGGACATGCCCGGCGGGGTGATGCGCAACTTTTGTGTGCGCCGCTTGTCGCGTCGTTCTCGTGAATGTTTATGCTTCGGATTCGGCATGGTAACTCCTTCTCACTCTCGATAGCAGACGGTCACGCTATGATGCGGACGACCCTCCGGTCTTGTGTTTCATGCTCTGGACCACCCGAAATGTCGGGATCGGTGGTTCCTTGGCACACTGACAAGGTCCCTCATTCAAGTTTTTTCCACATTGCGCACAGAGCCCCGCGCAGTCGTCACTGCAGAGCGGCTGCATCGGCGCGGACAGGATCACGTGTTCGCGCAACATAGGAGCCAGTTCCAACTGATTGCCCTGATAGTGATATTGATCGTCTAATTCCTCTTCAGATTCGGCCTCCACGACTTCCGCACGCCCTTTTCGTGGATCGATCCGCTTCGGATGACGCGGTGCCGACTTGGGCTCCTGGATAAAGGCCGCCCGAACAGAAAACGCCAGCGGATCTTCGTATTCTTTTAAGCACCGCACACATTCGCGGACGATCGTACCCTCCAGAACCCCCATCACGGCGACAAGCCCTTCGATATTGGTCAGGTCCAAACTCACAGCCAAGGGACCTGAGAGCAGCGCATCCTCCCCGGTGAGATCCAACTCTTCAGCCGTGACCTCACCGATCAGCGAGAGGCCATCGGCAGTGATATCAGCCAGCAGAGGCCTGAGCAGTTCCATCGTGGCACCTACCTGCATTCCTCTCCCCAATGTGACCGGATTATCGCTCTTCTGCGAAGCTGATGAGCGCGATGTGTCGAGCCCGCTTGACGGCAGCCGTCAATTCACGCTGGTGTCTCATGCAATTGCCGGAGATACGCCGAGGAACAATCCGACCCCGCTCAGTGAGAAAGTTTCTCAGCAGCCCGACATCCTTAAAATCGATTGACCCTTTGTCGATACAAAATCGACAAGGCCGACGGCGTTGGAAAAACCGTCCACCACCGCCGCCGTCTCGGTCTCCGCCTTGTTGTTCACGTTCCATAAACCATCTCCCTCTCTGTTAGCAGGCGGTGGAAAAACTCCGTTTATCCACAAACCGCCAATGAAATCTTCCATATGGTGCCGATGTCACAATAGTCTCAGGATGCTCAAAAAGGCCGTCCAGCAAGGCCGCATCGAGCGAAACGGCGAAGCGTACGCTTCGGTACGTTGAGCCTTTGAGCGATGCGAGAACGCCGCTGGCGGAATTTTTCAGCATCCTGTTAAACGTGCTCGTCGGGTTCATACCCACCATCATCGTGCGCCGGAGCCTCAGCTCCACCGCCACCACCATCCTGACGTTTTGGCATGAACGTGACCGTTTGGGCCACCACCTCATGCTTACTGCGTTTCTGGCCGTCTTCCGTTTCCCACCGGCGCTGTTGGAGCCGCCCGTCAACGATGATTCCGCTCCCCTTGCTAAGATACTGCCCGCAATGTTCCGCCTGCTTGCCGAACACGACAATGTCGACAAAGCAGACTTCTTCTTTCAACTCATCGCCCTGCTTGTACCGCCGACTGACCGCCAGGCCTAAGCTGGCCACCGGCGTCCCGTTCGGTGTATACCGCAGCTCAGGATTCCGCGTGAGGTTCCCGAGGAGAACAACTTTGTTAAATCCGGCCACCGGCGAACTCCTCCGATGCCGTCTCAATCGGCCGTGGCGGCACCAGCTCTTTTTTAAGGTGGACGGTCAAAAATTTGATAATGGTGTCTTCAAGTCGATAGGATCGCTCTAATTCACCTACCGTGATGTTGGGCGCTCTGAAATAGAAGTAGACGTACGTGCCCTTGCGTTCCCGCTTCACCTCGTAGGCGAGTTTCTTCTTACCCCAATTTTCAGATTTGATGAACTTTGCGCCGGTCTTCTCTGCCACCGCCTTCATCTTTTCGATCAAAGCAGTGGTCTCCTGGTCGGAGACAGACGCACGAATAATAAACAGAGACTCGTAGAGCTCCATGCAGCAATCCTCCTGGACAAAGGCCCCGAGACTAGCCCGGAGCGAGGTGTAGGCACGCTGGATTCAGCCAGCGCGAAGCGGTGAAGCTACCATAGGCCTCAAGAATGTGTCAACGAGTATGCCAGGATGTTCACCTCATCTCGTTCTATCGTCTGAACATTCGTGACGGGGCATTCGCCGGAGGCGAAGGACGAGGGCTTGACCCGCCGGGGCTGGAAAACGACCCACCTGGAGAAAAGCCCGAGCGGGGATAATAATTGGCGACGTCTGTTCCTTGAAAACAGCGGACGACATGGAGCAGCGCATCGACTTCGCGGATGTGTCCGAGAAATTGATTGCCGAGGCCTTCACCCTTACTCGCCCCTTCAACCAGACCGGCAATGTCACGAACTTCCAGCGTGCTATAGGTCGTCTTCTTCGATTTAAAGAGATCGGTAAGGACGATAAGGCGCGGATCCGGCACCGGGGCGATGCCGGTATTGGGATCGACGGTTGCGAAGGGATAGTTGGCTGCCAATGCGCCGCTACCAGTGAGCGCGTTGAAGACGGTGGTCTTCCCCACGTTCGGGAGCCCGATCATGCCGCAACAGAGACCCATTGATTCCTCCGTGAGGGGTGATGTGTGATCAGTGACGAGTCAGAACATTCTCGGATGCCAGACTCATCACTCTTCACCCATCACTCTTCACTTTCCTCTCGCTCGCGCACATTAAACTCGTTCATTGCTACCGCGACTCCTCGATGAATCAGACATTCCAACGCATCGACGGCGCGATCGAGACAGGGATTCAACACCTCGATCTCTTCTCTCGTGAACGCCTGCAACACATAGTCCGCTGAGTCCTGGCGCGGTGCCGGTCGGCCTATTCCGATCTTGATCCGCGCAAACTGAGGGGTCCCAACTGCATCGATAACGGACCTGATCCCATTATGCCCTCCGTGTCCGCCGGCTTGTTTGATCCGGAGACGCCCTAGGTCGAGGTCAAGATCGTCGTGAACGAGAATGAGATCATCCGCGGTGAGCGTGAATTCACGGAGTAGGCCTTTGAGCGGAGGGCCCGTGATGTTCATCCAATCGAGGGTGCCGGCAAGTTCGAGAAGTTCCGACCCAAGCCGACCCGATCCACGATGAGTGGTGCCGCGCCTGGCGAGACGGATGGACCATCGAGCCGCGGCCCGCTCGATGACCCACATGCCGACGTTGTGGCGGGTTTTGACATAGGCAGCGCCCGGATTGCCCAGCCCAACGATGAGACGCACCGTTACTTCTTCTTTTCGGCTTCTTTCTTCTCAGCCTTTGGCGCTGCAGCGCCCTTCTTGTCGCCACCTTTTGCATCAGGAGCAGCCGCTGCCGCACCGGCTTTCGCCGCATCGCCACCCTCAGTGCCTTCACCTGCCACTTTACCCTTCGCAGCCACTTCAGGCTCTTTCCCGCCCTCCGGTGCAGCTGCGCCGCTCGCGAGAAGCGACTCAAGCTTAGCTTCCGTCATCGGTGCCGCGACACTCACAACCATTTGCTCAGGATCATCGAGATAGCGGATCCCTTCACGGGCAGTCAGGTCTTTCAGATGGAGACCTTGCGCAATGGCAAGCCCCGAGGCATCGACTTCGATAAAGTCCGGCAACACTCCAGGCAGACACTCAATATGCAACTCACGCATATTGTGATGAAGGATGCCGCCTTCTTTCACGCCGGCAGGCACCCCACCGGTTAAATGCAGGGGCACCTTCACGCGAATCGGCTTGTCCATCGAAATTTCGAATAGATCCGCATGCAGAACATGTCCTTCAACCGGATCGACCTGGAAATCTCGTAACAAGGCGGTCCGGTTCGGTTTCGACTTCGCACCGGTGAGGGTGAGTGACACGAGCGCAGCGCCACCAGCCTGCGCTTTTAAAATCTTGACGAGGCGATCTGGTTCAATTGTTAATAGCAGGCATTCGCCTTGCCCATACAACACGCCTGGGACCTTACCCTCCCGACGAAGTTGGCGCGCTGCACCCTTTCCCGTTTTCTCTCGTACTGTGACTGCTAGATCGAACTTCATGATAAGCCTCCGTCCCCTTCTCGCTAATCTCCAAGTGTCTCTATCTCACGTTAGGCAAACAATGAACTCACCGATTCATCTTCATGGATTCGCCTGATCGCCTCACCTAACAGTGGCGCGACTGATAACTGATGTAGCTTCGGGCAAATCAGCTCTTTGCCTCGCAAGGGAATCGAGTTGGTTACAATCACTTGCTTCAGACAGGATTGTTGAATCCGTTCCAATGCCGGCCCGGTGAGTACCGCGTGAGTACAGGCCGTCCACACTTCCCGAGCCCCGCGATCCATACAGGCCTGCGCCCCCTTCACAATGGTCCCAGCCGTGTCGATCATGTCGTCAAGCAACAGCGCGCTCTTGCCCGCCACATCGCCGATGATGTTCATAATCGCCGTCTGATTGGGCCCTTCACGTCGCTTGTCGATAATCGCCAAGCTCGCTTCCAGCCGTTTTGCAAAAGCACGAGCCCGCTCGACTCCACCGGCATCCGGCGAGACGACCACCAGATCGCTCACCTTTTTCTTGGTAATGTATTCCAGCAAAACGGGTAGCGCATACAGATGGTCCACCGGCAGATTGAAGAACCCCTGAATCTGCCCGGCATGAAGATCCATGGTCAGCACACGATCGGTACCGGCTGTGCTGATCAGATCGGCCACAAGCTTCGCTGAAATCGGCACGCGCGGCTGATCCTTACGATCCTGGCGGGCATAGCCAAAATACGGGATGACTGCGGTGATGCGCTTGGCGGAAGATCGTTTCAGCGCATCAATAATAATCAACAGCTCCATGAGAGAGTCGTTGACCGGCTGGCAACTCGACTGCACAACAAAGACGTCGCCGCCGCGAACATTTTCCTCGATCTTGACGCGAATCTCTCCGTCACTGAATGACCCGACCGTCGCCTCCCCGAGCCTGGTCCCAAGATAGGCACAAATCTCATGGGCAAGTGCCGGATTCGCGTTGCCAGAAAATACCTGTAGCTCTCCGCTCATCGATTCCTCAGAGGGTCTCTTGATGCGAGTGCGTCACATTCTGATTTCGTATCGGGTTCGTCTCGACGGCGGGCGTCGGTGGGCGTGATCGTAACTCGCCTACCTCTATTCGCTACGCGCTGTTGAGGGAGCCAACTAAGGGGTGTGACTCTAGCGGAATGTGCGAGGAGTTGTCAACCGAACCATGGCTTAGCATGATCATTCGTATCGCCAGACGAGCGGACCTGAACAGGTGGGAATAGTAAATACGTTCATGAACTTTTCACTCACGAACTGGGCATGGGCGCGACGTGCTCGCGCTTCGTCCGCGAACACCCCGAACACCGTCGCTCCACTTCCAGACAGTAGCGCGATCTCGGCACCGTGGGCCTGCAATGTCTGTTTAATCTCTCGCAGCGTGCCATGCGCGGCAAAGACAGGCGCTTCGAAATCATTCTCTGCCGCAGCCATCAATTGAGCCCAACCCATCCGTGATTGCCGGTCGAGTTCTCGCTGCGCCAGCGATAGCGGCCTGACGGAGGTCCTCGTCGCAGCTAATTCTTGATAGGCCCACTTGGTATTGACCCCGAACCCCGGGTTCACAAGCACGACCCATCGCGCCCCTTCAACGACGACCGGCCGAACGGTTTCTCCCCGGCCCGTGACACAAGCGGCGGGGGCAAAAAGAAAGAAGGGCACATCGCTCCCTAACGATTGTCCAACCTCTGCCATCTGCGCCGGAGACCATTTGAGCTGCAACAAACCGTTCAATCCTATGATAGTGGCTGCCGCATCACTGCTTCCGCCCCCGAGCCCTGCTCCCATCGGAATGCGCTTTCGCAGTTCTATGTCTAATCCAACCGCTTGCTGGGCCCGCGCCAATACGGCAGCCGCGGCCCGATACACGAGATTGCTCTGATCTGTGGCCAAATCCGTCGCATCGCACCGCAACTGAATATCTTGTCGGTCAGCTCGCAACCTAATCTGGACTTCGTCGTCGAGGGCGACCGTCTGCATGACCGACCAGAGATTGTGGAAGCCGTCGGAGCGGCGGTCGAGGATGCGCAGGATCACGTTGACTTTGGCAGGAGCACACACAGTGATGCCGGAGGGGCTCTGCGGCAGATTAATCACGGCCTCCCTTGATCGCATACTTCTCGAGTCGATAGCGGAAGGATCGCGTATTGAGCTTGAGAAGCCGTGCGGCCTTTTTCTTCACCCACATCGTCCGTTCGAGTGCCTTCACAAGCAAATCCTTTTCAATCCCGTTAATAAGCCCCTCCAAATCCAACCCGTCTTCGGGCAAGTCGGTAGGGACACCCTGCTGCTGAGGAGACAGGACTCGATGAAGCCAACCGCGAATGTCGTCGTCCGAGACGGGGGTACCGGCGGAAAACGTGACGACACGTTCCATCAAGTTTTCAAGCTCGCGCACGTTGCCTCGCCACTCATGTCCCAACAAGACATGCATCGCCTGCGATGTCAAGACAGGAACCGCCTTCCCGCCATCCTGAGAAAACTTCTCGAGGAAATGCTTCACGAGAAGCGGGATGTCTCCCGTCCGAAGGCGCAATGGGGGGAGCCGAATTGGAATGACATCTAAGCGGTAGTACAAGTCTTCTCGGAATGAGCCATCAGCCACGGCCT
>SWDH01000040.1:109880-121404 GCA_005116945.1 Nitrospira sp.
AATTCAGTAATAATATTGTCGAGCCTGGTGGCCTCCCGAATCGCAATGTCCATCAACCGGCGATTGGTTTCGTCTTCCACGGCATCTTTTCGCAGCATTTGCATCGCGCCGGCCAACGCACCCAATGGATTCCGAATCTCATGGGCCATCCCGGCAGACATTTCCCCAAGACTCGCCATCCATTCCTTGCGCCGCATCTCCTCTTCAAGCTCCCGAATCTCCGTCAAGTCTTTGAACACACCAACCAACCCTGTCTGCTTCCCCTGCTCGTGTAATGGGGAAAGGGTCATTCCGAGAATCAAACGGTTCCCGTCTGCCCGCTTACATTCCACTTCAAATCGGGTCGTCGCCGACAGGGTGCTATTCAATTGCTCGTCTGATTGCCGGTGAGGGTGCCAGTTGAAGACCTCGCGCCACTGACGCCCGGACACGTGAGCGATCGTGTACCCGATCGCTTCCTGTGCCGCCGGATTGAAGGACGTAATGCACCCGGTGGCATCGGCCGTAAATACGCCGCTGCTGATGCTGTGAACAATATTCTCATGGAAGGCTTGGAGACGGGTCAGTCCCTGCTCCTTTTCTCGCAGCGATTGATCTGCCTGCTGAAGCTGCTCAGCGAGGGCCCCACCCAGGATTCCCACGACAAGAATGGCCAGCGCATAGACGCCGAAAGTCTGGAACGTTTCAGGCACCGTCAGCCGACTCGGAGGCAGCCACCCCCACCCCCCAATGAGGCCATGCAACTGAATGTTCGTTAAAAGCCCGAACAGAATAATGCAGAAACAGGCGGTAAGGAGCCCCACTCGCCGGCGAGGAACAAGACTAGCTACTGCCACCGTCATGACATACAGGACCGCAAAGGGACTCTCGATCCCTCCTGTCCTGGCAACCAACATCGTCTCAAGAAGGAAATCGATGCCGACTTGTATCCAGAAAAGTATCGTGAGAGCCGTTGAGGAAGTAATCACTCGGAGTAAAATGGCGGAAGGAATCGTGAGCGCGTAGGTGGCAATAATCAAGACGTAGAATGTTTCGATCCACACGCCCTTCACAACTTGAAAGGCCAGGGACAGACCGAGCATCAAGGTCACGAAGGCCATCCGGAGCCCCATGATCCAGTACAGTCTTGTCCGGAGATCATTCATGATTGGAAGACCACTAGGCAAGAAGGAAGTCGCCGGGGCATGAAGAGAGGGTATCTTGCTCATTCGCCTCGGATTTTGAGCCTAAGACCCTGTCATTGCCCATGCGACGGAATGCCGCATGGTGTGGTCGGAAAGAAGACATAAAGCCTCATGTTGGACACGAGACCCCAACTCCGTGAGAGGAACAGACTGAACGTTGTCTTCTACCCAATGGCATCAGACATTTTGAAGATTGGAAGGTACATGGCGACTACAATAAACCCGATCACAATTCCCAGAAATACCATCATGATGGGTTCAAGCAACGACGTGAGCGAAGCAACCGCCTGATCGACTTCGTCCTCGTAAAAGTCCGCGATTTTTCCTAACATGGCATCCAATGCGCCGGTTGACTCCCCGACAGCAATCATATGCGTGACCATTTTCGGGAAAACCCCGCTTGCAGCCAAGGGATCGGCGATGGTCTTTCCGCCAGCGATACTGGCACGCGCATTGATCAACGTCTCTTCAATCACTTTGTTGCCCGCAGTCTTTGCACAGATGGTCATCCCGTCGAGAAGAGGCACTCCACTCGCAAGCAGGGTTCCAAGAGTCCGTGTAAACTTAGCAACCGAGGCCTTCCTGATGAGATCCCCAAATACCGGTGACTTTAGGAGGAGTTTATCGATAACCATCCGCCCCTGGGGAGTCGAGTAGTATTTCTTAATGCCAAAGATCGTTCCCCCAATGCCAATTAACATCACCCACCAATACGACGTGAAAATATTGCTGATATCAATGACTAACTGCGTAGGACCCGGCAACCCCATCTTTCCGCCGGACAATTCATTGAACATTTTGGCGAAGATCGGAATGACCCAAATCATGAGGACCGCGATCACCACCACGGCCACACCGAGAATTGCGGCAGGATAGATCATCGCGGACTTAATCTGCCCTTTCAGCTTCATGGCTTTTTCGATGTACTTGGCCAACCGCGTCAAGATCGTATCGAGCAAGCCGCCCACCTCACCCGCATGGACTAAGTTCACGTACAGATCGTCGAATACTTTGGGATGGCGGCGTAACGCATCTGAAAAAGTCGAACCGGCCTCTACCTGCGTCTTCACTTCCCCGATAGTCTCCCGCAGCACCTTGTTTTCAGACTGGGTCGAGAGGATTTCGAGACACTGCACCAAGGGCAGCCCGGCATTGATCATCGTGCCAAATTGTCGCGTAAATACAACCAGATCCTTATCAGTAAGACCGGACCCCAAACTAATATTGACATTGAATCCGCCTGTGCCACGCTTTTTTTCTTCAAGGCTCGTGACGACGACGCTTTGCTTACGCAGTTGATCCACCGCCTCATCTCGGGTTTTCGCACTCAGCTCGCCCTTCTTGACGGCACCCGATCTGGTTCGTCCGACATACGCAAAGGTAGCCATACGCAACACTCACCCTTCGATGTGGCCATGTACTTGGCCGGTTGTAGATTGACGGGAATACCTATCGGCGAGTCTACTGGCGACCTTAAAACCTGTCAAACAAATGAGCAATCTCTGCGCGGTGGGCTGGCATACAGGTTGACGTCACGGAAAGCCCTAGCTCCTGACTGCACTCGTCTGCCGAATCCCTCGATAGAGATAATGCAACCCGGACAATAACGTGAAGGCGACCATACCGAACAACAGCGGCAAGATATTGGCGAGATCGATGCGACGGGAACTGAGAAAGATGACCATCACAACATAGGCCAGCTGAAGAAACGTCGTGCCCTTGCCCAAGAAGGTGGGAGTAAGGTCCACGCGATAATCTGTGAAATGCGCGACCGCCGTTCCCATCAACAATATGACGTCCCGGCTCGCCACAAGGATGGTGACCCACAACGGAATCAAATGAATCAGCGAAAGCGTGATGAACCCGGAGGTGAGCAACAGCTTATCGGCTAAAGGGTCCAACACGGCGCCCAGCCGAGTATGCTGATTCTTCATACGGGCGATCAGCCCATCGAGCGCATCCGTAAGCCCCGCGACAAGAAGAACGATGAGCGCTTGATCGAATCTTCCGTAGATCAACAACCCGATGTAGCAGGGAATCAGGAGAATACGGAGGATGGTCAAGCTGTTGGGAATATTCATATCTTCAGGGACATCGCGGCGACGACAGCGGGGGCAGATGATAGGGGGGGCGCTACACGGTTGTCAACGGCTTGCGGTCGGCGCGGTCCCACCCTACTAATCACGCACTAGGTTCTAGTATATCGCGTGAGTGCAATGGGGGGGGGTATGAAGAGTTCGTTGCCGCTACTTTTCAAAAAAGAAGGATTGATTGAAAAGCACCAGATTGAAGGAGTTGCCCCGAGCGATCGGTATTTCAATCGCATGATCCTTGTCAATCGAACCGCCTCTGGCTACACCGCGAAAATCATGTATGAAGCCCGGGGACCCATCGGCATTACCCCCACCGTACCGGTTACAGCTGAGCTGCTCCCCTCACTTGTCCATACTATTCTCGGTGAATGCATAAAACATAAAGCTAGCGATCACTATGATCCACACTAGGACAATCAGTGCATATTTCCACCACTTCCAGGTCGTAGAATAGTACGTGTGTCGGTCTATATCCATCTTGGTTCCCCCGCCAGGGATGGAACCTGGTTTATCCCGGTTGCGACGGAAGTTCCCCACAATAGAAGACGGGGAATCTCACTCAAGAGACACCCCTGTTACAAGGTTCTTTAAGAATCGCGTCACGTCTGACAGTCCCGATGACTCGCAAAACACCACGTTTAGGTTTGCCACGTCCTTCCATTACCGTTTGGCCGACCCTACCATATGGTCAATAGTTAGGGAAACCGCAGTGTTGTCGTAAATATCCGACAGTCCATAGTACCCTATGGACATACATACCCTCACACAACTGATCTTGGTCTTTGAGCTGTCTGAGCAAGGACTGAGTCACACGACGATGGCGGCGCATCCGGGGCGACATCGGGAGACCATCGGGCTTTGGCTGAAGGGCATCACAGCGTATGGGCTCGCGGGCCTTCTTGAGCGCCATACACAGGCGAAGAAGAGCCCCCAGCAAGCGCGCCAGGTCCTAGCAACGACCAAGCGGCTGATTTGGGAGCTGCGCATCCGCGAGCACGACTGCTGTGGGCAAAAGATCGCGTATTTCCTGAAGCGGGAGTATCAGGTCCGGCTCTTCGTGCCCAAGATCTATGAGATTCTGGCGGAGAAATACGTGATCCGCTCCAAGTGGCGCAAGAATCAGAAACGGGGGGGGCCGTCCCGACGGCATCCTGCGCTCGTGCCGTCATCCAAATGGATACGGTGGCGTTTGGCCAGAGGTGCTGCAAACCGATGGCGACCTGGAGTTCAAAGGGGCCTTTGCCAGACAGGCTCGCGCCTATTGCGACCGGCATCGCATTGCCCGCCCGTACAAGAAAAACGAACAGGCCTATATTGAACGCTTCAACCGCACCTTACGCAAGGAATGCTTGGGCTGGGGAACGTATCAAGCTGGCGATCTCGCGCACTTGATCCCCGAGGTGGAAACCTTCCTGACCCATTATCATTATCACCAACCGCACTTGCGATTCTCTCCCCTGCGACCACCTCTACAAACATCACCAACACAGGAGGACAGACTGTCGGATTTCTACGGAGAATAATGCGGGAACTTGCGGTCGGCGCGGCCCCACCCTATAATCAATCCCTGGGCTCTATTCCCTGAGCTCTATTATTTTATTTCTATGTCGTGTGAGTGCGATGGAGGGCATCATGAGTTCGTTGCCGCTGCTTTTCAAAAAAGAAGGATTGATTGAAAAGCACCAGATTGAAGGGGTTGACCCGAGCGATCGGTATTTCAATCGCATGATCCTTGTCAATCGAACCGCCTCTGGCTACGCCGCAAAAGTCATGTATGAAGCCCTGAACGTCGAAGGCCACCCCCATCCCACCATTACGGCTGCGGTACAAGAGCTCATCGAAATAATGCAGCGATTCGGCTTCAGTAAAATGAGAACACGCGCCAATTTCAAAGGCACGAAATATCTCGCCGAAAAAGAAACCTGGCTCGATTATCAGGACCTGGCATAGCTGTAACTCTTACGCGGAGACATACTCCCGATAGACCAGATCGTGAATCCGTGGGCGGAAGGCCTTAATCTTCTCGTTCCTTCGGTTCGGATGTACTCGATTGGATAACAGCACTACCTCCAATTCATGGAGTGGATCAATCCATAGTGACGTCCCCGTAAAGCCGAGATGACCGAACGACCGCTCAGAAAAACTAGACCCCGATGAAGACGGCGCAGACGGAGTATCCCATCCCAACGCCCAACTCGATCGAGTAACAGATTCCTGGCGGGTCGTAAACTGCCTGACCAGGTCTCCATCCAGGATCGACTCTCTTCCCTGATATCCGCGGAGCCAGGATCCAGAGACCGCCAGTACTGATTCAGCAGTCCCGAATAATCCTGCATGACCCGCGACACCACCCATCGCAGCGGCATTCTCATCGTGTACCTCCCCACATAAGAGTCGATGGCGCCACTCGTCCCGTTCAGTCGGGGCTATACAGGACGCATCGACAATTGGGCGGAGGCTGTCACGCTGCTCTCTCCCTGTCGTAGGGCAAAACATCATGGGGTTAGCCCCCAGCGGTCGGACGATGGCATCGTCGCACCAGCGGTCCAACGCCATTCCACTGAGACGCTCCACCAGAAACCCCAACAACATGAATCCGAGGTCACTATAGACACAGCGCTCCCCCCGCGCATAGAGCAGCGGCTCATCTCGAATCATCTTCAGTACCAGTTGCGTGACAATATGATTTCCGCCGGAAGGTTCAAGGCCAATCACTCCAGTCCCCAGCCGCTCATAGAAGGGCCGCCACCCTGGCAGGCCCGAACGATGAGTCAAAAGGTCTTTCACCGTTGCCTGACCGATTGGCGTCCCGTCAAGTTCAGTCAAGACTGCCCGTACAGGATCTTCAAGCTTTACCTTGGCTTGTTGCGCCAGAAGCAAGAGAGATGTCCCCGTTACTAACGGCTTCGTGAGAGACGCGAGGTCATACAAGCTAGTGGGTTGAACCGGAAGGCCCGGAGGCTCTGACGACAATCGCCCGGCCACCACCACACATTGCAGCTCCCCACGAAGACGGACCGCCAGCTGAGCACCGGGGAAGACACCCTCGTCGACGGCCGATTGCAATGCCGCCTGAATGACATGATGAGTAGCCATGGGTGGAATACCCTACTGTGGGTGGGAAACAATGCGGTGGCGGGGAGCCGCAAGAGCCAGCCCAGAGAACGCCTGAGCAAGCGAGGAGTAGTCGCTTCGGGCGAGTTAGAGCCTCGGGCTTGATTCTCCTTCGAGCTTCTCTGCCGATGCGGCGTCATGAAACGCCTCATGTTCTTCCACTTCCAGCATCCGTTCGAACATGCGCAACGACGCCCGCAAGCGTTCGACCATCAGCAAGCGTTGTTTTTGGAGCGACGTGAGGTCACGCTGTGTATCGGTCAGCTCGACCCTGGCCTGATGGATCAGTTCGCCCGCCTTCTGTTCAGCCTCCTTGATGACGAGATCCGCCTCCCGATGAGCATTCCGCTTGACATCTTCCGCCAGCGATTGAGCAGACAACAGCGTACTCGACAATGTGGCTTCCGTCCGTTTCAACTCGGCAAGTTGCTGTTCTAGAAATACGATCTTTTCTCGCTGAACCGCATCGTCTCGATTCAACAATTCGACCGTCTGTGCTATTTCTTCGAGGAAGCGATTCACCTCTTCCTTGTCATATCCGCGAAAAGCGACCGTGAACACCATTTGCTGGATATCAAGCGGCGTCATTCTCATGGCATCCCCCATGCTCATCTCAGTTCATCCTCATGGCCAATTCCTTGAGTGACTGCACAACCGCAATTTGCAGGAAATTGATAATCAGGATCACGACGATGGGCGATACATCCATGCCAATCCGCGTGCCAATCAGTCGTCGAATTGGAGCGAGGACCGGTTCGGTCACACGATTGAGAAATTGGACGATCGGATTCCATGGATCCGGATTGACCCACGAGATCAGGGCACGAGCAATGATCACCCACATATAGAGCCATAATACATAGTCAAGAATCGAGGCCATTGCCGAAAGAACATTCCCTGCGACAAACATCAGCGCCCCAACTCTTTCGATCGCATAGTAGCCGCTTCAACCGCAGCCATTAATGTAGCACGAAACCCTCCCTGTTCAAGCCGATGAAGTCCGGCGATGGTGGTCCCTCCAGGTGAGGCCACCCGATCTTTCAACTGAGCAGGGTGTGCGCCCGATTCAAGCACCAAGCGAGCCGCGCCAAGCACTGTCTGTGCCGCAAGGAGTTCGGCGGTCTGCCGCGGCAAGCCCATCATGACTCCCCCATCCGCCAACGCTTCAATGGCCAGAAACACATAGGCCGGGCCACTCCCACTCAAGCCAGTCACCGCATCCATCAATCGTTCCTCAACCAGGACCACGCGACCGATCACTTCGAATACCATTCGAGCCACATGACTATCATCCTCAGTGACCGTACTACCCACAGTTAGAGCGGTCATACCTTCCCGGACCAATGCCGGAATATTCGGCATCGCACGAACAACCCGCCCCCCCCCGGAAATCTGTTCGACGATTGTCGGAATCTTCACCCCTGCCACAATAGAAATAACAAGGGCATGGGCCAGGATTGAGCCTAGCTCCTTGAGCACAGCAGAGAGCGCCTGAGGCTTCACTGCCAAAATGACCACGTCGGCCCAGGCAACCGCTTCACGGTTGGCAGAACCAACCCGAATGCCAAACTGTGCTTGTAAGCGATCACGACGCTCGGGAACGGGATCCGTTGCCCAAATCACGTCAGCAGAACATACCTGCCCTGCAAGGAGACCCCCGATCATGGCCTCGGCCATCTGGCCGCCTCCGATGAACGCAATCTTCTTTATGATCGTTGAACTAGGCACACCTCGTTCCCCCAATACCTATGCCAAACCGCACCATCGTACGGCCCTCCCCAACCGTACCACGACACTCATCCGACGTACCGACTGCGCGACCCCAACAAAATGCGACTGCGTGCTTAGCATGAGAGGTTTTCGAGCCAACTCATACAGATATCGGAAGGAGGCCGACCAACGCCCGATCTACCACCACTGAGCCGATTATTCCAACAGCCCCTCGGCTCCAGAGAATACCGACTTCGAAAGTTCTGACCTATTGTACAGAACCCCCCAGGTAAATGTCAGCGCGCACGCTCGGACTCACTTTGAGTTGAGAGGGAGTAGCGTAATCCCACTGACCATCGTCCCGTTCACCCGGCCTTCCCGTCGATAGGAATAAAAGAGCTGATCGTGGCAGATCGTGCAGACATTCACCGCTGAAACAGCAGACGTGGACACACCTGCTCCTTCCACTTGCCGGCGGATCAAGGCCTTGAGGTCGAGCCGAGCTTTATGCCCTCGATAGTCATGCACAACCGACTCCCAATCAGATAATCCCATTCGAAGCTGGTCGAGCACCGGATCGTCCACTTCATAACAGCAGGGGCCGGCCGATGGTCCGATACTGACTCGCAGGTCCGACTGGGTCGACCCGAATCGGCTCGCCATCAGTGTGAGTGTTTTCGAAACAATCCCCGCAACCGCGCCCCGCCAGCCGGCATGAATCGCCGCGACAACACGCCGGCGTGGGTCATGCACAAGCACGGGGACACAATCCGCCGTGCGCACGGCAATCGTCACGCCTGGTTGATCCGTCACCAACGCATCCCACCCGCCGGGAAACTGATCCGACTCCGTGAGTGGGCGATCTAGGACCAAGGCCTCAGTCCCATGCACCTGCTTGACGGACAGGAGCCAGCCGCGCCCCTGCGCACCAGACTGACGAGCGGGAACTCCGACATTGAATTCCAGTGAGCGTGCGTGACGGCGCGTGCCAAAGAAATGCCGAACGCCGTCGCGCGTGGATGCGAAGGCAGGAACCGTGATGGCCGCCACACTCATAACCATCTCCTGATGTGATGACTTACCCTACAGGCCTGTCAAATTAGTCAACCTGCTTGCGCAGGAATGTCGGCACATCCCACTCATCGTCCGTAACCGCCGTGGCTCGCTCCATTGCGTCTCGTCCATCTCCCATCCGTCGCAAGTAGGTTGGGCGATCGAAATCTTTAAAGGGCCGCTCCGCGTACGATCGTTCTCCCATCGTCTGGCCAGCGCCGGTGGTCACCGTCTGTGGCACAGGACGGGACGCCCGAACCGCGGCCACGGGAATTGGAGCCGGCTGATCCTCCCGTTCAAACCCCGTCGCAATCACGGTCACAACCAAGTCATCGCCCATATCGGGGTTGATCACCTGTCCGACAATAATGTTGGCTTCGGGGTCAGCAGTCTGCTGAACAATCGTCGCCGCTTCCTCGATTTCATGCAACGTCATGTTAGGCCCACCAGTGATATTGAGCAACACACCGCGCGCACCCTCGACACTGCCTTCTTCCAGCAACGGACTGCAAATCGCCTTTTGCGCGGCCTCGATCGCTCGATTCGTTCCGCGCGCCACGCCCATGCCCATCACCGCGCGGCCTGTATGCGACATCACGGTACGAACGTCCGCAAAATCTACATTCACATGGCCGGTGGTTGTGATCACATCGGCAATTCCTTGAATGGCCTGGCGGAGCACGTCATCAGCGACCTTAAACGCTTCGAGCAACGGCGTCGCTTTGTCCACAATGCCAAGCAATCGCTGGTTAGGGATTATCAGCAAGGTATCAACATGCCGACGGAGATCGCGGACTCCTTCGTCCGCATGAAGCATCCGGCGATGACCTTCATACGAAAAAGGCTTCGTGACGACCCCGACCGTCAAGATACCGAGTTCACGCGCGATACTCGCCACAATCGGCGCGGCGCCCGTTCCGGTTCCACCGCCCATTCCGGCGGTCACGAACACCATGTCGGCGCCCTCAAGACACTCCCGAATCTGGTCTTTGCTTTCCAGCGCCGAATCCTTTCCGACTTCCGGCTTGGCCCCGGCGCCGAGCCCTCTAGTCCGTTCAGGGCCCAGCTGAACTTTATACGACGCCCGCGATCGTTCCAACGCCTGCAGATCCGTATTCGCCGCGATAAAATCGACGCGCGCTAATCCGGACGTAATCATGGTGTTCAATGCGTTGCACCCGGCTCCACCGACACCGATCACTTTAATCCGAACGGGAGACACACCATCCTCTTCAAACGAAAACATCAGGACACCTCCCTTGATAAAATCCGCAAGGCGGACATTCGCCTCGCGCACCGGTTAAAATAACTCGAAGAACCATCCCCTCATACGCGTCAAGACCTTGTCCAACGGCCGACCGCTGCGCAGACCCGCGATGGCCATTTCCTCCATATGGCGGCGGGCATGGAGCAGCAATCCAACACCCGTGGCATGCATGGGATTGCTGACGATGTCGCGAAGCCCTCCGAGACCACCGGGTGCGCCACGGCGAACCGGGAGATTCAAGACCTGCTCTGCCGCATCGGGCATCCCTGCCAACAACGATGTCCCACCAGTAATCACCACTCCGGCTCCCACCATGCCCTCGTAGCCGGCACGTGCGATTTCCCGACGAACCAGCTCGAATATTTCTTCGACCCGCGGCTCAAGAATCTCAGCAAGATCGCGGCGCGAGCACATCCGTGCTGGACGGTCGCCGACCGACGGAACCTCGACCATTTCATGGCCCTGCACCAACCCTGTTCTGGCGATCCCATGCTGCAATTTGATTTTCTCGGCTTCCGTCTGAGAGGTCAGCAATCCAATGGCAAGATCCTTCGTCAAGTTCTGCCCACCGATCGGCAAGACCGCAGAGTGCCTGATACTCCCGTCTAGGAAGATCGCGAGGTCGGTTGTCCCACCGCCAAGATCAATCATGACGACACCCAGATCGCGTTCTTCCTGGCTGAGGACAGCCTCACTGGACGCCAAAGGCTGTAAGACCATGTCGATAACATCGAGCCCCGCGCGATTCACACACTTGATGATATTCTGCGCCGAGGTCACAGCGCCGGTAATGACATGAACATTGACTTCGAGACGATTGCCGGACAGACCTAACGGCTCCCGAACCCCTTCTTGCCCATCGACCATGAATTCACGAGGGAGCACGTGAAGAATCCGCCGTTCATGGGGAACGACGGCCAGAGTTCGCGCGCTTTCGATCGCACGCTGAATGTCTTCCCGCGTGACTTCTGCCTTTTTGAGCGCGACGACCCCCTTGCAGTTTTCCGCAGAGATGTGGCTGCCTGCAATGCCGGTATAGACGGAATTGATCTGAACCGCCGCCATCAGCTCGGCTTCCTCCACCGCCTTCTTGTTCGATTCCA
>SWDH01000040.1:121504-154900 GCA_005116945.1 Nitrospira sp.
TGCACTCGCTCAGCAAGAAACGATGTGCTGATTTGATGAAGTCCCATACCTGGCTTCAACACGAGCCGCTCTAATATTTCCGGTTTCGTCACTCGGTGCATACCCTCAATCTCTACGTCACGGATTTCTAGCCAACCCTGAACCATGGGTCCCATCTCTCGCGTGGCGATCGTCAGTCCCCAAGCCAACGCTGCAAGACCGACAATCCATTGTCCTGCGCGCAACGCACGCCGACGCCGCGAGAGCAACGTCTCCCGACGCGCCTGTTGGCGTTGATCCGCGATCTGACTGGCACGCGCGCCCTTCCATTGGTTCGACCGTGGGCCGATGGGAGGCGCCGCTCGTTTCCGCAAGAGTATCTTCATGGCACGTTCACTTCCCCTGACGAACGGTCAAGGCGACCGCGCGAGTGAGTGCGGACTCAAGAATCCGTTCGGTCAACTCGTCATAATCGATTCGGGCCTGTGCCGCGGCCATCGGGAGCAAACTCGTTTCAGTCATGCCCGGTGCGGTATTGATCTCCAATACGACCGGGCGGCCGCGCGGGGTGATACGGAAATCGACTCGAGCCGCACCCTCACAGCCCAGTACGTGATACGTGCGCAACGCCAACATCCGAATCTGCCTGGTCACTGCGGCGCTTACGGGTGCAGGACAGAGATATTGGGTTTTCCCCTTTTCATACTTCGCGGCAAAATCGTAAAAGCCTCCCGGCGCCACAATTTCCACAGCAGGAAGGACCAACGGAGAACCATCGTGTCCTCCGATGATCGATACCGTGACCTCATGCCCCGGAATATAGGCCTCGACCATCGCATCCACGTCATAGCGATGAGCCAAGGTCAACGCATCGCGCCATTGCGACGGTTTGCGCACAATCGTGACCCCAATCGTGGAGCCTTGCGAAGCAGGCTTCACCACAAGAGGCCAGCGCAATTTTTCCGCTCGCAACAGGGTGGCGCTGGAAACCTTCTCCCCTCGCTTCACAACCGTGCCGGCCGGCACAGGAATACGCGCTGAAGCCAAGAGCGTTTTCGTGGTGACTTTATGCATACCGATTGCACTCGCCTGGATGCCGGATCCGGTGTAGGGAATTCCCAACGTTTCCAGGAACCCTTGAACCGCTCCATCTTCCCCACCTGGTCCATGTAATGCGAGAAATGCCAGGTCGATCTTCCGATCGCGCAGGTCCTGAGAGAGCGTCGGCCCGACATCGATGGCCACCGCATCGTACCCACGGCGGACCAACGATCGATGAACCGCGGCGCCTGTCCGAAGCGACACCTCGCGCTCAGCCGATTGTCCACCCATCAGCACCCCGATGCGGGCACGGGTCAGAAGCGGCCGCTCTGTCGAATGACGCTCACTCATGCCGCTATGTCTCTCCTACGATTTTCAGTTCAAGATCTAACCGTACCCCCACCCGACGGCGAATTGCACTGCGGACCTTCCCGATCAACGCCGTCACATCTGCCGCATTCGCCTGACCACGGTTGACCATGAAGTTGGCATGCTTCATCGAGACTTCCGCATCGCCGACACGTGCACCCTTGAGCCCCACTGCCTCAATCAGTCGCCCAGCAGAATCGTTCGGAGGATTCTTGAACACACAACCGGCGCTGGGCATCGCGAGCGGCTGTGTGTCTCGTCGATAGTGGAGATAGTCCTTGACCACTCGCTGGATTTCCGATTGGACACCTGGCTTCAATTGAAGCCAGACTCCCACCACGATGCCGCGTGGCAGCAAGGCCCGTCGATATTCGAACCTCACCTGAGCTGCCTCCAGGTCCACGATCTGGCCTTTCATATTCACCATGCGAACAGCCTTGATCGAATCCTTCATTTCACCGAGCTTGGTCCCGGCATTCATGACGACACAGCCGGCCGCTGTCCCGGGAATTCCCGCCGCCCATTCTAGTCCCGCAAGGGAATGACGGATCGCGTACCCAATCAACGTCGGCATCCCGACTCCCCCTTCGGCATACAGCACCGCCGTCGGTTCTTCTTTGATAGCCCGCAGCCGCGCCAAGCTGACCACAATGCCGCGAATTCCCCCGTCTCGGATGAGGAGGTTCGTTCCGCCCAATACGAACATCGGAATCTTGCGCGCACGCGCCTGCCGAACCACCAGACAGACATCTTCAATATCCGCCGGCTCACAGACGACATCCGCCGGCCCTCCGATCTTAAACGAGGTGTACTCTCGCAGCGGAGCACGGAACGATAAGGATCCCCTGAGACCGGCCACCGCAGCGCGTACATCTGCCTGCGTAAACTGCGCATGCCCGTGTGCGGTTGTCCTAACACCTCGGCTCCCTCGCGTCATCGCATCATCCGACCGGAGTCAGTCGGGCCAAAAGCCCAACCCCCGTCTTCCAAATATCTCCTGCCCCTAACGTCATAACGAGATCCCCCGATTTCAGATGGGGGAGCACCTGATCCACCATCTGCTCTTTGTGTTCGACAAACGTCACAGACGGATGGCCCGCCGCGCGAACAATGTCAGCCAACTTGGCTCCGGACACTCCAGGAATCGGTTGTTCCCCTGCCGCATAGATATCCGCCAGGAACAAGACGTCTGATTGATCGAACGCCTTCGCAAAATCTTCCAACAAGTCTCTCGTCCTCGTGTAGCGATGCGGTTGAAACAGCACGACCAACCGGCGGTCTCCCCACCCTTGCTTGGCGGCAGCCAGAGTGGCTTTGATCTCCGTCGGATGATGTCCGTAATCATCTACAACCATGATCCCGTTGGCTTCCCCCCGCAGATGAAAGCGGCGCTCAACTCCGGCATAGGCTGCCAACGCTTTTCTAATGAGATCGACAGGGACATCCAATTCGAGACCGACCGCAATCGCCACGAGCGCGTTGGCAACATTGTGTCGACCTGGCACCGCCAGGCGGAACGGACCTAAATTGCGACCACGAAACTGGGCCCGAAACTCAGCGCTCCATTTGCTTAAGCTGATGTCCGTCGCAAAGAAATCCGGCGTGACTCCATCTCGTTCCGAGAGTCCATAGGTCTGATAGCGCTTCACGATGCTCGGGAAGAGCGCCCTGAGCCGGTCATCATCGGCGCACAACACAGCTAACCCGTAGAACGGCACCTTATTGATAAACTCGAGAAAACATTCGTTGATGCGTTCCATACTGCCGTAATGATCGAGATGCTCCCGGTCGAGATTCGTCACCGCGACAATGGTCGGTGATAGACGGAGAAACGATCCATCGCTCTCATCGGCTTCCGCCACGAGGAGATCGCCTCGACCCAGGCGCGCATGACTCCCCAACGCGTTCACTTTCCCCCCGATCACCATCGTCGGATCCAATCCACCCTGACGATGGTGATCTCTGTCCACGTTGCCCACTACCATTAGTGTCCTGCTGCTCCAATAGACCGGTGAACGTCATGACGACCCCCTATGAGCGCGTAACATTCGCGGACAATCACTTCAGCCGCATCAATTCGCCGCAGAGAAAGACTCGCCTCGCCCATCGCCCGTAATCGGTCACAATCTCCAAGAATACCTGTCACAGTGCTGGCCAATAGGACGCCGGTGAGATCAGATTGCGGGAGCAACACAGCGGCTCCAGCTGCTTCCATCACCTTGGCATTCTGTGTCTGGTGGTCGTAGATGGCAGACGGCAAGGGAACGAGTATGGCAGGCTTTCCGCAAGCCGTGAGTTCCGCCACCGTCATAGCGCCGGCTCTCGCCACCACAAGGTCCGCCTGCCGTAATGCCGCAGGCATGTCGTAAATAAATGGGACGACCTTCGACTCGATGCTGACGCGACGATAGGCCTCGGCCACCCGCGCATGATCGGACTCGCCGGTCTGGTGAGTCACCGTGAGACGTGGCAGCTGTGTCATCAAATCGGGTAATCCTTCTATCACCGCTGTATTCATGGCCTTGGCCCCTTGACTACCCCCGAAAATCAGCAGATGTGGTGATCCTGACTGCTCACGGCTCTGCTCAATGCTCTCAAGGAATGCCTTGCGAATCGGCGTCCCCACCACACGCACCTTTGAACGATCAAACGAGTCGGAGGCAGATTCGAACGCGAGAAACACACGCTGAACGAAAGGTCCCACCGCTTTGTTCGCCATGCCTGGATGTGCATTCGGTTCCAAAATCACTCGTGTCACCCTGGCTAACGCAGCCGCCAGCAACATCATGGGACTTGTATAGCCACCGACTCCAATCACCAGATCCGCCTGCCTTGTTCGTAGGATTCGCAGACACTGCCTCAGACTCATCGGCAGCGCGCACAATCCGCTCAGTGCCCCGAACAGGCCCTTGCCCATCACAGGCTTGGCACTGATCAACGCCAGATCGAACCCCTCGTGGGCCAGTACCTTCGATTCAAGCCCACGTGCCGTCCCCACGAAAAGAACCTTGGTCGTGGGATCGCATCGAAGAAACTCTCTTGCCAATGCCACAGCCGGATAGAGATGGCCACCGGTTCCTCCTGCTGCAATCACGATCGTCATCCGTGACCCGGCCCACCGCGTGACCCACCGGCATGCCGGTCTCGAGAAATACTGAGCAAGATTCCTACCCCGACCAAACTGACCACCAACGACGACCCGCCATAGCTGACAAACGGTAAGGTGAGTCCTTTCGTCGGCAACAGCCCCGTCACGACCGCCGCATTGACCAACGCCTGCACCCCGATCAACAGGGTAATACCCAAACCCAAATAGTGGCCGAATGGCACCCGCGCACGCGCGGCGATCTGAACCCCTCGCCAGACAAAAAATGCAAAGAGCAGGATAACCGTGGCGGTGCCGATGAGCCCGAGCTCTTCCCCGACCAGCGCCAAGACAAAATCTGTGTGCGCCTCCGGGAGGAAATAGAGCTTCTGCTTGCCTTCGCCCAGCCCCACCCCAAACGGACCGCCGCTGCCGAAGGCCAGGAACGACTGTGTAATTTGGAATCCAGAATCCGATGGATCCTTCCATGGAGCAAGAAAGGTCATGAGCCGTTGTCGCCGATAACTGGACCCAAGAACCAACGCCAGCACCACTGGAATCGCACAGAGACCTAACCCGATGAGGTGAGACAGACGTGCCCCGGCGAGAAAACACATTCCGACTGTCACCAATCCGAGCACCACAACCGTTCCAAGATCCGGTTCGAGCAACACCAATCCGCTCAGTAATCCAATCACGATCAGCGCCGGCAGCAGACCATCGCGAAACGAAGTAATCCTCTCTGCCTTTTTGCTCAGATACGCCGCTAGATACATCACCGCGACAAGCTTGACCATTTCTGCCGGCTGTACCGAGATAGGCCCCAACGGTAACCACCGCCGCGCTCCCTTGGCCGACAGGCCAAAAGACGGCACCAGCACCATGACGAGCAGCACCAGGATGCACGCCAAGATTGGCATGGAGAGTTTCTTCCAAAACGTGTAATCGATACGCGACGCGAGATACATCAACAGAACGCCGATAGCGAGCCAGGCGACTTGCCGCTTCAGATAAAATCCTGGATCCTGAAACCGGTTGCCTGCCACAATGGCGCTCGCGCTGAACACCATCACGAGTCCCACCAATGCCAGAATCATCGTGACCGCCAAAAGCGTGCGGTCCACCGCGACCCGTTGTGTGCCCGACCGTTGGCTGGTGGTCTGGGACCATGGAAGCGCCAGAGTCCCCGCTGATCGATGCGCCATAACTCAGAATCGCCCCTCCCTTGCCTTGCACGTCACGCCGGCAAGGCATGAATGAATGCCTTGTATTGACGACCGCGGTCTTGATAGTCCGCAAACATATCGAAGCTGGCACAGGCTGGAGACAACAACACGACATCGCCCGACGATGCCCCTTGCGCCGCGAACTCTACGGCCTCCCGTAAAGTGGAGGCCTCCGTCATCGTCGCGACATCCTTCCAGGCCTGTCGCAGTAGCGGCGCGGCTTCTCCAATCAGGATCACGTGTGTGACCCGTCGGCTGACTGCCTGGGCGAGTCGAGAAAAATCTCCTCCCTTATCCCGCCCTCCTGCAATAAGCCAAATCGGTTGATCAATACTCTCCAGCGCTTTGAGCGTGGCATCGACATTCGTGCCCTTCGAATCGTTCACATATCGAACCCCTCGACGCTCGCGGACGATTTCAAGCGCATGTTCGAGTCCAGGAAATGTCGCGAGGACACGACCAATCGCATCAAGCGGACAGCCGCATAGGATGGCGTAGGTCGTCGCCGCCATGACGTTTTCCACGTTGTGGTTCCCGATGATACGGATCTCACGTCGATGACAAATTTCCTGCCGCACCCCGGTCACCGTCGTTACAATCCGATCGCCTTCGAGATAGGTCCCCCCATGCATCTCGGCGCCGATCATCGTTCCGCGTGTAAACCCCAATCGTGTCGCATGAACCCGATGCCGCAAGGCTGCCACACGATCGTCATCAAGGTTGAATACCGCAAAATCTGACGCGATCTGGTTCTCGAAGATCCGTTGTTTCGCCGCAACATATTCGTCCAGCGACTCATACCGGTCCTGGTGATCGACTGTCACGTTGAGCAACGCGGCGATCCAGGGATGGAACCGATCGATCGTTTCAAGTTGAAAACTGGAGACCTCCACCACAAGGTAATCGTACGGACTCGGCTTCCCGGCTTGGCCGGCGCGAAGATCTTCCACCGCGGCTTCGCTCAAGGCGGTGCCTAAATTTCCACCGACGAATGCCCGTTTGCCACTCTCAGCAAGAAACTTGCCGATCAGGGTCACCGTCGTACTCTTACCGTTGGTACCCGTGACTGCAAGGAGTGGGCTTCGGAAGAACTGCGAGGCCAGCTCCAATTCGCTGATCACCTTCACGCCACGCCGACGCGCTGTTTCAAGCGAGGCTAACCGATACGGCACTCCAGGACTGATCACCACAAGATCCGCCCTCTCGAGCGATGATTCATATCGCGCGCCGACGGTGATATCGACGCCTTCGCGGTCAATACCGGCGAGGGCCGATGTGAGCTCCGCCGATTCCTTTCGATCGGCCACAGTGACACGCGCCCCCGCAGTCTGAAGCAATCGGCAAGCCGCGACACCACTTCTGGCAAGCCCCATGACGGTAACATGTGCCCCCGCGAGTTCCACAGCCGCTTCTCTCACCATGCCATCACCGAAGCTTTAATGTGCTCAAACTCAACAGCGCCAACAGGATGGCGATGATCCACAAACGCACCACGACCTTGGGTTCCTCCCACCCTTTCATCTCAAAATGATGATGGATGGGCGCCATGAGAAAAATGCGTTTCCCTCGCGACTTGAACGAGATCACTTGAAAAATGACCGAGACCGCCTCAATGACAAATACTCCGCCGACCATCAGGAGCAGCAACTCATGCTTACTGATCACCGCGACCGTGCCCAGCGCCGCTCCCAGCGGAAGCGAGCCCACATCCCCCATGAACACGGATGCCGGGTAGGTGTTGAACCACAAGAATCCCAAGCTCGCCCCCAGAATAGCGGCGGTGAACACGGCAAGCTCACCTGCGCCTTCGATGTGCGGAATAAGCAGATAGTCCGACATCAGCCGATGGCCGGTGACATAGGCCACAATCGTGTAGGCCATCGCCGCGATCATGACGGGTCCGATCGCGAGCCCATCGAGACCATCAGTCAGATTGACGGCGTTGGAACTCCCGACAATCACGATCACCGCAAAGGCAACATAGAACCAGCCGAGATCGGGAACGATATTCTTAAAGAACGGAATGCTGAGCTTGGTCGTATAGCCCGGCAGAAAATAGAGAACCAATGCGATTGCCAAGGCCACCGCCAATTGCGCCGTGAATTTCTGTCCCGCCGATAACCCCTTCGATTGGGCCTTGATGAACTTGAGATAGTCGTCGACAAATCCAATTGCGCCGAACCCCAGCATGGCAAGAAGCGCAAGCCAAACATAGGGTCTCGCAATATCGGCCCAGAGAAGCGTCGAGAGGACGACCGCGAAAAGGATGAGCATCCCGCCCATGGTAGGCGTGCCGCTCTTCGCCAGGTGACTTTTGGGGCCGTCACCGCGAATCTGCTGGCCCAGCTTAATCTCTTGCAACTTCTTGATCACCCAGGGAGCCAGCACAAAGGCGATCAGAAACGCCGTCACCGCCCCGTAGATGATCCGAAAGCTCAGATACCGAAAGACGTTCAGAAACGAATATTCGGTATGAAACGGATACAGCCAGTTGTAGAGCATGCGGCCTTTACCTTCACGATGAGCCGATCGTCCCACCAACTCTTGAGCTGATGGCGACAGCCCCTTACGATGCCTGCCTGATGACCGCCCTCATCCCTGCCAACGTTTGCACGACCTGTTCCATTTTCATACCGCGAGAAGCCTTGACCAACACGACGTCACCCTGCCGCAGAATCTTCTTAAGATGATCCGCAGCCGCCGCCGCGTCGCTCACCTCATCGATCTGCACACCCGCCATCCCACCTTGGCGAGCTCCTTCCGCAATCTCTCGGCCCAACGCCCCGCAGACGATCAGCCGAGACAGCCCCTGTGTGGCAAGAAACTGCCCAACCTCCCGATGCAGGCGACCGGTCTCAGCGCCAAGTTCGAGCATGTCTCCCAGCACGGCAATCCGATCACGTGCAGGGCGCCACTGTGCCAGCAGTTCAAGCGCCGCGTTCATCGACGCCGGGTTGGCGTTATAACAGTCGTTGATGAAATGGACGCCGTGAAGAGTCACCACCTGCGACCGCATCGCGGCAGGACGGAATCGACTCAACCCTTGGGCAATCATCACACCGGAAAGATTCAAGGCCATACCCACCGCAGCGGCGGCGAGCGCATTGGTGACATTGTGGGTCCCATGCACCTTCATTCGCACGATCGTGGGACGGATTTTTCCAGGGAGGTGCAAGCGAAAGGTCGTGCCCTGTCGAGCATCGGACGTGACCTGACTTGCGCGAACATCGGCCATCGCTGAATGTCCGAACGACACCACGCGACATTGCGCGCGCGACGCAAGGTAGTCAAAATATGGATCGTCGGCATTCAGCATGGCCATGCCATCTGGAGGAAGCAGATCCAACAATTCCGCCTTCGCCTGCGCGGACCCTTCCATGCTGCCAAAGAACTCGAGGTGATCGGGTCCAATATTGGTAATCACTCCGATTGTGGGCCTGACAATCTCACAGAGTCTGGTCGTCTGCCCCTGTTGATCCACCCCCATCTCAATCACGGCTGCCTGATGGCGAGCCGTGAGCCGAAACAGGGTCGCGGGTACACCGATTCGATTGTTGAAATTTCCTTCGGTCTTCAGCATCGACCACCGTTGAGCCAATACCGCCGCCACCATCTCCTTCGTCGTTGTCTTGCCGTTGCTCCCAGTCACTGCCACCATCGGAATCGTGAATCGACTGCGATAGTGCGTCGCGAGCTGCTGGTAGGCAAAGAGCGGATCGCGCACGCCAAAGAGAAACGGGATAGATTGCCTCGCGATCCGGCGTACCACTGAGAGACTTGAAGGAAGGTGGTATCCGTCATGGACGATGGCTCCCGCCGCGCCCTGTGCGAACACAGCCGGTACAAAATCATGACCATCAAATCGATCGCCTCTGAGCGCAACAAAGAGATCGCCTCGACGAATCGACCGTGAGTCCGTGCTGATCTGCCTGATCCGGCGCTTCCCCGATAGCGAGGCCTGCCCCGCAAGCACTTTCACGCTGATCACTTCTCGTAACTCATCGACCGTAAACAACCCCATTGATTTTTCACCTTCCACGGCCCCGGCCATCGCCTGAATACTCACGCGCAGTCTCGCAATTGCTGAATCGCCTCGCGTGCTACTTCACGGTCGTCAAAATGAAACTTTTGAGTGCCGATGATTTGATAATCTTCATGCCCCTTCCCCGCGATCAGCACCATATCGCCGTGGTGCGCCTCCCGGATGGCGGCACCGATCGCCTCTCGGCGATCCGGCATCAAGTGATATTGCACGTGTTGCCGCCGCATGAGCGCATCGCGCACGCCGATCTCAACTTCATGAAGGATCGCCAGCGGGTCCTCAGTTCGAGGATTATCGGAAGTCAAGATCACCACGTCGCTATATTCAACAGCAGCGCGGCCCATCTTGGGCCGCTTTCCTCGGTCCCGGTCACCACCACAGCCAAACACGGTAATAATCCGATCGGTCTTTAATACGTGGGCTGCCGTGAGTAACCTGAGAAGCGCGTCTTCCGTATGGGCATAATCGACAACAACAGTAAAGTCTTGCCCGGACGAGATCCGCTCGAAGCGGCCGGGAACATTGTCGATATGGGCAGTCGCTTCACGGATCTGATCGGCTGTCGCCCCGTCGTGAAGCGCCACTCCGATTGCTCCCAGCAAGTTATAGACGTTGTGCTCTCCGACTAACCGGCTCTCGACGGGAAACGATCCCGATGGAGTGGCCGCCGTGAACGTGGTTCCGGTAAGCGAAAGACGCACGCGCTCTGCTTTGAGGTCTGCCCGGTTCTGAATGGCATACCCCCAGACCGGCACAGGACAGGCAGTCCGAATCGAGTTCCCTCTGGGGTCGTCCAAATTGACGATGGCGCGCTTCCCGACCTTTTGTCCTCCTGCCAATCCGGTAAAGAGTCGCAGCTTTGCCTCAAAATACTCGTCCATGGTGCGATGAAAATCCAAGTGGTCTTGCGTCAGGTTTGTGAAAACGGCCGCGTCATACTCGCAGCCCGCTGTCCGGTCCAACGCGAGGGCATGAGACGATACTTCCATCACGGTGGCGGTGAGCTTCCTCTCGAGCATCTTCGCTAACAGTGCCTGGAGATCAAGTGCCCCGGGCGTTGTGTGAGAAGCAGGAAGTGTTTCTTGTCCGATCTGATATCCCACCGTGCCAATCAACCCTACCCGCCGACCGATCCCTTCTAGTAAGGCCTTGCAAAGATACGTCGTCGTCGTCTTCCCATTTGTCCCCGTCACGCCTATCATTTTGAGATGGACGGATGGGTCACGATAAAACCGGCTACCGAGAAAACCGAGCGCCTTGCGTGAATCGTTCACCCGCACAAACGGCAATGACCCTGACGACAGTGGCGCCTGTACGACTACCGCAACTGCTCCCGCCTTGATGGCCCGCTCTGCAAATTCGTGCCCGTCAACGCGCTCACCCTTCACAGCAACAAAAAGACTCCCACCCGTCACGGCCCGAGAATCATCCGTGATCCCAGTGATCGGACGACTCATATCGCCACGCTGCTCCAGGATATCGACGTTCCCCCAGAGCGCTGCAAGCAACCGTGAAAGGGGAACGGGGTCATGCGTCATGGCCTTTTAGTGATCCTTCATCGCCAAGGCGATTTTGACGGTATCTTCTCTGGACACGCCAAGATACATAAGCGCCTGCTCCCCGACTCGCCGAAATACGGGCGCCGCCACGACTCCACCCCATGATTCACCTTGAGGTTCATCGAGGACGACGATCATCGCCAGCCGTGGAGATTCTGCCGGAACATATCCAACAAACGACCCGACAAACTGCGTCGAGGAATAGGCGCCGGTTCGTGAGTCGACTTTTTGAGCGGTCCCGGTTTTACCCGCCACACGGAATCCAGGAATGGCCGCTTTCGTCCCAGTCCCGTTCGTCACGACACCTTCCAGCATCGTCGTCATCGCTCGAGCCGTCTCCGGCGACACGACTCGTCGCTTTACTTGTGGGACCACTTCTTTAAGAACGCGACCTGTCTGATCGCGTACTTCGGATACCACATACGGCTTCATCATCACGCCTCCATTGGCGAGAGTCGCAACCGCCGACACCATCTGGAGTGGCGTCACCCCGACTTCCTGACCCATCGAAATCGATGCGAGCGATCGCCGCCCCCACTCTTTGGGCGCCTTCAAAATCCCACTCACTTCTCCCGGCAGATCAATCTCAGTCCGGTGGCCAAATCCGAACGCTTGGAGATACCGATAGAGTCGCTGGTCTCCGAGCGCCATCCCGGTTTTGGCGGCACCGATGTTGCTCGATTTTTGAATCACCTCAGAGAATGTCATCCAGCCAAGCTTGTCATGGTCATGAATCGTCGTATTCGCGACTACCATCTGGCCATGTTCACCGAAGACCATAGAACCGGGCGTCATCACGTGTTCTTCAAGCGCCGCGGCCGCGACCATCGCTTTCATCGTTGACCCTGGCTCGTACGTATCCGTCAGTGCACGATTGCGCCACCGATCAGGCGTCAACGCAGTCACAACGTTTGGGTCGAATCGTGGGCTGACAGCCATCGCGAGAATCGCACCGGTTTGAGGTTCCATGACAATGATCGTCCCGGACTTGGCACGTGATTGGGTGACGGCCTCTTCAAGCTCTTTTTCCGCAATGTATTGAATCACCTCGTCGACGGTCAGGGTGAGTGCATGTCCCGGTGTCGGCGTTTGCTCCGCCACATCCTTAGGAAACACCGTACGGTTTAACGCATCTCGCTGCAGCACGGTGACACGCTTTTCTCCATGCAGATGCGAATCGTAGAGGCGCTCAAGACCCTCAAGCCCTTGCCCATCCATCCCTGAAAACCCTAGGACATGAGCCAACAAGGGGCCCTTAGGGTAAAACCGCCTTCCCTCCATCACCACGCCGATGCCGTCCAACGACAACTGTTTCAACCGGCGGCCTTGCTCGGGCTCAACCTTTCGCGCCAACCACACAAAGTTTTTGTCTTGCCGAAGCTTTTTCTCGAGCTCCTCTCTTCGAATGTGGAGCACTGGGGAAAGATGCCGAGCAACGGTCGAAGGGCTCTCAATTGACGTCGGTTCGCCGAATACCGATGGAACCTCCACATTCATCGCAAGGACTTTGCCGTGGCGATCCGATACCATGCCTCTAGCCCCTTCGAACGACACGGTCTTTTGATGTTGCCGATCAGCCTTGGCCGAGAGCTCTGCGGCTTGGAGCACTTGGAGCGTAACCAGCCGAAAGAGAACGATACAGAACCCGCACAGGAGCAGGAGCAGCATCACATAACGACGACCGCGCGAAGGTCCGGCAGTCACTGGCGAATCCTCCCGATCGAATCATGTCTCGCCACACGGATAAGCTCCACGGGCGGGGGCGTCAGGCTCGGAATCTCTCCCGGCATATGCACCATCAGCACTTGCCCTTGCTGGGGTGGAACAAGCCCCAGTTTTTCAGTCGCCACCTTCGCAATCCGCTCCGGGGCCGCCAACGCAGAAACCTTCACTCGCAATTGATCCCTCTCTCGCTCCAGCAAGATTTTCTGCGTCTTCAATCGTTCTATCTGATAACCCAATCGAACGACATCCACACGTTCCCATACAAATATGAAGACCAACAACACCCCGGCCACTATCGTTAACGCCTTCATAAACAGTCCTCCTTGGATACCCGTTGAGCAGCTCGCAACTTGGCACTGCGGGATCGAGGATTCCGGCCCGATTCTTCTCTGCTGGGAACCTGCGGCTTCTTGGTGAGAACCAATAATTTAGGATCGTCTGTGCTGGAAAGCGTCCGTAGCGTGTGCTTCACAATTCGATCTTCGAGCGAATGGAAAGAAATGACGCAGAGGCGGCCGCCGGGAGACAGGACATCCACGGCGTCACGCAACGCTGGTTCGAGACAGTCGAGTTCATGATTCACGGCAATACGAAGGGCTTGAAACGTGCGGGTGGCACAGTGGAGGCGACCATGCCGATAATTCGCCGGAACAGCCCCTTCAATCACTGAGACAAGCTCTTTCGTCGTCGTGAATGGATACCGTTGACGCGCACGGACAATGGCACTCGCAATTCGTCGAGAAAACCGTTCTTCCCCGAACTGAAAAATGGTATCGGCCAACTGCGCTTCCGGCCAACGATTGACCAGCTCAGCGGCGGTCCCACTCATTGACTGATCCATACGCATGTCCAACGGACCGTCCCCTTGAAAGCTAAAGCCCCGAGCAGGTTCCTCCAACTGCGGGGACGAGACCCCAAGATCAAACAGAATTCCATCAACCTGGCTAATGCCACTCAAAGTAAGATGCTGTTTCAGATCCACGAAATGACCATGAAAAAGAAGAACGCGATCACCAAACCGTGCGAGCTTTTCTCGACTGGCCGCAATTGCCATCTCATCACGGTCAATTCCTATAAGCCTGCTATTGGAACCACTTGCCTCAAGAATTTTCTCAGCATGCCCACTATACCCCACCGTACAATCAAGATAGGTTCGACCACCATCACGAACAAGCAATAAAACCACCTCTTCTGGCATAACTGGAATATGTCGCGATACCTCCATTAATTATTCTTTACCAGAGCTCCCCACTTTTTCCCACTAAAATAGAAGTATACACCCACTCAAAGACTTGTCAATAGAAAATTCATGTACTTACGAAGCGTGGAGGCTCTCGGTTTTATCTGAAACTTTAGTAAAAGAAAGAGCGGGCGATGCGGGGATTAAGTGGGCACATGGGGATGAGGATATCTCGACTTTACTCTCTTCAATTCACACGGAGAGACTAGGTTCAGCATTGACTGAGGGTAATCGCCCCCCGGATGGTCAAAAAGTAGACCAAGCGACCACCCAACACTCACGGTTCACTCTCCTGAGAGATGGAGAGCGACACGACACCCCTTCTCGACCAACATCATCGAGCCGTCGCATCAAGAAGGATCGCCATGTGGATATCTTTAATTTTAGATAGAAAGAGACAAACCCTTAGCGTAACTCCTGGATCGATCAGTCGATGTGTCAGACACACGAAGTTGGCGAGTTTCATTGACAAGAATTCAAGTCGGGATGAAAATGGTTGTATGCGCTCGCTCACAACAACTACAGCCCTCTGCCTCATCTCCTTCATGGGGGGAACCGCTTTCACACTTGGCGGGATCACGGACAACACGGCGACAGCGGCATCGCCACTCTATTGGTGCCCGGATCGAAAAGCCGATCAACAATATTCTTCCACCACAGGGCCGGGATGTGTGTCGCTTGCTGAGAAGAAATCGCCTCAAACAGCAGAACAAGAAGAGGAACTATCCCTTAGCGACAAATCGCCACGTGATTTCAAGGTCGAGAATCTACAAGGTGACGTCTCGACATTCCTGAACAAGTATCGCCAATTTCTCGATTGCTGCAAGACCGACCTTTCGGAACTTCAGCAGGTCGAAGAAATGGGAGACGAGGTCGGGGATTTGCTCACGTCCACTCAGGCTAATCTCTCGAATCATTCAATAGCCTCGCGCGGTATCATGCTCCGCGAAATGATCCCGGCAGTCGCAAAGGCCCGCGCGGACCTGAAAAAACTGCACGCCACACTCGAACGCATCAACACCGCAACCAATGCCCGAGATGCAGGAGACGTCGAATCCTCCAGCCGGGAAACCCGCGCGATTCGTGAAATGGAAGAATCAATCGAGAGAGACATCCATGCACCGAAGCTGTCGACAGGGCCAAAAACAGGCGCCAGCATCGGTACCGCACCTGCCGCAGGGCCCAGCATCGGCAAGACACCGAAGACCGGCGATGCGATCGGCGGCCGAGGCGTGACGGGCCAAGATGTTGGAGCCTCTTCACGGAGCAGCCACGACATTGGCTCATCCGGTCCGACCGGCTTTGCTATCGGAGGAACCGGTCGCGCCGGACCTTCGATTGGAGAATCGAGACTCAACAGCGAGGAGTCCTCATCGGTCGGCTCATCGCTGCAGCGTTCCACCGTAGAATCGAGCCTGTCCGATTCGACAGTGGGATCGAGTTTCGGCGGCTCGAGCGTGGGCTCAAGCCTCGGAGAGTCAGGCGTTGGCTCTTCGTTCGGATCATCTTCCGTCGGTTCAACCATGCAAGAACGCAGCATCGCCCCTCAGCGATAATCTCCTTTATTGGCGTGACAACGCAGTCGGCACCGATTCCCAATTCTCTCCCCGATTGCGACTTCGATACAAGCCACTCCCATTTGTACCTGCGTAAAACATGTCCGGATCGGTTGGACTCTGTACAAGCGATCGAATATTCAATGTCGCAAGACCCGTATTCAGCGTGACCCACGTCGCTCCACCATCTTCGCTCCGATGGATGCCTTCCCGGCCACCCAGATAAATGGCGTCCTTCTTCGTACGGTCTAGAATCATCGAAAATAACATCTGATCTTGAAGTGACTGCCCGATCCTCACCCAGACCTTCCCACCATCCATCGTCTTATACAGCCCTGTCAGTGTGGAGGCGTACACCGTCTCCGGCTCAAACGGATCGACCAGCACCGACGTCACGCTGAGCGCCCTCGACGACTTAATGATATCCGGCGACACGAGACCGTTATTCACCTTCTCCCAATGGCCAGCTCCGTCGATCGTCTTATACACTCCGCCACTCGTGCCTGCGTATAAGATCGACGGTCTCGTCGGATCCATCCCCAGCGTCACCACCATCAGCACTTCCTTCATCCCTTCCATTTTCTTCACCCAATGTTCGCCGCCGTCTCTTGTCTCAGATACCCCCATCGTCGTCGCGAGATAGATATGATTGTTGTCCGTTGGATCGAAGACGAATTGATTGACCACCGACGTAATCGTGGCATCGTCTAATCCCGAACGCATCGAAGCCCAACGCTGGCCGCCATCGTGACTCTTAAAGACCGCGTCACCCTTCGTGCCCGCATACACCGTCGCGGGATAGGCCGGATCCACCGCCATTGAAATCACTCGCGAATGGCTCATTCCTTTTGACAGGTTTGTCCAGGTCTGCCCGCCATCGCGCGTCTTATAGATATAGTCGTTCGTCGCAACGTAGATGATGTCAGGATTTTTCGGGTTGAGCTGAATGACCACGATGGGATCGCCGCGATCGCAGCCCGCGAGAGAAAGTGCGAGCAGAAGAGCAAGAAGAAGAATTCTAGCCATGCACAAGACAAGGCCTTGCGGGATGGTCAAAAATGTCGTCCAGCGAGGCCGCAGCGAGTGAAGACCCGAGGCGTACCCTTGCGGTACGTTGAGGGTCTGAACGATGCGAGAACAAAGCTGGCGGCATTTTTCACCATCCCGTTACCAGTTAGCGGTAGTTGGTGAACTGCAGATCAATCCCAAAATCCTTGCTCCTGAGAAACGCCATGGCCGCCTGGAGGTCGTCCTTGCTCTTGCTCAACACACGCACTTGCTCACCTTGAATTTGCGCTTGCACTTTCAATTTTGATTCCTTGATAGCCTTCGTCACCTCTTTTGCCTTGTCCGCCGCGATGCCGCTTTGAATCTTCGCCACCTGGCGCACCGTCCCGCTCAGCGCCGGCTCCACAGTCCCGTAGGTGAAGGCCTTCAGCGAAACCCCGCGCTTGACACACTTGGCCTTGATAATATCGTTCACCGCGTTGAGCTTATACTCATCGTCGGAAACCAGAGACAACTCCTTTTCCTTCTCCTTTAACGTGATCTCCGTCTTCGAGTCTTTGAAGTCGAAGCGCTGCTTAATCTCCTTCGTCGCCTGATCGACAACATTCTTCATCTCCTGCATATCCACTTCCGAGACCACATCGAATGAAAATTGCTCAGCCACGACCCCCTCCTCTTCTTACGTCATTCATTTTCGTTTCAACAGAAAACTCCCTATACCGCTCCAAAGAGAACGGCCAAGGCTGCCCTTTACTGCGCGCAACATTCTCACCCGCCCAACCCCGAACGCGCCGAGACGCGCTCTTGTCCCATGCGAGCACCTTCGATCTAATTGATCCCTCCAAGCTTGCTCGTTCTCTCTCAGGGATGGGGGCTGATTGATCTTCTATTGCGCGCGTCCAACGAGGGCCTTCGGAGGCCGCGCGTTGCGCGAGCACAGAAGATCATCAGGCTCCATCCCCTCCCCCATCAACAGCACCCCCCGCCGGGCAGCTGCAATCGCTTCTCCTCATCATCATGCCGAATGGTCGTCTGCATTCTTCCCGGCGAACTTCCTCCTGCCATCACGACCACTTCGCTGCTGGTGAATGGCCGCTTCAAGACCACATAGCCATACCACTGCCTGATACTATCGCCCAAGACGATCACCGCGAGCAAGGCCACCAATGCCACCAGCCCTGCATCCAGATACAAGGCAAAGGCCTGCCCGCTATCGGTGAGGGACGAAGCCTTACTCACGAACATACCGAACATCTCATAGGACCCCATCAAGGTAACGGTCCCGACAAACAACATCGGCAACGCGGTGATCCACAGAAATTGGGCCTTCCGCATCTTGATCAGCACTGTCGTCCCGATACAGAGCGCCAACGTGCCGAGCAACTGATTCGCCGCGCCGAACATCGGCCAGAGGGTCGAGATGCTGCCGGTGCCGATAAGATAGCCCCAGGCCCCCACGATCAGTCCGCTGCTCACCGCCACGCCAGGCCACCAATTCATCCGCCGCAACGGAGCGTAAAAGCGCCCACCCATTTCCTGGATGAGATAGCGCCCCACGCGCGTGCCCGTATCGATCGTCGTCAAAATAAACAAGGCCTCGAACACCAACGCAAACTGATACCAATAGGCCATCAACCCGGCCATACCAGGGAGCGCGGAAAAAATGGACGCCATGCCGACCGCCAGCGACACAGCCCCGCCAGGCCGACCTGCCACCTCCACCTCGACGAGTTGCGAGAGTTCCTGAATTCGCGAGACAGGAAAGCCCATCGCAGCCAGCGCGTCGGGCGAGAGCATGGTGTTGATCGCCAGATAGTCACCGGGGATCAACACCGAGGCCGCAATCAACGCCATCACGCCGACAAAACTTTCCAGCAACATCGCTCCATAGCCAACCGTAGCCTGGGACTCCTGCTCGATCATCTTCGGCGTGGTCCCTGAAGAGACCAGCGAGTGAAAACCGGATATGGCTCCGCAGGCAATCGTGATAAAGAGAAAGGGAAAGAGCGTGCCGGGAATAATCGGTCCGCCGCCACTTGCGAATATCGTCACGCGCGGCATTTCGATCGTCGGGGCCATGAGGACCACGCCCACCCCCAGCAAGGCCACCACCCCAAGCTTCATAAAGGTCGAGAGATATCCTCGCGGCACCAGCAACATCCATCCCGGCAACACAGAAGCCAAAAACCCATAGCCGGCCAGCCCCCAGACCAACGTCGTGCGCTCCAACTCAAACCACCCTGCAATCGAAGACTGCGCGACCACCCGCCCGAAGATCACAGCCGCAACCAACAGCACCACACCGAGCAGGGAGACTTCCGCCACCCGGCCAGGCCGGAACTTCTGTAGATAGAAGCCCATGAACAGACCAATAGGAATCGTCATCGCAATCGTGAAGGTACCCCAAGCATTGCGATAGAGCGCGTTCACAACGGCAAAGCCCAGCCCAGCCAGCGCCACAATCACAATGAACAGCACCGCCACCGCCGTTGCCGTGCCGGTGACCATACCCAGTTCGTCTCGCGCAATTTCAGGAAGCGAGCGGCCATTGCGACGCATCGAGGCCACGAGAATGATGAAGTCCTGCACCGCCCCCGCCAGCACCGCGCCGATCACCAGCCAAAGAAAACCAGGCAAGAACCCGAACTGCGCCGCCAACACCGGCCCCAGCAACGGCCCAGCCCCGGCAATCGCCGCGAAGTGATGGCCGAACAACACGTACTTATTCGTGGGATGAAAATTGACGCCGTCGTTCAACCGCACAGCCGGCGTCACCCGCTGATCGTTCAGATCAACAACCCGCCGAGAAATCCAACGGCCATAGAAACGAAAGGCAAGCACGTAGATACAAGCCGCCGCGACGACCAGCCAAAGACCGTTTACTTTCTCGTGAGGATTAACGAGGCCGGTGACAAAAGCGAAGGCAACGGCACCGAGAATCGCAAGAAAAGCCCATAAGACCAGCTTTACTGCGGACATGCCGGGCATCCTAACAACCCACTGTGTGCTTGTAAATCAATCCTAGCCTCGCTATCCTTGTGAACCATGGCTACTGCTAAAGCACCTCTCATCAGCTCTTCCCCCGACGTGCTCGGCGGCACACCAGTCTTCGTGGGAACACGCGTGCCAATTCAGACCTTGATCGAATATTTGGAAGGTGGCGAAACAATCGACGACTTCCTTCAAGGCTTCCCGACCGTCTCGCGCGAGCAAGTGATCGCCTTCCTCGAAGAAGCGAAGACCCGGATGCTCGCCAAAGCCTCGTGAGAGTTCTCCTCGACGAGTGCATGACCAACGATTCGCCAAAGATATTCAAGGGCATGAAGTCCTGACGGTTCCTCAAGCAGGCTGGGCGGGGATCAAGAACGGTGAGCTACTGACACGCGCACAAACACAATTCGATGTTTTCGTGACCGTCGACCGTAATCTAGCCTTTCAACAGAACATCCCGCAGTTCACCATCGCTGTCATCCTGCTGCAGGCCCAGACCAACCGACTGAAAGATCTTCTCCCACTGCTACCGAAACTGCTTCAGATTCTGACAACAGCCCCAAAGGGCGAAGTCACCCATGTGAACCCGTAGTCACCTCTTCCAGTCCCCGGCCAGCATCCATAAGAAGCGAAAGGCCAACACATAAATACAAGCCGCTGCCACGACCAGCCAGAGACCGTTTACTTTTTCTTGTGGGTTGACGAGACCGACAACAAAGGCGAGCGCAACAGAGCCAAGAACGGCGAGAAATCCCCAAAGAGCCAGCTTTAACGCCGACATGCGTGGCATCCTAGCACAAAAGGAGGCGAGAGCGACCAGGCTGCCCTTCGTGCTCGCGGAACGCGCGGCCTAGGAAGGCCCTCGTTCGACGCGCGCAGTCAAGGGCATACCTGGGTCACTCCCGCCAAGAAAAGACAAGAAGCGATCCTAGGATTGCCACTTTTGAGTCAAGCCAAATCTACGGTACGCCTGGGCTATACTTTTTTCTCCCGAAACTCACATTGACACTATTTCCCACTCACAGTAGCCTGTGCCAGCCTTACGCCATCCAGCCTATCATTTGGAGGGAGTACTATGGGCGCTATCGATTGCTCTATTGACCACCTCCTGCTTGATTCTGAAAACCCTCGGAACAAGAACACTGCCAATCAAAGGGACGCGCTCCAAAAAGTTCTCGACGATCAGGAAGAGAAGCTCTTTGTACTCGCAGAAGACATAGTCGAAGCAGGCTTGAGCCCAATGGACCGCATGTTGGTTCTTCGTGAGAATAATGATTCCAAAAGGTTCATGGTGCTAGAGGGCAACCGCCGAGTTGCTGCCTTAAAAATTCTTTCAAATCCGAGTGTATTGACGAGTCTCCATATAAAGCCATCACTCCAAAAACGATTCGAGGCTTTAAGCAGGAGATTCGTCCGAGAAGAAATCGAACCCATTGCTTGCTTTGAGGTAACAGACCGTGAAGAAGGCAATCGATGGATCTTGCTCAGACATACGGGTGAGAACGAAGGCCGTGGAGTAGTCGGATGGTCTGGACTCGCAGCCGCTCGCTTCAGAGGAGGAGATCCGGCATTGCAGGCTCTTGAGTTTGTACGAAATTATGGGAACCTTTCGGACAACCAAAAACATCTTCTAATACATTCATTCCCTATTACGACACTCGAGCGGTTGCTTTCGACACGCGAAGTCAGAAAGTTGATTGGAGTGGAAATACTCGATAAGAAGTTATCCACGGAACTCCCCGCTGACGAGGCCATTAAACCGCTAAAACGAATGGTACTGGATCTGGTTGAAAAGAAATTCAATGTCAGTAAACTCAAAAATAAAGCCGCACAGACTGAATACATTCAAAACTTCGAAAGCGCTGACAGACCGGATTTTTCGAAGAAAGGTGTGTCGATCCCGATCGAGAATATTCGGGAAGGCGACTTCAAACAGAAACCAGGCAAAGCACGCCAGACCAAGCGAAGGGCCACAGACCCTTCTGATCGGAAAACAGTAATTCCTGCAAGATTAAGACTGAATATACAGGATCCGAAGGTAGCAGCGATCTTTAAGGAGCTTAAGGGACTTCGAGCTGAGGAGTTTCGAAACGCCTGTGCCGTCCTTTTCCGCGTTTTTCTGGAACTTTCAGTTGATGCATACATGGAAACCAACCAGATGCACCGTAAATTCAAAGACAGGGGTGGCCAATTCCGCGATAAAACCCTACAAACCAAAGTCGAAGAGGTTATAAATCATTTAGTGGAGAAGAAGGATTGTGACAGGAAAGGCTTCAGGAGTGTTTCTAGAGGTCTTAGCGTCCCTAGCAGCCCTTTCAGCATCGAACTACTTCATGATTATGTACACAACCGTTTCGTAACTCCCCAGCCACAATCTCTGATTGAGGCATGGAATGATGCCCAACCATTTTTCGAACAGGTATGGGCATGAGTCGTTCACAAACCACCGACCTCCCGCCACCTAATCGGCTCATTCATTACACCCCACTTCGTTATCCTGGAGGGAAAGCAAAGCTTGCTGGTTTTACCAAAAAAGTAATCGAGGATAACGGTCTCAATGACGGGACTTATGTCGAACCCTATGCTGGTGGAGCAGCAATCGCACTGGAACTACTCTTTCATGAGTATGTTTCTGAAATCTACATCAACGACATTAGCCGACCTATCTACGCATTCTGGAAAAGTACGCTCGATCACACAGAGGAACTTCTTCGATTCATCCGTGACACCCCCCTTACTGTCCGAGCATGGGATAAACAGAAGAAAACCCTAACCCACCAAGCCGACCACGATGATCTTTCGCTTGGCTTCGCCATGTTTTTTCTCAACCGAACAAACCGATCAGGCATTCTGAATGGAGGAATCATAGGAGGCCGCGACCAGACAGGTCCTTGGAAGATCGACGCACGTTACAATAAACACGAACTCAGCTTTCGAATTGAATCAATCGCAAAACTCCGAAGAAGAATCCATCTCTCACAAATGGATGCCCTGACCTTCCTATGCTTGAATAGAGGTAAATGGCCTGATAGCACCTTGATATACCTCGACCCACCTTACTATCGGAAAGGTAAAGACCTCTATCTTGACTACTATTCTCATGGGGACCATGAAGAAGTAGCTAGCACCATCACTAAGAAAATCCGTCGGCAGAAGTGGATGGTGTCATATGACGATGCGAAACCGATCCGCCAAATATATTCACGCTATCGCCAACTCACATACAAGATTGGCTATAGCGCAAGAGAAGCCCGCGCAGGACAAGAAGTAATGTTCTTCTGTGACCACCTCAAAATTCCTCCGCTAAGCGGGGCAATGCGAGCCATTAAGAAGTAACACCGTAACAGGGAGTGAGGGGCGCCAGGAACAATTTCCTGAGTTGTGTGTGCGACCACCCTGAATTGCCACCGATCGCCTACCGATGAGAGCCAGACGGAACAAGCCTAGTCCAATCCAAACCAGCTAACGAACCGCCGGAACGAAGCTCTGTTGCGTTGCTACACCTCCCTCAGGGGAGTCGCCGGACGGTCCTTCACTGCGCGCGTCGAACGAGCACATTCTGATCGTGCGCGTTCCGCGAGCAAGAAGGATGGTCTGGTGGCTCCCCTCTCCACGGCTCTGCAAATCCAAAACGGGCCTAGAGCTACCATCTCTTCCGCTCCTTGCGATGACAATTCAGATCGCCGGCCCATTTTTAGACTCTCCACGCCGTTGAACTTTCTTTCCGCTTCCGTCATATAGACTCCATGCTCACGCTCATTCAGTTTCCCTGGTCGCCGTTCTGTATTACCGTGCGGCATATCCTTGAACGGAACGGCATCCCGTTTCGGCTGCGCAACATCCCCTATCATGAGCGGGCCTCTATTATTAAAGCCACGAACGGACGTGGCCACACGGTGCCCTGTGTGGTCGACGGGAAGCAGGCCATCTGCGATGTGACTGACTTTGGTCAAGAGGTTTCGCGGTATATCGATCGGCGCTATACGCTCAACCTGTTCCCGAAAGAGTTCGAGGGCATTCAGCTCATTCTCTCTCGCTACATTGAGAATGACTTGGAGATGGTGGAGTTCAAGATCAACGACAGCTATAGCATTCCGTCACGACCTCTGGTCGAACGCGTCATGCTGATCCGACACAAGGAACGGAAGTTCGGGAAGGGCTGTCTCCAGGAATGGACAAGTCATCGCACATACCTGTGCGCGCAATTTGCGGAGCTACTGACGCCGATCGACAATATGCTGGCTGAGTCGCCGTTCTTGATTTCGGATCGACCGATGTTCGTCGACTACGATCTCTACGGTGTGATCGCGAACTATCTGTTCAGCGGCAAAACGAAGCTCCCAAACCTCAAGCACCTTCGGCGTTGGCACCGCGCAATGGCACGCCCTTCCCAGAAAAATTGAATCTCTCAGGCTGATACTGCGCGATCCAGATCCCGGCGAAAAGCCTTCCTCTGCGCGCATCGAACGATATGAATACCCCCCCCCAAGCTTGCTCGTTCTCTCTCCAAGGATGGTGGCTGATTGATCTTCTACTGCGCGCGTCCAACGAGGGGAGTCCGCGACCGCGCGTTGCGCGAGCACAGAAGATTATCAGGCTCCATCCCCTCCTCTGTTCTGCGGGTAAGAAGGACACCTGGCCGCTTACTCTCTATCCTTACAGGAGCCGCGAGAAGGTCCAGTCCGATCCGTACCAACTCCAAGAACTGCCGTCACAAATTGATTGTTTATTCCGCCAGCTTCTTCAACGCTCTGCCGTATCTGCGATTTCCATTTTCCAGGGCTTCTAGAAATTTCTTTCTGCGAGCATCAGCATGCACTGGTGTCACAACCAAACTTTTTCGGTCGATCGTAATATCAAGGAAGGTCTCTGCATCAATATGCAATAAGTCGAGAGTTGGGCGATCGATTACGAGGGCTAGGTTATTGCCGCGTTTGACCAGTCGCTTAAACATCTGTAGACCTCCCCTTATGCCACTATGGTTTAAATAGGCTTTAGGAATAGCACCTCCTATTACCGTGGTAAAGTCTGATTCTGCCCGATGTTACAGACCCTCTACTTTACCCGTTCTCCCTCCCAGGGATGGAGGCTGATTGATCTTCCACTGCGCCGCGTCCATTCGTAGTTCTTTCCCTTTTCTATGCCAACCAAGCAAGGACGTGAGGAGCTTTTGACTGCGGCCGTCGAGCGAGGCCCTTCGGAGGGCGCGCGCTCCGGGAGCAAAGAAAGCTCTCACGCCCTTGCGTCTCCCCTTCTGAGCGTGCGCGCTCCGCGAGCAGGAGGACGACCAGGCCGCCCCCTCTCCCCCTCTATTGGGGAATACCTTCCAACCTCCAGACTCCGTACACTCTGCTCCTCAATGGAACAGACCAGACCCTACCAACGCAGCCTCTATCGCCTGCCGGTCACCTACCCGACCATGTACTGTGTGACCGCGACGGTCGGCGAAGGGACAATTACGAATCTTTCGGCGATGGGATGCACGGTCGAAGCGGATCAACCTCTGCTGGCAAACCAGCGTATTGCATTGCGCCTGATGCTCCCCGATCAACTCGAGTCGCTGCCGATCGATGAAGCCCATGTGCGGTGGGTGAATGGCAATCTGGCCGGGATCGAATTCATTCAAGTGGAACGTGTCGCAAACCTCCGGCTGCATGCGTTCATCTGGGACGGAATGGTCCAACGCTTCCACGCGATTCAACAAAAACGGGCAACGTCTTAGCCTTCCTCTTCACTCCAACTGTTTTCCCTTCATCGCCAGGCAGAGCCATCCCATTCCATCAATACGATCGACCTCCCTTGTGCAAAGCAGGTAGGGCATGGATTCATCCCCAAGTTGGCACTCGACCTCCTGGACTTAGTTGACCTACCCTCTCCTGGCGTGAGGGTGGCCCCTTGCCTCACCCCTCACGCCTTCGCTATACTTCGTACTATGAGTATTAGAAACGCGGGCGGGGACTGGGAACCGATGCTGCTGGGGATTGAAGCCCGCCAGTGTAAGGTCTGTAAGGAAGAACTCTATCGCAACAAAACGTTTTTCAGCGGCGGCTGGTCTCGCTGCGCCCTGTGCGAGGACTTTGTCCATTACAGCTGCCTGGCCAGTGGGAAAGTCTCGTTCTTAAAAGCCCGCCCCCGTGTATGTAAGGTCTGCCGTACGGCTCAAGAGAGCACTCCGTCCTCTCCGCCGAAGCCAGCGATTCCGGTGGCCGTCGGGTCGTGACTCCCCACACACAATCAAGCTCAATAGAAGCCCGTCGTGGCTGGCGTCATGCCTTCTTCCCAGACTCAGTCCGGTTCGTCTTCGCGCCGCTGGTTCTCTTCTTTAGTGGATGGTACACGACGAAGTTTCTCCTCAGCGGCGCCTACACCTGGCCGCGAACGAGTCAAACTTTTGCGATCACGCTTATTGTCATCATCCTCTCCCGTGAGTTCGTCTACAAGGAGCAGCTGTCACACCATGCCGCGCCAGGCCGTGCGTGGGCAGCATTGGTCTATTCCTGCGTACTCCCTTACGTGATCGGCGTGGTGGTCGTGTTGACGCTGTGGGCGGTCTAAGAAGTTCGTTGTTTGGTGTGTCTGGTCTGTCTAGTTTTTTTGGTTGGACGAAACTTGAACCACACAAACCAAATACATAAAACAAACCAGATGAACGAGACAGACGCGTAAGGACGATCAATGACAGAGATTATCCGCAGTGGAGCGTTTCTCCAACAATGTTGGTCGGTCCATCCACTCTGTCTGACCGTGAAGCGCGTCGAGCCGGATCGGATTGTGGTGGTCACGTGTAGCTCCTGCCGGATGGTGCACCGGGTGACCACCGGCGCGATCACCAGACACATCTCGACAGGGGACGCCTCCTTGCCCGCACAGGAGATTACGCAGCCGGATGGGCTCATGGCGCTCAAACACTGCTTGGGAGCCCATGCTCTTGCCCTATCGGTTCGAGAGATGGACGTGTTTCAAGATGCGGTGTGGGTCCGCTGTGCAGAATGCCGTTCACAGTTCAACTTGGTAGTCTCCCAGTTCGAAACACATCAGAAATAGCCCGCCCCTTTCAAGCCAGTAACCCAACCGGTGACTATGCCATTACAGTTTACAGACGAAGAAGCGGCCTTGATGGCTGACCGACAGTTCTTCCTCGCCAAAGCGCAGATCATGGTAAAGGTGCGCAACTTACTTGGGCTTACACACGAGGCCTTGAAACAGGAAGTCGCGTCGGCTGCTCTTGTCACGCCACCAGACTTCGATCCCGCCAACTGCCACTTCGTGAAAGGAGAGGCTCTCGAATCCTTTCCCTATCAATATCTCGACTTCCCGAAACACTTCCATGACTCAAACTCCTTTACCTTTCGGACACTCTTTTGGTGGGGACACCACATCGTGTGCGCCTTGCTGTTGGAAGGGGAAGGGATCAAACAGCACAAGGTACGGATCGTGAACCGGTTTCATCAACTTGCCGGGCAAGGGCTGGAACTGTCGTTGGCGCCGACATTGTGGGAATGGAAGCGTGGCGAGGGATATACGTTGCCGATCACTCACGATCGCAAGGCGCAAATAGCCGCCGTGCTGGCTGAACGGTCTTTTGTGAAGATCGTTCGCTTCCTGCCGTTCACCGATCCTCGAGTGCAATCGGGCTTCATGCCAGAATTCAGCCGCGAGACCTTTCGGGCGCTCCTGCCAATCGTGACTCGTTAGTTGGCTGCGAAGACCTATGCCGCCTCGCTAGATGATCAATGGCCTGCACATTCTCGCAGGATGCTCAAACAGACCGGACTTCTCACCCTCCCTACCCTGGCGCGCCGAGACGCGCCTTGCCCCAAGTAAGGCCGCAGCCAATGAACGCACCGGCGTAGCATACCCACCCACCCCACGCTGTTTTGGCAGCGTGTTCTCCGAGTGGGCTACGTTGAGGATGCGTTCAAGGCGAGAGCGCCGCTGATGGCCTGTTTCGGCATCCTGCCTGTGCCGACATTTGTCTCTGATCAGCAACTTGGGTACACTGGGCCAACTTCAACAGTGCGGCGTCCAATTCTAAGGAGGTCGATGTGGTGAAACAGGCAATGGGGCAACTGGGCGTCGGGATCATGCTCACAGCAGGTCTGCTGATGGGAACGGGATGCGGAGGTACCGGGAAAACGGTCAATCTTGATCTCCAGCAGAAACATGACGCCGTGCAATTCATGGAGACGGAACCAGTCAGAATTGTCATCGAATCATTTGAAGACCGGCGCCAGGAAAAGAATCGGCTCGGTCTGCGGACTCATTTGTGGGGCGGGGTGACTTACTTCAATGTAGCGGGAGGGCGACCAGGAGACATGGTTGCCCAGATTCTCGCCGATCGTCTGAAAACGCGCGGATGGAAGAATCGAGCCTGGACTGTCCAGGTGACTCCCAGCGGGCTCACAACGAATCCGAACAATGCGGACATCGTGATCAGCGGACAGTTGCTCGATTTTTCTGCCAACGCCAAGAGTCGGCTCTTTTCAACAGTCGTCACCACGAACAGTAGGCTGGTCTTCACCGCGAAGAATATCGGCGACCAGAGTTCGACGACCCGAAGCATCGAAGGCGCACAACGTGAAACCCTGTTCTGGTATAGCGATGACGATGCCCAGCAGTTACTGGCGGCGACGTTGAAGGACGATATCGATCGGTACCTCGCGGAAACGACGATCGAGAACAAGATGTTACGGTCGACACGTTGATAGACCGAGGGAATAGATGACACACCATGCGTGAACGTCGTTGGGAAACGACAGCTCCGTTGACCTTCGACCAGGTCCTTGGTGTGGGCGAACGACTGGCTGCGTTAGGGTTGAAGCCGGCGGCGCCGTCAAAGGATGTCATCTGTTATGTCGAAGAATGGACGGTCAAGTCTCCTGAAGATTTCGAACAGCTGGACGGGTGGTCCACCGAAGATGTCACCCTCATCCATGTTCGAGAGGATTGGCGAGGCGATTTTTTTCTCCTGGCCGGGGCCTACCACACGGTCTATCAGCGCTATCAGGATGTCGGCACCTACTGTTCGATCAGTCACCCCTGGCGCATTCGCGATTCATTGCAATTGCACGACCCCCGCAGCATGCTCTGGCTCGGATTTCGCCACGCCCATTCGTTTATCCGCGTTCGACTCCAAACACAAGAGGTGATCACCCCAGGCGAAACACGAGGCGATGCCGAACGGGCACAGTGGCTGGAAGAACGTCGTACGTCGTTTCTCGAAGCGATCACGTTGTTGGAGCTTCCTATCGAGACATTGGTTGAGAAACAGCAGCTGGTGTTGCGGTCCGTCGATCCCTCCGTGCCTTTCTTCTGCTCCTGGCCCGACGCCTTCGGGCCCTGTCAGTTCGAATACAACACGGCAGACGCCTATGAATTTCTGGTGCCGGCCAGTAAGTTAGCCGCGACAGCCGCACCGGGACTAGTCGGCGTCAGAGCATACCTGACGGGTTTTTCTGACGTAGCACTTGTTGACTTTCAAGCGATTGAACCCACCGCCCGTTCCGCCTATCGCTGTTCAGTGCATTGTCCGTTCAGCGATATGCCGGAGATTCGATCTATCATCGAACCGGACGGCCGCCTTTACAGCACCCTCTGTGAGTTTCAAACACAGGAACTGCTCCCTGAATGTGATGACGCCTCAGCGATCATCGGCATGGTTGGATCGCACATAGGCTTCGGCATTGAGGCCCGCTTGAATAAGGCACCGCTGAAAGACGAGGCCATGGCGGCATGGGTGGAACGACTCATCGGTCACCCGGTGACTTATGCCCCCTTGCCCGCATTTGTGTGATTGCCGTGATGCCTCCCTTCGCCCACATTATTCATGAGCGCTTCTGCTGCAATCGCGGCTCCGGGTGTCTGTCTCGCAACGCGACTGCGCGATTTCGCAACGAACTGTCATGAATAATGCGTGTTAGCGAGCCACGAATGCAGAAGGTGTGTGGTCGAGCCTCCGTTCCTGAATCCAACTTTTCATTGAACAAACCAGAGAGATTTCGCACAGTGAGGGCATGAGCCCGCTGGCCAAGGTCCAATCCGTTCTCGCCAGACCCTTCACGTCAGCGATCTTCTTTGTCTCAGGCGTTCTCTACGATACCTTGACGCTGACGCGCATCGATCGTCTGCAAGATAATCTGATTCTGCTCTTCTATCTCGTCGCACTCGGCTTTCTCGTCGTGCTCACCGGTCGTCATAGTGTGGCCACGGTGGAGCCGGCCGCACTCGGACCTCACGACTCATCAATCTCCAGATTCCTGATCAAGGCTACGCCCTACTATCCGAAGGCCATGCAGTTTCTCTTCGGTGGACTATTCAGCGCCTATGCCATCTTCTACTCACGCAGTGCGACACTCACGGGCACCGGAGTCTTCCTAGGCCTGCTGGTTCTCCTGCTGATGGCCAATGAATTCTTGCGTGATCGCCTCATGAACGTACGCCTCCTCGTTGCGTTGCTCGCTTTGGCCAGCTTCAGCTTCTTCACCTTCTTTCTGCCTGTCATGGTCGGAACTATCGGAACCGGGGTGTTTCTGCTCGGAGCTGCGCTGAGTGTGGGAGTCACGCTACTCGCCGTGCAGCTGATCTATCGACGAAATCAGGACCGATCGCAGAAGAACGTGGTATCGGTCGGCGGACCGGCGACTGCCCTCATCGGTCTCTTGATCGGGTTCTATTTCTTGAATTGGATTCCACCCGTGCCACTTTCCATGAAGTTCGGCGGCATGTATCGCGAGGTGCAGAAGCAGGACGACCGGTTTGTGCTCAGTTTCGATCGCGAATGGTATCAAGTGTGGAAGCGCTCGCAGAATCCTTTCCCAGCAGATGAACCGGTGTATTGCTTCACCGCCATTTTTGCCCCCGTGGCCCTGAACACAACCGTCTATCACCATTGGTACTTCCGTCCGAACGGCAGAACACCCTTCACCCATGCCGACAGAATTCCCATCAAGATTGCCGGCGGTCGCGAAGGCGGGTATCGTGCGTACACGTTCAAACAACGACTCGACCCCGGGGACTGGCGTGTGGACGTGGAAACCGAAGACGGACGAGTGGTCGGGCGAGTGTCTGTTGTGGTAGCAGAGCAAGGTGAGACAGGGGCCATACCCAGAACATTTTTATACTAATCCATGAAACGTCTGAGTGGTCTCACATTGCTTGAAGAACGAGAGGGAGCGGGAACTCCCGCGAACAAAGGCGACCGTGTCCTATTCATTATGAGACTGTTCCTGAACAAGGGTGATGAGGTTCGACTGAACGAGACACAGGCAACACACCTTCCAAAGGAGATGATTCGAGTAGTTGATGGAGTGACATTAATCGATCGTACGGTCGTACTGGGACGTCGTGAGGTGATCGCCGGTGTCGAGCATGCCTTATTGGGCATGAAAGTCGGCGGCTATCGGAAAGTCCGCGTGAGTCCACACCTGGCCTATCGCGACAAAGGCATCCCGGATCTCATTCCTCCGAATGCGGTCTTGATTTGTGAGATCTGGTTGCGCAACAGTGTGAGTGCTTTCCCCTCGTAAGACGTTACCGGGTACACCAATGAGCCCTCGGACCTTAGGACTTTGCCCTTCCAGCCCCAATTGCGTCTCAACGCAAGCCCAAGATGCGGGCCATACCATTGCGCCGTTCCGTTATCGCAAATCTCGGGCAGAGGCAAAGGAGGCATTGAAGGAAGCGATTCGTTCGTTACCCCGCACGAAGCTTGTCGAGGAAGACGAGACCTACCTTCATTACGAGGTCACCAGTCTATTATTTCGCTTCGTCGATGATGTTGAATTTCTCTTCGACGACGATACGAAGACTGTCCACTTCCGCTCGGCCTCTCGCACCGGCTACGGCGACCTAGGAGTCAATCGCACACGCATGGAACAACTGCGCTCGCTCGTTGAGCGACAGCTATAGCAGTGCTGGTCTGCGGAAACTTTTTCCCCTTCGGCGTCGCCACAGGCTTCGCCACCTTCATGATGACGAGCCGCGCACGTTCTCGGCCTGATCGTCCCTGATCATCAACAGACGACTGTCGGCATCGAGGTGTGTCAGGTTGGTCGGCGGACTGGCAAGTGGCGCCGAGTCCAGAGGGACCGACCAATTCAGGATCGGCTTTGACGAAGATCTGCCTGTGGTCTCCAACGGCGGGTTCCTTTTGAATAGCACCGCATTGCAGGCATAGGGTTTGAGGTAGCGACACAGGTAGTCGTACCGCTCGGTGGCCACCACCGTGGCATCTCCAACGATTACGTGGCAACACAACAGCTACCGGCTGGTGAACATGAGAACAGAGCCCCAGCTGCTGAGGGCTATATAGCGTAGAGTGCCTGGAGGATTCCCAGATGAACCGTGTCCGCCCCGATGCCTCCCCTGAAAGGCCAGGTTAGTGAGATTGGTCGGGACAGCCATGCGGCAGCAGGCCGATCCATTACACCGTACACCTACCCACCGACAACGGCATCCCACCACTCTTGGATATAGGCATACTCCTCATGATAGTCACGGACCAGCGCCCCGGATTGATCGATAACGGCGCGCTGACGGATCTCATCGGTCTTGTGGGGATAGGCTGACAGGACGTAAGACCGGCGAGTAGGAGAAGGCAGAGACACGATGAGGTATGAGGTTGCTGAGCAGGCCATCGGCGCATCACGGGGCAGTACTGCAGCGCATTCCTCTGCTGGAAAGAAAGCGGCTATGGCCGCTGAGGGCTGCCTATAGGGAGAGAAGCCGACGGATAGATTCTTAAAGGAGGAGCAAAAAAGTCCGCCGGCCTGACCCTGCTAGTGCGCGGGGCTGGAGGGGGTTGGGCTAAGCCTGGTTGTGTGCTGGAAGACGCACTTCGGGCAGGTGTAGTGGACAAACTGTTTCCCCCCGACGAGACGTTTCTTCATGGGAAGCCGGCACCAGGTGCAGAGGCGATCAGGAAGCTCTGTTGGGGGTGGGGTGTTCAGTATCGATGACGTAACATCAGCCATGTGGGCATTCTCTCCGACCGGTGAGAACCATGTCAATCGATCGAGTGGCCCCTGACTGCTTCAGCGCGAAAAAAATTTTCTATATCCTCCCTGATATAAATAGTTTCGTGGTATAGTTCAACTGACAAGTTCACGGTGGGATTTTTACCCTCTTTCACAGAAAGGTGTACAAACTATATGAGTAGCTCGCCTGAGTCCGAGTCTGCGATCTTTCCATCCGAGTCCCCAGTAGCCACGCCCGTTGCCCCCCAAGAGATGGTGGGTGAAGGGAAGGCGTGGGGACTCTGCACTGCTGTTGATCTTCAAGATTGTCATCCCGACCTGATTCGCAACGCTGACCATATTCGTCGCTATGTCGTCGAGCTGTGTGAGCTCATCGACATGAAGCGTTTCGGCGAGTGCCAGGTCGTCGATTTCGGCTCAGGTCGCGTCGCTGGTTACTCCATGGTGCAGCTGATCTCAACCTCGTTGATTAGCGGCCATTTCGCAAACGATACCAACAGCGCCTATCTCGACATTTTCAGTTGCAAGGGCTATGACCCGGCCATTGTCGAGACGTTCTCCAAAGAATTTTTTGGCGCCCGTCGCAGCACTGCGACTGTTA
>SWDH01000040.1:155000-161473 GCA_005116945.1 Nitrospira sp.
GTCACCGATCTCTCATCAAGCGGGTTCGGCATACGGGGGAATCGGTCGGTCGTACCCGGCATGAACGTAACCCTCTCCATCGACCTTCCCGGAATGGAAAAGCCATTCTCCATTACCCAAAGCCGGGTCTCCTGGGCAGAAGGATGCCGATTTGGAGTGGAGATAAAGACCTTGACGTTGGAGGAGAAGAATTATCTGCGATTCTTCTTATGAGTTCGCGTCACCCTCTCAGTCCACAACGGAGGCATCTGAGACCAGAGCAGGAAGAAGGAGGTGTCTTCATGAGACGACAACAGGCCGCATCTAGAAACGGGTTTCAGTCTGCGACGGAAGTGGCCAATCGAAGGCAAAGCCCCCGCCCCTCGATAGAGTTCGGGTTGATGTACTCAGCCCAAGACCATTGTGGCGAAGTTCTCATGGGCGATGGCATGGTCACGGATCTCTCGCCCTCAGGATTGGGTATCCGCGGCAATGCCTCGGTCAAGCAGGGGATGGACCTCACGATCTTTCTCTACCTCCCAGATGGACAAGACCCACTATTTATAATGGAAGCGACGGTGGGGCTTTTGTTCTATCTGACCTATTCCCCTATGCTCGCCTATGCTGTGCCGATGCAGAACGATCCGAATGGTTTCCAGAGCTTAGCCTGGGGAGTTGCCTTAACAGCGAGGCCGGACTTAGAAATCGCTAGAGCTGGCCCGCATGTGAATGAATACCGATTGAAAGACCGTCCGCCATCATATGCCGGAGTTCCAGTCGAGAGTCTTCATTTCTTATCGGTTGACGAGCAATTTGCTCGCGTGACCATTCACTATCAGGGTGGCGATCAGCACAAACAGATACTTGCCTACCTTGAGCAACAGTTCGGTTCCCTCGATCGCGTTCCAGGGCAGATGATGCGAGGACTGAATCAGCAGTATACATGGCGCGGGGCTGATACCGAAATTAGCGTAACCTACCATGCGGATACGGAACGGGGATTTGTGTTTATCGATAGCCGTACCTTGGCCCCTCGGTTCAACGACCATATTACCGATTCAGCGGAGTAACATGCTTCGCCGCCTCTGCCGCGACCCTCTGATCTGGTGCATTGCTCTCGCCTGTCTGTTCTTCTCACTCATTCTGCAGGCGGCCCCGGCGTTCGCCGTGCCGATGCAGAATGACCCAAATGGGTTTGAGGGGATACCCTGGGGCGCATCATTTTCAGACACTGACACCCTCGTGAAAATTGAGGATACCGGCCGCTCTCAAACTTATGAGCCGAAGGCTGGGTCTTCTTCGCTTGGCGCAGTACCGGTTGACTCCATGAGATTTGTCACCTCAGAGGGCAAGTTTGCTCGTGTCATTGTCCGCTACCAAGGCAGCGTGGCGCATGATCGGATTCTTGCCTATCTTCAATCCCTCTATGGTCCACTTGATCGCACACCTGGCCAGTTTGCCGGCGGCTCCATCAAGTTCTTTAGCTGGACAGGGTTTGAAACCGATGTGAACCTCCGGTATGAGACTGGCACTGATCGTGGCATCATCTTTTTCGAAAGTCAGGAACTCCGTCGTAAAATGACCGAAAGTAATTCAGCCACCGTGTTTTAACCAGTACCCCCTCCTGCCTATTCTGCTAGAAAGCTCGCGCCAATTATGCCTGCGCGCCCAATCCCCCCATTCTGATTGGGCTTCAATCCCCTCTCATTCGGGGTGGCCAAAATTTTAGGATGTGATATCCTCAATACTGACTCAAGGGACAGAAGAGCTTCGACAAATCCACTGAGGAGGCATCAATGAAGCTGGGCCACCCCGTTTTCAAGAGCAACGAACAGAAGGCGCATGCTCTCTTGGATCGCCGCGATGCCGAACGGGTTCCAGTCCGATGCCGTGTCAGCTACTCCGAGCAAAAAGGCGCACGAATTGTTACAGAAGAGGGCACCCTGAAAGACCTCTCCAAAACTGGCTGCAAAATCTTCGGCCCAACCACGAGCTCAAAGGGTAGCTGCCTCACGCTGATCCTACATCTTGAGGATGGGCAAGCCCCTTTTCGCCTCAACGACGTCACGGTATCCTCGGTCGGTAAAGACTCGTTTAGCGTCAAATTCCCGAAGCTGTCAGGCGAAGATCGGAAGCGGCTGCTGGAGATTGTCCGGAAAAATGCCAGCCTGGCATCCTTGGATGATCGGCGGACGGCATTCCGCATCGTGTAGGTACCGATCCCCCGTCACGGAAGAACTCATCGGCGTTTCCATTTCCAATTCCTGCACCACAGCCGCTGAACATCCGGTCAATTCGCTCGTCGACAAGGCGAACGTACATCGACCATCTTTTCATTGTTCTATTCCAGCATAGACATTGGTCAAGTACCAATAGCTGCCGACCTTGCCATCAATCTCTCATAGGGAGGATCGATATTTACTGAAGCCGATTGGTCGGACCCGGCATGTAGCTGGGCCTCTCTGTCAGCTTTCTCCGAGTGGAAGAGCGTCTGTGCATTGTCCGTAGCCCGATTACATGGGCTGCGGGACGTTGATTTGGAGTGAGGCTGGGGATCCTGAAGTTGGAGAACAATACGCATCTGCCATCCGTCTTGTGGAAATGCGTTACTTTCTTAAGTCGTGATGGTTACATCTAGACGATAGCAGGGGCTAGGAGGTGGCTTCATAAACCGAAAGTAATTCAGCCACCGTGTCCTAGTAATCGCCATCACGATCTTGTTAGGCCTTCATCGAGGCTCTTGGCCTGGTATCGAGAAGTCTGCCAGCCCTCCGAAAGGGTCAGATTAAGGCTGAGCTGGGGAAGGCCACTTTTCACTCACTCTTGCAGTGTTCCTGCTGAAAAACACCCACCCCCTGCATTCTTCTGCCGAATATCCCCTCTTCGGGAGGGGCCTTTATCCCCTCTCTTTAGGGATTGTTGAAATTCCTGAGCGCGGTATTCTCACACTACCGCGAGAGAGATAGAGAAACCTCAGCGGAACCATTGTGGAGGCATCGATGAAACTGAACCACCCCGTGCTCAAGATTAACACCCAGAAGGCTCATTCGCTTTTAGATCGGCGCTATGCTGAACGGATTCCCATTCGATACCGAATCACGTACTTCGGTGAAGAAGGCGCACGAATCGTCGCTGGAGAAGGGGCTTTGATGGACCTCTCTCAAGCTGGCTGCAAGATCTTAGGTGTAGCCCCGAGCCCGCTAGGCAGCCGTCTTACGCTGCTCCTAGACCTTGAGGACGGGCACGCTCCCATGCGCCTCACCGACGTCATTGTTTCCTGGATCTCCAAAGATTCGTTTGCCGTCAAGTTTCCCAAGCTGTCACCAGATGAACGGAAACGGTTGCAAGAAGTTATTTGGAAGCATATCAGTGTGTCGCTCTTAGACGATCGACGAACGGCATTCCGAATCATCTAACATCGCCCCAACGTTACGGAGAAGACCATGTGTGAGTTCGTATAAACCTTCTCAAGCTGTGCCGTCAGTACCTGAGGCCAGCAGGAACTAGGAGTTGGCATCATGAAACGAACATCGATCACATCGAGAAGAGGGCTTCAGCCTATGGTCGAAGCTGTTAATCGGAGACATGATTCTCGGCCCTCGGTAGAGTTCGGGTTGATGTACTCGGCACAAGAGCCTACCGGCGAGGTTTTCATGGGCGATGGCATGGTCACGGATCTCTCGCCTACGGGATTGGGTATTCGAGGCAACACCTTCGTCTCACCGGGGGAAGAACTTACGATTTTTCTCTACCTTCCCGATGGGCAAGATCCGTTGTTCGTCATGGAAGCAAAGGTCGCGTGGGCCTCAGGTCATCGGTTCGGAGTCGAGATTCTTAAGATGAATTTACGGGAACACAACCGCCTCCGTTACTTTTTACGCGCGAATGCCGCGCACTTTGATTAGGCTGATTGTTGGCTCGCAGGGATCGCAACGACCTATCGACGAAAGACAGACAAGCCCTAACGCGACAGCTCAGGTCTCTCTCCAGGTCAAGGGCAGTATGGCTTGGGCTTGAGGAAAAAAGCACATACGGAATCGAACCCCCTTCTCGCCACGGCACGAGACAGACCTGTTTCAAACATATCAATCTGAAAGCGCCTGCCCCCCCCCTCTACAACCGATAGCAAGCTCTTCACGTTCATACTCGCCGACCCTTAGCCTATCAAGCCAGTGTTATTCCATCTCAAAGTATGAATGCGATTTTTCTCCCAGGTCATTACGGGCACCGTGCGCGCCCTAGTCGAAGGCCTTGCCCACACCTAGCACGATGTTTTCTCTGAAGGTCATGCCTCGCTTGAGGATGGGGTTATTCGCATGGGCTGACGACAACTGATCACTTGGTCAACTAGATGGCTGGAGATGGGTGGTCCGTCAGGAGGGTTGGACTAGACGGTCTTTTCCCAATTCCATGAACACTAAAATAAGGCGCCACGGTCAAAGGCTTGCTGCTGTGAAATGGTGCATGCTAGGATTTAAGTGAGTGAGGACTTACTTACTATGAAGAAGCAAGCCGCACAGGGTATGGACGAAAACGGGCAGCGGGCTTCTGCTGGCGATCGTCAGGCCAGCCTCATCGCGGCTGCCGCTTCGCTCTTTGCTGCAAAAGGATTCAACGGTACCACTACAAAAGAAATCGCCAAAGCGGTGGGAGTGAGCGAGGCGTTAGTCTTCAAATACTTTCCAACGAAACGGACGCTCTACGCGGCAATCCTGGCAGAAAAAGTGACCATGAATGAACTGCTGGATGTCGTAGAAGCGGCGGTCATAAAACGAGACGACCACCGTGTGTTTACGATGATAGCGAGCTATCGGATTCGCCCCAACGTCGACTCAACGTTCTTACGGCTCCTCTTGTTCAGTGCGTTAGAGGGACACGAACTCTCCGAGTTGTTCTTCGGTAAGCACCACAAAGTATTCTACGATTACCTTGCCGCCTACATTCGCACAAGGATTAAGGACGGGGCTTTTCGCTCTGTTGATCCTCTTCTGGCAGCTCGCGCTTTCATCGGCATGGTCGTCCATCACCGACTACTTCATGAGATCTTCGGAGTCCCGATGCATCAATCCCATGAAGTCACAGTCGCCACCTATGTCGATCTCTTTCTCGCCGGGCTGATCAAGCTGCCGATTAGCCGGAAGTCGTCGAGTAGGCATTCGCGATGAATCCCCTAAAACAACATCCGATTATCACGCTTGGAGTAATCATTTTTTTCGCGGTCACAGCGCTCGTTGTGTTTCGCCTAAGCAGCGGCGCCAAGACAGACACTCATAAACCCCGCGTCATCACTGTTGCCACCGTGGCACCGCTGAAACAGGACCTCGACGTTCGACTCACCTATACTGCCGACATCATCCCCAACCAAGTAGTCAATCTGTTTTCTCGGGTTGACGGCTATATTGCCAAGGTCTATGTCGAGAAAGGAGACTTGGTGAAAGCGAACCAGCTCCTGATCGAAATCGATCACGCGGATTATCGGCACGCTGTTAATCAAGCCAAGGCAAACCTGGCCGCAGCCAGAGCAAGAGTCGCGCAGCAGGATGCCAGCGTCCGGAACACGACTTTGACGCTCAATCGGATGCAGGTGCTGATCAAAGACCAGTTTGTTTCGCAGCAAGATCTCGATAATGCACAGGTCGCATACGACACGGCAGTGGCGGCGCTCGATTCGTTCCGCGCACAGGTCCAGCAGATGGACGTGGCCCTGGCACAGGCCGAGACAAACCTGGCCTACTCGTATATCCGTGCGCCTTTCGCGGGCTATGTGGCTGAGCGCAACCTCGATCTCGGTTCCTATGTCAGCGGGACAACTGGCGGTACCTCTACCATGTCCCGAGGGATTCTCACTCTTCATGAGATCCAGACAGTCCGTATTCTGGTCGAAGTCGTCGAGAAGGATGTTCCCCTCATCCAGGTGGGTCAAAAAGCAGAAGTTCGCGCTGAAGCCTATCCGGATCGCGTCTTCGAGGGCACAGTGACCCGCGTTGTTCAGGCGTTGAACCGAGCGACCCGAACAATGACGATCGAGGTCGATCTTCCCAACAAGGATCATGTCTTGAAGGGCGGCATGTTTGCCCGTGTAGAGGTCCTCGTCGGCACTCATCGAAACGCGATTCAGATCCCTATCGATGCGGTAAGTCGATTGGAAGACTCCCAATATGTCTATATCGTGCGCGAAGGAAAGGCTCAACGGGTACCGGTGGAAATTGGAGTCCGTGACGAGAACCGAGTGGAGATCACCAAGGGCTTGGTTGGATTGGAGCAGGTGATCATCTCCGGAAAAGACCTCGTACATGATGGTGCTGCTGTGCAGACACAAGCAGCAGACAGTGTGAAGCGTGAACCCTAAAAGGTGAAATGTGAAAAGGTCTCCTGCTTTTACGCCTTCCAGGGTGCGTCTTACGTCTAACGTTTCAGGATATACGTCTTCATCATGTGGCTGACCCTCCTTGCGCTTCGCAACCGCATCGGCGTCCTGATGTTGTCGCTTGCCA
>SWDH01000040.1:161573-161796 GCA_005116945.1 Nitrospira sp.
GCAACGCTTTACTAGGGAAGCACACTCACAATGTCGCGCAACCAGATCTCACAAATCAACACCGCGTCGGGAGGAATGAGGCCAGGGATGCCTTTGTCTCGATAGGCCAGATGAGGGCTGACGCGGACTTTCCGATAGCCGCCGACCTTCATACCCATTAAGGCGTGCTCCACGCCAGCCATTGTCTGGCGGCTCCCGAGCAGGGTCTTGTGGTTGACGAAGA
>SWDH01000040.1:161806-162093 GCA_005116945.1 Nitrospira sp.
CCTCCTTCGACTCGAATCATGTCTTTCGGAAGGTGCTCCACCTGTTTTGCATTCAGCAGAACCTCGTCGCCTTTGTTTAAGTATATTCTGCTGTTGTAGACGACACGGTCGCCTTTGTTCGCAGGTACTCCTTCGCCCTCTCGTTCCTCAAGTAATTTAAGGCCGCTAAGCCGTTTCATTGGATTAATACAGAAACGTTCGGGGCGTGGCTCCTGTCTCTCCCCGCTCAGCCACCTCAACAGACACTTGCCCGACAACCCGGCCGTCTTCGGTCTCGACGTCTACAC
>SWDH01000041.1:0-22301 GCA_005116945.1 Nitrospira sp.
GATCGGTCGGCCTTGCTCATCGCATGTTATGACTGCCTCCATCCGGATCTCTCCAGTTCCTTGACGGTCCTGCCGTTCCGCTAATTGGGTGGCTGCGCCGGACGCCGCGCCGGCCATATACTGTTCTATCACCGTACGTGGCACCCCCTCCATGACCAACTTACCCCCTTTCAACAGGAAGCACTTAGAACACATCCCCTGCATCGCAGCCATATTATGGCTGACAAATATCACCGTTCTCCCGGCTTTCGCCACATCGCCCATCTTGCCCAAGCATTTCTGTTGAAAGGCTGCATCACCAACCGCCAACACCTCGTCCACCACCAAAATATCAGGTTCGAGATGGGCAGCGACTGCGAAGCCGAGGCGGACGTACATCCCGCTTGAGTAACGCTTGACGGGCGTATCGATGAATTTCTCGACGCCTGAGAACTCAACGATCTCGTCGAACCTCCGATCAATATCTACCTTTTTCATCCCTAAGATGGCACCGCTGAGATAGACGTTCTCGCGCCCACTCAAGTCGCCCACAAAGCCAGTGCCAACCTCGAGCAGTGAGCTCATCCGGCCATAGATCTCTGCTCTGCCCTCAGTCGGGTCCGTGATGCGGGAGAGAATCTTGAGTAGTGTGCTTTTGCCTGCCCCGTTACCTCCGATGAGGCCGATGACCTCACCCTGCTTGACCTCAAAGGAAATATCTTTGAGTGCCCAAAAGCTATTCTGGCTCACTTGTGGTCGGCGAGCACGCCCAACGAGCGACCTCAAGCCGCCCGTAAGCGTCTCACCCAACATATCGTGCCGTTCGTTAGCCGATTGGACATAATATTGCTTGGAAAGATGTTCCACCCGGATGGCGATATCACTCATGTGCTCAAATCCTCGGTTCCAGTTTATAGTATGGTCCGACGCCGGACGAGCATGCCTTTGCTTGTATCTTCTTCCTGATGTCGCATGCCTCAGCCCATGTTACACAGGATGGAGTAGCCAGTTACAAACCAGTCAGTGGCGGTATCCAGACTGGCTGAAGCCTGTTTCTGAGAGGCAGACCTTACGCCAGATAAAAGACGTTTCATAGGCAGCATAATGGACTCCTAGTAAGCACGAATAAAACTGGCGTTGCAACCGTCGACAGCTATGCATCGCATCCCTGCTTGTCCTAGAATATCAACATGATGCTTGATCCTCGTATTAGCGTCACTGTCCATCGGCGTGTGAGCTTCATCGAACTCTAGAAGCAGCAAACGGGGTAAGAGCTTCGTTGCCACTATATCCCTGATCACCGCGTACTCGGCACCCTCGATGTCCATCTTGAGCAGATCAATGGATGAATCACCAAGCTGCTGCATGAGGCTCGATACGCGAAAGCACTGTGCCGTAAAGTACCCATCAGTCTTTTGCAAGTTCACGGTTGAGCATGAAACATAGGCTGGGTTTTTCGGCAAGTAAAACTTCAACTCGGCGTCCTTATCGGCCAACCCGACGGGCACAAAACGAATTCTTCTGAAATCTTCTGCAGTGATACTGTAATAATTTTCGGTGCTGTTGTTCACGGAACACCGCTGCCCAGACATCACAGCCTTTTCTAAATTCGTGAAGTGCTGGATCGCCCGTGGAGTAGGATCAATGACACGCACTTGGCAATGGAACCGTTCGACCAAGGCACAGTCGAAGCTAATATCTTCACCCGCGCCAGCGGAGTAACATATGCTGTCGGCGGTTAAACCAGCATTGGCTGGTATGATCCACCCGCCATATGATGTCCCGAGACGTAGGAGTTGATTGGGAGCGACCAACGCTCTGCGGTCCACATATGGGAGCAAAGGCGAAGAAGCCCCCACTTCAGCAGTACGGGAGGACTTGAGCAACGTCTTAATATAACTTCTTATTACCCCCATTGACAGAAACCTCCTGTAGCCGTGGTCAGTATCGATATCTCCCGACTATCTACACAGTCTACGTACTAGAGTGACCAAAAATGAAGTTCGCCTTAGCCTTTCTTGCAGAACTCCCCGCCGGCTTCTGGAACGGTAAAGAGTTCAGGCGCTAGGACGGATCTCGGCTCTTCTGTTTCGCCGCCGAGGAGACCGGCTCAATTTCAACGATAATGCGATCCGTCACTTTTCCATGTTCAGGATCAGACGGGTTTGAGCGGAAGTCCCAGACCCATTCCTGAACCTCAAGATGGGTAAGCTTTGGGTTCGGGGGCGACTTTTGATTGTACACGACACCGCTGGCCGTGAGGAATTTCCTACAGATCTCGACTTTCTTACTCACTACACGGTTTCTCTCTTCGCGTGCGCCATCGATGCAGTGCATCAGTTTTTGGCGGTACCGACCATCATAACGCAATGCGCCGATGCCATCTTCCAGACGCACAGGAACAATCGCACCAGAGGGCTGATGGCCAAATACTTTCTGATAGGTAATCACCCCCGAGGAATTTAATATCGCGTACAGGTGCCATGAGGTGAGCGGGTAGAACTCAATCTGATAGACAAACGAAATTGCCATCACAACGCAGAAGCCAGGAATGAACAATGCATAGCGGTATCGCTGGGAGACGGGATTGGCGTAGGAGATCGCCACAGAGCCACCATTTCCCTGCGGCACGATCGGACAATGGGAGTCACACTGGATAAGGCCTCTCACCAGACGAACGAGCCCGGTTGATCGACGAAACAGAAGAAGGACAACTCAGCGATGTGTCCTTCGACATCCGTCCTGGGCATGTTGGGGGTGAATACCCTCTCAAGGGAGAGTTCCGGCTGCGAAGCTTCAATAGCATTCTCAACTTTCTGGGTCGCTCGCTTGAAGAAGAACCCGAATACCACATCGACAAAGATCCACGAACCCCAACGGTCCGTGAAAATCCTCCGCACACCATGGAACTCCTGCTGTCGGATGCAGCGCTACCAGGAGCCGACGTATCGATCAAGTCCCACGGCAAATATTACGCCGTGAACACCACGGGACCGCTGGCACGCTGGAACCGCGAGGCCTTCCAAATGCTGTATCTCTTGTTCCAAATGACCGTGAGCGAAGTCCCTCGCGTCGGAGTCCCCAGCATCACGATTGCGAAGTAACCGAGTCCTACAGATCACCCCGAGACCGCACCAGTACACCACGCAAGCCCCCATACAAACGAGGCGATCAGAAAAATAGAATGTCCCAGTTCTCGACGCGTCAGTTCCTGATTGTTTCCTCATTAGAGAATGAAATTCTGAAGAATTTACATCTCGGCACGATGTGGAGCCTGCCTATTAGACGATCATGGAAGATCTCACGAAAACATACACCCGATTGCTTTTCCATTGATTTATCATGCGAGGAAAGGTTCGCAGTTTCATGACGGGAGCGTCATAGCGGCCTCCCTACAGAGTAAGAAGACTCGGGAGACCCGTGATACAGACGCGTCCAAATTGGACTATTCCAGCATGCTGTGCTCTGGCATTCATCATCTTCTTCGCTGTCTATTTCTGTCCAGAAGAGGCGCTCGCCGTTCGCCCCTTCGTCACGGATGATGCCAGAATTGTCTACAAGGGACAACTCGGGACGGAAACATACGGCGGCACGACGGTGGTGAAGGGAGACAGCCCCGCGTATGAAGCGCGCACATTGGAAGGCCTCAGCATCACCGACCGCTTCGAACTGACGGCAGGCGGATTCGGTTTCACCTATCAGGACAATCAAGCCCGTCCGCTCGACCTGCTGATTCAGCCGAAGTACGTCTTGCACAGTTCCCTCGGCGCGATTCCTTCTCTCTCCGTTGCAGCGGCCACATTGTTTCCCCTCAGTGGCAACCGCCAGCATTGGGATGGGTACGCCATGGCTCATGTCAGCTGGTTTCTGTTCACCCCGGATCCCGACACGGATCCCTATGATAACAACCTGGCCATTCATCTCAATCTCGGCGCAAAATCACGGTACGATGCAGGTCCGGCGACGTATCAGAGCAAACTGTATTGGGCTGCGGGTTTCGAGGTGATCACGCCGGTGACACGCAAGGTTCGCTTCCTGGGTGAAGTGTTCAACGGTGATCCGTTTTCTTTCGAACAAGAATTTCCCGCTTATCAAACCGGCTTTCGCTGGTACAAGGATCCCATGGTCCAGATCGACTTTGTCTTACGGGGCGCACGGGCCGGCTCACTGGAAACGCAAGCCCCGACGGGTGCAGAGTTTGCTCCCGGCTGGAACTATACGATTCAAGTAGGCTTTCGCGTGTTATTCGATGTCTTCAGATAGTCACACTGGATTTGTAAAAAAGATCCCACAACACCCGCCCTCGTTGTTCTATTCACTCTCAGTATTTTCTCGCTCGGTTTCAGCCTAACAAACAGCGGAAAACCACACCGAGAATTGGCTTGTATCGGCGGTCGACTTTATCGCAGGCTACGACCCGCATGGGCATGTCCGAAACCTCAGCGACGAAGAGAACGCTTCTGGCCGGCTCGGTCGGCAACGTGCTGGAATGGTACGACTTCGCCCTCTATGGATACTTCGCGCCCGTGTTCGCGACCTTGTTCTTCCCATCCAACTCTCCCGCGTTGTCGTTGATCTCCGCGTTTGGAGTCTTTGCCGTGGGGTTCCTCGCGCGGCCCCTCGGGGCCATGCTGTTCGGCTATTGGGGCGATACACTGGGGCGACGCAATGCCATGGCCTGGGCAATCCTCCTTATGGCTGTACCAACGTGTCTAGTCGGGCTATTGCCGACCTACGAAACCATCGGGGTGATCGCCCCCATCGCCTTGACGCTCTGCCGGTTTCTACAAGGATTGTCGGTCGGTGGAGAATTCACCGGGTCCGCCACATTTCTCGTCGAACATGCGCCCGCTTCGCGACGCGGCTATGTCGGAAGTTGGGCTGGCTTCAGTGCCCAGATCGGCGCACTGTTCGGATCAGGCGTGGGGGCGCTGATCACGTCAAACCTCGCGAACGACACACTGCATCAGTGGGGCTGGCGAATTCCTTTTATGATGGGCGGCCTCATTGCCGTGGTGGGATGGTACATACGAACCGGGGTCCCGGAGTCGCCTGCCTTCGAAGCCATTCGCCAAGCAGGGGGGCTCGCGTCTTCCCCCATTCGTGACGTCTTCATGACACAGCGGCTTGCCGTGGCAAAACTCGCCGGCCTCGTGTGGCTCCACGGCGTCGCGTTCTATCTCATATACGTCTATCTCACGACCTATCTGACGACCGTGACACAGGTTCCCCTCGCAACCGTGCTCGTGATCAATACAGGTTGCATGATGCTGCTGGCCCTCCTGATTCCCTTGATGGGCGCCTGGTCGGATCGGATCGGGCAACTTCCCCTACTGATGACGGGAGCCGTGGGGATCGCGCTCTTGGCCTATCCGTCCTTTCTCTGGCTCACGAGCAATCACCTGCCTCGTATGATCGCAGCCCAAGTGCTCCTCACCCTACTGGTCGCCTGCTACATGGGGCCATTCTTTGCCACTGTGACCGAGCTGTTTCCCACATCGCAGCGCTATACCGGCCTCTCAGTCGGCTACAACATCGGGGCAGCCCTGTTCGGTGGCACCGCCCCACTAGTTGCCACGTTCCTCATCAAATGGAGTGGCAACGTCCTGGCACCCGCCTTCTACTTGAGCCTGTGCGCAACCGTGTCCCTCACCATCCTACTCACGCTTCGAAACAGAGGGCCTGCACGACCGGTCTTGGCCCCGGACAATTAAAACTGCCGCTATGCGTGGGTGTGCGGTACAATCATCCCAACGATGTCTACAACCCGCGGAGCGCACTGGTCGTTCCTCACTGCCCAGCTTCTGCTGACAACACTTGCCTGGGTCTTCTGTCCAAACGTCACAGAAGCGGTCGACTACGGCAACGAGGTCACCGTCCTGATCGAGCCGCGCCAAGCCGTCGCCACCAGTCAACTGAGCGGTCGTCGGACGATCCCTCTCGACGCGCACGAAACCGTGATCAGCTCAGATGCAAGCGGCATCAATGCCATTGTCGTCACCTCACGCCGGCTGCTGGGTTTTTCTAGCCGTACCCTCGCCTGGAGCGAGACTGATCGCGATCTCAATGAAAAGGTCCTCGAACGGCGGGTGCTGCCCACATTCAGCGTGGTGAGAACAAACAAACATTTGTACGGATTTCGCGGAGCGAACGGAGTCTGGCTCGATGAACCTCTCGGGGTGCGAGAAACAGTCAAGGTCACTCACACAACTGATTACGGGGCGGTGTTCGTGACGAACGAACGGCTCGTGGGGTTTGCCTCTCTGCTCGGTGACTTCTCCTCAAAGGCACTTGGCATTCACGAGGACATCACGCGATTGGACAACGAGAAAGGCCTCATCATCGTCACCACCAGCACCCGCACACTCGTGTTCGGAAGCCGCTTAAGCGGATGGGATGAATTCGAGTGATGCGTCGGTCAACCCAGTGCCGCAGCAACCTGCTTCTTGAGCGCAGGAAGTACGTTCGATTCAAACCATGGGTGCTTCTTAAGCCAGATCGCGTTTCTGGGGGAAGGATGAGGGAGGACAATAGCGTTCGGCAAGAGGTCCTGATACGCTTCGACGGCCTCAGTCAGATTCTCGTATCGAGTCCCGAGATGTGCGTCGAACGCATAGTGCCCAAGATAGACAGTGAGTTTCAACGAACGCAACAGCGGAAACAGTTTCCCATGCCACTGAGGAGCGCACTCGGCACGGGGAGCGATGTCACCCTGACGCCCCGTACCGGGGAAGCAGAAACCCATCGGGATAATCGCGACAGCAGTGCGATCATAAAATCTCTCACGGGAGATCCCAAGCCAGGCGCGCAAGCGGTCGCCGCTGCGATCATTCCACGGCACTCCCGACTCGTGTGCGGCACGTCCTGGCGCTTGACCGATCAGGACAATCCGCGAGGCCGGGTGCGCGGCCAACAACGGTCCTGGCCCTAGCGGCAGGTGACCGGCGCACAGGCTGCAGGCACGCACGTCCTGAAGTACCATCAGCAAACGCGTACCACTCATTGCGCAACACCCTGCAACATCCAGCGAAGAGAGCGGCACGTCATGATCGTGACTCCAGCGGGAGAGAGGACCATTCTGCTTGTCTATTTGAAAGACTAGCAGGGTGATGAAACCATTCTGGCACGAAAAAACATGGGGCTGAAGAAGTCATGCACGGCTCCAGCAAAACCCGCAGGTTGTTCAAAATGACCGTCCAGCAAGGCCGCAGCGAGCGAAGAGGCGAAATCGCACTTCGTCCCGTACGTTGAGCATTTGAGCGATGTGAGAACGATGCTGGCGGGCTTTTTCAACAACCGGCTAGAGACTGAGCTTCTGGCGCAGGTACTCATCAAGTGCCACGGCATTGTTACAAGTCGCCTGTTGTGCGCTATACAACAGCGTTACCCGGCCTTGTCGAATCTGCGCGAGCAACTGATTCACAAAAGCAGGGGCACGATCGAGCTCGGCAGTATAGCGGCGGCGAAACTCGGCCCAGCGAGCCGGATCATGATTGAACCATGTGCGCAGCGCCGCCGAAGGGGCAATGTCCCGGAGCCACAGGTCGACGGCGGCCTTCGCTTTCGAAAGACCACGAGGCCACAGTCTGTCAATCAACACGCGAAACCCATCGGCCTCCGATCGTGGCTCATAAATTCGCTTGATGATGAAATCAACGGACGGAACTCCGGTCCTGGTGGATTTGCGCATATGCGCGCGCACAGGAGAACATTTCAAAGTCGGCTTTGCCATGGTTGCGACACTATCTTGAGGGAACAAGGCTTCTTGCGCAAGAGACCCTGTTCCCCTTCATCGTGGGCAGCCAGTGGGCTACTGCACATCGATCGTGATCGTGTGGGTCGCTGCGACGAGATCACCGGTGATCTGATGCTTCCCTCTGCTGAGTCCCTTGAACGCTCCCTGGAATCCCTTCTGATATTCCTGGCCTAAAAAGACATGGGCTTGGGCAGCTTGCGTGCCCTTGACCAATTCGTATTTGAGGTCGAAGCTGCGGATAAAGAAGAGAAACCTAGTCGTGGAGGACGACATTGAGGAGGGAACTGTGCACGTGCAGCCCGCCGTTGTATTCCAGGAAGCCCAGTTTTCGGAACTTGTTCATGAAGAAATTAACGCGGGACCGCGTGGTGCCGATCATCTCGGCCAGCGTTTCCTGGCTGACTTTCGCAATGACCGGTTCCGGCCTACCTTCTTTCCCGAAGTGCGCCAACAACAGCAGCACTCGCGCCAGCCGCTTCTCGCTGGAATTAAAGAGTTGATCAACTAAATCCTCTTGGATACGAAGGTTGCGAGCGAGGATATACTCGAGGAACATCGAGGAGAAGGTGGGTTCGTTTTCGAGCACATGCATCATCACCTGTTTATCAATGCGGACGATCGTGGAGTCGTCCACGACTGTCGCCGAGGTCAAACGCACCAACTTCCCGGCGAGACAGCCTTCCCCGAAAAAGTTGCCTGCGTCCATGAGCGCAATGACGGCTTCTTTGCCCCGCTGCGAAACCACGGACAACTTGACCCTGCCTGCCTGAATATAGAATACGGAGTCCGCCACATCCCCTTGCGAAAAGAGAATCTGCTTCTTCTGGCAGGTCAGCAACGTTTTGCCTCCCCCGATTTGTGAGAGGAATCTCTTGACGTTAAACGGTGCTTTCCTTTTGGTGCCCAAGGGGATGCCTCACTTGAGAGCCTCGAAAAAATTTGGAGCAGGGACATGGATCGTTCGTGCAGAGAACTGGCTAATTTTTATAATTTAAACTCAACCGCTTCCGTAGTGTCAAGACGTTCCTGGCCGTCTTGTCGAGTCTCTACCCACACGTCTCTGGTGAAGCGAGAGGGTGCCGCCCCAGAAGCCCTCGAGTCAATAATGTCATGGGGGGATATCCTGCTCCCTCCTCGATCTTCGCGTTCGCTGTAATGGGCTAACTGGTGTGCCTGCGGATAGGCGTTGATCTGGCCACGCAATGCCTAGGCCTGAAAATTCGCGGTAACCATCAAGGATGCTCGCCTCCCGGTACAGACCGTGCCATGTGAAGGTTGGACGTGTCATACCGGGATTGTGACACAGTCCGTTTGTTGAATCCTACTAGTTCAGTCAGCCCAAGCTCGTTCGCCTGCGCTCTCACATGAGTGAGGAGAGCCTTTGTCACCATTTCCTCATCCAAATCCTTGGCCCCCGTGACAATCGTATAGGGCAGCTCAGTCTTCCACAGAAGGGTCCCTGAGTCACACGCCAGATGCAGGCGTACCCTCTGCGAGGAACGCTGCTTTAATCCCGCGAAACTCTTCTGCGACACTTGACCACTCACATTCCCGATCAGCACACAGTCCACTTGAGACTCTGCATGCATTCGCTGCGTCGGCCTCATCTGCGCGTGGTCGGGTACCTCAGACTGGGTTGCGTCGGACAGGCTATCCACACGAAGATTGGTCATGTCTCGAAACACCGCGATCCATCGCTCAGCCATCATCGGATCTCCGTCGAACGGCATGACCGTGATGCTCTTCATCGATGCCAGGGGTTGCCGCTCTTGCAGTCCAATCACCCACGAGTTCTCGAATGGCTGGAACTCGATGTCACTGGTCTGGATCCGATCAATCCCGACCGCCCCCAGCCATATAATGGCCACACACCCTTGCATGCCCAAGGCTGAGAGAAGCAGAAGTCCTAGGATGACGGTCTGGCAGATAGGTAATCTACGGTTAGGCATACAAGCCAACTAGTCGTACAGGACAGTATTGAGGAGTGAGCGGTGCACTTGAATTGTGCCGTTGTAGTGAATGAATCCCCGCGCTTTGAACTTATCCAGAAATAATCTGACTCGCGACCGTGTCGTCCCGAGCATCTCGGCGAGCACTTCCTGGCTGACCTTTGGAATGTTCCCCTCGGGCTCGCTGTCTTTTCCATAGCGGGCCAGCAACAGGAGAAGTTGCGCCAGCCGCTTCTCGGTCGAATTGAAGAGGTGATCAACTAAGTCCTTTTGGATGCACACATTGTGCGACAGCAGATGGGCGATAAACAGCTTGGCGAAGTTGGGTTCATCGTGGAGGACACGGATCATGGCGGTCTTCTCAATACGCAGGATCGTGGATGCGTCCAATGCGGTGGCAGTCGCTCGGCATGTTAGTTGCCCGACGAGGCAGCCTTTACCAAAGAAACTGCCATGCCCCAGAATCCCGACGACGGCTTCTTTGCCCTGCTGCGAGAGCACGCTGAGCTTGACCCGGCCTGCCTGGACATAGAACACGGCATCAGCCGAATCCCCTTGCGAAAAAATCAGCTGTGACTTGGAGGCCTGCAACATCGTCTTGCCGTGGCCAACTTCGGCTAGAAAGGCCTGGGGAGTGAACAGTGTGGCTCGTGTCCTGGCTGCGGAGCTTGTTATTTTCTTGTCAGGAAGGAGTCCGACGACAGTTTTTGTTTCTGTTCGCGACGTCGTGCGCATTTTGTTCATACGTGCTCCAAGTTCTTTGCGCAGTCGTTGCTCCCACGGACAGCAACGCTATTCCGTCGCTTGCCGGTTGGTCCAGGATGCTGGGACACAGGTCATGATGTCCCACACCTCGCCCGTTCAGAGTGAGATTGTGGGAACACGACGCCTCCCTTCATGACGATACCGCGAGGTGTCGCACAGCACCAGATTTTCCGAACCACATTATTCACAACAGCAGGCCGGATCTCAATCACGGAGATCTTAAGACAACCGAGCTGCTCGGCAGATCAGGATGTCGCCTCCTTCTGGTCTTAGAGAGCCGGCGAGTGTGACCGACAGTATGCCGAATCGACAGAATGCGGTCTGTGCACAATTAGACAGTTTGGAAAAAAGATGCGGACGCTTCCAGCCAAGACCTCTGCGGTAGAGCCAATCAACTGTGCATTCAGAACAATGCGCGTTCGCCAAAAAAAGGCGGGTCTTCTCTCAACAAGGATCCCCGCTCACCAGCATTCTCTGCCAGGCAGTGAACGGCCACACCTGTTTAGTCCCGGGAATAATTCTTCCGAAGTGCGCAAATTTGAACAGATCTCAAATCGCGTTCAGTGCAATATGAAAAAGGTGGAATAGAAGACCTCACGTATTCAGTCGTTGGAAGAAGCGGTGCGGGGGCCTCTGATGTCGCAAATTGATTGGGGCAATAATCCAGACGAATCCTCATGATCTGTTTATTAATTTTAATGTTTGCCATGGATCTCTTGACATCGTGCGAGACATCGGTCCGCACAGGTTTGGATCGCCCGTATGCGTTCAGTGACACCCCGATCCGTCCGCTCAGTATTGCGTTTGACCAAGACACCCGGGCCTATGTGAAGCTTGAGCGGTATGAGCTCTCTCTCGACTTGTGGCGGATACCGAGTGCCGGAAATCAGCGTCCTGCAACGGGCATCGACTTGTGGTCGCTCATGATTGGGATGAACTTCTGATGACCGACCTCAACACCAATCTTCCCTGGCTGAGCGTTCAGATATCGAATCTTTTCGTCTACTAGTCCAGCAAACGCCTAACACGCAGAACACCGCACCAAGAGAGGAAGGAGGGAGCATATGGAAGCGGGCCGAGGATTCTCACTGAGAGTATGTTGAGTGTGAGGTTGGTGACGAGAGAATTGGTTAACGTGTAAACAACATGGAGACGATATGAAGAACAAAAACACATCCATTCTGATCATCACGGCATTTCTAATGGGATTTGGATTGGGAGGCCTGTCGCTGCACTACGCGTCCGCCCAAGGGATGTTTGGACTCTCGACGTCGGTGAGCCAGCTTGGGAGTGCGCTGGTGGACATGCAGAAGAATGTCGACGATCTTCAGAAGAATATGGGGACAGTCAAACAGGTCAAGGATCAACTGAGCAGCCTGTCACCACAAGGTGGGGGCATGCCAGGAGGAGAGCAGCTGAAAAAAGGTGGCGACGCATTGAAAGACAAGATGCCGAAGTTTTGAGTGGCACCCCTACGGGGCTATCTTGGAGGGATCATCCTATGAACCGACTATTCAACCGTACCTCCAGTCGGGATCCCATCAGCCCCAACAGCCATCTTGGCACAACCTGGGTTGTGATGATCGGTATGGTGGCGCTGTTGGTGCTCATTGGAACGCCCAAGGTTTCAGCTAAGCAGACTCCCACCGAATCCGTGAAAAGCACGATCGATGACGTGATCCATATTCTCAACAATGAAGAGTTGAAGCAACCGAGTCGCTCGGTGGAACGGCGTCAGAAGATCGAGCACATCATCAGACAGCGTGTCAGCTATGAAGATATGGCCAGACTGTCCCTGGGTATGCCTTGGCTCGCACTGACTAACAACGAGCGGCGAGAATTCGTGGGCCTCTTCGTTCAGTTACTCCGCGACATGTTTGCCGGAAAAGTTGACGATATGGCTGACGCGCAGGTGCGCTATCTGTCCGAACAGCGGGAGCAGAGCTATGCCGAGGTGAGAACAAAGCTGTTGGGCCAGAAGGTGGACACTCTCCTCGATTTTCGGTTGGCGGACAAGGTCGGCCAATGGTCTGTGTACGATGTGGTCATCGACGGCGCGGGCATCGTGAGCAATTACCATGCGCAGTTCACCAGCATTATTCGCAACCATTCCTACGCGGGTCTGGTGAAGAAGATGAAAGAAAAAACACTGACGGTCAAGACGTTTGAAACGACAACGGCTCCATAGCGCTGAGCCTACTGGTGGTGGCCAGCCGGAGTCGTTGAAGATGGACTGGGCAGACTAAGGTTTGTCGACATGTAGCAGAAATTGCGCGAGAGTTTCGGCAGCATGAAATTTCGCATGGACGATACGAAGTATTTGCGAGAGAATCACTGGGAGCGGATCAAAGGTTCGATCCCTGACAGAGCCCGGCATTGTGAGCCGCACGGGCGATAAATGAATTTCAGAGCTGCCTGGAATGAGAAGAACCGCGGCGCACAGACGAATTGATGAGACGAAGCCGCCGCTAGATCTCCGCACTTGACTGTTCGTCCAGCCAGACTTCGAATGCATCACGAAGCATACGTTTATAGCGCGGTTGGTATCCGGGGATGCCGGAGTAGTCTTCCAACTCCAGCATCTTCTGAATCATGACCACCGTAAACGACGCACGCTGAGCCTCATGATCCTTGTGCCAGACGGCCAAACGGCTCTCACCCTCGTCTGTCGTGGCGTCCTCGAAAACATGCCAATCGCAGTCTGGTGAATATCGAAGGTAGGCCATGGTGCTCCTCAAGAGCGAAACCAATGCGGTGTGTCGCTGTTAGCGCAAGCTGGGCGGGGTGACACCGGCCCCACTGTCGGGAATCTGTAATGTGATAGAGAGGGCATGCCCATCGGAGTTGACCTGTGCGGCGATCTTATCGCCGGTTTTCAATCGCCCCCCTGCCACTCCTTCAATTTTCGTCGCAGCGGTCACATGCAGGCGTATCTCCCGCCCAGAGATCTCCTTCACAACGACCTCTTCACCCTCCCAATACAGCACGTCGCCATTGACCACAGAGGTTGCAATCGGCTGAGAACCCTCCAAGGCATGTGCGTGAGTGACGACGGTGAAAAAGAGAATGAGTGTAAGAAGAATCGGTATCATGAGCCTTCATTCTATTTTCAGCCTATGGGATATTGTGGACCGCTGTCAATTGGGCTTCCTATACGAGGCAGGTCGATTCAGGAGCAATACCTGACCAATCACAGAAGATCACGCATACTTCAACTTGCCTTGGTCAATTCGGTTTGCGAATTATTCACTGATGAGAGGGTACTGGCTCGTGTCCCGGAGCCTCGGTCGAATCCTGGGGTGGAGCGACCTGAGGCCCTGCCCAGAGGTCTCGGGCAGCGATCTTCGGATACGTCGACGTTTCGGGATCACTTTGTACCGCCAACAAACCAGACAGCATCACTCGCTTCCCAACCATTTCTGGCGAAGCGCCTCCTACATAAATTCGCCCAAGCACATAGTGCCCTGGAGGCCACGTGGGCGTCAGGGCAGGATCAACTGGGGCTTCGTATTGGAGAATACCCTCTGCTGACACTGAAGACATCGGAATAGCATGCCAGGCATACCCTGCGGCGAACCCTATCCCGATGCTCACAATGGCTACGAGTAGCTGACCTGTCTTCATCTCGTACCCTCCATAAAATACGGGTACGTCCCCGTCGAGCCTAGACAGTTAACCATCTCTTATCCTGGTTGCTGACAGCTCGCCTGTCCAGGATGATACTCCTGCTTACCGGTTGAGAGACCAAACACAAATGTACCGCCGAAGTGTTCAAACACATAGACCTTCGTCTGCTCGTCTGGATCGACAAATCCGAAGGGCCTGCATCGCCACCAGCGCGAAGATACGGAGGTCGGAATCGCTTCGAGTTGTTTTGCAGGGTATAGGGCGTCGAGCTCATACGTGCGAACCAGTTCACCATTCGGCCTGTAGATCGCCACCACTTTTCCATAGCCCGCATTGTGCCAATTGTCGAACGTCAATAAGTATCCGCGGTTGCTGAGCAACAGGTCCACGGGAGCCACTGGATTCTGCAACGCCACATCCGCCGTCAGTTTGTACGATCGATCCGGCTGTTTCACGTAAAACTCTCCTCGCGCATAGGCTCCCATCTTCGAGCCTTTGAATCCAACTGTATCGCCATAGCCCTCCCCTGGCACAATCCGGACGAAGTGCAGTCCATTGCCGCTGAATATCTGCTGGACTTTGGCAGCCGGCCACTCGTCGGCCAGGGCCAAGCACGGCAAAAGAAGTACCATCACAACAGAGGCAATGATCCTTTTCATGAGTATGCCTTCTCTCGCAGGATGCTGAAAAAGTCCGCCAGCTTCGTTCTCAGCTCATCGAAATCCTCAACGTACCCCAGCGGGTACGCTTCCGGTTTCGATTCGCCTGCGGCCTTGCTGAACGGCCATTTTGAGCATCCTGGAATCCGTTCTTGCAACATCATTACTCGCAAGATCACGGTGCAATATTGGTTGAAACTGAGTTTTCCACAGTCTGCTATAGACGGCAACACGAGGCACATTCGAAATCGTTGTGCATGAGGACGAGGCCATACCAGAGAGTTTTTGACACCTTGATCTTCGCTATCATCACTCCATACCGACTGCGCGCATCCGTTTAAGCTTGTGGCCCACCTGGACGATCGCTTCGATGGCCGGCGTCAGTTCCTGCCCAAGATTGGTTAGCGAATACTCGACGGTCGGTGGAGAGGTCGGCATGACCCGGCGTATCACGATGCCGTCTTTCTCTAAGCTCTTCAGTCGAGCCGAAAATACTTTCGGTGACACGCCGGGAATATCGGCCATGAGCTCACTGAACCGTCTCGGTTCGGAGCGCAGATACCAGATGACATTCGGCGTCCAAGCCCCTCCCAAGAATTTCATACAGGCTGTCAAGGGACAACCTGATGGCGGCGGCGGCACTCTGCTTTTTCGACGTTTCACGGCCATAGAACCTTCCCTGTGATTGACATTGCCGACTTTCCAAACGGAAAGTACAAAATGTACTTACTAATTGAAAGCATATACCACAATGAAAGTGCCATCAAGTAGGATGGAAACCAGCGTTGACGTTCATCATCACTTACATTCTGAAAGGAGATTGCACATGATAACCACGAAAACAGCCATTGTGACCGGCGCATCGAGCGGCATCGGACTCGGCGTGACCACTGCGCTCTTGGAGCACGGCTATCGAGTCGTTGCGAATTCAAGACAGATCACGACTGCGGGAACCCTGACCGCCTCGGAGAATCTAGCGCTCGTGGACGGGGATATCGCATATCCTGATATCGCACGCACAGTCGTCGAGACCGCCGTGCACCGCTTTGACTCCGTTGACCTCTTGGTCAACAACGCCGGAATATTTATTCCTAAACCTTTCACCGATTACACGACGGAGGACTTCGATCGGCTGGTGTCGACCAATCTTGCGGGCTTTCTCTATGTCACACAGCAAACTGTGAGACAAATGCGGGCACAAGGTGCCGGTCATATCGTGAACATCACAACCTCGCTGGCCGACCAGCCGATAGCCGGTGTCTCCGCCACCATCCCCGTGCTCACGAAAGGGGGATTGAATGCCGTCACAGCTGCGCTGGCGATTGAATTCGCCGGTGAGGGTATTCGATTTAATGCGATCGGAGCGGGGATTATCGATACGCCCATGCACAAACCGGAGATGCATGGATTTCTGAAGACACTCCACCCGATCCAGCGAATCGGCAAGGTATCGGAGATCGTCGATGCGGTGCTCTACCTCACGGATGCGACCTTCGTCACTGGTGAAGTTCTCCACGTCGACGGTGGCGCGCACGCCGGCAAATGGTAAGGCAGGGGCACGTTGTAGATCACAAGACAAGGAGGATGATCCATGCCGTATGTTCATATTCAGGTTACGCGTGAGGGAGTCACGGTCGAGCAGAAAGAAGCACTCATCAAGGGCGCCACAGATCTGCTGGTCCGTGTCCTCAACAAGAACCCTGCTCACACATTCATTGTCATTGAGGAGGTCGATACCGACAATTGGGGAGTCGCCGGAATGTCCGTAACGAAGTACCGGGCTCAGGAGCATGCGGCGGCGGGACAATAGCGCACGGACAGGACGATCAGACAAGAAAGATGACGCCTGTGCTGGCCCCGGTGTGGCCAACGCAGGCGTTGGCCTTTATGGGAGAGGACCAAGCGAGCGTGGAAAGACCGTTCGCATCAGATTGGGACAAACAGCTTTTGCTGACTGCGCCTTCAGCAATTATGGAGCCGTGGTCGGTTCAAACGTTTTGACGATGAGTACTTTCTCTTTCATCCGTTTCACCAGCCCGGCGTAGCTGAGGTCGCGGATAATGCTGGTGAACTGCGCGTGATAACTGCCGGTGATGTTGGCTCCATCGATGACCATGTCGTACACGAGCCACTTGTCGAGCCGGTTCACCAATCGAAAATCGAGGAACGTGTCTGTCTTCGGGCCGGCCAGCTTCGTTTTCACGTCGGCAAATTGCTCTTCGCGTTGTTCAGACTGGTAGAGCACCTGTTCGCCCGTGTAGTCGTCGATCCTGCCGACAAACGTGCCTCTGAGTAATTGGACAAAGAGGCCGACAAATTCCTGGCGTTCACTGTCCGTCAGCTCCCTCCAGGGAACACCCAGAGCACGTTTGGCCATCTCTTCATAACTCACTCGATCCTTCACGACCTGCTCAATCCGCTGGCGTCGCTCCGCAGCACGGCCAGGCTGATTCAACTCCGCATTGTCGAGAATACGAACCACTTCGGTGATCGTGCTCTTCACGGATTCTGTCGGGGTCGACTCAGCGGCAGCCGCGCCAGTTCTGGTCAGCGCCAGTAGCGCAACCAGACCAATGATTGCAGACCAAGTCGAACCAATACCGATACGCTGTTCGAACCCGATAGAATTCTCACTCACAGCGTTATGAAATGTCTGGCCCATGGGTTGACCCTCCTCAATCCTTATCAACAGGCGCCTCCCTCCACTCTCCACAGCACGATTCACCTCCCAGCGACATTCAACATGCCCCGAATCTGGAAAAGCTCGTGCGAGGTTCCATGAGAACGCGCTTCAGGACGTCGCTCGAGCCCTCGGTGCAGCCACCTAATCTGCCACAGGCGGACAGAGACGATTGGCACGAACCACAGGATCGTCAACATACCCGCAGTTGATGCACCGGCGCATGGTGCCTGTGTAGCCAGTGACCGCACTCAGATCGTAGCGGTTTATTAACGCAGATTGATCTTGGATCAGTAATCCACGACACCGGGGACACGTCATACCCGCCTCCTCTTGCAACTGACTCAGCCGCGGCTCAGCGCTCCAGCGTCATGAATGACGCGCCAGCCGCAGGGCCGAGGAGCGAATAGACGATGAGAGGTTCCTATTCCCGAGTCCTCACACTCCGTTAGGTGGACTCGCCCTTCGACATCAGCACCTCTAACTCGCCTTCATTACATGTCAGGTAGGCCGCTCTAGGCTGACACACGCGTGCGCTGCCCACTGTGCGCGGTGCGGCTGATTTCTTATAGGCGTGCCCCTTCTGAGCGATCGCGTTGCCCATTTTCATGGCTCCCTCCCTGTTCATAGGGTCCCTCACACTCTGTGACCGGCCATTCGCGCTCAACAGCTGCACGGTGAACGATCCGGTGTGGGCAAGCGTGAGCTGCAGTTGACCCTTCCGGCTCAATCGGCTTACCGCGAACAGCACCGCCCGCAATGGGAACGCCTGGCAGTTCGCCACTAAGTCATCGAGCCCACAATCGGGAATCCCTCGCATCACTTTAAGAATGCGGTTTGAAACGGTCAGATGATGAACTATCATAGCGATACTCCTTTGCAGAGCAGAGGTGAACCCACATGATTCAGAACAGCTCGTGACAAAATCGCTGAGTGCGCGTTCCTGTAAAGCAGAAGATATCTGACGATTCAACAGGTCGACAAATTCCGGAATGGGTTACGACCGACAAGCCACATGACAGCGAGCCTTCGATTGCAGCAGACACCGTCGTGAATAACACGGGCTAGAACGACAGATAGTGACAGGGGCCGAACATCCGTCGGCATCCCACCAGGTACAGATGGCCGAATAACTCCACTTGAACAGGCCTGACCCATCGAATATCGAACACATTCATGGTCCTGCCCCACCTGGAGCGAGGGGTACGCACTTCGATCATTTGCATCACGTGAGGGGCCTGGCGCATGAAGAGGAGCATGCCTTCTGGACTTCGGTTGAGGGTGATGGCCTTTCCTTGCTCGATGACAACGAATTCCTCAATAGCCTCAATCATCTCGTACGAACACAAATGTCTAGAGTCCACGCGTGCCTCACACCGCTGCCCCAGAGAGGGAGCCGTAGGCAGCACCCCGGTAAGCCTATGGTCGACGTCTTTACTTGCTGCCTTCTGTTCCCGCGGTGTAACCGCTGCGGAATAGGAGAGTATTTTTTCAGATGTGCGCGTCGCCATGATCAAACTCCCGTCTCATCAGGTGGGAGATGAAGCACTCGGCCCGATCAGTCACGAATGATCCGCTCTGCCGCTACATCGATGCTAGACAGTATAGTGACACTCTGCTCAATGGCCGTCTGATCAAAACAGCACACTAATGAGGAATATTTTCAGGCCAGCATCGCACCTCTACCAAGCGACGCCACTAGGAACGATGGGAAGCCTATTCGTGAAAGACAAGGTTGAGCAGGGAACTGTGCATGGCCGGACCATCATTGTAGTCAATACAGACCAGCTTACGAAACTTGTTCATGAAGAAACTCTGGCGGGACCGCGTGGTATCGACCTCTTATCAGAAGCGCCTCCGCTATCACTATATCTGATCGCCGCGCTTGGACGAGTCAATCAGAAAAGTAGATTATCCATGTTTTCTCGCCGACCCTGAAGTCAGATGCTATAGTTCAACAACACACTCGTTATTGTGATTCACACAACAAAGAAGGAGGCCCCATGGCAAAACAGAACCAAGCAGCAAGAACACCACCCGTTACGGCTATATCGATGGAAGAGGAAATCCGGTCTCTTGCCTATGATCTGTACTGCGAAGGGGGCTATCAGGACGGTCACGATCTCGAATACTGGCTGCAAGCCGAGCAGCAGGTCCTAACGCGCAGAAAGGCACATCTTCGCAGAGTCGTGTGATCGCGGACTAATTGCTAGGCAGCGGTTATTTCTCGTCAGCCACACTCTGGACATCTCCGTTAGACTGGATTGCACCACCTACCCTCTACTCTTTGTGAAAATCATACCCCGCTCGTTCCAGGGCTCGCTGGACGGCAGGCATCACGGCTGGACTATCGGAGCAGGGCAGCACTGCCAGCTCTGGCGCAGCCTGAAGTTTAGCCAGAAGCTGTGCCGCTTCTGAAGCGGCCAGCTCGTCGCAGGTTTCATACAAGCCCCCGGGCCCTTCTTCTATGATATTGTGGACCTTGAGCACGGCACGGATCGTTGCAATAACAGCAGCCGAGGGGGGCGGCATGAGCAACGACGCGATGGCCCCATGGTCCAGCCGGAGCTTGGCCGCAATAGAAAGTGGTTCCCCGCCCCGCAGCCGTTGGCCGGCAGGGAGGAGAATCTTTTCCTCCATACCGATGTGGCGAAGCAGCCCAGCTCGGAATTGATCATACGTTTCCTGATCGACAGAGCCAGCATGAGCCACAGCCGACTGCAGCAGCCCTTCAAGCCGCTTGTGGTCTTTCACAAGAAAGTCTGTGATAGGTCCGGCCTTTTCATTCTCGCCTGGTTTCATCCGTTGCTTCCGATTATCCCGTGAGCACATTGACACCACCACGCGCAGAACGACTCCACACGATGGAATTGCAAGACCCGACACTCTCCCGATGAATCGTCATAAATCATGCGGGCCAGCAGCACATTTTCGTAGAGCCACCACGCACCTTCAGCGCATTTCGGTCCAGCCGGACATGCGACTACGAAACATGAACGTCCGGCGGCTTGTCTTGACAAGAACCGCATCGCCGGTGTTCTCAATGCCCTGCACCAGTTCATCTCCTTGAAGCGGCATTGCGTGAAACCGGCTCATGAACGCCGAGAACGCCACCAACCGCTCCGTCGTCACCACCAACGCGACGTGGCCGTGGGCACGCAGCTCCCGAACCTTTTCAGACATGCCTAAGCTCTCGGTCGTCCAATGCGCGAGGGTTTCCTGAAACCCATAGAGACTCCGCTCCGTGACCACCACGGATAATTCTCGGAGGACCTCCGACCGGTTGACATGCTCGTCCACGCTCAGTGACTGTTCGCCCCAGTGGCGAAGTTGCGAGGAGAATCCCAATAATCTCGTAGAGGTAATCGCCAGCCCTGTCAAACCGGATGCCTTGGTGCTCACCACGGTTTCGCCCACTCCGAGGTCAATCTCGGACGGCCCCACTCCATTGACTGCAACCACTTTGTTTTTGACGACCGATACCAACACATCTGTGAAGCGGCCTTGGGCAAACGCGAGCGCACCGCCGAGCCACAGCATCATGACCATGCCGAGGCAGACCATTCCTGCCCGCACAGGCAACCGTGCACGCTCAAACAGGGCACGCAGTCGAGTCCGCCCCACAATCATCAATCCCATCATCATGTCAAAAGAGGTTACTGCCCGAAACAGGGCCTGTCAACGAAGTGAGCGTGGAGTCGAGCCACAAAGATCGAATGGGAGGAATTGCGCAGTACTATATTACAAGATCCGACGACATAGTTCTTGCCACTCGTGCATTTGTTTTGCGTAGCGACGGCATGACATCTTGACGAACCATCATGAGTGATACGGGCTAGTCATCCCTCTTCCGCCAGCACACAAATAAGAAACCCCAGCCCGGCTTGACGCCGGGCTGGGGTTTTCCCGTGACGCTATTGCGCTTCCCTACTACAGCTTCAGAGTAAACCAGGTGGAGAGCGCCTTCATGCCGTTACGCTCGATGTTGTTCCCATCCCATACCGCAAACGCGATAGGTACAGACATTCCGGCCTTGAATTGGGTATCGTTGGCATCGCCGGTTTCCAAGGTGCGCTTCACGACCACGCGCCAGGTTGGGCCGGAATATCCACCACCCTTCACGGCGCCAGAGGGCTCCCACACACCATTTCCGATGACATCTTGATGTGCTTGGGTCGTGAGAGTGCTGAAGCCATTGGCGTTCAGATCTTCAACTGAGCTCACACGCAACGTCGGATCGGACATGATGTTGCCAGACCAGATGCCAGGATTGAAGGGCCCGAGACTCCGGCCGATCCGGTCAGGATAGGTTACCCCGCCCGCCGGCTCTTCGAAATAATAGTCCCAGAAAATGCCTGGGTATTGGTCGTCAACGTCCCAGATACCTGCGCTATCTTTGCCGATATCCTTCTGCCACTCGGCATTCCACCGCCAGATGTTGGTCGTACCGCCTGACTGACCCATGCACTGGAATGGTGGCGCGCCAGCCGTGTTGACCGGGAACATAACCGCCGCCTGATCCCTGAAATCCTGGGGACCGATGGTGGTATCGTTCTTGGTCTGATCCTGCCATTCGATACGAAGCCCCATCTCTTTGCCGTTCGTCATGGCTTTCACAAACACCGACTTGACCGAAATATTCGGGTGCATCGGCGTGGTGATCAACTGACCGCTCAATGGCACAATCACTCCAGGCACGCCCTCCCATACCGGGTTGGCGCCATCCATCGGAATCGCACCCTTGACCATCTTCGCCGGAATGGTGACCGGCTGGCTGACAGCCAACGGAACCTGCCCGATCGTCAGCATGCCGCCCACGATCAATGCAGAGAGAAGAATGCCGAGCACCACACGTTTACTGTGTGTCTGCACTACACTCATAGGAT
>SWDH01000041.1:22401-71292 GCA_005116945.1 Nitrospira sp.
GCAATTTCTTTTCCGAAGTTTCTACTAAGATCAATAAGCGTAACCCGGCCATCAAGATCCTTTAGCCGATGCAATTGCTCCAAGGTAAGATCTCGACTGCCATCATTCACGTAAATGATCTCAGCGACAATGGGCAACGAATCTAGGACTCCCGAGAGTCTTCGATGAAACTCAGGAAGAACCTCTTGTTCATTATAGACAGGCACCACGACCGACAACACAATCGCCCCCCCCTTTATCCCCGATGGAACGTCCACCGGCGATTTACGGTAAAATTCCAGAGAACGACTCCTGCAGTCGCAAGAAGCTGGGACACAAAATAATGCACACCCAAGAGACCGGTCAGCACGCCCATGACGAGAGTGTTGAGGACCAAGCCTGCACACGCTGTCGCAAAAAATTTAGCCAACGTTTCATGATGTCGGCTTGCACTTTGAAATGTGTACCGGTAATTTAATACATAGTTAACCATCGCGCCCAAGACAAACCCCACTGCAGAGCCAAGTATCGGCTTCCCTTGGAAATGAGCGATCGCGACTAACGCACTGTAGTGCACCGCGGTCCCCACGCTTCCGACCAGGCAAAAGCGAATAAACTGATTGGTTAACAGTCTGTCAACGCCAGCCATTTCACGGAGACATCTTCTGCCATATAGTGAGCTCCTTCAGCCGATCAAAACAGACAAGAATGCCCATACTGGCCAGCACAATCACGTACGGCATGATCGGCAGGACATATCGAAACAAAGGGAGGGAAATCACATGTAGTAAGGCAAAGTAGGCAATGACAAAGAGGAGAATCCAAATCGATTGTGGCGCCCGGCGTTGTCCAAAAAGAGAAATGACTCCGACGATGGCGAAAATGTAAAGGGGCAAATTGGCAAAGAGGATTATCACGTGATTCCTTCCGGATTCTGTCGCATACCACATCCGGCCAAACTTTTGGAGCATAAAGGGTATGAAGCTGAGGGGGTCGGTTTCGGCCCTAATCTTGTACTTTTCTAAACCAGCCCGAAACCAGTACCGATCTGTGGCCACTGGTCCAGCTCCGGGAGGAGGGGCTGAAATTCCTCTCTCCTTAAGCTCTAAAAGATACTTGGGGTAACCTTTCTTTGCTTCAATGGTGAGGAAATCCTCATGCGATCCCTGCAGGAAAGGAGTACTGGCGAGAGCAACAGGGACTATCTCCTTTAGAACTAGGTAGTTCCGCACAGTCCAGGGTGCGATCATCAGAGCAAAACAGAAGCAAAAGCCGAGATAACCAACAATGACTCGCTTCGATATAGTCCGATGCAGCAGTGCAAGAAGGACTGGAGTAAGTAACGGAAAGAATTGCGTTGTGCCCCTGATGAGCGTGGCGACACCCAACATGCAACCCGCCAGTAAATACCAGGCTAATCGTGATGACGATGTCGCCCAAAGAAAGAACAAGATACAGCAACTAAGAAAGAAGGTGAAGAGAGTTTCGGATCCAATATACGTCGAAGCATAAATCGAGAAGGGATAAACGATAAGAAGTCCCCCTGAGATAAGCGCAGTCCTGAACCCGAGAATCTCTCGCGCGATCAGCATCACCACACACGTGGTGGCAGAATCTGCAACAATCTGCAACACTTTGATTGTGAGTTGGTCATGACCAAACATCCAGGAACCAAAAGCAATCAGAATTGCGTACAGTGGGGGGATAAAGACCGGATACTCGGAATCCATCAGCCCCTTTCCGTTCAGAATCATCTCAGCCCCGCCCAGAAAGGCAATCTTGGCGTTGCTACCCAAGTGCTCTACCGGACTCAACCAAAGCGTTAATCCTCGGAGCATCAAAGATGAGAAAAAGAAAATCGACATGATTTTCCACGTGAGCCGGGTCTCACTGCTGTCTTGCATGTTACTATCTCCCCATTGACTCTCTGAGGATCTACCCACTGTCACGAGCGGTTGAGTTAAGAGTTGCTGCTGTAGTTCTAACCTCTGCCACAGACTATGATAGGGCTCGATACAGACAAAGATATCCCCTCGGGCTGTGGCTCTTGTCCGATAGTATTGTCGATTGACGCGGTCGCGTTTCGGGACTCCGAAGAAGCTCCCAGCCGCTGTCGGCACAGCTACCCACTGCGCTCATGCTGCAAATTATGTGATGTGCCTCCAGCAACCGCTGGTACCCCTCGGAGGTAAACTGACAACCCCGATCCGAATCCAGAATGACCGGGATGCGGACGGATCGCTGCCATAACGCCATCAGCACGGTTTGCACAATCAACTTGCGGTCCTGACACGCAGACATCGGCACATTAGTCGGATAGGAAACGCTAAATCTGACCGCTTCGGAATTTAAACTAGGAATGGGATTGACTCCTAATACGCTACGGCACTCAGCATCAATCTACTATATTCAAGTGCAGCACTATACGGAATCATGTTTCTTCCTTCTGGCTATTCTGATGTGAGCTAAGTATGGCCCTACTAGCCCACCTTGTATCACCCCAGCAATTATCACAACCATCAGCTGTGGGGTCTCTACAAACGCCGGCCGCTGAAGATCGTCAACGCTTGTCCCCATGGTGACTCTTAGTATCTTGTAGAGTGGCCACGTCACAGCCCATTTCTCCCAATTGATGGTCTTTGCATACTCATAAGAATAGTCATTGAGCGGGTACTTGCGTAGGTCACTCGCCCCAGGGCGTTTACCCTGTTCTACAAGGTTTTGGATACGGTCGTGCAAAATCTTCGGCGATTGCCGTAAGTCTCGAATGCTGTAATAGCCTCCGTTCGAGCGAGGGAACCATAAACCGAAATCTGGGTCCGCGACCATCTTTCCAGTCTCCACCTCCAATTCTACTACGGCATGCACCGACTTCATTTCCTTTGTATAGAGGGCCCACTTCGAGGCCTCTATTCCATGCAAGCGCAGCATTCTGATAACCAGACGAGACCGGTCAGCACAATCCCCTCCCTTCTCTATCACTTGCCGTGGCATCGGGCGAAGAAAACTGAAAATTGGCAACAGGAAATAACGGCTATCCTCCTGTATAGCAGAAAAATCCTTCACTGGTATATCCTTAAGAAATTCGATTACTTTGATCGCTTGCTCGCTGGGCGGCAGAGAGTGAGGAGCAACACGATCCATCAGGCCTAAAAGATAGTCCTCCTCTCGTAAGTAGTCGATAACACTTATACATTGCAGCGCGAACAAACACGCGATCACGACAGCGATGAGGTTTCGAATTCGCATAAGACACCGTGGGCCTGAACGCGGCTTACGACTTTCCTGAACTTGGCGTTGACTGGTTCATATATAGCCCATACCACAGCACGAGATTCAAGATCAGCCACAGTTTGGTCTCATGGTTCCGAATATGTTGCTCATGCTCATGAACGAGATTCTCTACTGCACGAATGTTGAACAACCCCACTCGCTTCAAGGACTCAGAGGACAGATGATCACGAACCATTTCCCGCAGAGGACCCCGCAGCCAATCGCTCAGAGGAATAGAGAAGCCTTGCTTTCTGCGAGCCAAAATATTCTGCGGCAAGAGTCCTTCGAGCGCTTTGACCAGCACATACTTCTTTGTCATTCCATTGATCTTGTACTTGGAAGGGATGGTCGCTGCAAACTCGACGACCTTGTGATCCAGAAACGGCACACGGACTTCAAGGGAATGCCACATACTGAGTCGATCCGTTTTTCGCAGTTCATCGCCCGGCAGATAGGTCTCCATGTCCGCGAACAACATCCATTCCAACGGGTCTTCAAAAGGGCCGACTCGCTCCATCGCGATCCGGGTCGAATAGTTCCCTGACCGCCTGAGCGCATTGCGCACATCTTCACTGAACAGTTCCAACTTTTCCTGCTCATCGAACGCGGCCAAGAAGCTCTGATATCTTTGCGGGAAGGGAAGATCGGCGCCGTGAGCAAAGCGCTTGAGGCGATCGACCCAGAGCCCGGCCGATCGTATATCAGGAAGGCCCTTGATGACGGGATCGAGGATGCCTCGGCGCAGTGTGTGAGGTATCATCCGATACCGCTCCGCCGCTAAGACTCCCCGATAGCGTTCATACCCTGCAAAGAGCTCATCTCCACCAGTGCCTGACAAGGCAACCGTGACATACTTTCTTGCAGCCTCGGAGATCATATAGTTTGGAATGACCGAGGAATCTCCGAAGGGCTCGTCAAACGACTGTATAATCGATGGGAGCATCCCTTCGATCTGGGCTTGGGGATTTTCGTACAAGTATTCAGAATGATCTGTGCCATACTGCGTCGCAATGGCTTTGGCAAACGGTCGCTCATCGACGCCGACTTGCCCCGCCTCAAACCCGATGGTGAAGGTCTTCACCTTCCCCTGACCTGCTCTCGACATGAGCGCGACGATCGCACTGGAGTCGATTCCTCCGCTCAAGAAGGCGCCAAGCGGTACCTCGCTGATCAGGTGCAGTTTAACCGCTTCTTCAAGATGATGCAGCAGACCCTCGGCATAATACTCGATGGATTGATGACCATCTCCGCTCGGCTTCAATTGCCAATACCGGCGCAGATGCAAGGTTCCGTTGCTCCAGACCGCAATGTGGGCTGGAGGAATCTCGTGAATCCCCTCATAGATCGTGTGCGGACCTGGCACGTATTTGAATGTGAAATAATCGGAGAGCGCTTCCATGTTGATGGTCCGCTCGAATCCGGGAATTGCGAGCAGGCACTTGAGTTCACTGCCGAAATACAGCGCATTCTTTTGTTGCGCATAATAAAAGGGTTTGATTCCGAGTCGATCCCGCCCGAGCAGGAGTTTTTTTTGCCGGTCATCCCAAATTGCGAACGCAAACATCCCTCGAAGGTGTGAGACCAGGTCCTCACCATATTCCTCATACAAATGAACCAGGCACTCGGTATCGGAAGACGTCGCAAGGAGATGGCCACGTTTTTGGAGATCCTCTCTCAGTTCCCGATAGTTGTAGATCTCTCCATTGAAGACCACCCATACCGTGCGATCTTCATTATGGATCGGCTGCTTCCCGGCATGCACATCGATGATCGACAGCCGTCGCATCCCCAAGCCCACGCAATCTCCAAAGTAAAACCCATCATCATCCGGGCCACGCCGCCGAATGAGCGCGCACATCCGCCGGACCAACGGCTGATCAATGTGTCCCGGCTCTGCATGAACGGATCCGACAATGCCACACATGGGTAAGACCTCAGCGATTCACATGCTGGGAAGAAGTGGCAGCCCGGGATTTTTTCCCCCAGTCTCGCCGACCATATCCAAGCATTCCAAGTAACTCAATGGTGAGACGCCACGGCAAAAACACAGGGACTAATACCAGCCCTGCCAGTGCTTTTCCCGGCGCATCCGTAGAGAGTATCCCCAGCACAAAGTAGCTTGCAATGGCTGCAAAAAGCGCCGCCGCCCAGTAGAAGGAAAATCCCCAGAATGGATCACCGACATAGATCCAGCTCCCAACGAAACAGAGTAGTGCCAGCGACGCTTGACTCGAATAGTTCGGAGCCACAAGAGTCACAGCAGAGTCGATCAAGGAGACTGATCCGGTTTGAATGCCCTGGCGAATCAATGCCCACACTTTGGAGCCCATAACCGCATACCTGCCACTCGCCCATCTCAACCGTTGATGCGAAGCCTGCTTAAAGTTCTGTGATTCCTTCGCGAAGGTTTTGGCCAGTGGATTAAAGTAAATCTGTTCACCTTTCAAGAGAAGCTCAACTGAGAACTCCCAATCTTCTCCGACTGAAAAAGCCGTCCACCCTTGCCGTTCTAATACTCCTGCGCTCAAACACATCCCGGTGCCTGTGAGCATTCCCTGAAGTCCGATCGCCATTTTCCCGGCATAGTACCGGCCATTTCGCAGGACACCTGTCACCGCCATAATCCGTGTAAATGGACTACTCCAGGGATTTGAGATGTAATTATATCCTTGCTGTACTTGGCGACCAGCCCCGTACTCCACATTGAACGCAGAGAGGAGATCGCGGTCCGCAAGGGTGTCGGCATCAATGATGACGACGGCATCAAAGGCAATCTGAGCGGTTGTTGCCTCTTGAATGCCCCAGGCCAGGGCTGCCCCTTTTCCCGGTTGGCCATCGAATCGTTCAACACACTCTGCGTTCAGGCTTCTCGCAACAGTAGCCGTCCCGTCGGTACAGCGGTCAGCAATGACAAGAACCCGGTAGCGTTCGCTTGAATAATTCAGATCGCGCAGACTTTCAAGCGTACTTGCGATCCCCGCTTCCTCATTATGGGCAGGAATCAGGACAAGAAACCGTGCCTGCTTGACCCCGGTATTTGCTTGGGGAGGACGATAGAAAAACGAGCTTATCGCAAGGAACCACTCATATAAGACCAACAACGTCAGTGGAAATAATATCAGCAGAAGCAATATACCAACGATGGTGGCCATGAAATATAGGGTTACCAGAGTTGGGAGCCAGATGGCTTGGGTGCTAAGCCATCGATGTTTTTCGCGAGACTGGCAATCGCTGAGGTGTCATAGGGCAACACACTGAATACTTTGGCTACGTTGATAGCCGGCTTACCCGGACGGAGTACCCTTTGCAGACCAGTCGCGAGCCATGAGAGCGGCACGAGGACAACGGTCGGGAGCCAAAGAACCGTAAGGTCGGGATTGGCCTTTTTCAGATGATCCAACAATTCCCGTTTGGTCGGCGAAACGGGGTCGAGTAGATTCAAATGGCTCGGCACGCTGTCCCAAGTATCCGCCATCCATGCCAAGAACCGGCCGGCAAATCCAACATCTACAACCCCAAGCCTATCGCTTGGGGATCCAACTGCCACAAAGAAATTTCCCAGCCGCTTGCCGAGGCGGCCCGGAGGATCGAAGTCCCCATAGTTCACGAGCGCTCCCGGACGTGCAATCTTTATGGAAACACCGAGATCCTTACCCAATTGAACCGCAAGCTTTTCTGATTCAAGCTTGCCCCAAACATAGGGCCCAGACCCCTTACTATCTGGCTCAAGCGGATGATTGTCGCCGATAGGTGATCCAGTCCCCTGAGCCAACACGGCCAGACTGCTCACATGAATGAAGCGTGTGATGCCAGCGGCAGCGGCTCCCTTAACCATATGGGTCGTAGCATCGAGCGAATTACGCTGGTGCTCCGACCAACCTCCGGCAGTTTCAGCTGCTGCGTGAATGACGGTATCGACGCCCTTGAACAGATGCGAGTCTGTACCTGTTGCCACATCCGCCACGACATATTCCGCACCGACAATCCGCTCCCAGGGGGATGGCTCGCGACGCGCCACGACACGGACGGAGCGATCACGCTTCAGCAACGCACGCACGATTTCCTTCCCGAGAAACCCGGTTCCGCCTGTCACAAGCACACCCCGGCTATCGATCGGTCTTGGCGCCGCGGAAGCTAACGCCTTTGCCTCTCCAACTTTGAGAGCCTCCGCCACACGTTCACAAATACGGACCGTGTCAAGCAAGCTTTCAGGAGACAGCGGAGAGGGGCTCTTCGTACGTACAGACTCGTAGAAAGCAGAGAAGAGCTCTGTCAGGCCGGGATAGCTGCGCTGGCTCTTGAGAAATCGGTTCGCCATCGCCGAGGTCGTTCCGGTCAGGAGTTGCCAACCCTGTCGATAGGGAGCGATTAACTTATCGATGCCGGATGAACCTGGGCCGATAGACCGTTGCGTGGTGCTCCTGACGTAATCAGCAAAGAGAGCCCCGTTTTTCCCTATCACTCGCAAATAGCTTTCGACAGGACGGCCCTCAAGTGTCACAACTAGCGTCCCGGTGACCTCGCCACGCCTCACAAGCGCATGCACAGTCCCCGCCTGGCTGACCTCAAGCGATACCAGCTCGACGTTTCCTTCAGTCGTCTGTTCAAGAACACGCAGCAATAAATAGACTGGGTGCGGCAGGATATCGAGCAATTGATGATCCGCACGGAGCACGGTGCGTCCACCAGGCGCGTGTCTGACTGTGCGGAAAGAAAAATAACTCTCGATATGGACGACTCGGCCGATTGAAGGTAGATACTGGGTGAGCACCCGCGTCGGTGGCTCATAGAGGAGCTGGTGACCGGCGCAGACCAGGAGATTCTTCGTGCGGGCCTCGTCAAGAATCTGTTGCGCATCTTCGACCCGCTCTGTAAAAGGCTTTTCGACGTAGATATGGCTTCCCGCTTGCAACGCTGCTCGTGCGAGAGGCGCATGGGAGGCTGGAGGCGTACAGATGTGCACGACGTCAGGTCGTTCCGCAGCCAGCAGTTCTTCGGGAGTGTCGTAACTCTTTATCCCCGGCACAATGCTCCGCATCGCAGCCTGGGCGATCTCAGAAGGATCTGCCACCGCGACCAGCTTAGCGCCGGCGCATCGCAGAATTGCACGGGCATGATGCTGGGCATGGCGACCGGCGCCGAAGAGCGCGATCCGAAGCAGGTCGGTTTGTCGAACGATAGAATTGTGGTTTGTCACGAGCTGTATCTCATTCAGAGAAACCAGGTGAGATGAATACCTGTGAAGTACATTGAATGCACACTCCAAGGCAGTTTGCCGTCAAAGATTGATTGGAAAATGGCCAGGGAATCATCTGCTGCCAAGGCAGAGATACGCCGATGGCATCCCATGCTTCTTGTCCTACTAGTTGGGTATCCTGGGAAATTGCAGGAAGGAATATGGCCGTGTTGAGCATCCTCATCTGTTCAGAATCATGTAGAGACTCAGGTGCCATTGATCTGCCTCTTCGGATTAGCCAAAGTAAACTCAAAGGCGATCATTACACCTTGCGTGCATTGCCAACTATACCTCTGAGGCATTTTAAGCATTTGCATTCAGGCAGATGATTGCCGGAGAAAACCTATGCAACTTCCACAGAGTATACATCAAAGTAGCGATTGACCATTGTTCAATGGAGAACCGTTCTCTCACAAGCTGGCGTCCTCGTTTCGCCATACAACTTGATTCTTCTGGGCATCCAATCACCTCTCTCAGCGCTACGCGCGTGCTTCGGGTGATGATGATCGGACCAAGAGAGCATCACCTGTCACTTCCAGACCTCCCCGCGTGTCACCTCATCTCTTACCATGAAAATTATATGGCTTTTCTATCGAAGCGGTACCTGCCCCAACCTGTTTTGTATTTAAGGAGGAAACGAAACCCTGCGGAGGCATAGGAACGGTTAGCCGCTTCATTATTCTCATTCGTATCTATGAACAGTCGCTCGATACCCCTTTGCTTTAACTTTTCAATCGACAAAGACAAGAAGATTGGGTAAAGGCCATGCCCCCTGTATTTTGGATCGATACGACCATCAAGGGCCATTGCATCACGGTCTGTAAGGACTACATGTTGAAAGCGATGTATTTTACCAAAAACAAAGGAAAGGGTTCCGGCCACTTTCTGATCAATAAAGAGCACATGCAGTTCGACCCCCTGAGAGAAACGCCGTTGATACACGGGTATATCTGATCCCCCGACACTGTCTTTGAGCGCTTGGTATTCTTGAGGATTGATTTCGCTAAGATTCGTGAAAACTCGTAATTCTACACCTTCCGGGGGCCGAGATACTAAACCACGAAATTTGTTACTACCAGCCTGTTTCGTGTTAGAGGTTCGTACATCAACTGCGTCCGCGATCGGAAGCCAATAAAGGCACACCCATGGGGGGCAAAGTGACTCTCTCAACAACTTGGCACTTCGAGATACAAACCAGACCAGGCCCTCCTGCGTAAAGCGATCGTATGTTTCTATTATCTTTTCAACGAGCGGCATAGAGAAGGACTAGCCTTCACCCGTATGTAAACCAAGGCCCACGGAGTTGTTTCCTATGCAGCCTGGGACCAGCTTCAATCACCACCTGCGCCTCCGGCAATGTGAGAAACCAGGGCTCTCCAAGCTCGCATTTCAAAATGTGCCGTTGACGCGTTCATTACACGAGTTCTTGACCAGTTTTTCTGATCGGATGAAATGCAGGTGTACTCCGCGCTGACCAGTCCACACATCCAATGTTGTCCCTGAGAATTTGGATCCGCTGCCCGAAGGTACGGTCTCCGGCACGGACCTCCGACAAAAAGCTGATCTAGAATGGGCAAACTCGCTCCCCTCCAATGGAGGGATGCACTTCAATCACAGGCACCTCCCTCGACAGAGATCGATATTATGAAGCACCTGACCTCCGACATTGGCCACCCAGTCATGAACAAGGTCCTTCGCATAACAACACCCTGGATTGCTGAGCAGCGGCAGAACAAGAGGAAAAACCTCCGTGGCCTTCTCCCAAGCCAGCGGCACAGCGAGAGCCCTTCCTCCCGATAGATCGGCTCGACCTTATTGTGATGCACCCTCTACTCATCTTGACGCAACCGCACATAGATCCGAAAACACCCATGGCGCGGCAAGCTCTCGGATTCTCATGCTGAGCTCTCTGGATCATTCGGTCTCTGGCTGAGGCAGACAGCGTATCCAGATCCAGCGTCACTACCTACACACTTGCCGCTGGTTCAGCCCAAAACGCGGGGCTATCAAGATGGTGGTCGTCCGTCTCGCCGAGGGCTCTACGATTTTTTCCGGTGATCACCTTCCGCGCCCGAATGGCCAGCGTTTGCTCCGCCACAATACTTCCGACATGGCCTTGACGCTGATGACGTACAGGGTATCCTTCAGCACCGAGATGATTTGCTCCACGTTATGCCGTTACCGCGTCATGCACCTCCTCCTTTGGCCCCTGACAGGACAGTCAAGCTGTTTAGGTAATGGTGTATTTTCGGGGGAGAAGGTCAGTATCCCCAAGTGCGGATGGAGCGGTTTAAAAATTAGCATTTCCCAACCAGATCCAATAGTCATACAGAAGTTAGCACAGCCCATCCAATCAACGCCTATCCCCGATTTGCATGACACGGTTGCGCAAATCGTGCAAAAGGCGGCTTTGCGCCATTTTCCACCTGAGGCTATAAGTCATAGCAGCGACCCGGCCTCTTGAGGAAGAGTAGCAAACGATTTCGTATACCGTCTTGGAGCCGTCAGCCCACACCGACTTGTAGTCTTCGTTCCCCCGAAGAAGGTCGACATGTTCACAACTCGATGAATGGGCCGCTTCAACAACTCGACCCAAGAGATAGGATCCAACGTGGGGGTATTCCTTTCCGAATACAGACCAATAATAATACCACCGATCCCCGGCCGTGAAAACTAGATTGAAACCAGCCAACTTGTTCGAAAGCCGGCATAAGAACAATTTACCTTCGGTCCGGGGGTCTTGAAGTACCCCTCGAAGAAAATCAGCTAGTGATGGGTCCTTAAAAGCAGCGTTGCCCGACTGCCACTTCCATGAAGCTTGTTCCACCTCAATTAATTCGATTAGAAGAGTATCACTTATGGGAGGGCTTACAACCTCTACGTCAATTGAACCTATCTCTTCGAGCCGGCGTGCCCATCGACCCATTCCTAGCCGTATCTTTTTTCGCCCAGAAAGAAAATGCTCCCAGGATTGGGTAATGCCGATTAATGGACATTGCTCGTAAGGACGATCGTAGAAACCAAACCCCTTTTGGTTCATGAGAGCTGAGAGTATCGCTTCACGATCGAGCACAGAATGTAGATGAAGCAGGTCCCAGGCTTTAGTATCGGCGGATAACTTGGCAGCGACCCTGTGCCAGGCTTTTTCGACTGGTAGGCTCGTCACAAGCCCCAAGTAATCAGAATCCTCAGAGCCAAGCAAACGAATAGTTTTGACCCCATAGGTCTCCCAAAGACCGAAGGGCGCGATAATCGCTCCGTCGTCAACGACGAGGATAAAGGGCTCAGCACCACTGGCACGATGACGTAACCATTGATCGACCCATGCAAAGGACTGGAAAGGTGTTTTTACTCCCCCACCAGTCTCAATCGCTGCCCATCTGGATTTCAGTTCTACAAACGACTCATAACTCCTGATTACCTGATCACTCAAACACCCACCTCCTCATTTGGTTACTACATCGCATTGTTTCCACAGGTCAATCTCGCTATCAAGTAGACTCATTAACTCTTAACCGATGTAAAAATCAGGCCTTCAACTGCTTTTCAGGTAATCACTCACCTATCTGACATAATTTGATTTCTCCTTGAGCAATCGTACTAATTTTTTGAAACAATAAATACAACGAATATGGTTTGACGAACTGCGCATTCTCATCAGACATTGCCCTTTGGTATAAACACGAGCCTGCCCCACACACCCACACATTAAAAGAAAGAAGTATCCCAACTTGAAGCAGCTATCTTGTAAGAATGCAAATTTAAGCGATCAGACCATTCTCGTCGATGCTATGCAAGCTAGTGAACCGCTCATCACTACTCACTCTGGCACCCTTTGAGAACACGACCTTACGGGGATCAACACTAACACCGAGGCTGGAACTCAAACCCCATTAGTTTTACTTTGCGGCATCGCGGCTGGTATTAGAACATACATCAAAATAATTATACAGCAAACTGAACAGATGATGTGCTATCTACAATTTCAATGAACATATTGACAACTTCTCCCTTTAGGCGAATACTGATAAGTGGAGAGGTGCGAGAGTGGCCGAATCGGAGCAGTCTGTAAGACTGCTGTCCTGGCAACGGGACCGTGGGTTCGATCCCCACCCTCTCCGCCAAATTTGACATTAGATGGCATTCAACCGTAATAACCAGCACGTCTGGATTTCTGCACAAATTGACCTTCCCCCGTTTGTTACACCACGGCCAACGAAGTTAACTCCTCTGCCATCTGGGTCCGGTCCAGATGGTTGTGAATGAACTCCATGGGCTTCACATCCCCAATGGTGCTGTGCGTCCGCTCCTCATTGTATTCCCGTCGCCGGGCTTCAATCACGAGCTGCGCTTCCTGCTGCGTGAGAAACCAGTGCTCGTTCAAACACTCATCCCAAAATTTGCCGTTGAAGCGTTTGATAAACGCATTCTGAACCGGCTTCCCCAGCTGAATGAAGTGCAGAGGCACGCCGTGCTGGGCGGCCCAGGCATCCTAGACCGTCCCGGCGAATTCTTGACCGTAGTATATGCGGAAGCAGAGCCATAAGCAGTGCGTCTCTCCTCTAGAATGCTGGGCCCACAGTTCTAGCAGGAGGGACTACCTATGACCCCCAATTCTGAGTCCTCGACAGGAGTCCTCTTCGTGGCAATCGATGTGGCAAAGCAAATCCGTGAGGTGCTGATTGAGCCCTCGACTGGAGATCGCCAAGCGGTGGCGCATGGTGAACTGTCAGCGGGATTACGACCTGCTGCGACGGCGCCTCCAGGCTTTTCAGACACCAGTCCACATCAGAAAGGAAGCCATCGGCACCTTTTACCGGCCGTTCGCCTACTTCTGCATCAATGCGGATTTGAACTACGCCAAATTTCCTCACTGGCCGTGGCTCGGACAAGCGATCACGACTCCGCCAGACGAGGTTCTATACTAAATGCCACCGATAAGTGTCCCAAACTCATTGACACGTTCCGCTTTCACACTCTGGCTAGACGCAGTTGAACGTAATGCACTGGCAACTTAAATCTGCGTACAAATAAAACTCCACTATTTCTTTTTTACTAGCAAACGCTGGAAACACTTCTATGATGTGGCGTTATCTACTTGCACTTGCCAGGCCTTGCTGCTGCTCTATAGACAGCGAGATATGCTTTCACCACACCTTGCAAGCTAAAAGTTGACCGTACCGAAGTAGCCCATAGTAACACTCCGTTGCGGACAGCTGTGTCGTTACTTAATACATTTTCTAACGCATGCACGAAACCGGGAAAATCTCCGAATCGAATTAATCGTGCAGCAGCACCGCCATCGACTACTTCGCCGACGCCTCCAACATCAAATGCAACGACTGGCACTCCGCAAGAGGCAGCTTCTAGCACCACCATTGGTAAGCCTTCATGCCGCGAAGTGAGTGCCAAGACATCTAGTTGGCGCAAGTACGGCGTGGCATCTTGGACTTGACCAAGAAAACGGACGCGTGCTTTCAAATCTGTAGCCTGAACGCATGCCACCAGCTCGGCTTCCATCGACCCCCCTCCAATAATGACGAATCCAATCTCTTCAGAACACATGCTGGCTATTCGCAGGAACAGGTCTGGCCCCTTGACGAACTCGAGCCGTCCAACAAAACCGACGAGTCTCTGTGTAGCCGACCAACCAAGTATGGTGCGAAGGTTTTGCCCCTCGTCTATCTTGGGAACGGAGGGAATAGGGTTTACGATGCGAGTTGTTCTAGATCTTCCCAATACCTTGCACAGCCGTCCCTCAATTTCATTTGAGACCGCAACAAAATATGCTCCAAAGAGTCGAGCAATAAACATGAGTGCCCAGCACTTGACTCCCAGTAACAACTCTACTTGAGACCATGGTTGGAGACCGTGAACAGTAAGGACAAGGTTGGGGGATCGGGGAACCGAAGCCACCATCGCTGCGGCGAGCTCATTATAGCGATGCACATGAATTACATCGAAGCTTTTATCAGAAAGCCAACTTCGCAACTGGCGACAAAGGCTTAAGAATGACCGACCTTCTTCCTGAATTACGTGTGTTTCTATTCCAAGCTCATTGAGGGTTGCAGTAAGCTGTCCATGGTTAAAAAGAACCACATTGATCTTCAAGTCGCTGTATTGAAGCATACCTTCTAAAAGCACCGAAACCACACGTTCTAACCCTCCCCAACCATCTCCAGTAACGATGTGACACACCCGCATCTGAGGCTGAGCCATTACCCTGTCTCCGAATGAGAACGGATCATTTCATGCCATGAAAAATGGAGAAGGTTGATTCGTTTTTCCAACTAGGATCCAGCACGATGAGTTTCCTATTGCACACCGCTAGCCATAAGAGAGTCAGCCCGAAACAGTGCATGAACCTTGGCGGCGTCCCCAGAAATCAAGCCACGTGACTTGATTTCTGGAGAGCAGGATAACAATCGGTCGCTATCCAGCAACGGCTATATTTCGCCAGCGGCTGTAAGATATTCAACTGAAAAATCCACTTGCCAAAATCTCATGGAATTCGAGGAATTCCCAAGGCCTTGCTAGAGATCGCGATAACTGATCAATTCAGTAGAAAATGGAACTATTTTCTGCCAGTCCGTATAGAGCAACTGCGTTTCTTCTTCAAAGTGCAGATGACCTGGATGAACCATGAGCTCGATCGAATCAAAATTTAGTGACGTTGTCTTTACCAAATCATAAAACATGGCGAAGGAAGTAAACCCTGATGTCGTAACGGTGTGATACCAGTGACGCAACGCCAAATCCCAAATGCGCTTTTTCAATATAAGTGATTGTGATGCCTTATATGAGGGTGGGAAGACATTCCAAGTAGTTCGAACCTTGCGAATGCCGAAATGTCTTTGCACGCGCTTGACCACGGAGAAAAGCGCGGGGATGGTGTGCACGTGATTGTGTGAATCGAAGTGACTGATCTTTACACCTAAAGAAAGAATTTTCTCAACTTGCAAACAGAGTTCCGTGAAAATCGCCTTCTTTAATTGAGAAGTCAGCTTCGCCGTTCGAAGAGATTCTTCCCCGGCGAAACATCCTTTTTGGTCCAAGCAAGAACCGAGAATTCCGATATCTTTTGGAGGAGTTAATGGTTGAAACTCAGTTAGATTCAGGTGAACACCAATAGAGCAGTTCCCATCTCTTGGAACTCTCCGCACAGCTTCCTCCACTGCTGGCGCATTTGCAATAAGAGTGGCGGAAGTGATGCAACGACGAGACATGAGGTCAAAAATCCTGTCATTCACATAGGCATTCAATCCAAAATCATCAGCATTAATTATGACCCTCATTAACTCCTTCCCCCAACTATTAGCAGTAGCCCGTCATGATGTTAAGGCCTACGCTCTAACTGTTACACGTATCAACGCTCTCACGCGAAAGATTCTGTGCCATACCAGCTTCGACAGCAATACTTTGAGGTGAACCTCTGCCTCGGCCCATAGGTCTCCTACAGCCACATGACTGATTGAGATGGCTTTACCAGAAAGGGCATTCAAGGGCTCTGAGGGCAATTTCCGTACTCCTTGCGAAAGTCTGAGCTTCCGTCAGCGATCTCGGACACAGTATCGTTTTCAGTCTCTGCATCTCGTTTGTCAACAAGCTGCTAAAGACGAGAAATCGGCCGCTCGCCAAGCCGTGGAAGCGAAATGCCCCTCCAGGGATGTGTTGTCGGAGCCGCTGCAGGAAGTGCTCCTTCACTCTGCATCTCAGAAATATTGCGGAGGGCTACGACGAAGGCCACCATGATCCACAGAGCGGGATACCACATGATCGAAATAAAGATCCCGCTGACGATGAATCCGATGATACTCCCCTCCATCGCTCTGGCGAGATACATGCGAATATCTTCTCCGGCTTGTACGATCTGACCGTGCTTCTGTCTTGAGCCGGGAGGGGTAAATTTCCTCCTCACGAACTTTAGATCTTTGTAGCACTGCAACAGCATCCCACCTACGATTACGATCCCCGCTAGACCTAATTCAGAGATGAGAGTCACCCAAGCAGAATGGGCCGCCCGGCCCGCGAACGATTTGTCGTTAAACGATTGGCCATGCTCATAGGAGCCAAATGTCCAGGGGAAGTTACCTTGCCCAACTCCGATGATTGGATTTGAATAAAACATGTCCATCCCGATGCCCCAGGTATAGAGCCTTGCACCACCGGTTCCAAGAGTCATTGTATCATTACTGGTTGAAGAGCTGATCTCGTCCCAGTATGTTGCTGGAGCAAGCATCAGCATGAACAATACCACCACAATGACCACGATAAGGGCATTGAGTTTCTTGGGCGAGCGGTACCAGCAATAAATTCCCGCGGCTGCCAACCCGAAAAACCCTCCCCGTGAAAGAGTTGCCATGGCAGCTAAAATGAACGCTCCCAGAAATCCCAGGTACTTCATTTTCTGCCAGATACCGCTAGCCGAAAACAAGAGGAAATAGCCAAAGGGGACTGCCATATTCATCACCATGCAGAAGTCGTTCTCGTCCCCCATCCAGCCACCAATACCGCGCCCACCACTAGTTATCCCCATTATTGCCAAGAAGCAAAGAACACCCAGCCACACTTTCATAAGCGTCAGCATCTTTTCCAGAGAATTCACGTACGTCACGATACCGAGATATAGGCCAAAGGTAAGCAGTATGTCCTTGAACGTCATCAAAGCCCAGAAGTTGTTTACTGCAATGGGAACATGAATTGCCATCACGACGAGCAATGGAATCCACAGTTTCGTTTGGAGTCTCGATAGGTCTAGCTTGCCCGACATGACGACATTGAGAATAAGCAACACATCGAATCCGGTGGCGAATGGAATAAATTTGAGGCCGGGAATGAGCGCCTGCGGGCGGCCAAACTCGAATAAGAGGGACGCGATGACAAGATAGAACCCTACGTTACTCTCTCGAGCCTGGCGAGGCTGCCCGATCGCCCACGTCCTCTTATCGGGCGCCGCGATGGTCTTTGCGTCACTCCCCATCGAGCACCATGGAACGTTCTGTCCGGTACACGTTCCGTCTCACTTCTTATCCACCACTGAGTTATGGACTCTCAGCGACCGTACATAGAGGTCACTGTACCGATCGGCCATCTGCTTCATACTAAAGTGTTGCTGGACTTTCTCTGCAGCCCGTCGACCAAATTGTTGCATCATTTCAGGGGCGCCCACCAGTTTCAGAAGATGGGCCGCAAGATCTCTTGCATCTTCAGGCTGAACTAGAAAGCCTGTCTCACCGCGATCGATCAGTTCAGGATTTCCCCCAACCCCTGTGGCCACCAGGGGTTTTCCAGATGCCATCGCTTCAAGGAGCGCCAATGATAACCCTTCAGACAGCGATGGTAAAACAAATACGTCCAACAGGGACAAGAGTCTCGGCACGTCCTGCCGCATCCCCAAGAAATGAATATTCGCTCCAATAGCCAACTGTTTCACTTGCTCCTTCAACGCAATTTCGAGTTCTCCTCGCCCGATCACGAGCAGCTGCGCGTTCGGCCATCTTCGAAGAATCTCCGGCATCGCCTCAAGAAGAAATCTGTGGCCTTTGACCGGATAGAGACTCCCTACCACCCCCAGGACAGGATAGCACCCTGAGATCCCAAGCTCAGCTTTGCACCTCTGAGTCTCCTCACTTGGGATCGTCTCTGCCGGAGCCACACCGTTATAAATAACCTCCACTCGTTCTTCTAGAACACCGACTTTTTCGCAGATGAACCGCTTCAAGTCTTGCGACACCGCAACCATCGTGCCATTCCGACTGACGACACGATAGACCACTCTCCGCCGTAGTTTTTCCCAAAAGTAGTTCTTCCCATGCACAGTCGCAACGAATGGAATCCCCGCCAGCGATGCCACAATCCAGCCGCACAGGATGGCACTAAACTCGTGTGCATGAATGAGCGCGATCTGTTCCTTGCGGAGAAGCCGCAAACAGGCGCGGAACCATTGGAGATTCAAGGGCCCTGCGAGAGGCATCACACAGGTCTTGACTCCACGAGCTTCGCACTCTGTCTGTAACCATCCAGGCCGAAACAACCCTACCATGACTCTGAATTGACCCTGGTTGAGCGCGGCAGTCAGCATGCTGATCATCCGCTCCGCTCCACCTGGCCCGCTGCTGGTCGATAAGTGCAGGACTGTCGTTTTTTCTTCCCCGGAAGTCATGCGTTCTTCAGATTGACCGGCAAGACTTGGCCCATCGCCCTCTCCCGATCACTCATGATCGACGTCCCACAAGATGACTCAGCCAGTCTCGGTACTCTAGGAATGCAGGGCCTGGATCGTTCAACGATTCTACTTCATAGTGAAGATCATGCTGAAACAGTTTGAGGAATTCTGCTAGACAGCGGCCTCTCGATCCCGCATGGGGACCGAGATGAAGTTCCGATTTCGACTTTGTCAGCCTCAAGAGCAAGTGGTCCACATCGCCGAGCAACCAACGGGATTTCGTGCCGATATGATAGGCGTTATTCGGCACGGCAACGGGTATACCGTTCATCGCCTGGTAGAGCAGATAGGGAAAGTTAAGGCCGGCATCGATAGCCAATTGCAGCGATCCCCAGAACCGACCGTTGATTTCCATCAGCATCGGAACATTCGATTGCCGATCCACTTTGAACTCAACCATCGCCACCCCATGCCATTTCACTCGCTCCAATAGTCTTACGGCGTAGTCGGTCATGGGCTTGGGCAACTCGATGCTTTCTCGAAATACACTCACCCCCCCGGCCGGTGGCTTCTCCCTGATTCGTCTGTGCGCAAACAGCGCGCAGGGCCTCCCGTGATTGAAGAGCCCGAATACCCCTTGGCCTTCACCCTCGACCCGTTGCTGGATCAGAGAAGGGTTTTGCAGATAGGGAACCCTGCGATACAGGTCCATCAGTTCCTCGGGATGTGACACAAAATGCACACTCGTCTTGATCCACCTCTCATCGACCTTCACAAGCGAACGCCCCGGTTTCACCACGACTGGATATGTCGTCACCTGATCGCGCACTGCAGCGATATTGCCGTCCGGAACAAAGACCGTGTTCGGAAGCGGTACCCCCAACTCCTGAGCGAGCTTCATCAAGCGATATTTATCAGAGACACTTTCATAGCTTTCCAGGGATGGAATCATCGCGGTGATAAAAGGTTGGAACCGATCTCTCTGCGCCGCCACCGCCTGCAGGGAAGAATCTGTGGGGGGAATGATCGCCGCAATATCAAATCGCCCAACCGCCTCGACAAGGCTGGAAATAAACTGCGTCGGCTGCTGGAGCGGTGAGGGGTACTGCCATCTCGCGATACAATATCGGGATGCTGCGGCCAATGATTTCTCGGTTTCAGCTCCGACAATCACTGGAACGCCCGCCCGGCCTAATCCTCTCGTGATGGCAAGCGCCGACCGCTCCTGACCATCGGTGACCAACACACAGGCCTTTGGCTCCATGACCTTCGCACCTACTCCTAGCAGGATGTTGAAAAAGTCTCCCAGCGGCGTTCTCGCATCGCTCAGAGGCTCAACGTACCGAAGCGTACGCCTCGCCGTACATCTCTCTATCTAGATCCTCGATCGTAAGAGCAAATGTATGGCGGCGGTTATACTCCGCGAGGTCCAGGCGACGAAAGTCGAGACAGTCAAGCCGCGCGAATAGATCAAACGCGCGCAACGCACGCACGGTCCGAATGCAGAGGGGACAGTGTCCGTCATAGAGGACCTCTATCCGGCCATAGCGGGTTTCCAGCCACCGGGCGATTGCTTGACGGACTCCGGTGAAATTATAGAATACCGCTTGCATGAGCATCAGGTCTAAGAACAGGATCTTCTGTAAAATGAAGACTGCCGTATGGAACATCACCGTCAGAACAGGCCAGATCTTGCGAGCTATACGAGAAAACAGAACCACAATCCACAGCGACTCAAATACAATAACGAATATGCCCATCGATCCAATCAGTGGATCATGCGCCGGGGTCAGCGAGAGGGACCAGGCCCAATCGTATTCCCTGGGGAGGAGGGTGTCGAAGTAAAAGGTCGCCCGCAGACCCTCTGGGTCCCACCACGACAGCCCGCCATACCGCAACTTACATAACCCGGTTTCCCAATACGACACCGCAATCGCCACCCAGCAGGTATAGCGAGACCAGCCGTACACGGGTAACGCACACGCGCTGTCAGGGACTGGCTGCCCTCGAATCACTCTCCTTACGCGGTCCACAGACCATCCATCCCCACACGGCGTGAAAGACAGGATGATGATCAGATAGAGAGGTATCCATCCCTGGTGCCAATGGAAGCTATAGTCCTGTAACACGCCCAGCAACAACAAAAAGAAGGCTGCTCCAAGTGGGATGACCATCCGCGTCCCGAGACCGATCATTCCCAAGAACAACAGCCATTCTGTCAGTAACTGAAATACATACAGCCCTGCCTCACTGGCCACGAGCTTGTCGAACCCAAACGGAAGGGCATACATCCACGCCATTATGCCTGCGGAGTGCCGAGTCTCTGCAGGAAGCCAGGCGATGCTAGGGAGATCTTCCGTGAGGGTGAAGAGGAGTAGAATCCCGCAAATCCACATGCGCATGGCGCCGAGTGTTCCGGGCGTCGCCTCGCCTACGAACCGGCTAAAAAATGTCGAGCTGGTCGCCAGCAAAAAGATCACAAGACCCAGCAGCCCAGATCCTGTGAAAATGAGGGCAACATTCCATGCGAGCTGTTCCCAATCCTGCAGGTATTCGTGCATCGAGTGGGTCGCACGCCCCGTCATGAGACTATTGAGGATTGGGAAACTCTCGCCGCGGTACGCGCTCTCGATCACCGGAGGCACAACGAGCTTGGCAAATGCAATCCATAGACCCAACAGACCCAACAAGACGCACGTCAGCATGAGGAAAAAGCGGGTGCGTCTCATCCCCATGATCAGATCACCGTCGGGGCTCATCAGTACTACCTCCTTCTTTGTCGGCCTCCGCAAGGGTTTGAGTCAATGTTGCCAGAAAACGAGTGGCTTCGCGCCCTTCACTCGGCAGTTTGCTGAAAAACTCAGTTTTTGCGCGGCAAGGTCCACTGATAATTAGGTAGGTTGATCGTGCCGGATCACCGGCAGGATGCTTAAAAAGGCTGCGGTTCTCACCCGCCCAGCCCCGGCGCGCCAAGACGCGCCTTGTCCCAAGCAAGCCCACAGCGAGCGAAGAGGTGAGGCCTACGCTTTAGTACGTTGAGCCTCTGAGCAACGCGAGAACGCCGCTGGCAGACTTTTTCAGCATCCTGCTAGAATTCAGATGACATCCGCAAGGGTCCGTTCCATTCGCTTGAAAAAGATAACCCCACCTACCAGAAGCACAAGGACCACCGCAACGCTCACCAACATTGGCGAGAAATCCGTGTCCCCTTTACCCAGCAGGGCCCACCGAAACCCCTCGATCACACCGACCATGGGATTCAGGCTATACAGCAATCGCCAAGATTCCGGAATCATACTCACCGGGTACACGACAGGGGAAGCAAACATCCAGAACTGAGTCACGAAAGGAATCGTGTGACCCACGTCCCGGTATCGTGCATTGAGGGGTGCGAGCCAAAGCCCTATCGCCAGCGCGGTGATCATGGCCAAGAGAAAAAATAGCGGCAAAACCACTATGCCCCAGGTTGGCACAATCCCGAACCAAGCCATCAGCCCAAGCAGAAGCAAGAAGGCAAACAAGAAATCAACTGCCGGTGCGATTACACTCGCGAGAGGAACAATCAACCGAGGAAAATACACCTTCGTGATCAAGTTGGCATTACTGACAAGGCCGGTTCCGCTACGAGAGAGGGCCGTGCTGAAGTACGTCCAGGGTAGCAGAGCCGTATACGCGAAGACCGCGTAGGGCAAGCCATCCGAAGGTATTTTCGCGAAGTTCCCAAAGACTACGGTGAAGATCGCCATCGTCATGGCAGGCTGGAAAATGGCCCAGCTCGCGCCGATGAACGTTTGCTTATAGCGCACTTTGACGTCGCGCCAAACGAGAAAGTAGAGTAGTTCCCGATATTCCCAGAGTGCTGCAACGTCAAGGCTACCGAGTCCACGTGGGGGCTGAATCACAAATGTGGGGAGTGGCATCTCACTCTTCGTGGCAGTCCACTCACCGCCGTCCTTCGTTCGACTCAGAGTCATTCCAACAATCCTTCCTTCGATTCTCCATGCGTGATGGCGAGTGTCTGTCTGCGCTTGAATTCACTCATATAGACAGATGTTCAGGACAATACCGATATTGTCCACTCAATTGAGTCCGCGCTGAGCTCAGTCAATTTTCCGGAGCAGAAATCGGTAGACTCGTGGGAGAGATTCGCCTCAGGGGACTAGATCGACTAATATCATATAACCTTCTACGGTTGCACTCAAACCGTGAATGGTCGAGAACCTGAATCCTACAGCGAAGAGAATAAGAGGGGCTTAGCCAAACAGTTCTCCATGACACAGATATGGTCGATTCAGGAAAACATCCTTACACCCTTAGCCGAACACTCTCAATATGATCGTCTAGCGCCAAAAGCTTTGCTTGGCTGTACGCTCCTTCGGCCTTCGCGCAGGCTTGGTCCACCGACTCAAGAGCTCCTCGAATTGAGGTAAAGCAAAAGTCACCAAGAAGAGCACTGAGTCGGTCTTCGGTCTTGTGGAGATTGATGTAATGCCTAAACACAGAAAGACTTGAACCTTGCATCTTGGGCTGATCGGGATCCAACTCCCAAGGGTGCAGGTACATCACCAATGGGTGTCCTGCTTTTTCTACCCGTTTCAATAGTTGCCGCAATATGGGATAGGGAAATATTCGGAAATACCCCCCTCCAGCCACTGGTACTCGTGTCCCGAAAATATTTGTCGTGGAGGGCGGAACCTCCCATATACAACCTGCCTCGCCACGAAGAAGATGGACCGTAGGAGTGGCATTCGGCATTCCGTATCGATCGTGCAAGACCGGAAAGATACTGGAGTCATACACATATCCTTCCTCAGCGAGAACGGAAATGGCCCACTTCGTATCCTTGGTAATTGAAAAGCTTGGAGCACGATAGCCATGCACTCGCTTCCCGCAGATATCTTCGAGTATCCCCTTAGCCCTTCGCACATCGTCACGAAAGATTGCCGGAGTCTGATCTGTGATCAGTTCGTGACTATAACCATGCGAGGCAATTTCGTGCCCCTGTTCCACTAGCATGTTGACTAAGCCTGGGTATCGTTCAGCGACCCATCCCAGGACAAAAAACGTAGCCTTGGTCTCATGCTGGGCCAACAGCTCTACAATCTTTCTCGTGTTGTTCTCAACCCGGCTTTCATACGTGTCCCAATGCTGTCTTCTGTCCTCAGACCAGAATCCGGAAACCTGGAAGTGCTCTTCGACGTCGAACGAAAGGCAATGCATGGCCTTCGTGCCGGCAGCACTCATCGAGCCCCCTCACCAAGAAGAATGACTCGTATCGTTTCTATAAGGATACGCGCGTCCAACTGTATGGATAAATATTTCACGTAATACAGATCGTACTGGAGTTTCACATGCGAATCCTCTGTCGAAGCCCCGTAATGAAATTGCGTTTGCGCCCAGCCCGTAATCCCAGGCCTGACGGTATGCCGGAGATCGTAGTACGGGATAGCCGATCTGAGTTCCTGAACAAACACTGGACGCTCAGGGCGAGGGCCCACTAAGCTCATCTCTCCTTGAATTACATTGATGAGCTGGGGAATTTCATCAAGCCGCCATTTTCTCAAATACCACCCCACACGCGAGACTCGAGAATCTACTTCCGATGCCCACCTGGCACCCTCCTTCTCGGCATCAATAAACATCGAGCGAAATTTCCAAATCATATAGGGTCGGGCGCGAAGTCCGACACGAACTTGCCGGTAGAACACAGGCCCCGGCGAATCAAGCTTGATGAGAGTTGCGATCACCGCCACAAGAGGCAACGCGACAACAATCCCAATAAGAGAAAGGATAAAATCCATAGTGCGCTTGACCGTCCTCACAACGATCCCCTGCCTGAACTCTCTTGAAAATATGATCGCGCTTGGCTTGAAGTCGTCGATGGGTAGACGTCCAGATTCTTCTTCAAATAGATGATGCCCATCCCAGATATTGATCCCCATACCCTTCAGATCAAGTAATACTTGAACGGGCAACACCGCACGCCGATCCTCCAAGCACACCGCGATGGTATCGATACGGTCTCTTTCAACAACGGAGCGAAGTTGGTCCATAGTCCCGACAATTTTTGTTCCGACCAACTCACCACCCACTTGTGTATTGTCTTGAGCGATGAGACCGACAAGATCGGTAAACATCTTGCTCCGGGAAAGAAGCACCTGGGACAACCCTTGAGCCAGGGACCCAACCCCCAGAATCAAAATACGCCTTCGCGAGCCCGGCATGCGAAAGATCGCCTTGGCGGCATGATCCACCGTAAATGGCAAGGGCACTGTACTGATATGCCCTGACCTATCGGAGGAGTTGTTGATCGTGAGACTCATACGCCTTATTGCTATAGTTATAATATGAGTATGGTGTGTCCTTCGCTTCAACACCATTGAGAACCACAGCCACCGCTCTTTCTTGCCCGATCATCTTGATTGCGTTAGTGACAACATCACGGGGCGTGGATCGTGCGCGAATGACATGCACCACGACGTCAGCCATACGCACGATCAGCATAGCCTCTGCAACAGGCAACAACGGCGGAGAGTCGAGGACGATATACTCAAACCTTTCTCGAAGCCCCTGAATAAGCTCTGATAGTCGATCCACATGTGTCAATGCGGTGGTACCGGAGACCTCGATCCCAGCGCTGAGAACCCAGATTCCTAATTGCTCATGGTATTCAAGGCAATCATCCAGAGTCTTGTGACCCAGCAAGACCTCGGTCAACCCCACAGTCGACTCCATCCCGGTATAGGCACGAACCGTCGGTCTTTTCAAATCACAATCCACGAGGACCGTTTTCCGATTGAGGTCTCGAGAAAGCACGTACGCCATATTAAGGGCCGTGGACGTTTTCCCTTCACCCATCAGCGCACTGCTCATGCAGACAACGGTACTCTTCTGTTTACCCGCGATCAACCCCAGTCTTGTGGCTGCCACCCGGTATTGCTCTGCCACCGCGGACCTGGGATACCACATCGCAACCAATTCTGGGGCTACAGCAACCTGTGTCTCCTTAGGAACGGCAGACTCTCCTCTCACTAATTCAGGCAAAGCCAACAGCCGCCCCTGGCGGCGAGATTCCCATGCCGGCGTCTTGGCTGAACCTGGCCAAGCGGACTCAAACTGGGAAATCGTGGCGAGTACCGGAAGCCCCAACGTCATCTCTATTTCTTCTGCGGACACATAGCCTCGCCGCATTATTTCAATGCCGAAGGCACTTCCGAACCCTAACGCACAGCCGACAGCCAATCCACCGAACATTACGATTATGAGATTCGGTTTCTCAGGCCATGTGGGCAAGCTGGCCGGCTCTACAATACGCATTTGCGTCCCCTGCTGATTTTTTTCGAGGTCTCCTGCCATTCCGACAGCGAGCTTCTTCTCCAAGAGCGCTTGATAGTTCTTCTGCAGATTCTCATAGTCTCGCTGTATGGACATCAGCTCTTGTTGATGCAGGGTCGTACCTTCGATTCTCGACTCATACTTCTTGATATCCGCGGCAATACGGGCTTGCCGAAGGCGAACAAGCTCCTTCTCGCGCAATATATCGTCACGCTGCTTCACCAACTCCATTTTGTACGGGTCACCGAGCCTACGTTTTCCTTTCTTGACACCCCCTACCTCTACCGTTTCCTGGTCTACAAAAATGGCGTTGTAATCTTCCGTCGTCATTGCCTGTAGTTGCTTGATTTCATTTCTTACGATGGCAACGTCAGGATACGTCTCCTTGTAGGCCGACAGGAAACCTGCCAGTTTCCGTTCAAGCTCTTTAATTCTTGACAATCGTGGATCTCTAGAAGCCTGTGTTGGACTATCGCCACTGGTAGGATCTTCATACTCTCTGATAGCCTTGTCCACTGATTCCAGACGAAGATTAAGCGCCTTTTCCATTTCCTGCTGGGACATGACCTCGCCCTCTAACCGATCTATCGCACGAACGTTTGAGTCCATTTGCTCGGGCAACTGACCGAGGTGAGACTGTTTGAATTCTCCGAGCGCGCGTTCTTTGGCTTGCAGCTGCACTTTCAGCTGGTCCATCTCATGCTGAATAAACTCAGTTGAGTTTTGAGTAATCGCATCGCGACCTTTTGTATTTTCCTGCACAAATAGATCGGCTAACCTTGCCGTCACCGCTCTTGCAATGTTGGGGTCCGTATCTGTAAAGGACACTTTCACAAGCGTTGTGTCCGTCTCCTTGTAATCCATCTGAACCAAATTCCGTAGGCGGGAGGCCACACCATCGTCTTGAGCAGGGGTGGCGGTTTGCTTGTCATAACCATAGAGATGAAATTCTTCCGCGACCCGGGTGAGAAGTTCCGGCTTGTAGAGAACCCCCTTCAGAGCGTGGACACGCGCGGCTATTACGGCGTCTGGCTTGTCTGCCCCCGACTCAGGGGCATCGACACCCTTCACGTACCGCACCTTCTGTGCCTCGAAGTAGAGCAGTGTGCTGGATCGATAGGTCTTGGGCAACCATTGGCATAGCACGGCTGCAAATCCGATACAGAGCACAATCGGGACAATGATCAGCCACTTATGATTTCTTATGACCCTGAGATAGTCTTCTGGAGTATTTAAGCCGGCAAACATTCCCTTACTCCTCTTGCCTCAATGTTCCGGATCCATCCCCGGAGGAACTACTCCCAGTCCCAGCACCCGATGGAAAAGAAATACCCTCTCTAAAGAAGGAGGGGGTATTAAACACATAGGAAAATGACAATAGCACCATCTTTTTGGAGAACTCGTACTGGCTACTTTGGCTAGACAGTGATGGATCCTGCTCACGTGAGTAATACAACCAGTTGTACGTTAAGCTAGCCAAGACTGGCCCTATAAGATATTGGGCTCCAACAGTCAGTCCAAGGGTATCGAATGTCGAGGAGGGTGAGCTCCTGGTACCATGGGAATAGTTCAATCCTACTCGACCACTGAGATTGGACGTGATCCCTCCGACTGCATTCGCGCCTACCACATGCACCTTGACAGGCCCGGCCCCGAATGAGAAGTTAGGGCCTATGCCGTACCGATAGTTCGCTGCCACAGTATACGCTCCAGGCGTAAAAATTCCTCCTGAGCTGAGGTTGCCAGCGAGGGGCAGCAAATTATCAAACGGGCCCGAGGCGCCTGCATCTCTCAGCTCTTCTGAGAAAGATGTGTAGGTCATTGTTGCCGACACACTCGGCACAAGCTGCGACTTGGTGGATTGTCCGGGGATATCCGATCCTACTGGAAGTTTAATAGCCCCACCAGCCCTTAAGGTAGTTCTCAATTGCTGCGTCCACAGCCTGCTCCAATTCAGCGTCTCTGTAATGGTTGTAAAAGTCCCTCGCCCACTAATGCCGCCACTGTCTTCTTGAATAAAGTGAGACATGAGGGCAGTCGCTCCCACCGTATCTCGTGGGGAAATCCTGGTGCTAATCGTTGTCGATCCTCGGTGGATACTTGTATCAAACAGTGGATTAGTGACGCCTCCCGATTGTGCGTCTTGTTCGCCGAACGAAAGCTGAATGTAGTTATAACTTGCTTGTAGAGATGTGAGCCCAGTGAGTTGGTACCCGCCCGACACTATCAGGTTGTACATCTGCCTGGACGCTCGATTCGTCACTTGCCCTGTCTCCAATACTCCCTCCGAGGTCGATCCAAAGCCTGTTCCCTGCCCGCCTCCAGCTGCTCCAAACCCAGTCGTGGAAGGCGTAGCTCGATAGGAGCCCCGAATGTTTAAAATGGTAATCCGCTGTGAGACTTGGTGGGCTGCCTCTGTTAGGTCCAGCAGGCCACTCGTGCTGTAACCGGTAAAATCACGGCTGGGATTGTTTAGGTACTTGGTCACTAATCCGGTCCCGATGATGCTGCCACGTACGAGCGAGCCTGCATGGGAAATGTTAATTTGAGGCGCCACGATGGTAACGAAGTCCTCTGGCTTACTGCCTGGCCTCAAGAGTGACTTTGGAGTAAAAAAGATGTTCGAGTCATATCTTTCCGAAACCGTGAGAGATGGAATGATGGTCGTTTGGGCAGAGGCAACTGTACTCGATATCCATTGGATAATAAGAATAAGAAAAGTGAGTAACGCAACGGCGCCTTGTCTCCTCATGATGACATCACGGTACAACAATGACGTCACCAGCTCTCAGAATGATATTGGAGTCTAGGTTCTTTCCTTGCACAATGTCTTGATAGGGTACGGGAATCATCACCTGCTTCGCTTCCCCTTGCCCATTCTTGACATTGCGGAGGACATGAACATTATTGCGAGAGGCGAAGAGTGTAAAGCCGCCCGCATAGGATATTGCTTGGAGCACACTCGTGAACGACTTCAGAACAATCTTCCCGGGATTTTTCACTTCGCCGACTGCAAAGACATGGTAACTATTGATCTCCTTGACCTGAACTGACACGGTCGGTGAGGACATGAATTCGGCCAGTCCATCAGCCACTTGCTTCGAAAGGGCTTGAGCTGTGAGGCCAGCAGCCATAATATCTCCCAGAAGAGGCAGCGAAATTTTCCCGTCCGGTCTGACGATAACCTCCTTGGATAACTCCTGATTGCGCCAAACCGTCACCACCAGGACATCCTCTGGACCTATGAGAAACTCCGTGGGAGGAGCAGCCATCCCCCGGTACTGCACATCCGGCTGTAAGCAGCCTCCTACCCCCGCCAGTACGACTAGTAGCAATACAGCTACAAGAATATTGCCAGCCAACTTAGCGATGTTTCCCCTCATCGTCGCAGTGCTTTTTCCAAACATCTCAGTTTATTCCTTAGCCCGCTGTAGCCATCGCGGCGCTTGCAAAATTGAAGTTCCAGTTGGGTCTTACTTAGCGGGTAGGCAACACCACCATTGTTTCGGACGGGACAACGATCTGATCCCCAGGTTTCAATTCCATATTTTGGCTCGATCCATCACGGACTACAATGTCATCGTAGCTTGCTTTGAGCTTCGTCAAACCTTCACCATCTTTAGAAAATCTGAAGATTACGATCTTATTTCTCGCAGCCATAGCTGTAAATCCACCGGCTACGGTAATGCCTTGCAAAAGAGTCGTCTTACTCTTCAAGGGATATTTCCCAGGTTTATTGACCTCTCCAAGAACATATATTTGGTAGCTATTCACCTCTTTAACTAAAATAGATATTGTGGGACTTTCCATAAACGATCTGAGCCCCGTCGAAATCTCCTCTGTCAACTGAACTGGAGTTTTCGCAACTGCAGAAATATCTCCCAGCAGTGGAAGAGAGATTCTTCCGTCTGGTCGTACCTGTACCTGCTTGGAGAGATCCGCATTCTTCCACACTGTAATTTCCAAGATATCCTCAGGACCGATTATATATTCTGGCGTGACAGTCAAAAGCGCTTTGTCTGCTGCACCTGCAACTGCTTTTGATGAAACTTGGAGCTGCCTCGTCGTATCCTTATCCTGCGCAACAGCAGAAGATAATGCAATAAAAATGCCTCCTACCAAAAAAATCACAGACAAAGACTTACTGCTCAGTTTGCTCATTATCTCAACAACGGTTAGTGAGGTGCGAGACAAGCTACCGCCCATCAGAGGGCCATACCTCTTAGACGCTACCGTAGAAATGACTTCGACTGCCACCTTTCATTATATAGTACTACACAGCTTGTGAAAACCGTTCAATATCAGAAAGGTTTACTATGGCACGGCTCTGATAGGATAACGTCCTCAATAACACCACGACTCGTTCTTTTCCTGATCGGCAAGAGTCAAACAACCCTTCGACGCCAGCTAAAGGTCCATGACTAATACGAACAACTTCGCCATTGGTCGGTCTCCCTATAATAGGGATAATGTCTTGCCGACTCAACCCTCTTCGAATATCATCCAGTAATTCTTGCTCAACCTCTGCTGGAACTTGGCCAAATGTAACGATTTTCCGCACACCCCTGCAGTAAGATACCGTCCGATACTCCTTGTTGTAATCAAACCTCGCAAAGAAGTATCCGGGAAAGAGGCTGGTACGACGCACACATCGCCTTCCTTTGACGTTAATACATTCATTAACCTCTGGGTAATACGCCTCAATACCAGCTTGCTCTAAAAAATAGGCAGATGTCTGTTCCTTTCGAGGCTTTGCCATTACTGCATACCACTTTTTCATTTTCTGGATTCCTTCAGACTACCCTGGAACAAATACGCACGCAACGCACTCTGTAGAAAACACTCCACCCCTCTGCATTTCTACGGGTGTCGGTAAACCGCCAAACCTATCATCCCTTGATCGAAGGAAATCCTATGTGAACACATAATGGCGCCAGTCCAGCGAACTCAAAGGACCCGATTGAGAACACGTTGATCTACTTAGAAACCCCGAGCCTCGACCTCTTCCCCACTAAATTAGGCCAACAGCCACCCTGAGTGCGAATTGTTTGCAACGGACTCTTCCGTGCAGTTCGAGACGTTTGCCAGCAAGGCTGGGGGCTCACTGATGCATGATGGGGTTTGCCCAGAGGACTAACTCCCCGTTTCAGCCTCACCGCCGATGGCCAAGTGCATGACGTCAACACTTCTCCGATTGGCTTCGCCACTGGCATCGATATGGTCGATAACTGAACCACTACTACTCTAGCCTGTTCACCAAATGAACCGATATCCAGGGATTCTTCGTCGCGAGCACGAAGGACTGCCCCCACTGGAACGTTATCGAACAAAGAGGCCTCTTCACGCTCAAAAATCAGTCTATCTGGCGCACCGACTTAGGAAGCTTGGGAGACACATCCGCATGTCCGGCACCGCATCGAAGTACTTCGCGAGGATCCCGGCAAAACCCTGATTTTTCTGACTACGTACCACAGGCCGGAGACCAACACGGTTGCCGTGATTGACAAGAAAGGCTGGCAGATCCAATCGTTCCTCAAAACCCTGAAATAGAACTTGAAGATTCAGCCTGTCGTCGCCACCTCGGCCCATACATTGATGGCCGAGAATTGGAGCAGCATCGTTTTTGCCCTACACTACCTCTGTAGCCACCCCCCGCTTAGGCTAGAATTGGCAAATCGGACAGCCTATCCACATGCAAATATCTTGACCCATCACAGCCTGATGGCCCAGCTCAACGCCCATTTTTGTACGCTACTTCATTCGGGGGATAATCCTCAAGCCCTTTTGGCCTTCGCCTGATCTTGCTGGCACCTGGAGGCGCGTCTGGCAACGAACTTAATCATCTGTCCGAAACACCCAATAAGTTAGGGCAGCAGTGATTTCAGAACATGAATTTGAGTCCTACCAAGTAGGGCCCAGGATCAGTTCCTTGCCAAAAAGGAACGCGCCGCGACCATCGAACTTCGGCCAACGTGGGTGTCTCTACAACGGTTAGAGGTGTCGGCACATAAACTTTCAAAACCTGGTTTACATCAGGAACCTGCTCCATTAAGACTAGCATCCCTCCACTGCTGATATTCAAGGAGAGCGCTTTCCCACTATGAGTCGACGTGGATTGAGCCTCTACCGATGTCGTCATCTCATATAATATTGGCCTCAATAGAGCCGCCCTCTCATTATGACTTTTCTGGCTATCTGTGATTGGCCATTCCCACCCTGTCTGTACCACTTCGCTCCTCCTCTATATAGAAAGTGTTTCCGTTCTTAGTCCCATTAGATATTTCAGAGCTTCCCGAATGGGTAGCACGCCTAGTTTTCCTGCCTTATCTTGACCTCAACAGGCATGCGTCATCCCCTTCTGATTTTCCTCATTCATCTCATGCGAACTATAGATAGAGCGAACAACGGGGACAATACCGATGATGTAGGCCTGGCTGCGCCAAAAGTGGGTGTTGACTCCCCCAAAAGTGTTAGGTACTATTTCCACTATAGAGTTACGTTTCTCTAGCCCCTGTGTTAACTTAGCAGAAGCTGATGGATTGTCTAGGGCTTTCCAGTCAGACTTCGAAAGTGTCTTTCCATCCTATGAATGAATCATCAACCTCCATAGACCAATCAGACACTCTCGCCGATCAACGCGTAGGTTCAGGAATTGTTGTCCTTTCTGCTGCCATGCAACTTCTCCATATGAATCGTCAAGCCTCAGAGTTGGCTAAGCTTATTAATGCAACAGAGCATGGTGGAGGCAGCCTGAAATCTGCCAATGGAGTCTTGCCAACTGCGCTGACAGAACTCTGCGGAGAGATCATCAAGGCTCTGCATGTTCGAACCGAAGCAAAAGACTGGGAACAATTTGAGATCAAGCGCGTGGCAGGTAATCCTGAAAAGCCAATCCTGTTACGTGGGTTCGGCCTGCCGGACCGAGGAGGGATTCAGTATTCAAGACTTGTGGTCACACTCGAAGAATTGGCACGGCGACAACAGCTTAATACCGATCAAGCCAAAGAAAAGTTTCAATTGACCAATCGAGAGCAATCGGTCATTGAACATCTAGCTAAGGGATGGACGAACAAAGAGATTGCAAACGCCCTTCAGATTACCGAGCAGACAGTGAAAGAGCATATCAAGCACATCATGCGAAAAACTAATTCCACGACCAGGACGGGTATCCTCGTTCACATCTTCAATTCATAACCTGCCACAGTATCTGTGTTAAAAATACCATAGTGAGTTATCTTCACCACGGTGAGTTGTTGCAAAATAATGATCGTTTCCATTTCTAATCAATATCTTATGTTTCATATTTTTTTTCTTCATTTGGCCTATTGATTGCATAACGTCTATGTGTGTTGGATCGTAGGACCGAGAAGTTGCTTCAATGCCACTAGAGAAACGTGTCACGAGGTAGCATGAAAAGTCTCCGTTTAATGATTCTGAGTATCTTAATTCCAACGATTTGGATCATGACTGGCCAACCAGTTCAAGCGGCAGGCATCGATAATGGAAGCTTCATGAGCCTCTGGAATAGCTATTCTCATTGCCAAACCGCTACAGATATAGACCAGCTACGAGAAGATGCGTTGACCCTTGCAAGCGCTGCAGATGGTTCGCTTACACAGGAAAGTTTTATTCTCCCGCTACCAAGTAAGCTTGAAGAGCTCGTATCGACTCCTGTAGCGCGATTTGCTGTGGATGTGAAAGCGATGGCTGCAGCCTGTTCCCTACGGGCCGGCTCTGCTGCGGTGGAAGCAAAAAGACCGGATATCGCCAAAGATCTCCTTCACACCATCCTGACCTACCAACCCCAATCTGAGTATGCCTACTACGCTCTACAGGCAAAAGCATTGCTTTCAGAACTCGATACGAGCGTTATTAAAGTTACGCTTAATCTTCCCTAGTGTGCTGCCTCATCAATCGATTCAAATATTACTGACCTTCTCCCGTTCGTTAGACAAGAGCCAACAACGTTAACTCCTGTGCGGCCAGGGCTCTGTCTTGATGGTGTTCGAGGAACTCCATGGGCGGACATCCCCAATGGAGTCTGCGCCGGCTCCTCATTAATATTCTCTGCGCCAGGCTTCAAACACGACACGGGCTTCCTACAAAGACAGAAACCAGTGCTCGCTCAAGCACTCACCCCGAAACTTGCTGTTGAAACGCTTAATAGTAGAACATCGCATCCGAGATCCCGTGCTACCGGCACAGGTCCGAGACGCTGACCCCAGCCTGAGCATCCTTCAACACGGCGATGATCTGTTCCTCCATATGCCGTTTTCGAGTCATGGGCCTCCTCCTTTCGGCCCATCACAGCACAGTCAAACTTCCTAGCCGTCAGAATCACATTTTCTGAGAAGAGCCCTTCTGAGTTCGACCATCGCCAAGGTATCTCGCGCGCAGTATCGCAGTAACGCCTCTTCAATCGTCGCCCGCTCAACCCAATCCGTTTCAACAAAGACCATGCGGTAATACTGACTGGCAGCATGCCCTCCCTCTTTAATCGCCAGATCGTCATACCCCAACGATGGGACGAGAGCGGGGAGGATCTCTTTTAGCGAGTAGGAGCCGTCAAAGTGTGGATGATAGTAGTGATCGCGCACGATCGGATACAGATCCCAGATGCGCTTCACTAATGACTGAAGCGCGGGTCGCAACGAAGGAAGAACCACGGCCAACTGCTCGATTACAGACTTTTCGTACGGCGAATAGACACAGATACTCCCCCGGCCCCCCAGAGATTCCAGCAAGGCTTCGGCAAGCACCTTTCGGGGATCGCTCACATCCTTGTGCAGAAACTCCTCATGGCGTAGCTCACCGCTTGCCTGTTCAATATGATTCGACCACTGAACCGGAAGGGCTTGATAGGGTCTCGTCTCCGAGAATCGCGGCACCGCCAGCATGACCGTTTCAAAATCGAGGTGATGCACCGGATACTGTACGGCCTTCAGCACAGTGCCGAGTTTCGCAGACACCCACTCGACATTGTCCTTCACACGATGCTGGACCGGCGACAGCTTCGTTCCAGCTGGAATCTCGTCGATGGTCGTCACCCCCTGCTGAGTCAATTGACTGACCACGTGTTTCGAACCCGGCAAGTAATGAATCCATCGCTCCGGTTTGTCTTTGGTACAATATTCCCAGAACGGGCAATCGTAGGGTGTGTGACAATGCCGGTCCGGCTCAATCGCTGGAGGCTGTGTCTGGAGCAACATAAGACTCATCGTGGCCAACCGCTCGGGCACCGCAACCCGTCGTTGAGCCACAGCCTCGGACAGATCCTGAATCGCAAATAGCTCTGTCAGATCGATGGCTCCATCTCGATACAGATACCCCGTATTGATATGCATGAGACTGACGGAGATGAGTGTCAGCCCTGCGCCCAGTATGACTTCGCTTTGCACGGCAAGATCTTCGAGATGCACGTCCTTGACCTTCGTTGAAGACTTGACCTCGATCAGACGCCAGCCACAGGGCTCTCCCTCCGCAGTCGGAATACGCTCCAATACATCTGCGCGAATCAACACTCCAGCATGCAAAAACGCCGCTTCGAAAATTGCGGGCACGGTGAGGTCCTGAACCAACGCCGCCGTCTGCGTGAGTGCGGCCTCTGTCTGGCGATATCCTGCTGTCACCAACACACCGCCTGGGAAACGGCTCCTGGCCAACTCTCCAACTTCTGTTCCCATATCGAACATCGCTTGAGTCGCGGCATCCGGCTTGGTCGCGAGAGAAGGTTGATGGATTTCGAGGTACAGACGCTTATGACATTGCAAACCTGATAGGAACTTTGACTTTGAGAGCCGTGGGGCTTTTGGAAGTGTGACTAGTGAAAGATCACTGAGCTCAGTCATGGTGGGATGACACTAATCGGTCAGATACATCTTTGTCCAGCAGGCAGAACGATCAACCAGAATCAGGCGCAGGCTGTTCAGAAAGGCTCAACTTCTCACCTACCCAACCCTGGCACGCCGAGACACGCCTTCTCCCATGCAAGACCGCAGCAAGCGACCAATGATGGCCTTTCCAAGCTTGCTTGTGCACATGTTCCCAAAGATAGCCCGGATGAGTCCCCCACTGCGCGCGTCCAACGAAGAGAGTCCACGACCGCGCATTGCACGAGCACAGGGGAGTCACCGGGCTATCCATCCTCTGCTGGCGGCCTTTATCAGCAGACTGCTAGGATGGGCCAGCATGGCATCCAGCATTACACAGATCAGAAAATCCGTCCTCACCCTGGCCTTGCCAGTTACGGTCAGCACCTTGCTTCAACGCACCGAAGGCATCGCCGCCGTCTTTCTTGTCGGTGGTCTCGGGGCCACATCGATTGCGGCCGTCGGACTAGGCCAGTTGCTCGCCTTCATCGCCACCACGCTCGTCTCAGGATTATCGGTAGGCGCCAACGTCCTTATTGCTCAGCTGTGGGGCGCCCGCCGCGCCAAAGATGTCGGAGAAGCCGCCACGCACCTCCTGGGATTAGCCGCCATCGCGTCCTGCTCACTCATGATTCTCGGACTATCCTTGAATCGATTCACCATGGAACTCTTGGGCGCAGAACACGACGTCATCGCACTCGCTCTGCCCTACTCAAATTTCATCTTCCTGGTCATTCCCTGCACCATTTTCTTGCAAGTCCTCTCGTCGATTATCCAGGGCACCGGAAACACCAAAACTCCCATGTATGCCTTGATCGCAGTGAACCTACTGTATCTCACAATGGCCTACCCACTGATCTACGGACTCTGGGGCGTCCCAGCCTTGGGTATCACCGGAGCAGCCGTGGCCGCCGGTCTCGCGGAAGGGATAGGTGTAGTCTACCTCCTTTGGTCTTGCCGATCACTCTTGAAGAGATCACTTCACATCAGGCGAGATCTCTTACGCTCGACCTGGCAGATCGGCGCATCGGTCTCAGGAGAACGGATCTTTCAGCAGGCAGGGATTATTCTCTACACTAAGATGGTCCTCCTCTATGGCACAGTGACCTACGCCGCCCATCAAGTCGGCTTGTCCATCGAATCCCTGTCATTCCTACCGGGGTACGGCTTCGCAATCGCAGCCGCCACGATGGTAGGACAGAGTATCGGTGCAGGGAAATATGTCAGGGCAAAAATGGAAAACTGGGAAGCAAATCGCCTGGCCGGTATCGCGATGGCTTCGATGGGCCTGCTGTTCTTTTTCTTTCCCTATGTGTTACTCCGCATCTTTACCAACGACGAGGCTGTTGTCGAACTCGGTACCGTGTTCCTTCGCATCGTCGCCATCCTCCAAGTCCCCCTCAGCCTCACCATGGTGTTAGCCGGATCGCTCCGTGGAGCAGGTGACACTCGATTCATCATGTTGGCAACGACCGTCGGCATGTGGGGAGTCCGGCTGCCCCTCGCAGCCATCGCAGGCCCCTGGCTCGCACTCGATGTGCTCTTCGTCTGGAGTGCGATGATCGCAGACTGGACAGTCCGAATGGGTTTACTGCTCTGGCGCTATCGATCTGAGCGATGGAAAGCGATTCAAGTCCTTCGCTAATCAGGTCTGTCTGGTTCATTTGGTTTATTTGGTTTGTCTGGTTTAAGCAAACAAACCGAATAGACGAGAGAAACCGGCTGGATGTTACGCACTGGGAGCGGTAATTTTTCTATTGCTTTCATTGTCAGATTGTCAGTACGTTATTCTAGAACATGGCTGAGGGAGCAACAACGTACCTGCGACCCTGGGCTTGGAATTTTTCCACGCTGTCGCAAATGCGGTAGCTTCACCAAAAACCGTCACATTTGAAGGGAGATCAAGATGAAAACCAAAGCAACGTTCTATCACGCCGGATGCCCCGTGTGCGTCGCAGCCGAGCAGAGCGTGGCCAACGCATTGGATCCGACAAAGTACGACGTGGAACACGTCCATCTGGGAACTAGCAAAGGGCGCGTGAAAGAAGCAGAAGCAGCCGGCGTCAAGTCAGTGCCGGCTCTAGTGATGAACGGAGCAGCCTTTCACATCAACTTCGGCGCCGGCATCGACGCACTGAAGTAATCATCTCTATCAGCTGACTGCCCTAAGATCAGGGGGCGTGCCTCACGGCACGCCCCCTTTTTTATCGTCCAACGTGTGAGCTCAGCCGCATGCAACGCTGGCAAGCCGTTGCCCATCAAGTGGAGCGAAGAGGTAGGCGCCTTTTTCACCACTTGACTCCAATGGTGAACCGGTTCCGAAAACTTTCAAGCTTTCGCGTAGATCAAACATAAGTTAGGCCTTAATGCACATGAGTACGGCCTGTTCGTTGAGACCGACCAGTTGTAGCTGGTTGTTCTTATAGAGGTTAGTCTTAGTGATCAGTGCGAAGTAGTCTGGCTCGTCGTATAGCTGCTTCGCGTGACGGTGATGGGCGTAGCGATCGGGAGGCGTTGCAAGGGTTTTCAGGTCGGACCGCTGCTCTTGGTCAATAACGCCCAGGAAGAACGCAACATCAGCCATCTTTCGCAAAGAACTAAGAACGCGCTCGTCGATTTACAACTCCTTTGTGGCGAGTTCGTGGGAGACACTCGGATTCCGAGAAATGAAGACTGCAGAGAGTAATTCGCTTAGCTGCGACTCAAGGTCGCAAACGGTTTGAATTGCTGCCGCACGATGATTCATCTGTCCATCGGTCAGGATGATCTGCATGCCGCGCCATTGCTGGATTATTTCTGGATTCATGCTGTGAGTGGTAGACCCCAAAAGGTTGAGTGTACTGACCGGAATATTACGCGAAACCTGCCCGCAAATTCCTCTGTGATTGTCCTGTCGGTTTTTGGTTTAAAGACTTCTCACCAATATCCACATAGCCGGAATGGCCTGATGTACGGCGCCAGCGCCACAAGCCGTGGCGCGAGAAACCTCATTCGTTTTTGGACTTATCCGAACGTTTCACCTTTCACGAACGACCGCGGGTTAGCAATTCGTTGGCCGCGTATCTTTCCCGGTTCCGATCGTCACTTCAATTCTTGCGACCCCCTTCACATTGGCGCAGAGATCACCGAGACAGGGTGTCACCAGCCTGAACGGACCACCTTTCGCATCAGGCAACGCTGCCTCATCGAGTTCGTAGACGAGAACCCCGTGTTCTCTCGCCTGTTGGAGCGTGAGGCAGGCGGAATATTTGCCGTCTGCCGCATGCATTGTCACATGATCCGCCCCGATGGCCAGCGCCGGAATATCGAGCAGGCCCTTCAGGCGAATTCCCTTTCCCTGCATGCCGGGCATCACCGTCGAGATATCGAGTTGATGCTCTGCCGGCAACGATGCAAGCGCAGCACGATCGAGTGAAACGGGTTGAACCACCGCCCCGTCGATCCGCACGATACCGGGGCCGATTCGATCTCGCTCAGTGATGGTCTTGATCACCGCGGTCAGCATATCGTTCAGCGGCGTCGGAATGCCAAACTTCCGACCGAGCGTCACAACATATCCGTTCAGAAAATCGATCTCAGTCGGCCGACCGGATTTCCAATCGTCATACATTGAGGTATGGATATCCCGAATCTCTTGGGTCCAGCGAACCACCTTCTCCGCCATATCCTCGGCAAGCGGCACCTTCGCGCTGGCAGCCACCGCCACCACTTCACCCACGATCTGGTGAATGACATGCAACATCTCGGGATGATCGAGCGCCTTGGACACTTTGTCGTCGATCATCACGGTCAGAGGATTGAAGACGCAATTCCAACACATTTTCTCCCATTTGCTGCGCCGGATATCCTCAACCAACTGACAAGGAATCCCCGCCTGCTTAAACAGATCCGCAATGGCCAGTATGCGAGCGCTCTGGTGCCCCATCAACTCTCCGATCGCTACAGCCCCCCTCTTATAGTGGTCGATGACGCCAGGTTCCGCGATCTTGGTATAGATATACGCGATACCGCCGACGACGCAATCCCGTTGCACTCGCGCCAGGATGCGATCTTCCGTATCAACTCCGTTCTGTAGGGTCAGGATGACGGTTCGATCGGTCAGAACCGGCTCGATTTGGGTCAACACTTCGTCCAAATCGTAGGCTTTCACAGAAAGGATAATCAGGTCCGGCCGCACGAGATCTCGCGGATCGGACGCGGCCGGTGGATGAACGGTGAAAGAACCACTGGCACTTCGAATCGTGAGACCATTCTGTTTCACCGCTGCGAGCGTTTTGGGCCGCAGCAGGAACGACACAGAAAGATTCGCTTTCGCGAAATGCGCGCCGAAGAACCCACCGACTGATCCGGCCCCTACCATGAGAATCTGTTTCATTGTGCTCCTCGCAAAGAAATGAGCGCGTACTATAGCACGCAGATTCGTCGGCTCGAAATGCGCTAGAATCGGCACGCCGACTCAGGTAAATAGGTAGATAGGCTGACGGCTATTAGGGGGTTCGTTTAATGGATGGATTGATTCATACTTTGCCAAATTTTCTTAACCTTCGGCCTTCAGCCTATCCACCTGATTAACCGCCATGACTACTGACGATCAGATTCTCCGAGCCCGCACACACCTTGCGTCCGCTCGGAACGTCACGATCCTCACGGGAGCCGGCATTTCTGCGGATAGCGGCGTACCGACCTTTCGCGGGGCGGACGGTTTATGGCGCAACTTTCGCGCGGAGGATCTGGCAACGCCCGAGGCTTTTGAGCGGGACCCCAGGCTGGTGTGGGAATGGTACAACTGGCGGCGTGAATTGATTGCTACGAAACAGCCTAATCCTGCTCACATCGCTCTTGTTGAGCTTGACCGTCGCAGGCCCGATACCTTCTGGCTGATCACGCAAAATGTCGATGGACTTCATCGGACCGCTGGATCAAGACGCCTCTCTGAAATTCACGGCAACATCTGGAAGGTTCGCTGCACGGGCTGTGGCGTCATCTCGGAAAATCGGGAGATTCCTCTCCCTACCTTGCCGACGTGCCGGCTTTGCCAGGCGCTGCTCCGGCCTCATATCGTCTGGTTTGGGGAATCGCTCCGGGAGGAAGACCTGCGCCGCTGTGATCAGGCCATCCAAAGCTGCGATCTTTTCCTTGTGATCGGCACATCGGGGGTTGTCTATCCAGCAGCAGGATTTGCGGCAATGGCGAAGGAGGTCGGTGCATTGGTCATCGAGATCAATCTCGAAAGCACCCCACAATCTGACCTGGTTGACCTCTCGCTACAGGGCCGCGCGAAAGATATAGTCCCACTACTCTTTTAAAGCCATCGCCAACGAAAGAAGTTCCTCTAACGTCCGAATCACATGCCCACCCGACACCTCATGACGCCCAGCTCGATCCAACAACACGCCGGTCAGTCCGGCCTTCGTCGCCCCCTCCATATCGTCCCTCACACTGTCACCCACATGGATCGCCTCGGCCGGATCGATTGCATGTTTTTCAAGAGCGATCTCGAAAATCTTCGGTGCAGGCTTGGCAGCCCTGGCAAGACTGGCAATCGTCACCGTATCGAAGAGTCGGTCAATGCCGAGTCCCCGCATCACAGGGAACAACCTGGAATCGAAGTTGGAGATTATCCCCAATTCGAACCCTTCCTCACGAAGCCTGGTCAAGACAGCATGTGTTTCGGGGAACAATGCCCATGAATGCGGATCTTCAAACACCTGAAAGACCTGTTCGAAAAATTCATCGAATCGCTCGAACATCCCGACGCGATAAAACACGTTGTGGACGATGTCGAACCACCAGAGCCGTTCACATTGCTTTAACTCAATGGGATCTGTTGCGGCAAAGACCGGCGGCGCCGCGTCATGAAAGGCGCGCCGAAAGGCTTGCGCAATCGAAGCCTGCGAGTCGGGGGTCTGCCGAAACCCATGCTGAACTGCATGGGTGAGATAGATGTCCGCCACCGAACCATGAATATGAAACAAGGTATCGGCTGCGTCGAAAAAGATGACGTGGACTGGGGTCTTCATAGGGCGCACACATCCTCTCGTGAGTGGATTGTAGTCACCTCAAAAATCCGAAGTCAAAGCATGCTCCTAATTATGCGATTTCTTGACAAAGAATACCCTCACTGCTAGCTTCGAATCATTCAACAATCTCGGAGGGTCAGGTGGCTTCAACCATCTTCGTCGTCGACAGTAGTCCCGCCGTTCGCCGGCTGGTCGAGCAAATTTCAAAGCAAGAAGGGTGCGACGTGCAGGGATTTCAGGACGGTCCTGCCGCGTTGCAAGCCGCTCGTCACGCAAGCCCGAATTTCATCATCGCCGATTATCACTTAGAGAACATGACCTTTTCGGGGTTCTGCAAGGAAGTCTACAAACTCGATAACCTGGCAGAAACCTATATCGTCTCCTTGACCAGCCCGTCAGATCGTGTCGATGAAAGCCATATGCGCTCGCTGGGAGTGAAGGCCTTTCTCAATAAACCGTTTCAGTCGGAAGCCCTCGCCGAGATAATCAAGGATTTGGAAAAACAGCAGGCCGCGAGAGCGAGTGGAACCAAGAAGAAGTCTCGCTCCTGGCCCCCAGTCACCAGTGGGACAGATTCGGATGATGAGAGCGTCAACGAAGACGATTCGGCTGAGCAAGATGAGGCGCCGGTGATCATTCCTCACCCTCAACCGAAACACATCCCTGCCGCGACGACCGTCACCGCACAGACGCAGACAGCCGAACCGGAAGAAGCGATGATGGGTCTCTTCGGGCAACTCCTTCATTCCATGTCTGAACGGACAGAAAAAAAGATCGCCGATTTACTCCCCGAGATGGTGGGAAAAGATCTGGCAACGCTCGTGGCCAAGGCCGTGGAAGCTGAGGTGCGGACACAGACAGGGACATCTCTCTCGGAAGAACGGCTGATTCAGGTACTGAAACCGTTGCTCATGACGGCACTCCCCAAGGTGCTCTCACAAGAGATGTCGCTCCTCGAACCCATCATTCGACAGAGCGTGCTCGACACCGCGAGCCCCCTGATCAAAGAGCGCATTGATCAATGCGTCCGCGAAGAAATCACGGCCGTTCGCAGCTCACTACCCGATATGGTTCGGGAACAGCTCGGCTCGCTTGAGGGACTCGTCAAGGAAGAGGTCCAGCAGGCTGCCACCAAGCAGACGGCTGGAATCGCCGACGCACTTGTCAGGGTGACCGCCCGAGAACAGGTCGAACAGGCGGTCCTGCGTCTCGTGCCAAATCTCGCCGAAGAACAGATCAAGGCAGAGATCGTTCGTCTCACACAGGCCGCGTAAGACTCCCGTTTCCGCTCCGACTCACCCCTTCTTACTCTTCTTACCCTTGCTGCGTCTTGCTGTCGTCACCAGTGCCTTCACCCGTGCGACATTCTTCCGATGCTTCTTTCTCGTCTTACGATCTTTTTCACGGCCTGTGGCCATAGTCTCTCCAAAATGTAAAAAGTGGAAGCGGAACGACGCTCTCGCCCTCGCCTTGTGCGAGTCTGTATAACACATGGCTCGACACCCCTCAAGCGATCTGTGTTCTTCATACTGCCTTGAGAGGCGCGCACCCGCGTGCTAAGATGCGCCGCACTTCATGGCAGGGTGCTGAAAAAATCCGCCAGCGGCGTTCTCGCATCGTTCAGACCCTCAACGTACCCCAGAGGGTACGCCTCGAGCCTTCACTCGCTGCGGCCTTGCTGGACGGCCTTTTTGAGCACCCTGCTGTATGTAGCTTCTATTGTGCCACACATACACGAGTCGTGAAATTAGGACACTATGGCTACATGAGCACGCCACAACTCGATAAAACCTACGACCCCAAGGCAGTCGAAGCACGTTGGTCTCAGGTCTGGAACGAGCAAGGCTATTTCCACGCCTCGCCGACGCACCCAGGCCAACCCTACTGTATCGCGATTCCTCCACCCAATGTCACAGGTTCACTCCACGTCGGCCACGCGCTGAATCATTCGATTCAGGACATCCTCATCCGCTGGCGGCGCATGCAAGGTCACAATGTGCTCTGGATCCCCGGCACCGACCATGCGGGAATTGCCACACAAAACGTCGTGGAAAAACAGCTCATGACCGAGGGCCTGTCCCGGGAATCCCTTGGACGGGAACGCTTCATCGAGCGCGTGTGGCAATGGAAGGCCGCCTCAGGAGATACCATTATTCGTCAACAGAAACGGCTTGGCGAATCCTGCGACTGGGATCGCCTTCGTTTTACGATGGACGAAGGACTGTCGAAAGCCGTCCTGGAGGTCTTCGTCCGTCTCTATGAAGACAAACTGATTTACCGAGGAGAGCGGCTGATCAACTGGTGCCCCCGCTGCATGACCGCACTGTCGGACATCGAAGTCGAACACGAAGAGGTGAAGGGGAAGCTGTACTCAATCGATTACCCACTCGCGCAAGATCCAACGGTTCGTCTTACCGTCGCAACGACGAGGCCGGAAACCATGTTCGGCGATACCGCGGTGGCGGTCCATCCGGACGACCCCCGCTACAATCGTTTGATCGGCCAACGAGTCCGTCTCCCTCTCACCCACCGCCTGATTCCGATCGTAGGCGATGCCATTCTGGTCGACCTGGAGTTCGGGACAGGCGCCGTCAAGATTACGCCGGCGCACGACTTCAACGACTTTGAAGCAGGCGAACGGCACGGACTACCACGCCTTGCCATTTTTGACCATCAAGCGTTACTCGATCCGCAAGGCCTCAATATCGCCGGCGTTGATCAAGCTGTTATTGAGGCGGTGGCAGGCTTACCTGCCATCAAAGCCCGATCCAAAGTCGAGCAGCTCTTGAAAGCACGCACGCTCCTCACGAAAGTCGATGACCATAAAATGGCCATTGGAAAGTGCTACCGCTGCAAAACCGTGGTCGAGCCCTATCTGTCTCCGCAGTGGTTCGTCAAAATCAAGCCGCTGGCCGGGCCTGCGATTCAGGCCGTTGAAGACGGACGTATTCGGATCATTCCTGAAGGATGGACGAATAATTATCTGGGATGGATGAGGGATATCAAAGACTGGTGTATCTCACGCCAAATCTGGTGGGGGCATCAGATTCCTGCCTGGTATTGCTGTCATTGCAATAAAGAGCTGATCATTGAGGGTGCGGCAACGGCGGCCTCAACCACGCACGCGCCGCGACTAACGATTCTCCAAGGAGCGATTCCGATTGTGGGGAAAACCGCTCCGACAATGTGCCCCGGATGCGGAGGCCGGCAGTTTATTCAGGAACCGGATGTCCTCGATACCTGGTTTTCTTCTGCCCTCTGGCCTTTCTCCACACTGGGATGGCCGGAGCAGACGTCCGATCTCAAGACGTACTACCCGACTTCGACCCTCGTGACCGGCCTCGACATCCTCTTCTTTTGGGTGGCCAGGATGATCATGATGGGCCTGAAATTCATGGGCGATGTCCCCTTCCGCGATGTATACGTCCATGCCCTCGTGCGGGATGCTGAAGGGCAAAAAATGAGCAAGTCGAAGGGGAACGTCATCGATCCACTTCACGTAATGGAGCAGTTTGGCACCGACGCACTGCGGTTCACGCTCGCATCGATGGCCTCACCGGGACGCGACATCAAACTTGCGGAAGAACGGATCGAAGGTTACCGGAATTTCGCGAACAAGATCTGGAACGCGGCTCGGTTCAGCCTGATAAACCTCGATAGACCTCGAGCGGCCATCGTGCCAGCCGAACGCACGTTCCCCGACCGCTGGATTCTCAGTCGCCTCAATCACACCATCCAGATGGTGACATCTGAGCTAGAAGCCTATCGGTTCGATCGCGCGGCACATGCGCTGTACCAATTCATCTGGCACGAGTACTGTGACTGGTACCTTGAACTGATCAAACCGACACTCCAGCACCTCGACAGCCCGGACGCGCCGGGAACCCGACAAACCCTCGTCGACACGCTCGAGACGACCATGCGTCTCCTTCATCCGTTCATGCCGTTCCTCACCGAAGAGATTTGGCAAACGCTCCCCCACCAGGGAGAGAGCATTGTGATTCAGAATTATCCGACCGCTGACTCTACCTGGGCCGCACCCGAGATGGAAGAACGGTTTATGCTGCTCGATCAGACCATCGGCGTCGTACGCGCATCCCGCGTGCTCTTGAACTATACACCTGGGCAAAAGATCACGTTCTACCTCGCACACGATGAGTCTCAGCAACAGGACCACCTCCACCACCTCCGACACTACCTCGCGCATCTCGGTCGCGGCACGGTCGAGCTAGCCCCCGCCACAACGTGGCCGACCAGCAACCTTCTCCGGTTGGTGCGAGATGGCTTATCCGTCGGGATTGCGATCACAGGCGAGGTTGATCTCAACAACGCGCTGGATCGGATCATCAAGGAACAGTCCGAACAGACCAAGGAGATCATGCGATTGGAGGGAAAGCTCCGCAATCAGGAATTTACCGACAAGGCCCCGGCTGAGGTCATTACCGATCACCAGCATCGTTTGAAAAGTCTGCGCCAGGATCACGTCATGCTCGCCAGCAGTGAGCAACAATTGCGCACCATGCTGGGAACGTAAACGATGGTCAGACCTCCGGTTGCCGACATACGGCGTGCTGTCCGGTTGGCGCTCCAGGAAGATCTTCCACTCGGCGACGCGACGACCATTGCACTGTTTCCCATTCCGGCACCAGCGCGGGCCCGCATCGTCGCCCAACAATCGTTGGTCGTCGCCGGTCTCGCGGCAGCTGTGCACACCTTTCGGACCGTGGATGCGTCCCTCGTCTTGTCTATCCAGCACCATGATGGACAAGAGGCACAGGATGGAGATTGTCTCCTCCAAATCGAAGGCGATGGGCGATCGATCCTCAAGGCCGAACGAGTCGCGTTGAATTTTCTCCAACACCTCTCCGGCATCGCCACCGTGACACGGCAATTTTGCGACGCAGTTCGCAAATACCCTGTCACCATACTCGATACGAGAAAGACGATCCCGGGCCTACGGGCGCTTCAGAAATGGGCCGTCCTCCTCGGAGGGGGCACGAATCACCGCCGATCGCTGAGTGATGGCATCCTCGTCAAAGATAATCATCTCGCGCTCCTCACGCACACGCCCATGCCCATCCGAACGGCATGCCGCAAAGCCAAAACCAACGCCCCTCGCGGCATGAGCGTCATCGTGGAAGTGGAGTCCTTGAATGAGGTCCGGCAGGCCGTCGAAGGACAAGCCGACATCATTTTACTGGATAACATGAGCCCGGCAACCGTCCGCCAAGCTATCCGACTGATCAAGGGAAAGGCCGTGGTTGAAGTGTCTGGAGGAATCACGCTAAAAAACGTACGAGCAATGGCGGCCGCCGGTCCCAATCGTATCTCTATCGGAGCCCTCACCCATTCAGCCCCCGCCGCAACGCTCAGTCTGGTGCTCGAACCGCGCCGACGCAGTCGCTCGTGAAAGGTGAAACGTAAAACGTGAAAGGTTTCGGATGAAGAGCATTCGGCAATCCAATGGCCTGCAGGATGCTCCAAAAGGCCGTCCAGCAAGGCCGCAGGCGATTCGAAACCGGAGGCGTAGCATTCCCACCCGCCAAGCCCCGAGCTGTCGTAACAGCTCTTTTCCCAGATGGGGTACGTTGAGGATTTCGATGAGCCGAGAACGAAGCTTGGTGAAAGGCGCGTCTCGGCGCGCCAGGGTTGGGCGGGTGAGAACAGAGACTTTTTCAGCATCCTGCTAGGCAACCAGTGCAACCCTCGCCACCACTCACCAGAAACACAATCAACAGCACCCTCGCAACCACGTGGCTCGGGCGTCGGATCGAACTATTCGACAGCCTTCCTTCAACCAATCGAGAGGCCATTCAACTTGCACAGGCAGACGTGGAGCATGGCACAGTCGTCATCGCTGAGAGTCAAACCGCAGGACGAGGGCGTCTTTCCAGAACATGGTTTTCTCCCCCAGGCATCAATCTCTACTGTTCCATCATCCTCAGAACGGCACGCCCACCTGAGCGCCTCACAGAATGGCTCTCCTGGCTCCCATTGGTCTCTGCACTGGCCACAGCTGAAGCGATCGAACAGGTCTCCCCCCTTCGAGTCTCTGTGAAATGGCCCAACGATCTCCTGATCTCGGAACGAAAAGCCGGCGGAATCCTCTGTGAGAGCGGAACAGGAACAAGATCAGACCCGTTCCAGATCATCGGGATCGGGATCAACGTCAACGGCGACGAGGATGATTGGCCTATCGACCTTCGCAGCTCAGCGACGTCAATCTGGCAGGAACGGAAGATGGTTGTCGACCGCAACAGACTGCTCGCACAGCTGCTTCTCGAACTCGAACACTGTCTCGATGAATTAGCGACTCACGGAACGAACCGACTCGCTTTGGCCTACCATCAACGCTGCTCGACCATCGGTATCACTGTACGAGCCACATTGGCAGGTGGAGAGGTCATCGTGGGGCTTGCCGAGGGAATCGGCCAGGATGGATCCTTACGGATACGCCCACAGACAGCGCATCCTCATTCAGATGCGCCGGAAATCGTCACCTTGCGTGTCGCCGACATCATCCACGTGAGGACGTAGCATAATGCTGAAACAGTCCTCCAGCTGCATTCTCGCATCGTTCAGACCTTCAATATACCCCACTTGGGAAACGAGTTGTCTTGGCAGCTCGAGATGAGCGGGTGAGGAACACTCCGCCTCGGCCCTTGACTCGCTACGGCCTTGCCTGCGGAACGACGCGTCTCGGCGCACCGGGGTCGGGTGGGTGAGAAGTCTGAACTGTGTGAGCATTCTGCGAAGTATATCTTGTTCTCCAAAGCATACGAATCACCGTATGTTCGGCAAGTCAGCTTAGCTTTTCTAAGCCCGCTGGCCAAACGACCTCATCAAACCGTACAATAGTTCGCATGCTCCTCGTCGTCGATATCGGCAACACCAACATTGTCTGTGGCGTCTATGACGACCGCACCCTGACGGCCCATTGGCGATTGGCGACAGACGTCAAAAAAACATTGGACGAGTACGGCATCCTGTTTTCCAATCTACTCACTGCTGCAG
>SWDH01000042.1:0-55630 GCA_005116945.1 Nitrospira sp.
GATAACCAGCTCTTGGTCAAGGCCTACCTGAAAGCGATGCCGTATAAGGTGGACATCGCGGAAAATGGTCGCATTGCCTGTGACATGGTGACCATCGGCCGCTACGATCTGGTCCTGATGGACATCCATATGCCGGTGATGGATGGCTATACCACGACTGCGACCATCAGGGAATGGGAAATGAAACAGGGCATTCCGCCGACTCCGATTCTTGCACTGACGGCGTACGCGTACCCTGAAGACAAGCGACGAATCAAGGCTGTCGGGTGTAATGGCGTCTTGGCCAAACCTATCAAGAAAGCTGTCTTGCTGGAAGCCATTCTCACACATACGGGATGGTCAACTCCCTGAAGCCGTGAAGTAGGGTTAGGCATCTATTAGAAGAGTTCGAAGGAGAACGCGGTCTATGATCGTCCTTGCCATCCAGGATAACGCACGGGAGATGGCTCTGCTGCGAGACGCACTCTCCAATTTCACGAACGTTCCCATTCTGGTGGAGCATGCGGATCGGCTGTCAGTCGCGCTTTCTTGTCTAGCCGTGAGGCGTTTCGATCTCATCCTCCTGGATCTCAACCTGCCAGACAGCGCTGGCCTCGACACGCTCGCGCGCGTGCAAGCACGGGCGCCGGAGCTTCCGGTTGTGATCCTCACAGCCCCCAATGCCGAACCAGTTGCGATGCTAGCCGTTCAGAATGGGGCGCAGGATTATGTGTTGAAGGGGCCATACGATGGGGGAGCGATCGGCCGTGCTCTCTGTACAGCCGTCGAGCGGAAGCGGCTGATGACGGACCTCAATGAGCGAATTGCCGGACAAGAAAGCCGGCGCGTCAGTTTGCTCGAGGAGTATCAGGCCGGGTTGCTCGAATTGACTGAGAACAAGGCGATTATCTCAGGAGAACTTCACCTTGCGGCTCAGGCTATCACCGAGACGGCGAGCCGTGTGTTGGCGGTCGAGCGCGCCAGCATCTGGCTATTCCAGGAAGATCGCTCAACGATCCAGCTGCAGGATCTGTATGAGTCTTCCACCTGTCAGCACAGTGCTGGAGCTGTTCTCCAGACCGACCAATTCCCGTCGTACCTTCAGGCGTTGGATCGGGAAGAACGCGCGCTTACGGCCCTCGACGCCCACTTAGATTCGCGTACCCGTGAACGTTCATCGTCGTCTCTCACGCCATGTGGAGGCGGGGCAAGGCTTGATGCATTGATCAGGCATAGAGGAAAGACGGTGGGCGTCTTGTGCCATGAACACCTCGGCTCACCCCGCACATGGACTAGCCATGAAATGACTGTTGCCACATCGTTAGCCATAATGGTGACGCTCGCGATGGAATCGATGGAACGTCGGGAGTCGGAGAAAGCCCTCCGCCAGGCCAAAGAACGAGCAGAGAAGGCGAGTGCAGCCAAGAACGAATTTCTTGCCAGCGTGAGTCACGAGATCCGCACGCCTATGAATGCCATTGTCGGTATGGCTGATCTCTTATGGGAAACAGATCTGGTCCCAGAGCAACGGAAATACCTGCGCATTTTCCGCCGTGCCGGCGGAAATCTCTTAAATCTGATCAATGACATTCTTGACTTGTCGAAAGTCGAGGTCGGCCATCTGGAACTTGAATCAACCGAATTTGATTTAAGCGACTTGATTGAAAAGGCCATCGAGATCCTCGCCCTGCGGGCCAATGAAAAAGGCCTCGAACTTGCCTGTCATATTTCCCCAGACGTCCCCTGTACGGTGATTGGAGACCCTCACCGGCTCCACCAGATCATCTTGAATCTCATCAGTAACGCGATTAAATTCACCGACAGCGGGTCTGTCATGGTGTGGGTGAAGCCGGATCCTGAAGTCCCTTCCCTTGGCGCTATTCGATTCGCAGTGAGTGATACAGGGATCGGCATTCCATCGGATAAGCTTGCCTCCATATTCGAAAGCTTTACGCAAGCTCACGCTTCGACAACGCGTATGTATGGGGGCACCGGGTTAGGGTTGGCCATTTCAAAGCGATTAGCAGAACGCATGGCGGGACGAATCTGGGTGGAGAGCACTCTAGGAGAGGGCAGCACCTTTCATTGCTGCGTGCGGCTTGCGGTGCCATCCAGCCAGACCGCAACCCATCACAACATCCCGCTCGATCTTCATGGGATCAGAGCCCTTGTCGTCGATGACCATGCCATCAACCGCTTGATCCTTCACGAATCCTTGGCGGCCTTGGGTGCGGAGGTGACGGATACTGCCTCCGGTCACGATGCCATCGAAGAATGGCGGCGAGCGGCTGAGTCGTCGCGGCCCTACCAGCTGGTGCTTCTCGACTGTCGTATGCCGGAGATGGATGGGTTTCACGTTGCCGAAGAGATTAAACGGGCCGACCCTTCCCTGGGACCGACGATTGTGATGCTGACCTCTCGTCATTGGGCCGATGATATCGCCCGCACCTACGACATGGGACTAGGCGGTTATTTGATCAAGCCTATCAGGAGATCGGATTTGATTCAGACCATCAGCATCGCCTTCGACCGTGCGAAGGGGATTCAACAGACGGCCGGGTTTGCATCGGTGGCATCCACAACTCCAACTGAACTCAAGGCGCTTCGCATCTTACTCGCTGAAGATTCCACAGACAATCAGATGCTCATTCGTGCTTATGTGAAGCAGACTCCGTATTGCCTTGATATCGCGGATCACGGCGCCATCGCGGTGGAGCGATTCAAAGCCGGCGACTACGATCTCATCCTGATGGATATGCAAATGCCGGTGATGAATGGCTATGAGGCGACACGAGCCATTCGAGCGTGGGAGCATGAGCATCACCTCGTTCCTATACAGGTGATTGCATTGACTGCCCAGGCACTGAAAGAGGACGGAGTGAAGATTTTCGATGCCGGCTGCGATGCGCATTTGACGAAACCCATCAAGAAACACACCCTCCTGGAGGTTCTCCGGGCTTGCAAAGGACGGCATATATCATGACGAAGGGACCAGACAAAAACGCCGACAACCTCATCACCGTGTATATCGACCAAGGGCTTGAAGAAATCATCCCGGGATTTCTAGAAAACCGTCGCCGCGATGTCCAGATACTCGAAGCCGCATTGCAAGAACGTAATCTAGTCCAGATTCAAATTATAGGACATCGGATGAGAGGGGACGGAGGTGGGTACGGTTTCGACGCCATCAGTATGATGGGGACCGCCTTGGAGCAAGCGGCAGCACGAGAAGATTTTAGCGCAATACGCCGCCATATCGCGGAACTTATTGATTTTCTTGCCAGAGTCACAGTGGTGTACCAGCGATAAGGAAAAAGACCTGTGCGACATGCATCGCATACTCTCCGTGGGAGAAATGGAGGGGATGCGATCAATCAAGGGTACTCTCTCACCGCGTTCTGACAATACCTCCTTCTCTTTGCCAACAAGCCGGGCGCCTCAAAATACGATGCCTCGGTGAGGCAATGGTCGAGAACGCCATCGCTCAAGGCCATTGCATCGAACCACCTCGGAGCATCCGATGAATCCCGACGTGGCCTCTACAGGAACAGGATGATGTGCGTGTATACTGTGGTACAACATCGCATCGGCCAACTCGATGGGTGCCATGCAGGTGGACGTTTCCGCCCGGAGTTGAGATAAAGACCAATGGGCATACAACAGCTCCTGCTCAAAGTATCGACGAGAATAATCCGTCAGGGTCATAGACATTGGAAGATACGCGAGAGATCGCGGCTGATCGAGGAATTCACATGCTACGACTGATCTTTTTCACACTCCTGGTTCTGAATAGCAGCGCGGCATATGCGGAGTGGGTGAAAGTGAGTGACCGTGATGAGGCAGGGAAGACGGTATATGTGGATCCAGCCACGATACGCCGTAACAGCAATCTGGTCAAGATGTGGCAATTCTACGATTACCAGACGGTACAAACCGTGGGAGGCATCAGGTTTTTAAGTAACAAGGTAGAATGGGAATTTGACTGCGTCGAGGAGCGCAGTCGATCGCTTGGGCTCAAGGAATTCTCGGGAAATATGGGAAGTGGAACCGTGGTGTTTACCAATTCGCAAGTGGGGAAGTGGTTGCCAGTCGTTCCCGGCACAATTGGTTACTCAGTGTGGAAAGTTGCGTGTCATAAAGACTGATGACACCACCGCGCTTTCGCATGAGTTGTTGCGCAGGAGGCAGAGCCAACAGGGGAACTGTCCATATTGTGGGCGTCAGTAATCGTCTATTTCTTCCGTTTCATCGATTAACTCAGCCGTGATGTCGGTCCTCTCGGTTTCCCACTGCGTCAAGGGGATAACCCCGGCTTTGAGAATTGCCTCCTGTTCCGAGCCGGCGGCGATCATCAAATCATAATGAAGGCTTTGTCGCACCTGAAATGTTTTCATACGGTTCCCTTGTGAGGCTGATTTTTCATGGCGTTATGTCTGTAAAATACTCGACGGCGAACGTGCATCTGGGGACCCACAAGGCGATCAGAGTGATCCAGCGAGACCTCGCCACAGGAACGTCCAAATGGCTGCATCAGGCTGCGAAGCAGATGGCAGATGCGACAACCAGCGACTGGAGGGAGTGGAAAAAACCTAATCCTGCTTTTCGTGAGGTCTTAGCACGTCGTTGATCTCACGGCAAGGCGAGAGTCCTTATTGCCTGTCCCAATATTGGATTTCTTTCCCGATGGGGTTTGAGCTCACATAATCGATCTCGATCTTGAGGACCTTGCCATCGGGCGAGACTTCCGCCTTTGAGACACCGGTCTCCTTCCCTTTAAACTTCAAGATAGTGACCGTGCGGTACGTGTCGATCCTTTTTATCCCCATTGTCTGGCCCGATGGTTTGCCATTGACTAAAAGAGGAACCTCCTTGCCGTTGAGCGGTGTCTGGACGGTCGAGACAGTGCTTGCCGGCGCATCTGGGCCGACAACCTGGTAGGTCAGGGTCCATCCGGTGTCCACCTCCTCTACGGTCATGATGAGGCGACCTTCTTGCGGAGGCACACGCAGAACCCATGCCCCATTCCACAGACTGTCAGCGCTCACCACGGAGCTCAGGCTGAGTAGGCACACCACGAATAATGCGATGCTGTAGGAGCGACGGTAGAGGCTAATCGAGAAGGGCATAAGAGGGGCCTCGTAGGCGGGCATTGTAGAATGGTACGAACTACAGTGCAAGAGTTTATGTGCAGTAGCGTTGAAAATAGTCCGGCATTAATTTATCTCCTCGGAAGGTCCATCTCGTCGTGAAGAACCATCGTATGGACTCCGCGTCTAGTGGCGTGGTGTGGTAGAAGGCAGGCGCAACCGGCTAAATGTTTTCCCTACTATTTGAGTGCGTCTGAGGGCTACGCTGATGAGTGCCAACGCTAAGAAGGAAGCTTGCTCTCCGGCGGTGGTACGGGCTGTGGATTAGCTCACAAGCCTTTACCGGCTTCTCTCGCTTTTCTCTCCAGTTCTTCCAGCACCAGCCCTCGTTGACGACGAGTGATTGACGTCGGTGCCAGCTATCTAGTAATGTTTCCACCCAGAATGAGGGGTCCGCGAATTCCCCTACGCAGATGCCTGTTCTACCTGGAGGTGCGCCATGCTGGCCGTCAAATTGGTGCGACTGATCGAGAATAACATCGAACAGCTTTCCCGCGATCTTAGCGAGAAGGTGTGGAACTCTCCCCGGTGCAGCGATTTGAGCAAAGTCCCGGCAAGCGAACTCCAAGCCCGCACCCGTGAGATCTATCGCAACCTAAGTGACTGGCTGCTGGACATGGACAAAGGCGAGGCCCAGTTGGAGCGGCGCTATACCGAGCTGGGAGCAGCACGTGCCCAGCAGGGCGTGGCCTACAGCCACTTTGTCTGGGCCATTATCTCCACCAAGGAGCATGTGCGTGACTTCATTCAGCGCGAAGGTCTGTCCGAGAGCGCCCAGGAACTGCATGGAGAGCTGGAGTTGTTGTACCTGCTCGGCCGATTCTTCGATCGCGTGCTCTATTACGCTGCCTTGGGCTTTGAGCAAGAGCGCAACCGGGTAGGGGGGAAGCAACGGCGGCGCAAGGGCGATTAGCAGAGAAAATCCATGTAGTGCCTGAACGGGTAGGGACTCGTGCTTTCAGTAGCACTCATTGGGGGCTGGCTGTTGATCTACCCATAAGCCTTTCCGCCCTTCTCGCGGTTCCTTCTTTAGTCCTTCCATCACTGTATCCCCCGGTGCATACCGCCGGTACCACCAACACCAACCTTGCTTGACCAACTCTTATTTGAGGTTCATGCAATCGGGCAAGAACACATCACGAAGGCTGTACTTGTACTGGCCTGCCCCGTCTTTTTACTAAACCAACTCTGACGCAGTCTGCTGTAAGAACTGTTTACAAAAGAAAATATGCTCCGAGCCATTGCGGACGGCCCAGAACTCCACCTAGCGGGTGAAGTGTCGCTACCAGAGCAATCGCGGGGCGGATCTTTTTGCGGCTGGAGCGTATGGTGGCATTTGAATTAGTAATTTAAGTATGGTAAAGAGTTTTTTCTAGAGGATAAATTATGACCCCACCTCATGCGGTCCAATTTTACAACGATGACGTGTTCCTGATTGATACAGTATCCGCTTTTATCACAGCTGGCCTCAAGGAAAACGGTGCAATTATCGTGATAGCGACAGCACAACATCGTGAGGAGCTCCGCAATACCCTGCAGGCAGCAAACAACTCCTCGATCGCATACATCGATGCTGATGAGCTATTATCAGCCTTCATGGTAGATGGTTGGCCGAATGAGACACGATTTATCTCGACGGTTGGGCCGCTTCTTCAACGGGCCGCTCTGAAAGGTCCAGTCCGCATTTTTAGTGAAATGGCGGCGGTACTGTGGGCAGAAGGAAAGACGCGGGCGGCCATTCGTCTGGAGGAACTGGGGAATGAGTTGGCATCCCAACACGCCTTTTCCCTTTTGTGTGCGTATCCGATGTCGAGCTTCCCGGATCAGAAAAATAACCTCTCATTTCTTCAGGTCTGCCGAGCTCATACACATGTGCATCCCGCTCAGTAGAATTCCGTTCCGCTATCTGATTTATTCTCCTTCGCCGAATACCCCGTAGCTTCCAGCCTTCGCAGCCGAAGCGACTGCTTCGGCGGAGTAGGCTGCTGCGGGGAGCTTCATCTAAGCTAAGGATTTGCGTCCTGCTGAGAACAAGGCAGGCGTACGCCAATGCCATGAAATGATGCCTGTCTCATACCGTGAGGTCCTGTCCGCCATTCCCAAGTCGGTACCGGCTACGGATTACCTTTGCGGTAGGTCAGCTGAAGGACTTTGGGCCAGTTCTCAGGACGATGTTGTTACGCAAAGTCTGCTGGAGGGAATAAAAATACAGACCGATAATAAGTATCCAGATGTCCCGGATCGTCATCTGGACGGGATAAGGAAGCGCGGGTGTATCGCAGGTAAAAGAAGGAAAAACCACGCGGAAGAGAAAATACAGAGGCCGGATGGGTTTATCCGCGCGCAACGATGGGAGATTAGCGCGCGGCACGCGTAAGCATAATCTCTGAAATGACTGCTGGAGGGACATATCCGGCGGCAACAATGAAGAGAGGCTTCGCTCGGTGAACCGCCGGCACGAGCAAGCTTGGTTTGGTGGAGGGCAGGGGAGTTGAACCCCCGACCCCTACGTTGCGAACGTAGTGCTCTCCCAACTGAGCTAGCCCCCCACTCAACCGAATCGTGATCAGTGAGACGAAGATCTCACCATCGGCTGCATTATACACAACCGCTTTCAGAGTCTCCATCCGAAAGGGCTGACGTTCAGGTCGAGATGAAGAAACAAACGTAGCACTATGACGGGCTGATTACTGCATCACCTTCCGGCTTTCCACCCTCGATCAATACGCGCCGGCCTTCAACCCGCAGACGTCCCTCGGCAAACAGCTGGACCGCTCGCGGGTAAATTTTGTGTTCTTGGGCGAGGATCCGAGCGGCTAATGTGTTGGACGTATCGTCATCGAGAATCGGCACTGCTGCTTGTAAAATGATCGGCCCTTCATCCACGCCTTCCGTCACAAAGTGGACTGTGCATCCGGCGAGTTTGCAGCCCCATTCGATCGCTTTCTTCTGTACATCCAGCCCTGGAAACGAGGGCAACAGGGACGGGTGAATATTCATCATGCGGTTGGCAAAGGCCTCCACGAGGACTTTGGTCACAATCTTCATGTACCCCGCCAATAACACCAACTCTACATCGTGCCGCTGTAGGATCTCGAGGAGTTCGCGATCGTACGCTTCGCGACTATCGGGTTTTCCTGCATAGGGTTTGGGATCGACGAAGAGGTCGGAGAGTCCATGCCGGCGGGAGCGCTCTAATGCCGGAGCGTCCTTCTTGTTGCTGATGACGGAGACGATCTTCGCCCGCACCGCTCCTGTTTCGATTGCATCGATGACGGCCTGAAGATTCGACCCGCGTCCGGATGCCAAGACCGCGACTCGCAGTGCATCAGCCCGTTTAATCGACATACTCTACCAACGGTGCGGTGCCGGTCGATGGCACGATGGTTCCGATCTGGCAAGCTGGGTCACCTAAGGAAGTGGCGCGTGCGATAACAGACTGGGCGGCTGACGCCGGCACGACGAGAATCAACCCGATGCCCATATTGAAGACGCGGTACATCTCCTCGCGCTTAACTTGCCCAAGTCGGGCAATCGCTTGGAAAATAGGCGGCACAGACCAGGCGCTCCGCCGCACCTGTGCCCGTACGCCGGCTGGAAACACTCGTGGAAGATTCTCGGTAATGCCGCCGCCGGTGATATGGGCGATGCCGTTGATGGGACATTCCTGGATCAAGGTGAGCATCTGCTTAGCATAGATTCTGGTCGGCGTCAGCAACACGTCTCCAAGCGGCTGATCGAGCTCAGGTAGGCGACTGGTCACGGTGAGTTGCGCTTGATCCAACAAGACGCGGCGCGCGAGCGAATAGCCGTTGCTATGAAGACCGGTCGAAGCCAGTCCAATCAGGGCATCACCCGGCGCGATACTGCGGCCATCGATGATCTTGGGGCGATCCACCACTCCGACGGCAAACCCTGCCAGGTCATATTCGCCCTCCGCATAGAAAGAGGGCATCTCGGCGGTTTCTCCACCGATCAAGGCGCAGCCGGCTTGACGGCAGCCTTCGGCAATCCCTTTGAGCACGGATTCAGCCTTGGGGACGGCAAGCTTACCCGTTGCGAAATAATCCAAGAAGAACAGCGGCTCGGCCCCGCTCACGACGATGTCATTGACACACATGGCCACCAGATCGATGCCGACGGTATCGTGGCGATCCGTGAGGAAGGCGATTTTCAGTTTCGTGCCGACTCCATCGGTGCCGGAGACCAGGACCGGTTCGGCATAGCGATGGGCCTGAAGTTTAAACAATCCGCCGAACCCACCAAGGTCCGTGAGGACTTCCGGACGGAACGTGGATCGCACCAGCGGTGAAATACGGTCGACGAACTCGTCGCCCGCATCGATATCGACCCCGGCATCTCGATAGGTGGTCATTGGGAAGGCATCTTAACGGAGCGCTGGCAGATCGGTCAACGAAGAGAAAAAACAGCTTTCTCTTGCAAACTTGCATTTGACCCGTATCATTCATGAATAGCACCTCCACGGCGATATCCCTCCTTCATTGCAGACGACTCTGGAGGCAGGTGGTCGTGGCTTCTGGGCAGGCACATGAGCTGTACCGCACTGATCGAGATCTCGTCATGGCCATCGTATGAACATCCTCCTGGTTGATGATTCCCCCGACGCACGGCTGCTGCTCCAAAAGATTTTGAGGGAAGCAGGGTATCGCGACACCTTTTCTGCGTCTACAGCCTACGACGTATTCAAAAAGCTAGATGTGGAACATGGAGGAGCCGGCGCGAGCGAGATCGACTTGATCGTGATGGATGTCAGGATGCCGGAAATCGACGGAATCGAAGCGTGCCGTCGAATCAAGGACGTGGAGGCCTTGCGGGATATCCCGGTCATCATGATGACCGCGCGGAGCCAACCGGAGGTCTTGCGTGCCGCATTCGAAGCCGGCGCCATGGACTACATCAAGAAACCGTTCGAGGAAGTGGAACTGCTCGCCCGGATTAAAGCAGCATTGAAGCTAAAAAAAGAAATTGATGCGAGAAAGAGTTGGGAGCAGGAGTTAAATAAAACCATTCAAGATTTGGACGCAGCCTTGCAAGAGATGGGCGTTCTGCAGCAGCTTATTCCAGTCTGTCCCGTTTGCAAGAAGTCGTCGGGAGACCAGACCGTCGTGTCTGCGCTCGAATCGTATATTCAGGCACATCCCAATACCAAGTTCCATGACGCGGTCTGTCTCAGCTGCTCGACCCGTAAGGGGTAGGCCTGCATAGTTCAGAGTCGAAACGCTGCCTGCGCCATCTCCTCCAGCGCGCCTCTTTCAAATTCCCATTTACATTTTCAAGGGTAGCCTGGTCGATCCTCGATTGCGCGACCTTCTCACCCGCCCACCCATTGGCACACCGAGACGTGCCAGTAACCCGGTGGAGAGTCTTCTCATTCCCCAATTTCCCCAGAGGGAGTAGGTAGATTGTTCTTCAATGCGCGCATCGAGCGACCACCGCTTTATCGTGGGGGCTCTGCGAGCAAGAAGAACGGTCTGCCTGCTCCCTCCATCTCTCTATCCTTCGGGGCGCATCTCCACATCCAAGAGTTTGATCTTTCGATGGAGGTGGCTCCGTTCGACTTTCAAGTCTTCAGACGTGCGAGAGATATTCCAGTGATGCTCACGCAATTTTCGCGCGATGTAGTCCTTTTCAAACGCATTGCGGGCCTCCCTAAGCGAGTCATACGATTGAGTGAAGAGTGGATTGACCGTGGGAGGAGGAGTCGTCGCCTGGGATGTGGACCCAACAGGACGCGCCTGCAGCGAAAGACCCGCTTGCGCCGCCTCGATGACGGGCCCCGGCACCATGATCATGAGTCGTTCGATGAGGTTCCGCAATTCTCGAATATTTCCTGGCCAGTCGTATTGTTGAAACACGATCATCGCGTCCGGTGAGACCTCTTTCATCCGCAGGCCCTGCTCCTCGGCGTGGACTTTCATGAAGTGGCGAATGAGCAGCGGGACGTCTTCGCGGCGTTCCCTGAGCGGTGGTACGATGATTGGCACCACGTTCAGCCGATAGAAGAGGTCTTCGCGAAACAGGCCTTTTTCGATTTCCTTGATCAAATCCTTATTGGACGCGGCTAAGACCCGGACATCAACTTTCATGAGCTTGGTGCCACCGACACGAGTGAATTGTTGTTCCTGTAACGCCCGCAAGACTTTAGCTTGGGTGTTCAGGCTCATGTCTGCGATTTCGTCTAGAAACAGTGTGCCTCCGTCCGCTTGCTCGAACTGACCGCGTTTCATTGAGGTGGCGCCAGTGAAGGAACCCTTTTCGTGTCCGAACAGTTCACTCTCAATCAAGGTCTCCGGGATGGCCGCACAGTTCACCGCCACAAATGTTCGACCGGTTCTGGCACTGTGCTGGTGGATGGCCCGCGCGACCAGTTCCTTCCCCGTTCCATTTTCTCCACCGATCAACACGCGACTGTTGGTTGGGCCAGCCGTCTCGATGAGTTGCCGTAACTGTTGCATCGCCGGCGCCTGCCCAATCAACTCAAACTTCCGCTGGACCGTGGTCCGGAGTGTCCGGTTCTCTTGTTCCAACCGGTGTTGGTCCAAAGCATGTTTGACACGCAGCGTGACATTCTCGAGCGACAAGGGTTTTTCAATATAGTCATAGGCCCCCAGCTTGATCGCCTTGACCGCTGTTTCGATCGAGCCGTGCCCGGACATCATCATGATTTGTGCCGTCGGCGTCACCTCGCGAACCCGGCGCAGCGTTTCCATGCCGTCCATTTCCGGCATCCAGATATCGAGGAGCATAAGGTCTGGCGGATCCATGGTGTAGACGCGCAACGCCTCCAAGCCGTTCTTGACCACCGCCACGTCATACCCTTCGTCCCGCAGAATACTGCTCAAGGATGTGAGAATTGACTCTTCGTCATCTACGACTAAGATCGATGCAGACATGAATCCCCCGTAATACGTAAACAGTGACCAGTGAGGTAGTACGAATCCTACCTCTCAGCACTCAACGCTCAGCACTTTTTCTCACACAGGCAATTCGAACGTGAATACGGCCCCTTTCGGCTGATTCTGACCGGCCTGAATCTGGCCCTCATGATCGGTAATAATGCGCCGTACGATTGCCAATCCCAGCCCGGTTCCCGTTTTCTTTCGCGTAAAGTATGGCACAAACAGTTTTTCCTGGTCTTCCGGCGCAATGCCCGGGCCTTCATCTGCCACACTCACGACGGCCCGCCGGCGTTTCGTATCATACTTCGTCGACAGCCACACTTTCCCTTTTTGTTGGCTCGCCTGGATTGCGTTGTCCAGCAGATTGACCATCACCCGCTTCAGTTGCTCGCGGTCGAAATTGAGAGACGGAAGATCTTCGTCCAATTCCACCATCAGCTCAATATCCTTGTGAGCCCCTCGATAGAGCGCCGTGACTTCGCTGATCACGTCGTGGAGCGACTGATGCGCCATCTGCGGGGTCGGCAGCCGGGCGAACTTCGAAAACTCATCAACCATGTGCTTCAGGCTCGTTACTTCGTTGACGATCACGTTGGTCGCCTCGTCGAAGATGGTGTCGAAGTCCGGTGATTTTTCGAAGAACTTCTTCCGCAACCGTTGCGCAGATAATTGGATGGGCGTCAACGGGTTCTTGATTTCGTGGGCTACTCGCCGCGCCACCTCTTGCCATGCCGCCACTTTTTGCGCCTTGATCAACTCCGTGAGATCTTCGAACACCAGCACAATACCGAGATCCTTATTTGCCTCATCCTTCATCCGCGACCCGTGCAGCCCTACGGTCAGGAATCTTCCATCGATCTCCATCGGACCCTCGATCGTCAGCGTATCGCGCTGATCCGCCAGCATCCGATCGTAGACCGTCTGGAATAGATCGAGGTGAAACTCTTTAAACACCTCATTGGCTTGTCTGCCGTGAAACCGATCCGCCGTCAGGCCAAGGATTCGCTCGCCGGACGGATTGAAATTCATGATCAGCCCGTTCTTATCGATGGAGAGCAAACCGGCGGCAATCGTCTCGACCACCGTTTCGATGTAGGCCCGACGGCGATCGAGTTCAAGGTTGCTGTGGCGCAATGAAATATTGGCGGCTTCGATCTCGGACTTACTGCCCTGCAGATCCGCTGTCATATGGTTGAACGAATCGATGAGCGTGCCGATTTCATCGGTAGCCGTGGCTTCGATACGGACAGAGAGGTCCCCTTGGGCGATGGCTTTTGTGGCTTCCGCCAACCGTTGAATCGGCACCGTGATGCTGCGCGCAACATAAAATCCAAACCAGGTCGCTCCGAACAAAATGAGCACGGTGATGACGGCGACGAAGAGATAGGCTCCGACTTTAATGGGGTTCTTCATGGCCTTGGTCTGCTTATACTCGTCGTACTGATGGCCAATCCCTTCCATTTTCGCCAGCAATGATTCCGGCACATAGGCCTCCACCACGACCACACCGCCGATCTCGCCGTTCCGTCCGCTGGCAGCGATCGGGGCAGCAGCTCGAACCAAACGCCCCGTTTGGGCCTCCTGCACCGCATTCACTTCCTGCTTCCCGGTGATCACTTGAAGGACCAGTTGACCGATGGGTAGATCGAGCGCTGCAGAAGGGATGTCGAGATCCAATGCCTTGGTGAGCGTTTCCATTTTCGCCGAGAAGACTTCAATCCCTGCCACGCCGAACTCCGTTCGCTTGCGCGCCATCGCCGCGACCAACAGATCGCGGTGCTCTGTCAGCAGCATGTCCTCTCGATAGATTTCATGGCTGATGGCTCGGGCACTGTTTACCGCGAGGGTAATGTGGCCGGCGTGTTGCATCTTGGCCACGTCGTACGAGTCACGCATGACCTGTTCAATCTGATCGCTGAACCACACGTCTACGGCTTTATTGACCAGTCCGCTTGCGACCAGCGCGAGGAGCACTGTTGGAATGAGCGAAAAACCGATGAAGGCCGCCACTAACTTAGTCCTGAACCCCGACCCGAACAGCCGATGTCGCCGCTCGAAATACGCCTTAATGAGGTTGCGAGAGAGCAGCAACAATAAAACGACAAACCCGATCAGATCGAGATTGAGTAGCAGGAGGACGAACGCATAGCTGGTCGTCGGGAGAAAGGAGTCCGTTTCTTCGCCGCTAGGAGCCAAGAAATGTGAATAGTAAAAGGTCAGCGCGAGACAGGGGATCAGCAGAATCAGGACGATCCAGACCGGCCGCAAATGCATGGTTTTGCGTTCCGGCTCCGGGGTAGGCTCAGGTCGTGGGGAAGACTGATCAGCATGAGGACGCGGCGGCGCGATCCCGCTCATAGCACGACGGTCCGGTGTTGCCCCGGATAGGGAGCGTGAGTTCTTTTGAGTATCATTCACATCCGGCATCGCTGATTGTCGGCGCTAGGAATCTGGAAAACGGAATACGCACGCTCACCGAATCTGGGGAGTGTTCCCCACGTCGTATAGAATGTGATGGCTGACAGACATGTTTGGGGTCGGCAGGCGGCAAGGGGGTACGACTACTTGGCAGCCAAACTCACGTATTTCATTCGAAGGGCGTAGAGCATATCCCTCAGCACCGCCTGTTCTTCCGTTGTGAGATTGCCGTTGGTCTTGTCCTCTAAGACCGAGAGTAAGTCGATAATGTCTTTCGCTTGCGGTAGATTCGGCGGCATCGGAGGCTGCTGGGGATCAAGCTGTTCCCCCATCAACATCATCGAGGAACTGCCGAGTGAAATGACAAAGGAGGAAAAGGTGACGGGAATTCCCGAACTCTGGTGCGGATCGGATGATGCCGCCTCCTGGTGGGGCTGTACCTCCGACGCGGCAGGTGAGGCGCTAGAGGGACGGTCTGGTCCACTCCCGCCCCGCCGATCTCGAACGACAAACCCTTCTTCCTGTTCTGCGGCCACAGACATTTCCCCTGCTCTAGATGCAGCGATGGTACCCTATCATAGGCTCTAAAGCGGCGCAAGCCGCACAGCAGGGCGCTGGAAAAGTCCGTCAGCGGCGTTCTCGCATCGTTCAGATCCTCAACGTACCCTAGAGGGTACGCCTCCCGATCTTCACTCGCTGTGGCCTTGCTGACGGCCTTTTTGAGCGCCCTGCGCTCGGTTCTTCTGCTGTGCGATACGTGTCGGGAATTGATTTTCCACCGTGCCGCAATAGTTGTCCCCCAGCCTGTTAACCGATTGAAGCCTGTCTAGAACCAGGTATAATGAGCGCCCAGATTCGTGGGGCCATCAGAGGAACGATGTCGGAACGATTTCATACATTGGTCGAATTGATGGCCGCGTTACGTGCGCCGGACGGCTGTCCATGGGACCGCAAGCAAACACATGACTCATTGAAACCCTATCTGCTCGAAGAAACCTACGAGGTGCTAGAAATTCTGGACCGGCAGGATCGGACGAAACTGCCGGAAGAGCTGGGTGATGTGCTGCTGCAAGTGCTCTTTCATAGCCAGATCGCCTCGGAGGAGGGGCGCTTTACCATTGAGGATGTGTTGGAACAACTGGCCGACAAACTGATTCGAAGGCATCCCCACGTATTTGAACAGGGGGCGTCAGATCTGACCCCCAAGAATGCAGATCAAGTGGTCGCGCGGTGGGAAGAGATTAAACGGACGGAGCGCCAGGCTTCTGGACGACCGGACTCGGTGCTCGACGGTGTGCCGCAGACCTTGCCGGCTCTTCTGAGAGCCTATCAATTGCAAGCCCGTGCGTCGCGCGTTGGCTTCGATTGGACCCACGATGCAAAAGGCTTCGATCAGGTTCTTGGCAAGATTGAAGAAGAAATCCAGGAACTCCGTGCCGCGATCCGAGCCCCTGCGTCGAATCCGACAGAGTCAGACTCCGGCGCCGCAATTGCCCGGCAGGCGCAGATTGTCGCAGAATTCGGCGATGTGCTATTTTCACTTGTGAACCTTGGTCGCTTCATCAAGGTGAATCCGGAAGACGCGCTACGCCAATCTGCCAATCGATTCGTCGAGCGGTTTCAATTCATCGAAGCCCAGGCCGTTGCGTCAGGCCGTGCGGTTGGAGACCTTTCGTTCGCAGAAATGGATCGATTGTGGGATGAAGCCAAGAAGCAGAATCCCGTTACCGTCACCGAGGAACGCCGTCATGAGTGATGAGTCCAATCCCTACCAGGAAGGCAAGCGCGCTGGCATTCACCCGCTCATCGTCGTCTTCGTCGTCTTGATTGGGCTCTGGTTATTTGTGTTTCTCATCGTGCCCGGCTCGAAGAACAAGCAAGCCACCGGGACAGAGGGGCCAGCCGGACCGATCATCGAAGATCCTGAAGCGGCGGCTCTACTTTTCAAAGTCCAGGCCGTCGTCTCAGACATGAACGCCATCAGCCTCTCGGTTCCTCCAGAAGCAACCGACAGCCAAGTCGCCGGGCTCTTGAAGAGGTTTAAAAGCGACCGGCTGGCCGGCACCTTGACCGACCTCCTACCTCCTACCACCCCCGGCCACAAACTAGGGGACCATGCCGTTGCTGACATTTACATTGTGTCCGACGCCCAATATGCGCAGGCCGATGTGATCCGTATTTTGACACGCGGCGCGCATGCACCAGGCAATCTCTACCCACAGGCCGTTCCCTTCGAAACGGCGATGGAAGCCATCCGTGGGCACTACCGCATCGATCTCAACGACACCGGCAATCCCGACAGCGCCTCCCTCGGCTTTGCGGATGAGTCGGGGGTGCATTCGCGTCAGTATCGAAAAATCTTTTAGCAGGCTGCCCCAAAAGGCCGCCAGCTTTGTTCTCGGTTCGACAAAATCCTCAACGTACCCCAGAGGGTACGCCTGCGGTTTTCTCTCGCCTGCGGCCGCGCTGGACGGCCTTTTTGAGCAGCCTGCAGTTCGGTACCGAAGCGGCGTTCTCATTGTCTCTGGAGCAGGAACCTGTAGAATCTCCATCAGGCTGTCCCGTAGCATTAACGGCATGGGTGCCTGTGTGATTGCAAGATCTGACATTCATTGCCCGCGTCCGTCCAGGATACTTGTAAGAAGTGCTGTCGAAGAAACCTGACGGGGCGATTGCTTGGACCGCCGCAATAACTATGAGCCTATCAGGTACAAAAAAGCAATTCTCCTTGGTTCTGGCATTGTGGTTTTCTTGCTGATACTGATGATCAGCGCAAGGGTTATTCGCAATCAAATATTTGGAGATGAGTATAGACGCCTGGAAGCTGTAACGGTTGGAATGTCAGAAAGGGAAGTCATAGATCTTTTAGGACAACCGCACAAAACTTATTACAGAGACTCAGCGCCAAAGGATTATTACGTTCCCGGCTATGCTCATAAAGAAAGGGCCATTTCTAATAAGGTATTCATCTACAGCTTCAGTGAGCCGATTGCTTATTATTACCTGGATAACAATAACAAGGTTGAAGATGCCTTCGTTGGCGGGAGTTAGTTGTCCCGCCCGCCTATCCGGTAGGGGATCCGGTTCGACTTGCCATCTGTATTCACGCCTCAACCTTAGACTCGACCTTTACGTCGCGCCTTTCTCGCTTGTCGCGCGCGTCACGCAGTTACTACAGTCCCACCAGATTTTTGATTTCTGCTCGCAACGAGTCACGCTGTTCAACTGCCCAGGTTTCGAGTCGTGGGAACAGATGAACTAATGGGCCGGTAAAGGGGGCCACGACTGTGTCGCGGCGCTCTGTCAACATGCCGTCGGCTTCTACGATGCGGATTTTTTCGTCTGCGATATGTCGCGACAGGCATTTCGAAATCATGAGTTGCTGACCTGGTGTCCCGACGACGTTCCCTAAAATCTTGCTTCGAAGCACATCCAACTCTTCCGGAATGGCCACCTTCACTCGTATCGCTTGGGCGGTCGGCCAGGACGCTCGTTGGACCGAATAGTCGTAGGAAAACACCTGTTCGCGGGGTTCGCGGTAGGGTCCCGTCACATCTAAAATCTTCATCCGGGCATCCATGGCAATCTCCAGTAGGCTGCGAAACACTCAATTTACACGCAAACACCGTATACCCGCAGGCTGCTCAAAAAGGCCGTCAGCAAGGCCGCAGCTCACGATCACTCTATTTAAGGGGTGGCTGAGATAATCCCAACTGCGCGCATTAACTCAATCCCCAATTCATTTTCAAGGGTAGCCTGGTCGATCCTCGATTGCGCGCGTCGAACGAGCACATTCTTATCGTGCGCGTTCCGCGAGCAGGAGGACTGCCAGGCCACCCAACCCCTTTTCAGCATCCTGCTAGGCTCGTTCGCCAGACAAATAGCGTACTACTCTCTCCGCCGCGAGCGCCCCGTCACGGATGCAGTCAGGAATGCCGACGCCGCGATAACCGGCGCCGGTGAGGATCAGGCCTCCATAGCGACTGAGTGCCGCTTCAATTTGGTTTAGACGATCGAGATGTCCCAACGTATATTGCGGCATGGCCTTCATCCAGCGATTCACTTCCACATACCCCGGCTCCGCCGTCACGCCACACATACTGGCCAATTCTTCCCTGACCCGTGCCACCAGGGCTTTGTCATCTAATGTTAAAATAGCTTCTCGACCAACCCCACCGACGTAACAACGCACCAACAGTTGATCTGGCGGAGCGCGGTGCGGCCACTTGAGTGATGTCCAGGTTGCCGCAATGAGATCGCGTCCTTCTGCTCGCGGGACGATAAACCCAAAGCCCTCAGCCACACTGGACACCGCTGCACGCGGATAGGCCATCGCGATTGTGGCTGTCGAGGCATAGGGAATGAGTTCTAGCAACCCGCCGGCGATGGGTGTGAGTGGGCGAACCAGTTCAGCGGATACATAGGCCGGGGTGGCCAGTACAAGACTGTCTACAGACAGGGCTGAGCCGTCGTGGAGAATGACATCATACGTCCAACGACCGAGTTGATGGGATCGTACGCGTAATGCATCGACGGTGCAATGTCCCTTGAGCGTGACGCCGCGCTCTGTCAATCGACGGACGAGGGCGGCGACCAAATCCGACAGCCCGTTCTTCAAACTGATGAACATCGTACGCTTCGGACCAGAGTGTGAGGTGGGGGAGGCCTCCTTCCGGGACGCCATCATTCCGCGAATCACACTGCCGTATTGCTGCTCCAGTTCGACAAACCTGGGGAAGGTCGCCTGCAGGCTCATCTGCTCCGCATCTCCTGCATAGATACCGGCCATCAAGGGTTCCAGCATTCGTTCGAACGCTTGTGAACCCACACGCCGCCGGAAGAACGAGGCCAGCGATTCATCTTCTTGCGATCGCTTCACCGGTACGGCCAGATCCATTCCCATTCGCGCAAGCCCCGTCCAACTCAAGAGTCCGCTTCGGAGAAAGGGCCCGAGCTGACCGGGAGTGATGACGACTAATCCTTCTGGCAGTTCATGGAGACGTCCATGTGAATAGACTGAGGCTCTCTTGCTGGTCTCGTTGGTGTTGATAAGCTGATCAATCAGTCCTAACTTCGTGCAGAGTTCGATGCCGGCGGGTTTCTGGGACAGAAAGGAATCGGGTCCCGCCTCCGTGACAAGATCACCGACCCGATGGGTGACGATCTTGCCTCCCCAATCTGGTGCAGCGTCGACCACCGTGCAGCGGATTGGGATGCCAGCAGAAGCCGCCCGCTCCTGAATGGCAAAGGCCGTTGAGAGACCGGAGATCCCTCCACCGATGACGGCGACTGTGCGGAGATTGTTCACGACGTAGGACAGAGAGAGGATTCGTGTGCCTTGAGCACAGACACCAACGTGTCGGCGAGTAAAAGCAAATTATTCAACATAGGCGGTATGCTATTGGCACTAGCGTTGACTCAACTTATGCACCATGTCGATGGTCGCGGCGACATGTTCAATGGGTGTCGTGGGGAGGATTCCATGGCCCAGGTTGAAGATATGTCCCGGACGACCACCAGCCCGGCGCAGAATGTCTTCCACTCGCCGTTCGATTTCATGTAATGGGGCAAACAACGTGAGGGGGTCGAGATTGCCCTGCACGGCTACGTCATGTCCCACTATTGCCCAGGCCTCATCGAGATGAATGCGCCAGTCGACTCCGATGACATCCCCGCCCGCTTCCCGCATCTGAGGCAGCATCGCCGAGGTCCCGGTGCCGAAGTGAATCATCGGCACGCCTTCGTGCTTCAGCCCCTCAAAAATCAGCTGGACGTGCGGCATCACATATTCGACATAGTCACCAACCGAGAGGCAGCCTACCCAACTATCGAACAATTGAATTGCCTGCGCGCCGGCCTTGATCTGCCGACGCAGATAGCCGGTGATCACCCGCGCGAATTTGTCCATGAGTTGGTGCCAGGCCTTCGGCTCGCCATACATCAGTTGTTTGGTCAGGAGATAGTTTCGCGAGCTTCCACCCTCGATCGCGTAACTGGCGAGTGTAAACGGCGCCCCGGCGAATCCAATCAGTGGCACCCGTCCATTCAGGGCACGCCGAGCTTGACGGATAGCTTCAGCGACATAATCGAGTTCACCGCCATCGATGACGTTGAGCCGGTCTACGGCTGCTTGGTCCCGGATAGGATTGTGGATGACCGGTCCCTCGCCTGCGGCAAACTCCAGGCTCAGCCCCATCGGTTCGAGCGGTAACAGGATGTCGGCGAAAATGATGGCCGCATCGAGCGGAAAGCGATCGATCGGCTGGAGAGTGACCTGTGCCGCCAGTTCGGGTGTCTTGCACAATTCGAGGATCGAATGTTTCGCGCGGAGGGCACGATAGTCTGCCATGTACCGGCCTGCCTGACGCATAAACCAAACCGGCGTACAATCGACCGGCTCACGCCGACAAGCTTTGAGAAAGCGATCGTTGACCATATTTGGTATTCTAGAGACGAGGGGGCGAGAGTGTCAATTCGCAACAATGATACAGGTGTTCAGGCTGAAGGCAGCAGGGTAGGCGTTATCGCTATTCCTCTGATTGACAGGGTGTGAAGTTCTCCACTAGACTTACGATGACTATTGGAAGTTTGCAGTCCACGCGATCAACGAGGTTAACAGGGAGGCCCGAATCCGGATGGCGAAAAAAACGGTAAGTGAGTCGGATGAAACCAGGCTCAAGAAGAAGGTGGCGGCGAAATTGGCCGACAACAAGAACTCCAAAGAGGATGACGCTCTTCGTTCGCTGCAAAAGCGGTTGCGCCGGGTACAACGAAAACGGCGTGCGCTTGCGCTGCGCAAGAAAAACTCTGCGAGCCAGAAGACGGCTGCTCCTGCTGCGAAGTAGATGTCCTGCCCAGTAGTTGATGGGCCAGTGAATCTTTAAGATTGGGACGAATGGAACCATCACAATCCACAGAAGCGGGTGCGATCCCTGCTGTTGCCGACCGGGTGACCGATGCGTTGACCGATCAGGTGGCGGCGGAGTTCACAGGAGAACAGCCGGTCCCGGTTGAGCCGACAGCGGAATCGACCGAGCCAGTTGTCCTTGAAGAAGAGAAGGTCAAGGACGAGATCGAGATCCAGATCGATCTGCTCAAGGATTCCGACTGGGTGGTCCGTCGCGAGGCCGCCATTACGCTCGGGGAAATGGGCGATGAGCGTTGTGTGGAGCCCCTGGGTCGGGCGTTGCGTGACGGCGACTGGCAAGTCAGGGAAGTGGCCATCGAGGGATTGGGACAGATCGGGTCCCCAGCCGTCGAACTGTTGATCAAGTTGCTCCGCGATTGGGATGTTAGGAAGTATGCGATTGCCGCCTTAGGGAAGATTCGTGACGAGCGTGTGCTTGATCCGCTCATGCTGCAGTTGCGGAACGATGAATTTAAAGACGATGCGCTTAATGCATTGGTCGATCTGGGTCAACCGGCGTTGCCTCGATTGGTCTCCGCGTTGAAAGACAAAGATGAGAACGTTCGGAAGCAGGCGGTGTTGGCCTTAGGGCGGATCAAACATGCTGAGGCCATCGACCCGCTGATCGACATGCTCGCCGACAGCGATTGGTTTACCCGCTTGACCTCTGCGGCGGCGCTCGAAGCGATCGGCGACGACCGGGGTCGTGAAGCGATCAAGCCGTTGATGAAGGATCCGGATATGGTCGTTCGGATGCGGGTAGAGCGGATTCTTGCGAAATGGAAAAAGAAACAGCCCGCATGACGCTGAAAAAGTCCGTCAGCTTCGTTCTCACCTCAAAAGCATCCTCAACGTAGCCCAGAGGCTACGCCTCCGGTGCTTCCATCGGCTGCGGCCTTGCTGACAGCCTTTTTGAGCATCCTGCAATCACAGAAGCCGTGAAGGTGGAACGGGAACTGTCGGAGGATCTTTATCCGTAACATTTTACGTTTCACGGATCCGTTACTTATTTAACTGCCGGTCCACTTCCCTCTGAATTTCGTCGAGCTTCTTGATCGACACCGGTTTTCCCATCGACACATCCAGTCGCACTTCTCGAAGCGTTCCGGTCAGTGACCGTATGGCGAGGATCGACTCATCCTGCTTCGCGCCCTTTATGGCATTGTCCAGTATGTCGGCTGCCTCGCCAAGTTGCTTGGCTGATTCCCCAAGATTCTTATCGAACAGTTCTGACTTCGCCTGCACCATGTGTGATTTGGCGTCCAGCAGCCCTTGCCGTCTGCGCAGGTCTTTCTCGATTCCCATCGTGGTGTCGATGATATTGCGTGAGGTGTCTTTGAGCGACTGTTGCAGGCTTGAAACTGTTTGTTGCAACGTGCCGACGGGACGTTGGCCGAAGTAAAACCCGAGACCGAACGATACGGCAGTCAGGATGAGAACAGCGACAAACTTCCACATGACATTATTTCTTTCTCTGACGTATGTTGGGTGCAGGTATGGAACGGCGGAGTTGCTGAAGTAGACTGCCTGCTGCAGCAAGTCTGACGGCGATATCCGAGTCTTGCAAGGCTATTTTGAGCAACGGCACCACTGGTGCACCGGTGGTGCCTAAAGCCTTTGCCGCAAAAAGACGTGGTTGTGGCTGTTTGTCTTTCAGCAGGGCTTGCAAGATTGTTACGGCTTCTTTGTCAGTGGTCATCCCTAGCGCATGGGCCGCCGCGGTTCGGATCGAGGGGTCCGGATGCTTGGCTAAGTCTGCGGCGAGCGTAATGGCCGACGTATCGCCCAACCTCAGTAATCCCTCTACCGCGCTGGCCCGCACCTGCATACTGGCATCGCGCGTAAGCGCCCGCAGCAATGGGTGATTCTCTCGAATGCCTAGCTTCCCAAGACTTTGGGCTGCGACAGCCCGCACGCGCGCAATGTCGTCCCCGAGCGCATGGGTGAGCGGGGCCACGGCACCGGCTTGTCTGTAGTCTCCCAAGGCGCCGGCGGCGAACGCGCGAACCGATGGTTCCGGATCGTAGACGCCTTGGCTCAGGACCGAGAGACTCGATGGCCGTTTCAAGCGCCCTAAGACTCCCAAGGCTGCCATGCGGACATCGGGTTCCGGAAGTGTTGCCGCTCCAGTAATGTCGGTCAGCATATCCTGTTTACCAAGCCTGTACAGTGCCGCAGAAGCGAAGACGCCTTCCGGTCCGTCGTCTCTTCTTGCAATGTCGATGAGGTAGGGCATGATGTCGGTGACGTTGGCTTCACTGAGTGCATTCATGGCGGCAATGCGCACAGGTGGCGTGGCATCGCTCAGCGCGCGTCGTAAGGGGCCGGACTTCCCTGCGAGTCCGGCTTTACCGATGGCGTCCGCGGCACGAGCACGCACAAGGACCGATGCATCGAGGAGGCCATCTTCCAGGACGGCCTGTATGTCTGAGAGGCCGAGTTCCGCCAGGATTGTATAGGCTTCGATCCGTACATGTTCTTGTGTGTCGCGGACATGGCTGGTGAGAAAGCTGAGGGCCAAGGGGCGCAGCAGGGCGGGATCGTCCGGCTGACCCGTAGGAATGAGACGTTGATAGAGCGTGAGGGCTTCTTCTGGACGCCCCAGCTTGAGAGAACTCTGGAAGGCGAGGCGGATGAACGGCTTGGATGCTGTGGCTTCGGGCGGAATCGAATACCAGAACTGCAAGACGTGGTCGTATTCGGCGCGGTTGAATGCGGCGGTGGCCTCACGTTCGAGGGTTGGGCCGGTCGGCGCCGTAGGCGCGGCTGCTATAGCCGGTGGCAGGCTGACGGCGATCGTTCCCAGGGTGAGCAGTAGGAGGAGTAGCAGACGTGTAGTGGTGTCGCGACGAGCTCTCTCACACACGTGAAAGGTAAAACGACTGAGTCCATTCCCGCTGTAGCGCTTCACATCTAACGTTTCACGTCTCACGAATCGCTGGTTACCATGTCGAAGGTGCGACGACCATGGCGGGCGCATACATCGTGTTGACATACTCCTTGACCATCCGTTTGGTGCAGAAGCGGGGGGCGTTGGTCCGAAGGTTTTCTTTTATGAGCTGCAACCAGCCGCGAGGGGTCCCGTCGAGGTCTCGCCGATAATAAAGTGGGATGGCTTCTTGTTCCAGTATGCCGTAGAGCTGTTGCGCGTCATGTTGGTCTTGGGCCTCAATATCTTGGTTTCCCATTAAGGGTTCGATGCCCCATCCGTTGGCGCCGTTGTAGCCTTCTTTCCACCATCCATCAAGGACGCTTAGATTCATGACGCCGTTGAGCGCGGCTTTTTGACCGCTTGTTCCGCTCGCCTCCAAGGGAAAACGCGGGGTGTTGAGCCAGATATCGACCCCTTGGACAAGGAACTTCGCCATGTGCATATCGTAATTTTCCAGGAACGCCACATGGCCACCCAACTTATGGTCGTCGCAAAACCTTAACACTTCATGAATGAAATAGCGGCCTGGTTCATCAGCTGGGTGAGCTTTGCCGGCAAAAATTAATTGGACGGGCCGCCATTGGTTATGGAGCAACCGTTTCAGCCGTTCAAGATCGCGGAACAACAAAGTCGCTCGCTTATAGGTGGCAAAGCGTCTGGCGAAGCCGATGGTGAGTGCTTCGGGGTCGAGCAGCGTACCTCGCGTGATGACCTGCGAGGCTTGGAGATGCCCCTGCATCCAACCGCTCCTGGCACGTTCTCGAATAAAGCTCATGAGTTTGCGCTTCATGGTTTGGCGTACAGCCCAGAGTTCCTGATCGGGGATATCCGACACCCGTTGCCACATGGCCGTGTCGTCGCATTTCTCCGTCCATTCGGGGCCGAGATACTTGCCATAGAGGTGGGTGAGTTCCGGCGCGATCCAGGTCGGTGCATGGATACCGTTGGTCACGCTACGGATCGGGATTTGTTCGATCGGAAGGCCGGGCCACAGATGTTTCCACATTTCTCGCGAGACCTGCCCATGCTCACGACTGACTCCGTTCACGTGGGCGGCCAGCCGCATGGCGAGTGCTGTCATGTTGAAGCCGTGTCCCTGAGATTCGGGGGTGTCGCCCAGGCGAAGAAAGTCTTCACGCGATAGGCGCAATTGCTCCCAATAGCCGGCAAAGTACCGATCCATGAGCTGATGGGGAAATACATCGTGGCCGGCCGGCACGGGTGTATGGGTGGTAAACACTGTGCTCTGCCGGACCATTTCACAGGCGTCTGCGTGCGTCGATCCCTTCTGGATCAATTCGCGAATGCGCTCCAATGTGAGAAAGGCGGAGTGGCCCTCATTCGCATGCCAGACCGTTGGCGCAATCCCCAAGGCACGCAGCATACGGACACCACCGATACCTAACAGATATTCCTGACAGAGGCGCATCTCCTGGTCGCCGCCATATAGTCGGGCTGACAGTGCTCGATTTTCAGGACTGTTCTCGGGGACGTCTGTATCAATAAGATAGAGGGTGACCCGCCCGACGAGGACTTTCCAGACCGCTGCCGCCACGACCCGGCTGCCGATTTCGACCGTCAGTCTGCATGGGTCTCCTGACGGGGTGAGGGCCGGGTGAATCGGCGATTCGGCTTGATTGAATGGGGCGTAGGCTGCTTCCTGCCAGCCCTCTGGCGTGATCCGTTGCCGGAAATATCCTTGCGGGTACATGAATCCCACTCCCACTAGGGGCACACCGAGATCGCTGGCTTCCTTACAATGGTCTCCGGCGAGAATACCCAGACCTCCGCTATAAATGGGAATGGACCGATGCAGACCAAACTCAGCAGAAAAGTAAGCGATAGTGGGAGATTTCAAATCGCTGTGCTGTGTTTTAAACCAACTGTGTCCGTTCTGACGGTACTCGTCGAACATCTTGAGGGCGGCAGAATAGAGCCGCACATACGAGGGGTCTTCGGCAAGATGCGTGAGTCGGTCCGGCCTAACTTTGGCCAGTAGTTCGACAGGGTTGTGATGGGTCAATACCCAGAGGGTCGGATCGATGTGTTCGAACAGCCGGCGAGCTTCCGGAGTCCAACTCCACCAAAGATTCTGCGCCAATTCCTTGAGACGTGAGAGCCCTGATGGAATGGCCTGTGGCGATGTATCTGCTGTTCGCGGAGTATCCATTGCATTTCCTCGATATTGGTGTCGATGTGGGTGTTGTCGTGAGAGAGCAGCCTAGCGGGCTGCGGAAAAGCTCTGTGTGCGCACCGAAGTTTCACTCATTCACATGTCTATGAAATGGGGAGAATATTCCAGCAGGATGCTCAAAAAGGCCGTTCAGCAAGGCCGCAGGCAAATCGAAACCGGAGGCGTACCCTCGGGGGTACGTTGAGGATTTCAATGAGCCGAGAACGAAGCTGGCGGACTTTTTCAGCATCCTGATCGGCTCACGCGTGACCGGCCTTATGCCAGGTTGTCCATTCGTCCGAGAATGCCACGGAAGCATACCGTTCGCCAAGTATTTTCGCCACTCGGTTCATTAGTTTGGCGATTCGTTGTATATCTTCCGGAGGAAGATCTTGTCGAAATCGAGGGTGTAGCCCCCACCTGGTTTCCACTTCTTCATCGGCAACAGTCGACATCACGCTCACCAATGTAATCTCAGCCCCCGTCGGACCTTGATGCTCTGGCATCGGGGTGAGTTGTGGCGGCGCGGACGGCAGATGGGTTGCCATGGATGTGGCAGCCCCGACTGCGGCAACCGGAGGGGGATCTCCGGCCAGAATGGCCTTGATGGCCGGAATCACGGCACTCGCACAGAGCGATGCGGCGGAGGACACCTTTGCATGTCCTGCGATTCCCATCGAGTCGGCGACGCGTCCGCCAAAATCTTTCAACATTTCGTCCCTCACGGGATTCTGCTCGGTGACGAGGAACCGGTACCGCTCATAGGTTTGCCGACTCTCCGCCACCGCTGCACCGACGGTGAGCATCACTTCTGTTTGGTCGGCGCCGGAACCGAATGCCGGCTCCAGGACGTTTTTCAATTGCACGGTGACCGCGTCTTCGAGGCTATCCATGAATTGGGGCTGTGTTTTGATCGGCAGGTACAACGCGGAGAGTCGATCGGTCAGATTAAACATGACTTTGAGGAACTCAAGGTAGATGTCCCACTCATCGTGTCGTTTCAATTTCAACGCCCGCTCCGGGGCGTTCCGTTTCATGACGGTCACGGATTCGCCTGCGACGGCCAGTAGGAGTTCGGCGAGTTGGCGAAGTTGAAGTTGGTGTTCTTGGTTGGTGGTGGCCATAGAGTTCTCCTGTCAGGATGCTGAAAAAGTCCGCCAGCATCGTTCTCGCATCGTTCAGAGGCTCAACGTTGAGGGGTACCCCTCGGATATTCGAATTACCGAAGGGGCTTATCCGTTCGCCAAGATTCATTGCAAGGGCGAACGGTCACACGAAGTGCGGTCCGTACCTCCTCGCCTCCTCGCTCGCTGCGGCCTTGCTGAACGGCCTTTTTGAGCATCCTGAAGCGATTGGAACATCGGCGCCGTTCTGGAAAATCCCACGGTGCTTTGGTACATGCACCGAGTTTTTCCGGCGCATGTTGGTTCGTGCGGGATTATAACGGAGACAGGTTCGGCGATCAAAGCACTTGTTTTCGCAATTGCTTGTCGGTACAGCACCTCGCAGGTACGATTGCTTGACAGGATGCTGAAAAAGAGAGGGCGGGTAGCCTGGCCGTCCTCCTGCTCGCGGAACGCGCACGATCAGAATGTGCTCGTTCGACGCGCGCAATCGAGGATCAACCAGGCCACCCTTGAAAATGAAATGGGGAATTGGGAAGACGCGCGCAGTTGGGATCATTTCAGTCACCCCTTGTAAAGTGATAGTTCACTCGACGGTGAATAGGTCTGAGGAGTTTGCGATGAAGAAATCAAGATACAGTTTTTCATTCGTTGTTGGGTTGCTGGCTATGGTGGGGCTATTCGGTTGTAATCAGGAGACGCCGGCGGAGAAGGCAAAGGCAGCGGCTGCGTCCGGCAGTGCGGCGACGCAAGCAGCAGGGCAGGCCGCGGTGGATTCGATAAAGACTCCAATGGATCAAGCCCGTCAGACGGAAAGTGTATTGGAGAGGTCGGCTGAGCAGAGGGCCGCTGAGGCCAAGAAATTGACGGAGTAGCAGGAAGAGGGGCGGCTTGGTTGGGCCCCGTATTTACGGAACCCTCACGATCATGCAGTGGTCGCTTGGGGAAAGGGCGTGCTCCAACGCGACTGAGGTCGAGCGGTTGAGTGAGAAGGTTGACGCAGTTACGAAGCAGGCCAGCGCTTGATGACTGGTAAGGTTGCCCGTGGCTGACTATCCACTTGTGAGAGTAGGCTCAGCGCCTGAATTTATGCCGCGATTGAGTTGAGTCGTTTTTGGCGCTGACCAACGATATCCAATGCTGCGACGCGGTAGGTTTCAGCGAGGGTAGGGAAATTGAAGATGTTCTCGACGAATGAGTCAACGGTGGCTCCATGCTGAAGCGCCATCTGGCCGAGATGAATCAATTCCGTCGCGCCTTCTCCGATGATCTGGACCCCAAGGAGATATTCGCCCTTCGGATCGGCCACCATCTTCAGTAAGCCGTCACGAATATCTGAGATCTGGCCGCGGGCGATCTCGTTAAATTTTGCCCGGCCAATCATGACCTCTCGATATCGTTTCAGGCCTGCCGCTTCATCTAGTCCGATACTGGCCATCTCTGGAATGGTATACACTCCGGTCGGAATGATCTCGGCTGATTGCCCCACAGGGAGACCCAGAGCATGGCATACAGCCCGGCGTCCTTGTTCCATGGCCGAGGAAGCTAGACCGGGGGGACCGATGAGATCGCCGACACCGTAAATGTTGGGAATGGCCGTCTGGCAATGTTCATTGACAGCCAGCGTTCCCTTTTCAGTGACGATCAAGCCGGTCGTGCTGAGATTGAGCTCTTCAATATTGGCCTGTCGCCCCAAGGCCACGAGCATTTTATCGCTTGTGAATACCTGCCCGTTCTGGAGTGTCGTCACGACCTGAGAGATTCCATCCCATCGGACGTCTTTGATGGCCTGTTTCCCGCAATAGCGGCCGCCGGCTTGCTCAAAGCTTTGCACAAACATGCGAACGAGTTCCGCATCGAAAAATTGAAGAGGACGATCAGCCCGATCGATGATCGTGACCTGTACGCCGAGCGCGGCAAAGATTGATGCATATTCCAACGCAATGATTCCCCCGCCCAATACCGTCAGGGAGCGTGGCAAGTAAATCATAGAAAGAATGGAATCACTGTCGAGAATGTGTTCATGGTCGATTGGAATGTCGACCGGGGCGCGAGGCCGCGACCCTGTGGCGATGACGATCGTGTCGGCGCTGAGAGTTTGTTTCATGCCGTCGACCGTGAGCATTTCGATCAGACTATCGGAGCGGAACTGGGCGCGGCCATGGAACAACGTGACGCCATTGCGTGTCAGCTGGTTCATCATGTAGTCGCCATGTGAGGTGACGACCTCGTCCAATCGTTGCATCAGTGTGGCGACCAAGATGTTCGAAGGGATTGCGGCGTTCGGCGTAATGGCAGATCGTGTCATCCGGTCCAGTTGCAGCGCACTCTCGCGAAGCGTTTTGCTCGGGATTGTTCCCCGGTAGACACAGCCTCCGCCGACACCTGGCTCACGTTCGATCACCGCAACGTGCTTGCCTGCTTTGGCGCCCTGGATGGCAGCTTTTTGGCCGGCAGGACCACTTCCGATCACCACGATGTCATAGTGAAGGACTGTGCTCATTGTGCCATCGTGTCCACAAGACTGAGGACTTTCTCTTTGAGCCCGAGCAACGTGTCAACATCGTTGGGGTAGAGATTAAGATCGGCAAAGACACTGTGATCGCGCAGTGTGCTGTCATCGTAGAAGTCGGGAACGAGTAGGCAGGTGGCCAACCGGTCTGCCAGACAGGTCATCATCGCCTCCTGGCGGTGTGTAGGTGTGTGTTCATAGTCTCCATAGTAGGCGATAGCCTCAGCTACCTGTGGGGGTAAGGCCCATTCAGCTGCAATCAGGCTGCCTACACGAGCATGATAGCCGTCAAGGAAGGCATGGAGGGTATCAGGCTTAAGTGGGATATGCAGGTCTGCGGCAATGGTCGCGATGGTTTTGAGTACGACCGGTTTTCCGACTGCATGTAAAAGTCCGCAAAGATACGCGCTTTCTACGTTATAGCGGCGCATGCGCGCGATCTCTTTCGCATAGGCACCGCTGGCCAGCGCGTGCCGCCAGAGCTGCCGGATGTCCGCTTCATGCCCAGGAATCTTGACGGCTGCACTCTTCAGAGAGACCGTGACGGCGATCTCCGATAGCTGATTCACGCCGAGCATAGCCACGGCATGTTGGAGCGAGGCAATCGGAGTCCGAGGCATATAGGCGGGTGAGTTGGCTATCCGTAACACATGTGCCGCTAGGGCTTGGTCTTGGTGGATCAAGGTAGACAAACGGGCTGCATCTGCTGAGGGATCTTGGGCCAGAGCCATAACCCGGCCAGCGACTTGTGGCAGGACTGGAAGCTCGAGTCGATCCTTATTGATCCGCTCGACTAAGGCCTGTTCGATCTGCTCAGGCATTTCCACGTTGTGAGGGGCACGTATCGCGGTGTCCATAGTGGAGTCGATCCCTGAGCCGATTGGTGTTCACTGGAGGTCAGTACACTCTCTTGTCGGTAGGATGTTGAGAAACCTTTACCTGTATCTTTACCTGTATAACGGTTCAACGCTTCTGCAGCATTCTGTGACCCATGGCCTTTGATCATGAGTCGTGAATTGAGCGATGGAAGATAATTATGGATCGGACGGTTTGATGGGCTTCAACTATTGACTGGGTTTATGAATTGTCATCCGAATGACGAACGAGAAGAGCGCCTATACTTGACAAGTTCCCTCGGTGAGTCGGGAAGCGGAATAGTCAGACGTCTCATCGCTGCTCCCGTTGCGCATGTCTACGTAAGTCATTGTGTGTCGGTTTATCTGTGCGAGTCGATGTGTGGAGACGCCCGTATTACTTATAGGCATACATAGGGCCGAATGACTCGTTGATATAGACATGGAAGAAATAGTATGGTTCCGAACAATATCGTGAAAGTCATCTTGTGAGGTAAATAACATGAGAATACTGCCCTCTGCTCCTCTCTCATCTGTTTTACCGTCTGCTGTCTCCATGCTCTCTTTGCCCGATCAAGCCTCCTCTCTGCTGTTGACCATTCGCGAGTATGTATATTGAAGTGCTGACTCGGTAGATCGAGTTGTTTGCACTGCCGGGCCATGTCCGACGAAAGGAAGATCTTGCGCAAGCGTCATGAGAAGTCGATCAGTGTTCTGATTGTAGACGATCATGAAATCGTTCGAGAAGGATTGCGAACGATGTTGAGTCGATATGACGATATCGCTGTGATTGGTGAAGCCGCGACGATGAAAGATGCGATAGCGGAATCCTTCCGCCTGAAGCCGGATGTGGTCTTGATGGACGTCCGCTTGTTCGGTGGAAGCGGAGTAGATGCCTGCCGCGCGATCAGAGACAGTTGTCCCGCCATACGTGTCCTGTTTCTCTCCTCCTATGAAGACGATGAGGCGGTTCTCGCCGCGGTCGTTGGTGGGGCGTCCGGCTATGTATTGAAATACATCAACGCGGAGGGGTTACTACTCGCCATTCGTACAGTGGCGAGAGGGCAGTCGATTCTTGATCCGGCCATCACTCAGACTATCTTGACCCGCATGCGGCTCCAGAAAGAACAGGCATCAGAGCCTCAGAGGACGACTCTCTCCGCCCAGCAACAGCGCGTTCTCGCGCTTCTTGCGGAGGGGAAAACAAATAAGGAGATCGGCTCATCGCTCGAATTGAGTGATAAGACCGTGAAGAACTATATTAGGTTCATCTTCCAGAAGATGCACGTGACCCGGCGCGGTCAAGCGGCGGCCCAGTTCATCCGCGATTCCACCTTAGGGAAGCGATCGGCTGATCAACGTAAGGATCTGTGAAATCTTCATAACCTGCCACGATCGAACATTCTGAAAACCTCGAACGTCAGATCTTGAATTCTCGCCCATCTCGCTTTTCCCGCATGCCAGGAATATCTCCAGCTTCATATGCCACCGTCAATTCAAGCTGTCGTCTCAATCTGTAGTCCCGCAAGATAGAGCCGAATAGGGCCTTCTGGTCCACTTTAGCAGAACGTTATAGCTCTGCTTGTGTAGATCTGAATTGTCTTCAGCATGAGAGCCATGAGGCACTTTCCGATATGGGAATCTCTTATACGCTTAGTAGCGATGCGTATGTCACGACGGCGGGATGTGATGCGAACGGATCTAACGATCGTGCAACGTCTATTGCCTTGTTGTGTTTCGGACTCATATTCCAGAACTTTATAGAGGGGATGCAGCATGAATGTGTTGTCTATTCTTGTGGTCGAAGACGACGAAGGCATACAGAACCTGCTTCGGCGACTGCTGACTCGGGAAGGCCATCGGGTCACGGTTGTTGGAAGTGGGCAGGAGGCTCTTCGTGTGGTCAAAGAAATTCCCGTGCATGTGCTGATGGCGGATCTGAAACTGCCTGATATCGATGGCGTGGCGGTCCTTGAGCGTGTCCTTCAGATCGACTCCAAAGTGCTCGGGATTATGATGAGCGGGTATGGCTCAATCGACTGTGCCGTCAAGGCTATGAAGGCCGGAGCCGTCGACTTTCTGACAAAACCATTTGAGCACGAAGGCGTCGTTGCCTCGATTAACAAAGCCTTGGAGGTGCAGCGTTGTCGGAATTCCGCACAATTATCACGGAAGGCCGTTCGGGAGCACTATCGGCTCAAGCAGTTTATCGGCACGAGTGAACCGATCCGGCGTGTCATCGAGTTTGTGACGAAGGTCGCAGACTGCGACAGCACCGTCCTGATCCAAGGGGAGAGTGGAACGGGGAAGGAATTGGTCGCGCGGATGCTGCATTTCCATGGCGAGACGAAAGACCGCCCGCTCGTTCCAGTCAATTGTGGCGCGATTCCTGAGAATCTGCTCGAGTCTGAGCTGTTCGGACATGAGAAGGGGGCGTTTACCGGTGCAGCACATGCGCGAATTGGCCGTTTCGAGTTGGCGCATGGCGGGACCATCTTCCTCGATGAAATTGGTGAGTTAAGTCTCGGGTTGCAAGTGAAGTTGCTTCGGGTGCTGCAAGAGAGGTCGTTTGAACGAGTGGGAGGCACGAGAACGATCGATGTGGATGTTCGCGTCATTGCGGCGACGAATCAGGATCTCGAGTTGGCCGTGCAGCAGAAGCGTTTTCGGGAGGATCTGTATTATCGCCTGAATGTCATCCCGGTTACCGTTCCACCGCTGAGAGAACGACGAAGCGATATTCCGGAACTCGTACGCCATTTCTTGGTGCGATTGAATCATGGCAAGCAGGTGGCTTCGACCGGCTGTTCCACGGATGCCATGGCCCGGTTGATGGACTATCATTGGCCAGGAAATATTCGAGAGCTGGAGAATATGATTGAACGCCTCGCGGTGCTGAGTCAATCGGGGACGATCGAAGTATCGGATCTGCCAGAGCGTCTCCAGCGCCGGTCGGTCGCGGCTGAACAGATGACACCTCATCTGATCAGCTTTGGCGATCAAGGGGTGAACTTGTCCCAAGAGATTGAACAGTTTGAAAATCGGTTAATTGTCGGCGCGCTTCGACAAGCCAATGGAATTACGAGCAAGGCGGCGCAGCTGCTCCAAGTAAACCGCACGACCTTAGTTGAGAAGATGAAACGAAAAGGGTTCGCTCCGAAGAATCAGGGATGCCCTGCCTTCTAACCGTATAGTCTGGACCCGCCTCACTCCCTGATCTTCAGGCGCGAGACAACGCGTGGACGATCACCTCTCTCCCATCGTGCCGCTCGATCCTTGCCCGGAGTTCAGACGACTATCCCACGAACCGTTATGCATCATGTGAACGTCGCGTTTCCGTTCGTCAATCGATTGACGAACACAATGGCGATGCGTCGGATGTTTGACGAGTTTAAGCACGACATCGCGCGGCCATTGAAAGTTCTCTCATCTGGCACACAGTTATTCACTCGATGTGAAGGGCATGGAAATTGCTGAACCACACTGTATCTATGAGAAGAAGCGGGACATATATGTTGTTGGCCCTGTATGTGTGCGCGCAGAGTGTTGCCTGGCATGTCGCCTGTGCAGCTGAGCCGCACTCGTCGGAGGCGACACCTCCAGTCTCTCGCCATGCGATGCCTCCAGAAGTGAGTTCACGAACAGTCTCTCCACGGATCGCATTGCCTGATGATGGGCCTATCTATGATCGAACCATGGAGGGGCCGGGCGTCGCACAATTCCAAGAAGCGGTAAAGGCCTTTACCCGCGGGCAGTATGCGGCGGCTCGCGCAGGATTTTCAGCGCTTGACACACTTGATTCCTCCAGTCCGCTGATCCCTCCCCTGAAGGCGTTCTTAGCCGAACTCACCCTGCTTGAACACCCTTCAGACCATGCGCGAGGAGAGGCGGTTACGCTCTATCGCGGCATCATTGGCTCATACCCGAAGAATCCCAATGCATTCCGGGCGCACTGGCGGGTCGGTGACTTGTATGCGGACATGGGATGGCTCCAGGATGCCGTGACCGCGTATGAATATGCGCTTTCCCGCGAGCTGCCTCGTCATGATGCGGATCGGACGTTGCTCGCGTTGGGCGGCGTACTTGGGGAGTTGGGACGATTGAAAGAAGCTGAGCGGGCATTCGGTGTGGTTCGGGAACGTGCGGTTGACGATCGTCTTGTCGTAAGGGCCACATTGGATCAGGCCAGCGTCCTCTATGCCCAGCAACGCAAGCGAGAGGCAATACCACTGTACGATTTTTTGTATCAGCGTTGGCCAAATACACTGAAATACAATCCTGATGCCCTGCAGCAGTATGGCGATGCCCTTTTTGACCATCAGGAGCTGACAAGAGGCCGTGAAATCGATCTGCTCCTGTACAACCTCTTTCCGTCGCATCGACATGCGGGAACGGTTCTCGTCCGTCTTGGAGACAGTCATAGCCGACTTGGTCTGCGAACACCGGCAGAGCTTTTTTACAACGTTGCTCAGGCAGATTATGGAGATACGGCGGCAGCGGTCGTTGCCCGTATGCGCTTGTCACGGATGGAACAGGAAATTGCGGCGTCGGCAGGAGAGAGTTTTTTGCATAAAAAAGTGGAAGGTATGATTCGAGGGGGCGGCATATCCTATTTGGAGTCATCAGAGGGCGAAGGGCTGTATAAGTCGATCGCGCTTAGTCATCAGGGTGACATGCTCGGCAGCGAGGCGCTCGTTCGTTTGGCGGAGCACTATGAATTGCACGGTGACACACCACGCGCTATCCAGATGTATCAAGACGTCACTCGTCGGGCGGGTGTCGTTGCGCATGATCCCTGGCCGTCTGCGGCGGGGTTCCATCTGGCCGCGATCTTAAAACCCCAGTTGGAAACGGCTATCAAGAACAAGAACGACGTTCAGGTGCTCACGCTCTTTCATAGTCACGGGCGGGATCCGGAACAACATTATGCCGGGACGCAGACATTATTGGAGGTGGCCGACACGCATCGCCGGCTCGGTTTTTCGCCTGAAGCCGTACGACTCTATCAAACATTGGTTCGCAATCGTAAGGTGGCGTCGCTCCACGAGGCGGCGCTCGCCGGCTTGGGAGAAAGTTATTTGGACCAGTCTGACCCTGAGGCCGCCAGGAACGTATTTGAAAGTTTCCGGCTTCACTATCCCAAGAGCGCGCGTTCTACGCGAGTCTCGCGCGAATTGACGACGGCATTGTTGGAGCAGGGAGACCGTCAAAGTGCCGTCCGTATCATGCGGCACTGGACGCGGGCGCATCCCCATGATCCCGCGCATCATTGGATGTATGTGGCCCTTGCGCGGGCGTTGGCGGAAGATCAGAAACCGGAGGAGGCAGCCGCGGCATTCGAGGAAGCAGTGAAACACAATGCACTCAATAGGCCCCAGGATCTTCGACGGTATGCCGACCTACTGTTGCAACTGAACAAGCCTGAACGTGCCACGGATCTGTACCGACAGGTACTGAAGTCCAGACCTGATCCCATGGAGACTGAGTGGGCGCAGGTACAGATCATGCTCAATTCAGGGGGTAAGAACCGTACAGAGGGCCGCCCGATGGGTGAGCTTGCGGACGCGGCAATTCACGATCCGCTATTCCAACGCGCTGCTGGCGCCATGCAGATAGGTCTCAAATCGGCCATTGGGGATACAGGGAGATAACCTCATGAACGCACACCATGCCGTCGTGACTACTGATAGCGATTTATTGCACCAGGCGTTTCAGAGTTTCGACGATGCCGCCGTGACCTTGCAACAGTCCTATCAGACCTTGACCACTCGATTGGAGCAGCTTGATGTCGAACTGGCCGATCGCAACGAGGCGCTTGGAAAAAATTTGCGCGTCAATGAAGAACTGCGTGAGCATTTGACGGCGATTGTCGAGTCCCTTTCGACAGGTTTACTGGTGATGGATACCGAAGGAATAATTACACGGTGTAACCGAGCGGGTGAGCAACTCCTCGGGTTGCCGCGTGAGCAGATTGTCGGCTGCTCCTTAGCCGCCTGCCTCAAGGACGCGCAACTGGACGGTGATGTGTATCCCCTGACGACGCGACAGGGCGCGGCCGTGTCGCTCTCCCAACGCGCCTTGCACACGAGCGAAGGACGTCATGCCGGACGTGTTCTCCTGATTCAGGATGTGACGGCGGTTCGAGAACTGGAGGATCGGCTGCAGCGCCGTAATCGGTTGGCGGCCATGGGTGAGATGGTCGGGCGGATTGCTCACGAAATTCGGAATCCCCTTGGCAGTATCGAACTGTTTGCATCGATGTTGCGCCGTGATTTGCACGGCCTTCCTTCGCTGCGTGGATACGCGGAACATATCTCATCGTCTGTTCACATGATGAATCGTCTCTTGACCAATCTCTTGCTCTATACCAAACCCGATTGCTCACATGGGGAGTGGCATGAGACGGAAGGACTGATGGTCGATGCATTGACGCTGGCGGCCCATGCTGTTGCGCAGGCCAAAATCGACATTCGTCTGGATGTGAACCCTCGTGCATCTCGGATGTGGTGCGACGAGGGGCAAATGAAACAAGTGCTCTTGAACCTCATTCTCAACAGTATCCATGCCATGTCAGGTGGCGGAACGCTGACCCTATCGGCAACCCTCACAGAAGAGCAGGCACCGGGAAATGCGGCGTTTCGTCTTTCGGTCTCGGATACCGGCGTCGGCATTCCTGCTGCACAGCGATCAAGAATATTCGATCCATTTTTCACCACACGAGACGAAGGGACGGGGCTCGGGTTGGCCATCGTCCACGCAATTGTTGAAGGGCATCGGGGACGGATCGACGTTGAGAGCGTGGAAGGGCGCGGTACGACGTTTACGATGGTGTTCCCGCATCCTTGCGAAGACAATCGCACCGAGAGGCGAACATTGACTGCGCGTGATTGTGGAGGTGAGGCCGGCAACCCCATCATGATCGACGCGCACCACTTTATTGAAGAGGAGACCTCTGCATGAGCGAACAGGACAGAGGAGGTCATGTGTCGGATATTTCTGAGCACGTTGAGCGAGTGTTGATCGTCGATGACGATTCATCCATGAGGACCGCACTCATGGAGTCTGTCCGTCGTTTGGGTTTTGACGTGCAAGGTGCGATCGATGGCGTCGAGGCCGTGGACCGCGTCGGTCGCTACAAGCCCTGGCTGGTGGTGACCGATCTGAAGATGCCGCGTCTTGGCGGGCTGGATCTGATCAAAGAGATCAAATGCCGTTCGCCGCACACATTGATGGTGTTGATGACCGCATACGGGACTGTGGAGACCGCCGTGGAGGCGATGAAATACGGCGCGAGCGACTATATTCTTAAACCATTTTCCACTGATCTGCTTGAGCGGGTGATTGCCAATCTGAAAGCTCGTGGCGTGAATGCCTCAACGCTGCCATCTGAGCCGATCGATCAGCGGTCTATTCTGACGCAGGACCCTGGCATGGTCCGCCTGCTCAGTACGGTTGAGGGAGTTGCCGCAAGTCAAGCAACTGTTCTCATCAATGGAGAAAGCGGCACTGGAAAAGAATTGCTGGCCCGTTTCATCCATAGCAGAAGCCCTCGTGCCCATCGTCCATTTATTGCAGTGAATTGTGCGGCGTTGCCGGACGGGCTTCTGGAAAGTGAATTGTTTGGTCATGAACGGGGGGCGTTCACCGGAGCCATCATGAAGAAAATCGGCAAGTTCGAGATGGCCCATACCGGCACGTTGCTTCTGGATGAAATTAGTGAAATGAACATGGGTTTACAGGCCAAGTTGCTCCGTGTGATTCAGGAGCGAGAAGTGGATCGAGTGGGAGGCCGAGAACCTGTCTCAGTCAACATTCGGGTCATTGCCACGACAAACCGGTCGCTCTACCACGAAGTGGAACAGGGACGGTTTCGCGAAGACTTGTATTATCGTTTGAATGTGTTTCCTATCACCGTGCCTCCGTTGCGGGAGAGGCCCGCCGATATTGCGTTGCTCGCAAGACATTTCGTGACAGCCTCTGCCGCACGGAATGGGCTCCCGATACCAATGGTGTCGGCGGAGACATATGCAACGCTTCAGGACAGACGATGGAAAGGAAACGTGCGCGAGCTGGAGAACGTCGTGGAGCGTGCTGTGCTGTTGGCCGGAAATGGCCCGATCCTTCCAGGCCACGTGTTAGTGGAGTCCGGTAGCCAGCCGGTGATCCCCGCCTCAATCTCAACGGTGTCGCAACCGTCCGGCAATGGGTCGCTGTGGGAAATGGAACGGAACTTGATATTCCAAACTCTGGCGCGAGTGAGGGAGAATCGCACTCATGCGGCAAAGGAATTGGGGATCAGCATTCGCACGTTGCGGAACAAGCTTCGAGAGTATCGGGAGACCAATTGCCGAGCTTCCGCATGATCCGGCCATTCATCCAGGCGTGGGGAGAAAGTATCCGGCATGTATTGCCGATGGGCAGAGATGAGTCGTACGAGGTCGTCGGCCGTCTGTATTGCATAGTGTCTCGATGACTGCCGGTAATGGCATTACGATTGCAATGGTATCGCTAGTCCGACAACTCGAGGAGGCATCACATGACGATTTTTGATCGCACCATGCAATTGCTCCATCGCACGCTGGATTTGCGCGAAGCCAGACAACGGGTGATTGCCTCCAATATCGCGAACGAAGAAACGCCTGGCTATCGAGCCACCGATCTCAATTTTCAGGACTCCTTGCAATCTGCACAACGCGGGAGGAGTCCGGTCACACTTGCTGTTACTCGGGGCAGTCATATCGGTCCTCGCGGAGATTCGTTGCAGCGGGTCATGGGAAAGCTCGGTCCCGTGCCCGCGGGGGACCTGCCGTTGGATGCCAACTCGGTGAACATCGAACTGGAGATGGCAAAAATGTCAGATAACGCTATGCAGTACAATGTTGCCGCAGACCTGCTCGCAAGGAAGTTTCGAGGGTTACTCAATGCCATCCGCGAGGGGCGATAATCAATAGCCGTCAGCCTTCAGCAGTCAGCAAGAAGCTGATGGCTGAGAGTTGATCGCTGATAGCAAGGAGGTTGTCCATGGAAATGACCGACAGCATGGCGGTGTCCGTTACAGCCTTAGATGCACAACGTCAGCGGCTCAACGTGATCTCCAGCAATCTGGCGAACGCACAGTCCACGCATACGCCAGGAGGCGGTCCGTATAAGCGTCGAGATGTGGTGTTCCAATCCACGCCGGTCGCCAGCCCATTCCAAAAAACGTTTCGTCAGGTGTCGACGGGGCCAGGGGCTCACGCGCTTGATGGCGTGAAGGTGCTGCGCGTGCAGGAAGATAGAAGGCCTGGGCAGGTGATCTACGATCCGCGCCATCCGGATGCCGATAAGAAAGGCTTCGTCAAGATGCCGAACATCAACGTCATGGAAGAAATGGTGAACATGATGGGAGCATCCCGCTCCTACGAAGCCAATGTGCAAGCGATCAATGCGACACGCGCCATGTGGAATAAGGCGCTGGAGATTGGGAGGTAGGCGTGGATCAGATTAAGGCGATCACATTCCCAACCGTGCCGTCGATGGATAATGCTGGAGCCTCCCATGTAGCCGGTGGCGCGTCCTCAAACGGGTTTATGAGTACGCTGCAGCAGGCGATCGGTAAGGTCAACGACATTCAATTGGAAGCAGGACAGGCGACCCAGGCGCTGATGACCGGCCAGACGCAGAATATCCATCAGACGATGGTGGCGTTGCAGGAAGCCGATGTGTCGTTCCAACTGATGATGCAAATCAGGAACAAGCTGGTGTCGGCCTATGAAGAAATTCAACGGATGCAGATTTAATCGGATGCTGAAAAAGCCCGCCAGCAGCGTTCTCGCATCGTGCAGACCCTCAACGTACCCAGAGGGTACGCCTCGGGCCTGCACTCGCTGCGGCCTTGCTGAACGGCCTTGCTGAACGGCCTTTTTGAGCATCCGTTTTCTGATATGTGCAATGTCAGCTAGCCAGGAGTAGATTCGTATGCTGTCTAAGTTTTCCATCAATCAGCGCATGATCATTCTGATTGCGCTTGCCGGCTCTGTTGCCGGCCTTATCGCGCTAGCATTATGGACGCAACAGCCCGATATGCAGGTGCTGTTCACAAACCTCAATCCTGAGGATGCGGCAGGGATTGTGGATAAGCTGAAAGAAACGAAAGTCCCATATGAGACGACCGGCGGCGGCGCCACGGTGCTTGTTCCTAGTGCACAAGTTCATGAATTGCGGTTGCAGTTGGCCTCCCAGGGCCTTCCCCATGGGGGTGGAGTGGGTTTTGAAATCTTCGATCGATCGTCGATCGGCATGTCCGATTTCGTTCAGAAACTCAATTATCGTCGCGCACTGCAAGGCGAATTGGCACGGACGATTGCCCAAATGCCGGAGATCGAACGAGCCCGCGTTCACCTCGCCACTCCGGAGCGGCGCTTGTTCTCCAGTGAAGAGAATCGGGCGCGGGCTTCGGTTGTCGTGTCGTTGCGGAACGGGCAAGCACTTGCGAAGACCCAAGTGAATGGGATTGTCCATCTCGTGTCGAGCAGCGTCGAGGGCCTACAAGTCAAGGATGTCACGGTGGTAGATGGACATGGACGGCTCCTTTCATCCGCAGCCGGAAGCGACGATGCTGCGGGGCTCACCGGATCGCAACTGGAATACCAGCGAACGGTTGAAAAAGATATCGAAACTCGCATCCAAACGATGTTGGAACGAATCGTCGGGGTGAATAAAGCCGTGGTGCGGGTGTCCAGCATTCTCGACTTTCGTAAAGTGGAAACGACTGAAGAGAAATACGATCCGAATAGTCAAGTCGTTCGAAGCGAACAGCGAGGTCAGGAAAAGGCGAATGGGGTCAACGGTGTATCCGGCGGCGTGCCGGGTGTCCAGTCGAATGTCCCGGAAGGGGCGGCCCAAGAGCCGGCTCAAACGAGTTCGAGCGCGAATCAGACCAAGAACGAAACCGTGAATTATGAAATCAGCCGGACCGTCTCTCGAGTCGTCGAATCGACCGGCAGCATCAAGCAACTTTCCGTCGCGGTGTTGGTGGATGGGATGTACGAAGGCGGCAAGGCCTCCGAGGGTGAGAAAACGTCAACCAGCGTGGCGAAGAAGTATGTGGCACGATCTGAAGAGGACATGAAGCGTATCGAAGAAATCGTCAAAAAAGCCATGGGTTATTCAGCGGACCGGCAGGATCAAGTCCAAGTGACCAACGTGCAATTCGATATTGCGACGGAAGAACCGCCCGCGCAGGGCGTCGAGGCTGCGGCTGAGCCGGCCAATTCCTTTACTCCCTATATTCGTTATGCGGTTGGGGGAGGGCTCTTTCTTCTCATCCTCTTCATGGTGGTACGTCCTCTGATGGCTATGCTGGGGACGACGGGGCAATCGGCTGAAGGGGTCACCACGCCGCAGTTGCCCGCTTCGGTGAGTCAGGTCGAAGCCTCAATCGCAGGAGGAAAGCCCCGCGCACAGATCGTCGATATGGCGCGTGGTAATCCTGATGCTGCGACGATGGTCGTCAAACAATGGTTGAAAACCAGCTAGCAGTTTGTTGACAAACGAGATGGCACCACCCGAAATGACACCTCGTCTGAGATCACTGACGGAAGCTGAATGGCCTGCAGGCTGTTCAGAAAGGCCGTCCAGCAAGGCCGCAGAGAGCGAAGAGGCGGAATCTCGCACTCTGTGCCGTACGTTGAGCCTCTGAGCGATGCGAGAACGAGGCTGGCGGACTTTGTCAACAGCCTGCTAGCAAGTTGTCCACCAACTTTAAACAATGTGGAGATCAAGCCCTACGGCGGGTATCCCCAGTTCTACGACGTGAAGATCACCCAGCTGATTGAGCAGGTGAATCCGGGGGGACAGGTGTGGAACGTCCGAGTGGGCCGGAAACACCCCGCGCCCTATGGTGTCACCTGGCCTGCGGGTCTTTTTGTTACGTCGAGAAAGTATTTTCCTGCCCGGCCTTGTTCATGAGAGCTTCACAGCAACCTTCAAAGGCCGGTGTAGCTGGAACTGTCTGGCGATCTAATGGTACTGTTTCCCTCGCCTGACTTGTACGAGATGTCCTGCCACCCGTTATGATGATGGGTCTAGATGGTGGCACAAGCTGACTTACTGCATGATGAGCGCAGAGCGCGATGCCAAATAAGGCGAGTCTCGATATTCGTTCTCCTGCAGCCGCCACGGATGATACGGAGATACTCAACCGCAGCCTGAGTCTCTGGAACAGCCTGACGATTGGCTTTGCCACTGTATCACCAGTGGCTGGGCTGTACGCGATCATTGGTGTGCAGACGGTGGTGACAGGAGGCGGGTGGTTTGGCGCGCTGGCGCTCTGTCTCGTGATGCAGATGTTGGTGGCGACCGTCTACGCAGAGCTCTCCTCGCAGATTCCGATTGCGGGAGGCGCATACAAGTGGGCACGGCAACTCGGAGGCGTCACCGCCGGGAAGTATGCTGGTGTCATCTACGTCAGTTCCACCATCGCCATGCTCACCACGACCGCCTATACCGGGGGTGTCTGGCTTGCGCTCTTTTTTGGATCTGGGAGTAGAGGAGGGCTCACCTTAGTGATATGGGGCGCTGTGTTTTTAATACTCTGCACGCTCCTCAACCTGGCTCACGTGAATGTGTTTAAACTGGTGATTTCCCTGGGTGTGTATGCGGAAATCGTCGGGTCGTTCGGCGTGGCGCTGCTGCTGTTTTTCTTTTTCAGACAACATTCATTTTCCGAACTGTTCCAGCATCTCGGGACAGGGACTGCACCCAGCCAGACGGCGGCATTTCTGGCAGCGCTCGCCATTTCTGGGTGGGCCTTCATCGGCTTCGATGCCTGCTCCACCATCGCGGAAGAAACCCACAACCCCAAGCGGATGGTTCCACGCGCGATCTTTTTGTCCCTTTGCATGGTGGGAGGGGTGGTGCTCTTCAACTCCGCCGCCCTGACCTTGAGCTTCAATCGTGAGGCTTTGGTGAATACCAGTGCCACGTCCGACCCTGTCACTCCTGTGATAGTCAGCAGCTTTGGAGCCTGGGCTGAAACACCTTTTCTCGCGATCGTCATGATTGCCTTCCTGGCGTGCGGGGCCTCTATGGTGCAATACACGTCGCGGATTGTGTACTCCATGGCTCGCGAGGGCAACATGCCTATGGTGTTGAGCCGGGTCACGGCCTCCAAGATTCCACGCAATGCAGTGATCTGCGTGGTGCTGTTGGCAGGGATCGGGCTGCTGTTCGGCCTGAACGATGGAGCCGTAGCCACAATAATCGCCTTCGGCACAGGCGGGCTGTACGCCATGTTTGCCATGACGACCGGGGTCGGGCTCTATACTCGGCTCACAGGCCGTTGGAACCCGGCTCTGGGTGAGCTTAGGCTGGGAGGCTGGGGTCTTGCGATCAATGTGGCCGCCTTTTTCTGGTCCTTGTTTGAATTCGCGAACATCGCCTGGCCTCGTGTCTACGCGGTTGCACCGGATGCGCCCTGGTGGCAGCTCTGGGCTGTCCCGCTGGTATTGGGTAGTATTCTAGGTGTCACGACCCTGTATGTGCTCATCAGTCATGTTCGTAGGGATTCCTCGATTGAATCATTCGATGTGTAGGAAAATACAATGAGGCGTCTCGCATTATGTTGCGAGACGCCTCATCTGACCCGCGCGCACCTTTTACAGCTTCTTTTTCCGGTTCGGTAGATGGCCTGAGCGCACCTGGCAGGCCAAGACATCCATAATGACGCGAGTGGAGATCAGCGCGGTGATCTCCGCTGCGTCGTAGGGCGGAGAGCACTCGACAATTTCAATTCCAGCGATTGGCTTGCTGTCTGCAATGACTTGAAGGAACTTCAACACTTCGCGCGGCAAGAACCCGCCTGGTTCCGGCCATCCCGTTCCAGGCACGAAGGCGGCGTCCAAGCAATCCACGTCGAAGCTGAGCCAGACCGCATCGACGCCATCCCAGGCCACTTCGAGCGCTCGTTTTGCCGCAGTCTCAATCCCCATCTCCACACAATCGGTGACGGTCATGATCGTGGTTTGCCGTTCACGTCCTGCCTTCACACCGGGTCGCGGCGCTTGCCAGCCGCCAATCCCGATTTGCACGAGATTTTTTGCGGGCACGTTGGGCATGTTGGTCGCGTGAAACCAGGGTGTGGTGTGCATGCGCTCATCGAGATCGGTCTCTTGTGTATCCACATGCCGGTCGAAATGGATGATGCCGAGCTTGCCTCCGTTTAGATTTTCGGCGATTCCCCGCACGGTCGCGAAGCCCAGGGAATGGTCCCCGCCAAGCACGACGGGCAACGCTCCACTGGCGTAGACGTGCGACACCCCCTTGCTGACCTGATCGAACGTCTTTTCGATGTTGCCGGGAATGGTAAACACGTCGCCGAGATCGCATATGGTAATGGATTCCCGCAGATCCACGCCGAGTTCGAAACTATAAGATCCATAGAGAGCCGAGATTTTGCGAATGCCCTGAGGGCCGAATCGTGTGCCGGCCCGATAGGTCGTGCCGCCGTCGAATGGCGCCCCAAGAATGGCCACGTCATATTGGCCACACTTGCGTACGTCTTCGATGTAGGGCGCTTTGACAAAAGTGTTGATCCCGGCGAAGTGAGGGAGTTCTCCTCGACTGAACGTGGGAATCCGTTTGTCCTTAATGGAATCGGCGCCAGGAAGGCCTAATTCAAGTCCACGGGCGACTTCTTCTTCCCACTTTGTGGTCGGCAACAGCGCTTCGGCTTCGACAGCGTACTTGGCTTCAGGGCCATAGTTGTCATGCAAGGGAACCTTTCCTCGGTATTTTCGCTCTTTCGCCAACGCATCACCTCCTTATACGCACTCATGGTAGGACACTGCCTGAGTCCCTATTGAACGGAATTTTAGGAGTCAGAGGAAGGGGAAGTCAAACGAGAGAACTGGGGAGCAGCCGGGTGCCCTTCTTGCTCGCAGAACAGAGGAAGGGATGGAGCCGATGATCTTCTGTGCTCGCGCAACGCGCGGCCTCGGAAGGCCCTCGTTGGACGCGCGCAATGGAAGATCCATCAGCCCCCATCCCTGAGGAAAGAACGAGCGAGCGTGGAAGGAACATGTATATCGTTCGATGCGCGCAGGAATCAGGCTGCTTTGTTGGGTGGAAAAGCTTGGTGGGCGTCTGCTTGGTTCTGCTGCTCGAGTTCACGGATGTGCTGATCTCGTTCGGCGAGTTGGAGCATGACTTCATCAAGTGCAATTCGGTGCTTCTCATCTCGTTGCGTCAGTTGTATGTCTAGCCACTCGATCCATCCCCCGGCCTCTTCCGATTCCTGCAATCGCGCATGAAGTCGATCGGTATCGATGCCGAGACGTCCTGAGCTCGTAACCGGCTCTTGGGATGTGAAGTTCTCTTGGTTGAAATTGCTGAGGGTTTGGGATGTCGCCAGCTCACTTTCTCCTGGCGGTAATTTCGAAGTGGCCTCTCCTCTCAGCTGCTGTCTGGCCTTCTCCAACATCTGTTCTTTGAGATGCATCATGGCGGTGACGTCTGCGAGTTGTTGCGCGCTTTTGTCGGCGGAGACGTGTCTCAGGAGCCATCCGACTGCGCCGCCGATGCCGGCTGCGATGATGAGACATCCCAACATTTGATTGAAGAACAGCGTCATAACTCAGGCTGCCCTTTCACACGTAGTTCGATGCGCCGGTTGCGCTGGAGGCTGGCACGTTTTTCCGACACCGACAACGGTTGTGAAGCCCCGTAGCCGACGGCGGTGAACTGCTTGGGTAGACCCTGCTTGGCAAAGTAGCGCCTCACGGCATCAGCACGGCGCTGGCTGAGTTGACGATTGTATTCAGGCTCGCCGTACTTGTCCGTATGACCACCGATCTCAATGTCTGTGTATGGGAATGGCCGCATTTCGGCAATCAGTCGGTCTAATGTAGGTAAACTGGTGGGAGTGATCGTCGAGCTCTTCGATTCGAACTCGATGGACCCACGCACGAGGATCTCATTTAACTTCTTCTGTAGCGAGGCAGGGGAAGCTTCTGCCATTGATGGAGCTACCGGTGGGGTTGGAGTCTTTGAGGCCAGAGCCACCACCGGAGAAACCGTCGGGCGCGTTGAGGGTGCGAGGGCTGGAACCTTTGGCGCTAGGGCCACCAACAGAGAGGGATTTTTCTTGAATGAGGGAGAGGGTGAGTGAACCTTTGGGGAGGGACCACCCGAGGCTGGACTCATCAGCATTCGATCTTCTAACTCTAACCCAGTCTGAATCAGAGGGGCAATCGTTTGCAGCACTGCAGACTTGGCCTGAGCACTACCAACTTGGCCACTCACAACAATCGTGCGACCGTCGATGATAATCGAGCCTCGTTCTGTCATATGGCCAAAGATGGGGAGGACTTGGGAAACGTTGTCGGCCCAAGCGACAAGTCCTACTCTCGAATCCACCGCTAATTCATCGACGATGGTGCCTGGCGTGGCCCCATAAAGCGCTAGGGCTTGTTGGAGAATTGTGGCCTTGCTGGTTTCATTGGGCAGTGAGCCGCGGAGGATCAGCGTTCCATACTCTACGCGCGCATGAAAATTCGCAGGGGTCGGAGTGGGCGATGCCGTCGATGAGGGAAGGTGTCGCGGGAGGCAGAGCACGGCAAGGAGAGCCAGGGCCACAATACCCACGGCAAGAATGGCGGCACTCTTCATGGTTTACCCCAATGGCACACAGGCACCTGCCGATCTCAGTAAAATTTAGCAGATATGGGAAAAATGTGCCGGGGTTGCTCGGCTCTCAAACTTCGTCTGGCATGGGAATTCTGGGTAACGGGGGCTCATAGGAGTTCTGCAGCTCCTAACAGGTCTTGGACGCGATCAATTCATGCCACCAATCGTATGCACATGTTCTGCTTGGGCGCTGGGAGGAATCGATAGAGTGGGGTAAGTTCCAAAGGGAACGGCAGGCGTAGTTCATTTATTTTCAATGGGTTATGCATCAAAACCCTTGGTGCGATCCTCGTCTTGATAGCCGGAGTTGGAAACCAATATTGTAAAATAGGCGGAGAACCGCATGGATGGTGCAATGGTTAGAGGGAGGCCAGAACGACGCGTAAGAGACCAGAGATATCTTCTGTGCCTGTAGCAGATGTGGCGCGATGTGTCATCCGATTATAGCCGGCTTCCAAGGAGATCAGCGTGGTCCATCCCTGTGATTTCTGGATATCCCATGCAAGCCGTCCTCTTCCACCCATGCGCACCGTATCAATCAGTCCATCGCTCGAGCGTATTCCGGCGTAGTTGCCCATCGCGCTGAACATTATCTCAGGACTCTGCCTGTACTGCAGAGCCACCGACGCCGAGGGCGAATGGATTCGGACTCCAGACCAATCCCGTAATTCTTCCCGATACCCTAGGGTAGGAGAAATAGTCAGGGTATCCAAGGGACGAACGGTCGCGGTGAACGTCTGCATCCTCACCGTATACTCTGCTCCACTACGAAGGAGATCGCTCCCAAGTATAAAGGTCGATGCAAGGCGGGCATTCCAGCCCATGCCGTCATAGGCGAGAGCACTTTCCAGGCTGTGACTGTGGTTTCGTTGAGGAGCGATGCCGAGAGGGTCAAGGGTGCTGCTCAAGGAGTTGTGCGCATAGGTCAGTGTGATCTCAGGCCAGACTGGACGCTTCCAGGCTACACCGAATTTCCCATAGGTCTGCTCAAGCCGAGGTCTGGTAGCGTCTTCGGTCACGTTATTCCATTGTTGTCCGATCGCGCTCCGAAACGAAGTCCTACCGGATATCCATTCTCCCCATACCTCACGCCTTGTCTGGTCCGGCACTTGTAAGAAGGCCTGCCCAGCGGATCGAGACAGTAACCCATAACGAATCGATCCTGCTGTGCCTGTGAGACCGAGTCGGATCATGCGTTGTGACGCATCGCCAGTCGTATCACCGGGAATCCTGCTTTGGAGCCACCCAGCTCCTCCTTGATTCTGGGCCAGCTCAGTTTCAGTGACCAAGACTCCATTGAGCCAAGTGGTCGAAGACAGGAAACCTTGCGTGCGAGCTTGATGGGACTCTGGTGCGAGGTCGCGCAGACGAGGCGAGGATGTGGAAGGAGTAAATGAGGTCACGGTGAGACTGGTTTGGTAGAGAGACGGGATGGCCTGATTCGATTGAGCGTGGAGATCACGATCGGAGAATAGTCCTGTCCAGCGTTGAGCAAGAGGGTCTGACGGTGACTGATCATTTCCCCAAGCTGGAAGAGTACACAGAGCCAATGCAATCACAAAGGGCAACTTCAAGAGTCTGTGCATCATTCACATGATCGAGGTGGTTGAGATTCATATGAACTCTAGCACTTGATAATTAGACTGTAAGATATTGATAATATTGCCGTATGTTAACGTCTACGGGAGAGTTTCGCGGAGATCAGCCACTTGTTTCGATGGTTCAGTGACGCCAAAGCAGTCGCAAGGGGAGCGCGGTGAAAATATATGTTAGTTCCGGATTCGAAGAGAAATCGATCGTGAAGCGGTGAGATTCGTAGGCAATGTGGAGTCGCGGACGGTATAGATTCGGCTCAAGGTGCCTCTAGTTGGTGGGGTGCCCGTAAGAGACCCAGTCGACTCATCGAGTGCAAGCCAGTCCGGCAGGGCTGGAGAGACGGACCATGCGTAAGGCTGGGTGCCACCTGATGCCTCGAATGCTTCACTATAGGGTTCATTCACTCTCCCATTGGGTAATGTGTTTCCGGCAGGCAACACGATTGTAAGGGGTGGCACGACTACACTGATCGTCAAGGATAGTTGTCGGTCGCTCGTTTGATTGATGGGGTTCGTGGAATCGGTCACGGTGAACGTATGGTTTGTGGTGCCTTCCGTTCCAGCCAGCGGAGTGCCACTGATCGTGCCTGACGATACGACATTGAGTTGTAACCCGTTTGGCAACGCAGGGTTCACCGACCATGTATAGGGCCGGATGCCGCCTGTCGCAGCCAACGTCGTGTTGGGATAGGGTTGATTAACAATACCCTTCGGAAGCGATGCAGTTGTCATCGACAAGACCTGCGGGGTAGTTAAGATCGAGATCGTCAAGGGTTTTTGAACAAACCCAGCTGGCGACGACGCATCTTGCAATCGGAATATCGGAGTCGTTGTGATAAGGGCAGTCGGTGTCCCGACGATTGCACCGGTTGTTGCATTCAATGAAAGGCCTGCCGGCAGGGCTGGAGAGCCGCTTGCGAGACTCCATGTATAGGGTGTCGTCCCCCCTGAACCTCCTACGACGGCGGCGTAGGGCTGATTGACCGTACCGCTCGGGAGCGGTGAATTTGTGGCGATCGACAACGGCCCTGGTCCGGCAGGGGGAGGCGAAACATTCGAGGTGTCACCACAGCCAGTTAGGCTGGAGCCATAGACTAATGCCAAAAGAATAATTTGAAATGAATGTGTGATGAACTTGCGACGATGTTTCAGGCTGTGTTGATGAAACTGGATCAGCGACATTGGTTTGACTCCTAAAGAAGCATGATGTTCCTCAGTACGCTGCAGCCCACTACTTCTTATCTCAGTATCGATCCACGCAAATCGTTGCAGGGGGCCGATGTGCAGCCACTCCACGAATTAGGTCCGCATCATACAAGGCGCGCCTTCATGCGGTCTGCCCTACGAAGGTAGGTAGGCGAGTAAGATGAAAGACCATTTTTGCCCCACTGCGGCGGCTGGAGCAGACGATGCCACGCATCTAATCAGCTGCGAAACTTGTTCCGTTGCACGCTTCGATGAACAAAACGTCGAACAGTTCTCGCGGTCGCCTTGTTGTGACCCATATCCTGGATGAAGCAGTACCCAAGGCGCTATGCAACGCGCGGCCTCAGAAGGCCCTTGTTGGATGCGTGCCATGGAGACTTACCAGCCACCTTGCTGGATACGGGTAAAGGGCAGTGAAATCACTCGCTCGACGCGCACAGTGGGGGATAAGCCAGGCCAGTTATTGTGAGAGGAGGAGGAAGGAAGTTAACGTTACAGATCGATCATCAAACCCAGGTCCTTTTTGACAGAAAGATTCATCGGATCCGTTATGGTGAAAGTGCGAATTACATTAATTTCAGTAGCCGTTGGTGTCCAGCTCGGGGTCGGCCACTCGTGCGATATTAGTTGGTGATTATGATCACGCTGTTGGGAACACTGTTCACTGTACCATCATTCACGATGAGCTGAATCTCATAGCTCCCTGCTAGATCTGCTTCAAGGGTCGGTGAAACCGTGGTGGGATTATTCAATGTCGCTGTACTGCTGGCTGGTTGGCTCACTATTGTCCAGCTGTAGGTGAGTGTATCTCCGTTGGTATCAGAGCTGCCGCTGCCATTCAACGGGATCGATCCTGGAGCTGTGGCGAGTTGGTCTGGGCCGGCGTCGGCCACTGGTGCGACATTATCGCTGGTGATCATCACATTATTGGGGAAACTATCCACCATACCGTCATTCACAATGAGTCGGACGACATAGTCTCCGTCGCGGTCAACGCTGAAGGTCGGCGACAGGCTGGTGGGGTTGGCCAGGACCGCGGCGCTCCCAGCCGGTATCGAGACAAAATTCCACGCATAGGTGAGTAGATCCCCATTGGCGTCGGAGCTGGCGCTGCCGTTCAGCGTGACGAGCGAGCCAGGAGCCAAACCGAGTTGATCTGGGCCGGCGTTGGCCACCGGCCTGACATTGTTGGTCGAGATGTTCACGGTGTTGGTAGCGCTGTTCACGGTACCATCGTTGACGATGAGCTGGGCCGTGTAGGTGCCAGCGACGTCGACGACAAAGGTCGGCGATACGCTGGTAGGATTGGCCAAAACGGCCGCGCTTCCGGCTGGCGTACTGAGAGACCAACTATAGGTGAGCGGGTCTCCGTTGGCATCGGAGCTGCCGCTGCCATTCAGAGTGATGGTCGAGCCCGGGGCCACTCCGCCTTGGTCGGGGCCGGCGTTGGCCACCGGCGCGACATTGTTGCTGCTGAAGATTGCGATGTCAGGCGCACTGTTCAGGAGGCCGTCGTTCACAATAAGTTGCGCGACATAGTCGCCGTCGCGATCGACGGTAAAGGCCGGCCTCACGCTGGTGGGATTCGTCAGGGTTGCGGCGCTTCCGGCCGGTGGGCTCAGGGACCAACTATAGGTGAGCGGATTCCCATCTGGGTCGAAACTGGTGCTGCCGTCTAACGTGATGGTTTGACCGGGGCGGATGTTCCCTATGTCTGGGCCTGCATTGGCAACTGGCGAACCTGGGGCTGGTGGTGGTGGCCCAGGCGGAGCCGACACATTGTTGCTATCGCCGCAGGCGGTTAGAGCCAGTGTCGTTAGTAGCGAGAAGAGAACGGTCCACACGGTATTCTGCGTGGAAAGATAATGCCGCATCAGACGACCTCGTTTACGTGTTGGTTTCCGCCCGTGGTGTTAGTATTTCTTTTAAAAAAATCTATTCTATCCAAGCATAGGATCACGGTAGTCGTGTAGTAGGCCTGTGTCCACCCCACAGTAGACCGTGTTCACCCTACCAATGTAGCGGACGAGTCCGCATGATTTATGACGATTTGTCGCGAAAATACCCTGCGCGTCAGGCTTCACGAATGACGCTGCACTCGCAAGAGCAGCGGATCGGCGATTGCAGCAGAAGCATGCATGAATAATGGGGCTAGGCGGAGCGATACGTGAGTGACTCTACAAGTCGCCGCAGAAGGTCTTCTGCTGCTACTCGATTGGGCAGGGAATATTTAGGGGATATTTGACACCAGCCAATGTTCCGGAAATTTAGCCGACTCCGTCGTTCAGCAGAAGAGCAGTCGGGAATGTAGGAGGGATCGATCAGGCGTATGTGGAGCGAGTTACACAGTCAAGCAATGACTCCATCTCTTGCTCCATTCTAGCTCAAGGCGCTGTGATATTTACTGTATACGTTTTCGGTGTTCCGTTTTCTGCAGTAACGACGATGGGAATCGAAGTCGTCGCCCCCGGGGCTAGAGGAATACTCACTGACGGCACCCCAGAAGCTGTCAGCGAACCGTTAATGGTTAAGGTTGCTGTGGAGTCTGCTACCGTCGCGGTAACCGTGGTGTCTGCTGTTGTACTGGCTAGAGCTGTCACAGTGTAATTCAACGTCCCGGCATCAAACGGCTCATTCAGAGCCCCTGCTGAAACGGCCAATGCCGAAAGATTATTGTTTCCCGAAGGTATAAATGCGGCACGACTCACGACCACGGTATATGTCCTCTGACTTCCGTTTGGCGCCATCACATCGATGTCGATCGACGTATTAGGTCCCCCCGCTAGCCCCAGTAGAACGGACAGGCTTGTCGTCGTCTGATCATTGATGTTGACGGTGGCTCCGGCGTCTTGTGGTTGTGCCGTCACTACAACGCTGGGAACAGTGCTGTCGACGTTTACTGTATAACGCCTCTGGTTCGCCGAAAACTGGGGGGTCAAGGTGCCTGGTGTGACGGTTAAACTCTGGAGATTGTTATTGCCTCCGAGGGCTTCTCGATTTACGAGCACGGTATATGTTTTCTGGTTTCCGTTTGGCGCTGTCACTTCGATCGCAATCGGCGTGCTGGATCCCGGTGCTCCGAGGGCCACTGACTGGCTGGTCGTTGGTTGGCCATTGATGCTGACCGTGGCCCCTGTGTCTTGCGCTTGTGCCGTCACGGTAACACTGGGGACGGTGTTGGCGACGTTGACCGTATAGCTCGTTGTGCTCGCCGCAAACGCTGGGACTAAGGGACCTGGCGTGACAGTCAAATTCTGGAGATTGTTATTGCCTCCGAGGGCTGTCCGGCTCACGGTCACTAGGTACGTCTTCTGAGTCCCATTCGGCGCCGTCACGACGATGGGGATCGGTGTGCTGGATCCCGGTGCCCCGAGGGCTACTGACTGGCTGGTCGTCGGTTGGCCATTGATGCTGACTGTAGCCCCGGGATCCTGCGCTCGCGCCGTCACGGTGACGTTGGGGACGGTGTTGGCGACGTTGACCGTATAGCTCGTCGTGCTCGCTGCAAACGGTGGAGCCAGAGGTCCGGGCGACACGGACAAACTCTGGAGATTGTTATTCCCCCCCGGGGGCGCTCGTCTCACAGTCACAATGTAGGTGTTCTGACTCCCATTCACGGCCGTCACGACGATGGGGATGGGTGTACTCGACCCCGCTACTCCAAGCAGAATGGTTCGACCCTGGCCAGAGTTGGTTGCCTGTCCATTGATCGTCATGCTCGCATTGGCATTCTGAGGTCGCGCCGTCACTGTGACGTTGAGGACTGACGTCGCAACATCCTCCGTGTAATTGGCAACATCGCTTGAGAATGCCGGATCGAGCGGTCCAGTGTTGATCGTCAAGCTGGATAGTTTTGCATCCGGCGAGAGTGGGATAGGAGGAGGAGGACCGGTCACATTGTTGGAATCACTGCAAGCGTTTAATGTCACGACGAGGAGTATCGAGAAGAGAGCTATCCAGACAATGTTTCGGTGGAAAGAATAATGCCGCATCAGAGAATCTCGATTGCCTGTTTTCCCTGGTCAGTGTCCTTCGCGCACAGGTTCGAAAACCGACCCTGTGTGAACGGGGCAGAATAATAATCTATCCAGGGGATTCTTGTCTACTCAACCGATCAAGTAGCGCGACGACGTTTTTTGCAGGAAGGTTGGCGGGGTAGGACGGGCTATTGTTCGCTCTATGTTTACATAGAGCGAACTCTATTCGAAGTTCCAAGTTATAGGATTTGGAGGCTGGCGGGGGGCACGCCGAGCTATGCCCCCAGCTCTTCCAGATGTTATGGGCTGTTAAAAATCTCGATCGAGAAATCCCGTGTAGCAGATTGTTGTCGAGCGTCTGTGACTTGAACTGTGAAAGTAGCTGGGGCTCCGGCTACAGTCGGTTGGCCAGAAATCAACCCTCCCGCACTTATGTTGCTGAAACCATCCGGTAGCGATCCGGCGATTATCGTCCAAGTGAGAGTTCCGCTCCCTCCCGTAGCCTGCAACTGCTGGCTGTAGGGTATGCCCACATTCCCATTCGGAAGCGACGTCGTCGTGATAGTCGGCGGGGGAATAGGCGCGGCGCGATTTACGCGTACGGTATAGGTTTTCTGGTTATTGTTCGGCGCCGTCACGTCGATCGAGACTATGGTAGGGTTTCCCGCTGGCTCCAGTTGGACGGATAGACTTGTCGTCGTCTGGTTTTCGATGCTAACCGTAGCTCCGGCGTCCTGTGCTTGCGCTGCCACCGTGATGCGCTCCACGGTGTCGGCGACGTTTACCGTATAGCTCCTCGTGCTCGGATTAAACCCGGGGGCCAAAGATCCCGGCGACACGGACAAACTCTGCAGATTATTATTACCCCCGGGAGCCGCCCGATTCACCGTCACAATGTAGGGCTTCTGACTTCCGTTCGGCGCCGTCACTTCGACCTGAATCGGCGTATTGGTCCCTGCTGCCCCCAAAGGTATAGACAGGCTGGTTGTCGTCTGGTTATTGATGCTGACGGTGGCTCCGGCGTCCTGCGCTCGGGCTGTCACTGTCACGCTGGTGACGGAAGTCCCCACATCCACGGTATAGCTCGTCGTGGTTGCCAAAAACGGTGGAGCCAGCGTGCCGGGCGACACGGTTAAACTCTGGAGATTGTTATTTACCCCAGGGGCTGCCCGATTCACCGTCACGATATAGGTGTTCTGACTCCCATTCACGGCCGTCACG
>SWDH01000042.1:55730-60152 GCA_005116945.1 Nitrospira sp.
GATCGAGGTCTTGAGTACCGGCGCTGAAACGATGTCCGAAGCCGACCTGGGGAAACGACTCACTCTGGATTCACCCTACCAGGAATTCCATCGTCTCACCCAGGCGTTCAATTCCGTCATGGACCGGTTCCAACGGAGCGGCGAAATTCAGCGGAGGTTTTGCGATATTGCCGCTCACGAAATGAAAACCCCATTGACCATCTTGCAGGGCAACCTGGATGTCGCCCTCATGAAAGCCAGAACCTCGGAAGAGTATCGCGAAGCGCTCCTTAATAATCTTGAGCAGGTCGGACGGCTGATTGCCCTCACACGATCCCTGTTGACGCTCGCAAATTTTACGAGCGGAAAGCCTCCCGTTCATCTCGTGCCGCTTGCCCTGGAACCCTTAGTTCAAGACCTGGTGGAGGAACTGACTCTGCTTGCCGATGATCGTCGAATTACGTTGTCGTTTGAATCCCAATCGGTCCCACCTGTCCTCGGAGACGCACAATGGCTCAAGCAAGCGCTGATTAATCTCCTCGACAACGCGCTTCACTACACACCGTCTGGCGGAGCGGTCACTGTCCGTTTGCAAGCGGTTGGGGAAGGGGTGACTGTGGCGGTCGAGGATACGGGCCATGGAATCGAGCAGGAACATCTCCCTCATCTGTTTGAGCGGTTTTATCGAACTGATTGGGCTCGGGCGAAGGACGCCGGCGGCACCGGACTCGGACTCCCCATCGTCAAAGAAATTGCTGAGGCTCACAACGGGACCATTTCGGTTACTAGTCAAGTCGACAAGGGTTCAGTTTTTACCCTGCGTCTGCCGGCCCTTTCTCGCCAGGCCATTCCTGGGTAGTGTGTGAAGACTTCGAATTCCCTTCCTGCCTGTATTCTCCTCTGATATCTATCTAAGCCATTGACACGGTTTTTCCGGGGCGATGGCATAGCGGGAGCTGTGTAAAGACACTTTGGAATCATGAAGAATTCTTCATGATCCGTTCACGATCCGTTCATCTTTGTCATGTAGCATGACCAGTGTGGGAAGATCTTGGGGGCAGGCGATCAGTTAGTTTACTAGGGAAGGAGGGCCGTATGGGCAAAATATATCCGGCTATGGCGGTGTTGGTCTTTGCACTCCTGAGCTTGGTGGGATATGAATCACGAGCCGACGGAGAGACCAATCTCGTCCGTGTAGCGGAGATGCAGAAAACCCTTCGCGGACTCTGGCTCGGGCACATCTTCATGATTCAGCATGTTGTCTTATACAACACGACGAATAAGCCGGCAGAGCAGCATACCGCCGATCAGCAGGTTCTGGCGAACGCCAAACAGATTGCGGACACGTTTATGCCATTCTACGGCGAGGCGAGATCTGAAAAGCTCTTTGCCCTGCTGAGTGGTCATTATGCCGCAGTCAAAGAATACTCCGAAGCCACCATCGCGGGAAATACGCACCAACAGGATGCCGCGCTGGCTCATATGGCATCGAATGCCGACGACATCGATGCCTTTTTCACCGGAGTCAATCCAGACCACTTGCCGAAGAATACGATTCGGGGCCTGATTGCGGCGCATGGCGCTCACCATGTACTTCAGATCAACCAGTATAAGAAAAAGGAGTATGCGAAACTCGAGGAAACTTGGCCGATGATGCGACAGCATGTCTATATCATTGCAGATACACTGACAACGGCATTGTCGAAACAGTTCCCTGACAAGTTTTCATAATTTGGGAGGGGCGTCGTCGCCTGCGTTGATTCCGAGAGAAGAATACCTATTCCTTCCGCATTATTCGTGAATGCATCAACATTGTGTTTCAGGTATGCTTCCCTCCTGTCGTAGGCTCGACCCTGAATGGCTGGTGATATATCCGCAGATTTTCATTACAAGTCGTATTGGTATTGGCCAGTGTCATGTTCGCAACGGCGATCCCATCTTGCGCGGTAGCCGCAGAGTCGATTCCTGAATTTTTTCCAATTCATCCACTTAATTTTGACGTCTCGTTTAATCAGCGGACATTTGCGCCTCAGACCAGAGTCATTGCTGCCCAGGCCGGACTTACTGCCTTTCGCTACGGCAACCTCGAGGTGAGAACTGTCTATCAATACTATAGTCAGCACACCCCAACATTTACGACAGACCAAAATTCTTTGTATCTGAATCCCCGCTGGAATAATTTCATTGATATCTTGGATTTTCCAAAAGACTACCCGATCAATCGTATGATTCGACATGTTCTCTTTGGACCGCTGGAGGACCGGGCCGTGCCATATCTTGGGGCACTGGTTGGAGGCACCATCCCGGGCCGAGATGCCAATTCCCCAGGTTATCTTTATGGAGGCCAGGTGGGAGTGCGATTCCCTGTGGCCCGAGGATTTTCGGTCGATATGGGGCTGCAATACATACGACTTGAAATTGACTTCAAAGGTAAATCCGACTTGTCAGAACAATGGCTCTTTACTACCGGAGTTCGATTCTAAACAGTATGATTATTGGTGGACCCATCATAAATGTTGGATCGATGATACGGGAGGTATGGTACGGCTTGAAGGAATATGGCTCACAAGGCATACGCCTGTTCCTAGTCGTGCTTGGATTCTTTCTGCAAGGATGTGGACTTGTCTTCGATGCTGTGGAACTGGTGCAGCCTCTTGCACGCGATGAGATGTCTGCGATCTGCTCGCGAGGGCAGTTGCGTGTTGGAATTTCCGTTGAACCTTTTCGTCCTTTTGTATTTCCAGCCGTGTTCACCGATGAAGGGGTTCGTGTCACCGGCCTCGATGTGGAGCTGATCCGTGAAGTGGCCGATGCATTGACCACATATTGTGATCGGCAGAAACCCATCGTCCCTACACTGCACCTCACCAGATTCCGTGATCTCTTCATCGAGCTGAATGAAGGGCACCTCGATCTTTTTGTTTCCTCGATCGGTGGGAATATTCCTGGCGCAAGACCTGCAGGCCTGTGGTATTCAATTCCGTATTTTCATAACGGCGGCGTTGGGGCCATGATCCGAGCGCCGGAAGTGGCTGAGAAAATACGGACGCAGTTTCAAAAACAACCTGGAAGTCCTGACACGCTTGCGGCGATCCAAGCAGGGCTTTCTGGCTTGACCGTTGCTGCGCAGAGGGGGAGAACCTCTCAACTCTATACAGAAGCCAATCTGAAGAATATCCGGTTGCTCCTATGCGATTCGCTTCCCGCTGCCATAGAGATGAGAGATCCACCCATTGATGTCATTGTGTCCACACATGCCATCCTTGATTACGTGACGAAGCACGTGTGGCCGGACTGGCGCATCCTCACACGGAATGATGGAACGCCCTTGGTGCTGACGCAGGAATCCTTCTCCATTGTGACGGTTGAAGAACATAGGCGTCTGCAGTGGTTCCTCAACAACCTGCTGTATCGATTAGAAGAATCAGGGCGGTTGGAGCATATGCGCAGGCGTTGGCTGGAAGAGGACTATGCGCCGACTCGACGGGCAGCCACGGAAGGCTTGTCGTTTGAAGTTTCGAAAGTGCCAGAACATTACGATCAAGGACAGTGTCGTTTCGCAACCGGAAGGTGAGCAAGAAAGATATACTAATGAAGTCTCGCGTGCTGCTGTTCATATCCCTGAGTCTTGTGTTCTTTCTTGCGTGGTCAAGTATTGGTTGGTCGCAGGCACCTCGTGAGGAAGCTGAAACGACCGCCCAACATTTAGCCACGTTACTCAATGTCGGACGTCTCATCGTCGATCGCAATCAAACGCTTATTAATGATCCCCGGAAAGGCGATAAGGGATTTACTCCGGAGGTATTTGAACATGAAGTTGTCAATGAGTTTATCCGGCAGACACACATTGATCTGAAGCATCTCCCCTCGCATCTTCCCTCTCTTGCGAAAGAATTATTGCCGCTATTGCTTCAGTCGAGCAAGGAGGTGGTGGCTGATGCGCAACTCGTGATTAATCAACGAGGCATTGGGTATAAGAATTTCATTCCGGCCACCTTCGGCAGCCAAGCCGCTCGAAAGTTCTCCAATCACTCTCACGTGAAAATAAAGCAAACCGGACTCAATCCAAGGAATTTGAAAAACACACCTGATGCGTATGAAGAAACTGTGTTGAAACGGCTGGCCACGCAACCGACCTCGAACACCTCCGTCACCGACTGGATTGACAATGAAACGACCCTGAGAGCCGTAACTCCGATATATTATTCAAAGGATTGCCTGGCCTGTCATGGCAACCCCAAAGGCATCTTAGATATTTCGGGCTATCCACGGGAAGGCGCCCAGGAAGGGGATCTTGCCGGCGCCATAAGCATTCAAATCCCAGTGAAAAGTCGGTAGCAGTTTGTTGCCAAACGAGATGGCGTTACCGGAAATGATACCTCGTCCGGGATCACTGACGGAAGCTGAATGGCCTGCAGGCTGTTCAGAAAGGCCGTCCAGCAA
>SWDH01000042.1:60252-73987 GCA_005116945.1 Nitrospira sp.
TCGTAAACCCGTTCATGAATGCAGTGCCTCTGTGTTGGATATGATGATGTCGAGAGATTATTTCTATCGGCAAAGAAGTTAACCATGCATACGTGAACTCTAGGAGCTGATCTACCCCTCAAAGGTAGGGGTGTAGGCATGAGCCTACAAGACGGTGAGCTCAATCAGAGAGGCAGTGAAGCCGACGTGAATTGATAGGTAGGTTCAGGTTAGAGGTTTTCTCCGTACTTCTCACGATGTTGCCGCTTTGCGCCGGCGATCCAATTATCTCGTTTGATCCGGTCGGGCGCTGTGTAGAGCTTCTTTGCAACTTTGTTGATGTCTTCCGGCGTCCAACGCGCAATCTGACCATAGCTGGACAATCCCATTTTGTAGAGTGTCCGCGCAAAGGCGGGACCGATTCCGTGAATCTTACTCAAGTCGTCTTTGGGCCCATCTTTCGGTTTGTCTTTCAGTTTGTCTTTCGCCGCTTTCGCCTGTTCCATCTCCAAACTGAGTTGACTTCCGTTCGGGCGGGTTTTCAAGCGAGGAGCGACGGATCCCCCGTCAGCCTTGATGCGAAGTGCCGCTCTCACTTCGACCAGACGCTTACGGAGGCGAGCGATCTCCTCTTGCTTTTCTCCCGCAGTTTTCGCTTGATCTGCCAAATCTTGCTGCTGTGTTTCGAACTCTTGAATTCGTTGCTGCAGTCCGTTGATCTCTTCGGCTCGCTCGTGCAGGAGTTCTTCATTGCGTTGGAGTTGGGATCGGAGTGACTCTTGCGCGGTAAGCTGCTGCTGTAACGTCGCGATCTGCGCGTGATGTTGTGTGATGGCGCGGGCGTATTTGGTTTCCCAGTTTGCTAGTGCCTGCTCATTCTCCTGAAGATGTTGAGAGAGGAACTCTAGTTTGCCGATGCGCTGATCTCGTTCGGCGAGTTGGCTGTTGAGTTGGTGCAGCGCGGCTCGATACTCAGCATCTCGGTCACAGAGTTGAACTTCCAGCCAATGGACCCGTCCTTGGGCCGGTTCGAGTTCCTCCACACGTGAGTGGAGCCGATCGTTTTCCACACTGGCAGCTTCCATCTCGGCGATACGGCGCTGATAGTCTCGCCGTTCTTGCTCGTTCGACTGGATGGTCTGTTGAGCGACCTTGTATTGGCGTTGGAGTGTCTGAATTTCCTCCGACTGCGCGGCAGCGGTCGCGACATACTCCCTCACACGCTGCTGCATCGCGGCTTCTTGCGCTTCCAAGCCCGTCAGCCGCTCCGTACGAACGGCGAACTCTTTTTCGAGTGCCTGCAGACGCTCGTTTCGTTCTGAGAGTTCTTGGCTGGTCGATAGATGATGCTCTTCCGCTTCGAGGACCTTGCTCTCGAGCGCCTTCATCCCAGCCGCTTGAACTTTTAGCTCAAACTGCGCACTTTCCAGCATCTCTTCTTTGAGGCTGAGCGCGGTGTTCGTGTCTTCGAACTCTTGTGTGTGCGGCCCTGGAGACGTTTGCCGCAGGAACCATCCAACCACGCCGCCAATCCCTGCCGCAATGAGAAGACATCCTAGGATCTGGCCTATGAATGCAATCATTGGTTACTCACTCCTTTCACATGTAATTCGATGCGGCGGTTATGTTGAAAACCGGCCCCCGACAATGGTCGAGACGCGCCATAGCCAACGGCGTTGAACTGGTTCGTGAGTCCGTGTTTGACGAAATATTGTCGTACCGCTTCGGCGCGGTTGCGGCTGAGTTCAAAGTTATAGTCCACGGCGCCGTACTTATCCGTATGACCGCCGATCTCTATCGACGTGTGGGGGCTTTGCCGCAATAGGGGTATCAGCTGGTCAAGTATGGCGCGGCCACGAGGGAGTATCGTCGTGGTGTTTGATTCAAATTCGATGGAGCCGCGCGAAATGATCTCATTGATCTTCTTCTGGAGCGGAGCGGAGGGAGTTGAGACCTGAGTGATGACGATATGATCTTCCAGCTCGAGCCCCGACTGCCTCAAGGGATTTATGTCTTGTAGCATGGCAGCTTTGGCATGATCGTCGTCGACCTGCCCACTGAGAACAATCGAGCGACCATCGATCATGATGGAGCCTCGTTCCTTCACGTGCGCTAAGATGGGAAGGATTTTGGGGACATCGCCTGCCCACGATGCAGATCCCACATCTGAGTCTACAACCAATTGATTGACGATACGGTTTGGCGCTGCGCCATAGAGTTCTTGGGCTCGCTGAAGAATACTGGCCTTGATCTCCTCACTCGGAAGCGAGCCACGGAGCGTCAGCGTTCCTTGCTCTAAGCGTGCTTGAAACGAAGCAGGAGTGAGGGGGCTCGACGCTGTCGATGGTGGAAGATGGCGAGGGATGCAGATCGCGGCAAGAAACGTAAGTGCGACAGCGCCTGCACCTAGAATCACTCTGCGCATGTTGGATCAACTCTCGGACGGACGGTGACCGATTGAATTTGCTCACCCTACCATACTACGAGGGCTCATTCCAGACAGGATTTGAGCCGTCATTGGATTATTTTAGTCGGCCGCGTTCAGGCGTGCGCGTGTTCTCAATCACTAACCTGTGGGAGAACGGTGGTGAAAAGAGAATTCATTCCGTTCGACCCCTAGGGGCTCTTTCATCCGGTTTCTGATGCTGTGTTACCACGAATCATGATGAATATGACTGATAACCTAATCTGGGGTGACATGGTTGAATCGATTTGCGAAGGCAGTGAGTTTCACCTCCACTTGTCAGGCTGATATTCATTTGCTATTCTTCGCGCGTTTTCCGAATGTATGTCATCGTCATCGGTTGTCACGATAAGGAGTCTTCTATGGCCGGCATCAAGCGGGCATTAATCAGCGTGTCAGACAAGACAGGTGTGGTGGACATGGCGAAAGGGCTTGAGGCTCTGGGCGCCGAGATCCTTTCGACCGGAGGTACGGCGAAAACTTTGCGAAAGGCGGGTGTGACGGTAACCGATGTGGCGGCTTATACAGGCTCACCGGAAATTCTGGACGGCCGCGTCAAGACACTGCACCCCAAGATTCATGGCGGCTTGCTTGGACGGCGTTCGGTGCCTGCCCATGTCGAGCAGATGAAACAGCAGGGGATTGGCCCCATCGACGTGGTTGTGGTCAACCTCTATCCATTCGAAGCGACGATCGCAAAGCCCCATTGTCCCTTCGAAGAGGCCATTGAAAATATCGATATCGGGGGGCCGTCGATGCTGCGTTCCGCAGCCAAAAACCACGAAGATGTCTTGGTGGTCGTAGACCCGGCCGATTATCAGCGTGTACTCGATGCCGCGAAGACAGGAACGGCATCGCGTGAGTTGCGTCGTGAGTTAGCGATGAAGGTCTTTCAGCATACGGCGCGCTACGACAGTTTGATTGGCGGGTATCTCGAAAAGCAGGTGCAGGGCAGCGAGGTCAAGTTTCCCACAATATTGTCCTTGCAGTTTGAACGAGCGGAGATGCTTCGCTATGGAGAAAATCCACATCAGCAAGGAGCCTTCTATCGAGAACTGCATTCGACCGAACCATCGGTATCCCGCGGAAAGATCCTGCACGGCAAGGCGATGTCGTATAACAATTTCCTGGACGCCAATTCGGCGCTCGAACTGGCAAAAGAGTACGATGAAATTGCCGTGGCCATTATCAAACACAATAATCCCTGCGGCGTGGCGCTCGGTGCGACGCCTGTCGAGGCTTATGTGAAGGCCCGGGAGACTGATCCTATTTCGGCGTTTGGTGGCGTGATTGCATTCAATCGACCTGTGGATTTGGCTGCAGCGAAAGAAATTACCTCCACGTTCGTAGAAGTGGTCATTGCGCCAGGATTTGCCGACGATGCTCTTGCAGAGTTGAAGCGCAAGAAGGATCTGCGTTTGCTCGACGTCGGGCCGCTGACGAAGGTGAAGCAAGAGGGTTTCGATCTCAAGAAATTGGTCGGCGGTTTGATTGTGCAGGACCGGGACCATCAACTGTGATTGATGTGCAAGGTCCAATTCGAATCATCCGCGATGGCGCGATCGATCGAGAGGATATCGTTGCACAGTTGGCTGCCCACGGTTTGTCTCTCGATCCTGATAGTGAGTGAAGTCGATCGTCTCGTTCACACTGAAAGGAGAATCCCGATGATTCGAACAGCGATGGTGCGTAACCTGGTTGCGGTAGCCGCCATAACGCTCGTCTCGGTGAGTGTATCCGGGTGCGATTACTGGCCTCCGGCGCTCCAAACGCAAATCGAACAACTCCAATCCGAGCTCCAGAGTGCGACGATGGAAAAAGCTCAATTACAGAGTCAGGTGACCTCCATGGCAAAAGTGAAGGACGATTTACAGACGCAAGTGAATGACCTCTCGAGAGCGAGTCAGGATAAATCGACGATGATAGCGAGCTTGCAGAACGGCTTGGCCGCAGCGCAGGAACGGTTAGCGAAATCGGCGAAAGTTGCCGCGCCGAAAGTTGGTGCCGTCAAGTCGTCGATAAAGGCTGCGTCAAAAAAAGTCACGCATAAGGGTCCTCCAAAAGCCCCGGTGAAGAAGAAGGCTCCAGCGAAGATCTCACACAAACACTAATGGTTTGCTGAAACACTCAGTTTTGCACGGCTAGGTTCACTGGTCATCGGTAGGTTGAACGTGCCGGATCACCGGCAGGATGCTCAAAAAGGCTGTCCAGCAAGGCCGCAGCGAGCGAAGAGGTGAGGCGTACGCTTTGGTACGTTGAGCCTCTGAGCGACGTGAGAACGCCGCTGGCAGACTTTTTCAGCATCCTGCTAACTGACCTCGCCTTCGTGAACTACTTCGATGTGGAAGGCGCCGGCGTGGTCGTTGTTGCCTGTGTGGCTGTGCTCGACGAGGTGCTTGCCGGTGGGGGTGAGGGAGCAGGAGAAGAAGCTGGAGTAGAAGGAGCTGTGGACGTCGATGACTCAGAGGTACTTGGCGGCGAGTCTTTCTTTTCCCCGGTCTGAGCTGTTGGTGCGTCACTGCCTGAAGACGGCTTCATTTTGTCGGAGTAGTCCGTCACGTACCACCCGCTGCCTTTGAACATGATGGCCGGTGATGAAATAAGGCGCTGCACGGACTTCCCGCAACGCGGGCAGGTTGTCAGGGGATCGTCCTTCATGCTTTGTTTGATTTCAAACCTGTCTGTGCAACTCTCACACTGATATTCGTAGATGGGCACGGTTCAGTTCCTCCAACCTCAAGGCGTTGAAACAATCAGCGCCATTCCTGAAATGTTAGGACTCAATTGCACCTCAACCCCGGTGTCCTTTCGGTGTTCCAGGCTAGATCAGTTGCTTAAATGCGGCATCGAGGCGATCCATTCCGCGAACGATTGTTTCCATACTGGTCGCATACGATAGTCGAATATGCTCGGTGCTTCCGAACGGCTCGCCGGGAATCACAGCGACCTTGAACTCATGCAAGAGATAGTTTGCAAGATCGGTCGGAGTATGGATTGTTCCACGTGAGCCCTGCTTTCCGAGCAACGCACGAACATTGGGAAATGCGTAAAACGCGCCGGTAGGCCTTCGGCAGTGAACGCCGGGCATGGCATTCAAACGCTCAATCATAACACGCCGCCGGCGATCGAACTCTGTCACCATCTTTTCCGTGAAGACATCGCCGTCGCGGAACGCCACCACCGCAGCTTTTTGTGAAATAGAACAGGGGTTGGATGTACTCTGACTTTGAATGTTCGCCATTGCGGTGAGCAGGTCTTTGGGCCCTGCTGCATAGCCGATCCTCCAGCCAGTCATCGCGTAGGCTTTGGAGACACCGTTGATGACAACGGTACGGGCTGCTACTTCCGGCCCTAGCGAGGCAATGCTCGTGTGCGTCGCTCCATCGTAGAGGATTTTTTCATAGATCTCGTCCGAAATCAGCAGGAGATCCCGACGCAGCGCCAACTCAGCAAGGCGTTCAAGCGTCCTCCGGTCGTAGGTCGCTCCCGTCGGATTGCCGGGACTATTGATGATAATCGCTTTGGTGCGTGCAGTGATGAGCTGTTCCAACGCATGCGCATCGATGGCATAGCCATCTTCTTCTCTCGTCTGCAAAAACACCGGTGTCGCATCGTTCAGGAGCGCTTGATCAGAATAGGAGACCCAATAGGGAACGGGAATGATGATTTCATCACCGGCTTCAAGGAGCGCTTCGGCAAGGTTGTAGAGCGAATGTTTTGCGCCGCAGGAGACCAGAATCTGAGATTTCTCGTATCGCAGCCCATGCTCTCGTTGTAGTTTCTCGATAATCGCTTGGCGGAGCTCATCGGTGCCTGACGAGGGGGTGTATTTGGTAAAGCCTGCACGAATGGCGGCTTCTGCAGCGGCTTTAACCGGTTCCGGTGTATCAAAATCCGGTTCGCCGGACGAGAAATCGGCGACGTCGATTCCCTGTGCGGCCATTGCCTTTGCAGTTGCGGCCATCGCCAAGGTAGGGGAGGGGGCGATTCGCCCTGCTCGCGCAGCAAGCCTCATGATTTCAGACTCCTAATCCGTTCCTGCAATCGGTGTGCAATTTCTGGATGCAGAAATTCTGTGAGGGCTCCACCATGAGTGGCCACATCTTTAATGATGGTGGAGGAGAGATAGGAATATTCTTCACTGGGCATCAGGAAGACGGTCTCAACCTGTTTGGCGATCTTTCGATTCATGAGGGCCATCTGAAACTCATGTTCGAAGTCTGAGATGGCCCTCAAGCCACGGATAATCGCATGGGCACCGAATCGCTGAACAAAGTCGACAAGTAAGCCGTCGAAGTGGGTCACCTCGACGTGCTCCAACTCCTTCATCACGATCCTGATCATTTCCAGTCGTTCAGTCATGGTGAAGAGTGGATGCTTTGATGGATTGGGCGCAACAGCGACCACGACTTTATCAAACACGCGCAAGCTTCGCCTGATGATATCGGTGTGTCCGTGGGTAATGGGGTCAAAGGTGCCCGGATAGATGCCGATCTTCATGATACGGTCGACGGTGAAGTGGAGACACGATAGAGATAGAGTGCGGTGTCGCCATATTGGTATCGTCGAAAAAGGGTGGCATGGTCGATCGATGCAGGCAATGTGGCGCGCGAGTCTTGCTCAATCATGACGGCGGCATGCTCCGATAAGAGTCCAGGTTTCCAGGCATGGATCAGGATGTCTATCTCATCCAGCGCGGCATACGGTGGATCCGCAAAGAGTACATCGTAGGGGCCATCCCAGCAATCGTTCTGATCAAGGAAGGCGGAAGTCCGTCCCTGATGTATCTGCGCATGGCTGAGCAGTTGACAGGTCTGTAGATTTTTCCGTAACAGCTGAACGGCCGTGGGGTCCGACTCAACAAAGGTGACCGCTGCGGCTCCACGGCTCAACGCTTCGATTCCCACGGCTCCAGTACCGGCATACAAATCGAGAAAACGTCCTCCTGGCACGTGAGCCCCGAGAATTGAAAAAATGGCCTCGCGAACCTTATCAGATGTGGGACGTAGTGCAGTCCCTTGTGGCCCACTTAATCTACGACCTCGGTGGGATCCGGCAATAACACGCATACGTGATGTGAGTGGTATCTCGTGGATCCTTAATCTAACACAGCGTTTTTGAAGGGGTCAAGATGCGTGTGGTGATTGGAACGGTCCAGAGTGGGTGGGGATCAACGGAGATGGTTGTGTAAAAGGGTTGGAGGTATTTTGACGATCTCAGAACCCAGGACTATAATGATGCCCCGGGCCATGATGCAAGATGCGAATGGCAGGCTTCCTCAGAATAAGAGCATAGACCATCTGTGGCAATGGAGAGGACTGGCCGATATGGTGATAGCCCATAATTATTCAGGGGGTCACCACCGTTTGGGGTTTCCGGGCAGCCAGACTCTTTTGCCGATTATTCGAAATGGTTCGGTCGATGATCGCGCCGCAATTGATGCATTTCCAGGCATAGAACACTAAGAAGAAGTCGGAGAACCGCTCGAGCATCATGAGACCTTTGCACTTCGGACATTCCATCGATTCCTCCCAAGGTGATGGTGTACTGCTGCAGGTTTGTCAAAGCAAGTACTGCACCAAAATGTCGCTGTACGTAATTTCAACAGCTTAGATGATACGTATTTGTTTGCACAGGGTTACCGAGAGGTACAGATGAGTACGATAATGTTCAGAGTGTCATTTTTTTGTCCGAGGAGGATCAATGGCAGCTAAGAAAGGAGGGCAAGGCATCACTCAGTGGCCTGAAACGGAACGGCCGCGCGAACGCTTACTCTCTCAAGGGCCACAGGTACTTACCGATGCCCAACTCCTGGCCATTCTTCTTCGAGTCGGTCGTCATGGTTCTTCAGCCGTACAAGTGGGGATGGATATTCTGGATCGCCTTGGTGGAGTGGCCGGGCTTGCACAGTGCGGAATAGAAGAGCTCTGTGCAATCTCAGGTGTGGGGGAGGCCAAAGCGGCTCAACTGAAGGCGGCCCTTGAACTGGGAAAACGTGCTCTCGCTGGCCCTCTGATCAAAGGGGCAAAAATTACATCCAGCCGAGACCTTTTTACCCACTACCATCCAACATTGCGCGATTTACGCCATGAAGTTTTTAAAGTGGTGTTGCTGGACGCCAAGCACGCGATCATGCGCGATGCCACCGTATCGGAGGGCAGTTTGACCCTCAGCATTGTCCATCCGCGTGAAGTCTTTACACTCGCTGTGAAAGAATCAGCAGCGGCAGTAATTTTTCTGCACAACCATCCTAGCGGTGACCCTACGCCAAGCCAGGAAGATCGTATCTTGACGGCCCGACTAATATCGGCGGGGGAGGTCCTGGGCATTCGAGTTCTAGACCATCTTATCGTTGGCGATGGACGCTACGTCAGCTTTGCCGATCAAGGATGGTTGACAACCCCAGGTGCCGACGCATGAACAAAGGAGGAACCACCACGACTTAAGAAGGCCTTGTCATTTTCGAAAGACACTCCTGTCTTCCGATTAGCATAAGGAGGGCGCCATGAGCGAACGAGCCAGAGATTCACTCAGAAATGTGATCCTGATCTCGAGTGCCGGTGCCGGGAAGACTTCGCTGGCTGAGGCCATGCTTTTTGCCTCTGGCGTTGTTTCCCACCTTGGGTCTATCACCCAAGGCACGACGGTCTCGGATTTCGAGCCGGAAGAATTGCACCGACATAGTTCCGTCAGCACCAGTCTCCTCCGCTGTTCCTGGAAGCACACCACTTTCAATATCGTTGATCCTCCCGGAGCGATGGCCTTGCTCGGTGAGACCATGATGGCATTGCGGTCGGTGGATGCCGTCGTGCTGGTGGTAGGCGTCTCATCGGGGATCCGGAGCGATCTCTCCAGAGTGTGGTCTCACATTACAACACTCGGTTTGCCGTGCCTTCTATTCCTCAACGAATTGGATAAAGAGGGGTCCTCACTCAGTGATGCCTGTGCGATGTGTGAACGCGAACTGGGGCTCATACCATTGCCGATGTCGTTACCGTACAGCCGCGGCGGCCACCTAGAGGGAGTGTTGGATCTCGTACAAGAGGTCCTCATTACCTCGCGGGCGGAGACGCCTCTGCATCAGCAGTTGCCGATACCCGAAGACGCGCGGGCGTTGGCCGCTGATGCGCGAAAGCGGATTCTGGAGGGCGTGGCCGAGCGTGATGACCGATTACTGGAACAGTATCTCGCGATGGGTGAGCTGACGCAGGAGGACCTGATCGAAGGGCTTCGTTGTGCCGTCCAGACTCACGCGGTCGTCCCACTCTACAGCGGTTCCGCGATCAAAAACATCGGGGTCGTCCCTCTCCTTAACGCCATCGTCGACGTGTTGCCATCGCCGATGGACCGGACTTCGACGACTTCGTTAGAAGGCTTGCATCCGGACACAGGCGAACCAGTCCGTCGCCGCGCTATTCGTGAAGACCTATTTTCAGGAATTGTCTTCAAGACGTTGATAGACCCATTTGCCGGACGGCTATCCTTTCTGCGGATTTTGTCTGGAGTTCTTCACGCCGACTCCATCGTCTTCAACAGCTCGCGAGGGAGAAAAGAAAAAAGTGGCCATCTGTACACGGTATTGGGGAAGAAACATACGGCGTTGTCTTCGGCCGGAGCAGGGGAAATTGTTGCTATTGGCAAACTCAAAGACACACAAACAGGCGACACCCTCTGTGATGAACAGGCTCCTATCTGTTATCCAAAGACAGTGTTTCCGCGTCCTGTGTTGTCCTTTGCGATTGAGCCAAAGGACAATGCTGATATAGAAAAAATCAGTCTCGGACTGCATAAGTTGATCGAGGAAGATCCGACACTCGAATTTTCACGCCATGCCGACACGAAGGAAATGGTGTTAAGTGGGATGAGTCAGTGGCACATCGATCTTGCACTTGAAAAATTGCGCCGAAAGTATGGTGCAGAAGTGGTCCTGCATACGCCGAAGATTCCATACCGCGAAACCATTCGCGCCACGGCACAAGCGCAGGGGAAATATAAAAGGCAAACCGGTGGACATGGGCAATATGGTGATTGCTGGCTGGAACTCACGCCCTTGCCGCGTGGGGAGGGGTTCAAGTTTGAGAATAGAGTGGTCGGCGGTGCCATTCCACGCAACTTTATTCCAGCCGTAGAGAAGGGGGTGATTGAAGCCATGCATCATGGAAGCGTGGCAGGATTTCCTGTCGTCGATTGCAGGGTGGCCGTGTACGATGGGTCGTTCCATACGGTCGATTCATCCGAAATGGCGTTTAAGATTGCTGCATCCATGGGATTTAAAAAAGCATTGGAAACGGCGCATCCTGTATTGCTAGAGCCGATCATGTCGGTGGAGGTAGAAGCGCCGGCGGATCATATTGGCGGGGTAATCGGGGATTTGAATGCCCGCAGAGGGCGGATTCTCCACGTAGAGGCGAAGGATCAGATGGAACAGATCACAGCCCTTGTTCCCATGGCCGAGCTACTCACCTATGCCACGATGCTGAACTCACTGACGGCTGGACGTGGTAGTTATGCGATGGAGTTCACGCGGTACGATGAAGTCCCGCGCGACCTGGCAGGGCGAATTATCGAAGCGCACACGGTGGAAACTCATACGGTGGCGCATTGACTCATCGGCCATTGAAGATAAAACAAGGGCGAGCAAGGATGAAATAGAAAATGAAGTTATTATCTTAACATTCAGACAAATTATAGTTTTTTATTTTTCGCATCAGGAGTTTTCGCAAGGACTACTACGGGTCGGAATATTTGAGTACGACATAGAACGCGCGGCTCTCTCTCAACACACGAAGGAGAATCGTTTCGCCTCGCCGGATTTTAGAGACTGCGCTGCTGAATTCTCCGACCGATCCGATATCGACACGGTTTACTTCCTTGATGAGATCGCCTTCATGAAGCCCTTCTGATTGGGCGAGGCTTCCTGGTTCTACTTTGCTGATGAGGACCCCTCGGCTTTCCCGTAGTTTAAATTTATCGGCAAGGCCCGGCGTGAGGTCTTGCACATCGAGTCCGAGCTTGGCTTCAGTGCGCGCTTGGGGAAGCGAGGTCATGACGGTATGATCCCGACGTTCAATGAGTGCGACGTCCAACACAAGGTGCTGTTGATCGCGGACGATCTCTACTTTAGTCGTCGAGCCCGGGAGTAACCCTGCCACGACGCGAGAGAGCCGGTTCGGCGTGTCGATCACAATTCCCTCAATACGAGTCAGGATGTCACCGGGTTTAATGCCCGCTGCTGCAGCCGGATCCTTCTCAAAGACTTCGTTGACGAGCACGCCGTCGCCTTCATTCACGCCGAATTTACGCGCCAACTCCATCGTGAGTGGCTGGATGCCGACGCCCAACCAGCCTCGTGTCACCCGCCCCTGTGCCAGCAATTGTTGAATCACTTGCTTGGCCATATTGGAGGGAATGGCGAACCCGATTCCTTGACTTCGGACATTCCATCGAATCCTCCCAGGGTTGCGGTGAACTGCTGCAGGCGTTGCAAAGCAAGTACTGCACCAATAGATCGCTATACGTAATTTCAACAGTTTAGAGGTACGTATTTGTTTGGAATGGGCAACTAAGGGGGCTATCGCCAGTACAAAAACGTTCAGAGTGTCATTTATTTGTCCTGGGAGGGTAAGTGGCCGGCAATACAGGAGGGCAAGGCATTTCGCGCTGGCCTGAAACGGAACGGCCGCGCGAACGACTGCTCACAGAGGGCCCTCAAGCGCTTACCAATGCCCAACTCCTGGCGATTCTCCTTCGAGTCGGCCGCCACGGGTCTTCAGCGGTGCAAGTTGGAATGGATATCCTGGATCGGCTTGGAGATATCGCCGGACTTGCACAATGTGGAATTGAAGAACTCTGTGCGATCCCAGGTGTGGGGGAGGCCAAAGCGGCCCAAGTGAAGGCTGCCCTTGAATTGGGGAAACGCGCCCTTGCTGCTCCTCTGACCAAAGGTACCAAAGTCACATCTAGCCGTGACCTCTTTTCCCGCCACAGTGGCTGTGCCAGAATCCCTTGCTCGCGTTGTAGGGATCTTCTTCTTCATCAGTCTTGGCATGATGGCGGATATGGTCGCTGCCCCACTTGAGGGCAGAGTTCTGCAGTGCCCATCCGCCGGCGACGAGGATACAGGCCTTGACCCAGTTCGGGCACTCGAAACTCTGGTGCGAAATCAGCCGGTGATAGCCGACGGTGATACCCATGCCTGTGACGATGTACATGGCAAAGAACAGTCCCCAATCGAAGAGGCTGAATCCGTAGTAGTAGCCGTAGAGTGGGAGACCGATCGTGTTGGCAGCGACGATGGCGCAGAACAGCGCAAAGTTAAACGCAGAAAACGGGGATGTAGCAGGTGTGGCGTCAGTTGTTGTCGCGAGCATTACCTCTCCTTAGCGCACACAGATTTTTTACGTCATGAAGCCGAGCTCTGGGAAGGGTACACTAGTAGTACAACAGCATACCGAAATCTCGCTAATGTTTCAAGCGAATGCTCGCAGTGTGTCAAGCCACAGTAGAAATGTCCTCTTTCTCCCATAGTAGAAATGTCCGGTTTATGTAATGCCTACCGCCGCGTGTCTTCTTCCTTCCGGCAGCAGGCGCTTGCGCCACGGATGGGTGCGTGTCGGCGTGACCGTGCGCTGCGGGCGCGCGATCTTGGGAGGGGACGGCACGCGCAGCGGACGCGCGACGATCGCCTGATACGTGAGTGGCCGACCGTTGTGGGTCATGTGAATCAAGCGTGGGATAAAGATCTGGTCCGTCTTGCGGGAACCGCTCCGATCACAAAGCTGGCGAGTCTGGTCCTAGCCCGCATTATTCATGAAGGTTCGTCGAGAAATGGTGGAGTGGCGCGCGACAAGCGCGAAGAGCGGGACTTGCGTGACGTGTGAGCCCTGTTACCTGTCGCGCTTTTCCCGCCAGTCTCGTCCGTCTCGCTTGAGTAAGGTATCCGCGCTTGCAGCAGAAGCTTCATGAATCATGCGGGCTCACATCTGTGCAGGAAAGCTTTCACGGCGCGGCTGATATCCGGGGCCTTCAGAATCGCTGAAATGACCGCAACGCCTTTGGCACCGGCGAGCATCACCGCCCCAACCTGGTCGATCTGAATGCCACCGATAGCAAAAACCGGCAACGACGTGAGTCCGGTGATCGCACGTAACCCTTCAAGCCCAACCACCGGATCATGGTCTTGTTTTGAGCCTGGTGTAAAAATAGGACCAAAGCCAAGGTAGTCAGGCTTTCCTGCGGTGGCCTTCCGCACCTGGTCAGGACTGTGCGTGGAAATCCCGATGAGTTTGTCAG
>SWDH01000042.1:74087-107245 GCA_005116945.1 Nitrospira sp.
AAGGCATGCAGTTTGACCGCGGCTACATCTCCCCGTACTTCGTCACCAACGCCGAGCGGATGGAAGCCGTCATGGAAGACCCGCTTATTCTCATTTCCGAGAAAAAGATCAGCAGCATGAAGGACTTGCTGCCGGTCCTCGAGCAGGTGGCCAAGATGGGCAAGCCTCTCGTGATCCTTGCAGAAGACGTGGAAGGCGAAGCCTTGGCCACCCTGGTGGTAAACAAGCTCCGCGGCACGCTCAACGTGACGGCCATCAAGGCCCCTGGCTTCGGCGATCGCCGCAAGGCCATGCTGGAAGACATCTCGATCCTCACCGGCGGCCAGGTGATCTCGGAAGACATCGGCATCAAGCTGGAAAATGTGAAGCTCACGGACCTTGGCCGCGCCAAGCGTGTCACGGTCGACAAGGACAACACCACGATCGTGGAAGGTTACGGCGATCCGAAGAAGATCGAAGGTCGCGTGAAACAGATCAAGGCTCAGATCGACGAGACGACCTCCGACTACGATCGTGAGAAACTCCAAGAGCGCCTCGCGAAGATCGTAGGCGGTGTGGCCGTCATCAATGTCGGCGCCGCGACCGAAACCGAAATGAAGGAAAAGAAGGCGCGCGTTGAAGATGCGTTGCACGCCACCAAGGCAGCTGTCGAAGAAGGGATCGTCCCCGGCGGCGGAACCGCGTATCTCCGTTGCATCGGCGCGTTGGATTCGCTCAAGCTGGTGGCGGAGCAGCAAGTGGGTGTCAATATCATCCGCCGCGCACTCGAAGAGCCGATTCGTCAGATCGCAGTGAACGCCGGGATGGAAGGTTCCGTCATCGTCGAGAAAGTGCGCAATGACAAGAATGCCAGCGGTGGTTACAACGCCGCGACCGAGGAATATGTGGACATGATCAAGTCCGGCATCATCGATCCGACCAAGGTGTCTCGTTGCGCGTTGCAGAACGCCGCGAGCGTCGCGGGTTTGATGCTCACGACTGAGGTCATGATCACCGAGATTCCAGAAGAGAAGAAAGAGCCTGCCGGCGGTGGCGGTGGACACAACCACGGCGGCATGGAAGGCATGTACTAAGAGAAGACAAAGAGCTACTGGCAACTAGCCGATAGCTTGGCGTACACAGTGAAGGGCCTGGTGGATCAACCGCCGGGCCCTTCGTGTTTCTGTGGCTTCTCCTTGCGCCACGATGAACATCAGTGTGAATAAACCGAGGGAACGTCCTTACAGACTCTTTCAGAGATCCTAGCAGGCTGTTCAGAAAGGCCGGAGGCGTGCCCTCTGGGGCGCACGGTGCGACGAATAAGGAGCACCGCGTCTGTGCGCGCCGCCGAGTGGTGAGGCGGCCAGGTCCCCGTTGAAGGTCTGAACGATGCGAGAACGCCGCTGGCGGACTTTCTCAAGGCATGCTAGCCGCCTCCGGCGATTTCACTCGCCTGGAGCCGAATCTTCTCCTCCACGCTCGCCAGCATCTCGGCAAATTCTTTAGGTTGTGGCGCCGTTCTCGGATCGAAACACCCGGCATTCTGCAGCTTGTGCAAATAATTGAACTCCGTGAGCCACTTGCTCTTGTTGGCTCGTTCTTCCGCCAGCGCATAGTAGATATCATGGAGCGCGGTCTCAGGCGTAGAAAGTTGGAGGGTGCGCATATCGTTGAGGATGGTTGACACCGTCTTCTTACGAACGACTTGCATGCCTCTTGGTGAATTCATGAAATAGACTAAGGCCGCGCCGGCGGCGATGACCACAAGAAGGATCACGAGGATTTCCATGGGAGGTAGCCTACACCCGGCAAGGAGGCCGCACAAGTCACTCACCGATGCAAGAGAACGCTTAACAAGGCCGCAGCGAGCGAAGAGACGGGTAGAGGCTTTGGTACCTTGAAGATCGGAGCGATGAGAGAATGCCGCTGGCGAACTTTTTCAGCATCCTGCTAGGGATGGGTTGGGATGTTCACTGGCATAGGGGGGAGTTATTTCGGCTCGCGAACAGGAAGGAGTCGTCGTTCAGGGCCTCCCGGTCTATTTTGATATCGTGCGATGAACATCTCCCCCGTAGTACGGGCATGATCCTCGGCCTCCTCTCGCGTCGCAAAGCGAGCCTCCCCCACTTGCCACCACGTTCTCGCACTAGCACTCTCTCCTAACAACTCCGTCACTGATACCCTCAGCGCCTTCGCCACTCGCACCAACGTGCTCAACGAAGGATCGTGCTGTCCCAATTCCAGCCTCGTCAGGAACGCGCGCGATAGGCCAGCGGTTACTGCAAGCTGCTCTTGGGTCTTACCACGGTGGGTTCGCAGTCGCTGAAGTTGTTTCCCGAAACGCTGAAGGGCACGCATCGCATCTCCGATACAGAGAAGGGGGCCACGATTAAAAGATCACGTCAGAATGACGGGATCTCCTGAACCAAACGAAAGCCGACGCTGCTACCTCGGTCGTCGGCGGGGCTCCCAGAGCGGTTCGAAACACGCAGGACCTCTCGTTCGTTGTCCCAGGAGCCGCCGCGGACCACACGCTGGCCTGCTACCGACGCCTTCGTGACCACCGATTTGAACGCCTCAGGTTGTTCATACCCGTTTTGGCACCATTCCCAGATATTTCCCGACAGATCGAGAAGCCCGTGATGCGATGTTCCACTTGGATACAAGCCTACGGCGGTCGTCTGGCCCAGTCGGCTTTCCCAACTATTACATCGAGCCGTATCCCAGCCGCCAGGCCATGGGTACTCCCTCGTTGGATCGCCTCCTGTGGCCGCCTGCTGCCATTCCCACTCGGTGGGTAAGCGAATCCTCGACTTCGTCTTATGGCTCAACCAGCGACAAAATGCCACGGCTTCATACCAGGAAACCGTTTCCCTGGGGGCATTGGCGTCCTTCCATCTCGGTTCAGCCGCCGCGTCGATCTTCTCGAGGCCTTCCCACCAGGCGTCGTTCCCATAGCCGCAGTCGCCAATGAATACTTGAAATTGACTATTCGTCACCGGGTATTTGGCCATCTCGACCGCCTGAAGCATGAGACCACCCTGCGGAATCTCAATCCATGCGATATCCGGCAGACCGTCCTGGCACACGCCAACACCAGGCCGCGGATCGCCGAACTCCGCGAGCTTTTGACCGATCAAGAGGCGCTCTTGGTGAGAGAGTTTCTCGCTCGTAAGCTTCTCAATGAGCATCTGTTGTGGTTGTAGAAACATGCCAAGCTGAACCGATGGCGTTTTTTTGAATCGAGCCAGGGCCTGTTGAATCGACTGTGCCCGCTCATAGCGCCACAGCTCATGGAGATGCCCTCCAAGATCATGCCATCGTATTGCTGCCTCCTCGGAGTAATCGATAAGTCGCAAGTCGGCTCCGTTACTATCGATCCAGTCTTTAAGCTTGTGCCAGGCGACGAACAGTTTTTCATGCGCCACTTCTACAACTGAGTCCTGCTCATTGCCGCTCTTTACCAATACCCGGCAATCTGGCCCTGCCAGCGCATCAATCAGATAGTTCGCAGCCTTGTCTGAAATAAAGCGCGAGAATGCCGCACGCTTTCTCGTCGGCGGACGCTCACGTTCGAGGTGCACCAACTCTGCAAAGACGTTGTCGAAGGCGCCTCGAACATCGGCAGCTAATCCAGCCATAACCTGATCGGCCTGCGTGCCGATGGCGCCGGCCACCCCGCCAATGGCTTTGTAGGTGTCATGGGTAAAAGTCCGCTCACACCGACGCTCATACAGTTGCTTTAGGACATAGGCAACAAGCGGTAAACTCCCAGGTTCTTGAGCAGATTCTCGTAAAATCTCATCAACTACTTGAGGATCAAAAGTGTGGCCTGTCGCATAGGCGGGCTGTTCAATCATGTCTTGCAATGCCCTCGGCGATACCGGACCCAGGTGATAGTGGTACCCGGCGTTGAGGACTTGGAGAATCGGCTCCGATTCTTCAAGACGTGCGATAAATTCACTACGCACAGTGGCGACCAGACGCACACGGTTCTGCTTATACTGGGCTGTGGCCACAAGTTGTGCCAGGACATTTTGAATGTCCTCGTGGTGAAAGCCACGCGTGAACAGCTCTTCCAGTTGGTCGATAAACAAGACCACTTCCTGCCCCTGGGCCAGGTGCGGAGCGAGAAGTTCCCCGATAGTCGTCTGACGCCCAGCCAGATCTTTGGCAAGTTCAGGTGCAGGTCGTGAGATTCCCCGGAAGATCTGTTTCAAGCCCTGTGCAAGTGAATGAAATGGGGTCTCGCCATCACTCGGCTGGATGCGCTGCCAGACCCAGTGCTGGCTACCTGGGAGCCGCCCTTCGTCAATGATGGCTTGCCACAGCCCGGCTGCTACCAGAGAGGACTTGCCTGACCCGGACGCCCCACTCACGAGGAGGACACGGCACTCGAGCTCGCTCATCTTGCCGACCAGGTCATCGATCTCCCGGTCGCGCCCGAAAAATAGCGAGGCATAATTCTCGTCGAACCACAGCAGGCCTGGATAGGGAGATTTGCCATCAGGCCAATCGATGCGCACATGCTTCTGAGGCTCAGCCTGGATCAATGCATGCTGTGTCAACCAGCGGGCCAGCGTCCCTGTCAGATCGATTGAGCGAGGCTCTAAGCCAAACGATTCCACACCATGGCGTTTCTTCAGCTGTTCACGCCAGGTTTTGATCTCTACATCCTTGTCCATCTCATCGAATTTTCGAGGCCATGGCGCATCCTCTAAAAGCATGAAGGGGACAATATCGACGCCTTGCTTGACTGCCGCGTCGTATTCCATCTGTGTGATGCTCCGCGTTTCGCCATCGGGCACATAGCCTCGACGAAATCCAACAAGGAGCACGCACAGATCACAACCATGAAGCCGATCCTGGGAAAATCTCTTTGGTTCCTCGCTGTCCGCAGGCCACTCTTCCATGGGGTCCACGACAAAACCCGCTCGCCGCAACGAGCGGATCACGTGAGCCCGATGGTCCTTGAGATCCTCAAATGTGGAAGACACAAACGCTTTGTACGCCATGCTATCTACGGCCTCGGTTGCACATGCCTCAGGCTATGTGGCAGACATACAAATGGCATAAAGAACACAGGGCAAAGGAACGTCCTGAGCAAGCCAGAAACATCGGCACTCTTTTCACGACGGTAGGAGATGAATATCTTGCTCATGATCTCGCACATTCCACACCGAACAACTCAAACGCGCCGGATGATATTTTATCCGGCCATCGATGTAAAGAGAGAGCGGAATATTCCTCTGCGTTTCTCAGAATGGCTGTCTCTCTATTGGATTGGTGGTTTCGGATTGAGGTCGAAGCCCGATTGGTTCGGTAGCGGGCTCGATACGCCCGACATCGAGGAGGATGGCAACCAGCATGTCGCTCAAGACGTTCACGCCTGAGCGGGCTCGGGCAATGATCCAATCCACCGTCAGGATGAGTGGAATGGCGGCGACGATGACGTGGGTCGGCAAGCCGGCGGCTGAAAGAACGAGCGGCAACACGATCATCCCGGCTTCAGGAATACCTGCCACGCCGGCCCCTGCGATCATCGACGCAGCGACGATCAACAGTTGATTGCCCAACAGTAAATCGAAACCAAGCGCTTGGGCGAGAAAGAGCGCGGCCATCGCTTCATAGAGGGTAATGCCATCATTGTTGAGATTGGTGCCGACACAGGCGGCGAGCCGCGCCGATTGCGGCGAGACCTGCATACGATCAAGGCAGCGGAGGGTGACCGGCACGGTGGCGAGGCTACTGTTGCACGACACGGCGGTCATGATCGCATCGGCCCCCTGACCCAGATAAATCTTTGGCGACTTCTTCCCCACCAGCCAGGCGACGAGCGGGTAGTAGACGAGTGCGTGGATGGCAAGCCCCAAGAGCATCGCGGCGAGAAAGACCCAGAGGACAGCGAAGACGCCGATGCCTGCCTTGCCGACGACCTGCGCGACAACGCCGAACACGGCGAGCGGCACGGCAAGGATGATCCATCCGAGCATCTGCACAAGCCAGCGATAGATGCGCTCAATGATCCGCGCGAGGGTATGGACGGCTCCGCGACCCTGGTCTGCCTCGCCCCGCAAGCGGCGAAGGATGGCACCGAGGCACAGGGCAAGAAGGACAACGCCGATGATATTGCCGCTCGAAAACGGCGTCATGATGGTGCTGGGAATATAGGACGCGAGGTATTCGATCGGACTCTGTGCACCGGTTTGCACAGTCGCTGGGGCGCCCGTCGATAACTTGGGGATTGGTACGAAGTTCAGCAATTCATCAACGTGGCCATGCCAGGCTAAGCCTGGCTGCCAGGTGTTCATGATCACAAGACCAATGGTCATGGCTACGGAGACGTTGACGAGGCAGATGCCAAGGAGTTTTATTCCCTGGCGTAGCGGGAGGCTTGTGCGGATAAGGGCGTCGAGGATCGCAAAGAAAATCAGCGGGATGGCGAGGGTCTTGAGCAGCGTCACGACGAGCAGACCGAGCCAGCCAAGATCCTCGTTGCGCAGGCCGCCCAGATAGGGCTCCTGACCAAAGGCTGCTCCAAGCAGCGCGCCACAGGCCACGGCAATGAGCACTTGCGCGTAGAGCGGCAGAGGAATCCAGCGTGATGGTGCCTGCATAGTGGTTCGCGGAAGAATACCCCTTTCCCCACGAGAAAGCACGTGACGTTCTGAATCAGAACTAGAATGCGCCTTGCACTCTTCCTTCAGGAATGTCAGCCCATCATGGTATAGTTTCAGAAACAGGGAGGCGGCGTATGTACAGAACCATCATCAGTATCGTGGCTTTTTTGGTCGTAGGGTTTTCACAGGCTGCGGCAGCAGCCTCATCGGCCTCTCCCGATAATCATAAGACAGGGGACGGTAAGGGCCTCACGGTAGATGACCTCGGACGAGGGTTGAAAAGCGCCGCCAATAATATCGAGAAGGAGATTCCCAAATTCGGGTCTGCGGTTGGAAAGGCAATCAAGAAGATCACCGAGAAGGGGTCGGATAAGCCTGTGAAATAAAATATGAGACTCGCGCACACAGAATGTCGAGCATAAGTCCACTGAAGAAGACCGTTGTATTGCCTGTGACATGTCCGCCTCATAAGTGCGACCTACAAATCAATCAGATACACCGCACAGGCCAGATCAATCGAACCTACCTGCATTACTCCTACATGTGACACACCATCTGTTCCCCAGCTTCTGTGGGTAACTCTGTGGATGAGGGGGTTGTTTCGTTGAAAAGGCCGCCGCTGAAAGACCTTGTAGCTGTTTGCCTAATAATTAGGCATTGTGGCCTGCCCTATCGAGCCCCTATATTTTGTGGCTTGACGGATCGATTCTTTCTTATTCCACGCATGTCGATTCTCGCGCGCGTTTTCGTTCAGTGCATACTTGAACTGCATCTCCCAATATGGGGTGATGAGAAATATTCTGCCCTTGAATAGGCATCATCACACGTCGCCATGAGACACCGGCAGAAAGCACGACCCGTACAACTGCATGTTGGGAAACAGTGGGATTCGTGAAATCGCTGTCGGACAGAGGTCGGACTGGGTTAGCTGGTAAGGAAACGTTCGAGAAAACTGGTTGAGACGTGGCCTTTTTGGAAGTCGGGGTCGTTGAGGATGCGCTTGTGCAGCGGGATGGTCGTCTTGATGCCTTCAATCACAAATTCGTCGAGGGCCCGACGCATGCGAGCGATAGATTCCTGCCGGTCCCGGCCATGGGTGATGACTTTGGCGATCATCGAATCATAGAATGGAACAACCATCATGTTCGGTTCCATCGCCGAGTCGACGCGCACACCGAATCCGCCAGGCGCGCTGTATTTAGTGATCATGCCGGGACATGGCGTAAACTTTTCAGGGTCTTCAGCGTTGATCCGGCATTCAAGACTGTGCCCGTTGAGCTTGATGTCTTGTTGTTTGAACGAGAGCGAGTGTCCGTCGGCGAGCCTGATTTGCTCTTTAATGAGGTCGATGCCGGTCACCATTTCGGTAATGGCATGCTCGACCTGGATACGGGTATTCACTTCCATGAAGAAGAAGTTGTGATCCTTGTCGAGCAGGAACTCGACAGTCCCAACATTCCGGTAGTGAACCGCTTTCACGGCTTCGACGGCGACGCGGCAGATCTCCCGGCGGAGCTTCTCATTGACGGCAGGAGACGGCGTTTCTTCAAGCAATTTCTGGTGCCGACGCTGGATCGAGCAATCCCGCTCGCCAAGATGCACAACATGGCCACGATGGTCGGCAACAATCTGCACTTCGATATGGCGGGGCTCGAGAAAATATCGTTCGAGATAGACGGCGTCGTTGCCAAAGGTGGTCTTCGCTTCCGCCTGCGCAGCTTGAAACGCCCGAGCAAGATCCTCGGCTTTGTTGACGACGCGCATGCCGCGTCCTCCCCCACCGGCTGAGGCCTTGATAATCACGGGATACCCGACTTTGTCGGCGGCTTCGAGGGCTCCCTGTTCGCTCTTCAATTCACCAGGACTGCCTGGCGTGACAGGTAAACCTCTGCCGGCAACGATCTCACGAGCTTTGGCTTTATCGCCAAGCAGCGCGATATGTTCCGACGAGGGACCGATGAATTTCACACCGATGGATTCACAGACTTCAGCAAAGTGGGCATTCTCTGAAAGGAACCCGTAGCCGGGATGGATGGCGTCTGCTCCGGTAATCTCAGCTGCACTCAGCACATTGGGGATATTCCGGTAGCTGAGCGCCGCGTCCGCAGGTCCGACGCAGACCTTCTCGTCCGCGGCACGCACATGTAGGCTCGATGCATCGGCTTCTGAGCAGATCGCGACGGTCTGAATGCCGAGTTCCTTACAGGCGCGTATCACGCGAAGCGCGATCTCACCCCGATTGGCTATTAGCACCTTCTTGAACACGCGCGTACTCCGGTGTGGGTCGAGGGAAGAGGTTAGGATGTGGCAGTCGGATCGATGAGGAAGAGCGATTGGCCATACTCCACCGGCTTGGTACTTTCAGCCAGAATTTTCGTGATCCGCCCATCCATCTCCGATTCAATTTCATTCATCAACTTCATCGCTTCCACGATGCAGAGGACCTGTCCCTTTTTCACGTAATCGCCTTCTTCGACATAGGGATCTGCGTCAGGCGAGGGAGACCGATAGAACGTGCCGACGATTGGGGACGCGATGGTGATCATGCCTGTCGTATCTTCGATCAGCGTGCCTGTCGTAGCAGGTGCATATGAGGCGGGTGTCGAGACAGACTTCCCAGGCTCCTGAACCGCCGCCGTCATCGTTCTCAGCCCCGTTTCATATCGCACGCGGATTCTGAGGCCTTCGCGCTCGATCTCCATTTCGGTCAGGCTGTTCTTTTTCAGCAGATCGATCAATTCTTGAATCTGTGTGGTCTGCTGTCCTGACAACAAGGGCGCCCCTTCCCCACTTTGGGTCGAGGCTACGGTCTGCGAAACGATGACCGATTTCTTATTCTTCTTCAACTTGTTGGAAGCCGGTTTGCTCACCGAACACGCTCCACATACTCGCGAGTACGGGTATCAATCCTGATCACAGTCCCAGTTTCCATATAGAGCGGAACCTTAATGGTGGCACCGGTTTCAAGCGTGGCGAGCTTGGTGCCGCCCGTGGCGGTGTCGCCCCGGAAACCCGGATCCGTATCGCTGACTTTCAGTTCGATAAAGTTTGGGAGCTCGACGTCGATCGGGCGGTGTTCGTATACCAGGATCTTCACCGTCATGTTTTCTTTCAAGAGGTCCGCATTCCCACCGAGCTTTCCTTTTTCGAACGTGAGTTGTTCGAACGTCTCTGTGTCCATAAAGGTATAGGCATCGTCAGTCGCATAGAGAAATTGCATAGTGCGTTCTTCGAGATCAGGCTCCTCGAACCGTTCACCTGATCTGAAGGTACGGTCCAGAACATTGCCCGAGAGATAACTCTTGAGCTTTGTGCGCACGAAGGCTCCACCCTTCCCCGGTTTTACATGTTGAAACTCAACGATATAAAAAGGCTGGTTATCGACCATCAGGCGCACACCCCCGCGAAAATCTGTCGTGGAAATCACTCGATACTCCCTTCAAACTGTACATGTCGGCAGTTGTTGGACCGGCTCCGTCATGATGTTGTTCTTTTTACCGCTCGTCGCGATGCCGTCTGCACTGGCATGCTCTTCCCGCCTTTGGATGTAGTCAGATGGTCGTGCAGCCCCCGGAGTGCAAGGAGATAGCCCGTCGGGCCTAGGCCTGAAATTTGTCCGATCGAGACTCCTGAAATATAGGATCGGTGACGAAATTCTTCTCGCTGATAAATATTGGACAGATGCACTTCAATCGTCGGCAGCCCAACTGCAGCAATTGCGTCACGAATGGCGATGCTGGTGTGGGTGTAGGCTGCAGGATTAATAATGATCCCGTCGTATTCCTCCCGAGCTTCTTGAATCCAGGTCACCAACTCTCCTTCACTATTCGACTGGAGCAGGTCTACTTTCACCGCCAACTCAACTGCCAATTTCGTGAGTGCTGAGTCTATAGCCTCGAGGGAAAGCGTGCCATATAGGGATGGCTCTCTGCTCCCGAGGAGATTGAGATTGGGACCGTGTAGGACTCGTATTCGCAGCATATCGCACTGTTCACATAAGTTACGTAGCGGGTCCGAATCCCTCTCATACGATCCAGCAGGGCGGCATTGTAGCAGCCTGCCTGGGACCGGTCAAACTTGTGAAAAGTCTTAGGATGCTTTGCGATGTGATTCGTTCACAGAGTCACGATCGTGACGACGGGATTGAATCCTATACAGCCAGGACTCTAACTGGACCACGACGTCAGCACGAGGCGTTGAAGAAGACTGCATAGCAGTCTCGGCGGGTGGGGAACCTGACTCCAGATCTGCGGGCCGCTCCCCTGTCAGATCCGTAGGGTCTGGGGCTGTCTCCGTGGATGTGGTTGCTGCAACCTGTGGCACAGCAGAGACAGTCTCCGGTTCGCCTTTCATTGATTTCGGCAGCTCCGATGGCGCAGGCGTAGCCAGTTCTTTCTTCTGAGCCTGTGGTCCACTCAGAGCAGATTGGATTGAGAGCGCTTCTTCATCACGCGGGTTGATGGCCAATATCAGCGAACAGGATTGCAGCGCGGACTCCATGAGCCCCTGGCTCTGGTAAATCTTCATCAGGGTTCGGTGAGCCCGCAGGTTATCGGGACTTAACCTGACAGATTCTTCCAGAATCGCCTTGGCTTTTGTGGCCTGACCCAACTGGTCGTAGACACGTCCGAGGGCGACCATGGCCGTAATAAAGCCAGGATACAGGATTAGACCATCTTCGAGCACGCCCGCAGCTTCTTGCCACATGCCGGCTTTTCCGTACTCTTCGGCCAGTGGCATAAATACTTTGGAGCGTGGATCCTTGGCTAACTGGACAGCCAGTCGGTCGATTTCCAGGGCGCTCTCGGCGGATTGCTGATTCTGAGCCATAGGATGCTAGCGTCCTCCCATCACTGTGGTGGGGGTTTGGTTGGATTGTCTGGCGCGAATGAGCTCATAAGCCCGGCTCAAAATCGCATCGGCTAGCGCACGTTTTGGCATGAGGGGTAGTTCTGTCATGATCCCCTGACGGTCGATCAATGTCGCGGCGTTCTGATCGCTGCCGAATCCCGATCCTTCCCTCGTAACATCGTTGGCCACGATCAGGTCGAGGCCTTTTGCTGTCAGCTTGGCTTGTGCATGAGCGATAAGATCGCTGGTCTCAGCGGCAAAGCCGACCAGAAGTTGCGTAGTTCGTTGTGCAGATAAGGAAGCCAGAATGTCAGTGGTTCGCTCAAGGTTGAGTGTCTCGGCTCTTTGGTCCTGTTTTTTGATTTTTTGCGAGGCAGGGTGTATGGGGCGGAAGTCTGCGACAGCCGCAGCCATAATCACAGTGGTCGACCAGGCAAGACGCATGGATAACACCTGCAACATCTCTTCAGCCGTAGCCACCGCCACAACCTCGATACGACCTAGTTCTGGAGTGACAACGGCCGTTCCCCTCGCGCACAACGTGTTCACATGTTCTTGAACAGATGGATGCGTCCACATCCCGCCATCCATGGCAGGGGCCATGATCAACGGGCACTGCGACGTCAGAAGCATGGTCGAGAGCAGATCGTCTCCCAGCCCCAACGCTGCCTTGGCAAGACAATTCGCGGTGGCCGGCGCAATGATGATCGCATCTGCCTGCGCAGGCAATGACAAATGTTTCATTTCCTGATGTGCTTCAAACAGATCTGTCGAGACCGGATGACCCGAGAGCACTTCAAACGTGAGGGGGGTGACAAATTTCGTGGCCGAGTGCGTCATCACGACCTGCACAACCGCCCCTTCACGGATCAAGCTCCGGAGCAATGCCACAGCTTTATAGGCTGCAATGCTGCCGGTCACGCCAAGCACGATCCGTTTCCCGATCAATGTTGGGCCGATTGAATCGGAACTCTTCACCACTGACTCCTCTTACTCCCCGCCCTCGGCCACCACCGGCGCTTTAGGGGAATCGTCGACATAGACGCTCAGTTCTTTCTTGATCTCTTTCGCATCGTCGCCGGTCATCAAGGCAATGCGCTCCATTTCGCCTTCTTTGCCGCGCTTCGACTCTTTCATGGCATCCCGCGCTTCCTGGCCGATGAGATAAGTGACCTGCCCTCGGAGAACTTCATCAAGGGCAATCGTCGTTTCTTTGGTGAAGCGTGAGGAGGCATGACGTGATCCCTGAACAATGTGCTTCGCCCGCTGAGCCGCGATGATCGTCAAGCGGTGACGTGAATCGAATTCGCCTTCTTTATATTGGGGCAAGACTCTTAACATGTCGCTCATGGATCTGGTACTCCTTTGGGTGAAGGAAGATCTTTGCGATCTTCAGTTTTCTGTTCATCGTCAAGAATGAAATTATTTTCGAGCCATGTCATATTCAAACGTTTGGTCTTCAAGCGTTCAGACCAGAAGATGCTTTCCAGATCGCGAAGGGATCGACCGAGGTCTTCATTACGGACGACATACGCGTATTCGCGATAACTCCACACCTCTTCTTTTACTTTGTTGAGCCGCCCCTGAATCTCTTCCGCAGTATCGGAGGCACGAGTCTGAAGACGGGATTTCAGCACGGCCATCGAGGGAGGGAGAATAAAGATCGACACAGAATCTTCGAATCGTTTCTTCACCTGCATGGCGCCTTGTACGTCGATCTCTAATAACACATCCATCCCTTGCTCGATCTTCTCGGTCAGTGATTTCCGTGGCGTTCCATAGAGATGTCCGTACACATGCGCCCACTCGACAAACTCATTCCGATCGATCATCTCCCGAAATGGTTGCTCTTCAATGAAAAAATATTCTCGCCCATGCTCTTCGCCTGGCCGAGGCTTCCTCGTGGTATAGGAAATTGAATGCCACAGCCCTGGGAGCTTCGCCGTCAGTTGCTTACACAGCGTTGTCTTCCCCGTCCCGGATGGTGCGGAGATAATGAAAAGAATCCCTCGCCTCTCCGTTGAGGAACGTGGGTGGCCTGATGCTGGTACCGGAGAGCTGATAGTAGGGACTAAATTCATTCGACGTTCTGGACCTGTTCACGAATGCGTTCGAGCTCAGTCTTCATCTGAACGACGTGACCGGCGATTTCCGCATCATTCGCTTTGGAGCCTATCGTATTCACTTCCCGTCCGATTTCTTGAAGCAGAAAATCAAGTGTTTTGCCTATGGACTCTGCACGGTCAAGCGTCTGCTCAAACTGTATCATATGCGAGTCTAATCTGACTATTTCTTCCGTAATATCGCCACGGTCCGCATATACTGCCAATTCTTGGTAGAGGCGGGGAAGATCGGGAATCTCCGATCCCAACAGCTTCTCTACCCGCCCCTTCATTTTCACAAACATCTCCTGGGCCAACAGCGGAGTTCGTGCTGCGACACGTGTACGATGTCCTCGAATTGTCTGAATCCGTGAGCCCATATCCTCTGCCAGGGCCTTGCCTTCGCGTGTTCGCATGCCCTCAAGGTCCGATAGGGCCTCTGTCATCAATTGCTGCGCCACCTTCGCCAGCTTAGGGTCTTCCGCCGGTTGATCCGATACCGACAGCACATCACGAAGCCCAGCCACGAGAGCAAGATCAATGGGACCGCTCAGCTTCAGAGTTTTTTTGAGCGTACGGAGGGCCTGATGGTACTGTTTTGCGAGGGGTTGGTCAAGGTTGACGCTTCCAGCCCGGCCTTTGCCGGCCTGGATGGTGACGGTGATGTCAATGCGTCCACGGGTGCAGCGTTGCTGGATAGCTTTTTTAAACACGTCTTCCAGATGGCTCAAGGGCCGGGGAAGACGGCAGGAAACTTCGAGGAAACGATGGTTGACGGAACGCATTTCCACCGTCACGGATCCATCCTGCCATGGGGCTTGTCGTCGGCCGAAACCGGTCATGCTTCGAGTCATTGGGAACCTTTCTCTTTCCAGGTGCAAAGCGGATAGATCGGACAGGTCCGGCACTGGGGTTTTCTAGCAAGACAGACATAGCGGCCGTGCAGCAGCAAGCGTTGTGAGACAGCTGTCCACTGAGACCTCGGTATAAGCTGCTGCAGGTCCTGTTCGACCAGATCTGGTGTATCTGATCGGGTCAGACCAAGGCGTTTCGCCACACGCTTGACGTGAGTATCGACGACGATACTGGGTTGGCCGAAGGCGTTTCCAAGAATGACATTGGCGGTTTTTCGTCCGACACCCGGTAAGGTGATCAACTCTTCCATGTTCGTCGGAACGCGTTCGCTGAAGCGTTCGGTTACCGCTTTGCCGCAGGCGACAAGATGCTTTGCCTTGTTCTTAAAAAAACCTGTAGAACGAATAATCTGTTCGACATCAGCAAGATGCGCGGCTGCCAGCGCTGCCGGCTGCCGATACCTCTGGAAGAGAGCGGGGGTGACCTGATTCACCCGCTGGTCGGTACATTGAGCGGAGAGGATCGTGGCGACAAGCAACTCCCAGGGAGAACGATGATCCAGTTCCATCTTCGGGCTTGGCATCGCACGCTGAAGCGACTTCGCAATCTCTCGAAGACGCATTCGAGGATCCGATGATGGTTGAAGTTTCGTTGCCATGGCTGATGTCAGAATATCCGATTGTGCAGCGGGTTAAGGGGGAGATGCAAGTGTCGGCCCCTGGGTCGTCAATTTATTCGGCGACCCGTCCAGTGGCACAAGGTCAGCCAATTGCTCTTCGAGATGCCGGAGTAGCGGAGGTAACGTTTCTGGCTGCAAAGCCGAAATCCCCATTGCGCTGTAGCGCCGACAGAGTACGTCTGCTTGCCCGACCGGAAGCTGGTCGCACTTATTGAAGACAAGAACCCGTGGTATCTGATCCAGGGTTAGGCTTTGAAGCACGGTCTCGACCGATGCAATGTGGGCAGCGAGATCTTTCGCCCCCGCATCGACGACGTGCAAGAGAAGATCCGCATCGCGCATCTCGTCCAATGTTGTCCTAAAGGCTGCCAGCAGATCTTTGGGCAGATCGCGAATAAATCCCACCGTGTCTGTGAGAATGACTTCACGGCCATGCGGGAAATGCAGCCTACGGCTCGTGGTATCGAGCGTTTCAAACACGCGCGGAGCGGTGCTGACGTCACTCTTTGTTAAGACATTGAGCAAGGTCGATTTACCGGCATTCGTATAACCCACGATGGAGAGGATTGGAAAGGCCTGCCGAACGCGACGCGATCGCCGCTGATCTTGGTGACGGGCAAATCCCTCGATCTCTCGCTCCAAATGGTCGATGCGTTCCCTGATACGACGTCGATCTGTTTCGAGCTTCGTTTCGCCAGGCCCTCTGCTCCCGATGCCGCCACCCAAACGTGAGAGGCTGGTTCCCTGACCGGAGAGACGCGGAAGTAGATACCGGAGTTGTGCCAGTTCGACCTGCACTTTACCTTCTCGACTATGGGCTCGTTGGGCAAAGATGTCGAGAATCAGCTGGGTCCGATCGATCACGGTGAGGTCGGTGATCTCATCAATGGCTCGTAGTTGTGCGGGAGCCAAATCTTGATCGAAAATGAGCAGGTCCGCGCCTTTCTGCATCGCGTGCATCAGCACGTCCTTGAGCTTGCCGCTTCCCAATTGAAATCGATGATGGCCGCTCTGTGTACGTTGCACCAACCGATCGATCACCGTGAGGTCTGCTGAAGAAGCCAGTTCGGCTAATTCGACAAGACGTTCCTCTTGGTCCGCCTTGTTCTGAGGCGAGGCACTCACAAGAATAGCTGTGGGCTTTTGAGCCATCGTATGAGATCCGCTCTGATGTTGAAGATCTGCCTCCAGTTCGCGAATGAATGTGTTGAAATTCACCGGGCATAGATGGACCAACGTGGGCTTCAAGATGGTATAGAGCTCCCCCTTCGGACTGGGTGGATTCAGATGGGCCAAGGAAAGCAGCCCTGGCTCGCCTTTAGGAGTGACTGTCATCGTTCCGATCATGTCGAGTCGAAGCAAGCCCAACAGCGTGAGGTCCTCTTGAGTCAGAGGCTGCTCCTTCGGATGCGACCGGATCAACCGAAGACCTCGCAACGACCGCGGGCTCGCTCGAAAAGCGGTCAGGGTCGTTGGTGAGGGCTCGGTCCCGGACCCGACCAGAACATCTTGCACCGCTCCACGCCTGGTTATGACCAGACCTATCGGCCGCCGAATTTCATGCGTAAATTGGGCGAGAGTTTTTGCCGCTTCGGGCGATAACACTTCATCTGCGGACATCCGGCGGCGATACAACCGCTCAAGCATAGCAAGCTGGCCGGCGCGGAGACCAAGAACCTGTCCGTGGATTTCTGGAATGGGCGTCGTGTCCTTTTGGTCGTCGATTACATCATGCGTGCGAATGATGTAACCAGTGAGGCTCGGGCATCGATGTCTAACGGAGCGCGGAGACCTGCCAGAAGGGCTTGCCGTCCTGCTGCTGCAATCATTGCGGCGTTATCGGTACAGTAGGCTAACGGAGGTAGACTGAGCTGTAGGCCTTCGGACACCGCTCGTTGTTGGAGCAGTGCACGTAATCGAGAATTGGCCGACACCCCTCCGACAACGGCCAAGGCATGTGCGCCAGATGCCCGAATCGCAGCAAAAGCTTTGTGAACCAAGACGTCCACAATCGCTTCTTGATAGCTGGCCGCCAAGTCAGCAGCCTGTGCCGCTCGGGAGTGTTCGGGTATGGATTGAAGTTTGTATAGCAAGGCTGTTTTTAAACCGCTGAAACTAAAGTCAAGACTCCTACCTTTTAGATACGACCGGGGAAACACAATCGCCTCTGGGTTTCCCTGGCGAGCTACGCGATCAATGGCTGGGCCACCAGGATACTCCAGCCCAAGTAACTGAGCGCCCTTGTCAAACGCCTCCCCTGCTGCATCATCCCTTGTAGCGCCCAGGAGACGATAGTATCCACTCACCTCTTTGTAATAGAGATGGGTATGCCCCCCGGATACGACCAGAACAACACAGGGTAATGGGAATGTCGGATCTTTCAGCCAAGCGGAGGCAATGTGGCCTTCAAGGTGGCTCACGCAGGCCATGGGAATATTTAGGACATAGGCAAGGGCCTTGGCATAGTTGACTCCGACAAGCAGAGCGCCGGCTAAACCCGGTCCTTGCGTCACGGCGATTCCTGTGAGATCCGACCATGCTAGGCCGGATTGTTGTACGGCCTCCGATGACACCTCTTCAATCGATTCAACATGCGCACGGGAAGCGAGTTCAGGAACGACGCCGCCAAATCGACGGTGCACCGCATGTTGTGAGGCAATCATGTTTGAGAGGACTGAGCCGTCTGCGGCCAGTACCGATGCGGCTGTTTCATCGCATGATGTCTCAATGCCCAGGACAGGCCCTGGCACCCAGGTTGCTGCAGGCAGTTCAACTGCTGTCATGCTATCACCTTCGACAATTACGCCACTGCGACCGCTTGCCATTTCCCGATTCTGTGAGTGGTAAAATAATACGGCCCTTGTGGCCACTAGCGCCACAAGGGCCGTGCGTACATTCCACCATGGCCTTGCGCAGGTATCGCGCTGGAGATATTACACGCCCGCCATCGCTTCCTGTTCGATAAAAGCAGGAGCTCCGTCGCGAAGCACGACACGGATCTTCCGGGATTCCTTGAACCGTCCTCGAATCATTTCTTCGGAGAGCGGATCGCCGATCGCGCGCTGAATCGTCCTGCGCATCGGTCTGGCCCCGTACAGCGGATCATAACCCTCTTTAATCAACCATTGCTTAACATCGTCCTCAACCTCAATCTCGACGCCTTTTTCGAGCAGACGGACGTTGAGCTCTCCTAAGAGGATGTCGAGAATATTAGCAAGATGTGTTTTGTCCAACTGGTGGAAGACCACGATCTCGTCAATCCGATTGAGGAATTCCGGGCTGAATGAACGGCGTAATTCACCCAACACTTCTTCTTTTTTGTGGCGCTCTTGATCGCCTTCCGTGCTCTGAAATCCAAGCGAAACGCCCTTCTGGATCATCTTGGTCCCGATATTGGACGTCATGATGATCACGCAATTTTTGAAATCGACTTTGCGCCCAAGGCTATCGGTCAACACCCCATCGTCTAATACTTGAAGTAGGATATTGAATACATCAGGATGGGCTTTTTCGATCTCGTCGAACAGGACGACTGAGTAGGGCCGGCGCCTGACTCGCTCGGTCAATTGGCCGCCCTCTTCATATCCCACATACCCAGGAGGGGCGCCGAAGAGCCGTGAGCTGGTGAACTTTTCCTGATATTCTGACATGTCGATCCGAATGAGCGAGTCTTCGCTGTTAAAGAGAAACTCGGCTAGCGTCCTTGCCAGTTCGGTCTTCCCTACCCCTGTGGGTCCTAGGAAAATAAACGAGCCGATAGGCTTCTTCGCTTCTTTCAGTCCGGCGCGTGACCGTCGAATAGCGCGGGCCACTGCAGAAATCGCCTCGTTTTGTCCAATCACTCGCTTATGGAGGAATTCCTCCATGCGAAGTAATTTGTTGGATTCTTCTTCTTCGAGCTTGAAGAGCGGAATGCCCGTCATTTTAGAGACGACATAGGCCACCTCTTCTTTTCCGATCGTCGGTTTATTTTTTTCCTGGTTCTTCTTCCACTCGCGCTTGGATTCATCGAGGAGCTTGCGTAACCGTTCTTCTTCCTCGCGGTGACGAACAGCTTCTTCGAAGTTTTGCATCGAAATAGCCAATTCCTTATCGCGAGAAACTTTTTTCAACTCTTGCTCCATCGCCTTCAGTTCCGATGGTAAGGCATAGGTCTGCAACTTTGCGCGGGATCCAGTTTCGTCAATCAAATCGATTGCCTTATCTGGGAGAAAACGGTCGCTAATATAGCGATCAGATAACTTGACTGCTTCAAGGATGGCCTCTTCAGATATTTCGACACCGTGATGTTCTTCGTACCGATCGCGCAGCCCTTGAATAATCAGCACCGTTTCGTCGATGCTCGGCGGCTGGACGTGAATCGGCTGAAACCGTCGCTTGAGCGCTCCATCTTTCTCAATATGCTTTCGGTATTCATCGAGAGTCGTGGCGCCAATACATTGAATTTCTCCGCGTGACAGCGCCGGCTTGAGCATATTCGAGGCGTCTATCGACCCCTCCGCCGCCCCTGCGCCAACCAAGGTATGGAGTTCATCGATAAAGACAATGATATTCCCGGCCTGCACGATCTCCTTCATCACAACTTTCAGCCGTTCTTCAAATTGGCCGCGATACTTCGTTCCAGCAACCAATGAGCCAAGGTCGAGGGCTATGACACGTCGAGAAAGAAGGTTATCGGGCACTTCGGACTGGATGATTCGTTGGGCCAGCCCTTCGACAATGGCCGTCTTACCAACGCCGGCTTCCCCGATGAGCACGGGATTGTTTTTCGATCGGCGGCTTAGAATCTGAAGCACCCGCTCAATTTCATCAGCTCGACCGATGACTGGGTCTAGTTGCCCTGCCTGGGCAAGTTGGGTCAGATCCCGACCGAACTCATCAAGTGCCGGGGTGTTGCTCTTCCGATCACGCTCGCGAGGAGCAGACTTCCGCAAGAACGTCACGGTGAGTTGACGGGCGGTCAAAAGATTGGCCCCTAAGCTGCGAAGAATCTTTCCGCCAATCCCCTCCTCTTCCCGGAGAAGGCCCAATAACAGGTGCTCGCTGCCGATGTGGTTATGTCCAAGAAGACGAGCTTCTTCAACCCCATATTCAATCACCTTCTTGACCCGCGGACTGAAGGGGATTTCACCAAAGGTCATGGTGGTCCCTCCGCCGGGCAAGTTCCGCTCAATTTCCAATCGAACTTGTTCGGTCGAAAGTCCCATCTTTTTCAGGATCATCAGGGCAATTCCGTCAGATTCACGGAGGATGGCCAAGACCAGGTGTTCCGTTCCGAGGTAATCGTTTTGATGACGCTCAGCCTCTTCCCGTGCGAGGATGATGATCTTCCGACCCTTATCCGTAAATCGTTCGAACATCCTGCCTCCTTGTAGCTGGGCTATATGCGATTCCAGGAACAAAAGTTCTCGAAAAATCTGACCTAATTCTAACTAGAAGGATTTTAAGTGTCAAGACTAGGAGACAATCACACAGGCAGAGAACTCCCGTGCCTGACGCACGTAATCACTTCTAATTGAGAAGGTCTGCTATGCTTCGGTTCGTTGACTTCAAAAGAACCCTCCCGATACAATCGCACACGTTTTTAGGGCTCTCAACACCGCCCCACAACAGGGTTGCATCAAATGAAAAGTAAAAGCATCGGAATCCTGGTCAAGCCAAAATTTCCTGAGATCAAGAGTACGCTGCAGAATATTGTGACCTGGCTGCGTGCTCGAAGTATCGAGGTGATTTTAGATACGACATCGGCGAATCTTCTCGGTGAACAGGGGGGATATCAAAATACCCACTTGGCAGCCAAAGCAGATGTCCTTCTGGTCCTGGGTGGAGACGGCACCATGCTCAATGCCGCGCGACTTGCCGGGGAAAGAGGTATTCCTGTCCTTGGCGTGAATATGGGGGGACTCGGTTTTTTAACCGAGGTTCGGCTGGAAAACCTGTATCCTTCGCTCGAACGGGTATTTGCGAACGACTATGTCCTTGATGAGCGACTCATGCTCCGGACGCATATTCACCGACATGGAGAAACAGTCGCGCAAGGCGTGGTATTGAACGATGTCGTCATCAGCAAGGGCACGCTCGCTCGGATGATCGAACTGAAAATTGCGATTCAGGGACGATTCGTGACCAACTTGCGTGGCGACGGGTTGATCGTCAGCAGCCCGACAGGATCCACCGCCTACTCCCTTTCAGCGGGTGGTCCCATTATCGATCCGGCAGTCCAGTCATTGATCCTGACGCCAATCTGCCCTCACACATTGACGCATCGGCCATTAATTGTGCCGGGCAATGCAGAGATCGATGTGACCCTCACCAGTAAAGATGATGGTGCGATGGCGACGCTCGATGGACAGGTAGGCGTGGCGATCGTGCAGGGGGATACCATCGCCATTCAGACCTCGGAGCACCGGACCCGGTTGATCCGATTTCCAGAGAGTAATTACTATGATGTGCTGAGAGAGAAACTCAAATGGGGAGATGGATAGAGTTCAGCGGCCGATCCGTCACGATTTCTCATGCTCAATTAGTTCGAGCATGTCCTGGTTGCTCGCATATTTGAATTCTCCGATACAGTCTTCACCCCAGTGGCTTTTTTCTCGTGATTCAAGTATGCGCAGTCCCTCCACACCGACCGGATGGCTTTTATGAGCGGTGAGCACTGCGGCAAGCTTGTCGAGGACAACTTTAGTGTCAGAATGATTCCCTGGGGATTTTGTCGAAAGATAGCGATTGACCACTTCCGCGCACCAATCCCCATCCCGTTTCGCGATACCCACTAATCCCTCACTCGCTTTGCGGGCCCATCCAGCGAGAAATACCCCGTCGATGACTGTCTGTGTGGTTTCATCATAGGCTTGGAAGAGTGCATCATCCGGATCATTCCCGGTCTTGTTGGGACTTGTGACGAACATGCCGCTCTTATAAGGCAATCCAACCGTCTCATCAACTTTATCCCCGACGGCAAACACCACGGAGTCACAAGAAAATTCATAATATTGTTTCAGTCCGACCGCCACGGTGTCCTCGCCCTTCGGATCAAGTTTGTTGTCTTCCATCTCCAAGCCCCGCACGCGATTGTTTCCATCGACGAGAATACGCCTGGGAGACGCAAGGAACTTGAAGCCCATACTCGCGTCACTAACTTTCGGCTCGCATTTTGTAAACTCATCGGTCAGGCCCTTCAGCACCTCGCCGGCATTTTGGCCGACTGCGGCAAGGCGATCCTTGATCCGATCCACCTCATTGGTGATCCCCTCCACATCCATATTAGCGCACACTGCACGGATTTCTTTCGGATTGTACTTTCGCTCGGCAGGCCCACGCCGCACGATCGCTGTTACCCGCTCAACTTTCTTGTAGCGAACCAGCCAGTGTGCGATATCGACCATGACATCGCCGGCACCGATCACGGCCACATGCTTGCCCATGTCGAACGGGCGATCCCCGAATCCTGGCAATCGATTGAAATGGTACACCACATCCTTTGCGTGAAAGACTCCTTGGGCCGAATCCCCTTCCACGCCGATCGCCTTGGTCCCCTGTGCGCCGATAGAAAATACGACCGCGCTGGCGCCAAGCTTTCGCACCTCATCAACGGTTAAGTCTTTCCCATTACCGATTGAGATATTACCGAAATAGTGGACGTTCGATCGTTCGAGTAATTCCCAGTACTGCTTTTTGAGCCCGCCACGGAGCTTAAGCTTTGAGGGAAAGATCCCATATTCAGCCAGCCCGCCAAACTTGATGTCCCGATTCAGAATAATGACCTCATGGCCTGCCTTCGAAAGCGAACTCGCCGCTGCCATTCCTGCTGGTCCGGCACCGGCCACAATGATCACATGTTTGTCCTGTGTATTCATACAAAATGTCCCAAGAGAAATGAATGAAAAAGCCTAGAACATCAACAGTTCCGCGGACTTTAACATAGCGTGTTTTGTGGTGTCAAAGCGAAAGGGCAACCCTGTCCAATCAAGATCTCGCGCAACAATCTATGGGGGATTGGAATTCAGGGTGCTGGGCGTGAGGGATTTCTAGGTTGGCTCTGAACGATCTCTTGAATTAATTCATTTATTTGATGGACCAACCGCGGCTCCTTCCCCGACAACTTCAGTATCGCCAGACTCTTGTATCTCGTTTGCGTCTTCCGCTCCTTCGTTAAACTGTTCTGCCCGAGGGCCTCGTCCCTGGTCCTGCTCAATCAATTCCATCGCCCGTACCTGGACTCGTTCATCCTTATCCTCGAGGGCTAGGATCAACGGATCAATCGCGCCTGATGGCGCTGACAGTGCCCATGTATCCAAGGCACGAAGCCGGGCATTCACATCCGGTGAGTCGAGTTCTTTGGCTATCCATGCCGGCACAACCAGGGCCCCCGGCATGTCTTCCGCTTTTGAAGGCGGGATAGGAACCTCGTGGGAACTGCCCTCCCCTGCGCCTGCCTCTTTCCCTGATGCGCCACCTGTTGCCTTTCCTAAGGCAAGAGGAGTGGGGTTTGCCGTTGAGGGAACTGGAGTCACTGAGTTGTTGCCTGTGGATGGACTCGGCTTGGAAACAGGCGGTGCCCCCACGCTCGCCCGTGGCCCAAGATTCGGTGGGTTGTCGGACGAAGTCTGTCCACATCCAGCCAACCCCATAAGGACCATCATGCTTAAGAGCATCACCAAGCGTGGTTGTGATGGACGCATGTCCCCATACCATTCAGATAGTGTGAAAATGATGCGCTGCGTCAGCATCGGTTGCATCGCGGTTCAGTCCTGAACGTTGTCCTGGGTATAAACTTGCTGATATCAAACTGAAGGCCCCAAACTACCCGCGATAGAAAGCCTTGTCAATACAAACAGCCTACAAGACCTTTCGATATTACTTCCATTTTTCTTGGCCAGCACTCTGTTTGATTCAACTCACAAAAACCAGAGGACCCGGTACGACGGTGTTGAGCCATCGCACCGGGTCCGTACTGTGCAGCTAGAGAGATCAGACCATTCTACTCATGGTCATCGTCATGAGCATCCGCATCCGCATTCTCAGCTTGTGGGAACGGGTGCCTCTGCGCGTGTGTCAACTGGACCTTCCAGATGGCAGGAAGTTTCTGCACCCAACCGTTATAGACATTGGGGACTGGGAGCACACCCTGGCCACCTTGGCCTCGATTGCCCTCTACCTTGGTGATTGCATCATCTTTCGAGACGTTGTCATTGTCAAGAACCACCCAGCCGGCAATCTCCGCGTCGGACGCATCGCCATCCCGGTTTGGATCGTAGTCCAAGACGATCAGGCGGTTGGCAAACTTACTAGTGACATAGGCATAGTACCCGCCACCTCGCTTGGCTCCGAAGTTCACACCATGGCATCCTGGATCACAGATGAGGCTCTTCACCAGGGTGTCCGTCTTGGTGTCGATGATGGTAATCGTACCGGTCAAGGTATTCCCCGTGATCACAAATTTTCCGTCTGGGCTCACAGGGGTTTGAATCGGCAATCCACCGATTGCCCCATTACCACCGACAGCCCCTGTAATCGGGTTATAGTTTTGAAGCAAGTTGATGTCCTTGATCTTCACCGGAGGATTGGCCTTCATATCGATCACGGACGTCGTATGCGACAAGTAGTTAGACACATAATACTTGCTCGAGTCCGGCATCATCGCTGCCGCAATAGGCAATCCGCCTGTAAAGAGTTTCGAGACAACCTCGTCCTTCTCGAAATCGAATAGGGACGAGTCAGCCGTATTGGCGTTGGGTGTGGCCATAGTCTTACCATCGAACCCCATCCAATGGGCATGGGGTTGAGTTGGATCTGACTTCTTATTTGGATCTGGATCTTGCATCGAGATGACACGATGGGGACGGAGAAAGCCCCACCTATTCCGGTCCAGCTCCATCACACCATCTTCTCCATTGAGCGACACATGCACTTGTTGTGTGTCGACCCGCGTCATGACATGGGCTGGATCCTCGCCGACATTGATCTCCTGCATGAAACGGCCCGTGAGACGATCGATCACGAAGAGGCTCGCGCCATGCCATTCCGTCTGATAAATCTGTCGTTGATTATGGCTGGCCCACATGTTGTGGCCGTTGTTCATCTTCTGATGCGGCAGTGCGATCTTTCTTTTGACCTTCCAATTGCGATCGGGGAAGAAGGAACCGACTTCCACCACGCTGATCGTGCCAGGGAACTTTGGCCCTTTCCTGTCAGTCAACTCATATTGGCTATCGACCCAGACTTCTCCAACTCCATTGATGCGGGGTCTCTTCGGAGGTGGGATGGTTTCACCATCAAACGTGGTTTGGAGGGCCTCATTTAAATCTTGGACAACAGCGCCGCCAGTTAAGGCGACAGGCACAGGAGGATAGGCCGGCTTATAGGGGAGGCCCACCTTAGTGTAGTCTTTCCAATTCGACGGACTGGTCACAACGAAAAATGCGCGCAGCAACCGAAGCCCCAGATTTGAATTGCTGGGAAAGTCTCCGACCCCTTCTAGGTGGAGATCATTGGCGCCGCCTTGGGCATTACCGATATCAAATGCCGGGACTGTTTCCCCCTTCTTATTCACCGTTGTCGTGTTAGGATCGTCAACGATGACACCGCCGAGCATGTAGGGATGGACCTTGCACACAAACACATACAAGCCAGGAGTCTTCAGAGTCACGTGAAAATTGTCGAAATTTGCCGCGGACTGGTCAAGCTTTTCGCTGTCGACTGCTGCCGCTGGGAAAATCAGGCTCGTGACGGTGTGCAGACTTTCTGAGGTGCGCCCGCGAACTGGGTCATTCTGGGTAAACGTCACCTTGTCGCCTGGGTTAATAATGGCCAGGGAGCGGGTCCCCACAATTTGATTGCCCGTATCGAACCAATACCCTGGGATATCAGTGACATCAAAATTCACGGTTGCTTGTTCGGCGAGAGCGAGATCTCTCGCGCCAAGCATCAGTCCCGTCATTAACAGGGCTACTTGCAAGTACTTCATGTAGGGCCTCCTTAAACAAACACGCGTATTTAGTTATGGACCTGAACGCACCTGAACTGCCAGACGCTCATAGGACTTGACGTTATGCCTCCTTTCTGACTGCTTTGCATGACCGGTTAACTGCACGTCGCTCTTTGCTGTTAGGGTACCGCTCTCGGATGTTTCCTATTCAGTCTCGCCCTTGCGCCTGCTCGACTTTCCAGTATCGCTCGATGATCTCCGTCGCCTTTGTCCGCACATCTTCATTCTCGTCTTCCAGCGCCGCGATCACCGAATCCGGTAGCGCCGTGATTCCCTGCTTTGCCCATCGATCCAGCGCGCGAAGCCGTACATGGACATCCGGCGAGTCGAGGTCCTTGGCTATCGACTCTGGTATGCCTGGAATAGCCACCTTGTTCTGCCCATCGGTCTCAACATCGCTTGTATCTGCAGACTTGGTCAATTTGTTCTCCTGGACGATACTATTGTCTCCGGGGATTGTCCCGCGTCCCGATACAGAACCTGCTCCGTTTCCTGACGGGATAGGAGCAGCGTCTGTTTTTCTCCCTTGCCCTGCGCCTTGTGCCGCTGGCCCACTCACACTTGCACGCGGCCCAATGCTCTGCGCATTGTCAGACGAAGCCTGTCCGCACCCGGCCAGTCCAGCGAAGAACATCAGGCTCAGGAAAAGCGCCAGGCACGATCGCTGGGAACGTAATGCCTGTTTGCTCATGTTCGAACTAGCGAGACACATAGGTCGAGTACATCCGTCAGTGAGCCCAATCGGCGCATAACTGCCATGAGAGCCGTTTTATACTAAAGCAGCTCTACTTAGTAAACAAAAATCTTAGGTGAGTTAATGTAAATACTCTCTCTATGACATTCTTGAGCAATCTAGAAATCTGACATCCAGCCACACAGCAAACTGCGTGCCCAACAGAACATGCACATGCCGTCGGTCGTTTCCTACGATTTTTTCAAGAATTTCTCCTGTGGAAAGTAGCCCGAGAAGGATGGAGTGTGTTCGAGGTGAATCGAATTGGATTCACCACCGAATCGAATAGACCAGCTAAGGAGTTGTCGGGAAAGGAACGTGGATACACCGATCCGCCCACTGCTTCTGTTGGCAGTGGGCACTGTGAGCCGCGCCCTTCTATCCTCCCGCGCTGCCGACCGGGCCGCCCGGTTCGGTCATACGCCAGGGATCGAGCAACGCGGCGAGCCGCTTTTCTGAGAGGACGTTCTGTTCTTGGGCGATCTGACGCACGGTCTTGCCTGACTTATACGCCTCCTTAGCCAGCCTCGCCGCCGCGTCGTAGCCGATCTCCGGGGCCAGCGCGGTACACATCGCCAGGCTCTCCTCGATCAGACTCTTGCACCGTGCCTCGTTGGCAGTAATCCCATCAATGCACTTGGTCGCAAAGTTCGCAGAGGCGGTGGAGAGCAGTTCAATCGATTGGAACAGGTTATAGGCCATGACCGGCAGCATTACGATCAGTTCGAAGTTAGCCGCCTGCCCACCCACGGTAATCGTGACATCGTTCCCGATGACTTGCGCGCAGACCATCGTCACCGATTCCGCAATGACCGGGTTCACCTTGCCCGGCATGATGGAGGAGCCTGGTTGGGTCTCCGGGAGATTGATCTCCCCTAGCCCGCAGCGGGGGCCGGAGCCCAACCAGCGGATGTCGTTGGCGATCTTCATCAGACTGACGGCCAGGGTCTTGAGCGCGCCGCTCGTCTCCACCAGTGAATCCTGCGCGGACTGCGCTTCAAAGTGGTTTCCGGCTTCGAGAAAGGTACAGCCGGTCTCCTTGGAAATGAGGGCCAGGACCTTGGCGGAGAACTTCGGATGGCAATTGAGCCCGGTGCCGACGGCGGTGCCACCCAGCGCCACTTCGCTGAGGGCCGCTTGGGCCTGTTTCACCCGCTGAATCCCCAATTCAATCTGCCGGGCATATCCACCGAATTCCTGCCCCAATCGCACCGGCGTCGCATCTTGTAAATGGGTACGTCCGATCTTGACGATCCGATCGAATTCTTTCGCTTTGCGTGTCAACGATTTCTGTAAGCCGGTGAGGGCCGGAATGAGCTGCTGTTGGATCAGTTCTCCGGCGGCAATGTGAATGGCCGTGGGAATGACGTCGTTGCTGGATTGGCCAAGATTCACGTGATCATTGGGGTGCACCAGCTTACTGCCGCGTGTGCCCCCTAACAGTTCGGTGGCCCGATTGGAGATCACCTCGTTGGTATTCATGTTTGTCGAAGTGCCTGACCCTGTTTGAAAGATATCCACGGGGAATTCCGCATCGAGTCGGCCTTCGATCACGTCGGTCGCGGCCTGCGTAATGGCACGGGCGGTGGCCTTGTCGAGGAGGCTCAGGGACTGATTGACGGTGGCTGCGGCCCGTTTGATCCGGCCCAAGGCCCGAATCATGGCGCGCGGGAAGCGCAGCGAACTGATGGGAAAGTTCTCAATGGCGCGGGCGGTTTGCACACCATAATAGGCGGTCGCCGGCACAGCCAGCTCGCCCATGCTGTCACGTTCAAGACGGGTGGTGGATGAAGACTGAATGGGGGCCGTGGGCGTTCGCTTCTTCATACGTCAGACTCCTGGTAAATAGATGCGTGGTACGGGCGGGCGTCATGATAAACGCTGCACGAGGATGGACACAAGAGGGTGACGTGATAGACGCATTTATCTACCCCATCACATTCACGCCCGTCGTGACGTTTTTCATGGAAAGCAAGATGCAGTTCGAGATCAGCACACTATGGGAGCCAGGTTGGCGTGGGAATAGTCATTCTGTTGCCCTCCACTGCGATAGCTGGGTCATCATAAAAGTAGAACGTCTTCGTCTTACGGCGATGGGCTACAGCTGAAACTGTGCCGCGAGATCACCTGGCTTGAAGACGCCTCGTTCGGTGATGATACCGGTGATCCATTCCGCCGGGGTCACGTCGAAAGCCGGATTGTAGACGGGGACACCTTTGGGTGCCACGGGATGGCTACCATGGATGGTCGTGACTTCTGAAGGATTCCGTTGTTCGATCGGAATATCCGCTCCTGTTTTAGTCTTCAAATCGATCGTGGAATAGGGCGCTGCTACATAAAAGGGGATCCCGTGGGCTCTCGCCAGGACGGCCACTGAATAGGTACCGATTTTATTTGCCACGTCTCCATTGGCCGCAATCCGATCGGCCCCCACGATACAGAGGTGGATCTTCCCCTGCCGCATGAGTGCCCCGGCCATATTGTCTGTGATAAGCGTCACAGGAATCTTGTCTTCCATCAACTCCCAGGCCGTAAGGCGCGCGCCTTGCAAGACCGGCCGGGTTTCGTCAGCAATGACCTGGATCTGCTTTCCCTGCTCCCACGCCGCGCGAATGACCCCCAGTGCCGTGCCATAGCCTGCTGTTGCCAGCGCACCGGCATTGCAATGGGTCAGGATCGTTTGGCCGCTTGCGATCAGATCTGCACCGTGTTTCCCCATGGCCTTACAGAGCGCAATATCTTCATCCAGAATGACTTGGGATTCCTTCAGTAGCGCAGTCTTGATGAATGCAATCGGCTCCCCACGTAAGGAGGCGAGCAGGTGTTTCATCCGCTCGATGGCCCAAAACAGATTGACCGCCGTCGGCCTGGTCGCCGCCAGATGATCGCAGATCGTGTGCACCTGCCTGGCGAAGGACTCGTAGTCGGGAGAGATGACGATCTGAGCACCCAGTGCAACCCCCATCGCCGCCGTCACACCGATCGCCGGCGCCCCTCTGACTTTGAGCTGACGAATCGCATCGGCAACAGTCTGATAGTCACGGCAGTCTAGAAACTCGACGGACTCCGGTAACCGGCTCTGGTCAAGTAGTCGTACAGCGCCATCTTTCCATTCAACAGTAGGAACCATGGAGGGATTTTGTAGCGGGAACTGCGGCACAGTGCAAGGGGTTAGTGCTTCTGGCGACCGCTCCATTCCAATATCGTGATAATGACCACAATCAAGGCCGCCTGTAGCAACAGTAACAGCGCTTCAGTGGTTTCGGCATGACGGAGCGCTAACGCCGCGAGCCCGAGGCAAATGGTCATCAAACAGATCACTGCGACACTGGCTTGGCGAGACCCCAAGGCACGTTCCAACCGATGATGAAGGTGGTCTTTCCCCACGTAGTCGAGCCACTCCTTGATGGAGTGCACTTTCCCTGTCGCGACCCGTTCCACGGTGATGTGGATCATATCGTAGATGAGCACGCCGAAGATGAGGAGCGGGTTGCTGAACGAGACGATTGGACTATGATCCGCCCAATTCCCTTTCACGGCGAGACAGGCCAGTGTGAATCCCAGGAAGGTTGCCCCCCCATCTCCAAGAAAAATGACAGCAGGCTTACGTCCTCGAAAATTATACGGAAGAAACCCTACCCCTGCGCCAATGACGGCAATGGCGAGCCAGCCCAATCCCGACTGATTCGTTTCAAACGCCACCGCGCCCATAAATCCAGCGATCAGAATGGCCAAACCTGTGGCCAGCCCATCCATGCCGTCGAAAAAATTAAAGGCATTCGTGATCCCGACGATCCAGAGCAACGTCAGCATGACATTCGCCACATCGCCAACTGAGCCACTTGGAAACAGCGTCAGAACCTTGCCCGTTGCAATGACAATCCCCGCCGCCGCCAGTTGAGCAACCAGCTTGGACCATGCGGGCAGTTCACATACATCGTCGATCACGCCGACCACCAACAGCAGCGACCCCGCTGCAAGGATTCCGATCATCCAGTCCGGCAGGATTGAATTCAACAGGACCGAACCGAGGAATCCTAGAAAGACAGCGACACCACCGAGCCTAGGAGTAGGATGCGCATGGATTTTACGCGCGGACGGTTGATCGACCAACCCCCACTGATGGCTGAGATGTGCCATGAACGGTGTCAATGCGCCGGCGCCAAGAAAAGCGAAGAGGAGGATATAGAGCCACCGAAGACCTTCGAATACAAAGAATTGACGGACCATGGGAACCGCTAAAGCCACCACACCCAGCAGAGCCCCCAGGGCAATCGGTGTCAGCCAACGCCGGCTGCTACGCAACGCAAAGGGTGAAATCTCTATATCGATAGCCTTCATGAAAGTACCTGCACCAATGATCGCTGAATCTGCAGAACTTCATCGTCTGTGAGATCGGGATAGAGCGGAATTGACAGTGCTGTTCGGTCCGCTTCATCGCTATGGGGGAAACCTGGCTGATCAAGATAACGGTGAAGCGGGCGGAAAACAGGCTGACGACAGTGAATCCCCTGCTGATCCAACCGGCTGATCATCATCGCGAGACCACCAGAGGCGGTCTGTGCATGTGGCAGCCTGATTACAAATCTATAGTAACCATGCGTTCTACCATGGGGCACGGTCGGACAGACGGCAGTCTTAGAAGAAAGCGTGTCACGATACGCTGCAGCGAGGAGTGAGCGCCGTCCGTGAAAGGCAGAGAACCGCCCTAACTGAGAGAGCCCGAGCGCGGCTTGCAAGTCGGTAAGCTTGAGATTGAAGGAAGATGGATCTAAGGTTGCTGCGCCATCATATTCACGCAGCGATGTGATTCGTTCGAGCAACGACGCGTCATTCGACAACACCATCCCACCTTCTCCACCACACAACATCTTCGTCGCATAAAAGGAACAGATGGTGAGCCGCCCAACCGTGCCAACACGGCGACCCTGCTCTGTTACCCCTAACGTCTGAGCACAATCCTCAATCAATGGAATCCCCAGCCGCTCCAGCGCAGTCAGATCGGCCGGCAGGCCGAATAGATGTGGGACAATGATCGCACGTGTTTTCTTCGTCACCGCCAGACGGGCTGCAAGTGGATCGATATTGAACGTATTCACATCAATGTCGACAAGCCTCGCCTGTGCCCCGACTCGTTGCGTCGCAAGCCAGGGCGCGGCACACACATAACTCGGCATGATTACTTCGTCGCCCGTTCCAATCCTAAGCGCCCGTAACGCCAGCTCCAGCGCCGCAGTCCCTGAGCTGACTGCCACCCCACCCCGCACGCCGACAAAGGAGGCCATCTCACGCTCAAATCGCTCAACCCAAGGCCCTTGAGCTATCTGACCAGAGCGAAGCACATCGGCCGTGACTTGCAAATCCTCCTGTGAAATCGCAGGCCGTGAGTGTGGAATCATGGTCGCCAGCGTCGTCATTGGCCGATATTAATAAACAATCGCAACGGCACGAAGCCTTCTGCATTTTTCACCCGACCCTGGATGCCGCGGAAATGCGCCCCGGCCCGAATCACATCCACAATACTCAGACCTTCAATGTTGGTCTTCCTTACCTGCGAGGCGTGGGTCTCGATTGATTTGACCTTGTCCTCGAGCACATGGTCGATGTCGACGAACACGGTCGGCGAAAAATTCTGGGTAGTCGGTCCCTCATAGAACAACACGTTCTGAGTGTAGCGGGTTGCGGTAATCGTACTCATCGCCAGGTGCCGGTGATCTTGATGGGTGTCGTCGTGATAGTGCGAGAAAATGAAGTGTGGCTGAATTTCCTTTACCACCTCTTCAATTTCCTGAATGAGTTCGCGCCCCATCGGAACGGCCGTGTCCTCATACCCACCCCAATAAATTTTTTCGACCTGTAATTGTTTCGCCGATTCTTCCTGCTCGCGCTTGCGTACGCCGCCCACCCCACCCTTATCCCCGGACGTCATCACCATCAGGAAAATGCGATGCCCCTTTTGCGCATACTTGAGCAATGTTCCTCCGCACCCCGCTTCAATATACTTTCTCTTACTGGTACATCGAACATCAGAGGGAACACTGCTCCGTACCTCGCGGCAGGGCCGAGCCCATCTCGATGGAGTCCTGGAGGACTATGCCTATCTCGCGGAAGGATTAGTCGACCTCTATGAAGCCTGTGGGCAGGAACGCTATCTCACGACCGCGCTTCAATTGGGGGAGCGGATGGTCAGTTCATTCCAGGACAAGGACCAGGGAGGGTTCTACACGACCGCAACGGCTCATGAAACGTTGATTATACGAGCGCGGGAGGGAGCGGATGGTGCAACACCCAGTGGGAACGCCGTGGCGGTTTCAGCCCTCGCCAGACTCTCCTTTCATTACGATCGCCA
>SWDH01000042.1:107255-107466 GCA_005116945.1 Nitrospira sp.
ATGGCCGCCAGATAGCACGGTATCCGAGAGCCTTTGCCAAGACGCTTGCCTCGGTTGATCTGTTAGGGGAAGGGCCGATTGAATTGGCTTTTGTCGGAGCGCCCAGCGATCCTGGGCTGGAGGCATTGCAGCTCGCCGTGCGCGAGCTCTTCTTGCCGAATCGTGTGATTGCCTCCAGCGATGGAACCGGGATGCCATCAAGCCATCCCCT
>SWDH01000042.1:107566-149767 GCA_005116945.1 Nitrospira sp.
TCAGGCCTGATATTGTAGCCGAGGGGGTACCATGTTTTCTTCACATCCGAGACCGGAGCATCGGCCAATTCTTCAAAGCTTGGGTAGCGGTCCAGAAATTCGTGGTACTTCGGAATCACCCGATCGACTTGTGTCTGCTGCAACATCACTTCAGAAACCAGAATGTGATAAGGATCGGAGGTCTTCCGCCAAGGCAAATCACGGCCATGTTTCCCATACCACTTGAGTAGTCTGGTTTGAAAACGGCGTTTCAGCGAGGCATCGAGGACGAAGGACTTCTTCGAGCGCTTCTTCTTGCGTTGTGAGGTTGTTCGGGAGCCAGAGATGGTGGGCATGCAACATCAATCCAATGGCGGCATTCTAGAAGCGTGACCGGTGAAAATCAAACCGCATTCAAATGGAACCAGCAAGGCCGTCGATGTGCCAAGAGCGGTCAACAGATCGGATACTCATCTGTCAGGTCGGTAAAATCTCGCAACGCTATGGCCTCCCGCATCATGCGCGCGATAGTTTACTCATACGAACGGCATCCATCTGGCCTACGATGCCTCCTCAATCTATTAGAACTTGCAGTCTCCAAAGATCGCATTTTCTTTGACAACCGCCTGTTCACCGAATAGCCTTACCTATGACACACGCATAGTCGAAGACGTCTCATCCCCAATGCAGGATTGAGAGAGAGACCTTTTGAGGACCCTACTGTGACAGAACAGAGACAGCACGTTCGCTATCAAGTCGAATTCCCAGCGATATTTGCGGGTGCCTCCTCTGGGCTCGGGATCGTCTACAACCTCGGGATGGGTGGCTGTAAGGTCGTCAGTAATCTTCCAGTCAAGACCGGCACACGCTTCACAGTCCACCTCCAGATACCGGAACAACCGATCGCCATCACCATTCAAGCCGCGACAGTGCAATGGACCCTCAAACACGAGTTTGGCGTAGAATTTCATGAGATGCTGGAGCAGGAACGAACCCGACTGGGACAGTTCCTCGCAACCCAAGCGAACATCGTTCCATAGAAATCTCTACTGCACAACCATGGTCACCCGAAAGCATCTCAGATTTCCCGTCTCGCTCTCCTGCACCTTGGTACATCAAAATCGGTTCCGCCATGCAGGAAAAGTCAGAGACCTTTCTGCCAAGGGATGCTGCGTGGAGAGCATCATCAGCCCATTTACCGGCATGCAACTCGCCGTCCATCTACATATCCCCGGTGAATCCAAACCAATCCTCATCGACAATGCCGCAATCCGCTGGTCCGGACCTGCCGGCATCGGCCTTGAGTTTCTGACCGTAGCTCCCCCGCAACAAGACCGGCTAGATCAAATGATCCAGCGGCTGATCCAGCAACTTCAGATTAAACCCGGGCTCCAATAAGCCACCGCAAGAGTTGCATTTTAGGCGCTCGCCTCCGTATTCTTCCTCTCCATGGACTTCTCTCAGCTTTCACAAGAACAATTCAAAAAACTTGTGCACGGGATCGTCGATGACCGTCTACGCGAGCTGCTGGGTGACCCCGACCTCGGACTCCAGCTCGGCAGTGGATTGCACGCCCGTCTGAAAGAGTCCTTGGCGAGTACGGAGAGACTGTCCGGCGAGGACATTGCCGACCAACTCGGTCTCCGCTGGTAGGACAACATGGCCTGGTATCGTCTTGCCTATCGCCCAGCCATCCTCAAAGATCTTGGGACACTTGAACCAACCATGGCACAGCGACTCCTGGATAAGACCAAATGGATTGCCTCCAACATCGATAACTTGCGCCACGAGTCCATCGCAACAGATCTGCCAGGCCTGTCCAAATATGCGGTCGAGGACTGGAGAATTTTCTATTCAATCGACCGTGACAATCAGCTGATCGATATTCACGGCATCGTTCGCCACACAGAGGGCCGTGTATGATTGCTGTCACCCTTGCCGCCATCACAAAACTGAAAGCAATTCAAACCCATCATCCTGAGGATCCGATCGTCCGGATTTCTGTACGAGACGTGGATGATTCACGGTTAAGTTTCAGTATCACGTTGGAAGCGACCACCCAGCCTGATGACGACGTTCAGCAGATGGATGGGCTCACCATTGCAGTGGATCGACGAAGCGCGTCACGGATGGAGCGAGTAACAATTGACTATACTGAGGCCAGCGGGTTTCGCTTCCTCCACGATGAAGAGGGCCACAGCCTCTCCCTCATTACGATTCCCACACTCAATTGACCGAGGTAGAAACGTATTAGGGAGTTTTTAAACCCACATTCAACGCGACAACGCCACGTGCCGCGTGTTTTGACAAAAGGAAACTGCCCTGTAAGAGGCTCAAACAGGCCGCCCAGCAAGGCCGCAGCGAGCGAAGGCTCGGAGGCGTACCCTTGCGGTACGTTGTAGGGTCTGAGCGATGCGAGAACGAAGCTGGAGACCTGTTTCAGCCTCTTACCGAGGGTTAGGCAAGTCGGTCTGGTAAGCTGGCAACATGCACCTGGAACTCGCCCCTGGTCACATCATCGACATAGCGGCGCAAGGCATCCTTCACCACGGGAAAGGCAATCTGGTCCCAGGGAATCTCAGAGAGTGAGAACAACTGCACATCGAGGCTTTCCTCACCTATGCCAAAATCCGGCGAACGCATCGGCCCTCGGAATACCAGGTAGGCTTGGCCGATGTGCGGAAGACTGAGGACTGCAAACAGGCTGATACATTCCACCTGAGCCTGCGCTTCCTCCAATGTCTCACGAACAGCCGCCTGCTCAGTACTCTCGCCAATCTCCATAAAACCGGCAGGGAAGGTCCAGAGACCTGACTTGGGTTCAATGGCTCGCCGGCAGAGAAGGATGTGACCGTCCCATTCTGGAATACAGCCAGCGACAATCTTTGGATTATGGTAATGAATGGCCTGACAAGTTTCGCAGACGAACCGGGGCAAGTTGTCGCCGACGGGAATCTTTTTCGTGACCGGAGCACTGCAGGCGCTGCAATAGTTCATAGCATACAGGTATGTTGTGACACGTCGTTGTAAAGCGAGATACGGGCGAGAATACGATAAGCATGGATAGCACAAAACTACGGTTCTTTGCACCCTGCCCGAGTGGGCTGGAGGGCGTCCTCGAACAGGAACTCCACGACCTGGGCGTGCCTATGACCACAAAGACGGACGGCGGAGTCGCCTTCCTGGCTCCCTGGTCCAGCATGTATTGGGTCAATCTCAAGAGCCACATAGCCAGCCGCGTGCTCTGGGAAGTCGGCCAAACCCCCTATTTGTCGGAAGACGATGTGTACCGCGCAGCCTATCACTTGTCCTGGCCAGACTGGTTCACGTCGGCGCAGACCATCAAGGTGAAAGTGAGCGCACGCCGTTGTCCCCTCTCCAGCCTGGACTTCATCACGCTGCGTATTAAAGACGCAGTCTGCGATAAGTTTATGGCCGTGCGCCATAAGAGACCGAATATAGACACCCATCACCCGAACATCCGGCTTGACGCGTTTCTCGATGAGTCAACGGTCACGTTCTATATAGACACCTCCGGCGACCCGCTCTTCAAGCGAGGCCATCGTATCGTGTCTGTCGAGGCACCGTTGCGAGAAAACCTGGCGGCAGGCTTGCTGCGGCTCACTGGTTGGACGCCGAACGACGTGCTGCTCGACCCTATGTGCGGAGGTGGAACAATCCCCCTCGAAGCGGCTATGATGGCACGCCGCATCGCCCCTGGACAGTCTCGGTCGTTCGCGTTTGAGCACTTGATTATTCATGATCCCAAACTCTGGGGCCATCTGCGCGAGGCTTCCCGTGTGAAACAACTGGCAGAGGTACCGGCTGCCATCTATGCGTCCGACCAGGATCCAGCCGCAGTCAAAATTGCGCAACGGACATTTCAGGGCGCGGGAGTCTCCATAGATATTCGCCTGAAGCAGAGCGACATACTCGCCCTTGAAGCTCCAGCTGAGCGGGGCGTGCTGCTCATCAATCCTCCCTACGGCGTCCGGCTCAACCGGCCCGAAGAACTTGATGCGTTCTATCCCAAGTTGGGCGACTGGTTAAAACAGCGATTCAGCGGGTGGCGCGCCTATATCTTTACCGGCGATTTGCGTATTCCAAAACTCATCGGCCTTGCGCCATCGAAACGCATTCCCCTTTTCAATGGTCCTCTGGAGTGTCGATTGTATGAGTTCCACATCGTGTCGGGGTCGATGCGCAAGACGATCTCGAACCCTGACAAAAAAGGGTAACGTCTCCCTCTAGACTGTGAACACAGACTATGAATCGATCCTTGCAGCTTCTACTCAGCGCCCCCCTACTCATATGGCTTCCAAGTTGCAGTGCGATACATGGCCTCTACACGTCGGCTGACTCCTTGCCCGCACCCAACAGCCAAATACGCCAATCGGCGATTGACCGGCTGGCGCCAAACGTCCGAAAGGATTTTGAGCAACTCGCCGGATCGCGTTACAGAGACCTGCGCGTGGAGCATGAAACGGTCGAGAAGATCCCGGCGCAATTCAAACATCGCCTCGCAGTCAAGGCCCTCAAAGATCCCTGGGACGGTCTGACGGAATTAGAGCAGCAGGGACTCGTATTGGCCGACATGGCAAAAGGAGGGGCCATCAATCTTCCTGCCCTTCTCGATGCGCTCGAAGCCGGTAGGGATCGTACCTCCACCTTCTCAAAACCGATTCCGCTGCCGATGCATTCTACCCATGAAGACCTCCTCGCCTTCATGATCAGAAGCTTGGAGCAGGCATCGCTGCACCGCGAGAAAGCGCTGACAAATCTGACAGAAGCAGAGAGGCACTTCTTATTTCTGCATGCACGATCAATAGCAGAACACTTCACTCCACAAATTTCGAGCCTGTCGAACCAGGCAAGCGCGCAAGTCAACGCTGATCTCCGATTTGCCGAACTGCTTGAGAAGCAGGTCGACTATGCAAGTCTTCTTGCATCCGCACAAGTCCTCGCCCGCCTTGCCAATGAACCGTGGCTTCACCAAGCCGCTGCAACCTGGACAATACCGCTGCCGGTTTCTGCCATTCCTCCCGGTGTCACAGGTGACGTCCTGTTGATTCAAAAGACCTCCTACGGACTGATCATCATTGGTGGCCCAGGACCGAATACCTATGAGATTGAAGAAGGAGTCGGCCTGATTATCGATGTAGGAGGCAACGATCGCTACCGGGGCAAGATTGCCGCATCTGCACACGAAAGTCAGGGCAATGCCGTCGTCATCGACCTCGCAGGGAACGATACGTATACAGGGGCTCCGCTCGGACTCGCCACCGGGAGGCTGGGGGTGGGGCTGTTAATCGATCACGATGGCGACGATGTTTACCAGCTCGACATGGGGTCTGGAGGCGCTGGATTCGGTGGGCTCGGAATCTTGTTCGACGCGAAAGGCAACGACATCTATATCGGGAATCGACTGACTCAGGGCGCTGCCATTGGAGGACTCGGCCTCTTACTCGATGGGGCAGGAAATGACGGTTATACCAGCCATGGTTTCGCGATCGGATTCGGCGGCCCCTTGGGCGTCGGCGCCGTCATCGACATTACCGGCGACGACCACTATCAATGCGGTGGCGCCTACCCCAGCGCGTACAATGCCCAGGATGCCCCTACGGGGAAACCAGGCGACCCGCTCTATCAATACGACTGTTTTGGCCTGGGTGCCGGATCGGGGCAACGAATTCTGACAAAGAAGGTGGAATGGCAACCCTACAACCTGGCCGGTGGCTGGGGAATCTTGCTAGATCTCGAAGGGCAAGATCATTATGACAGTGCCAACTTCTCACAGGGGCAGGGCTATTTTTTCGGCGCGGGGATGAAGTTGGATTTCGATGGCAACGACGAACATCAGGCCGCCCGCTATGGGCATGGCGCCTCCGCCCACTTCGGGGTCGGCCTCTTCATCGATCAACGGGGAGACGATCGCTATAGCTCTTCCGGCCCATTTTACAATGGTGGAGTCGCCTGGGACCATAGCGTAAGCCTGATACTCGATGCAGGAAAGGGCCGAGACATCTACGATTTAGAGCACTCGACCGGTCTTGGTCGAGCCGACTATGCCGGTTGGGGGCTCTTCATCGACGAGGGAGGAGAGGATCAGTACCGGGTCGCATCAGGCTTCGGAGACTCCTCGGAAAAAAGCGTCGCCGGATTCTTCGATCTCGATGGCCACGACGCCTATACGCAACGGCTCGACTCTCCGATGCCGGACGATACTCGTCCTCGTAATGAAAGAATATTCGTCTATCCCCAGGGCGGAGTCTTTGCCGATTACTGAGTCGAACTTTCCATGGCATCACCCACGGCTCGGCGAAAGGCCATGGCATAACTCATCAGACGGTCAGAAGACGGCACGACCCTCGCGCTCGGACAGAGGCGAACCCGCATGATTCATGAACACTTCTGCTGCTATCGCTGATCCGCTGCTCCGACGAGCCTTCGGTCGGGGGAATCAAAGAGAAGGTGCTGGCGACGCATCACGCCGATATCAAGCGGATCATTCTGCCAAAGGCGAACGAGAAGGACTTGAAAGATGTGCCACAAGACATACGCGAGAATCTGACCGTCATTCTGGTTGAAAAAATAGAGGAAGTTCTCCCCGCCATTTTCATCGTGATGCTATGGCGTATGGCGACTTCCGCTTGGAAGAGTCATTGTCCCAACTTCAGCGTAACCGATTGGACTCCGGAACAACATTCCGGAGTCCTTGGTCCCCCTTCAATTGTCTTGCAAGTTTCGGAAAAGCGATCACGGCACAATAGCAGCACACTCCCGTAGGATGCTCAAACAGTTCGTCCCGTAAAGCCGAGAACGCTGCTGGTGGACTGTTTCAGCATCCTGCTTGTGCCTTGCTCACTGACCAATCCCTGTGTAAGGATACGTTCGATTCCACGACTCACCTCGTGGACGAGCTAACAGGAAAGGAGCAGACCTATGCCGCCCAAGATTGAGATCGGCCCGATTGTCAAAGTCGTGAAGACCGACGAGGAGTGGAGGAAACTCCTCGCGCCGGAGGCCTACAAGGTCCTGCGGCACGAAAGTACCGAGCGCCCCTTTACCGACAACATGCACGATAACAAGAAAGCAGGTATCTACTATTGCGCAGGCTGTGACCTCCCTGCCTATTCGTCGGAGCATAAGTTCGACAGCGGCACAGGCTGGCCCAGTTTTTGGCAACCGATCGACCCTAAAGTGGTCGAATCCACGACCGATTACAAATTGATCTTCCCACGAACCGAAGTCCATTGCGCCCGCTGCGACGGGCATCAAGGACATATCTTTAAGGATGGACCCAGGCCGACGGGATTACGGTACTGCATCAACGGCGTCGCGTTGAAGTTTGTTCCGGCTTAGAAGGAGAGGTGCGTGAGCGAGTTCGGTCGCCGCATCCGTCCGTACGTAGAGAAGGAGATCCTTGCTGCCTATCAAGCCGAGGCACGAGGCCAACCGGACGTCGCCTTCACTCATTTAGAATATGCCCACATACTTGGGCAAACATCCACGATTGAGCATGTTCGTGTGCACTGCCACATGTTCCTCTGGGGTATTCGTCAACGTAATGTTCGAGAGAGTGTTGGTCAGTTACTACGCATTGTCGGCGCTTCCATAGGCACGGCTCTCGGTCTAGTGCCTCAGGGAAACACAGGCGGCACAAACGTCAACTCATTCAAAAGTATGCCGATACCTCCTGAGCTCGCAGTGCTGATCGAAAAAGCGCGTCTTTCTAGAAGATGACATCCTTCCAGTTCGCTAGACGAATTCCATAAGGTCTGCCTCCTCGATTTAAAGTTTGTTAATATTATGTATTTATTTTAATAATTATATATATATGCCATATATCTCGCGTAAAACATGATATCTATACTCTCCGGCTATTAGGCTATTAATGGAGTTGCATCATGCTCCGGCGTCCCAACCTGACTTCTGACACAAAAGCCCTCACAGAAGAAGCACCATCGGCAGTGGTCACCCGGGTCAGGCCCAGGAGCCCATCCGTGCTTGGCGCCGGCTGCCCCGCAGAATGGCCTCGCAGGGAACCTGGTTAAAAATTCGGGATAGCGGTAAAATACAACTTGAAAAGGAAGGGCATGACCGCTAGGATTCGCACCATGAATCATCACACCTCAGATGAACGGCTCAAATCCTTTGGTCCGTTGCAGCTAACCATCAGAAGCGACTCAAAGAACGGCAAAGATCAGACGTTATGACAACCCACACAAAAGGAGCCACAATGAAGCCAGCCGTACCGAACTCCGAACTCCGACAGATATTCGGAGGTTCATCTCTATTGCGCAAGAGCGTTCTCGGCGCTTTGGCGATCAGCTCAGTGGCGATGCTGTCGCCTTGGGCTGCAACAGCAACCGATTACAAGCTCAAGATTCCCTTCGGTCTAGAAGCGAGCGCCGTCGTCATCCCTGCCGATAACCCGATGACGGTAGAGAAGGTCGAATTGGGCCGAGCGCTATTTTTTGACAAGCGGCTGTCGGCGGACGGCACGATCGCATGTGCGAATTGCCACCAGGCAAAATTCGCATTTACGGACGGCATGCCGGTCTCCACAGGCATCGGAGGTCAAAAGGGTGGTCGCAGCGCTCCAGTATCATTCAACCGGGTGTTCAGCAGTGCGCAATTCTGGGACGGCCGGGCCGATACGCTAGAAGCCCAATCGATCGGACCCTTTACAAACCCGATCGAGCATGGATTTTCCAGCCACGCGAACATGGTTGGGAAGATGAAGAAGATCCCTGGCTACAATAAACTCTTCATGGACGTCTTCGGGGAAGAGATCACAATCGCCAATGTGGGTAAGGCCATTGCCACCTTCCAGCGGACCGTCCTTTCCGGTAACAGCCCGGCAGACCGGTTCGACCAAGGAGGGGAAGCAACAGCCATTCCGGCAAGCGCTCAACGAGGCCTCACACTCTTCCGAGATAAAGCTCGCTGCACGAAGTGCCACTCCGGGTTCAACTTCTCTGACGAAAAGTTCCATAACCTCGGCATCGGCTGGGACGACAACAAAGTGGATCTAGGCCGTTACATGGTGAGTCAGAATCCTGAGGAACTCGGCGCGTTTAAAACTCCAACCCTGCGTGAGATCTCACGAAGCGCACCCTATATGCATGATGGCCGTTTCAAAACGCTTGAAGAAGTGGTGAATTTCTACAACAAAGGTGGCGTCAAGAATCCTCACCAGGATCCCTTGATCCTCCCACTTGAACTGACGGAGCAAGAAAAGACTGACCTTCTGGCGTTTCTTCGCACCCTGAACGGCGAAGGGTGGCAGCAGGCTACAGAACCGAAATCCTTTCCTCAGTAAATGAGACCGATACCGGTGATCCGCTACGAGCGGATCACCGGTGCTATGAAGTAGATCGATCACTTCAAATACGCGCAGTATGCGAGACAAGGCCGGGGCCGGTTTCAACCACGACGGTTGAGACCGGCCCTGGTTGCATTGGACCACAATCGTTCAAGAACACGTTGAGTGGTCTCGTGAGTGGTTTTTGGTGGCGGAGTTTGGACGGTGAGGCTTCCTCGCTCAGCGAAGAAGCGATTTGAAAAGCCTTCAAGCAGGATGCTGGAAAAGTCCGCCAGCGGCGTTCTCGCATCGTTCAGATCCTCAACGTACCCCAGAGGGTACGCCTCCGGTCCTTCACTCGCTGCGGCCTTGCTGGACAGCCTTTTTGAGCATCCTGCCGGTGATCCGGTATGATCAACCTACCTATGACCAGTGGACCTTGCCGCCTCAAAAGTGAGTTTTTCAGCAAACTGCTAGAAACTAAAGGGGGGAGCAGCATCAGCTGCCCCCCCCAACTTCTTCGAAGAAAAGACTCTCCCCCTAGGATGATTCACTCCTGGCAGGGTCAAATCGTCACATCAATCGGTTGCCAGAACTACTGCGTGACTTTGACCAACCATCCGTCGGTGACTTCGCATTGAGCGATGCCTTTCGCTTCAATATTAATTTTTGCGAAGGCGCCTCTGAGGCCGTCAGGGAGTTTTCCAGACACCTTATAGCCACTTTGCTTTTGAACCACGGTGAGCGGTATGGCCTGACCTTTTATCGTCACCTTAATGCTTTTGGGAAAGGTTGACTCGGATGCATAAAATGAGAATGCTGATTGTGGCGAGACCTCTGCATTGTTGATTGGTGAGAACTCAGAAAAACCCACCTTTTTACACATCCCCGTACCACTGCCGGCACTTTCGCCGTATGCCCAGACGTTGGCAGGGATTATCAATAATGCTGCGAGCCACAACATGTTTTTTAATTTCATCGTTCCGCCTCTTTGTGTTGTTATTGAATAGGTTGACCGCTGTATGTATCGAGCAATGAACGAGTGGCATTGTCGGCTATTCTTCGATAAAAAACAACCCCCTTCTGCGTGAGATGATCAGCTTCGTTCGCCCACATCTTCACTACCTCATACTCCATCAGTCTGTCGTTCACTAAGAAATCGTATGCACCACAGAGTGGAGCCCCACGGCTTTACAGCCGTGGTCCCTTTTGTGTCTTCGGCGGAATCCACCGAAGCGTGTCCTCCTTCGCCAAGGCTTCGGAGGACTCCCGCTGCGCTTTCCTCCACAGCTTTATCCATCCTCCGTAGCAGCCTACTGCGGAGGACGGGCTTCTGTGGCTTCCTGCGTAGGCGGGTGAAGGACGCGCGCGAACTCATGGCATGGCTCCCAGCCGACATCTCTACCCTTGCGTCTCACTTACAAGCCTCCCTCAATTCCCGCAAAAGCATTTTTGACTCATGTGGCGGACTCCGCTTGTCCTCACCGCATAAGGATCTTGACAAGGACCGGAGAAAGGGCTTATCACAGGCACCTGGCAGGACCTCTTGAGGTGGTTCAGACCGTCCCTCAAACGCAAGTCCTATCACCCGGAAGAGGAAGATCATGCGAAAAACTTTCGAACAACTCTTCGATGCGTTGAGCAATCATGCGCAAGAGGTGTCGTTTCAGGTGCAGTTTTGGGATGGGGTCAAAAAATCGTACGGCGCCGGTGAACCACAGTTCATTCTCACCATGACCACAAAGCAGGCGGCCGAACATGTGCTCGAAAGCGGGTCGTTGGGCTTCGGTGAAGAGTATATGTCAGGAGGTATTCAGGTCGAGGGCGATTTCACACAACTGCTCCGCTTCGGAGCGGACGCCGCATTCCTCAATCTGCCTATCGGGTTGAAAGCCAAGCTCGCCATTAAGCACCTGCGTCAGGCATCGCTCAACACGCTCTCACGTTCGACGAAGCACGTCGCCCATCACTACGATCGCGGGAACGACTTCTATAAGCTATGGCTCGATGAAAGCATGGCCTATTCCTGTGCCTACTTTCGTTATGACAACGACACACTCGAGCACGCGCAACAGCAGAAGTACGAACACATTTGCCGGAAGCTTCATCTGAAGGCCGGGGAAACGCTGATCGATATCGGCTGCGGCTGGGGCGGCATGCTAATCTATGCCGCGAAACATTACGGTGTGCGCGGCGTCGGCTGCACATTGTCCAAAGAGCAAGTCGAATATGGAGTCGACCTCGTGAAGCGTCAGGGCTTATCGAAAGAGATTTCGATCGTGTTTGAGGATTACCGGAAGATCGAAGGCACGTTCGACAAATTCGTCTCCATCGGCATGTTTGAACATGTGGGGAAACAGTTCATTCCGACGTTTATGGAGAAGGTGAAGTCGATCTTAAATCCCGGCGGCATTGGGCTGCTCCACACCATCGGGCAAGAGCTGCCGGTACCGGGCGACCCCTGGACATTGAAATACATCTTTCCCGGTGGATACATTCCCACGCTCGACGAAATCGTGCGGACGATGTGCGAAGCGAAACTCATTCCGACGGATATCGAAAATCTCCGCCTGCACTACGCGCGAACGGTTGAGGAGTGGAGCGCACGGTTCGAGGTCCAAGCCAAAAAGGTCGAGGCGATGTACGATGCCTCCTTCGTTCGTATGTGGCGAATGTTCCTCAATGGCTGTGTGGCCAACTTTCGCTATGGGGACATGCGGCTCTATCATGTCCTCTTCACGAAGGGATTGAACAACACGATGCCCCTCACACGCGAGCACCTATACCGCTAATGGAACAGACCACATCAGTCGCGTCACGCCTGCAAGCCGTCAAAAACCGCATTGCTGAAGCCGCGCAATCCGCCGGCCGACAGCCGAAAGAGATCACGCTATTGGTCGCGAGTAAGACTCAACCACCCGAGCGAGTGAGAGAAGCCTGGCACGCTGGGCAAAAGATTTTCGGAGAGAATTATCTGCAGGAAGCCCTGGCGAAAATGCCGGACCTCACCGATTTGCCAATCGAGTGGCATTTCATCGGCCCGATCCAAAGCAATAAGACCAAACGCATCACGGAGAATTTTGTCTGGGTGCACAGTGTGGACCGGATTAAAATTGCCGATCGGTTGGCAAAAGACCGACCTGAATCATTGCCGCCCTTGCAAATCTGCCTGCAAGTCAACGTGAGTGGGGAAGCGAGTAAAAGTGGTGTCGCGCCTGAGGAGCTAGCCCAGCTGGCCGCCCATGTCGTACGCCTTCCCCGCTTGAAATTGCGCGGGCTGATGGCCGTCCCTGAACTCACGACTGCCACGGCCTTGCAGCGCAGCCAGTTCCACATGCTCTGGGAACTATATGATCGACTCAAGAAAGATGGGTACGAACTCGACACGCTGTCCATGGGCATGTCGGAAGACATGGATATCGCCATCGCCGAAGGCGCGACCATTGTGCGCATCGGTACGGCGATTTTGGGACCGAGACGTTATCTCATACCGGAGGAGCTTGCCATCCTCGAAGCGCAAAAATCTACATCAAAATAATCTCTTGTTTTCAATTACTTCAGATATATACATCAAGAAAATAATCAATGTACTTACTCGCTCCAACACCGCCCATACCAGCTACGTCAATCTCCAAGTCTCAGCAGAAGGCCGGACCGTTCCCTCACGATAGTCAGGCGCATTGAAGAACCTCCCCGACACGTTGCGCAGTCCCCTGACAATCTCCGTCCATACTTTCCATCCCCAAGCGAACGTCGAACACCCCGCCGCTCTCCTCAAATCTTTCATCTTCAAAGGACCATACGGTTAGGATATGTTATCGGCAGCCGCATAGGCGCCCGCGCGACCAATGACTGAGAGCTTGTCTTGAACACAACACTACACACATCGCAAAGAGCTTCCCTACCGACGAGTCTCCCGGCTGGAGTCGCAGGATTATTGCTTGGTGAGATACTCTTGGAGGCAGCGACCAGCAACGCGCAGACCACCGAGGCCGATGCGCCTGCTCCTGAAACTAACAACACCACCCACGATCTCAGCTCCGCCGGAATCCTACTGATCCTCCTGCTCGTAGCAGCTCTGACAGTGTTCTATTTCCTGAAAATACAACGACCATCCCTCCCTGATTTTTCCGGAATCACAGGCCGCGACCCATCCAATGACAAACTGTCTACAAAGGCGTCCTCCGCGACCAGACAGAACTTATTGGTAGATAGTGTGACCTCTGCCGACAAAGCAGACTTTCAACAACTCCTGATCGATGTGCAAAAGGCCTGGAGCAAACAAGATTTGACCGAGTTGCGGCCGCTCGTCACGCCGGAGATGCTAAATTATTTTAGCGCCGCCCTTGCCGATAATCGCAGCCAGGACTTTCGGAATCATGTTGAGGATGTCGTGCTCCTCCGTGCGGAAGTCTTGGAGGTCTGGACTGAACAGGCGAGGCAGTACGTGACGGCAGGGCTGCGCTGGAGCGCCCGTGACTACAACCTGTCTCTGACGAAGAAGCACGGAGAACCAGGCTATCTCGTCGAAGGCAGCGAAGAAATACCGACCGAATCCGGCGAGGCTTGGACCTTCATGCGAATCCAAGAAGGGAAGTGGCGGCTCTCGGCGATTCAGCAATGAGGGGGAGAAGCGGCCAGGTGCCCTTCTTGCTCGCAGAACGCGCACGATAAGAATGTGCTCGTCCGATGCGCGCAGTGAACGACAACCTGGCCACTCCTCCTGAGAGAGACGAGTGCAGCTGGAAGAGATAGGTAGAACAGAGAAAGGGATAGAGCCTGATAATCTTCTGTGCTCGCGCAACGCGCGGTCGAAGACTCCCCTCGTTGAACGCGCGCACGTTGGGAACCCACCAGGCCACCCTGAAAAAGCAGAATGTCCCTATTTCTTCATTCGGAGGCTGTCCCCATCAACGAAGTTTCGGTTACCGGGCATCAGAGTTCTGAAGCCAGCCTTTTACCCTCTGCCAGGAATCACCCTTGCCTCTGAAACGAAGAAGGTCCGGTCTGTTCTTTGGCAGCCACGTAAAATAGAACGTCGTCATGTCGTGGGTAGAACTACCACTATGCTTTTTTGGCCAAACTCGCCATTCGGAAATTATCTTGCGTTGGGCTTCGGCGACGGTGAGGGACATATTACTACCTCCGTTCATGGAAGGGTCATTCCGTCTATTAGGTATTATACCATGAACGGTAGTTGAACCTTCCCGATGGCATGCCCCAGTAGCCGGTTCTGAAGTGATGGATACGTGCACGCCTTTTGGGTAGACTGCTGCCAGCACACCGGGAGACTTGAAGGAGCACCAATTGGGGTCACGTCTTGTAATAGCACATTTAATGAGAATGAGAAGGCTGAGGTTCAGGTCTTGCCGTCCAACATTTTGCAACGCGTGGCAGGCCAGCTCTTTCCTCAGCCTCCCCTCACACAAAGCTTCCTCAAGACAGCTGAGAAACAATGAAGCTCCCCGCAGCAGCCTACTCCGCCGAAGTAGCCACTTCGGCTACGAAGGCCGGAAGCTGCAGGGTATCTTGCGAAATTCTCAGAAGCCGTTACCCTCCTTCGCCAAGGCTATGGAGGGTTCTCCGCGCCTTCATCCCCGTAGCGAGCTACGGGGTATTCGGCGAAGGAGAATAAAAAGATAGGCTATTTTCCGGAATGTTTCGAGATCGGCCGCGTGGGCGCAAGGTGGGCATGATATCGGGACACCAATGTAATCTGGGCCTGCGACTCTGGTGAGGCAACCGCACGCGAGGAGCGGCACACACTGGCTATCGTCCGCTCGCTGACTACCAATCCTTACTGCTCATAATTCTCGACGACCTGCGGCGGGCGAACTTCCGCTTCGTCCGGATCAAGCCCGACGTCGCGAAGGGCACGTCGCTGGCGCAAAAGGTCCCAGCACTGATCCAGTTCGACCTGGACTTGCACGAGCCGCTTACGATCAGCTTTGGGGTGCGCCCTTTGCTCGTGTAATCGGTGTTCCTCTGCGACAAGGCGCTGAATATGATTGAGGACCGGCTGATCTTCGGCTTGGTTCTCCACGGAAATCTCCCTCACTGTGGATGTGATTGGAACGGTTAGGATCTGAGGCTACGCCCACCTGATACTGCATCCAGCGACATTCTCACCAATAAGAAGGAAACAGCACGGGCGACCCTGCACGTATGTGGGAGGTCGCCCGTGTGTGGCGCTTAGGACACCGACAATATCTCTTATGTGCTGATCCTGAAGACCCGTGCGAGGATTGGGCTGAATGGCGACTCGTCAGGGAAGATGCGATTCGATCCCAGACGCTTGTCTTTCTCTCGCCTATTATGGTTCTTCACAATGGCTCATCGGTTTGGATTTCCCTTACGCGGGAAGGCGACAGCCGATGAAGAACCGACTAGATATGACTAACGAGGAGCCTCGCCCTTAACTCGACGGGCCGTTGTGATCCGGTGGACTAAGGTCTGCCATCTACACCTCCTCCTTGGTTCGGAGTGATTCGATGGGATGATGCGGAACTGCACACCTGCTTCACACTACACATCAACCAGTGTGCAGACGGTTTCATCATTACTCCTCTTCAACAGAATATGTCAACGAACATCATCGTATTTTTTCAGGGTTGTCTAAGGCATAACACGTGCCATCCCGATACAGACTCGCAGGGAATCGCCGTTGAAGGCGAACCCTTTCAGCAACAGCAGTAACAATGAACCAACGCGATGGGGTCAGGCCTCATTGCACAGCCTGTGGCAATGAGGCATTCTTTGGAGTCTCCCACCCTCACCCCTTATTCTGCGTCTCTACCACCCGACCCGGAGTGTGGCTGGCCAAGGCCGCCGCACTTCGGTCACAACCCTCTTCGTTGTGGCCGTGGTCAATTGACCTTGAATGCCGAAAAAATGATGCTCGGCACCACGGGTTCACCTTCCGGCTTTTTCACGATCAAACCGAGGCCAGGCGCCGACCCGGAGTAGACCACTTCAATCGTGTCGCCATTCCTCAACAGCTGCACGCCTTGGGATACCAGAACGGCGGTGAAGGACGCGTCAGGAATCACCTGCTCGGTGTTGGAATTGGCTACATCCTTGCCGTTGACCCTGAACCAGAGCCGTACCGAACCCGCAACTTTTCCGCCGACCTGCGCTGCCGCCATCAAGAAGTACGCCCCGTCGGCACGGACTGAAACGACACCGTTCTTATTAGTGAGGCCTCCGCCTGCGTCCGTCTTCATCGTGACGACATTCGGTTTGGTGTCCTTCGCGAGCTGCTCCTCGTTGTTCGAGGCTTGCAGGAACGATGCCAATTCCGCAAAGGAACTGCTAGCCGAGGCCAGAAGCGTGGCCGTGATCAACATTGCCATCAAAGTAGCTTTCATCTTCAGTCTCCTTTCCCTTGGTTGGAAATTAGACCATTTGCACGGGAGCCGCGCAAGCGACATACCATCGTCGATGGAAGTCGGCTGACTATTGGATGCGCTGCACGAGCCAGACCTCCTTGCAAATACCGAAGTCTCCTCACCGTTGCTCGTGTGTGCCCCGCATCTCTGTCTCCAGGCGAATCTCAGCTTCACCTCTTTCATGAGTGATCTTTGGTGTTTTAAGTGGAAAACGAACTGTGAAATGTCTTCTTATGAAGGGGGGGCTCGAGATCGAGGTGCTCTGTTCGGCATGACTCCCGTCCTCCATTACCGAGGAACGTGTCCTGCTCTGTACTAGCTCGCTCAGTAGCTCAATTCGTTGGATCGCCCCTATTTCATCCTGGGTGGAGACGCTTGGTCATGACGGGCTCACGATGTTTAGGCCGATCCACACAAGAGCAGGATCTGACAATTTCTATCCGAATAACACGCCACTAATGTTCGTAAACAATACGCCGTAACTGTTGCCGTTTCAAGAGGTACGACTGCGAAAACATCTATCACGGGTTTTATTCGGATCGGGGGAAACAAAGGGGTTGGGAATCTTTTCTGATTGCTCAGTCTGGAAGACTATCCAAGATACCCTACTTCGCACCGATGCTTCTGACGCCCCTGCCCTGCAATTCAATTCGTTACCCAGGCACGAAGGACAGCAGGGTCACTTTGCTCGCGCATGTAAGAGCCTTGCAACAGAACTGCTAAAGTACGCCGGCGTCATTGCGCAAGAAGCCTGAAAAAAGAAGAGGCCCGCCGGAGCGGGCCTCTGTGCTGAACGGAAGGGTGATGAATTAGCCGACTTTCACTTCAATCGCTTTCGGCTTTGCCTTCTCGGACTTAGGCAGTTGGAGATTCAGCACGCCATCCTTGAACTCCGCCCTGACCTTCTCTTCATCGACAAGGTCAGGCAATGTGAAGCTCCGGGCGAAGCTGCCATAGGAGCGTTCTACCCGATGGTACTTCTTGCCCTTCTCTTCCTTCTCATGCTTACGCTCGCCCTGAATCGTCAGGACACCATCTTCCAACGTGACCTTGACATCTTCTTTCTTCACATCAGGAATCTCTGCCTTGATCTGATACTCCCCGTCCGTTTCACTCACGTCCACGGATGGAGCCCAGTCGGCAACGACCATCGTCTCCTTAGCGTTTGCCTGAGGCTGAGCTTGACCGTTAAATATCCGATTTAACCGATCCGACATCTCTTCGAGTTCACGAGATGGATTCCACCGTACGAGTGTCATACTAGACCTCCTTCTCATTCTTATATGTTGTCAGGAACGTATCGGCCGGCAGCGCGCGCTGTGCTGTCTATCTGGGAAAAGAGATAACTCGGACTGCTGCGGAGTCAAGAGGGCTGGCAATTATAGGAGCGGCACATTAAAGCTTCGCTTGCTTGCAGTCCAGAGCATGAGGAGGATACTCGCGCAGGATGCTCAAAAAGGCCGTCCAGCAAGGCCGAAGGCGAATCGAAACCGGAGGCGTACCCTCAGGGGTACGTTGAGGATTTCGATGAACCGAGAACGCCGCTGGCGGGCTTTTTCAGCATCCTGGTGGTTGGCGTTGCTCGATGGGCACATACGATCGCCCATGCTCACCGGAATAAATCTGGTCCGGACGGAACAATTTATTCTCGCGAAGCTGTTCAAGCCAGTGAGCAAGCCATCCCGACACCCGAGCCATTGCGAATAGCGGCGTGAACAGATCGGTCTCGATGCTCATCTTGTCGTAGACGATCCCGGAGTAGAAATCGACGTTGGGATAAATCCCCTTCCCCTTCAATAAGTCAGCTGCGATTCGCTCGACCTCAACAGCCACCTCATAGAGCGGCGAACTTCCACTTTCCTTGAAGAGCTGCGCACACAGACCTTGTAGGATCGTCGCACGAGGATCTTTAACCTTGTACACCCGGTGACCGAATCCCATGAGTCGCTGTTTTGCGCGAAGCTGTGTTTCAAGGTACGATTGGGCCTTCGCTGGCTCACCAATCTCCTTCAGCATCTGCACCACTTCTTCATTCGCTCCGCCATGTAAAGGCCCCTTCAGAGCCCCGATTGAGGAGGCGACAACGGTATAGGGATCGGCCAGAGTCGAAGCGGTCACCATACCGGTAAAGGTTGAGGCATTCATCGTATGCTCGGCATGGAGGATCAGGCAGTCGTCGAAAATACTGGCCCACAAGGGAAGCGGCTCCTTATCAGTCAACATGTAGAGAAAGTTTTCAGAAAACCCAAGATCGTCGCGCGGTGGGATGCACTCATTCCCATACCGCAGGCGAGCCCAGGCCGCGACGATTGTCGGCAGTTTTGCCACGAGACGGACGGCAGACCAATAGTTGTTGTCGACGTCCTGAACATTCCGGCCTGGATAAAACATCCCTAACGCGGCAACCGCCGCCTGCAAGGCGTCCATGGGGTGCCCTTGCTCCGGAAGGCATTTCAATAAATCGACAATCCTGAACTTGATCCGTCGGTGATGGACGATATCCTCATTCCATCGCGCGAATTGCGGTTGAGTGGGAAGATGTCCGAATAGCAATAAATAGGCAGTCTCAAGATAGGACGACCTCTGACAGAGTTCTTCGACGCGGATACCGCGGTATTCCAGCACGCCACGCTGTCCATCCACATCGCTGATTGCAGATTTGGCTGCAGGGACCCCAGCGAGCCCCGGCATAAAATCATGTGGCATAATCCTGCCCCCTCAGATGGAAAAATATATGACGCGTGAAGACAGTCTATCATGAACGGTGTGACAGGATCTTGAATTGACCCCGTATCGGTTGGCATACTGATCTTGTGGGCACGTGTAGACGGAGAACAGTCGACACCCGTACTGTCGCTGACCTTCATTGGATGTCTTGTTCCAGGCTTCACGGTGAGGACTTGAACAGACTGTGGAGGTACGCGGTAACATTTCGCTTATCCCTCCTGTTGATCCCGTTCAGCCTGAGCCCGTTGTGGACAGCCTCCTTCGTCCAAGCCGACGGCGAGACCCCGGTGTTTGCCGTCGTGAGCGAGGCGCCAAAAGACAAAGCGCGAGTGTCGGCGAAGGTCTCGGTGAATGACGTCGTGTCAGATATGAAGCTGCTTGCATCTGAGACGATTTTGAACAATCTCATCTGGAAAAAACTCGAAATTTGCCATGCCATGAAAATGGAAGGATACAAAGTCGCTGAGGGATTTCAGGTTGTCACAATACATGTGATCGACGCCGGCATGTTGCCGATGTCCTTGCAATCTTTTGCTGGTGATTGCTTGATTAAGAAAGCGGTGGAGATCGCGCCGCTGGTCGACTAGCAAGGTGCTGAAACAGGCTGCCAGCAGCGTTCTCACTTCGCTCAGAGGCTCAACGTACCGAAGCGTACGCCTCACCTCTTCGCTCGCTGCGGCCTTGCTGAACGGCCTTTTTGAGCATCCTGGGCGTAGTCCTCTGTTGACCCATGCAGTCGACCAGGAAAACCTAACAGTTAAGAGAGTTTTCTACAGTCTGTTAGCCTGAATGGTTAGGCAATGCGGCATTCCGGGCAAGAGATGGGCTCTTCTGCTGCCTCGCATTCTTCGGCAGTTAAGGGAAAGAATTGTTCACACTGCCTGCACGGGCGAATTTCGAAGTAGGCGACTCCCTTGTCGTCGATGTCGGTAGGTAAGAGCAATTCGAGTGGATCATATCCGATCGTGCCACCGTCGGAAAATTTGACGATAGCCAAACGTTCGTTAAAGACCTCGAAGGTGCCTTCTTGCCCTTTTCGAGCCAAGACATGCCCGAGAACACACACCGGTTGTCCCTTACGCTTTGTACGGAGATGTCGCAGAGTGTGCTGGGTATCCGTGGCACAAGAAAACTGACCGGTTGAGCTCGTTCCGAAGATTGGCGTTGGCATCATGGGCATTTATACCAGTAGAATGAGACCCATGTATCACAGGGGTAAAAATGGCGTCAAGGAGGCGAGACGCTTGGCAGCCTGTTAAAAAACTCGTTTAATACACCATCTCTCGGCGGAATCTTCCATGCGGTGCCGAGACCGGATTAACCTCAGGATGCTCAAAAAGGCCAGCCACGTCGTTCGTGAAGCGTGAACCGTCCGAATCTGGAAACGAACGACGCTTCACGAGATACGCTTCACGGGTTTCGAACTGCCGCTGGCGGACTTTTTCAGCATCCTGCTTACACAAGGAGTTCGAACATGGCTGAGATAACGATCTACCAGAAACCGACTTGCAGTACCTGTCGTCAAGCAGTGCAGTTGTTACAAGAAAGCGGCAAACCATTTAAAGCGGTCAATTACTATGAGAAGCCCTTCACCAAGGCGCAACTCAAAAGCCTGTTGAAGAAAGCTGGGCTGTCGCCAAAAGATATACTGAGAAGCAAAGAGGACATCTACAAAGAACTCGGTTTGGCGAAAAAGACTCTTTCCGATGACCAATGGCTCGACCTGCTCGTAGCCAATCCCGATCTCATCCAGCGTCCGATTGTCGAGAAGGGCGAGAAGGCGATATTAGCCAGACCGGCGGAGTCTATAAAAGAACTGCTGTAGCAGGCTGTTGAAAAAATCTGCCAGCATCGTTCTCGCATCGTTCCGACCCTCAACGTACCCCAAGGGTACGCCTCGAGCCTTCACTCGCTACGGCCTTGCTGGACGGCCTTTTTGAACAGCCTGTTAGCCAGCTCTACATCCGGGATTGAGCAGGCCCGGCCTGCGGGGGCTGGCTCGTTAGCTTTGAGAAATCTAGGAACTTCCTGCATTCATCCGCAGAGCACCGGACGTCCTGTCTACGCTGACGGTGACTGCCCCATCTAATACTTGTAAAAGTACATCGCCAGCCAATTGTCGCCGCCAGCCATGAAGGATAGGTATATTGAGAACTGTGCGATTCTGCTTCGCTTCCACGAGTGTTTGTAGATCGGCGCTGGTAGCGAGCATAGTCGGGGCAATCCCCTCCTCTGCGGCACGGGCCTTCAACACAGCTTGCAGAAGCTCGACGATACCGGTCGACTCAGGGTCCGGCTTTCGTTCAGAAGGAACTTCCGGCCATGCAGACGGCGGGAGCGCCAGTGCCGATGTGATGGCGGCCAAGAGCTGTACGCCGTGTCGATCGACCTCGGAAGAATGGACGCCGCGGAGACCACGGAGATCGTTGACCGATTTGGGAGGGTGACGTGCGAGTTGAAGCAGCACCTCATCTCGCATCACACGTCCACGCGGCACGTTCCGGCGGCGAGCTTCCGTTTCTCGCCAAACAGCCAATTCACGCAGCACCGCAGCCCCTTTGGGTTTGAGCGTGTCCCATCCCCTGATTCGTTGATATCGTTCCTGCGGCTCCCGGTTTTTTTCTCCCACCACTGTTTCAAGACGAGCAAATTCCTCCCTCACCCATTCCGAACGACCGAGTGTCTTCAGGCGATCCTGTAAATGCGTATGGATGGACAGAAGGAACTCGACATCTTCCAAGGCGTAGGCAATTTGGTCATCCGAGAGTGGCCGCGCACTCCAGTTGGTAAAGGTATGGGCTTTCGCCAGCTTCGTGCCGTGGAGTCGCTGAACCAAGTTCGCGTAGGCAACCTGGGCGCCATACCCGACCATGGCGGCGGCAATCTGTGTATCGAAAAATGGTTTTGGGACTTGCCCCGCATGAAGAGTAAATAGATCGAGATCTTGCCGCCCGGCATGGAAAACTTTCTCAATCTTGGTGTCGCACATGAGTTCCCAGAGGACATCGAGCGATCCGTTGGCTTGCACGGCAGGAAAATCGATGACCGCTGCCGTGGTGGCAGTAGCAACCTGGATCAGTTCGAGCCGTGGGATAAAGGTGTCTTCCCCGACGAATTCTGTATCCAACGCCAGACGAGGACTCTGTCGCAATGTGTGACAGAGTGATTCAAGCGCAGACTGGTCCGTCACATACGGCGGAAGTGAATGAGGTGTCATAGGTATGTCATTCTGTCGGGCGATAGGTGGCGTCTGGTGACCGTGGAGGTTCGACATTGCTGAGGCTCAAATATTCCTTCAAAAACTGATAGGCTTCCAACATGCGGCGCAATTCAGGCTCGGCGCTGCGATCGCCATTATTCGAATCGGGATGGAGTTGCTTGGCCTTGTGACGAAATGATGCGGTCACGTCGGCGAGCGAGCTGCCGAATTCCACACCCATCGCGGCATAGGCATCCATCGCATTGTTGATACCGCTCGATCCTTGTGACAGGTCGCCGCCTCCCCCACCAGCCGCTTTCAACATATCGGCGAGGCTGATCTTCTTGCGCCGTCGGCGAGGACGCTCTCGTATTTCGCTGTCGAAATCGTCCCAGCGGTCCTCGACAAATTCAAGACGAGACTCCAAACGCATCGCACCGGAAAGGTCGCGGATCTCTCGAATCTCTTCTTCAATCTGGGCCAGCGATTTGATGACTTCCTCCAGCCCCTCTTCAACACGAAAGAAGCTGTCGACCCGTTCCTGCATCATCGTATCAACGGCAAGCTCCAGACTCTCTTCGGCTTTTGGGCGCAACGACTCGATGCGCCGCCTCATTCCATTCTGAAATCTGATAAATTTGCTCTGTGAAAATGCCATGTCAGTCAGACTCTCTTCTCGAGCCCGGACCTTTTAGGGATAATCCGGGTTCGGGGGCGCATTGTAGCATAGGCTGGTTGTATGCCAGAAGAGGAGTAGAAATAGCCAGGATTTTAATGGGTTGGATCGTCAGCGTGACGCAAAGTCGTCACTGAGCTTAGTGCGTCGTCGGGCCACGCCTGTTTCACGCGCGGCTGCCGCGACGGCTTTTGCTACTCGCGGGACCACTTGCTTGTCGAACACGCTTGGGATGATGTAGTCCTCACTGAGTGCCGCAGGAGGAATGGTCTCAGCGAGAGCCTTGGCCGCAGCCAGTTTCATTGCTTCGTTGATGTCGCTTGCCTGCACATCCAGCGCGCCTCGGAAGATACCGGGGAAGGCCAGCGCGTTGTTGATTTGGTTCGGATAGTCTGAACGGCCGGTCGCAAAAATACGACAGTGGGAGGCGGCCAATTCACGAGGAACTTCAGGGTCTGGATTCGCCATGGCAAACACAATGCGATCAGCCGCCATCAGATCCAGATCGTCCGCCGTGAGGATATTTCCGATGGATAGTCCGATAAAGACATCGGCGCCCTTGAGCGCGTCTCGAAGCGTCCCTTGAGGATGATCTGGTGTCATGCAGGACGTAAGATCCGTCCGGCAGGCCCACAACTGCTGACCATCCCCCCGTAGGACAATACCTTTCGCCTCACATCCGACGAGATGCGAGAGGCCGGCGGCCAGCAACATTCTGCAGCACGCGGTGCCGGCGGCGCCGAGTCCATTGACGACCACACGAATCTCCTCCATCCGTTTTCCGGTTACGGTCAGTGCATTCGTTAAGGCAGCAAGAATAACCACAGCCGTACCATGCTGATCGTCATGCATGACCGGAATATCCAGAGAGGTCTTTAAGCGGCGTTCGATGTCAAAACAGCGCGGTGAGCCGATATCCTCCAAGTTGATGGCGCCGAAGCCTGGAGCAATAGCCTGAACTGTGCGAACAATTTCGTCAGGGTCTTGCGTATTGAGGCAGATCGGCCATGCGTCAATCCCTGCGAGCTCTTTGAACAACATGGCTTTGCCTTCCATCACAGGTAAGGCGGCTTCTGGACCAAGATTGCCGAGGCCCAACACCGCAGACCCGTCGGTCACCACGGCAACCGTGTTGCCTTTTCCGGTAAAGGCATAGGCGTTGGTCTTATCCTTCGCGATCGCTTGGGAGACCCGACCGACTCCCGGCGTATAGACCATCGACAGCACGTTTCGTGTTGTAATGGGGAACTTGCTTTGGACTTGAATCTTTCCACCGAGATGCAACAGGAAAATCCGGTCGGACGCCGAGAGCACCTTCACATCCGGCAACGCCCTGATCCGGGCAAGCACTTTCTCTCCATGCGCTTCACCCTGGACGTCAATCGTCACGTCCGGCACCATCCGTTCGGCCGTTGCAGAGACGATATCGACCGCGCCTAAGTTGGCGCCTTCCTCAGCCAAGACGGCGGCCACCTTGGCGAACATGCCCGGTCTGTTAGCCAGTTCAAGCCGAACGGTCAAGCGGTAATTGGAGTAGGGTTCACTGTCGGTCATGTGCGGTCCTTTGTCTACTCTAAGACTATCATACCGCTGCCCTAAGAGCAGATTTGAATCTGCATTTCAATACGATTCGAGGAAGTATGACGAATGAACGGTTGACAGCCAGGCGCTACTTTCGCTAGCGTATCGCATTGTCTGTTTGTGTTCCGGCATGGGCGAGTGCCAACCAACCACTACAATTTAAAGGGGGTTACATTTTATGAAGAGCATATTGATGGCAGTGATGGCCGTGGCAGTAGCCGTGACGTTCAGCGCTCCCGCCTTCGCCGGTGACGGCAAGGAGAAAAAGGACGAGAAGAAAGGCGGCTACGTCGTCGTATACGGTGAGGAGAAGAAGAAGGATGAGAAGAAGGGCGGCTATGTCGATACGTTTGGCGATGAGAAAAAGGACGAGAAGAAGGGCGGTAAGTAGGCGCGACAGAAGTCGTTTCTCAGGCAGATGAACTACACGTAAACAATTCTGCAGAGGCCTGTGATTTGACGATCACAGGCCTCTTCCTGTCTTCGCTCATTGACCCCTCTCCAGCCTCGATGTTACCGTGAGCCATGCATACTCCACCAGGCACAGCAAAACCTAATCGACTCATCCACGAAACCAGCCCCTATCTCCTCCAGCATGCCGCGAATCCGGTTGACTGGTATCCCTGGGGGCCAGAAGCCTTGCAGGCGGCAAAAGCACAAAATCGCCCCATCCTCCTCTCAATCGGCTACTCCGCATGTCACTGGTGTCATGTCATGGAGCGAGAGTCGTTTGAGAACGACGCGATTGCATCACTCATGAACCGGGATTTTATCTGTATCAAAGTCGATCGGGAAGAACGGCCAGATCTTGACGAGATCTATATGCAGGCCACCGTGACCCTGAACCATGGTCAAGGTGGATGGCCGATGACGGTGTTTCTGACTCCTGACCAGGAACCGTTTTTTGCCGGTACATACTTTCCCCCTGACGATCGGTGGGGCCGTCCCGGATTCCCCAGCCTGCTCAAGAAAATTTCCGAAGCCTGGGGAACAGATTCCGCCGGGCTCACAAGCCAAGCGCGTCAATTGACTGAACGGTTAAAACACGAACTCACCGCGGTGTCTCCCGTTTCAGTCAACGCTTCTGTGCTCGATGAGGCCGTCATCCAGTTCCGTGAGAATTTCGATGAACACCACGGCGGGTTCGGCAGTGCGCCGAAATTTCCCCCGTCCGCCGGACTCTCGTTACTCCTCCGTTGTTACCGTCGCACTGGAGAGAGCGGAACCTTGCAGATGGTCACCCGCACACTCGATGCAATGGCGGCCGGGGGGATCTACGATCATATCGGTGGCGGGTTCGCGCGATACTCCACCGACGAGCGCTGGCTGGTTCCTCATTTTGAGAAGATGCTCTACGACAATGCTCTCCTGGCCATGACGTACCTTGAAGCCCATCAAGTGACTAAGCAGGCCTCCTATCGCCAGATCACCGTAGAGGTGCTCGATTATATCCTCCGGGAAATGACGGACCCAGCCGGAGGATTTTACTCCGCGACGGATGCAGACTCAGAAGGGGTTGAAGGAAAATTCTTCGTCTGGACGCCAGCAGAAATCCAGGCCGTGCTGCAGAACACCGAAGATACCCGCCGATTCTGCGTGTATTACGATATTACCGACCAGGGAAATTGGGAGCATCGGAGTATTCCGAATCGGCTGCGCCCTATCGAAGCCGTGGTGAAGGAATTACACCTCACCGTCGATGAGCTGGACGAAACGGTTCAACGTGTCCGTCCTCTCCTCTATCGCGCCCGCCATAAGCGCATTCCGCCTGGACTCGACGACAAAATCATCACAGCCTGGAACGGGATGATGATTTCGACAATGGCCGAAGCGGGCCGTGTGTTAGGAATCGGCCGCTATATTGACGGAGCGATGAAGGCCGCTGACTTTCTTCTATCCGTACACCGGACCGCCGAAGGGACACTGCTCCGTACCTCTCGGCAAGGACGGGCTCATCTCGATGGGGTCTTGGAGGATTATGCCTATCTCGCAGAAGGATTGATCGACCTGTATGAAGCTTGTGGGCAAGAACGATATCTCACAACCGCGCTTCAATTGGGAGAGCGGATGGTTCAGTCGTTCCGAGATGAGGATCATGGGGGCTTCTATACCACTGCGAAGACGCACGAGACCTTGATTATCAGAGCGCGGGAGGGAGCCGACGGCGCCACGCCCAGTGGAAACGCCGTAGCAGTCTCTGCCCTTGCCAGACTCTCCTTCCATTACGATCGACAAGACCTGCGTGAAGCAACGATCAGCGGGATTCGCGCCTATGGCCGCCAGATCGCTCGGTATCCGAGGGCTTTTGCCAAGAGTCTTGCTGTAGTCGATCTGTTAGCCGAGGGACCAATTGAATTGGCTTTTGTCGGCACGCCTCACGACCCTGGACTCGAAGCGCTTCACCTCGCTGTGCGCAAAGTATTCTTGCCCAATCGTGTAATCGCCTCCAGTGATGGAATGGGTAAGCCCACCACCCATCCTCTGCTTGCCGGCAAAGACTTAGTCAAGGGGAATGCGGCACTCTACATCTGTCGAAATTTTTCCTGCCAGCGTCCTCTCATTGATCCACAGGAAGTCATAGAGGCACTCTCGCTGACATCACAACAATCGAAGCAGACGGGCCAACAGACGCTCTTACAAGGAGCCTCACTCCCTGGATCCGCGAGCCCCGAAGGGACGGCCAGGTATGCGGCGCGCATGGTGAGTCAGTCACGCCATAGCAGCCACATGGAACATGGGTATGGGCAGTTCGGCAACAGCGGGCTCACAACATCGCGACTGGGATTCGGGACCTATCGGGTTGATACAAGAGAGCCGGAACATCGAGAGGCACTCAAGAAAGCCCTACGCGAAGGCGTAAACCTGATCGACACCTCGACAAATTATATGGATGGAGACAGTGAACGATTGGTCGGCGCCGTCTTAGGCGAGTTGATCAAGACCGGCGAGCTGATTCGTGAAGAAGTAGTCGTCGTGTCGAAGATCGGCTATGTACAAGGCGATAACTTGAAACAAGCAGAGGCGCGTGAACAGGCCGGTCGCCCCTACCCTGACATGGTTAAGTATGGCGAGGGCATCTGGCATTGTCTGCACCCGGAGTTTCTGAACGATCAGCTCACACTGTCGCTCGATCGGCTGGGACTGGCCACCCTCGATGTCTGCTTACTGCACAATCCGGAGTACTATCTCTCTGAAGCTACGCACCACGAAGGCGGAGACCTCACCATGGTACGCGAGAGCTTCTATCGGAGAATTGAGCAGGCCTTCGCATTTCTCGAATCGCAAGTAACGGCTGGACGAATCCGCTACTATGGTGTCTCGTCGAATACGGTCACTGCACATGCATCGGATGCCGAGGCCACGTCACTCTCCCGCCTATGCGACTCGGCGCGAGCTGCCGCCGCGGCACAAGGCAAGGGACGCCATCACTTTGCCGTGCTGCAATGCCCCATGAATCTCTATGAGGCAGGCGCGTTGGTGAGACCCAATGCCGGAGTAGATCAGCGGGAAACAGTAGTAGAAGCGGCGCAACGAGAAGGGATCGCCGTGCTTGTGAATCGCCCTCTGAATGCCATGCCGACGAAAAAGAGCGGCGTCCTTCGATTAGCAGATTTTCCAATCGACGGCGACCCGGTAGATTTCGATCAACAATGCCGGACAGTCTCGGCCCTTGAAGACGAGTATCGCATCGCCATCGCCCCTGCCTTGCAACACAGTGGGCAAGGGATGGCCCCGGCCGACTTCTTCACCTGGGCCGTAGAGTTGACACGAGTGCGGCCTCAAATCCATGGACTGGAACATTGGGAACAGATCGAGCACCAAATGATTGCGCCGCATGTGAATCAAGTGATGCAGGCGCTGTCCCGAAATCTGACCGGAGCGGCCGCCGAGCAGTGGGAGGCCTGGCGCGATCGCTACCTGCCGCAACTGCTCACCCTGCTGAGAGGGCTTCGGAGAGAGGCCACAGAACGGAGCCGTGCCAGAACTGCATCGGTGTCGGCAATACTCGATCCACTATTGCCAGAATCCAGACGCAAAGAATCGCTATCACGCAAGGCCTTGTGGGTGTTGACCTGCACACCAGGCGTCACCGGTGTGTTGAACGGAATGCGCTCACCAACCTATGTTGACGATTCTCTTGCCATTATGGGATGGGAACCACTAACTGAAGTGATGCGGGTATTCAACGCTCTAGAGCAACGGGAGTCGTCTCTTTCCTAACTGTGCAAGGATAAGGCTTCGGGGAATAGACAGGGCCCGCGAGTTCGCTACTTACGACTGCCGATAAGCTGGTTGAAACTCTCGATGACGTGACCGAACCAGGACTCATGACGCATGATTTCCCGTTTGCCATTGACCAGACGTTTCGGCATCGGCGAGAGTTCCTTGGCTCGGCGTGCAGCATCTTTAAACAACGGATTCAGTTGGGCAACCCGGCTATAGAGCGTTGCCGCTTCATCCATCTGCCCAACCGACTCAAGAGTCTGCGCGAGAAAATACTGGACATCGATTACGTCTTTCCTCGTTGCCGACCGATCGCTCAGGATAGTGCGGAATATCTGAATCGCTGTTCCAAAATCTCCCATAGATCTCTGGCAGAGGCCAAGCTGCGCCTGGGCCTTTAGCGCATAGGACGGGCTCTTCGCCGCCAGCTCGAGTATCTCAATGGCATCCGTTAATCGGCCCTCCTCTCTCATCGCCACTCCATTTGCATAGAGAGAATGAGGGGTGCGGATCGAATCACTGGCTGCGTGCTCCGAAGATGGGCGTGCCAGCCTCGGTAGGGGCAAGCTGGGCTGTAGCGGGGCGGCATCGATCTCACTCGCGTCTTCCGGAGCACTAGCCAAGACGCTGAGTTCCTCTTGTGCTGCAAGAGGCAAAATCCCGCCTTTAATCCGGTCAAACGCGGCCTGAGCAACAAGCTTAGATGTAATGACCCGTGCCTGCTCCGTAAAACCATAGGTTAACGCGATGTCGCACACCTGATTAATGAGACGGGGAAGACCTCTCGTCAAACGATGTACCAACACACAGGCTTTATTCGTAAACAATGAAGGATCCCCACCGGCAATCTTTAGCCGATGACGAATGCAATGCCCTGTCTCCACCTCCAACAGAGGTTCCAACTGATAGTCGACGACAATTCGTTGGGCAAACTGAGTCATGTCGGCCCGCTGCAACAATGTGTGAAGGTCCGGTTGACCGGAAAGTATGAACTGCAGCTTCAACGTTTTTCCATCGTTCAAATTAGATAGAAGCCGTAGTTCTTCAAGCAGCTCAGAGCCAAGACTCTGGGCTTCATCGATAATAAGAATGACCCGACGTCGCTGTTTAGATTCCTGAATTAGAAATCCTGAAAAGAGATGATAGGCCTCCACCGGGTCAAGTTGTTTTTGGCTCAACCCGAGAGAAAGCAGAATCCAGGGCAGAAGATGTTCAATATTATAGCGCGCATTCGTGACAAGACCGATCGAGTGCTTCTCTCCATGCTCCGAAACAAGCTTCTGTAAAAGAGACGTCTTGCCCATCCCCGGGTCGCCGGTGAGTACCATGAACGGCGCCTGACGGATAAGGCCGTATTCCAAGATACTGTAGGCCGCACGATGGGTAGAGCCAGGATACAAAAAATCGCTATCCGGCAAGAGCGAGAAGGGCGCGGTCCGAAGATTATAAAACGACTCGTACATGCAGTGGTTGCTTTCCAGAGCAGGAATGGAACGTTTAGTGAGAAAGCAGTTTTCGCATGGCCGCAACAGTGGTGGCCATCTTCCCAGCCTTGTTCAGAACCGTTCCTAGTACAAGGCGTGAATTCTTCACCAGCAACAAGGCGCGCTGCAACTGCGCAGCCGTCGTTTTACCTTCTTCCACCACAAACAACAGCGCATCTGTGTAGGGTGAGAAAGCAAGGACATCTGCGGTGTGCAGCAACGGCGGGAGATCAAAAATGACGATCCTCGCAGGGTAACGATTCTTGAGTTCTTCAACCAATCCTAACATTTTTGGCGATGTCAGGATCTCCGTTGAATTCGAAATCGCACGTCCTCCCGGCAGTAACACGAAACGGCCGATCCCGGGATGTACCAACAAATCCTCGACTGGCTGATTGTCTAACAAATAGTCGGCAAGTCCGGGACAGTCATCTAAGCCAAACACGTCATGGATGCTGGGGCTACGGAGATCAGCATCGACAAGCAGCACCGTCTGCGAGGTCTCCATGGCAAGGCTCACAGCCAGATTGACGGCGGTCAACGTTTTGCCTTCACCATGACCTGGACTGGTGACGCCCAATACATTCCAATTATTTTCTCGAAGCCGATGCATGACTTGAGTCCGTAAAATTTTATAGGCATCGACAAAAGGCCCCTTGTCATAGGCCGCCATCACACGACGCTGACGAAGTGTCGAATGTGGAATATCCAGCGATTTCGTCTTGGTATAGACGATAGGGGGCGGAATATCTTGGCCGGTCACAGCTCGTTTGACTTGAGGCCCAGAACGAGATTGATCTTGCTGGTCTTTATACAGCTGCAACGCGGTTCGAAATCGATCCATGAGAAGTCTCCAATGACCGTGCGGGCGACACAGCCTGGTGCGTCGCGTGCCCCACGCCTTCGCGTTCGCCAAGTCTATTCGATGCCAAATCTCCTCATCGCGGCGAACCACAGGACGTCTAACGGCAGCACAAACACATGCAAGAGCGCGAGGACCGTCACGGCCGCACCAACTCCAGCTCCCTGAAGAAGGCGTCGTCGTTTCAAGGCCAGAGAGAGATCCTGCTCATTCGGCATGAAGGGAATCACAGCCAGCGGGAACAACTGAGTCAATTGCGCAAGCTGTTCGGGCGTGCGTATCGACTGATCCAGCGATTCCGCAGCGGCGCCGGAACCGATTCCACCAACGAGGGCGAGGATACAACCAAGAAGCACAATGGCAGACCGATTAGGTTTATCCGGCTTCTCTGGCAAACTGGGCGGATCAATGAGAGAAAATCTCTCGCCTTTTCGCTGAACCTCTAGACCTTCCGAGACCTTCGCTTCCAACAATCTGGACCGGATGTCCTGATACTTCTGTCCTGAGGTATCACGATCACGGGTCAACACAAGATAGTCCGGCTCGATTCCAGGTGTCCGTTCCAGGCGTGTGGCATAGTCCTGACGCTGCTGCTTCACATCCATACGGGTTTTCACCAGCGCCCCTAACGAAGACGTGACAGAATTCAGCTGGGCTTGCAGATTGATATAGGCAGGATTTTCCGGTCGCTGCGCAGAGTTCTTATAGGGATTTGTTTTGATCTGTTGAACTTCCTGCTCTAACGCGTCGACCTTGCGCTGAGCCTGAACCACATCAGGGTGATCTTTACCCATTCGTTCCGAGTATGTCGTGAGCGTCGTGCGCGCTTCCATAAGCGCTTTTGAGGTTTCTTCAATATCTCGAGAATGACCGGTTGCCTTTTCCAACGCCTCGATTTCCTGCTTCATCTTTATGATGTCTGGGTGATCGGGGGCCAAATTGGCTGAAGCTCCTGCATACTCTGCACGAAGAGCCCGTAAGCGCTCGACAGAATCCAAAATGCGTTCTCCAGTCACGGATATGATCGGCGTATTCGGCTTGATAGTGGCCAGCTCTCCATCGAGATAGGTCTTGCGTTCCTCGAGGCTGCGAACCTGCTGATCAATGTCCATCAATTCTCGATCAGCCTGATTCATCATCTGCTGATTGACCGCCATCAGCTCCGGCAAGGCCCCCTTAGCCCGCTGCTTGAACGCAGCGATTTTATCGTCCATCTCGCTGATGTGCTGGGAAAGATTGTCCGCCTCCTGTTGGAGAAACGACGTCGCTTCCTGCGCCTGCCGCTCTCGGCTCTTCAGATTCTGTCCCAGAAACAGGCTTGTCAGTTCGTTGGCGACCTTTTGCGCCAAGTCGGGCGAGTTGCTCTTGTACGCCACGGTGAATGCAATCGTAGCCTTCGTCGGATGTTGTGTCCGCTTGTCCACAACGTCGGCGCTGATCACTTCTACCTCAATGTCCTTGACAAACCGCTTCACAACTTCTTCGGCAGCGTTGGTCCGACGCGGGTCAGGATAGAGATTGTATTGCTCCACAACCTTCCACAAGGTCGTTCGGCTCATGACTTGTTGTCTGATCGTTTCGATTCGCTGATCGGCATAACTGGTAATCGTCGAATGGACAAGTTCGGATGGAATTTCCTGTTCCTCGATCAGAATGGTCGCCATGGATTTGTACGTCGCCGGCCAGAGGAATGCTGCCGCCAGGCTGAGGGTCAAAAGAATCCCGCCTGTCGAGAGTATCAACGTTCGGCGGCGGCGGAATGCCGCCAAGTAGTCCTGGAGACCTTGAGCCTGCTCAGAATGTTGCACTGCGTGTTGCGTATTCATGGACAACTCGTTTAGTTCGAAAAGGCCAGTTTCGGTGGATAATACGTCAACATAAACATCGTGCCATTGGAGGAGACAGAATCGATGGAGTTGTCCGTGTCACGCCAACCATAGGTATAGGACAGATCCGCCTTCCACCACTCCGAAAACTTCCAGGCGACCTTTGGAGTGAGATTGAAATAGCGACTATCCGGTATGTTGCCGCCCTGAGCGACATCCGTGATACCTGAGACGAGAAACCCTGATCCATTGAACGATGCCGCCAGGGTTTCGGTAAGATCATGAGAGACTGCCAGACCTGCTCGATCCCTCTGAATGAGAAGGCCGAATCCGCTCGGCACAATATCCCGGTCCATGTTCACTTGAATAGACGTGCTCTCAAACTTTTTGGTCAGACTGGCGCCGAACAGCCAGACCGTATTCTGAGCCTTGATGTGGTCGGCGACTGTCTGGGTGCTTGAACTCACAAAACGAGGCCCACCATGTACCACTCCCGTTAAAGTCTCCGTGAAAGCATGGGTCAGACTTAGGTTGACTCCGGGAAAGCTGGCACGAAATGGGGCGAGCGCATTGGTCGTATGAAAATTCACATACGAGCCGGTCAATTGAATCTGGTCCTGCTCGGTTAATTGATAGAGCAATCCTCCTGAGCCACCAAAGAGTTGATAATCTACCAAGCCAAGACTCAAGCCATTATCATACGTGGTATCGTTCAATTGAAAACCGGATAGAACCGATAGTTTTTCAGTGATGCTTCTGGTCCAAGACGGATTGGCAGTCCATTGATTCCGTTGTGTAAAGCGCAAAACCACACCGGTGGTCAGTAATTCACTCATCAGTGTGTTGTCACGAGTCAATCCACCAGAAAATCCCAATAGATCCTTCTCGGTCTTATATCGTAGGGTCAGCGGGAGAAACACATTCGTATATTGAGTCTCCTCCCCTCCATAGTATGAGACGAAATCCGCCGCGATCCGGCTACTGACTTCAAGGCGCTCCGTCTTTCCGGCAAACTCGGCAGCAGGCGTCACCCAAAAGCCATAGGTCGCGTTGTGCGGGAGTGGCGTCAAGATCAAGTTATCGTTGTACACCCCTTTGACTCCGATCGACGGCAGCAGTGACCACTCAGCAGCCCAGGCCACAGACAGTTGTATCCCACAACAGATCCCAATCAGAACGATAATTCGATAGCGATTCCATCGTGTTGTCACGCTGCCCAGTTGACCTGAATCTTGCACGAGACCTCAACTTGGGCCATCACTAAAAGCCTTCTGACGTGCTCCACCATTCTGCTAGCCCGCATTATTCATGACGGTTCGTCGCGAAATCGCTGAGCCGCGTCGCAAGACCGGCGCGCGGAGCCCGGATGACCCGAGGCGTACTCGTGCAGTACGGTGAGGGTCTGAGGGGCGAGCCCGCCGGACGAAGGCTCGTCGCAGCAGCGGATCGGCGATTGCAGCAGAAGTGTTCATGAATATTGAGGGCTAGGGCACCATAACCGAGTCGCCACGCTGCAAGAGGATATTTTGCTCCAGACCCTGCCCTTTTCGGACATCGCCATAGCGAAAGACAAATACCTGCTGTTGCCCCTTGGCACGCCTGATGACTTTGATGTCGTTTTCTGCCGCAAAAGGCGTCAACCCTCCAGCTAAACTCAATGCCTGGAGCACATCGGTATAGTGGCCGATCACGTATTCACCGGGCTTATTCACGCGCCCCACCACGTATACTTTGTAGCTCAAGACTTTCGTGACGGCGACCGACACATTTGGATTCGGGATATATTTCGTCAGACGCTTGACAATGTCGGCACGAATCTCTTCGACCGTACGATCTTCGGCCTGGATATCTCCCACAAGAGGAAACGAAAACATCCCGTCAGGACGAACCACCACTTCCTTGGTGAGATGCTCATCCTTCCAGACAGAAACCAGCATCACATCTTCAGCCCCAAGGCGATAGCCTGGGTCAACGAGAGGACGCCATCCGTCCGATGCCGGCGCGGCGGATACGGTTTCCATCGCATGGGATTCATAAGACGGCGCGCCGCCCATCAGCACCACAAAAAACAAGATCAAAAGTCTGAACGATGCGAGTACACCGCTGGCGGACTTTTTCAGCAGCCTGCTAGTCATAACTTCTTTTTACCCCTTGACCTGAGACAGGATCTGTTCTGCCTCCTCACGCCCCTGAAACCTTTCAGCACTCTTGAGCGCTTTGGAAAGGTAGGAACGGGCTTCAGCTTTTTTGCCAGACTGATAGAAGGCCATCCCAAGATGATAATTTAACGTCGGGATCTCTGGCGATTTGGCAACGGCATCTTTCATCAGACGAAGGGCGTCATCATGTTGCCCCATTTTGAAGCGCACCCACCCGAGTGTATCGAGAAACAACGGATGCGGTGCCTCCTTCTCGAAATCACGACTAAGGGCGAATGCTTTCTGTAAGTTCTGTGGATCTCCTTTGTAATCGGCCAGTAAGACGGCTAAGTTATTGGCCGCCAGCACATTACGAGGATTTAGACGTAACGCTCCATCATATGCGGCAATCGCATAATCGATCTGGCCTTGACCGGAATGGGCCGACGCCAAAAGCATGTGCAGCTCTTCGCTGTCTGGATTGGCCTTCAGACCGGCTTGAATCACCTGAACCGCCTGATCCGATTGCTTCTGCGAGAGCCACAACTCTCCCCACGCGAGCCACGGTGCGATCCATTTCGGGTTGATGCGAGAAGCCTCTTGAAACTGAATGTCAGCCTCCTGAGCATGACCACTGAGCGCGAGTACCTCGCCCAGTAGCCCATGGCCGAACAAATGATCAGGCCTCGTGGCAAGCACCGCATCGAGTCGAGTCTTCGCGCGATCAGCATGGCCTTGCACAATGTCCAGTTTCACCAGGGACAACAAGGAGTCTGGATCGTTCGGAACGAGAGCCATTGCACGCTCATACGCGGCGCTAGCTTTCTCGTATTGGCGCTGGGCTTCACGGAGCCGTCCTTCTGCCATGAACACGACGGGGCTGTCTTTCAGCAGGGCACGAAGGCGATTCAACGTGTGTTCCGCTCCAACCCAGTTTTTGGTGACCAGATCGAGCATCATCAACATATTGAGGGCAGCCGCATCATCCGGTCGTTGCTTCAGCAAGTCGTCGAGTCGGGCGCGAGCCTGTTGGTGACGCCCACTTTGACTGTCCAGCGCCGCAAGAGATCGTCTTGCATCGACCTGTCCTGGGTAGAGTGAGACCGCGTGCTCAAAACTTTCCTTCGCAAGGTTATGTTCTCCGGTCAATAGATAGGCCTGGCCAAGCAGGAAATGCACCGTCGCCAACTCAGGCTGGTCATGCAACACGGTTCGAAACGCCTGGACCGCATCTTTCCCGCTCCTCTTGGCCAGAGCCATTCGACCTAACAGAACCAGTCCATCGGACGAGCGGGGATTCTCCTTCAAGACCTCTTGCACCTGCCGTTCTGCTTCTCCCTGTTTGCCTGAGGCAAGGTCCATCTCCGCCAATTTGACCTTCGCTTCGAGGCCGGACGGTTTCTCCTTGTAGTCCTCGACGACTGAGGCATATTGCTCACGCGCCTTTTCCTCCTGCCCACTCTTGAGATACAGCGCCGCAAGTCCAAATTGAATCTTTGCCGAATGCGGCAACTGAGCGACGGCCTCCAAGAGCGCCTGTCCAGCAGCACGATAGTCTTTCCTCGCACTCAGAAAATCAGCCAATAGAAGCCGGCGTTCTTCGCTGTTCGGATCAAGGGCGATAGCCTCGCGCAAGATCTTCTCCGCCTTCTCATGTGCGCCTTGCGTATCGAAAAGCCTGGCCAGCCGCAGCCGGTGATCGAACTGTGCCGGTTCTGTGTCGATCATGCGGCGAGCCACTCTCTCCGCACCGGCCATATCTTTCGCCTGAGTCAGAATCGTGTTCAGATTGTTCAGGAGATCCATGTCTTTCGGATGAGCGTCCAGCGCCCGTTGCAACGTGGCCTCCGCTTCTCGATACCGCTGCTGTTGGCTTTCGAGCGTAGCCAACAAAATCGCTACGTCTGGCTCGGTCGGAAATTTCGAACACAACGCCTCGGCTCCAGTCATCGCGTCAGCGAGTTGCCCCTCAATAGCCAATACTGCAATCTTGAGGGCGTTCGCTTGAGGATGCTGCGGATCTTTCGCCAATACCTTATCGGCCGTGAGGACCACCTGCTCGCTCAGGCGGGCTTCGAGATAGTACTTGGCCAGGGTGATTAATGCCGCGGTATGGTCAGGAACGAGTTGGACCACCTCCTGATACAGCGAGACAGCGTTGCGCCAGTTTTTTTCTTTTTCCTCAACTTGCGCAAAGAGAAAATAGGCGTCAGCATCTTTCGGATCGATTTTCAGGACATTGCGAAGGGCCACTCGAACTTTTGGATAATTGCCGACTTCAAGGTATTCTTGAGCTCGCGCTCGGTACTGAGCCTTCCGCTCGTCGGGACCTCCACAGGCAACAAGTGAGATCGTGATCACCAGAAGAATGATGTTCCGATATGTCATTTTGCTACCCTAACAGTCTGTGAAAAAGTGCGCCAGCAATTCAGAAATTTTAGAATTCGGCCACGCGATGGACCCAATGAGTCACAGATCCCTTACCCTCATCCCTTTAGTGATGCCTCGAACATTCCCTTTATAGCCACGCTCGAATCCCCAATCCGAACAAGATCCATAGGGATACCAACCCAAGTTGCTTGACACGATCCGTAAACGCATGCAGCAACAACTCAAACGAGAAGAACAACACGATCAACTTAGCGGCAAAAAGACCAAGCGACGAGATGTCCGTACTGACTTCCGGGAGGAAGGGGAACAGCACGGCTAAAAACACCATTAAATAGTCGAGAGGCGTCGTCTGGAACCGGCTCTGACTATTGAATCGCATGCAGAGCAATACCATCACAGCGATCATGCCAAACAACAGGTGATAGGCCATCGGGAATGGAGAAATGGTCCGCATCCATGATGCATCACTGACATAGAGGAGGAACGTGCTGCCAAGATAGAGCCCTCCTCGGACAAAATATGGCGCCAACTGAGGAACGAATGAGAGGCCGGCTAACAGAATAGCGAACAGCGCAGTCGACATGTAGCCGACATCTTGAGGAATCTGCGCAGGAAGAAAGACCGTGACAATGAGGAGTAGCGGCACCACCGCAGCCAAGAATCGAATCGGCAGATCACGTAACCAGGGACTGCTCAGAATACCCGTGAGCCACTTATCCGAATACACACGTGCACCCTTAGAGGTCTGAAGGGGAATCAGTCCATGCCCTGCGGCAATAAAGAGGGCCAGTACGGAGCCGGCCAAGACAAGATAGAGTGGGACAATAAGGGTGTCCGACTGCCATCGAAGCGCGTAGGCCAATCCCACCATCCCTGCCTGAATAGCGTAAATCACCATCACGGCTTCATAGTGAAACAAGCCGACGGCAAGAAGTTTATGATGGATATGAGTCCGGTCGCCGATAAAAGGGGATCGCCCCTCAGCCAATCGTTGTCCAATCACCCCCAGCGTATCCAAAAATGGCAATCCTAAGAGAAGAAGTGCCAAGGCTGGACTGAACGGCCCGCGTGACGGATCAGTCAGGAGGATGGCCAGCACACCCATCATATAGCCAAGCAATTGACTGCCACTGTCTCCCATGAAAATTCGAGCCGGATACGTGTTAAAGCGCAAGAAACCCAACAGCCCACCCAGGAACGGGACAGTCAATAATAGGACCGTCGAATCGTGAGAGAGGTACGCCAGGTATGCAATCCCGCATAGGGTCAAGAACGAAAGCCCGCCCGCCAGTCCGTCGAGGCCATCCGTGAGATTCACGGCATTCGAAACGGCGACGAGGAAGAGGACCGTGACAGGGACTCCGATCCACAGCGGCAGTTCACCATCGAGCAAGAACGGGAGACTTTCAACCCTGATCCCTCCAATGATGATGACCGCAAGCGCCGCGACCAACTGCCCCAGCAGCTTGATCCGATAGCCGAGATTCGCACGATCATCCCATACACCAAATCCAAGGATAATCACTCCGCCAACAAGCACTGCCAACGTGATATTGTTCTTGGGTACCCACCATAAAATGCTGCCTATTCCTCCAATCCCGAACGCAATGCCACCGATCCTCGGTATAGGGTTCTGATGGACTTTACGTTCTCCGGGTTGGTCCATGAAATGGAACCGGCCAGCCAGGAGGCGCAAGGGCGGAATCAATGCCATGCAAATGAGCAGCGACGTGATGAAACTATAAAAGAGCTCGCTATTCACCACGTCTCTCCCCCGGGAACATCAGGGAAATATCGAGACTCGTCTTTCGATGTCTAAAAGTGGCATTCATCGTTACGCTGCTCGTTAAGCATCTCCGCTAAACCTAAACGGTCATCGTTCACTCCTGCCTCAATCTGGCACGTATCGATGTAATTCAGGCTCCATCGTTGCGACGAACCGGCGTAGCCGTTGATCGACGATGTCTTCGGTTTCACCTGGCCCGACTAGCGAGGCGATTCGCACAAGTGCTCCATCGGTTCGGCCTCGTGACAGACCATCCCAGAACAAAAATACTTTGACGAGATATTCATTGCTGAGAATCCGCTCACGCTGCTTAAACCAATACAATACAATCTGTTTCTGGCTGTCTTTTTGGATCAAGGCTCGATTGACATGCAACGGCCTATCCATACCGGAACTCGCCGGCACGTCCATATGCGTGAGGGAGGAAATCTCCCACCCGCCGCCGGGAAGGCAGCTTTGAGGAGAGTGCGCTGATTGCCCTTTTCTTTGTGACCGATAGTAGGCGGTATATAGATTGACTGGCTGCCCTCCCCCCAATCGGTAGTCGGCCAACACATAGTCATCGAATCGAAGCGCATCGATATACTGCTTTTCTAAGGTGAGGGAGGTGCCAACCCACCCTTCAAGTTGCATCGGAAAATCGACAAACATTGTTCGGGGTGGCGACACGTCTTCGTGCCCTACAATGAAGGTCGAGGCGAAGGCCACGGGAATCATGAGCGCGACGCTGCAAAGATAGGCAGGACCAAGGAAACGCTTGTTAGAGGGCTGAAAAGAGGCTGACGCTACGGTTGAAGAGGAAGGAGAATGGAGAGATTGGAGACCTTCAGCAGGAATCGGATTTGGGCTGGCCCAGGTAAATCGCGAAACAAATGATGCCCGATCTCCGCTCCTCCCCATCTGAGCCAACATCCACATCTCCAGAATCAGCAGACCCAAACTCGCCATAAACAGCAACCAGCCTTCAAACAGATGGGAAAACCCTTCGGCAGCCCCCTGCCCGTACCATTCCACCAGAACTCCGATCATTCCGATGCGAAAACCGTTCACGAGAATAGAGATCGGAATCGACGAAAGAACGAGCACCACTCGTTTCCACATCCGATCCTTGAAGAGATAGGCACAAAGCAATGCAAGGGAGGCAAGAGGAAACAAATACCGAATACCGCTGCAGGCTTCGACGACTTGAAGTTGAACCGGCCCCAGATCGATCACATTGCCATCACGAAATGCCGTGACCCCTACAAGCTGTAAGAAACCCACTCCGAGAGCTGAGGACCACAACTGCAGCTGGCTCGACACACTGGCATACAAGAACACAGGCAACGGGATGCTGCTCAACAGATAGGAAAGGGGGAACGCGATAGCCCTTGCCCCACGGATTCCGATCGACGCAATGACCAGCCCCACAATGACGACCCAAAGCGAGACATGCTGCAACACATACAACGTGGCCAGCTCTCCAACCCAGTAGAGAACGAGTCCTGCGACAATCACAGCAAGACCCCACCACGAATTCCCAGAACCAACTTGAGCGATGCGATGCCGTGCCTGCCAAATCAAGAAGAGACTAATCAGCGGAACAAACATCCCATGGCTATAATCCTCGCTACCGATCCAGTAGCCGGATAGAAAGACAAGGCTGTCGGCATACAGGTACCCCAGAAGGGCAATGATCAAAGCTGCGCTACAGGCAAGAGAGAGCTTGCTTGTCATAGAGAATTACTCAAATCTACGATGATCGGAAATTAGGTCGGCACTCAGAGGCTTATATGGAAACCACATTGAAGGCTGTACTAAAACCTTCTCACCATCAGTTCAGACATTTTGCGGGTGACTTCTTTACTCCGATCTATCGCGCAGTAGAAACAGTACGACGAGGAAATGGTTTAACGTATACAGTCTAAGTTGTGCATCCACACCTCAAGTTTCCCACAGTATTCGACTACGTAGAACATATTTCTCATAAAGAACGGGCTTGATACCTCCAGCTGAGGTACCAAGCCCTGGTTCAAAGAGAACCCGTTTGTCGCCTATGCCTGATGAGGCCGGCGAAGGTTTCGCAACCCTCCAGCGCCGAGACCAACCAGCGAGATGAGACCGGCACCGAACAAGATCACGGCTGCCGGCAACGGCACTGCGGTCAGGCTATTGATCGCCCCTTGAATTCTGACGGTTCCCCCACCGATATTATTCTCAAACATGAGCCGCCAGCGGGTTGAACTCAAATCCCCCAGGCTCGGCGGATTATTGAGCGCCGTTCCAGTGATCGCCAGGCCATCTTCATCCGATAGGTCCAGACGGAAAAGCATCGGTGTATAGGCGCCAATCGGCGAACCGTTCACAGAAGTACTCAGCCGGAACAGATCACCAGACGGGTTATCGGTGATCCGAATGACGTTCGTCTCACCCATAGGATCTAGATTGACCGAATACGTCCCGATGGTAAGCGAAAGATTCTGCACTGCCCCCGGGTACCGACCATTTCCAACTTGTGGGGTCTCATTATCGTATTGGAATGTCCCCGACACCGACGACGTCAATGGGAGCGTTGACCTCAAAGGCCTATTCACATCGCTCACGCTTCCCGTGAACGAATAGGTGACCAGAGCTGCCTGGGCAACGTTCCCGGA
>SWDH01000042.1:149777-173482 GCA_005116945.1 Nitrospira sp.
TTAGGGCGATCGTCGACAGAATTAGCCCTTTAATCGACGACGGTTTCTTCATCTGCATAACAAGGACTCCTTGGTATAGGTGGTACATATGCACAGCTTGATTGTAGGGCAAACCAAAGCAAATCCTAGACCATCAGGCCTATCTACTATCTCATTGTAAAGTCACGAGGAAATAAAGATTATTGGAGAGCCCTGTGTGCACAACCCTACAAGGACGGTTCAATTCTGAACCAAAGCAAGGGGGATACGGAAGGTTTCCAGATATTGCACATTACTGTGCAAACGGCACAGCCAGCAACATGGCGCTGGCTGTGTCATGAAGACTATACAAACACCAGGTTTCGCTGTCAGATATGGCAACACCGCCGGTTAGGCGGCCACGCTCCGACCACATACCAACCTGCCACTGTCTCAAACACCGCAATGAGGATAAGGGGCAAGACGAAACTGATCGGCCCCAAACCCATAAGGGCAAACGCCACTATCGATCCGTGGCGCAATAGTGCCGACCATATATTTATTCGCGTGAGTTTTTGAAATTTCATCTCTGATGAGAGCTTCGCTTGAAAAATCAGACTCGCTGTATTCAAAGGAAGCGAGAGGGCAATAACCCAGATAATGGCGTTCAGAGATTGGTTATCGTATAGACGCGAAAGCGCGGGGGCAGCCAGCGCAAGGAGCACGAATCCGATCCCGTTAAAAAGCAGAGCAATCTTGAAGCAAACAGAGGCAAATTCGTCATAGCTATTCCCCTTTTGAATCAAAAACCTCTGAGTTCCTGCATTTCTTAAGGCTAGGGCTATGGTGGACCAAGAAATTGCGATCGCATAGAGTGCAAAATCTTCAGTGCTCAATACCCATCCAAGCACCAGCTGAGCCCCAAGACTTGCGAACTTACTTGCCACAGCCCCGACAGAGACCCACAGCATCCCAGTCGCTGCAAGACCTCCTAATGTCGGTTTTGAAATTTGCATACCTATTCCAAATCAATATCTGTGTAGGAGAGAGTGCCCCAACACAGGAGAGCCGTGGAGTGATCAGTTGGATTTAGACCAATACTGTTTGCGCTGAACTTCGGCTTTGGAGCAGTTGATACAATGACTGCTCCACAATCGTTCACAATGCTCGACGATCCGCTCCATTGCTTCCCCTCTCACTCTAGAGGGATTGTGCATTTTTCCCATCGCCCTGCCATCAACCGCATCAGCACAAGAGATAGCTTGTTCTGTTCAGCCCCAACAAATTTTCTTGTCCCAATCGTGACGGTCGAAAGCCTCTCAATATTGTCGCGCAGAGCTAGGCTGGACACGCCAAGCACGGTGGTTCCCTGGTGATGTCGACGACTTACATCTTGGCATTGATCAGCGGATTGATCATCGACGCAATCTTCATGAAATTGGACCGAGCCTCTGCGATCAGATCAATCGGCACGAACCTCACTGGATGTCACGCTGGCCCTCTTCAAGAGAAACAGCTGCGATGACATTATTGGCTATCTATGATTGGGAGAATACGCAGCCCTTAGAAAAAACTTAACTGATTAGTTCGCATCCCACAACAAAGAACCGTTTTCTGTCGACCGCTCCTTCTCGTTTCGCAGGAAACTTAGCCACATGACAACGTCTATTCTGGTCGGGGCTAGCCATTCTCGCGTGACATTCGTCTGTGCTCAGTGATTCGATTTACATGCAGACAGCTCGATATTGCGGCGCTTCTCGGATGAGCCATCGACAGGTCTCCAACGCTTTAGGAATGCGATCGAGCGCCTCTACGAATCTCCCTAAGAGGTAGAGGATCTGCACCTGATCTTTCGATGAGGTCGAGGGCACTTGCAGCGCACGACAAAAAGCCGCCATGGCCTCTTCCTGTTTTCTATTTTCTTAAGATTGAGACTCCTTTAGGCCAAGCACTTCAGCGCGTACCGGGATCCTCTACGGCGTTCTCGCAGTGTTCGGCTGCCTGCCTGAAGCGGCCCACATTCTTGAGTACGATCCCTATTCATTTGCTATCTGTCGGTACAGTGGCTTCGATTGTCTGTGATCGTACCTCCTAAATAGAGGCACTTTCTGGATAGTCCAACAAAACTTGCTGTGAGGCTGGATGCTTCTCTTGGGTCAGGTGCACGTCGTTGGCTTCGTTCACGGTCCGGGTTCCTGCAGGCGACAGCATCAACTGGCGTGATGTTCGCAAATCCTGGGCCATTCAAGACAGTTGCTGAACTCGTTAGGTTTCAACGTTTTCGCGATTTTCTCTCTGGGGAAAAGGCAGGAAAACAGTGCCTACTTCAATAGAGTTGTTCAGATTTGATCGCACTGTGCAGATATCCAGAAGGGCGGGACTTGCGAGAGAAGCAAGAAGGGGTACGGTTCTATCTCATTATCTTTCCAGCACTCGCTCCAGATGCTCGACGATCCGCGCTGCCGTCTTGCCGTCCCACTTGGGAGGAATCGCGCCTTTTTTCCACTGCCCTGCCATCAATCGCGCCAGCGCGGGAGAAAGCTTGCTCGGATCGGTTCCAATGAGTTCATTTGTCCCAATCGTGATGGTCTCTGGCCGCTCGGTGTTGTCGCGCAGAGTGAGACAGGGTACGCCAAGCACGGTTGTCTCTTCAGTAATACCGCCGGAATCGGTGATCACACCTTTGGCATGTTTCACCAGGAAGTTAAATTCCAAATAGCCCAGTGGATCGACATAATTCAGTTGCGGCGTCTTACTATCGAGATCGCGCAGGTTCTTGGCGGTGCGCGGATGGACAGGAAACACCACCGGCAAACCGCATGTGCCTTCGGCTATGGCGTGCAAGAGACGCAGCAACTGCTGCTCCCCATCCACATTGGCCGGGCGATGCAGGGTGATAACAAAATATTTGCTAGGCTCCAGCTTGAGCGAATCCCAACAGGCCGGCTGGCGCAAGCGTGGGAGTTGCTTGAGCAGCGTGTCGATCATCGTATTCCCAACGAAGAAAATGCGATCGTCGCTGATTCCAGCGCGGTGAAGATTGTCATTGGCCGTTTCGCTCGTGGTAAAGAACCAGTTCGTGATGGAGTCGGTCACCACCCGGTTGATTTCCTCCGGCATCGTCCAATCGCCGGATCGAATACCGCCTTCGACATGGGCCACTGGCACGCCGAGTTTCCGAGCGGCGATGGAACAGGCCATGGTCGAGGTCACGTCCCCGACGACCAGACAGAGATCACTCTTCTCTTTCAGCAGCACTTTTTCATACGCCACCATAATAGCGGCGGTCTGTTCAGCCTGAGTGCCGGAGCCGACCTCAAGATTAATGTCCGGATCGGGAATGCCGAGTTCTTCGAAGAAACTCCCCGACATGGCCCGGTCATAGTGCTGCCCCGTATGAATCAGACGGTAGCGCAGCGACCCTCCCCGCTTCTCCGCGGCTTTCAACGCGTCGATGATCGGCGCAATTTTCATGAAATTGGGGCGTGCTCCCGCAATCAGATCAATCCGCTTCATGTTCTGGCCTCAGTCGGCATGGATACACACAAGGATGGCATGAGCTAGAACGTGACTTCTCGAAGATTGTGGCGGTTGGCAAGAAACCACTGCATCGTCTTCTTGAGTCCGTCCCGAAGTGCATGTTTCGCCTGAAAACGAAATAATTCTTTGGCGCGATTGACATCCAGGCACCGTCGCGGCTGCCCGTTGGGCTTGGTCGTATCCCAATCAATCTGTCCAGTGAAACCAGCCTCCGCGGCGATCATGGTGGCAAGATTGCGAATCGTGACCTCTTCCCCTGTCCCCAGATTGACGGGCAAACTTCCGTCATAGTGCTCGGCTGCGAGAAGGATACCTTCCGCGGCATCCTCTACAAACAAAAATTCTCGGGTCGGAGATCCATCTCCCCATAATGTGAGAGTGGCATGGCCTGCTTCTTTGGCTGCCACGCATTTGCGTATTAACGCGGGAATGACGTGAGACGTTGCCAGGTCGAAGTTATCGCGAGGGCCGTAGAGGTTCACCGGGAATAACACAATTGAATTGAACCCATATTGCTCACGATAGGCTTGCGACTGAACCAGCATCATCTTCTTGGCAAGACCGTAGGGTGCATTCGTCTCTTCGGGATAACCATCCCAGATGTCATCTTCTTTGAATGGGATTGCCGCAAACTTGGGGTAGGCGCAGATGGTACCCAACGCCACAAATTTCTTCAGCCCCCGTTGACGCCCAACTTCTATGAGCTGGCTGCCCATCATGAGATTGTCATAGAAAAACTTTCCCGGGTTGGCTTGGTTCGCGCCAATTCCTCCAACCCGAGCCGCAAGATGGATGACCATATCGGGTGCATGATCGCGATAGAGTTGCTCCACCGCGTCCATGTGCACGAGATCGTACTCTTGACTGCGAGGCACGACGATATCGCGGCAGCCTTTCGCGCGAAGCTGTTCGACGACACACGATCCCAAAAAACCTGCTCCGCCCGTGACGACGATGCGTTTCTCGTTCCAAAATGATGTCATAGCCGTGTGCGTGCCTCCAACGTTCAACTCTTAGGCTCGCTTCCGAGTCCCATCTAATTTTTCTGTTTCTGCAGCCAGATCAGCATCCACCATCATCGCGATCAACTCATGGAAACCTACTTTTGGACTCCAGCCAAGCTCTTTCTTCGCTTTGCTGGCATCGCCGATAAGAAGGTCCACCTCGGTCGGGCGAAAGTACGTTTGATCAATCTTGACATGTTTCTTCCAATCTAATTGCAGACGGTCAAACGCCAGCTCGAGCATTTCCTTGACGGTGTGTGTTTCACCTGTCGCGATCACATAATCGTCAGCGGTCTCCACCTGCAACATCATCCACATGGCTTCGATGTAGTCGCCGGCGAAACCCCAATCGCGCTTGGCGTCAAGATTTCCCAGAAATAAATCGTGCTGAATACCCAGCTTGATGCGGGCTGCGGCTTTCGTGATCTTGCGCGTCACAAACGTCTCGCCGCGCCGAGGCGATTCATGGTTGAATAAAATGCCGTTACAGGCAAAGAGTCCGTAGGCCTCCCGATAATTCACCGTCACCCAGTAGGAATAGACCTTGGCCGCTCCATAGGGACTGCGAGGATAGAATGGTGTGGTTTCGCGCTGAGGAACGTCCTGTACCTTGCCAAACATTTCGCTGGACGATGCTTGGTAAAACTTCGGCTTCAACCCTGACTCGCGAATGGCTTCCAGAAGGCGGATCGTTCCAAGCCCGGTAATTTCTCCGGTATACTCGGGGATATCAAAACTCACACGCACATGACTTTGTGCGCCCAGGTTGTAAATCTCATGCGGCTGGATCGTTCGGATAATGCGGTTCAGCGAGCTCGCGTCGTTGAGGTCTCCATAGACCAAATGGAGCCGTCGATGCGGAACATGCGGGTCTTCATAAATGGGATCGATCCGGCCCGTATTGAACGAGCTCGATCGTCGAATAATGCCGTACACTTCATAGCCCTTCCCGAGAAGGAACTCAGCCAAGTACGATCCATCCTGCCCTGTAATACCACTGATTAACGCCTTTTTCACAAGCATGCTCCTCGGTTGTGGCGGGATAACATGGACGGATTATGCCTTGCTCACACAATGTTGTCTACAAGCTGCACACTTCCGATCGAATCATGAATCACGGCTTATTCTTGCACAGAACCTTCTCCGCGCATTAGAATGCCCTGGTCCATGTGACGGTTGATCGGCGGTTGGTCTTGAAAGTTATGACGATACGTCGGGGCATCATATTCGCCTATATCCTGTGCGGCACCTTTCTGGTGGCCCACATCATCAATGCCGTGATTGCAGAGGCCTTGTCTATTCCGGGCGGATCGGTGCGCCCCTCACTAGGGTCGGACCAGGAAGGTGAGGCAAAGACTTCTGCATCTGCAATGATTGAATCTATTCAAAAGAGCGGAGTTTTTCCCCTTCCGCCTGATCCTGTGAGTGTGAGCGCAACTGGGTCCGGTGCGCCGCCGCCTCGCGTACCGCTCAATCTGGCGTCAAAGCTCAAGCTGCTAGGGGTGGTGATGGGGGATCATGAAGGCGTCTCGGCCATTGTTGAAGAACTGTCGAGCAAGCGCCAACTGTTCTTTCGGTTGCACGACCACATACCTGATATCGGCGAGATCAGTGAAATCCGTCGAGACGGAATGGTCGTTCGGCAGGGCGATCAACAAGAACTGCTTGAACTCGCCGCTTCGCAAATCGAGAAGCCTCCGGCTGCTCCAGCACCCGGCGCATCAGCCGTGACTCAAGCACCGGCGAGTCCGACGCGGACGGTCCTCGATCGAAGAATCGTTGAGCAAGCCATGGACGATCTGCCCAAACTATTGTCCCAGGCGAGAGCCGTGCCAAACCTCGTGAACGGATCGATGAACGGGTTCCGCCTCGACTACATTGCCCCGTCCAGCTTTTATGAGAAAATCGGTTTGAAATACGGGGATATCCTCCAGCAAGTCAATGGCGTGGACATTCGCGACCCGAGCACAATACTCACACTCTTCCAACAGCTTCGTAACGAACGCGCCGTGAAGCTCGACGTCTTGCGCAACAATCAGCGCACAACCATGAACTTTGAAATCCGCTAAGCGTCTTACCGCCCTCCAACACCTTCTCCTCGACCATCTCGGCAATGCCATCGGGGTTCTGATCGAGATCATCTCCTAGGGAGCCTGTCCGACATTGCCTTTGTGACGAGGCGAAAGAGATGCTGTCAGATGCGAGGCCGCAGGCCTGGAAAAACCGGAGGCGTATTCGCTGGAATACGTTGAGGATTTTTTCGGGCTGAGTACGACGCAGATGGTCGCAGATCTTTCGCCGCAGTAGAATGGTCAATGTCGGATCGGCTCCCAGGCTCAGGCAAGGGACAACCCTCCTGTCAGCAGGAAGTATCCTGCATTGTAGATGATATGTAACGCGAGAGGAGGAAACACAGACCCAAACCGATCACGCAGAACCCCAAACAGCAGCGAGGGAAACAACGTCGACAACGCCCACGGAAGCGAATGCGTCGCAAGGTGCGCACCGGAAAATACTACCGACGTCAGAAGATTCGCGATGCTGATTCCGACGAACGATTGCCGCCCCCATCCATGCGTGGATAACCATCCTTGCACACATCCTCGAAACAAGAGCTCTTCAACCGCCGGCTGCCACAGCACCGCCACAAAGAACGGTCGTGAGAATATCTGCAGCCACGGCAAGGGTTGGACAACCACCAGGAAGGGCAATACAAACCAGACGACTGCACCCATGGCCAGCGAGGAAAGAAAAATCGGAGAGCGATAAAAGGCCGGCGCCGCTTTGAGGCCAAGCCTCTCGCGCAGAACCGACAGGATATGGGAGGTCGTGCTGCTCACATCTCACCGAGGTTCCCTGGGGTACCCCAGGGAACCTCAGCAGATGAGTGATGTGGTGGAGTATCCGTCACGTGACTATAATCGACGCCGACTTCTCCAGACCAGTGCCCCAATGGTCATCAGGAACATGATCGGCATCAATGCGTCGTTCGTGCCAGCCGGCGCGATGGTGCATCCGCCTCCTCCAGCTGACGCTGGTGTACTGACATTGTCTGGCGGCCCGTCAAACGTCGCCGTCACCGAGGCGGCGGTATTGACGACACAGGAACCGGTGCCCGTACACCCACTTCCGCTCCAGCCGGTGAAAGTCGATCCACCGTCCGCTGTCGCTGTCAGAGTCACGGTGGTGTTATTGAAGAAATTGAAACTGCAGGTCGCGCCGCAATCGATTCCTGCCGGCGCCGAAGCCACTTTTCCGGTGCCGTCTCCCCCTTTAAGAATGGTCACCGTAAAGGTTCCAGGAGGCGGTAGCACGTTAAACGTCGCCGTCACGGTCACCGTGCTGGCTACCTGACAGGCACCAGTCCCTGTACAACCACCGCTCCAGCCGGCAAAGAGCGACCCGGCAGTCGATCTAGGCGTCAAGGTTACGGTCCTCCCGCCAGGGTAAGTCCCGGTACAGTCCCCACCGCAACTAATCCCAGCAGGGTCCGATGTGACCGTGCCGCCCCCTGTCCCATTCTTATTGACCGTCACCGCGATTGGCGGCGGTATCACAGGTAGCACGTTAAACGTTGCTGTCACCGTGGCCGCGGTTGACACGACACAGGGGCCTGCACCAGCACAACCACCACCGTTCCAGCCGGTAAAGACAGAGCCGGCATCGGCCGCAGCCGTCAATGTCACTCGCGCCCCGCCAGGGTAGGCCTCTGTACAGTCTGCGCCACAATTGATCCCAGCTGGGGCCGAGGTCACGGTGCCCGTTCCCGTGCCATTTTTATTGACGGTGACCGTGAACGGAGCAGGCGGCGGGAGATTAAAGGTTGCCGTGACGGTGGCGGTAGTCGACAGGGCACAGCTACCGGTCCCGCTACACCCACCACCGCTCCATCCTGCGAACACAGACCCTGCGCTTGGTGTCGCCGTCAGTGTCACGGTGGCTCCACCAGGGAAGCGTTCGTTACAGTCACCCCCGCAATTGATCCCGGCTGGAGTCGACGCGACCGTTCCAGTCCCTGTGCCGTTCTTGGCAGCCATGACGACAAATGTCGGTGCTACGGAGTTCAGCGCATTGAACGCATTCAGTCTGCGACCCGTCGAAACGAAGCCCTTCAGCTCCGATGAAACATCGCCGGTGTTCAGAATCGCATTTCTAATCTGCGCCACCGTCAAGTTCGGGTTGATGGAAAGCAGAAGGCCGACGACCCCCGTGACGTGAGGCGTGGCCTGCGAGGTACCGCTCAAGAACTGATAGTCGTTCGGAGCATTCGGCGTGCCAGGGTTGGTGCTGTTGATGTTCGCTCCCGGAGCCGCAATCTGAACCGAGCTGGCGCCGAAGTTCGAGAAGCTGGCTTTGGCGCCTGTTTGATTAATGGCTGCCACAGCAATCACATTCGGCAATGCCGCCCCACAGTTGGTGCTTACGCTATGGCTTGCGGGAAAAACCGGCGCGCCGTCGGTGCTCGAGCCGTCATTGCCCGCTGCTGCAAGCACCATCACTCCGGCCGTATTGGCATCACGGAGTTCGTCATATACTGTTTGGCTGCACGGACCCGTAAAACTGGCATTGATCACACGAGCGCCCTTCTTGATCGCATATTCTATCGCCAATACGATGGCATCCGCTGGCAAATCGCCGTTTTCGTCGCTGGCTTTCAGCGCCATCAGCTTGACCTTCTGCATGACGCCGGTGACACCGGAATTATTGTTGCCGACTGCCCCGATCGTGCCGGCAACGTGTGTTCCATGGCCGAGCGGATCCATCGGATCGTTGTCGCCGGAGGGAAAATCGTAGCCGAAGACATCGTCCACCAATCCATTGCCATCGTTATCAATCTTGTCATTGGGGATCTCCCCAGGATTCTTCCACATATTGGCAGCCAAATCCGGGTGGTCGTAGGCAATGCCGCTGTCGATCACCCCAATGATCACATTGGAGCTGCCTGTAGTGATATCCCAGGCCTCTGGCGCATCGATATCGACGTCTGCCGTGCCAACAGTTCCACTCACATTCTGCCCGGTATTGCGAAGTCCCCATAACGATGTGAACTGAGTGTCATTAGGAATCGCGGCTACATGATAAATATAGTTCGGCTCGGCATATTCGACGGCGGGGTTATGGCGATATCTCTCCAGGGCGGTCTCCACAGTCTCGCCCTTATTCAATTTCACATGTTGCACCCGTCCCTCGCCTCCGGCAAAGGACTTGATCATCTGCCCCCCTGCTGCCGCGACCGTGGCCTTCGAGGCGCTGTCTAGAAACTTGACGATCAATTCTCCTGGTACATACTGTGCCGGCTCCACCGAGCTCCCAGTCACTCGATTGAACCCTCTATTGTCCCGTGTAGCATCGGCGGTACTGGCGTCACTCCACAACAACAACGAGCCGAACGAACAGACCAGTGCGAATGCGCCGATGCGCATCCAGCGTGATCGCTTGGTGAATCTACTGCTCGGTGTGTGAGAGCAGGTTTGGTTCGGCATATTCAACCTCCGGGAGTGCAGATAATCGTGTCACAACTGTTTCGACAGATTCCTTGCCCACGATTCGAACGTGGTGAACTCCAATGCCTTGGATCATCTTTATCAATTCCGTTCCGCTCTCTTTTAGGATGGCGTCTATGCGCTCCTGAGATACGGACGGCTTGAACTTCACCAAGACTTCACCTGAAACGAATCCCCGTTTCATCTTGGTAACTGTGGGTCTGTCTGTCTTACCTAATATTTGAGGATCGTTGGTCTCGCACGCGGTAACAATCAGGCTCGTGCCTGCGGCAAGCACACTCAGAAAGAGAAAGGCACGAGTACCGCCTGAGAGCAGAAATGGTGTGCTCATTGATCGCGGGTAACGGTATCGACACCATTACCTCAAAGATTGGCCGACATCGTTATATACCAGCTCAGCAAGGAATTCCTACCTCTTTTTTTGAGGGACGGTCATACAATCACGAGATGCTTCGCGGTAACTGGACGGTCAACCTGATCGGTCCATCCGGCAACGACAATTTTAGAAATGGAATCATTACGATTTTTTTAGAGATTGGCGCGATCTCAATTGCTATGGACTACACGGGGCCCGCTGTCTGAGGGTGAGACTCCGACCCGCGCCTGGAGGGAAAGCCATATGGATGGCCTATCAGTGGAATCGCTCCATCCTTGTCATCTACAGATTGGAGGAGTATTCTTTCAACTTCCACCGGTTAGGGTCTTACTCCGAACCGACGGGCATGCTCAGAAGTGAACCATCTCATTGGTGTTCAGTGGCACAGGACGAACAGAATGGTCGACCGCTGTTAGGCGGGATACTCGAAGATAAATTCGGCTTGTCCGAAGCCAAACTGCTTGAGGCGATGAACCTCCAATCGACCAAAGGCGGACGCATCGGAGAAATCTTGGTCCGGACCCGGGCGATCACCGAAGAGCAACTCCTCCAGGCGCTTGCCATTCAATTTGATCTTCCCTGGCTCTCGCATCTCGATGTGAGCCAGGTGAACCATGAATGGGTCAAGAAAGTTCCGATTCACTTTGCCCGCCGCTATCACGTGCTCCCTCTCAAGACAGAGAATGGATCGGTGCTTGTCGCGACGACCGATCCCATGGAAACAGCCGCGTTGGACGACCTCCGGCTCTTGCTCGGCCTGCCGATCAAACCGGTACTGACCAGTAGTCTCGCGCTTCTGGCCTGCCTGAATCGGGTCTATGACGAAGCGGCGAGTCCAGCCGGAGCCGAGCAAGTGATGGAAGATATCGCCGCCAGTGAGAGCTTGGACCAGATCGCTCATGAGTTGGATGAGCCTCAAGACCTTCTCGATGCCACCGATGAAGCACCCATTATTCGGTTGGTCAACTCCGTACTCTTCCAGGCGGTCAGGCAGCGCGCGAGCGATATTCATTTCGAATCGTTCGAACGTGGGCTGGTCGTGCGGTATCGCATCGACGGAGTGCTCTATCCGGTCCTGACACCACCCAAACATCTGCAAGCGAGTATTATCGCGCGGTTGAAAATCATGTCGGGTCTCAATATCGCAGAGAAGCGATTGCCTCAGGATGGCCGATTTCGGATCAGGACGGCGGGGAAGGATGTCGATCTGCGTGTCTCAGTGCTGCCAACCTCACATGGAGAACGAGTCGTTCTACGGTTATTGGAGAAAGAGAACCGTCTGCTGAATCTCTCGGAGATGGGATTTACGGAGGACCGGTTGGGGATCATCCAACAATTGATCCATTTATCGCACGGCATCATTCTCGTGACCGGACCGACGGGGAGCGGGAAGACGACGACACTCTATGCGGCGTTGACGCAGATTAACGCCCCGGACAAGAATATTATTACGGTCGAAGATCCCGTGGAATACCAACTGCTCGGCGTGGGCCAGATGCAGGTGAACCCGAAAATCAACCTGACGTTTGCGGCAGGACTTCGATCGATTCTCAGACAAGATCCCGATGTCATCATGATCGGCGAAATCCGCGACCGTGAAACTGCTGAAATTGCCATTCATGCCTCGCTCACAGGGCACCTCGTCTTCTCGACACTCCATACCAACGATGCCTCAAGTGCCGCCACCAGATTGATCGACATGGGTATCGAACCATTTCTCGTCGCCTCCTCGGTGGTCGCCGTCTTAGCCCAACGACTGTTACGACAGGTCTGTTCGGACTGCAAGCAGCCCTATCATCCTGATGATGAAGAACTGATTCGCCTCGGGATCGTTCCGCCAAGAGTACGTCCCACCTTCTATCGTGGCGCCGGATGTCCTGCCTGCTCCCAAACCGGCTATCGAGGCCGAACAGGTATTTTTGAACTCCTTGTGCTGGACGATGAGATCCGCCGCCTCATCGGCAACAAGGCAGACTCGGGTTTGATCCGTCAAGCCGCGACAGCGAAGGGGATGGTGACCTTGAAGGACGAAGGGGCGGACAAGGTGTTCCACGGAATCACCACGACCGAAGAATTAATGCGGATTACTCAACAGGAAGTCGAAATCTAAGGATGCCCGTCTATCAATATAAAGGGTATCGGACCGACGGCGGGGCAGCGACCGGCATTATCGACGCCGAGAGTCCGAAAGTTGCACGCGTAAAATTGCGCAAGGTCGGTGTGTTCCCCACCGATATGGTGGAACAAGGCCTGGCCACAACGACCCTATCCACCAACACATCCGGCCGAACCACGCCTGGGATCGGACGCTCCCCTGCTCTCAGTACGACAGACGTCGCGATGATGACCAGGCAACTAGCCACGTTACTGGTCGCAGGACTGCCGTTGGTCGAGGCGCTCGGAGTGATGGTGGATCAGACCGAGAAGAAATCCGTGAAAAGCCTCATGGCCGATATCCGCGAAGAGATCCGAGGAGGGGCATCGTATAGCGCCGTCCTCGAGCGCTATCCTCGGGAGTTTTCTCAGATTTATGTGCACATGGTGCGCGCCGGTGAGGCCAGCGGAGCGTTGGATCAAATCCTCTTCCGCCTTGCAGAGTTTCTGGAAAAACAGCTAGCGCTCAAGCATAAAGTGACGAATGCCGTGCTCTATCCGGCCCTGATGTTGATCGTCGGCGTCACGGTGCTGTTTTTTCTCATGACCTTTGTGGTGCCGAAAATCACCGCCGTGTTTACGAGCTTGAAGCAGGCCCTCCCCTGGCCGACCGTCGTCCTGATGAGCATCAGCCATTTTCTTGCCGACTATTGGGCGGTGATACTTGGTGTGGTGGGTGTCACGGTATGGGCGGCACGCCGGGCGATAAAAACGGAAGCGGGGCGACTCGTGGCCGACCGATGGCTCTTGAAGATGCCACTGATGGGCGAGGTGGCCCGTATGGTCTCTATCTCCCGACTGACCAGCACATTGGCCACCATGCTGGCGAGCGGTGTGCAATTGTTGGATGCCATGGACGTCGCGAAACGTGTAATGAACAATCGCGTCCTCGAGCATGCCGTCGAGGGGGCGAGACAGAATATACGGGAAGGGGAAACGATTGCCGAACCATTGAAGCGGAGCGGAGAATTTCCTGCGCTGGTCACGCACATGATTGCCGTCGGTGAACGCAGCGGCGAAATGGAAGAGATGCTGCGCCGCATCGGCCATATCTATGATGGAGAAGTCGATCGGGTTATTACACGATTTACCTCGCTCTTGGAACCCATTATGATCCTGGCCATGGGCATCTTGGTGTTCTGTATTGTGGTCGCAATCCTACTGCCCATCTTTGAGATGGGACAGATGGTTCGCTAGCAGGAGGCTGAAAAAGTTCGCCAGCCGCGTTCTCGCATCGTTCAGACCCTCAACGTACTCTGGCTGGTAAGCCTCGGACCTTCACTCGCTGCGGCCTTGCTGACGAACTTTTTGAGCCTCCTCAGGAATATTCTGTTGTGGTATCACGCGAGGGAGCTTTCGGAGTGTTATCCCGAGTGGTCTTTCCGCAGCCTACTAGAGTAACGATTACTGGAAGATGATGGGTATCGAGTCTAACGGGAGGTGTTCGATGAGTGGACGAGCCAGGACTGAGAACATATGGACCTTGTGGAACAGCACACGCAGGCGCCGAGGCTCCCTTGCCCTGCGCCTCACTCCCCGCGCCTGCAGGCGGGATGCCGGCTTTACGTTCATTGAAATCATGGTCGTGGTGGCCATTCTCGCGATCCTCGCAGCTTTGGTCGTCCCTCGCATCATGGGACGGACCGATGATGCGAAGCGCACTGCGGCAAAAGTCCAAATTCGAAATCTCGAAGGCGCCTTGCAGCTCTATAAGCTCGACAACGGTATCTATCCCACGACTGAGCAAGGGCTAAAAGCCCTGGTCGAAAAACCTTCGGTGGGAGTCGTCCCCAAGAAGTGGAAACTCGGTGGATATATTCAAAAACTCCCGGAAGATCCCTGGGGAAACCCCTACAAGTATTTTAGCCCCAGTCAGACTCCGGTTCAGAATCCCGGTCAGACCTCCAGTCTGAGAGGTGAGTACGATGTTATCTCCCTTGGCACCGATGGCGAAACGGGCGGCGAAGGCATCAATGCCGATATCAACAATTGGAATCTGGACAAGGAATAGATGATGCGGCACGCGGCGAGGGGCGAAGGACCAAGAACCCGTGAGGCCTATCTCAGCGTCTCCCGCTTTTTATATCTTTCGTCTCACAGCGTACGCTCCACACGTGGATTCACCATTCTGGAAATCATCATCGTCTTATTTCTATTCGTCGGGTTACTTGGCATCGTGCTGCCTCGCATTTCGCTGGAAGAAAACCTGGGGTCTGTCGGGCGACAGATGGTCCGAACGGTGCGATCCCTCCAAGACCTGTCCATGGCGACCCAGAAGCCGCTCCGACTGTACGTCGATATTGACCGAGGAGTCTATTGGCTGATGATCCTGGATGGGGACCAGGAAAAAGTGCCGATCGAACACCCCACATGGGCCACACCGTTACACCTCCCGGCCCCCTTTCGTATCTCCGATATGGTGGTCGGTCAGACGATAAAAAGCTCCGGTCGGGTCGAGCTGTCCTTCTACCCCTCAGGAAGAATCGATCCGATGACGATGCATTTGGTGGATACGCGCAACAACCTTTTGGCCATCGCCATCGAGCCGGTGACAGGAGCCATTCGCATGAGCGATGAGCGGATCGACCCTCCCCCCCCCACGCCGCTTCTCATTCTCGATCGAGTGAAACCATTACTCAAAATGACCGAAGTCGTGAAGGATTCTCGCCAACCTTGACTGTGTCACCACAAAGTGTGCGTCTATGAGGAGTGAACGGGGTTTCACATTACTGGAGGTACTGATCGCGCTCGGCATTCTCGCGCTGGCGCTGCCGATCTTATTAGGGCTTCGCAATTGGGATCTCGACCTGCATGCGAGGGCCCGTGAACTCACGACCGCCACGATTCTCGCGCAGGAAAAATTGGTCGAGACGGAGTTGGGCGCCCTCTTACCCCTTGGCGAGACAGGCGGAGAATTTCGGCCAACCCCGCTGGGGTCTCTCGCCACTCCCGAGATGACGAATCGCCCGGCGAATTATCGATGGAAACGGATCGTCTCGCCCACACCATTACCAGTCGTGCGGGAGATTAAGATTCAGGTTCTCTGGCCGAGAGGGGAAACAGAAGAAAGGGTCGAGGTCAGCACCTATGTCTTTTCGACAAACGCCACAGGATTCTGAAAAGGGATTTACCCTGATCGAAATTCTATTGGCGGTCTCTCTCATCGCCATGATGGCCACGTTAGTCTTCGGGTCGCTCTATGTGACGACAAGCGCGATGGACGCAGCACGAGCGAAATCATCTGATGAGCAGATCGTTCGCCGTACGTTAAGCCTTATGATTGATGAACTGGCGGTCAGCGAGAGTCGTGCCACCGGCCCTTGGATGGGGATCAACGACCAGCGGGACGGTCAACCGGCAGATTCGGTCGCCTTTCTCACGATGGGTCAATTTCGAGGGGCGGATTCGGCAAAAGATACCGAGCTGGTCCGTATCGTCTACACCAGAGAAGGCGATCGTCTCCTTCGATTTTCCCGAAGAAATCTCTATAGTCTGACAGACGAATCCCTTGAAAAAGTCGAGCTTGCCACCAAAGTAAAAGGGTTCAATGTGCGGTATTACGACGGGAAGAGCCAGCTCTGGCTGGATGAGTGGGATAGTCGTGGAAAGCCTGGCACACCTAAAGCGATCTTACTTGAGCTGACGCTGCTCCAAGGGAAAGAGGAGCCCGTGACGGTTCGCCAATGGGTCGCGATAGGGGCGTCATAATGACGTGGCCTTTTGCCTGGCTTGCGACAGTGACACGTAAAGGCCCGCTGGGATGGGGACTGGCCTCATTGGCCTGCTTCATCCTATTCCTGCTCCTGACCTTTCCTTTTGGCCCACTCCAACATCGCCTGTTGACCGAATTCAATCGAACGAGTGGGTTGGAGGTTCGCGCGGCAGATTGGTCGGTGGGACTACCCGCGGCCATCGAGTGGCGCGATCTGGTCCTCACTGGACCGGCAATCGGAACGATTTCCGTTGGAACCGCACGTGCGGCAATTGGAGTCTTTCAGGCAATTTTAGGCCAAGTAGTGGTAGAGTACACGCTCCAGCTGCCGGGAGTCGCGCAGTCAGAAGTGGGGCGAGCCTCTGGATCCCTGACCTCAGCCGCATGGTCGTTACAGGGTCCTCTGGCCGTCAAAGGCCATCTCCAGCAGATGGATCTGACAACAGTGCTGAAACCCTATGTGAGCCGAGGAACAATCCAGGGAGACTTCGCACATCGCTGGGATACCACACAAGGCGCACAAGCTGCCCTTCATGGGGAAGGAACCGTGAGGGCTGAGATTAAGGATCTCGTCGTCGAACGGATTGCGCCCAACGCCTCCGCGAATTCTTCGCTCACATTTAACCAGATCCATGCTGTGTTCGCCTGCCGCAACGGCACCTGCGACGTTATGGATTTGAAGGGAGACGGCGTGGATGGATCGTTTTCGGCCCAGGGACATGTGACGTTGCAGCAACCTCTGCAACAGAGTCTTCTCGATCTCACAGTCACGGTAATTCCAGGCGCCGGGTTTGCCCAAAAAGCGGCGAGCCTCTCGTTGCCACCGTTCCAACCAGGAGCCCCCTTGACGTTCAAACTTGTAGGGCCGATTATACAGGCGCGGGTCGCCCTCTAGCGGGAAAAACTGTTCTTGAGTTTATTGGGTTTGTCTCGTTTGTTTGGTTAAATCAAACAAACCAGATGAGCCAGACAAACCGGGCTCGTATGACAATGAGGAGCGCACAAGGTTGTCGATGATTGCTGAATGTGTTGGGCTCGATATCGGGAAAACGGCCTTGAAGGCCGTGCGATTCCGCCGCCGCCTGACCGGACGTGAATCAGTAGAATACTTTCACCAGCCCATCCCGTACGGGCGCCAGGAACATACGGAACCGGCGTATCGCACCGCCATGCTGAGGAACTTTCTCTGGCAGCATGGTTTGTACGGGAGCGGGGAAATTGTGACCGCACTCCCCTGCCAAGATGTGTTTGTCAGAACCCTCTCCTTTCCCTTTCGAGATGCGTCCAAGCTGGCGCAGATTGTCCCGTTCGAAATGGAAAACCTGATTCCCATGCCCTTGGAAGACGTCACCGTCGGTAGTCTATTGTTGCCGGCGCGAGAATCTCTGGAAGGACAGGCCAAAGCCAAAGGGTCCGACGTGCTCGTCACCGCAGCACCCAAAGCCAAGATTGCTGAACATTTGAGGTTTATGGCCTCCGCCGATCTGAACCCCTCTGTCATCACGGTTGACGGGATGGCCTTATTTTCTGTCAGCCAATTTTTGAAAGAAGAAGGCGCCCAGGTCCCCGGCGACATGGCGATCATCGACGTCGGAGCCTCGAAGACGACCCTCTGTCTCGTGCACGAAGGCCGTCCCGTATTGTTACGAACTGTGCTGTGGGGAGGGAATCATCTCACCCATGCGCTCGCCGTGCGCTACGCCTGCAGCTTCGCCGAAGCCGAGCGGAGAAAGCGGGCCATGGCCGCACAGGAAATTGAACTCTGGCTTGAACCGATCATGAAAGAGTTACGCGTCTCCCTCCATACCTACGAAAACGCGGCCCATCAACGGCTGACTCATTGTTGGGTATCGGGCGGCGGGTCTAAATTGAAAGAACTCAGCGGGCTTATGGCACAGCAACTCGGCTTACTCCCGGTCGGCCCACGGCAAGGATTTGGATCGAGTTGCCCACGCGCGTTTTCCATCGCGTTTGGATTGTCGATCCATCCAAACATTGTCCGCCCCCGCTGGAAATCCAGACTTGTGGGATCGAATCTCGCGCTGGACTTCAAAGCCAGCAGCGATGCCGCATCGGACACAACGGAAGTGTCCAAACGCGATCGCCAGCTGGCACTATGGGGAGGACTCATCCTGGCGCTTCTGCTATTCGCAGATCTCGCCGTACGCGTTGCCCTCAAAGATTCAACGGTCAAAGACCTCAAGCTCGGACTCCAGACGCAATATGAAAAATTAACAATTCTGTAACACCGCTGTTATCTCGCCATCATCTATGAAGGCTACCTTGCCGTCGACGTAAGACAACCGGTAGGCCCCAACAGAAGAAATGGAGGTAACGAATGAGACGACCGTGGCTCGCGACCGTCGCCTGCGTCATCGGCCTTGGGCTGATCGTGCAGGCCAATAGTGCTCAAGCCAACCTTGAGGACATTCTCTACGAGAAAGGCAGCATCACCAAAGAAGAATGGCTCCACACTAAAGCCGACCATGAAAAAGAAGAAGGCATTATTCAACAGAAGGCCGCCATTAAAAAATGGTTCGACAAACTCAGCATCCGCGGCTATACGCAATTTCGCTATAGTCGTCTCATCGACGAAAACGATCTGCGAAGCGAGTACGATAGCTCCATCGGCAATAATACAGGCTTCCAGTTCCGCCGCATCCGCCTCGTCATCTCCGGCGATGTCACCGATTGGCTGTCCATATATATTCAACCAGATTTGGGGGCCACTGCTGGAGCCGGCAATAATAACTTCGCCCAACTCCGAGACGCCTATGCCGATATCTTCCTGCCGTTCCTGTCGAAGGATAAGGAGTTTCGTATTCGAGCAGGCCAATCGAAGGTCCCCTATGGATTTGAAAATCTTCAGTCCAGCCAACAACGGCTCCCGTTCGACCGGGCCGACGGCCTCAATAGCGCCGTAAACGGAGAGCGGGATATCGGATTCTTCTTCTATTACACTCCGGCTGACACCAGAAAATTATTCAGGAGGCTGATCGACACGGGTCTCAAGGGGTCAGGAGACTATGGCGTATTAGGCGTCGGGGTCTATAACGGTCAGACCCTCAATGTCTCGGAAGCCAATGACAATAAACATGTCGTGCTGCATGCCACCTACCCTTTTGAATTGCCCTATGGGCAAATCGTGCAAGTCGGAGCGGATGCCTACCGTGGACTCGTCAATACGGCTGCAGGGGCGGGAATCGCGCGTCCAGACGGCGGGAATATCAACGACGAGCGAATCGCCGCGCATTTCGTGCTGTATCCTCAACCATTCGGATTGCAGGCGGAATGGAACTGGGGCCGGGGTCCGGAACTGAATGCCGCGCAAACAGCGCTTCAGGAAGGTTCGATCCAAGGCGGATACGTCCAAGGGATGTATAAGTGGAACGAGTTTATTCCCTACGTACGGTGGCAAGAATACTACGGGGGGAAGAAGCATCGGACTAGTTCACCGTTCAATGTCGTCCGTGAAGTGGAAGTCGGCATGGAATATCAATTCAGCAAGGAGCTTGAGCTGACTGTGGCCTATGCCTGGAGCAAACGAACAGATACTCAAACTGCGCCCTTTCCCGTCCGTGATGGGGAGATTCTCCGTTTTCAATTGCAGTGGAACTATTAACGACGGCCTCTGGGAGGGCAGAGGGAGTTAACACTGCCGTAACATTCATGTAATGCCCTGGTAATAGAACAAGACCATCCTATGGATGATGCGCTGATGAAAGGAGTTTCAATGAAAAGATTAACTGCCAGGTCCAGTCTGTGGTGCGTCGCCCTCTGTGGGGCTCTTGCTTCCGGTCTTCCATCGGCCTATGCCGATGACCACATCATTCTCGATCCTGCTTTGAAAGGCTACGTCAAAGTCAGCGGAGTGTCCGGCAATGTCAATAGCATCGGCTCGGATACGCTCAACAATCTCATGACGCTCTGGGCTGAAGGATTTCGCAAACAATATCCCAACGTCAAAATCCAGATCGAAGGCAAAGGGTCGAGCACAGCTCCTCCAGCCTTGATTGAAGGCACCGCGCAGCTTGGACCGATGTCCCGCTCGATGAAGAATACCGAGATGGATGCCTTCGAAAGAAAATTCAGATATAAACCCACCGCTTTTCCAGTCGCCATCGACGCCCTCGCCGTCTACGTCAACAAGGACAACTCAGTCAAAGGACTGACCATGGCGCAAGTCGATGCGATTTTTTCAAAGAGCCGACGCGGTGGCCACAATGAGAACATTCAGCTGTGGAAACAGGCCGGCGTAGAAGACGGCCTGGGCGATAGTCCCATCAGTATTTATGGACGAAACTCAGCCTCCGGTACCTACGGATTTTTCAAGGAGCATGCGCTGAAGAATGGAGATTACAAGGACGAAGTCAAGGAACAGCCTGGGTCAGCCTCTGTCGTCCAAAGCATAAGCGAAGATCAAGGCGGCATCGGCTACAGCGGCATCGGGTACCTCACATCGAACGTGCGCGCCGTTCCTCTGGCGGAGAAGGAAGGCATGCCGTTCAATGAGGCCAACCAGCAAAACGCAGACAATGGGTCCTATCCGCTGTGGCGCCACCTCTATCTCTACGTCAACAAGGAGCCCAATAAACCATTGGATCCGATCGTTGGAGAGTTCATCAAATTCATCTATAGCAAAGAAGGACAACAAGTGGTGGTCAAGGATGGCTTCTTCCCGCTAAAAGCTGACGCGATCCAGAAGGAACTCAAGAAACTTGACTAGCGAATCCGATTCTACCCTCGTCCCCTCCCCTGCGGCAGGGGCGTATGGCTATACGCCCCTGCCGACGATATCACGACACTCAGCTGCTGTGATGTGGCGTCGTATTTTCGACCGGCTGGCTCAAGTCGTCATCACCATTGGTGGGATTGCCGTCATCCTGAGCATTATCGGTATCTTTATTTTCTTGGTGAAAGAAGTCGCCCCCGTATTTTTTCCTCCACACGCGACTCAGAACGGTCACGTAACCGGCGCCCCTCCACCAAGCGTCCTCCCTCAATCCAGCTTGGTCGGCATGGATGAATATCAAGAGATTATCTATCAACTTACGGCAGGATCCGATCACCAAATCCGCTTCTTCAATGCACAATCCGGCACACCCATCGCCTTTGACCCTCCTCCAGCGTTAGCGAAGGCCTCCGTCACCTCCATCGCTCGAGCAGTAGGGGCCGGCAATCGATTCGCCTTCGGCACGGACGATGGCCGCCTCATTCCTGTGACGATCGAATTCACCGCCGGATTCGAAGCAGGGGTTCGCCACATCGTCCCAACGGTCATCCTTGGCCCCCCGGCACAATTGACTCCCGCTAAAGAACAGATTATTCGTTTGGCCTACCAGCCAACGGATCAGGGCATTCTCGCCACAGCCCTCACAAATCAAGGACACTTATGGTACAGCGCTCCATCGTCCTCGCCCACCCCTGTTGCACTGACCGGTCACGGCACTGAGTCCGTGACGGCTTTGATCTTTGACAGCCGCGGCGACACCCTTTCGATTGGAACGGGCGGTGGGAACCTCTATCGCTACGATGTGAGAGAAGGAACCCAGCCGAGTCTGGCCGAAACCATTCCGGTGGCTCCGGCCGGCACTTCAGTCACCGCCCTCACCTACTTAATCGGAGATCGTTCTCTTGCCATCGGCAACAGCAGCGGCGATGTCTCAGTCTGGATTCCGGTGCGGCAAGCGCAAGAAAGTTCGCTCACTCGCTTTCAACAGATTCACCGGTTCGAGGCGCATCCCTCTCCCGTCACGGTGATCTCTCCATCCCTTCGTGATAAAGGATTTATCACCGGCGATACGCAGGGCAATCTGTTCGTCCACTACTCCACTTCGGCACAGACCCTGCTCAAGCTGACAGGGAACCAGCAGGCGATTCGCACCCTGACATTTTCCCCTAAAGCCGATGGAGCCGTGGCCCTCACCGATCAGGGAGAACTGCTCACCTATGCGATTCACAACCCTCATCCAGAGACGACCCTCGCAACCCTGTTCAAGCCCGTTTGGTACGAGGGCTATGAGGCACCGGCACATGTGTGGCAATCCTCCAGTGGCGCCGACGATTTTGAAGCGAAGTTCGGTCTCCTCCCGTTGATCTTCGGCACGCTGAAAGGGACGCTGTACGCCATGCTGGTTGCAGTGCCGCTGGCCCTATTAGGCGCCATCTATACGTCGATGTTCATGCAGCCCGATCTTCGAGCCAAGATCAAACCGACTATCGAGATCATGGCGGCGCTCCCGACCGTCATTCTGGGATTCTTGGCCGCCTTGTGGCTGGCCCCTGTGCTCGAACGAATTTTCCCTGCGATGCTCGCCATGATTGTGGTTGTGCCTGTGAGCGTGGCAGCCGCGTCGATTCTTTGGCAATATCTCCCAACCATGCTCATTCGCCGTCTTCGCCCTGGGATGGAATCGTTTATCCTGATTCCCGTTATCATCGGCGCCGTCGTGGTCTGTCTGAGCTTGAACCAGTCGATCGAGTCATTCCTCTTCGGAACCGACTACAAAGCCTGGTTTGCGACTCATTGGGGGCTCAGGTACGACCAACGAAATGCCCTTGTGGTGGGGTGTGCAATGGGCTTTGCCATCGTTCCGATCATCTTCAGTATTTCCGAGGAAGCCTTGTCCAACGTCCCACGGCATTTGATCGCCGGGTCTCTTGCGCTGGGAGCCACCCGCTGGCAAACCCTGGTCAAACTCATGCTTGTCTCGGCAAGTCCAGGAATTTTTTCTGCGATCATGATCGGCTTTGGCCGGGCCATTGGAGAAACCATGATTGTCCTCATGGCCACGGGAAACACCCCCATTATGGATTGGAGCCTCTTCAATGGCTTTCGCACATTATCGGCCAATATCGCCGTAGAAATTCCGGAAGCCCCTTACGGAGGCACCCTCTATCGCATCTTATTCTTGGCGGCCGTGCTCTTATTTATCTTTACCTTTCTGATCAATACCGTGGCAGAAATCATCAGGCAACGGTTACGAACGAAATATAGCCAGTATTAATGCCTACCTCATTCAAAAACATCCTCGCCTCCGGCAACATTTTCATCTGGGGATGCGCCGCCGGCGTCTCGGTATCCCTGCTCATGGTCTTCGGGCTGTTGCTGTTGATCGCCATCAACGGCTTGGGATACTTCTGGACCTCGGACATCGTCGAACTCACCCTGAAAGATCAACAACGCGTGATGGGGCAACTGGCTGGACGCGAAATCATCCCTCGCTCTATCACATCGGATCGTCCCGAAGGGAAAAGCCGCCTTCGGGTCAAGATCGGAAATCGTGACATCTATGGGCTCGATTTCAAATGGGTCAATGACGAGCAAGTGGTGTCGCAAGCCTATCCGACAGACGTCGTGCTCCTGGAACGCCGAGAATGGGGCAACATGTATGCCAGGATCAAGGCGATCTACAAGGGAGAGACGCTACAGACGGAGGGGAATGATAGTGGGTGGA
>SWDH01000042.1:173582-218405 GCA_005116945.1 Nitrospira sp.
ATTGCTTTCTGATGGGAGCGGAGATTTCTCGATTGACCAGCTTGATTCTCTCGCCGTTCGGCCAGTGAATGGTTTCGCCGTGATACATGCTGGCAACGGCCACCTGACGCAACGGCTCGGAGGGGTTGTTTTTGTTGACGATGACGGCGATGGACTCAGCGTGGGCGAAGGCAGCACACAACCAGATGGCGGCCGCGAAGGCCAGCGCTTCCGGCCAGCGGTGTCTTGTATGGGGCGAGAGATTCATGGTATGGCCGTTAGAAAATCCATGCGACGGAGGCGAGAAACCCATCGGAGAGATTCTGTTGGTCTTGGCCGTCATTGAATTGATACTCCGCCTTGATCACGTAATCTTCGACCGGACGATAGTTGAATCCGACAATATACTGATTTCCGGACAGACTGCCCGTGGGACTCGCGGTGGTATTGGTCTTCGTATGGCCGATGAGGCCGACAAGCGCGAAGGTTGGGTTGTTGAAGTGTCTTCCTAGGACGGTCGAGTTCAAGGAAGAAAACCAGAAGCGGTAGGTCAGCTGGGCATAGTAGCCCCACAAACTCGACGGCGCCGTCGATCCTTCGATATTAAAACGTGCGAATTCGCCCCTGAGCACGAAATTTTCCAAAATTCTCACGTTTCGAGGCTTGAATTCCCCATCGAGTGCCATACCGGTAATCTTGTCGCCTTCGCCGGGCTTATAGGCTCCACGGTATCCCGAAAATCCGATTTCGTACTGGTCGAAGAATTTGAAGGTCCCACGGCCAACAATCGCCTTATCGCCGTTATTATCAGGGCGCAAGCCTGTTCGTGCGCTTTGCAGACCGAGGTCAGGGATGTTGCCGGGTGCTGCGATAAACTTATCCGTCAGCCCGTTGACCACCTGAAAGTCGTAGGTGGCTTTGACATTATCTGAGACCGGCACGAAACCGAACATGCCGAATCCTAAATCACCCCAGGTGGTGGGGGTCACGAGACGCGCGACGGAGGGGGGTCGCGTGAGGTCCCGGCGAGGGTCGAAGTGATCGAGGTTGAACTTGCCGAACGGAATTAGCAATACACCGGCACGAAAGTTGAACGCTTGAGCAAGCAGAAGGTCGACGTATGCCTGCTCTGCCTCAGCTGTTCCGCTTGGAAGACCAAGATCGATTTCGGAGTAGATGCGAATCCGGTCGTGGATATTTCCCGAAATCAACAATTCCAAGTTGCCGTCATAGGTCGTGCGCCGGTCCTTGAGATTTTCGAACGTGATGGCGCCGTAGGCGCCTACTTTGATGTTCTGGACAAGCTGATCCGACAAGCTGCTCTGTTGTTTTTCTACGAGCACGAGGCGGTCTTTCAATTCCGTCAGTTCTGTTTGGTGCTGTTCCTCAATCTGCTGGAGCCGCTCTTTCAGTTTGTCGACCGTATCCTCCTTGTGCGTCACGGCCGGTTGGTTTACGGTCTGAGCAAACAGCCCGCTCGGAAAGAGTATCCAAATCAGGAGCACTGCGAATAGAGTTTCGTACGATATGACGCGCTGCCCATCGGTGCGCGTATGAAACTGAAGCCAATGTTCTCTCATGCCGTATAGCTCCCTATCGAAGCGGGGTAATGATCCAGTTGCTGATCACCCCTTTTCCTCCGGGACGACTAGTGTAGTGTCGCTGTCTGCTGGCCGGTAGTAACTCCCATTGAAACAATTGCTGCTGATACGGTTTCCGCTCTCCTTGGTAGACAGGTCTTCGTAGCTCTTCGATGATCAGATGCAACTCGTCGCCCACGATGAAGGTGAAGCCTTTCGTGCGTCGATCCGGCTTCTCTTCATCCGCAACCGTGAAGGTCACCACTTCCTGCGGAAGCGCCGATCCCAACGCCTTCGAGAGTTCCTGCGCCAGCATCGTGCCCTGATTTGTAGTAAACACCCTGCGCGGGCGACCCGAGGTGAACGGCAACCATAATTCCTCACGGTATTCGAGAGGTTCTAAGAGTGTCAACATCTTTTTAGGGGAGATCGTGTAGGGGTGATGATTCGGGCCGAGCGACGGATAATCAGCTGGTAACTCTCGGAGGGCAACCCATGCAGCCTCAGATTGATGAATAATGAGATTCGGATGGGTTTCGCACGACATGGAACTGCCAATGACCAGTATGAAGCAAGAGGCAAATAACCAATGGAACAGGTTTGCTGGGCAGCTGACGATCGGTGCCCTCACGGAAGGTTTGCCAATCTCCAGGCCAGGGCGGTCACATACCGAGCCACAGTGTGTAGAGTTTCCGGATTGATCGTGTTGGCGGTGTGGGTGGATGCCGCCGGTCCGGACGGTGATGGTTGGAACCTCCACTTCTTTGATGGACACGTGATCGCCGCCAGGTAATAATCCATACACGTCGAGCTTGTCGGTAATGCCCACCGTCTGCCCCGCTTCTAATACCACGCTCTTCTCCAATCCTGTCACACCGACCGTCAGACATCCATTTCCAATATCGCCCACTACCGCCCCCCTCTCCCTTGAGGCCCCCGGACATGGCGATGACTTTGACGTAGGGAACGCTCCGATTCAGCTCGACCATCAGTTCAAGGCCGTTCATCGCAGACATAGTAAATCGATGATGACGAGGTCTGCGGCTCGCTCGCGAGAGCGCTCAAGACCCAGCAGGCCATTCGACACTTCGAGGACTTCGTGGCCGTCCCCTTCCAGCGCGGCACGCAGGAGCGCGCGGATCGGTCAGATCAATAATTCGCGATGCATTATCGTGGACACGCGTCGTTGTGTTGCCGAACTGATCAGAGGTGGTGGCTAACCTTCCGGCAATATCATAGGTGAATGTGGTCGTTTGGTTGGTGGCCAAGATTCTGCTGGTCAGAGCGGCTTGGCCTAAGGCATCCGTTTTCTGCATGGGGAAATTGGCGCTATTGAATCGGGTCGTGGCGCGATGCCCTCTCGGATCGGTTACGGTGGTCGAGGTGACAAGGTCCCGACAGCTTACCCGTTTCTGCCTGAAAAATCATCGAGGATACCGATATCTCCAAATTCCTAGATGACCACACCCGTGTACGTCGGTCCACAATTCACATTGCACACCTGACCCATAACGATTCCATTCGGGTAAACGTCTCCGAAGGCTAACCCCAAATTCCTTGCGCTGGCACAATACAACGGTTCAGCCTGCAGACCCCTGAGATCTAGGGTCTGTCACACAGCAGACGCAACAATACATTAAGGATCAAGAAACGGACGATGTGGAATCTTAAGAAGATCGGTCTCGCTCCGGCGAACGAGTCTTCGAGACGTCCCGCTCACTTAAATACCGGACCAGGTCTGCGGCCAGTTGCCGATCCTCCCCACGATCCGACCGGGCTAACGCCCGCATCACCTGCTCATAATTCCGCATGACTTCCTGGGGTCGTCCATGTCGGCGCGAGGTGCGCTTCAGCCGTTCCAGCGTCTCCCCTTTTTTGCTCGGTTCAGGCAGATGCCACACCGTCCACCGTTCATGCGTCATGCGATGAATTCGGCTCGTGGTGGTGGCCTCGATGCCATGCTCCCGTAAGGCCTCCGCAAACCCCTCTCGCCAACGCTGCAGATCGACCTTCCTTGGATTCAAACGCATCCCGTCGAGGCCCGCCGCTTTGACCGTCAGGTGGACGTGCGGATGTTGGGAGGGGTGCGGATCTGGATCGGTCTCGAACGTGTGGAGCACCATCGCATACTGAAACCCTGAGAACTCCCGCGTCGCAAAGTCACGGGCTGCCCGTTGGACGGACAACGGATCGGTGCGTGTCGGCATGGAGAGGACGAGATGAAAGGCATCGCGCATGGTCGAGTCGGCGAGGATCGGCATCCCGCCATCGCGCCATTCGGCTTTCAGATCGGCCACGGCGTCCTTCCCCTGAATCACCTGGCCGTCCTGATCCTCAATGTCGAGGAGCCCATCGCGCGAAATGTACGTGAGGTTGTTCGAGATGCCCTTCATCCCTTTCGGCGCTCTAACAAGTTTCACCACGACTTGGGGCGAACGACGGACCATGGCCTGCAGTTTCTGCCGCACATAGGTCGCCCGAGCCTGCGGCGTGCTAAGCCGTCCGCCGGTACTCACGAACCTGGAAGAACTCAGGCGAACATGCTTGCTAGACCGCGGCCGCGGGAGGGTCTCCGTTGAGACATTGAAGAGCCGACTCCCCCACTCATCCAATTTGTCGTCGATCTGGCTCATGGCAGGACTCATTGGAGAGACCAGCGCGCCACCGTCCCGCGCAAGACATCAGAGACTCTGTCGGTGTGGGTTCGGATCACCCGGGAGAGTTCGGTGATCACCTCCACCCGAAACGCCGTTCGGTTGTGAGGAGAGGTATTCAAGACTTTCGCGATCTGGTTCAGGTTCCGTCCCAAAGCGAGGAGCTGTTGATTGGAGCGGGTCAGCGCGGCGAGTTCCGGCTGTCCCACATGGGGCTCCCCCGTCAATTTGGTGCGGATCATCGCGACCACCCAGGCCGTTGGCTGATAACCCTCGTGCCGGGCACAGGTGCGCAGCGCGGCGAGTTCGGAGGGCGTCACATTCAGTTTGATGCGGGCGGTGGCTCGTTCTCGCCGCCGCGTGAGGCGCAGCCGAGGAGCAGCCGACGGTCGCGGCGTCTGGTCCAGGGCCTGGCGCAAGACCTGCCGGAGGGCATGGCTCGGGGTGACGCCCTGCTGCGCACAATAGGCCTGCCAGGGCGCTTTCAGCTCCCCCAAATCCACCGTGATCGTCGTCGTCCGTTTGGCCGTCTGCCCCATCAGCTCACCTGCCTCAGCCCAAGTTGAGACGCCCCACGCCCACCCCGATCTGTACCTGATTCTGGTCATCGGAGGAGAGTCCGTGCGTGGTGATCGGAGGGTCAAGGCACATGGGCACAATAATACAATAAACTGATAATGTAAGACAAATGGTGGCGCTAGCCATATCCTGCAACCTCTTCAAATCGGTCTTACACCATCCCTATGCCGACACGAATCCAAGACCACCGCTCACCCTCTCACACTACGCAGAGGACGCCAGAAACGGGACCGGATCGCCTCGAAGCTGACAGGCAAATTGGCGATGCTGAAGCAATACCCCGGCCTGACTGTTCCAACGAAATATTTCAAGGAAGCGATGACCAAGCTGCGAGAGAACTTCCTGAAATGATTGTACCGCTCGATCTGGGATAGAGGAAGCCCCCGGCCCGAAGGCCGGAGGCTTCCTCACTGCGGTCAGCGACCTGAACGTTCCGCGATCCAGACCTTCGCCTGTTGGGCGACAGCCACGAGCGCGTCAAGGTCCGCCAGGCCGAAGGATTCGGAATTCTTCCAGACTCCATCCTGGCTCTTGTACGAGCGGGCCACGGTCACGTTGTAGAACGGACCGTTCATGCCCTCGTTCTTCCAGATGCTCGCCTTGATGCTGCTGCATCGAAGCGTGGTGACCGGCTTGGGTTTCTTGTCTTGAGGTGCCATGGTATGTCTCCTTTGGTTAGAGTTGATGTGTTGGCCTCTCACCGGGCGTGGAGGCCACACAGCGACGACAAAGGAGACAGAGAGGCCGCCGCACCCTGGCGGGCCGGCGGGCGCGATGCGGAGGAATGACCGCGCAAAGAAGCCGCCTCAGAGGCGGCGCGCGGGCATGATCGACGCAGCCCACCGGTGGAAAGCCAGGGCGACGGCCGGATGCGCACAGGCACTGGCCTTGAAACCACAAGCTGGGTCTCACGCACCGAGCGAACAGCGCGATTAGAGATTTGACACGAGGCGTACAGGTCCAGTTTTTATCTGCCGACAACAGTTCGCCCGCAGGTCGAGGTGAATGATGGTCAACGGGTCGCCTTGGACACGGTCGTGAGGCGGCTGTCGGCCAGCAGGCGACCGACTACGCGTCAAATGGTCGCTGAACGCAGTGGCATACTGAACGGACTCTCGGGAGGTTGCAGGGGAAGCACCACCATGGTGGTGAAAGAAGGGGTCAGAATCAGAGATGAGCAGCGTAGGGACGAAGCGCCGCCACGAATTGTGTCAAGGACTGACGTTCAAGCGTCTCGAGGTATTCGGCCGTGGTCTTGGGAGGATGTTTGAGCCTCACCCGATGCGTTCTGGCAGCGGCACAAACGATGTTCGGTGCCAGATTGAAGAGATGCAGCAGAAACTCATCGGGGTGTTGGGGCGTGATACCGTACTTCTGGAGTTCCTTGTCAGGAAAGTCCGTGAGGTTGTAGGTAACAATCACGTCAGCCCTCCCGCGAATGGCGGCCGCCAGGACATGCCGATCATTCGGGTCTGGCAGGGTGAGAGAGGGAATCAGCTCCTCAAAATGCTCAACGAGGCAGTCGCGAGCGTGCATATCCATGAGGTCTCTCGTGCGACGGAGCTGCACAGCAGTGAGGTCTGGTCGATCCTCAAGCACTGCCCGTATCCACTCGTCATGAATGTGTGAGGACCATTTGGCGCGGAACAGATCCGTTAGAGCCAATTCGAGGAGCAGATCACGGAGAGGAGCGGGATACAGGACGCAGGCATCGTAGAGCGCGGTGAAGGTGGCCACATTCAATAGCCCATCTTCAGTGCTTGCGCGTCTTCGGTCAGTTGATCGAGGGTCGCACGGCGGTCCGCGTCGATCTGATGTTTGTAGCGCATGAGATCGGCGAAGAGAATGCGCCGGTGGGTGCCCACCTTGCGGTAGGGGATTTTCTGCTCGTCTAACAGATTCACGAGGAACGGACGGGACACATTCAGCACGTCCGCGGCCTCTTGCGTCGTGAGTTCGGCATGGACCGGAATCAGTGTGACCGCATTGCCTGCCGACATTTCGTCAAGGATGGTGAATAGCAGTCGCACAGCCGAAGGAGGCAAAAACAGACGTTCAGGGGTTTTCCGCTTCTGAATAATCTGAACGTGGAGATCCATGGACTGGTTTTGATGCGATGCCAAGGCATGTAGCGCTTTCTTCGCGAGCGCGGCGTCCTCAGCGGTCGGCACAATCGGTTCTCTGGTCGAAGTGGTCATGGATTCGCTCCTCTCTTCTCTGAAGGCAGTATAGCAGCCAATCGAAATAAACGCAATAACCGAAACAAGTGAAATGTCATGCAGGTTTCTGTGGTTGTGCGGTTTGTTCAGACCGCACGACGCAGCGCTGGCGGTTCCTCACCCCCAGGATGGTATCCCTCACTCTGCTCCTCGATCACTATCGAAGAGCCGAGCCGACCATGAACGGACTCAGACACCGGACTCGCACACCGACCTCTTCTCAACATCGTGTTGCGCCCCTCACCCACGCGGGGGCGCAACAGAATCTCCCAGTCTGTGGCCACGCGCGGCTGCAAGCGTGACATCGTTCGCGATGGCGCGGTTGCCACGGGCGTGCCACACCCCTGATGGGTGACGGCTATTGTCTTCACACTGTCGAGCCGCGTTGCGCGGGACGACGGTGGCTGACCCCAGATGGCACGGCGTCTCCGGACGCGGTGCCTCAGAGGCATGCCTGCCGAAGTCCCTCCCCGCACAAGTTATCAATGCCTGAGCCTAAACTTCTCCGACACCTGCTTTTCTCGAGATTCGGGTGAGTTCCCCCTCGAAACGCTGGCTTACCCGCTCCCCCACGATCATTTCTATTATGCCGCCTCCCCTACCTTTTCGGTATGGTGAATAATTCTGAACCCTCTCATAATTGCCATTCCCGAGAGTTGTGCGGATATGTCAGTCGGCTCACTCGGCCTCATTGGTAGAACATGATGGAAAGGCCTGTCTAAAGCGTCATGAATAATCTTTTGACAATGGATGAGGCCGCGAAGTATTTAGGTATATCCAAATTGACCCTGTACGGGTGGGTCTCCGCGAGGAAACTGGGGTACGTCAAAATCGGGCGGCTGGTGAAGTTTAAGCAGGCTCAGTTGGACGCCTGGATCGATCAGCACACGGTCACACCACGGAGAGACAACCATGGGACTCACCAAGCGGCGCGATAGTTATTACGTGGAGTTCCGTGTGATGGAAAGTGCGGACGGCACATCATGGAGCCTCGCGAGTGGCGTGCTCGGTGCAAGAAAGAAGCGATGGAAAGTGGGGTGCCTGAACAAGACGATCGCGCGCGAGATGGAAGCCGCGATCAAAACTCGCTTGCTCTTGGGCCACGAGAAAACCGAACAGGCCAAGCCGATGCTCTTCAAGGAATGGGCAACGGCCTACCTAGACCTCGAATCAATCAAGACGCTCCGCAGCTATCAAGATCGAGTTGAAATCATGGACAAGCAGCTGATCCCTTTCTTCGGTGGCAAGGTCTTGACGGAGATTAGGCCTTCTGATGTCGAAGCCTTCCGAGCACAACGGAAGAAGAAGGATGGAACAAAGCCGAGTATTCAGACTGTGAACAATGACCATATTGTGCTCAAACACTGTCTCAACGTGGCAATCCGACGAGGGCTCTTACAGGTCAACCCTGCTACAAGGGTTCCCCTGCCCGATCCGCAGAACGCACGGGAAAGAGTACTGACCGAGGAGGAATGGAGCAGACTCTATCAAGTGGCAAAGCCTCACCTTCGCCCAGTGCTGTTGACGGCTTACCAACTTGGGCAACGTCTTAGTGAAATTGTCGGCTTAACGTGGGACCGCATAGACCTCAAGAGAGGTTTTATCACCCTGCGAAGTCAAGACACCAAGACAAAGAAGCCGAGACAAGTCCCCCTGACGCCAGATGTGAAAGCCACGTTGCAGCGGTTAGCCAAAATACGGAGTCTCTCAACGAGACACGTGTTTCTGTACAACCGGCAACCATTGAGGGATTTTCGCACGGCATTTAGAACAGCCCTGACCGAGGCAGGCTTAAGTGACTTTCGCTTCCATGACCTTCGACATTGTGCTGCTACCAACCTACGGAGAGCTGGAATTGACACAACTACAGCCATGCAGATTGTAGGCCATACGTCCCCGCAGATGTGGAAACGATACAATCAGATCAGGGAGGAGGACCTCACCCAGGCCGCAAGTAGGCTTGGGAAATATCTCCAAGAGAACACGCCCGGAACACTTGACCCCAAGGCCGAGAGTCTGTAGAACTGTAACCCATTCATATCATTAGGAAGCTGGCGTAGCTCAATGGCAGAGCAGCGGTTTTGTAAACCGCAGGTTGGAGGTTCAATTCCTCTCGCCAGCTCCACAACTGTTCTGCATGACTGACGCAACTCGCGTCTACCCATCGATGATCGCATCACGCCGCCAGAAGCACACCGCCAGAGCATCTTGCTCTTGAATCTCCCGCGTGGAGTTATTGAAGAGACCCTACACCCCCTCGTAGGGCTTGGACGACAGTACAGTTATTCATGCGCAATCCTAGCAAGAGCCTGTCTGACCATACGCTCATGGCAGGATAAGAAATTTGCATCAGATGCACCGGCCAGGAAAGACGGATAGACAAAGAGTCGACCGTTCACATTGTGGGAAAGGTGCAGACTAGCGTTCAGCTTCCGTAAGGTCACCCTCCTCTTCCAGCTCTTCAAACTCAGCTTCGGCTTTAGCCTTTAATGTTGAGGGGTGCAGGCCATATTTTTTGAGCATTTTATAGAAGTCCGCCCGATAGCGTCCGGCAAATTGGGCCGCGCGAGAGATATTGCCGCCGGTGAGCTGCAGGACGTTCTTCAGATAGGTTTTCTCAAACTCTTCCTTCGCTTCAGTCAACGGTTTCATTGGCGAGTCCGGAGATGTCGCCATCGCAGGCAGGAGATCCGGGGTAATCATGTCTTGCCGCGTCATGACAGTGGCCTTCTCAATGACATTTTCTAACTCACGAACGTTTCCAGGCCAGAGATGTGCCACTAATCGATTGAGCGCGGCCGGCGTAAAGCCACGCAACTCTTTATTCGCCCGTTTCGCACTCGCAGTCAGGAAATGCTGCGCCAGCAAGGGAATATCATCAGGGCGTTCACGAAGTGGGGGGATAAACAGCGGGACGACGGAGATGCGATAGTACAGATCGTTCCGGAATGCCCCGTTCTTGACCGCTTCACCAAGGTCTTTATTGGTTGCCGTAATAATTCGCACATCAATCTTCGTTGAGAGTTCAGAGCCCACTTCTCGAACTTCCCGTTCCTGCACGGCCCGCAACAGTTTCACCTGCATCGAGAGCGGCATCTCGCCGACCTCATCGAGAAAGAGTGTGCCGCCATTGGCACTTTGAAACAGCCCTCGCTTCGAGGCATGGGCATTAGTAAAGGCCCCGCGCACATGTCCAAAGAGCTCTGATTCGAAGAGTGTTTCGGGAATGGCTGCACAATTGAGGGCGACAAACGGTCCTTTACTCCGTCGGCTGTTTGAATGGATCACGCGTGCGAACACTTCCTTACCGGTCCCGGTTTCTCCGAAGAGAAGAATGGTCGCGTCGGAGTCTGCCACCTGCACCACTTGCTGGAGTAGGCGCTGCATCGCAGGACTTCGCGCAACGATGTTATCCATGCCGTACAACTCGTTGACGAGAGACTTGAGTCGCTGAATCTCACCTCTCATCCGCTGGGGAGAAAGCCCTTCTTCAATCTTGGCCTTGAGTTCCTTGTCATCGAAAGGCTTCGTGAGATATCCGAACGCGCCACGCTGCATCGCTTCCACGGCATTGGGAATACTCCCGTGAGCGGTCAGGATGATAATCGGGAGGCCTGGATACATCCGCAACAGTTCTTCTGTCACATCCAATCCATCTTCACTCCCAAGGCGAAGGTCGGTAATGGCAAGGTCGAACCGGGTATTCTTCGCCACCGCAAGAGCTTCGCGGCCAGTCGTACAGCCTGTGACGGCAAAACCCATCGCGGTCAATCGCATTTTCACAAGATGTAACAATCCCTCCTCATCGTCGACTACAAGAATATGTTCTTTTTCCATGAAGTCCCTTCTATGGTGCTGTGGGTTCCGGCGCAGTCGGAGGGGGAACAACCGTGATTGAAGGACGGATAGGACGAACCTTATCCCGCGTTTCCTGGTCGATCCGCTTCAGTGCCTCCAATTGGTTCGTTAATTCCTCTATTTTTCTATCTCGATCCATCAGTTGCTTATGCATGGACAGGACCGTGCCTGTATCAGTTTGGCTTTTTGTGATATCTTTTTTCATGCTACCGACATCTCCCTTCCGATCACGCTCAGCGAGATCACGCTGAAGATTTTCCAGGGATTGGGAGTCAGCATCCTTCATCGCTCTCAACTGTTGGATGATCCCTTCTTTATACAACACGTCTTGCATCAGTCCTACAAGCAAGTCTCGCACCAGCTGATCTGAAGCTTGTGCCAAGATAGCCTGACTTTCCGAAATGGCCGGGGCCGCCATGACCGATTGGAACCACGATTGTTTAACGGGCGCCGCGTGATGCTCGAGGAGATCGATCCAGAGTTTGCTAGCAAATGCGAGCTGAGTCTGAGGGGCAACGGCAATGACTTTCTCAAAGTACTTCGAGGCACTATCGCGACTTTCGTACAATCCCAGTAACGCGCGGATAAAGTAGGAATAGTCGCAGGAATTGTGCTCGGCACATCTCTGAGCAAGCGCCTCCTGTTTTTTAGCCAATCCACGAAGCGATTGCGCCTCCCCTGCTTCTACGTGGAAATATGGCTGCGAAAATTGAGGGGCTGGAGACCATGCCGCGCATCCTGCCAGAGAAAAAAGACAGGACACGACTGCCAGGACAAGGCCTCTGTAGACAAAGACAACCTTCATACCGATTCTCCTGGCTTCATGAGGGGTAAGGTAAATCGTACGGTCGTTCCCTTCTTGGCTTCGCTTTCGATCCAAATCCGTCCTCCATGCGCTTCGACCACATTCTTTGCCAGTGCCAATCCAAGGCCGCTCCCTGGTGCGGCCTGCTTGGCCTTCGTGCGCCCTTGATAGAAGCGCTCAAAAATATAGGGCAGGTCTTCAGCTAGAATGCCGGGCCCTCCATCAGTCACACTCACCTCGAGAGTTCCCACACTCGGATCCGGTTTCATCACAACTTTGACGAATTTCAGGGCATTTGAAAGTAAATTGTCGAGCACTTGCTCGACTCGAAACATATCGGCCTTGACCCACACGTGTCGCCCAGGCGTTTCCAGCAACAGCTGCACATGCTTGGCATCGGCAAGGAGTTGAACTTTGTTGACCGATATATCTGCGACCCGCTTGATATCCATAGGAACGATTCGATACTCCATCATCCCGGCATTCATCTTGGACAGATCCAGAATGGTGGAAATGAGCGTGATGAGTCGGCGGCTACTGTCTGCCATAATTCGCAGGGTCGTGCGCTGTTCTTGCACCAACGGGCCAGGAATTTCATCCAACAGTAAATGGGTGCCCTCTTGGATTGAGGCCATGGGCGTGCGTAACTCATGGGAAACATGGGCGAGAAACTCTTCCTTCATATCATCCAACTCTTGGAGTTTCGTACCCATTCGATTGACCGCATCAACGAGGTCTCGTAACTCGCTAGGGGCTCGAATATTCAGTGGGGTGCGGAAATTACCCTGCCCGATCTGTTTAATATGGCTCTGCAATTGCCGAAGCGGCCGTAGGATCGAATAGCTCGCAAAACCGGCGAGCGTAATGCCGAATACAAGCGCAAGCAGAACCAGCTGTTCGGTCACTGATTCTGCTTGGGCAGAACTTTCCCGTGACCGGCTCACTCCGACGCTGATGCCAGACTCATGAAGACTAATCAACTCTTGGAGCGTGGCGCTGATGCGCTCCATCAAGGCGTCTCGCCGACCTTCATAGTCTCCAGACAGAGGCGCTGGAGACGAGGCCTTCTTCTCCAATTTTTCATGGAGCATCGCGAGTCGTTCTTGATGCATGTGCTTGACATCATTGATTAGTTTATTGCCTTTTGGTGTCAATTCCTGCGCTTCTAAGGACTGGAGGCCACGATGAAACTCTTCAACCTCTTCATCGAAATGTCGTAAGAACGTCGCATCGCGTACGACCAGATACTTTTTTTCACTATTCAGCTGAGCATAGAGTACTGTGAGCAAGTGCTTAGCCGATTCGATCGCCGGGTAATGGAGCGTGACCATATTGGCACTCAAGGCGGTTAGCTGACGCAATTGAAATAAGGCATACAAATTCACCCCTGCCATCACCACGATGATGAAGAGGGACGTCAGAATAATCCGCCAAAAGACTGATAGACGCACCAGCGAAATTCTTTCTGGCCTCTAAGCAGCCACTCGATTGCCTGCAGAGACTGTAGGTAATTCCATACACTATTTCCTCTAGGCACACAAGTGCCTAATTAACAAATCCTCTCGTTGTACTCGTATTTCTAAAGAAAGAAGGGACTAAGACAGTTTGAGCAGTTGCAGCCTGGAGAAGCGGAAACGTTCCTTTTACACCACGCTATGTGCCTCTATTTGAATGGCGTAACAAACCGGCGCTGGCGTCGCGACACGCCATGTAAAGAGGCAAACAGATGGCCACGAAACAGCAACATCGCCACGGCAAGCGGTGGGGTAAGTAGTAGCCCGATATACCAGCTGATCGAAGCAGGGATACCCGCATAGTCCAGCCAACCTCCGAGGATGGTAAAAGGGAGCACGAGGACTTGGGAAAAATCCAAACCAGCGCCTCGCCCTGCTCGACTGGAGAGAGAAAAAAACGACTGGAGGCCTGCTGGTGAAAGGATGATGGGGATGAGGATCAGGGCAAACGGTAGAAACCACTCAATCCAATTCTCAAGAACGAACTCATAGGAGGTTTTCAATACCTCAAGCGGTGAATCATGCCGAACTTGATAGATAATTTCAGGCGCGGGGTTCAGCAAGAGAAAGATGAGCAGGAGCGCTGCGTACGATAGCAGTTGCCCAAAGGGGTTCGCCTGAGTGCTGAGGTCGAGAGCCATCAACGGCAGCCAGAGGATGAATCCAATGCCGATGACATCCCAAAAATAGTGCCCGACGCTGCCAATCACGTCGCGAACGGTCAGTGCCCGAGTGTGGCTGATCGATTGTTCGATGAGACTGAGGGTCGCGCCGACCAGAAGCGCATTCACCGCGCCAAGGACAAACCCTCCGATCATGCCAAGGGGCGAGGCAATCTGCGTAGCAAGGAGCAGCAAAAATCCAAATCCCACCACGGCCACAATGGTCAACCAGCCGCGGACGAGTGATTCTCCAGTTTTACGAAAGGCATTCCGATAGAGTGAGACGGTTTCAGCAAGAATGCGTGACATGAGAAACAATAGTCTGCTCGGGCTTCTCTGGTCAAGCCGATCACGCCCCACTATAGGAACATTGACTTCCTCTATCCTATGCTTATGTGAAGGGTACGGGCACACTCGGATATCTGGAGAGGAGAGATAACATGGACATGAACCGTATGACGATCAAACTACAAGAAGCGCTTCAGACCGCGTCGTCTCATGCCGCAAGACGAAGCCATCAAGGGATCGACGTAGAGCACCTTTTGCTTGCGTTCGTGGAACAGGATGGCGGTCTTGCGACGTCGCTCCTCGAACAGGCCGGGTTGTCGGTTCCGTCGGTTCGTCAGGCAGTGGAGCAGGCGCTGGCAAAACTGCCTCAAGTACAAGGCGCAGGGGCGAGCCCCGGACAACTCCACGTCGCCTCCAGATTGAATCAGGTCCTGACCAACGCCGAAGATGAACAACGCGGTTTGAAAGATGACTATCTCAGTGTCGAACATATCGTCCTCGCCATGGTGCAAGAAGGGGGAATTTTCAAGAAACTTGGTCTGACGAAGGAACGACTCTTGGGCGCGCTCCAACACATACGAGGGTCTCAGCGTGTCACAAACCAAGACCCGGAAGGCACCTACCAAGCATTGGAAAAATATGGCCGCGATCTCACCCGCCTGGCGGGGCAAGGGAAACTGGATCCTGTCATTGGACGCGATGAAGAAATTCGCCGTGTCGTGCAAATTCTTTCACGGCGCACCAAGAACAATCCTGTACTCATTGGAGAGCCTGGCGTCGGCAAAACCGCCATTGTCGAAGGGCTTGCCTCCCGCATTATCAAGGGCGACGTGCCTGAAGGACTGAAAAAGAAGCGTGTCATCACACTTGACATGGGATCGTTGGTGGCGGGCGCAAAATTCAGAGGCGAATTCGAGGAACGATTGAAAGCCGTCCTCAAAGAGGTGCAGGCGGCTGAGGGACAAGTCTTATTGTTCATCGATGAGCTGCATACAGTCGTGGGAGCCGGTGCGGCGTTAGGCTTGTGAAAACGGCCCCCAACGTCGTTCTCGGCTCGCCAAAATCCTCAACGTACCCCAGAGGGTACGCCTCCGGTTTTAACTTGCCTGCGGCCTTGTTGGATGACCGTTTTGACAAGCCTGCGGGAACCGACTTATGACGTTCAGAATGCCCCCACGGCGCGGAATTTTATGAATTGTTTCCCCTGGATCTCAATGCGATAATAGTTGCCAGATTTCTTTCGTAGCTAGAGGGCTTGCCATGTCGTACATACGTATAAATCTTCTCGCCGTCTTCTTCCTGTTCTTCCTGTTTGGCCCGCCCGAGTCTCCTAGCTTTGCCGAAGACAAGAGCTTTTACAGTCCCGTCATTCAAGTCGATACGGAAAATCATCGAGTCTTGATTTCCACGTTTGGGTCAGTTTTTTGGATCGATGCTCCAGACGCGGCCAAACCGTACATCGAGAAGCTCCCGATCTCAGGCCTCGTGGATTTCGTCGTCGAGATGAGAGGGAACGAGCAAGCGCCCCTGCTGAAGACCTGGAAAGTAAAATCAGGCGAGACAAGCTGCAAGTACTTTGATGGGAAAACCTGCAAGTAAGGAATGTTCCTTTCTGATCAATTCGCTACTGCTTCTTTCTCCCGAAGTTATTTATCCGGCACAAATGTTCCAATCGGAATAATAGACGCAACGAAGTATTACTCCCCGCTACTCGCACAACCTCCGGCATCCCCATGAAGCACTTCATCGGCATAGCAATGAATAATGGAAGCCTCGTCGCCTATGCGTTACGCATCACGGACCTCGACCCCCTCGTCTATACGCTCTTGTTCGAACGGTTCCTGAATCCCGAGCGCGTGTCCCTCCCCGATATCGATATGGACTTCTGTATGGAGCGACGGGGTGAAGTCATTAACTACGTGGTCGATAAGTACGGCCAAGACCACGTGGCCCAGATCATTACATTCGGCACGCTTGGGGCGAAAGCCGCGATCCGGGACGTGGGCCGCGTGCTGGAGATCCCCTATGCCGAAGTTGATCGAGTCGCCAAGCTCGTTCCGAATCAGCTCAACATCACGCTCCAACAGGCTCTCGATCAAGAACCGAAGCTGCGCGATCTCGTCGAGACCGATACCCGGGTGAAGGAGCTGATGGGCATCGCCCGTTCCCTTGAAGGACTCGCGCGCCATGCCTCGACCCACGCAGCCGGCGTGGTGATTTCGGAAGGTCCGCTCACGGACCACGTGCCGCTCTATAAAGGTGCCAACAACGAAATCGTCACCCAATATTCGATGGGAGACGTCGAAAAGATCGGGCTCGTCAAATTCGATTTCCTGGGCCTCAAAACCCTCACCATGATCAAGCGTGCCGAGACGTTGATCAATGAGCGGCATCCCGACAATCCGCCGTTGCTCATGGAGCAGGTCGCATTCGACGACCCCAAGACATTCACGCTGCTGTCATCCGGCAAGACGACCGGAATCTTTCAATTGGAAAGCTCTGGCATGCGCGACCTCCTGACCGGTTTTAAGCCGGACCGGTTCGAGGACATCATCGCCATTATCGCGCTCTATCGCCCTGGTCCGATGGATCTGATCCCCGACTTCATCAAACGCAAGCAGGGTAAAGTTCCGATTGCCTACGAAGTGCCGGAGCTTGAACCAATCCTGAAGGACACCTACGGGGTTATCGTCTACCAGGAACAGGTCATGGCCATTGCCAACAAAGTGGCAGGCTTCTCACTGGGCCAGGCCGATATTCTCCGGCGCGCAATGGGCAAGAAGAAGCCGGAGGAGATGGAGAAGCTGCGCGCGCAGTTCCTGAGCGGTGCGAAGACAAACAAGATTCCTGACAAGAAAGCGGACAAGCTCTATGAATTGATCCAGAAGTTTGCGGGGTACGGGTTCAACAAGTCGCATGCTGCGGCCTATGCCGTGGTCTGCTACCAGACCGGTTACTTAAAAGCGCACTATCCGACCGAGTTCATGGCTGCGCTGATGACGACCGACATGGGCAATGCCGACAAGATCGTCGGCTACTTTACGGAATGCCGCGATCTCAACATCAAAGTCCTGCCTCCGGACGTGAATGAAAGTCATAAGAACTTTACCGTGGTCGACCATGCCATCCGATTCGGTTTGGCGGCCATCAAGAATGTCGGTGAAGGTGCCGTCGAATCGATCATCGATATTCGCAATACACAAGGCCCCTTCACCTCTTTCTTTGAATTTTGTCGCCGCGTCGACCTCCACAAGGTGAATAAGCGTATGTTGGAAGGGCTCATCAAAACCGGCGCGTTCGACTCAACCGGAGCGAAGCGTTCGCAATTGGCTGCGGTACTCGATCAAGCCGTTGAGGACGGAGCCGCTGCGCAACGCGAACGAGATCTCGGGCAGACCAATATTTTTGGCGACGAGGTGAATGGACAGGGTTCTGAGAAACACCTGGCCGCGCCACCGTTACCCAATATTCCGGAATGGGACCAAAGCGAGCGTTTGAAACATGAGCGGGAATTGACCGGCTTCTATATTTCCTCCCATCCACTGGCACGCTATGAGAGCACCATCCAGGCGCTTGCCACGGCCTCGACGATCGGCCTGTCTGAACTATCTGACGGTCGGGAAGTGAAACTCTGCGGAATTATCACCACCGTCAAAAGCATGCTGACCAAAAAGGGTGATAGGATGGCTTATCTCACTCTTGAAGATCTTCTCGGTGTGGTTGAGATCATCGTGTTTCCAGATCTTTATAAACAAGCCGCTGAGTTGGTTGTTCCGGAACGTCTCGTACGCATCACAGGCACAATCGATCGTGGAGATAAAGGTACGAAAATTCGAGGAAGCAAGATTGAACCGCTCGCCGAGGTGCAAGCGCAAACCATCAAACGGGTCTATATTCGATTAACGGATCGTCCAGGTGTGACAGAACAATTACCGCGGCTCCGTGAGATCTTTTTGCGGCACCCCGGCGTCACAAGCGTCTCACTCACATTACGGATGGATTCAGCACTGGAAGCCGAGACGGCCCCGCTTCCTCACATGACGGTTACCCCCAGCGAACGGTTTGTGGCAGACGTTGAAGAAGTGCTAGGCAAAAGGACTATTATTCTGCTATCGTAGCGTATAGTGCAGAGAACGGCTCCTAATGTTCTCTCCCGACTATTTCATCGAGATGCGTTGACACCGTATGCGCGATTACCTCGAGTTCGAAAAACCGATTCGCGAGATCGAAGAAAAGATAGAAAAGCTCGCGGCTGTGCCCGCCGGGAAATCGGCCCCACAGGAAGAGATCCGCAAGTTGCGGATGAAGCTGGCCCAGGTCGAAGATACCCTCTACAACAAACTCACGCCATGGCAGCGCACGCAACTTGCCCGACATCCCCAACGGCCCAGCACCCTCGATTACATCAGTTATTTATTCAGAGACTTCTGTGAGTTTCACGGGGACCGTTCGTTCGGTGACGATCGTGCCATCGTCGGAGGCTTCGCTCGCTTCAACGATCGGTCAATCATGGTCATCGGCCATCAAAAAGGGAAAACGCTCAAAGAGCGGATGCAAAGAAATTTTGGCATGCCGAATCCGGAGGGGTATCGAAAGGCGCTGCGCCTAATGCGGATGGCTGAGAAATTCGGACGCCCGATCGTGACCTTTATCGATACGCCAGGCGCTTACCCCGGCATCGGCGCAGAAGAGCGGGGTCAGGCTGAAGCCATTGCACGCAATCTGTTCGTCATGTCACGTCTCGCCGTTCCGATTATTTCCATCGTCATCGGTGAAGGTGGCAGTGGCGGGGCACTCGCACTGGGCGTCTCAGATCGCGTCCTCATGTTGGAGCATGGAGTCTATTCAGTCATTTCTCCGGAAGGCTGCGCCGCCATCTTGTGGGACGATCCGACGAAAGTTCCCGATGCCGCTGCCGCTCTGAAGATGACGGCAAAAGATCTGGTTGATCTCCATATCGTGGACGAAGTCATCCCTGAGCCTGTCGGCGGCGCCCATCGGAATCTGAATGCCATTACCGATCGTGTCGCCAAATCCCTCAGTAACCAACTCTCCCAGCTCAACGACCTCTCTCTCCCCCAACTGCTGTCTCAGCGCGATCAGAAATACCGATCCATCGGCGCCGTCAACGGGCTCACCCCCATTTCCCAGTAGAGTGATCCACCTCTGTCCCGCTGTGATTCACGCGGTCATAGCGCCGTCCTCTTTCATTCCCAGCCGATAGCGTCTATCAACACATCTGTTTTCGGCTGAATACTCAGCCAAGGGATAGGAAGAATAGTCTTCCGACATAGCTATCGATTCTCTAGGAGAATGATGGACAGCGGGAAGGGCCATCAGGCCGTATTGACATCGCTGGACAAATAAGGTTTGCTATGGGCATGGGTGCTAGAGGAGGAACAAGGAGACGATGCCTTGAGTGAGGAGAATCCGGCTCCGTGATTCACCTGTTTTTCGAACGCAGTTTTGTTCGATAAGGGCGATGAAATGGCCAAGGCACCAGGCATATCAGCGGGAATCACCGAAATACCAAAGCAGACAGAGGAGCAGCGCCCCATTACACATCACAACGTCGCAGATATGTCAGCAGAAGACTTGCGACAACTCCTGCATGAGTTGCAAATCCGCCAGACCAAGCTCGATGTACAGAACGAAAAACTCCGCCGGGCTCGGGTGGAGGACTACATTTTTTCTCCAACCGGCCAGCTGACACTGGATACTCCCGGCAAGATTGTAGAAGCGAATTTACGAGCCGCAACACTCGTGGGCATAGACCGGGACAAGCTCATCGGTCAACCATTCATCCGCTTCGTGGCACAAGATAGTCAAGACATCTTCCATTGGCACTGTCAGAAAGTCTTGAAGACAGGCGTGCGCCAATCCTGTGAGATGCAGCTCCAAAAAAAGTCCGGCGCTCCCCACTGGGTCTATCTTGAAAGCCTTGCAGTGGAGAATGAGTCGGGACTGGCCACCCATTGGCAGACGGTGCTGCTCGATATCAGCGAGCAAAAGCGGACAGAGGGGGCCTTGCGGCTTGCGAAGTTCTCTATGGAACGAGCCGCTGACGCCGTCTACTGGATCGATCAGCAAGCCAGGATTTTGGATGTCAACGAGGCGGCCACCCTCATGCTGGGCTATTCGAAGGACGAATTGTGCGCGATGACCGTCCACGATCTGAACCCTGACTTTCAGAAGGACAAGTGGCCGGAGTTTTGGGCAGAAACTCAGCGGTGCGGGACCGTGGTGCTGGAGACGGTCCATCAGGCGAAGAATGGCCGACTGATCCCTGTCGAGGTGAGTGTCAATTATCTGTTCTACGAAGGAAAAGAATACCACTGTGCGTTCGTGCGTGACATTACCGAGCGCAGACAGGCGGAGGAGGCACTAGGAGCCAATGAGCGGTTATTGAACAATATTCTCGAAAACATTCCTTCATTTGTGTTTGCCACCGACCGCCAACATCGTTACATTCTCTTAAGCGATGATCTGGCAAGATTCTACGGGAAGCCAAAAGAGGAGCTTCTTGGCAAGACCCACCACTATGTTTTCCCAAAGAACGTGGCGGATGCGATCCAGGCGACCAACGAACAGATCATGATCAGCGGTGTCTCTCAACAACTTGAAGAGGTCGTTGAGAGTCCGGTCGGCGGAATACCACGTGCCCTATCCACCAACAAATCCCCCCTGAGAGATGAGAAAGGACAGACCTACGGAATCTCCGGGATCGCCACCGACATCACCGAACACAAGCGGCTGGAGGCGCAATTCCGGCAGGCTCAAAAAATGGATGCGGTCGGCCGTTTGGCCGGTGGAGTGGCGCACGACTTCAATAATCTGCTCACCATCATCAACGGGTACAGCGCGTTACTCATCGACCAACTGTCTCAGGAAGACCCCCGACATGAGATGGCGGTTGAGACGTTGAAGGCGGGCGAACGAGCCGGGGAGCTGACCAAACAATTGCTCGCCTTCAGCCGTAAGCAGGTTCTCCTGGCGCAGCCGCTGAATTTCAACGATTCGCTGCGCTTGATCAGCTCGATGCTTAGCCGGCTACTAGGTGAAGAGGTGACGCTGACGATGGATCTTGCGCCGGATCTCTGGTTAATTAACGGCGACAAAGGACAACTCAACCAGGTCACGATGAATTTGGCCATTAATGCCCGTGACGCCATGCCGAACGGAGGGAACCTGACGATCACCACGCGTAATCTCTCCGTCACGCCGGAGTGGCTGGATCATTATAAGATGATGCCGCAAGGAGACTACGTGCATGTGAGTGTTCACGACACCGGCCACGGGATGAGCCCTGAAACACTCTCGCATTTGTTCGAGCCATTTTTTACGACCAAAGAGGTGGGGCAAGGAACGGGTCTGGGGTTGGCAACAGTTTATGGGATCGTCAAGCAAAGCCAGGGCTATATATTTACCGACAGCGCGCTTGATCAAGGAACTACATTCCATCTCTATTACCCACGCGTCATAGCCGCGGCGGCTGTGGCTCCGACACTGCCGATTGGTCACAAGAAAGGGTCAGAACATCTGCTCATCGTCGAAGATCAGGACTCAGTTCGAGCCCTCATCCTCCAGGCATTGAAGCAGGACGGTTATCGAGTCATAGAGGCCGCAAGCGGCGAAGATGCCTTGCGAAAAGTATCAGCGCTGTCTGAGCCGATCCAGGCTCTTATCACTGATGTGATCATGCCTCATATGTCGGGCCTCGTCCTCGCGGAACGGCTGAGGGTGACCTGTCCCAATATCCGAGTGCTTTTCATGTCGGGCTACGTCGACCCTTCACAGTCGGCCTTTCTCGATGAGCCAACTGCTGCCTTTATTCAAAAGCCTTTTTTGCCCGATGATCTGGCCAGGCATCTGCGGAACCTTTTGGACAAGTCGATCGTACCGGAACGCTGACCTGTTTGGACACTCGACCTTTCCAACTTCGATCCAGCCTTCAGACCGCCTTACTCGTTCCATTTTTTTTGAGCCACTCCACAGCCCCTGTGCCTGAGGCATGGCCGGTGGCGAAGCAAGCCGTCAAAAGATAGCCTCCAGTCGGCGCCTCCCAATCCAACATTTCACCGGCACAGAAAACACCAGGGAGACTTCGAATCATCAGTTGGCTAGTCAGAGCCTCGAAGGGAACTCCCCCTGCTGTACTGATCGCTTCCTCTAATGGACGCGGCGCGACGAACCGGAGCGGCAATGATTTGATCGCCGCAGCCAGATGAGCTGGGTCTGCGAAGTCCTCCTTCGAAACTACTTCACGAAGCAACCCCGCTTTCACACCCTCGATCCCAGCTCGACGCTCCAAATGAGTCGCCATCGTGCGTTTGCCCCGTGGTTGAGATAGGTCGTGTGTTAGTCGTGGGACATCTCGATCAGGCGTGAGGTCTAGGCGCAATGTTGCAACTCCCTTCATCAGGATCTCGTTGCGAAGAGCGGCGGAGGCCCTATAAATGACGCCTCCTTCTACGCCAGTCTCCGTAATCACAAATTCCCCTGGATACCTGGATAGAGCCCCGACATCCTTTCCAACAATAGCAACCACGGACTTGACCGGGCTGCCGGAGAACTTCACCCTAAAATGCTCGCTCCAACCCACATCGAAACCACAATTCGCCGGCTGTAACGGCGCGATGTGAAGCCCTCGTCCTATCAACAGCGGCACCCACGAAGCATCGGAACCGAGTTTCGGCCAACTACCGCCTCCAAGCGCAAGCACCACGGCATCGGCCTCGATAGCATGCATTCCCGTGGGGGTCGCAAAAGACAACGCCCCCTGCTCGTTCCACCCACACCACCGGTGACGCATGTGGAACTGCACACCGGCTTGGCGTAACCGACGGAGCCATGCACGTAACAATGGTGCAGCCTTGAGATCGACAGGAAATACGCGCCCAGAAGAGCCGACAAATGTGTGAATGCCGAATCCCAAGACCCACGCCCTCAGCGTATCAGGCTCGAAGGAAGCGAGCAGCGGCGCAATCTGGGCGCGACGCGCACCATAACGCGAGAGAAATGTCTCGAACGGTTCCGAATGTGTGAGATTGAGGCCACCTTTCCCTGCTAAGAGAAACTTGCGACCAACCGACGCCATCGCGTCATAGAGCTCAACCTCTGCGCCGCCAGCGCTCGCCGTTTCTGCAGCCATAAGCCCTGCCGGGCCTCCACCGATAATCGCAATCTTCATTGGTCGTCAATCTGGTCGATATGGTGCATGAGCCACGTATTGATACAAAACCGACATATCATACTCCAGTCTCCATTGCCGCCTGATACGTTAACATTCGATGGGGGTTTTACAGCCCGAAACGCGTTATACTCTCACAAAACGATGGATGAGCACGAATCAGTACAAGTGGTCGAGCTTCGGATCAGTTATCGTTATGCCACCGCGCATCCATGGGTCGTCCAGGCCATTCGCGGGTTCCTATCGGCATACTTCATGGAGCACCCGGGGTTTCGTGTACAACGCTACATAGAAGAGCTGGAATCCGGTACGCATCTCTGGATATGTGAAGCGCCTCCCACCATGAAGTTTCTTAGACTCTTGAGGCGACTGAAGGAAGATATCCCTCCCTGCCTAACCCAACAGGTCGCTGCTGATGTGCCCGCGCGATCTCGATATCTTATCGATTGCCTCGATCAACCCACGGAACCCTAGGCTGACGATCGTGTCGAATTCTTCGCAGAAAATCAGCAAGAGGAGCCGTGCCATATACAACATGCTGAGGACACTCATCTTCAGAACGATCGCTGTGCCTTTGGCAGTGGCTGCCAGTATCTTCTCTATAGAATTAGCTCATGGGAACAACAGCCTTCCTCTTCCCAGACCAGATCACATCGTTCTGGTGATTGAAGAGAATCACGCCTATAGCCAGATTATCAATTCGCCCGATGCACCCTATATCAACAGACTGGCGGCTCAGGGAGCCCTCTTCACACAGTCATTCGGCATCACGCACCCCAGCCAGCCGAACTATCTCGCGCTTTTTTCAGGATCGGCGCAAGGCATCACTGACAATTCCTGCCCGCACACCTTCACCACACCCAATCTAGGACACAACTTGCTTGAAGCAGGACTCACCTTCGCCGGATACTCAGAAGACTTGCCTTCCACGGGCTCTCTGATCTGTAGTATGGGGCTGTATGAACGTAAACATATTCCCTGGGTAAATTGGCAGAACAGCACAACTAATGGGATCCCGGCGACGGCCAATTTGCCCATGACGAGTTTTCCCACCGATTACCGCAAGCTCCCTACGATAAGCGTGATTGTACCGAACCAGGTCAACAGCATGCACAACGGGAAGGACCCCGAGGCGATTCAGGCCGGTGACCGCTGGCTCCAGAAACACCTGGATGCCTACGTCCAATGGGCGCAGCAACACAATAGCCTCTTGATCGTGTCGTGGGATGAGGACAATAAGAAAGAGAATAACCGGATCGTCACCCTCTTCATCGGGCCCATGGTGCAGGCCGGTCGATACGAACAGAGGATCACCCACTACAATGTCCTGCGCACGATTGAGGAGCTCTATGGGCTTTCCCACTCCGGCGCAAGCGCCGATACGACACCCATCATCCAGATCTGGAAATCAGTCCCTCGCCCCTGATGGGGCTCCCGTGTACCCTGCATTGAGTAGAGCCATTTGGGTTAGACAGCAAGGAAATTGTATTCAGCGCACCGTGAAGGCCTTCCCCAATACACTGGCGAAATGGATGCCTGCGGATTGAAATACTTTTGAACCAAGAATTTCAATACAGCATCGCTGCATAGCAGATCGCGTAGAATCTCTTCGGTCAGTGGATTTGTTCTGTTAGAGGGATTGGCAACGGCGACGACAAGAAAAACAGATTGCCGCGATTCTGCTTCGTAATGTTTCGGAGAGCATCGCTATCATCGCAAGGCCGATTCCTAATGCATCCGTCACCAGATCATCGACGCTCGCTTCTCTGCCTTGAACAGATCCTTGAAATACCTCAGTCCAGAGACCGAAAACGAAAGCTGCGGCGGCGGCAACGGGGAGCGCGTATGTCCGTGGCCATGCACGACTCTGCAATCCACGCATCAGTATGATCGCCAACATTCCATAACCCGGCGCGTGAGCCCATTCTAATAGACTGGCGGGTACCTGCACCATTAGATGACCGGCAAGACCGACATTGGGAGCGATGATGGCTCCAAAATAGAGCAACCCCATGTAGCCCAATATGATTCCAAGCCCCACAGTCACCTCCCAGCAACCTGCATGATTCGGGAGCATACAAGAATCCACGAAGGTAAACTATTGGACATTAGTAGGGGGAGACGCGGCAGTGCGCCGCTCCATGCTATCCGGCGAGATCGCTGAGGGGATCTGCGCTATGCGCGTCTAACGTGGGCCTTACACAATCACGTGTTGCCTAGTACCGTGAGAACTATTCCCTCCGAGCTCGCTTGTTACTTCTTTAGGGATGGAGGCTGATTGATCTTCCACTGCGCGCAACTTTCTCACCCGCCCTCCCGCTGGCACGCCGAGACGTGCCATTAGCCCGTGCGAGGGCCTTCTGAGGCCGCGCGTTGCGCGAGTACAGAAGATCATCAGGTTCCATCCCACTCTCTATTCCGCGAGCAGGAGGACGGCCAGGCCGTACTACCACATCCCTACTTCCATCCTTCTCCATTCGTGCCTCCTCCGAACCCTCCGAAGTTTCCCCCAAAGCCTCCCTGCCCTGTTCCCCAATACTCCCCTTTTTGAATTCGCCTGTAGGGATGCCGGAGGTCGGGCCGGCTAATCCACCAAAAGAATACCAACGCGCTCATGCCTGTAAAGATGGCGAGCCCGAGCCCCAAGCCTTTAGAGTGTTTCCTCGAAAAATCGCCGACGCGTATTTCCTGTGCAGGTGACGCCAGCGCCACCACAGTAAGATAGAGGCCTTCGCCGAAATGTCCCAACTCAATCGACGGCTGCAAGCTTTCATGCCCGACTTGATTGACCACCGCTGGAGTAATCACAGGCAACATCTGCCGGCCCAGCGTGATCGCAGCCTGTCGTTCCTGCACTGCGACCAGCACCATCATGCCATGGTCCTGTTGCGTCGATCCGATTCCCCACTTTTCATAGAGTGCCGTTGCATAGTCGTTGGCCGACGCAAACGGCTTAATAGTCGGAACGGTCACCACCACCATTTCCACGCCGGTCTTCCGCTCAAGATCCTGACAGACGGACCGGATGCGCTCTTTCCAGTCCCCATCGATCGCCTGCGCATGGTCGCTCACATAGCCTTGAGGCCCCGGCAACTGAATCTTAGGCCGTTCATAGAACGTAGCCTGGGCCAGGCCCTCAACGACGACTAGGCAAAGTAGCATTGCCATGCTGAGGATCTTCGTCATCGCGGCTCCAACTGAGGCAATTGCTCAACGGCGCGAGCGACCAATATTGTGGCCTGCAGGTACCGGTCGAAGAGACGAGGCACTTCGTGAGGCCCGAGAGAAATCTGTCCGCGCTTGAGCAACCAGGCGTCCAGCAAGCCCTGCAGATCCAGGTTCAACTGCTCGCCGACGTCTGAGATCACCGCATCTGAGCGAGAGAGAGGGGGCCGCCCAAGAAGGCGTCGAACTCCGCGCAGCAGAGGAATCGTTGAGGTAATCGAAAGCGGCAGCAAAATCGTCGTGGCTTCGCTACTTCCGTCTCCTTCGATATAGCGCTGACGCAGCCGTAACATATGACTCGTCAAACCCTGGACGACGGCCTCTTTCAGCCGATCGGCCTTCACGTGGAAACCAATGAAGGGATCCCGCCCATCGAGAACGCGGTGTTGCTCCTGGATTTCTAGAAACTCGAGTGGAAAGACCGCTGCCGACATGCGCAATTCCTCTTCCGTCAGAAAGAGGGGAACCACAACCTGCTCTTGACTCCATCGACGGTGCAACAGGCTGTACTGCTTCAGGACGGCACTGTCGATGGCCGAGACGAGAAGGAGGATATTCAGGTTTGACCGACCTTTGAGAAATTCCCCCCTGACGGCGCTGCCGTAGAGCAATAAGCCTTCCAGCTGATCTCCGAATGTCGCTTTGACCTCCTTCACATAAGTCTGCAGCAGCGTCTGCGTCTCATTCGACAATCCATCGATCACACGTTCAGCCAACCCTATGTTTCTCATAATGACATCGGATGTGGGGATCTCTCATGGGCGCGAATATCTGGAAGCAACCCCGCGGCAATCGCACGATCGATCCGATTAAACGGAGGCATAGTCCGCAGCCCCGCCGTGGTCGACAGAACCTGATAGCGAAGCCGCGCGTTCCGATCCAGCGTCTGAAACACACGATCGCGCAAGAACGCGACCACAGGATTCTTCGTATTCCAATAGAACACTTGTTGATCGGCCAGTTGCTGTAGCATCGTGACCTGTGGCCGCCTAGCCCGTTCAAATTCTTTCAATCTGACAGCGGAATAGTCCTGATCGGCAAGACAACCAGGCAAGAGATCTGCCAGCGCCATGGCATCGACCATCGCCTGCATGCGCCCCTGTGAAGCATGCGGATTCATTGCATGGGCGGCATCGCCGATCAGCACCGCCCCATCAGCCACCCAGGTTGGTGTTCGTATCCGCCCGGTCGGCATATAGGCGGTCTGCCCCCAATCGTTCAGACCGCGAAAGAGTCTGGAAAATTGGGGCGCAATCTGGCTCCACGTCTGTTGTAACGCTGCGAGACCCCGCTGCTTCACAGTCTCCATCGAATCCTTGGGAATCATGTAAAAGAGATAGGCCTTATTTCCCGTCGCTGGAAAGATTCCCAAAATGGTCCTGTCCCCAACATAGTAGAACGATTCCGATACCGGCTCATCCGATTCGAGAATCGCAATCAGATACCCGTCAGGATAGAGATAGAGGTCGGCAGGAATGTTCAGCGCCTCACGCACTTTTGAAAAGGCGCCATCGGCACCGACGACAATTTTTGCACGGATCGTATGTGTGCCTTCCGGCCCCTGAGTGGATAATCCCACCACCTGATTACCTTCACGGACCAGCCCTGAGAATGAGGTCCCGTAGCGCAATGTCACACTCGTATGCTGCTGTACCGCCGCGACAATGGCATGATGGGCCACGTTGGGCAAGGTCACGATGGCGCGATTGTAGGGCGGAGGTAGGTCGCCATAGTCGATGCTGCAGAGGCGCGTCCCTCCGGCCCGGCAAAAATGAAAGAGCCGCACAGATCGCGTGGCATCTGCCGGCAATGACTGCAATACACCCAAACGATCGAGTACGCGCTGTCCGTTCGGTTGGAGAATTTCTCCCCGCAAGCCCTTGGGTGGGCCAGTCGCCTGATCTAATACGACGGTGCGGATCCCTTGCTTCGCCAATGCTAGGGCCAAGACGGCTCCGCCACCTCCTGCCCCCACCACCGCAACGTCGGTTTCTTCAGTCATCACATCTCACACAGATAGGCGACGGTCGAAATTGAGGCAGCGAATGGACATGCACCATCATTCCCGTTTCATGCTCCATCTTCCTCAATCGCAGCCTGCATCTCAACCTTTTCGTTTATTCTCCTTCGCCGAATACCCCGTAGCTCGCTACGGGGATGCCCGGCCTTCGCAGCCGAAGCGGCTGCTTCGGCGGAGTAGGCAAGGCGTGGAGAACCCTCCGTAGCCTTGGCAAATGAGGGTAGCGGCTTCTGAGAGTTTCGCAAGATACCCCGCAGCTTCCAGCCTTCGTAGCCGAAGTGGCTACTTCGGCGGAGTAGGCTGCTGCGGGGAGTTTCATTTCCAATTCCGATATCGCGTGCGATCTTTCCACATCGCGAGGAACTTGTCACGGGCCTGGACCGTAATCGCGTGGTCAGTAATGATGTCCAGTCGCTCATCGTTATAGCGATTGCCGCTCGTCGTATGATTCATCGAGCCCGTCGTATTCACTTCATCATCAATGACAACCTGTTTCAGATGCATCAGCCCATCGTGCTCATTCACGAGAATCGGGATACCAGCCAAATGGAGCGTATGGAGCGCCGTGCGTTGTTTGACATCCTCGGTGCGCTGCCGATCAGTGATCAGCCGCACGTCAACTCCCCGCTTCTTTGCTGCGACCATGGCCTCCACCGCGCGCGGAGACGTTAACCCATAGGCCGCCACATAGAGATAGCGCGTGGCCTGTCGATAGAGCGCAGTGAGACGATCGAGTGGTGCGTCGTCAGGGCCGTAATAGACCTCCACCGTCGCGCCCCACCCAACCCCGAAAGACGCCATAAGCGACAGGACGATGAGAGCCCACACCAGGGCGACCCGGCGAGACCTGACCGCGTTCACCGGCGGCAGATGGTGGGCCGAGGTCATTCGAGCTCGAATAACATCTTGAAATGATCGTCAGTCGTCTCCCAGGCCTGAGGAGCCGAGGTAGCAAGCCACTGTTGTAGAAATTGCTTTTGGCCAGGGGTGAGTAGTTGTTTAATCTGGTGAGACCGCCCTTGGAGAGGCTGCAGAAACCCTACCCGCTTCTGGAAATCCAGTGTCGCGGTGCGGACATACATGTTTGTGAAGGCTGTCGGAATGTCATCCTCTCCATCGCCCTGAATCCAAACCGATAAAAACTTCTCTAACTGGAGACCCGTGCTATCCATGGCGGGATCCGTATCGTGGAAGAGCTCGTTTTCAGATTCTTCGAGCGGAAGAGCCTCTGCGGACCTGAACATGAAATTGTGTTTCCACATGTCATCGTGCGTCCAAATGGTGGCATAGTGGCGGCGGATTGCAGACAAAGTCAAGCCGAGAGACCTCTGGTTTCGTTGCCTTGACATTGGCAAAGTCGCTTTGATAGCGTGTTGAAATTGTTTAATTTCTTTGCCAGGTTAGGAGTCTTCAATGCAGATCACAATCAATGGGAAGACAGAAGAGGTTCCAGGGGGAACGGTCCTCGATCTTCTACAGGCCAAGAAAATTGAACCACAAATGGTTGCGGTCGAAGTCAACGACACGGTCTTGGACCGGAATCACCTTGCCACCACCAGTCTGAACAACGGCGACCGGGTTGAGTTCCTGTTTTATATGGGAGGTGGCCGGTGACGAGCACCCTGCATAAAGACATTACCGAACTCATCGGACGGACTCCCCTCGTCCGCCTGAACCGGTTGTCCCCTGTTGGCGGGGCGACAATCTATGGAAAAGTCGAGTTCTTTAATCCCGGCGGAAGCGTCAAGGATCGCATTTGTCTCAATATGATCGACGAGGCAGAGCGCCTTGGCGCGTTAAAGCCTGGCGGTACGATTGTAGAGCCGACCAGTGGAAACACCGGAATCGGCCTGGCATTAGTCGCGGCAGTCCGTGGTTATAAGTTGATTCTCGTCATGCCGGAGAGCATGAGCATGGAGCGGGCAAGCCTCTTGTCGTCCTATGGCGCACAGCTCGTGTTGACGCCGGCTTGGGAAGGCATGAAGGGTGCGATTCGCGAGGCTGAAAGCATCATTGCGCAGAACCCGTCATATTTTATGCCGGATCAGTTTTCCAACCCAGCCAACCCGGCTATGCATAAAAAGACCACGGCGATCGAGATTCTTGAGTCGCTGAACGGAAAGATCGATGCATTTGTAGCAGCAGTGGGGACTGGCGGCACCATTACCGGGTGCGGAGAACTGTTCAAAGAGCGGAATTCCAACGTGCAGGTCGTCGCAGTTGAACCGGCTGGATCACCGGTCTTATCAGGCGGAGAGCCAGGGCCCCATAAAATTCAAGGCATCGGCGCGGGCTTCATCCCGAAAGTCTTGAACCGGACCATTATCGATCGCGTCATAACCGTAACCGATGACGAAGCTTATCAAACGGCCAAACAGCTCTCGAAAAAAGAAGGCCTCTTGGTGGGAATTTCTGCCGGAGCCAATGTATTCGCTGCGCAGAAAGTGGCACAAGAGCTTGGATCGGGCAAAAACGTGGTCACCATCTTGTGCGACACAGGCGAGCGATATATCAGCATCGAGAAGTATTTCAATATTTAAGGATGCTGAAAATGGCTTCCAACTTTGTTCTCGGCTCAAGAAAATCCTCAACGTACCCTCGAGGGTACGCCTCCGGTTTTCTCTCGCATGCGGCCTCGTTGGTAAGCCATTTTGAGCATCCTTTTGGATTCGCTACCTAATTGCCATGGAATTTACCGAAGATCAGATAAGCCGCTACAGCCGCCACATTCTTCTGCCGGAGGTTGGTGGGAAGGGGCAAAAAAAGATCGCCAAGGCCAAGGTTCTCCTGGTCGGCGCAGGAGGTCTTGGCTCGCCGGCAGCGCTCTATTTGGCGGCAGCCGGTATCGGCACCATCGGCCTCATCGATAGCGATGTCGTGGACCTGACCAATCTTCAACGGCAGATTCTTCACCATACGTCTGACGTGGGCCGTCCCAAAGTCTTATCGGGCAAAGAGAAGATCCAGGCGTTGAACCCGGACGTCCAGGTCTCGATGTACGAAGAGCGACTCACGGCCGGCAATGCATTGAAGATCATCAACGACTACGACATTGTCATTGATGGGGTCGACAACTTTACAGCCAAGTTTCTGATCAACGACGCCTGTTTTTTTACTGGAAAACCGTTGGTTCACGGTGGCATCCTTCGTTTCGATGGACGTGTGACGACCATTGTGCCGAAACAATCCGCTTGTTATCGATGCGTCTTTAAGACTCCACCGCCTGCTGGACTTGTGGCTTCCTGTCAGGAGGCAGGTGTGATCGGCGTATTAGCCGGCATCATTGGCACGATCCAAGCGACTGAGGCCTTGAAACTCATCCTTGGAATCGGTCATCCTCTCACAAACAGATTCTTGGATTTCGATGCGCGGAAAACCCTGTTCAGGGAAATTAAAGTGAAACGCAATCCTGACTGTGCGCTGTGCGGTGCGCATCCGACGATTACGTCACTATTCGATGACGGCGATCCCTTTGCCGGCTGTGCCGTCCGGCCGTAATTATTGATTGAGTGAGGTGGAATCGCCATGGCCACAATGAAAGCCCTAGTCTGTCGCGAGTGCGGAAAAGAATATCCAACGAAGGCGATCCATGTCTGCGAAATGTGCTTTGGCCCCCTCGAGGTGAAGTATAACTACGAGGAGATTAAGAAGAATGTGTCCCGCACAAAAATTCAAGACGGGCCACATAGCATCTGGCGCTATGCTGATCTCCTGCCGGTAGAAGGGCCGACCTTCCTCGGACCGCATGCCGGGATGACCCCGTTGGTGCGCGCGAAAAATCTTGGCGCCCACCTCGGACTGGATGAACTGTACATCAAGAACGATACCGTCAATCATCCCACGCTCTCGTTCAAAGATCGGGTTGTGGCCGTCGCCATTACCAGAGCGCGAGAGTTAGGATTTGAAACGATTGCCTGTGCCTCGACCGGCAATCTGGCCAATTCCGTCGCCGCCCACGCGGCTGCGGCAGGGATGCGCTGTTACGTGTTTATCCCGGGTGATCTGGAAGCTGCGAAGGTGCTCGGCAACTTGATCTACAAACCCAACGTGGTGGAAATCGAAGGCAATTACGACGATGTGAATCGGCTCTGTAGCGAAATCGCCGGCGAGCACGGTTGGGCGTTCGTCAACATCAATATCCGCCCCTACTATGCGGAAGGCTCGAAGACGTTGGCATTCGAAACCGTCGAACAACTCGGCTGGCGCACGCCAGACCAGGTCGTCATCCCGATGGCGTCCGGCTCGCTCTTGACCAAAATATGGAAGGGCCTCCACGAAATGAAATACGTGGGATTGATCGATGAGGTTCGGACAAAAATCAACGGGGCGCAAGCCGAAGGTTGCTCGCCGATCTCTACCGCATTCAAGGCAGGTCGCGATTTCTTCAAACCAGTGAAACCCAAGACCATCGCCAAATCCTTGGCGATCGGGAATCCAGCAGACGGGTACTATGCCCTAAAAGCCACGGCAGAGAGCAAAGGCACGATGGACATGGTGACAGACGACGAGGTGGTGGACGGCATCAAGCTGCTGGCGCAGACGGAAGGAATCTTCGCCGAAACGGCCGGGGGTGTCACAATCGGTGTGCTCCAAAAACTGGTGAAAAACGGCACGATTAAGAAAGGCGATCTGACCGTAGCCTATATCACCGGGAACGGTTTAAAAACCCAGGAAGCCGTGATCGATGCCGTCGGACGGCCGGTCCGCATTCAACCAAGTCTGGTTGCATTTGAGAAAACATTTAAAATGGGCAAGAACGGTGGTGGTGACGCATGATTAAAGTTCGCATTCCAACTCCGCTACGCCCGCTGACCAAGGGCCAGGGAGAGGTTGAAACCAAAGCCGCGAGCGTGCTTGAGATGATCGAGACGCTCAATACCGCGCATCCCGGTATAAAAGATCGCCTCTGCGACGACACGGGTGAGCTCCGCCGATTCGTGAACATTTACGTCAATGAGGAAGACATTCGATTCCTTAATGGCAAAGAGACGTCGCTCAAAGACGGGGACGAAGTGTCGATCGTCCCCGCCATTGCAGGAGGTGCATCATGCCACATGTGAAAGTGCACGTGCAGTTCCCAGAAGACAAGATCAAAGAACCGGTCATCTATCAGATCGGGCACGAATACAAAGTCGTCACCAACGTCCGGCGCGCCGATGTGCGTGAAACCACTGGATGGATGGATCTTGAACTGACCGGCGACAGCACCGAAATCGAGCGGGCGATCGTTGGCCTTCGCACGAAAGGCGTCGTCGTCGACCCGATCGAATTGAATGTCGTGGAATGACAACAACGTGAAGCGCACATCGTGAAGCGTATCTCGTTTCGGAGTTAATGCTTCACGCTTCACGAAGGACGAGAGACGAATTACATGGAACTCACTGAACAACAGATAGAACGATACAGTCGTCAGATTATTCTGAGCGACGTGGGCGGCAAGGGCCAGATGAAGCTGGCCAAGGCTAAAGTCTTGCTCATCGGCGCCGGAGGGCTCGGCTCGCCTGCCGGACTCTATCTCGCCGCCGCGGGCGTGGGTACAATTGGTCTCGTTGATGGCGATGTTGTCGATCTTTCAAACTTACAACGTCAAATCCTGCACTCCACAGCCACGGTGGGTCTGCCGAAAGTAGAGTCAGGCAAGAAAACCTTGTCGGCGATCAACCCAGAGATTACGATCAAGACTCATCACCAGAACGTCGACAGCGATAATATTCTTTCGCTCATCTCCCAATACGACATGGTGCTGGACGGATCCGACAACTTTGCGACGCGCTTTCTCGTCAACGACGCCTGCTTCTTCGCCAAGAAGACGCTCATTTCTGCCAGCATGTTCCGCTTTGAAGGACAACTCACGACGATCAAGCCTCATGCAGGCTATCCATGCTACCGCTGCCTCTACCCGGAGCCACCGCCAGCAGGACTCGTGCCGAATTGCCAAGAAGCCGGCGTGTTAGGCGCTCTCGCTGGGACCATGGGGATTCTTCAGGCATCGGAGGCCATCAAGGAAATTCTCGGCATTGGTGAAACCCTGGCCGATCGTCTGCTGATCTACGATGCACTGGACATGAAATTTAGAAAAGTCAGGCGCCCTAAAGATCCGGCCTGCCCACTCTGCGGCCAGAATCCGAAAATCACAAATCTTAGTCTGGACTATACTGTCACCTGCACCATCTAACTAAACAGAATGCTGAAAAAGTCCGCCAGCTTTGTTCTCGCATCGCTCAGAGACTCAATGTACCGCATGGGTACGCCTTGCCTTCTCGCTTGCTACGGCCGCGCTGACGGTCTTTTTGAGCATTCTGTATGGTCCGCTCCTGTTGCTACAGATATGCGGACCAATGAAACTCTGGCCCGCCATTTTTTTCCCCCAGCAGCCTACTACCGTGTCTGATCTCATCATCCCTCAATCGATCCTCGATGATATGGTGGCCCATGCCAGGGAACTCGATCCCTATGAATGTTGCGGGCTTCTGGCTGGGGCCAACGGGACTGTCACCCATGTCTACCGGATCAAGAATATTGTGGCACTCGAAGGAGCTGAGAAATTATCGTCCTTCGACCCGGCAAAGGTGGCACATCTAGAACGACTATCACCAGCAGAACGGGCCGAGATCGCCTTCGTAATGGATATGCAAGATTTTTCCGTGGCGAAGAAAGATATTCGAAACAAAGGACTCGACCTGCAAGTGGTCTATCACTCTCATCCTCACGATCCGGCACGCCCTTCGACTACCGATATCAAGATCGCAACCGACTACGAAGAGATTTGGCCAAAAATCAACCTGCCCATCCCCGCCTATCTGCTCATCTCACTTATGGATAAATCCAAACCGGATATCCGTGGATACTGGATTACGGGGGGGACGGTCACGCCAGCACACATCACAACTCTTGCCTAGCAGGATGCTGAAAAAGCCCGCCAGCTTCGTTCTCGCATCGCTCAGAGGCTCAACGTACCGCAAGGGTACGCCTCGCATCCTCACTCGCTGCGGCCTCGCTGGACGGCCTTTTTGAGCATCCTGCGGAAGCGTAATCCTATTGAGCCGTAGATACGTATCTTCAAAGTTCCCGCTCGCAGCACTGTTCTCCCGCAATCTGTAACGACGCTCTGGTCGCCTGCCGCTCTCGAAAATTTCCAGTTTGTTTCCACTTGGCCCTGGTGCGATAATGATTTCCTGATTGGCCTCATACGCAGGAGTGCTCGCCATGTTAGAGATGCGTACGATTCTTCTCGCTATATTCTTCAGCTTCTTCCTGCTCTGCCCACTTGCGTCCCCTAGCTTTGCCGAAGACAAGAGTTTCTATAGCCCGGTCATTCAAGTTGACGTAGACACGCATCGCGTCTTGATCTCGACCCTCGGCGGGATATTCTGGATAGATGTTCCGGACACAGCCAAGCCTCACATCGAAAAGCTGCCGATCTCAGGACTCGTGGATTTCGTTGTCGAGATGAGAGCGAACGGGCAAGCGCCCCTACTGAAAACTTGGAAGGTAAAATCTGGAGAAACGAGCTGTCTCCACTTCGATGGGAAAACCTGCAAGTAACACCCCTACTTTCCGTCTTTTTCTTCCCAATCAGTTCACCACGACTTCTTTCTCACAAAGATGTTTGTCCAACACAAATGTTCCAAACGGAATAATAGACGCAATAAATGCGTACAGTGAAAACATGAATGGCCAGCGATGCCTAACATGTATCACCGCCAACAGGCCGACATAGAGCAGGAACAATCCTCCGTGTATCGCCCCCACAACTCTCACGACCTCAGGCATCCCCATGAAGTATTTCATCGGCATCGCGACACATAACAGGATGAGAAATGAACAACCTTCGGCTAACGCAATCATTCTAAACATTCTGATCTGACTCATGGTTACTGTTCTTCCTTCTTTCGCACGGAAAAAATAACATCCGTCAACTTGGCCTAGGGCAAGACTACTACAATGAGGATGTTCAAAAAGCCCGTTCAGCGAGGCCGCAGCGAGCGAAGACCGGAGACGTACCCGCTGGGGTACGTTGAGGATCTGAGCGATGCGAGAACAAAGCTGGCGGGCTTTTTCAACATCCTCACTCTCCGCTACCCGCCATATCGTCGATCAGCGGTCTATTGATATCGGTACAACCGAAGCAGATGGTATCGAAGAGGGTCTCGGCATCCGCGACAAAGTTCTTCTCGTCGGTGAGTTTATCGGCGATGACCTGGGCGTAACAGATGTCACAGAGCATCATCAGCCCACGTGATACGCCTACTGTTTTTCTTCCTATGCTCGCAGCCATAACGTGTCCTATACCGACCCTTTCTGCCTCGCTAGCCAAAAGTCTTCAGCCTCAAGGTCAATCCCACATACGGCGCATTCGTAGATCTTCTCGTCAGCAGGAAGTTGGATCTCCGTCCGATCGATTCGCCCGCGGCAGACATGATAGAAACGCCCCCGCGCATCCTCGTTATCTAACGGATCGCTTTCATATATCAGCACCATCTGTCTACTCTCCTTACAAAGTGGACTTAGTATACTGGCGTGCAAGATCGATCCGCAACGGTCAGGAGACTCTCTCTTGCTAAGCAGTCGGCGCGTAAGCAATCTTGCAAGATGCTCAAAAAGGCCGTCCGCAAGGCCGCAGCCGAAGAAAGCACCGGAGGGGTAGCCTCTGGGCTACGTTGAGGATGCTTTCGAGGTGAGAACGACGCTGGATGGCTTTTTCAGCAACTTGCTAAACCTGGAATTGGGCGTCGTACAGCCGCGCATACACCCCTTCGTGCCCAATCAACGTCTCATGCGTCCCATCTTCAACAACGCGTCCGTGGTCCACGACAATGATCCGATCGACACCGTGGATCGTGGAAAGACGATGGGCAATGATAATCGTCGTCCGCCCTTTCGTAAGATCGTCTAACGCCTCTCGAATCTTGACCTCGGTCTCAGTGTCGATATTAGACGTGGCCTCATCGAACATGACGATCGGAGGGTCCTTCAGAATCACACGGGCGATCGACACACGCTGTCGCTGCCCGACGGAGAGCTTCACCCCGCGCTCCCCTATCCAGGTATCGTACCCCTCAGGAAGAGCCATGATGAAGTCATGTGCGCGGGCTACCTTTGCCGCCGCCTCAATCTCCTCTTGCCGAGCCTTCAGGTCGCCATAGAGGATATTCTCTCTCACCGTGCCATTGAACAAGAATGGTTCTTGCTGAACCAGCCCAATTTGACTGCGGAGAAAGGCCAAGGACACATCACGGAGATCGTATCCATCGACTGTGATGGCCCCTCGCGTCACATCGTAAAACCGCATCAACAACTTGAGCGTTGTGCTCTTGCCTGCGCCGCTCGGACCGACCAGCGCCACGCGCTCCCCCGCACGGACTGCTATCGTGATATCGGTCAAGATCGGCGTGTCGGCCCGATAGTGAAACCCGACGTGCTGAAAGGCGACCTCTCCTCGCAATCGCGTCGCGGGAGCCTGCGCATCCGGACGATCTCTCACCTCCGGAACGATATCGAGGACTTCGAACACCCGCTCACTTGCAGCCAAGGCATGCTGCAGCATGTGGTTGACGGAATGAATCTGATTGATCGGCACATAGAACAGCGCAAGATAGGAGATGAACATGACAAGTTCGCCCACGGACAGACGATGCGCTAACACCTCAGCCGTACCGAACCAGAGCACCATGGCTCCGCCAAGACTCCCGATCAGCATCATCCCTGGTGAGTAGTAGGACCAGAGGTACATGGCCTTCAAGGTATCTTGCCGACACCGATCGCTTTTCCGATCGAATCGCTCCTGCTCATAGGGTTGGCGATTAAAACCCATCGTCTCTCGAATGCCTGCCAGCATATCTTGTAAGAGAGCGTTCAGTTCTGCCGCCCCTTTTCGAATGACCCGATAATACCCATGGACGCGTTTGGTGAATAATGCCGCCCCCAGGACCAGGAGAGGAATCGGCACGAGCGCCAACAACGCCAGCTTCCAATTGAGCATGAACAGCATGATCATGATCCCGATCAGCGTCAGTCCAGCCGTAATGATTTCTTCGAGTCCGTCGACGAAGATGCGCTGCATGTGCTCGGTATCGTTCAACACGCGTGACATAATCTCGCCCGTCGGGCGATTCTCATAGAAACTGATCGATAATCGCTGGAGCGCAGAGAATACTTGAACGTGCAGATCATGGACGACCTGCTGCTCCAATCCATTATTCATTCTGATCCGCATCGACCCGCAGAGGCTCCGCAACACATAGGCACCGCACAACGCGAGAAATACCCACACCAGGAGCTGAGTCTGGCCGGCCTGGATCACGTCGTCGATGATCACTTTGATTAGCCACGGAGGGATGAGCTCAAATGCGGTCGCAAGCCCGGCAAACACAAACGTGCCGACCACCATGGAACGGTGAGGGCTGAGATAGTGAAGCACTCGAAGCAGGGTTTTCATAAGCCCACAATATTCATGACGATTCGTCGCGGAATCGCGAAGCCGCGTTGCGAGACCGGCGCACGGAACCCAGAGGACCTGAGGCGTACTCGTACAGTACGTTGAAGGTTCGAGGGGCGAGTCCGTCGGCCGAAGGCTTGTCGTAGCAGCGGATCCGCGATTGGAGCAGAAACGTTCATGAATAATGTGGGCGAGAGCAGGGTCTTCACGGCGGGTTCGCTAAATGACGGGAACAGGATCGTCCTGCCAGTACTTCGTAAACTCGGGGAGCTGCGTGAGCGTCGACATGTCGGTCATTCGATCTAAAAATACCTTGCCGATCAGATGATCCATTTCATGCTGAATACAGACGGCATAGAGACCGGTCGCTTCGAAATCCATTGATTTCCCATGACGATCCAACGCCTGAACCCTCACGACCGACGGCCTCGTGACCTTTCCTCTGAGCCCATCCACACTGAGACAGCCTTCCCAGTTTTCAACTTGCTCCGGGCCATAGAAGACGATCTTAGGATTGATGAGGACCGTTTGAGGAAATCCATCCTCCCCTTCGCAGCCCATGACGACTAATTGAATTGAGCGCGAGACTTGAGGCGCCGCTAAACCGATTCCTGGTTCGGCCAACATCGTCTCAATCAAATTGTCGATGAATTGCTGTATGTCATATGTTCGGATATTGCGAGGATCAACCGGGTCTGCCATCTGGCGCAAGACAGGGTTCCCAAGCTTTGCAATCCGGAGCGTAGGCATAACGCGAATCGAACGTCCTTCTCTTACTTTGCACGACACGGGAGGAGACCCGTAAAATATAACATAGGAATTTTTGCCCCCGCAAGGCGTGCGGATGGACAAGCCGAGGAAGAGAAACCCCTTCTATCCGCGTCGCGGCGTGTTATCGAACCCGCCCAGGCCGTTTCGGATCCGACATTTCGAAACTATCCTTCTGACCGTTCCACCATTCTAACCATTCGGCTGCCCACTCTTGACGGTCTTGTTTGGTCGACGTCTCCCAATCATGAAACTCCGTTTCATGTCGAGTCAGAATCCAGAGTGATTGCACCGCTGAAAATGCGACAAATCGCTCTTCATCGGCAATCATCCCGATCAAAACCGGGATCACCGCTTTCTCTCTGACATACCTGGCCTCAAACGCAGCGACCTTTCGAATCGACGAATTCTGATCGTGCGCCATCGACTCAATGGCATCAACAACTTTTGTCCCATCCAATCGTACGGCCACTCTCAAGGCATGTTCACGAACCCGAGGAATTTCGTTCGGTTCTTTTGCCGCCATGGCGAGAGCGGGAACCGCAGAGGCGGCTTTCAACATTGAAATCGTTTCAATCGTATTGTAGCGAATACGAGGGCCCGCCATCGTCAATCCTTTGACCAGGACCGGGACCGATGGTTCACCGAGATGTACGAATTCACCCATGGCCCAAAACTCTTGCGCGCCTTCCAGTAAGGGTAACAACGCTTCCGCCCGCTGAGCCTCTTCAGCCGTCAACGATTTTGTATTCTGGGGAACGGATTCAGCGGATAGATCCTGTCCCTTCGGAGGGGCCGCGTACGGCACTTGGACAAGGGTAACCCGGCCTTTCACGATCGGCTCAGCCGATAGAGTCGGAACTATTCCTACCAACACAATGAAGAAGGCGAATCCCCAAGAGTGAAAATATTGCTGCCGCACGGTCATCCCTTTTCCTTCCCTATCACGATTGCGCATATTGCCGCGCAATCCCAAACGTTTTCATCTCCCGAGCACACAGAGGCCTTTTCACCTCGACTCCAGCGTCTTCACGATCAGCGATAGAGATCACGACAGATGACGAGGACGCTACGCAGTTCGCAATACCCGTGAAGCGTAACATGAAGGCTATCTGAGGATCTGAGGAATTCTGGCCATTCAATAGATCAACAGTTCCTAGAATCGCTTCCCACATCACATATGCAAAGGTGGACTCATGGGGAGGGATCGGCGGCGCAACGTCACCAGACTTAGAAATCGAGCCCCACCTTAGAGTCGGATGCTCGAAGATGCTTGCGGACCCGAACTTGCTCATGATGCTTGCGCAAAAGCTGCCGACGAATGACGTCACGATCTTCAGCCACAATTCGCACCAATCGATCGACATCCTCCGCATGCTCGCGGACCAATTCGGACAGCTTTGCCATTTGGTTTTCAAGATGCTCGACCCGCCGGAGCGCATCAACCGCGCGATCCAGAGCCGGCTTTTGAACCGCCTTCTGCCTCACCAGCGACGTGACCACGACATCCCGCTTCATGCTGACTCCTTTGCTCGATTACTCACTGATGTTCCAGACTATCCTGTGTAGTATCGTCTCAGATTCTCGCGTTGTCAACGAGTATGCTTTCTTTCTATTTCCTCTGTGTCCTGTTACAATCCGCCGCAATGCTGAACATGTTCACCATGTTGCTGGCGGGCGGGAAAGGCGAGCGTCTTCAGCCCCTCACCGAGCATCGAGCCAAGCCGGCCGTTCCCTTCGGCGGGAAATATCGCATTATCGATTTTACGCTCAGCAATTGTCTCAACTCGGGGCTTCGAAAAGTCGCCGTCCTCATCCAGTATAAATCCCACTCGCTCGATCGCCACATCCGTACTGGCTGGAATATCATGAATGCAGAACTCGGCGAATATATCGCCTCGATTCCGCCCCAGCAGCGGATCAGTGAGGAATGGTACCAAGGCACCGCCGACGCCGTCTATCAAAACCTATTTCTGCTCGACACCGAACAGCCGGACTATGTACTCATCCTGGCGGGCGACCACATCTACAAGATGAACTATATGGAGATGTTCCATTGGCTCCTCGCCAAAGGGGCCGATGCCGTGGTCGGCGCGATCGATATTCCGATCGAAGATGCCCATCGATTCGGCGTCATCCATGTGAATGAAGATTTCAGGATTACGGACTTCATCGAAAAGCCCGCGAACCCGCCGTCGATTCCCAACGATCCGACCCGCGCCTTTGGCTCGATGGGCATCTACCTCTTTCGCACCAAAGTCCTCCGCGAACAGTTGATCGCCGACGCCCAAGAGGGAGGCAGTCACGACTTCGGGAGAAATATCATTCCACGCATGATTCGTGATCGGCCTGTCTATGCCTACAAATTTGTCGACGCAAATAAGAAAGATGTGAAGTACTGGCGGGACATCGGCACCTTAGACGCCTATTGGGAAGCGAACATGGACCTTGTCGCGGTGGATCCCCTCTTCAATCTCTACGACCAACAGTGGCCGATTCGGACGTATCAAGGACAGTTTCCACCGGCTAAATTCGTCTTCTCGCAAGATTATCAAGGCGGAAGAATGGGCGTGGCTCTGGATTCCATCGTCTGCGGCGGCTGCATCATCTCCGGTGGCCGGGTGCAAAACTCTGTGCTGTCACCGAACGTCCATGTGCAGGATCATGCGGATGTGCGTGAATCGATTCTCATGGAAAACGTGATCATCGGTGCGCAGAGCCGTGTCAGACGCGCGATCATCGACAAAGATGTCATCATCCCGCCTCACTCGGAAATCGGGTACGACCGAGAGGCCGATGCCCAGCGATTTACCGTCACCGAATCCGGCTTGGTCGTGATTGCAAAGGGAACGAAACTGCATGCCCCCCTCGATTCATCCAGTTGATCTGATACTCGCTCTTCGAGACAAGCACTTGACCCCTGCCATCGTATTCCTCACATCGCGGCGTGCGTGCGATGAAGCGATGCAAGCCTTTGACCATAGCCACATCCTCCTCCCGCCGCCTCGTCAGCAAGCCATCGCCGCCGTGCTGGACAAGGTCATCGCCCAATATCCCAGCATTGCTGAACACCCACTCATTCCAACCGTGCAGCGCATCGGCGTTGCGGCGCATCATGCAGGTCATCTGCCCTCATGGAAAATCGCGGTGGAGGAATTGATGCGCCATGGCTGCCTCGATGCCGTCTTCGCCACGACCACACTGGCTGCCGGAGTCGACTTCCCCGCGCGCACCGTCATCATTACGCAATCCAGCATCCGCAAGTCGCGTGACTTTATGGACTTGACGATCGGCGAGGTGCAGCAGATTGCAGGCCGTGCAGGACGCCGTGGAAAAGATCTCGTGGGCTTCGCGATCGTCACCCCCTCGCCCTACATCGATCTGAATGTATTGACCAAAGGGTTCACCGGCCATCCGGAAGCGATCAACAGCCAATTCGTCATCAGCTATCCGATGGTTCTCAACCTCTTGAAAGCGCATCCTCTGGATCAGATCCAGCCGATTCTGGCCAAGAGCTTTGCGCAATTTCAACTCAACCAGCGCGCCGAGGTTTTAGAACGCAAGCTGGACGATCTGCGCGATCAGATGGAACCATACGGGCCACGCGTGTGCACCGACTGGATCACAGAATGGCAGACCTTTGATCATGTCCGCCGGCAAAAATCGCACCGGGCCCCCGTCAGGAAACACGAACCACCGGAAGTCGCCGCACGCTTTCACTTTCTCACCCCCGGTCGCGTGGTGGGATTCGGTCGCACCCGCGGTGTTGTGCTACGACAATATCGCAGCAAGGGGCAGAAGAGCCCGATGATTACGGCACTGCGTCTAGGCGGAGGCATTACCGAATTTCCTGCCTCCACGGTGACCGAAATATCCGACCGTGTCCTCGACTGCGTGGATGCGCCGATCTATCCCTGGTGTACGCCGGAAAGTGTGGAAGAGTTACTCCATCACCTGGAAGAATTGCCTGGCAGGTTGCCGGAGCTTCCCATCTTGATTCCAAAAGACGATGAACCGATTCCAGACGCCATCGTGCAAACCCTGGGCGACTTTGCCTGCCCAGCCTGTCCTTCGCGTTCCGCCTGTCAAAGAGACTATCCCCTCGCCTCCAAGCTTCGACAGGAACAACATCGACATGTCAAATCAATCCAAGCGCTGCGCACAAGTCTCTGGCACCGTTTCCAGGAAAAGATCGACGTCCTACAACAGTTCGGCTATCTCACACCAACCGCGCATTTGACCGAGGAAGGCGAGTGGGCACGGCTCATCCGCATCGACCACTCGCTGCTCATTACGGAATTGCTCCGGGCCGACGCATTCAATGGAGCCGATCCCGCCATGCTGGCCGCCGTGATGTCGAGCATCGCGCACGACGACGACCGCCCCGGCATGTTCCCTCGCGTCAGTTCCGGGTTGGCTTCCTTACTCGGGCAGGTTCGAAAACTCGCTGCGTCCCTCTCGCCGCATGAAGATCCCCCACTCTTACGGGCAGATATTGCCGCAGTGACGGAACGGTGGATCGGCGACCCCACGCTCACATGGATCGGCCTCTGTAAAAGCACCACGATGGCTGAAGGGGATATCTATCGCCTCTTAGCGCGTACATTGGAGTTTCTGTCACAGCTACACACACTGAAGGCCACACACCCGGGATTGGCAGACACCGCCTCACGCGCCATTGCTGCCCTCCGCCGTGGAGTACTGGAGGAATTGCCATGACGGCGTATCTCGTGTATGGATTTGAGCATTTCACGTTACACGTTTCACGATCAACGAGGCAGAGATGACTACCGAAGAGCTCGAACAACTGCTGGCGCAACAACCGATCGCACTCTTGCACCGTCTGGCGCGCGGGCGCGTTCAACGGCATTTCCGCGCAGGCAAACGCCGATTGATCGAGATTCTCCTTCGCCACTCCGCTGAGAATCGCCCAGGATTTGAGTCAGATCTCATGACCTTGATCGGCGAGAAGCCATCGCGCCCCGCCCCATCCCTTCCTCAATCCCCCGTCGCGCGGAAACCGAAATCTTCGGCTCCGCAGCGT
>SWDH01000042.1:218415-228632 GCA_005116945.1 Nitrospira sp.
CAGACCGGTTGAGCCGGAATCCCATGAACCGGCCATCACCCTCTCCAGCTGGTTGGAGGGATTGGGAGTCCCGCCGCCTAAAGCCTTCATCCCGGATGCTTGGCAAGAAGATGCTATTGCGAAACTCAGAGAAGGCGATGTCGTCGTGAGTGTCCCAACAGGAAGCGGAAAAACGTATGTGGCAGTGGAGGCGGCCCGCCGCGCCATCGCCGAGAATCGAACCGTCATCTACACGTCGCCTCTTAAGGCGCTTTCAAACACCAAGTATACGGAGTTTTCAAAAATATTCGGGGCTGACCAGGTCGGCATTCTGACCGGCGATCGGCGCGACAATGGGCAAGCGCCCCTGCTGATCATGACGACGGAAATCTTGCGGAATCTGCTCTACGACGCAGGAGGCGGTGAGATCGACGTCCGATTAGATACCTTAGGTCTGGTGATTTTAGACGAGTCGCAATATATCGCAGATCCGGAGCGCGGCGTCGTATGGGAGGAAACGATCATCTTCTGTCCCAGCCAGGCACGGATGCTCTTGCTCTCAGCCTCGATCGGCAACCCACATGACATTGCCGAGTGGATTACCTCGATCAGACCGACCCCTTGCCACTTGGTGCGCCATACGACACGCACCGTGCCACTTCGCGCCGGGTACCTCCATCCGAACGGAAAACTCACACCGCTCTTCCGCACCGTCGGCATTCCACACGGCCATCCCAGCTATCTCCATCCAGAGGCCAAACGGCTCTTTGTCCAATACGAAGACGAAACGCTCCCATCGCGTTCACGGCGGTAAACACTGGAGCCCGATGGTTAAAATAAAAGACTGAGACCAGCGGTGAAACCGTGCCGCAACGATTCGAACTGTGTGAGAGGGAAAGACTCCGCAGAGGCTGCAACAGGATGGACGGTCAGATCGCCATCCAACATTCGGTTATAATAGACACGGTATCCCAGATTCGCCGCCAGATGTTTCGTGATCATGAAACGGACCCCAACGTCCGCATCAGCCCCCACCCCATAGCCCTTCATGGAAAAGCTCGGGTTCTGTTGGAGATCCCCTCGTTGGTGATGCACATCCTTATTATCGAGCACACTTATCGGAATCAGCGCGAGCGTACCGAGCAGACTGAGACGCGTGGTCAGTCGATATTCCGTCGAAGCACCCACTCGAAGCGAGTGCCAATTCGCCTTGTTCGTGATCACCGTCTCTCCTGGCGGTGGAAGCGGGCCGGTACACACAACCACCGCTGGATCGCACACCACCAATCCAATTCCAACAGCCTGGTGCTGCGTATGCCAGTACTGATAGCCTCCGAATAGGTCTAGCCAACCTCGGTGGTTCGGGAATTCTTTCACACGGCCACCTAGATCAACATTGATATAGTACATGTTATTGTCGGGAACATTACTGGTCGTTTTTGAAAATAGCCGTTGCCCTGAGACGAAATCATCGTCCGTCAACCTCCCGCCACCGATGCCCGCAAAACCCCCGTTCAGCCGGCCAAATATCTTTGGGGTGAACCAGAATTTCCCCGTCAGATCGATGACGTTCGTCCCGACATCTTTGTACGTGAGTTTCGATGTTGGATTGCCGAGGCCCGGATTCGAGGAAGCGTTATGAGCCCATCGAGTGTCGCCAACGCTGATCCACGTCCCCGCGCTGAGTTCGACTCTTGGCCAAGATTCCTGGGCTCGCGCATTTTCTACATGCACTGAGACCATCGCGCATGCGATCATGCCACACAGCACCGCGATACAACCCAGCACCCGTCGGCCAATCACCGTTTCGCTCCCCCACGTTGAATGACCACTGTATCGACACAGCGCTGAACCGTATCCGGCATGATCCGTTGGCAAGCCGCGCGGACATCCTCTTCGATGAACATCCGTTGAAGAAAGACCGAGAGCCACACCAGCCATGAACCCACCGCAACCGCTAGCACCGCACCAACAACCCAATGCCAGAGGGGAAAGGTTCGGGTGGGCGCAGCTTCTGGCGCCTCACGAAACTCTGGTTCTTTGAGGACTGATTGCAGACTGGCCATCGTTCCCTCCTGCAGACTATGCGTCTTACTTCGATTGCAAAGTCTACATGAGAAGGATGAATCTGAACACTGTTATTCTCATCGACAACGCACCATCAATCGGCGGAACATTTCTCCCTCCCTTGACCCACCATACAACAGACCTGTATAACCGCTCACTGCTGCAACCACGGCAAGTGCTGCATTACTTCTTCTGAAGCGCCCGTAGCTCAATGGATAGAGCACCAGACTACGGATCTGGGGGTTGGGGGTTCAAGTCCCTCCGGGCGCACCATTAAATCAATAGATTGCACGCTCACCACCTCCGAGACCTTTTCCTTGGTTGTGGTTCTGGTTAAGGTTCCATCCTGACTGTGAACCGGTGCGAGCATATCCATTCCCAGCGAGCCATTCCGAACCACCGTCTTCAGGTAATCGGGCGCGAGGTGGGCATAGCGGAGCGTTGTCTCATAGTCCGCATGCCCGAGGAATTGCATGATGGCATACAGGTCAACCCCGGCCATGACTCTCCGACTCGCGGCTGTATGGCGGAGCGTGTGCCAGTTTGCATTTGGAATCCCCGCCCGGCGAAGTGCTGGCCGATATACATTCCTCAAGAAGCTATCAGGACAGAGAGACTTGTGTGGATTGTGGACCGCAGGGAAGACAAAGGGGCTGGAGAGAAAACTATCGAACGATCGAAGAATAACCTTGGCCGCGTCCGTCAAGGGAACCTTGTGCGTCTCCCCTTGCTTGGGCATGGGAAGGGTGAGAATCCCGCTCTCCAAGTCTACACAGTCCCATCGAAGCGCGAATTGCTCGGACTGCCGAAGTCCAGTCTCAATTGCGAATTGGACGCGCGCCCACCCCTCCTCCGGCAGAACACCCTTCAGCCGCCGCAACTCTTCATCATTCAGAAACCGAACCAGCTGCTTTTCGTCGAATTTTCCAAAGCGTGCCAACGGATTACGGAGTAGCCTTCCGTCTGTGACGGCAAGGGTGAAGACTCGGCTCAGAAATGCAAAGTGCCGGTTGATGGTCGCATCCGCCCATTGGCGTCTCGGCTGTTTCGTCTTTCGATCCGTTTTTAGTTTGGCCCGCATGCGCGATTGAATCCGGCGCAGGTCCTCTGTGGAAATATCGGTGAGGAGTCGGCCACCCAGATAGAGCGACCATCGCCGCCCGTACCGCTTTTCGTTTCCCAGACTTTTGTTGGTGCTGCCTTCATGACACCGCGCGATCCAAGCCCGAAGCGTGATGTCCTTCTTGACGGCGAATTGTTCGGGGAAAAACCTCTTCTCCCGAATCTCCGCCCGGAGTCGGCCATGCAGCGCCTTCGCCTGAGATTTATTGTCACAGCGGAACGTCCGCGCGCGGCCATTCACAAACACCTGAACCCACCACCCAGGCCGATCCTTGCGCTGAAAGATGCCCTTATCGCGTCCGTCTTTTCGTGCCATGCGCCCTCTCCTTTGATTTCTTTGGCTGCCCTGAATTCTTTTCCTTTGGTGTTGGTGTCAAGCGCGTCGGTGTCGAGGTCATCCTCCTCCCTCGCTTTCCGTAGCGTTCGGGAGGAATATCTTTATAAGTTCGCTGGCCAGTCCGCCACTGACAACGCGTAGAGCAAAATTCTTGGTTTGATCGGTCCCGCAGAAAGATTTTCTGACAGTCTGCTGCTTTACATCTAAGAATCTTGTCAACATGCTCTCGTACTAGATCGAACAACTCATGAACCCTAGAGGTCCCTTCAATTTCTTTCTCCGTATAAAACTGGCCCCACCGCCGATCACTTATAATCCACACTAGATGCCACTCACGCTCAGGAATCTTATATACAACGGTATTGTCCGAACGAGACGAAACGTTATCTAAAATCCCCCTGATCCACTGCTGGGTATTGTTAATATCTTCTCGACTCGGCCATGGAGCAGGTTCCACAAATCCGGGCAACACAGGTTCCTTCAATTCAAATCGGCGAAAGCACGCCAGTTCTCGCTGCAGGTTTGAAAAATCACCATCACTTAGTTTATCTAATTGTTTTTGAGAGAGCGCGATTGCCCACCGCATGGCTGCTGCCCTTGGCTTATGGATATTCGGGCGTCCATTCCCATCTGGGAAAGCCCTTAGTCGAGCATCAGCTTTCTGGATCTCAGAAAGCCATTTCTCGTGCTTCGCTGTGATCATGCGCTTATCTCCTCACGGCTCTTGTTCACGTGATTTCCCACGATTTCGACTTATTCGCATGAAATGTTAGGTAATGCTAGTCATGGCTTGCATTGCGTAGTCATGAGTAATACTCTTCCCCATGAGAATAGTCAACCCGCCACCGAAGAGGAGTCAGATGGCAACAAAACATTTAATTCAGTCGATCGAACGACACATTCGAGTGGAAGAGTTCGCGAATCGAAGCGGGTACGCGATCCCGACGATCAGGAAGAAAATCGCCCGCCGCGAGATCGCCTATCGAAAAGTTGGGCGGATCATCACGATTCCTGAAAGCGAGTTGGTGCGGTTATTGGGAGAGTTACGAGAGCCCGTTGCACTTCAGGGGGATCGGTCGTGATGGTTGACGATCTCTCTCCTCCGCTTGAATCTGCTTCCCTGCGGGACAAAGTTCATCCATCCAGAACGACCGGCACGGCACGTCCGGCGGCGGAATTAAGGTAACCCATGCCGACGCCGAAACGCTGGCATCCCGTCTCGCGAGACCTTAACGATGATCCTGAGGTATGGGAGCTCACCACCATGTTTGGTGATCGGGCGCTGCGAATCCATCTTGAAGTGCTCGCTACTCTCGACCGGAACGAAAACAGGTGGAGACTGTCTGGCCACTGGCTGGCGGGACTCTCGCGGAAGGTCTGCCAACAGCCCGCCACAGTCCAGCGAGTCATTGGCTGGATGCTTGAGAAATGCTGGTTGATCGCTGAGGAACGCGCCACTGACGGTTCTCCAACCATTCTTAGTGCTCGCAACTATTGGATGTATCACAAAATGCGGGAACCAAGCGGAGCCAAGATAGGCACCGAAAAGGAACACAAGAGGGGTCTGTATAGGGCTCCCCCCTATCCTAACCTTCCCTATCCCAACCTAAGAGAAGAAAGAAGAGTGCCTGTTGAAACTGTGAATTGCGGGGATAAGGGAAAAAGCGTTGATACAGGTGATGAGCGGATTAGAAGCGGTACGGATGATCCGATGAGCCACGTAAGGCACTCGTTTGATCTCCTGAGCAATCCATCTACAAGGGAAATTTTCGAACGGAACATGTTGGAGGCGGAAGAGCAAAAATGAAGCGGCCCACGGTGAGCCCAGAGAGTGAAGCGGTTCGATCTGAACGCCGCGCAGCTTCGGCATGCAGTCGCAGGGCGTCTTGCGATCTCATGACAGCTGCCAAAGACATTCAAGCCCTGAAGCTGCTCGGGGTCGAACTTGTAGCCGAAGTGCAATCCCTTCGAAGGGAACGCTTGCCTGACGCGGCGCCTGCCATCGAAGAACTGTGGGCCAGCATCTGGGGCGTGTTTGGCGGAAGAGCTTTCTCGGCAAAGCACCTCATGGAAACCAGAAAGGATCGTGACCAGAGTTCGACTCAGGGAAGAAATCAAACTGCTCATAGGTCCAGGGGCGTCCCCCAAGAGTTGTCGCATTTCTTAACCCGTTCAATCGGAAGGTTCGGCCCGTGGCGACTCATGTTCCCAAAATAGGCCCAGAGAAGGCAATCTACTTCATATAACCTTTGATACTTGTTTCTATGTGTTGAAGATAGCCGGGTGTTGGGGGTTCTTTAACCACCACCTACCCGCCCATATCGAATCGAAGCTCTTAGGTGCGGTAAAACCTTGGGTCCCTCCAGAGAAGTTTGCTATGCGGGTAAGCGAAGCCGCGATATTTGGCTAGTGAGAGGGGTAAATTTTGAGTGTTTATTTAGCATTGTTTGTCCAGGACCGCGAAAACTATTCAGGAGGTTCTTGTCGATAAGAGATGACCCCAGACAACAGGAGTTTCCCATGTGATCCCTAACATGAGAATTTCCTCTTGTGGCCATTCTGCGAGCGTCAGCACCCGACCCAAAGCGGACTTGTCTGCAGCTAACGGAACTGCGTGGGGCAATTCAAGTCGTTCACGGCGGCCACGGGAATCAAACGTATCTGGTGAAATTCAGGTAGGAGGGCATCGATCAGTCTACCGTTCGCCTTCGTTATCCACACCGTCGTCTGACTTGTCGTCCTCATCATAGCTCCTATTCCGCATTTCCCTTTCGGTCTCTGCGCGGCGCTGTTCTGACGCGATCATGAGGTTGAGTTCTGCGATATGCTTTTCGGCGAACGCTTTGACCTCTGGCCGTTCGTCTGCCAGCCATTCCGTTAGGGATTTCTTCTTGACCCGATATGCTTCCGCCAGGCCGAATTCACCAGAGACCACGCCGGTCCTGTCGATGCTGCTCCGGACTCCATCCATTTTTCCAGGGTCATCTGGAAACCGTGACACAATCTCCTTCAACACAACGTAGGTGGAAGTCTCACCGCAATAGTTCCGAAGAATCGCCAGTACGAAATCTGCCTCCGTATCGATGCCGGCCTTTACCAGCTCGGCAAGCGCGGCAGCGAACTCCGTGGCGCAGTTGGGAAATGAGCTGCTGAGCAGGCGTCCCCCTCGAAACTCGAATAGCTCCCGGTCTTGCGCGAACCACGACAACCCCTTGCTGATTGCGAGTTGCGGATCTTTAGAGAGTTCCTTTTCCAGGCCATGGAATTGGAACGGCACCGCCTCGAAGCGCTCTTCGTCGTCGCCGTCCGCGGCCTCTCTGGCAAGCCGAGATCCGAAGTAGTCCCACACCGCTTCCGGCTGGCGCTCGGCGATACGAACCAAAACGCGCTCGACCTGATAGTTCACTTGGCGAAGATAGCCCAGATTCTGTAGGACCTGCACCGTCCTTTCCGGAGTCAATTCCTCATAGAACTTTGTAACCTTCTCCAGATACCACGCTCCCGAGACCCAGCGCGGGTCTTTGCGGTCATTCAGGAAATTCAGGGCATCACGCACGAACGTGTCGGCGTCTGCGATCTTCTCTGTCCCGTAATGCTCCAACGCGAACAGCAGACATTCGATCACTGCTACTGAGCCACCTCTATCAATCGCGTGCTTCAATAGACGCGCGGCAAAGTCTGGCTTCTTTACATCTGAATAGCGAAGGTGCCGCGCTATGCCAGTGAAATTCTTGGCAGACTCAAGCTCAGTCTCCAAGATCCGCTCATAGATATCGGGTCGGCCGCTCAGGGCCAGACCGGTAAGGAAGCCGGGAAGGAAGTTTCGGAGGTCGTCCAAGGCCTTTGCCAGAAACCTGTCGGCTACTTCGGGCTTCCGCTCAGCCAGATTTCGGATGAAATTTCCGAAAATCGGAAAGGTGGCACTGTCCTCTAACTTGGTTTCCGCGCAACGCGCAATCAGGTCAAACCAATCGCTCTCGTTCGCCGCATTGATCTCGTCGATGTAGCGGTTGGCTTCCCTGCGCCGATATTCATCCGCCTTGTAGGCAAACTTCTCGTCGGTCCAGTGATTCGGGTATTTGGATTCAAACCCTACAAGAACCTTGTATCGAACAAACCGATCGTCGGCGTTGATTATGTCGCGAAACTTGAAGATGGCAGACACAAGCGCCTCGGCTTCGGCCTGGCAACCGAACCGATTTTGCGGGTCGGCGGTAAACCCCTTTGCCCGGGGATAGTCGTAGAAGAACCCGTGCTCCAGGTGCTGCAGCAGCTCGTAGCTCAAAGCCTTAGCGCGTTCCGTCACAAAGTTGACAATGCGCGTGGCATCCTTGAGCGTGGTGGCCAGGAGCTCGTTGGAATATTGCGCTTGATGGGGAGTCCTTGTTGCGGCGTCTAGGGCTGAAAGAACAGTGCGCTTCTGCGCATCGTCGGTCGATCGATCAAAGGCTGCGAAAAGGGCTTTGATTGCCTTGTCGCGAACTTCCCTTAGCTGATCGGATGCGGGTATGGCTCCCGTACTCAAGACTACGGAGCGTGCCTTCCACTTTTCTCCGGTGATGTCTGATTGAATTGCTTCGGTCCAGACGGTAAGGGCGACGGGCCGAACACTGTCCACCTCGGCATCGTTCATGCTGGCAAGGTAATCTACCAATGCCATCTGGAACATCGGCCCTACCTTGTTGTAGACGTCGCTTTTGTACTCGGACAGTTTTTGGACAGCGTTCACAATCTGCTGGCGAATAGCATCGTTTGGCTCGTCCCGATAAATGTCGATGAGCAGTTGCAGTGTTCCGGTTACATCGGCGTAGCGCAGATGCTCAGCAATCTCCACGACTAGCCTCGTCACTAAATCGGCTGTGTAACCATCTATATTTCCGTAGGTTGTTTCTATCGGAACGGGCTCTGTGGCTCGCGCGGCTTTGACTGCCCTCAGTAACGGACCTTGCAATCCCTCATAGGTAGCCGGCAGGTCGTTGTCATTTGGGATGGCGTAATCTTTCAGTCCTAACAGAATCTCGTAACGCTTGTTGTTGTTCTGCGCATTGTCCAGCAGGTTGGCAATGTCCTTGTCGAAGAGCTCTTTACCCTGGAGAACCTGTTCATACTCCTGTTGGGCTTTCTGAATCTCAAAGCCAGCCGGGATCAGATATTTGTCCATGATCCGCTCAAATCGGCTGGTGATACCTTTCATAGCTCTCTCGCCGTAGCCATCGCCCAACTTGCTTTTGTAGAGAATGTCGTGTGAGGTCTCGGACCACGCGTGGTTCAGAATGGTTTGAACCTGAATTTCGCAGCGCAGGCCAGCGAACCGCGCATACTCTGGAAGGCGTAAGCGATCCTCACGAAGCCGGACCGTGTAGTGAACTGCGCGGTATCGCGCCTCTTTGTTTTCCGTGGTGGGATGGTGGATCCTGGTCGAGTCCTCCTCGACTTCGAAATTGTCGCTGATTAGTCGCGATTCAAGGAAGCGCTCGACGTCGTTGTTGGTGTAGAAGATGAGCCTAGCGCCTGCGAGATCAAGCCGGTCGGATTCCAGAATCTGTGTGTCCAGTTGACCATTTTCGGTCAAGCGGCGCCACAAGCTGTCGATCCTTTTAGCACGGCACTGAATGGATTGAGGCTGAGGCAGGCTTTCGGCGGCTAACAACGCCTTCTTCAAGATGAAGCGGACGGTTTTAGCGAAAGCTTCATAGGTGGGGAAAAGCTTCTTCTCGTAGTCGTTAATGTTCACGGCGCTAGTATCTCATTTCCCATCTCATTCAGCATCTGCAACAAAACAACCGGAAAGTGAGTGTCCGCTAGGGGTAATGCAGCCCACGTTGGTGGCTTGAACGTCGTAAGAGAGTCATGTCCGCTTCTGGCCGAACTGAGACACTGAAAAGGCGGCACAGACGATTTCACAGAGCGACTACAGACCTTCATGAAATCTTCAGTTCTAATGATCTGGTTTTTTATTCACAACAGCATCGTCTGTGGAAGACGGTGCTCACTGACCCGTCGATGACGGTCGGCGCCCATTCGTGTCGACCCTTACTGTGCGATCGTCAGGGTCTTTAAATTCGGAGGCCGCGGCCGTAGGGGTTACTGGTCGAATCAGGACCATAGGGGTTGGCGCTCAGTGAGGCGCGATAATTTCCCTGCTGGTGATACAGCTGAGGCGCATTTTTCCGGCTGTCATGCCAATGTATGAATACAAGACGCGACCCACTGTTCTCTGAGAGGCCGGCACTCTCCAGCACCTGGACCAAGCGTCCAACTCGCGTCTCATCTTCACGCTTGTAGGATATAAAGACTTCGTTCATTGCTCCGATCGCCGCTTCAAATCTCCAATCATCCAGGCGTCACGTGGGACGAGCGTGCCCCGTTGTTGCATGGCCTGTGCAATCGCGCGCGCCTTCCTCACATAGGCCTTGTCACCGGTCACCTCGCTCAATTTCACATAGCTGACGATCAGGTCGCGCTGCCACTCCGTGTTGCCGGGATCCCGGACCGCCAAGGTTTCGAGGATTGCATGGCTCTTGCGATAGGCCGTCAGCGCCCCCGGCAGATCGTCCTGGCGCCCCAATACGTTGCCGATCTGGTTGTGGCTCACCGACAGGTCGCGCTGCCACTCCATGTTGCCGGCATCCCGGCCCGCCAAGGTTTCGCGGAGCGTGAGGCTCTTGCGATAAGCCGTGAGCGCCCCCGGCAGATCGCCCTGGCGCACCAA
>SWDH01000043.1:0-24782 GCA_005116945.1 Nitrospira sp.
GGATCGTTTGGAAACCGACGGTGATGCGGCCGCCCGGCGGCGTAAATTTGATGGCGTTGCCAATAAGATTCCAGAGGATCTGTTCCAGTTTATCGCTGTCTCCCTGGACCGCGGGAAGCTCATCCGCATGCACGATCTCAATTGTCACAGCCTTTTCAGCCGCAACGGTGCGTAAACTGTCGGCGACCATGAGGGCTGTGGCTTCGACACATAGCGGTGTAAGGTGGAGCACGTCTTTTTTAGAGTCGAGGCGGGACCAATCGAGCAGTTGATTGATGATTCTGGTGAGCCGATTTAGGTTATGCCCGATGCGAGTGAGATAGGTCATTTGTTGTTCGCTGACGGGTCCTGCAATACCGTCGCGCATATTGTCTGCAAAGCTGCGGATCACGGTCATGGGGGTGCGGAGCTCATGGGATGCGACAGAGAGAAACAGCGACCGCCTCCGATCGTGTTCTTGTAAGCGATCATTAGCGACAGTCAATTCCTTTGTACGTTCTGCAATACGCTGTTCGAGGTTTTCCGTGAGTTCTTCAAGGTCGGCATAGGCCCTGGCGTTGTCGATGGCCGCAGCCACGTGACCGGCAATCGTCATCAACATATAGCGATCATCTTCCGTGCAGGGGTGCTCAGCTCGGTCTGCGGCGAGGTACCCGAGAATTTGATTCTGACTCTGAAACGGCACTGCGACAAAGGATGTTGCCCCGATTCGACGAAGCAACTCTAGTATAGGCGGTTGTATGCGATCGGCTACAGCCTCAAGGTCCAGGACGAGCAAAGGCTTGGCATGAATCAGCAGATCGGATTGGACGCTCCCATCATTCAGGATAGGGATTTCAAGATGGCGAGTTGCCTCTGCAATGTCCGGAGATACTCCTGCGACCTTGGCCACATACGCGGTATCTTGTTCGCGATGCCGCAGCATCACAAACATCCGCGAAAAACCCATATTGGCGATCAGAAGCTGCAGAACGGTCTCGAGAATGTGGTTTAGGTCTAGAGTTCTAGCGATGGCCGCACTCACTTGATGGAGCGTGGTCAATTGACCGACCTGGTGCTTGATGATGGCCATGTTCATGGTAATGGCGAGCTTCCTTTCTGCCAATGATTCGGTCATCAAGTTGAAGGTATTCGTCAGTTGGCCGATTTCGTCGCTGGTGGAGGGGATGAGCGGCATAGGCGAGTGGCCCTCAGTTATTTGTTGAGCCACACCCGCCAGGCTCCTCAACGGCTTTGTAATACGGAGAGAGAGCAGATAAGCGCCAAATGCGCTGGCCCCGATGATGAAGGCGGTGAAGATGAAAATATTACTGATCATTGTCGCGAGTTCGTATTGCAGATTCGCGTTGGTCAATCCAATTTGGACGACACCAGACACGAGGCCCGGCCGCGCTCGGGATGAACTGGCGCGTCCTTCCTCCTGCTGAATAGAAAGGGAAGGTAGCGACGGGTCCCCTGGTTCCGTTCGCAGTACCGGCATGGCAAAGTCGTACACCTGTTCCTCCCATGCGAATCGATCGTTGAATGTCTGTGTAATGGGCAGGCGTGTGATCTGAGGAGCGGCGTCTGACGATGTGAAGAGTTGTTTCGCAATCTGACTGTCTGGGTAGAGAGGATGGTCCATGGACCGCACAAGACTGGAAGAGGATTGGCGCGCTCCCTTCGAGTACTGAGCAAGGACGGTTCCATCTGTGCGGGTGATGACCACATAGACGACATCCTGGACCGCCACGAGGCTGTCAATGAATTGTTGGAGCGTGACACGATCTTCGGCCACGAGGCCCGCGTACCGGAACCCGGCATTGTTCACCACACTCGTGAGGAGAATCGTTCCCAGTTGCCGGAGGTTATTGGTCATTGCCTCTCGCCGTTCTATGACGTAGTACCAGCTCAAGGTCGAACAGGCAGTGACGAGAATGAGGCTGAAAAATAATACGAACTTTGTGCGCAGGCTGAGGAACCTGTGGGCAGGTAATGTCGGGGGAGTCATCGTCTCCTCAGGCGGTGAAGGAACATTCACATGTTGCTCTGCGCTAATAGGTTTCATCGATAAGACTTGTCGCTCCATGTGGCAATGTAATGCCGAGGAACTTGGCGGTCTTGAGATTGACGGTGATCTTGAGCCGCTCGATCGGCACAGGGGCGAGCGGCAGTAGCCGAACTCCATCGAGAAGGCGTTTTGCGAGCAGTCCGGTCTCCCGACCGACATCGCCGTAATCGACGGACACGCTGAGCAGCGCTCCCAGACGTGTGAACTCCGGTGAAAATCCGATCACAGGTATCTGACGCGCGAGTGCTGATTCAAGGATGAATCGTACAGACTCGTTCGTCAAGACTGTGGAATCCGGCATGAGCCAAAACGCCTCAACGTCCGAGAGCAGCGTGCGCAATTGCTCGGGCACGTCCTTATCGCTCTCAACGGGAAGCCCCTTTAATTGAAAATCGGTGTTGGGAGCCTGCCGTATCGCGTCCTTTACCCGGGAAGAGTTTTTGGCGGGATCATAGAGCGTCCCGAGCTGGTGAAGGGTCGGCAGGAACGTCCGCATGATCTTCAGCTGTCGGTCGACAGGGACCTCCAGGAGCGTGCCGGTCATGTTGTCGGCTGTGAGCTGATGCTTGAGTGGGTCCAAGATCATCATATAGACGATCGGGACATCCACAATTTCAACTTTCGCGGCCAACGCGGCCTTGAGCCCCACGGCGACGACCAATGACGCATTCGATGCCCGCAATTTACGCGCGAGTTTTTTCCCTAGCTCCAGGTCGCCTTGTACATCGTACTCGGTATAGATCGCTCCAATCGGACCTGTGGCTTTTAAGCCTGCAATGGCCTCGCGATAGGCCGCGATGTCGGAAGACCTCAGAATAGCAATGTCCATCGCCAAGGTTTCGGACAGACTGAACGTATTGAGGGCGAGCAAGACGACGAGCCCCACCATCGCCCGGGCGACAATGGAACGCCCTGCGCGGAAGAGCCGGTCGATGTCATCAAAGGTGTTCATTATGTAGCGAACGCCGTCCTGGTGTTGACCGTTCCTAATATATGCACCGCGTGTCCCTCGCGATCTCGAATTATTTTACCAGTCCAGACGCACCATCGGACGTTGCCGTCCGGCTGCAGAGCGCGATGTTCGAATCTCACATCGGCATGTTGGGACTTCATCGCGTGGTGCATGGCGAGCGCCACATGCTTACGATCGTCTGGATGAACGAGTGCGAGCAACGCGCCCTGCGTGCCACGGGCCGATCCAGGCGCCATGCCGAGCAACGTGTCGACCTCTGGCGACCAGTAGAGTTGACCCGTTTGAAGGTCCCAGTCCCAGAGCCTCACCGGCTCAGCGGTTAGGGCAAGACGGCGCCGCCTGTCACTGGCATGGAGCGCATCTTCGATGCGCTTTCGCTCGGTAATGTCGGTGGAGATGCCACACGTCGCATAGGGCTTGCCGGTGCCGTCGCATAGAGGAAATTTGATCGAGATGTAGGCATGGAGGCCATCGGAATGGGGTGCGTATTCCTCATATTCCATCGCGTGGTTCCGTTCCAACACCGCCACATCGTTGGCACGAAACGCATCGGCGATGTCTTTGGGAAAAATATCGTGATCGGAATGATCGACAATCTGGCTCATGGTGAGGTGAAAGAGCTGTTCGAATCGGCGATTGATGAGAAGGTACCGCCCGTTGGTGTCTTTCACATAGATCACGGCGGTGGTGTTGTTGATGATATCTTGTAAAAGTTGCTCATTCCGGCGAAGCGCCTCCTCCGCGTGTTTGCGATCGGTCACGCACTGGAGGGAGCCGGCCATGCGAACGGCCTGACCGGCGTCGTCCCAGATGGCCTGGCCACGGGCGCGGAACCAGCCATACTCTCCTGCCTTGGTGAGAAGCCGGTATTCCACGTCGTAGGGATCACGGTGTTCGATATGGGCTGTCAAGGCCGCGAAGACTCGGTTGGTATCCTCGGGATGAAGTCGGGAAGCCCAACTTTCCAAGACATCGGGGAATTCCTCGTCGCTATAACCCAGCATGGTTTTGACGCGAGGAGACCACCACACCGGTGTGCGCGGTGAATTCCACGGTTCGCTGGAAGGGAACCGTCCATCCCAGAAGCCGTCATTGGAACCTTGGATCACGAGCTCCAATCGCTCCTCACTCTGGCTGAGGAGGTGTTCCGTCCGTTCGACCTTCACAACGAGTTCCTTCACTCCAATCGCGCGTCGCAGTGTTTGCCTGAGCTCCTCGCGATGATAGGGCTTGGTCAAATAGGCAAACGCCCCCTCCGTCAGCGATCCCACGGTGCGGTCATGTGAGATATCGGCCGTCACGATCACGACGGGAAGAGAGGGATCCAGGCGCTGGGTTTCTTTTAGGACCTCGAGCCCATCGCCATCTGGCAGGCCCAAGTCCAGCAATATGGCGTTGAAGTGATGGGTTCGAACGAGTTCGATAGCGCCAGCGACAGTGCCGGCAACGGTAACGGCGTAGCCATCATGGTGCAGCAAATCCTGTAGTCCGATCACGAGGTCCTCGTTATCTTCCACAACAAGAACGGAATTCCGATGTATTACGTTGCTCATAAGACCTCTACGGCCTCAATGTGGAATGAGGAATGTGGAATGTGGAATTGGTTTGCGTCTCCCAATCCTTCATTTCGAATTCCCCATTCCGCATTTCTCATTCCTTCCGCTTTCCCGGCTAACCCATTCCACATTTCTCATTCCACATTCCTCAGTACCTCACCGTGATCCAGCCCATGACGCGGCTGCCGATCGTATCGCCCAAGGGATGCTCCTTGTGCGTATCGTTCAACGAATTGTAGGAAGAAATGGCCACCTCAGCGTCACGCATATAGCCTGCCGCGGTTTTTTCCTGCCAGAACTTATAGGCCCCGCGAAGGTTGAGGAGGGTATAGCTATCAACCGTTTGAGCCGGAAGGAGCGATACCAAGGAACTAGCAGAATCGAGCAAGGGATAGGTGGCTCCCTCGACATAGTTGACGGAGCCTTCTGCACTGAGGCCTGTGTCCCATTCTCCCCGCACCCCAACATTGGCTTTGAAATCTGGCGCGCCTCGCCGAAATTCTCCGGTGAAGGTTTGACGGACTTTTTGATAGGAAATGTTGGTAAACCCGCTGAGCCAACTGGAGAGCAAGATCTCGACGCCACCTTCCGCTCCATAGATATCGGCATCACCTCCATTCGTCAGGAGGCGTGTTCCTCCATTGGATTGTTGGAAGTTAATGAGCTCGGACAGGTGGTTATAGAAGATGTCCAGACGGGTGCGTAGGCGATGATTCCACCACCATCCCTGATACCCGACCTCATACGAAATAATTTGTTCGGGGCTCAGCTGCTCTGATCCAGTAATAGCGATGTCAGGCGGCGGTGGGGTGACGAGAAGGCGCACAGCAAGATTTGCTTCGAAGATAGTGGGAGGGCGATAGGCGACGGAGCCACTCACGCGAAAGGTATGGTCCGGCGTCAAGGCATAGATGAGCGCCACACGGGGGCTCCATGTGCCCGTGATTCGTGAATGCAGGTCATACCGGATGCCTGCGACGGCGGTGAGGGCCGGGTGTAGTCTCCACTCATCTTGCACATGGAAGCCGAGTCGATCTTCTCGCCCCAACTGAGACACGGCACTCCCATCAACGGAATTGTATCGGTAGTTCACTCCATAGGTGAGTTTATTTGTCGAGCCGAGAGCGAGACTGTGCTGCGACTCGACGTTGTAGGTCTGCGTCCTAAATGAGAGATCGTTTCCACCACGGGTATTGGTGAGGCGAATACTTTGGGCAAATAGGGGATGTGCGGCAGCGTCGACGGGAATGTCATTCCCTTGCCACCAGCCGCGGATGGAGAAGTTATGGTACTGGTATTGAATGTCGGAAAAACCTTGGTTGAATTGCAACTGAGGAATCTGCAGATTTGATACGGGACCGTCAAACCGGTTCGTGTCGATGAACCCTCCGGCGACACGCAATATCCCGTCATTCGAAAAATTGTATTGGGTCTGGGCGTTGAATTTGTGCGATCGGAACGCTAGGGCGTCGCGGTCGCGCCATTGCTGGTTCTGGTCACGCCCCGCCGAGAGGCGATAATCCAGTTGCCCGACGGTTCCTGCATGAATAGCGGCGCTTGAAAGCGTGCCAAGTTCTCCGCCGCCGAATTGAAGGGTGGTGCCTCTGAGTTCTTGCGCGGACTTGGTGATGATATTGATCACGCCGTCGAAGGCATTAAACCCGTAGACGACGGAGGCCGGACCCTTCAGGACTTCAATACGCTTGATTTCTGGCAGCGTCACGGGGAGTGATTTCCAAAAGACAAGGCCTTGGCCATCGATGTAAATCGAACGTCCATCCACCATGACGAGCATTTTGTTGGAGAACAATTGATTGTCCCCCCGCGCACTGACGTTGAAGTCGGCTCCCGTCACTTGCATGATGTCGAGTCCTGGCACACGGCGTAGGACAGTGGGAATATCCGTGGCGCCGGAATGGCGAATATCCTCATCGGTAATCACATAGACATTCGACGGCGCTTGCGAGATCGGCTGTTCATAGCGCGAAGCAATGCTCACGGTTTCTTCTTCCTTCATCAGCTGGAGTTCCGGAATGAGCGCCGGATCGGACTGAGTCCTCATTTTTTCGGCGTAACCCGTGAGAGGTGCCTGCGCGACAAGCATGACCGTCAGCACGCCGAGCAACAGGGATTTTTGGAAGCCCGTGACTCGTGTCATGCGTGTCACCTGGAAACCTTCTCGCCTTCCAACTCAGCACCTCGCACTTCTTCCTCAGTACCTTACTGTGATCCAGCCCATCACACGACTGCCGATCGTATCGCCCAACGGATGCTCCTTGTGCGTATCGTTCAACGCACTGAAGGCGGAGAGGGCCACCTCAGCGTCACGCATATAGCCCGCCGCTGCTTTCTCCTGCCAGAACTTATAGGCCCCTCGGAGGCTGAGCAGGTTGTAGCTGCCAACTTGCTCGGCTGGTACCAGCACTCCCGTGGTTGGTATCGCGGCGAGTGCGGTAAAAGTTTGGGATATGGGGTAGTTTGCGACGCCGACATGGTGCAGCGTCGCATCGGCACTCCACCCATTGTCCCAGTCCCCCCGCAATCCCGCGTTGTACTTGAAGCGGGGAACTCCTCGTCTCACGGTCCCCACAAATGACTGCCCAACTTCCTGATACGAGAAATTGGCAAATCCGGTCAGCCAACGAGTGGCGATGAATTCCACACCGGCCTCACCTCCGTAAATGTCGGCCTGCCCACGATCATTGAAGAACGTGGCGGCCGTGTCTGATGTATTGCGAGTCGTGATGAGATCCGAGATATGATTGAAAAACAGATCTGTCCTGAACTTGAGCCGATGTTTGAAGAACCATCCTTGGTAGCCCGCTTCGTACGAGATAATTTGTTCCGGGTCAAGGCTTCCTGTGCCTTGCGCAACAATTGTCCTCGTGAAGACGGGTGGCACGGCAATCACAGATCGCAGATCCGCATGGGTTTCAAAAAGAGTGGGCGGCCGATACGCAATCGAAGCTGAGGCTCGCAAGGTGTGTTCAGGGGAGACCTGATAGATGAGGGCGATGCGCGGACTTACCTTGGGATTGATGAAGGTATTGAGGTCGTAGCGGGCTCCACCGACCACGGTCAGCGACTGTGTCGCGCGCCACTCATCTTGGAGATACAGCCCTAGTCGGTCTTCCCGGCTGAACGCGTCCGTCGCATTGCTTGAAAGGGAGTTGTGCCGGTAGTTCACCCCATAGATCAGGCGGTTGGAGGCGCCGAGTTCAAGCGCATGCTGAGTTTCAAGGTTGTAGGTGTTGCTCGAAAAAAGCTGAACAGGGCTGCCATCTCGATCCGTTACGCGGAGGAAGTCCGCAAGGAGTGGATTGGTGAGGATGGAGGAGGTATCCCGGAAGCTCGACCACCAGCCACGGAGAAAAAAATTTGTGCGTTCATATGACACGTTGGCGTGGCCGAATGACGGCTGGGTGGCTAAGGTCTGGGTTTCGCCGATTCCCCCATCAAACCGATTGGCATCCAGAAAGCCACCGGACACCGACAGCTTCGCGTCGTCGGGCAACGCGTACTCGGTCTGGACATTGAACTTGTTCGAGCGGAACGCGAGAGCATCCCGATTGCGCCACTGTTGGTTCTGATCGCGTCCGATGGACAGGCGATACCCGAATTTCCCAATCTTGTCGGCATGAATGGCCGCGCTTGAGATGGTGCCGAGCTCTCCGCCCCCGAATTGTAGTGTGGTCCCCTTCATTTCCTCTGGGGACTTGGTGATGATATTGATGATGCCGTCGAAGGCGTTGAACCCGTAGATCGATGAGGCCGGTCCTTTTAAGACTTCAATGCGTTTGATCTCTGGTAGTGTGACCGGGAGGGCTTTCCAAAACACGGTAGCCTGGACATCTTGATAAATGGATCGTCCATCAACCAATACCAGCATCTTGTTGGCAAACGGCTGATTGTTTCCTCGGGCACTGACATTGAAATCGGCTCCGCTCATCTGCATCACCTCAATGCCGGGAATACGCCGTAAGACCGTGGGTATATCCGTGGCGCCGGAGTGCCGAATATCCTCATCGGTAATCACATAGACGTTCGACGGCGCTTGCGAGATCGGTTGCTCGTAGCGCGAGGCAATGCTCACAGTTTCTTCTTCCTTCATGAGTTGGAGTTCTGGAATGACCGCCGGATTGGACCGAGTGCCCGACTCTTCCGCGTACCCCGGGGGAGATGCCTGAGAGACTAGCCAGATTGTCAGAATGCAGATCAACAGAGATGTGTGAAGACCTATGCGTCTTTCCATGTGCGTCCCCCAGAGTCTGAGCGGGCCTGAGAAAGGCCTGGCTGTGATGGGTGAAGTGCACCCTATCACGACACGCGCCTCGGAGAGAACGGCTTAAAAGGGGAAGGGTTTGTTTGGAAGATGGGGTGGGTGGAGCGCCGGTGCAGCTCCGTATGATGGATAACAATGGCATGGGTTGATGACTCTCTCTCGCCGTCATGCGCCGTACCGGAAATCAACGAGTGCTGCACGAAGCAAGAGCCGTGTGTGCAAAAATAAAAGACGTCTCACCCACGATTGTTTGAACGCTTTTCTCGCCCCTGCGTCCGCACTCGCTTGTCGCGCGCAGGGTATCGCTAGACAAACTGTCATGAAGAACGCGGGCTATGAGAGTAGATTGGAGCACACTCTCCTTGTCATCATCTCTCGTTTGAGCGGAGAGACGCGCTGAGGAAAGGTCTCTCCGTTGATCTCCTCCATCTGGGTGACGATATCTTCGATCGTTTCTGCCACCAGGTCCGCGAGGGGTGGATCTCCTCTCCAGGATGCCGCGTTTCTAAGACGCTCGATGAGCGTTGCAGGCAGAGAAACGAGAACCTCCGGTTTCTGTTGCGCGGGAGACGGCAGACCGGGCTGGTCCATTTGGTCGCGGTGGTCCAGTGCCCCAGGTTCTTGCCCTGTCTCCTTTGCAGAGTGGTCGCCGGCGAAGTGATCGAGCATCATCCAGATGAGCCCGGCTATTCCCATACACAGCACACCCTCGATGAGCCCTAGTGTCATGACGCGCATCTTCCTTCATCGATTGATGAGCATGGGCTATTGACGAATACGTGAACCGTCGTCAGATCCTCTCGTCCAGCTATGCCATTCTCGTTGAGTCTTTTCATGGGCGACATGAATGCCTAGGCCGCCTCTGAGTCCTGGAATGAGCGAATGTGTGGCTCTTCTCCACCATGGTGAGCCAGCGAGCCGTTTCCTGCTTGCCGGTTGTCCTCGACATACTGGTCATCACCGAAGTTGTTGAGTACCAATACCCAAAGGAGCCCACCCAACCCGACAAGGAGCACCCACACAATGACCAATGGAACCCCGATTCGCCATTGGCAGACTTCAAGGCTCACCAGTCCCATCAGCAACGCCCATACAAGAATTCCCCGTGCCATGACGATGTTCCTTTCATTGATTGATGAGCCTGGATGATTCATGAATACCTTGCCCCGTTATCCGACACGTCGCTGGAGTCTTTGGGCGGCGTGCCGATCCTCTTGCCCGTCGGAGTTGTTCTCGCTCAGCCTTCTCGATGGACTACAAATGTACCTTCGTTGGCCATGTGTGCGAGAGACTCCGGCGGGTTTCGGTCTCGAACGTCTCGCGATGGCATTCATACATACTCCAGGCTTAGCGAGTACACAGCAAGCCACGTGCCTAATCTGAAAAGCACGTGCACTCTGCCATATTCTGCTGTTTTTCAAATGATTATGTCGAAGGGCTCACATCATCGGGAGGGTGGTGGAGGAGTGCATATGAATCGAAAACGATTCAGTACTGAATCTAAATTGATAACATTGATTCTCTTTCGCCGAATACCCCTTAGCTTCCGGCCTTCGCAGCCGAAGCGACTGCTTCGGCGGAGTAGGCTGCTACGGGGATGAAGGCGAGGAGAACCCTCCGTAGCCTTGGCGAAGGAGGGTTAGGCAGGGGAGCTTCATTGGGTGTGGAGGCGAGGGACGTTCGGAGTGTTGAGTTGGCCGGAAACGTCGTGCTGAGTTCTGAGTGAGAATCCACAACTCAGCACTCGACACGTCGTGGCCAGGCGTGCTCATCTGGCAAAAGATCGGCTTGGACTACTTCAGGGGCGAAGCCGAAAGGAGATCCCACTCTGCCACGCCGTTGAGGCCGACCTGTTTCAGCAAGGCTGCGCGATCGCGTCGCAAAGACGCATTGCGAGGATCGGCCTTGATGAGATCGCCCAGACAGGATATGGCGTCGTACCAAAACCCGCGCACGGCATTCCGCATGACGCTTGGCCGGTCGCAACTCAAATCGACTTCCATCTCCACCAGGCATGTGCTGAATTCACAGCGCTCGATCATGCCGCCGGCCACGATATCCTGTGATGGTGAGTCCGGATTGCGAATCGCGGAGATGTACCAGCGGTATTGCACATCAGGTTCGAGTGTCAGACCCAATTCTTTGAGATCGAGGGATTGAACGCCTGCCTGACTCGGTGTGGGAATCGTACCTTCATGCAGCGGTTTCACCGTTCGGGTGTCGACGAGCGTAAATCGTATAGGCAAGGACGTCGGCTTGGAGAGGAACCAGTTGAGGGAAGGCGCCTGTTTTACCGTCAAGCCGACATGGTCGGGAACGAGAGCCACGATCTCAGGATCCTTCCCTTCGGTCCCACGCAAGCTTCCGCCGACTCGTGCGCGGGGCATCATCTTATGCTGATTTCGAGGGGTATAGATTGGCAAAGACGACTCTTCCAATTTGCCTGCTGGGGCCTGGACCCCTTGATCGGCAACAGGTGCTGCGCCCACTTTCGAACTAAAGCCAGGCAAGCTGAGCATGAGAACCAGTGCACCATATGTCATTGCCGATGTTTTCATAACGCACCTCTGATGTGAAACTGTGTGATTCGTCTTGTGTCCGGCTCTCGCACTCCCATCACGCGTATTACAGCCAATTGTTCAGCAACAGAAAAGGCGACCAGTAGGCTGGATGTTCATAGACCCGATCTGATAACAGCTTCTGTTGTGCTAGCTGCAAAGCTTGTGCCTTCGATAGCTTGGGATTTCGTAGTTGTCTGTAGAATTCAGAGACCAGCTCCGTAGATGCCTCATCGTTGATGAACCATAGCGTGGCTAGCGCGCTTCGCGCACCGGCTTTGATGGCAACGCCAGCGAGGCCAAGTGCCGAACGGTCATCGCCGATGCCGGTCTGGCACGCACTAAGGGTCAAGAGCTCGAGCGGATCTTTTCGATATCGGAACAGTCCAATCAAACGGTCCAGTTCATTGATGGTGAGTTTTCCGTTATAGGTTAACAGGTAAGACTGCGTGGTGTCTGAGGCAAACCAACCATGGGTGGCAATGTGCAGGATACCATAGGGATGGTCTTTTAACTCTTGTTCAAGACGTGGAGCCGAAAACTCAGCATTCAGTAGTTGCCCCCCCTGATAGAGCGTGCGAATAGTATTGATTTCTTCTTCGACGAAGGGGAGAGAGGGAAATCCTTGAACGGCTCGCGTGAGTCCGGTTGTCAACAACTGGACCTTGGCGCGGTCGATCGGCTTCGGATCGGTGAGATTCAGGCCAGGCGTAGTAGCTACCGCAAATTTTTCTATGAGGAATTGCTTACCATCATGGAGCGCGGCCATTGGTACCGTGCGGAGTGGGCCATCAGGGACAAAGACTAGTGTGTTGATCTGGAACGAGGCTAAATCGGGCTCGAGTGGGCGGATCAGCCAGGTATACAGTTGTTGGGCGTGAGGGAGGTACTCGCGCGTCGTTCGCTTTTCGACTGTTTTGCGAAAGGCACGTACTTCCTCTGTAAGTGTGGCTGATGAAACAGGGATCGACAGTCGTCTCAGTCCATCGGGGAGGCTGATCAGCAGTTCCAATCGATCCGCAAAAATGATGGGATATACCACCGCAGTTCCGGCGGCCAGTGTGTCCAGCTTCGTGATACGTGTTTGAAGGGTATCCACACAGTCGTCTCGGAAGTAATCCCGTAACTCGGCAGCCTTGTACGTTTCGATCGTGTCGCGTGCCCAGCGCAAATCCGGCTCGGCCTCTTGTGAGTCGCCCGTCAGCGAGGCGCGATGGAGAAGCAGGTCGGCCAGCTCAAAGAAAACCCCGCGTACCGAATCTTCTCCCGAGAATAAGTCGGTCTCCCATGCAGAGTCGACTTCTCTGCGAATGGGACGCAGAGTCGCAGTGGCATGGCTGTAGGAGGCAATGGCCTCGTCCAGCTTGCCAGTTGCCGCCAGCAAACGGCCCAGCTGCCATTGCCAACGGAAGAGCGATTCCGGCGCATTGGCTGACTGAGCGGAGAAGACCGCATGTCTAGTCAGATGCAACGCCTCGTCGTAGCGATATTCGGTTTCATACAAGTGCCCGAGATAGCCATCGGCATAGGAGCGCATCCTCGCGTCGGCGATTTGGCCTGCCACTGTCGCTGCTTCCACCAGCACGCCGGACGCACGAAGCAGAAGGGGTGCATTCATGGTCGGCATCGAGGCACGGAGTCGCTGATAGCCCAGTCCAACTTGGACTAAATTCACAGCCTTGTCGTGTGAAGGCTCGAAATCTTTCAGGGTCCCGAAGGCGAGGTCCAGCCAGTCACGCGCGTTGATCGGATGATTCAGCTTCAACTCGATGCGGGCCGCGTTGATGCGGGCCCGTACAGTCAGAGGAAGATCATCGGCTGCTTGCGCCTCTTGTGCGCTACTGGAGAAGGCGGCCAACGCATCCGCGTTATGTTGTTGCGCGACGTGGGCGATACCGAGATCGTTGTGGATGGCCGAGATAAGGCTTCGACCCTTATCAGGATACTCATCAGCTTGTGCTATGGCCAACGCCTGGGTCAGATAATGCACCGCTGCGTCCGGTTTACGCGCTGTCAGATATGTACGACCGAGATTTTCCATCACGACGGCGATCCTGGTGCGATCCCCTGTTTGTTGTGCCAAGGTCAATGCTAGTTCCAATTGTTGCAATGCCTGACTGATCTGCCCCAACGATTCCGAAACCTGCGCAGCCCGTGACAGGGCTTGGCTCTGTTCTCCGATCTTGCCGGCTTGCTCGTAGAGGTCTGCCGCTTGTTTCCACGCAGCGAGTGCCTGATCGAATGAACCTCGCTGGTACGCGTGAAGACCCTGCGTCATCAAGGTGTCCGGAGTCGGCTCAAGTGCGGAGGCTGTTCCAGATACTTTGAACAGCGTAGGTCCAGTCGCGAGGATAAAGAGCAGGATGAGCCTGACCAGATGCGATTTCATGTCATATCGGTTACGCATGTCGTATGCTATCGATGCTGTCAAAAAAGATTGACTACAATGCCTAGATGTACGCCGTGATCCTGGGTCGTATGGCTGATGCGAGGTACGTGCTTCAGCTGCTGCCCCCAATAGACTTCGAAGCTGGCTTTGTCGTTCGGCAGGATATTCCAGCGAAGCCCGACGCCGACACTGGCGAGGGTGTCGGGGAAGCTGGTGCTCGGCGCTATTGGGGCTGGACGGTTCTCGCCCAAATTCCATCCATGCGCGACGTCGATGAAGGGGGCGAGCTGTACCATCGGTTCGCCGTTTGCCCAACGGAGCAATGGAATGCGCGATTCGATCGAGGCAATGAACGAGTTGTCGCGTAGAATGGTCACCTCGCGGTAGCCGCGTACTGTGTATCGGCCACCGAGCGACACTTGTTCAAGAGAAAACAGCGGCGAGTTTGTGAATTGCAGATCCATGTGGCTGAGAAGTTGCATCCCGAGCAAGTTTTCGCCGAACTGTTTGATCGCCTGCGCCTGGCCCAGCCAGGAGAAGAACTGCCCATCCGGGGTGTCGGGGTTCGCGTTGATGGTCGCGCCCAGCACGTTCAACCCCACGCTGAATCGCGAGCGGACAGCCAGCACGGTATCGAGCGTGCGGTGGGTCCAGTCCTGTGCGAAGCGGAGTGCAGACACGGTCGCCGCCCCATTCTGAAAACCGGGAAACGAATTGAACGTGACCTGGTCGGGGGTGCCGTTAAAGAGAAAGCTTTGGGTGAAGAGATGCTCCCCGATGATCGAGAGCGCCACCTCGTCGGTCACGGTCTTATAAATCGGATGGCGGAGGCTCATGCCGATGATCTCTGAGTTGGTCTTGATGTTCAGCGGACTAAAGGGCGGCTCGATGAGTTTGAAGCCGTAGCGCCGGTAGTACGGAGAAAAAGTCGTCCCGTACCGATTGAAGGGGAGGGCGTACGAGGCATCCACAATCGGAAAGGCGCCGCTCGAATGGCCGTAGCTGAGTCTGAGTGGGTCCCCGTGGCCCGTCAGGTTATCGTCGACCAGGGTGCCGACCCCACGGATTTCTCCGACCAGCGGCGTCTGGTAGTTGTTGACCTCCATCGAGGCGTGAAACGGATTTCTGTCCGCCACGCGCACATTCAGCACGCTGGCGCCTCGCTGATCTCCTGGCCGCAGTTCCGCGTTCACGCGCTCGATCCGGCGGTCCTGCTGCAACAGCTGCAACTGCTCTTGCAAGGGGCCGAGCGTCACCGGTGTGCGGCTACCGAGCGAGAGGCGGTCTCGCAGGTAGGACGAACGAAACCAGCGGTTGCCTTCAATGTCGATCTGCGTGAGCGTTCCTTCGATGATCTGCACCGTGATGATACCCGACGTGACGTCCTGGTCGGGGATGATCGCGCCGGAGGTCAGGTAGCCCTTGTTGATATAGAGGAGGGTGAGAGCCAGACGGAGCCGCTCCAGATCCTCGGTCATCAACGTCCGGTTCTTAAACGGCGCCGTCACCTCGGCGATCTCGGTATCCGAAAACGCAGTATTGCCGATCACGCGCACGTCACGGACCAATACCCCCACCGTGCCGGGCTGTGTCGGTACCTCTGTTTCCAATGGGAGTGGGACGATGGGAAGTACGGGACTCGGAGGGGGTATAGGCCGATGAAATTCTTCTCTAAGAGGGCCGGGCGGCTCGGCGGAACGGCCCGTTGGGTCGATCGCAGTCTGTGCGAAGGAGAACGTATGTGCGAACACCATGATCATGGCGAGACCTATACCGGGAAAGAGTTGTCTGACGAACCAAGGAGAGCAGGCAGGCACCGGTCTCTCTGTACGATGGGTCATACTTGACAGCTCGCCGACCAGTCTGCGGCAAAGGTCTGGGTTAGGAACTCGGCTGGTGCGGTCTGGCGCAACGACAGGATCTGTATGTCACCCTCTCTCTCCTCGCCTCGTACCACAGGCCTCCCCCTTCGACCCTAGTCCCGCGCCTGCGCTACGCATAGCAAGGGCGAGCGAATTTGCGAGCCAACTACCCGCGCGGGCAGGCTGTCCCGTCCGCAATGGTGAAGCTGCTGAACTCCCCGCCGACCAGGGCCGCGCAACGCTGCGTCGCCAACGCCTGCGGTTCCAGCGGCGATTTGCCCAGTAGCTGAATCTTGCCACTGGCCGGGACGTTCTGCGACTGAATGGTGATGGTCCCGTTCTGGCCGAATTGTAACGAGCCCGAGATGGCGGAAGAGACGCCTGAAATCTGATTTGCGGCGTCTATGTGTATTAAGCTCTTTCTATTGTAATGCGACCTGCGACGAATGTCTCTTCTTCTGCGTGATGTTCTTCGTTGACCACTGTCTTGTACAGAAGTTGAATGTAGATGTGGTTAATATTTTCTGGGAGAGGAGGAAGAATAAGGGAGAAGCGATCAAAGAGACCTACTTCTCCATTCATGAGATTCCAGTTGCCATCCTCGGTTCCTATGCAGAGATGAAATCTCGTCACCGGTATTTCTTTGGGATTCCAGTCCCAACGAATCAAGGTGGGATCGATGAAACTCACTTTTTGTCCCATCGTTGGGGCAAGAATGGTAGGAGTCGTGATTGTTGTTAGCATGGTCTTTCTCCTTTTTTTTAGCAATTCAACCGCGATAGGTAGGGTATCTATACAGCCGTAAAAGTGGTGATCGTCCCGTAAGCAATCTGTCCATTTGATAACGTATATTCAGGGACGACATAGCAGGTCGCCCCGCGCGCGGGCTGTGCGACGTTAAAAACCATGTTGCGAAGTGGGTATGTAGGAGCCAATGGTGCCCCCGAATGATAGTTCGCACCATATGACGTACTCCCAACCAAAAGTCGCCATTGCACGGCAGCTTTAGGTATGTGCGTTCCATGACCGTTGTACCAATAAATGTTCCCTCCTATTCTGGGGAAAGTGGTGCCCGAAGCCGGATTATAGACGACAGGTGGCATAGAAACCTCCTTGGTTAGTGTCCTTCATTATGAACAACCGGTCGATGACTCCGCCGCAAAGGCCTGGGTCAGGAATCCAGTCGGTGCGATCTGTCGCAACGATAGCAACGTAGTCTTGCCTTCCAGCGAGGCTCCCAGTATCACCCCCTCACCCGTTACCCCTAACGCATCACTGGCGCCAAAGGCGACGAGCGGGCTTGCGAGCCAACTACCTGGTTCTGTTGGCAGGCTGTCTCGTCCGGTCACGGTGAAGCTGCTGAACTCCCCGCCGGCCAAGGCTGCGCAGTGTTGGTTAAGCAGCGACGTGGCCTGCAGCGGTTGGTCCCCAAGCGGTTGGATTTTGCCGCTGGCTGGGGCGTTCGGCGATTGAATCGTCACGGTGCCATTCAAGCCGGAGCCGGAATCCGCCTTGACACTACTATTGGCATCCGGCAGGAATAGATTTGTGGTGATCGTGATCGTGCCACCCTGACCCTGCGCCGCCTGGGCCAGAATGTGGCTATTCTGTAGGATTACATACTGCGGGTCGATCGAAATATTCCCGCCCCCTCCAGGCCCGTCGCCGACAGAGGCGCTGATCGTGCTATTGGTGAGTTCGACCGTGCCGTTCGGAGTCGTTGTAATCTTGATGTCGCCGCCGCTCGCCTGGTTGGTCTGTGTCGTTACCGTGCCATTGGTGGCGACGAAGTTCTGGCCAGCATCAATGATGATGTTGCCCGCGTTGCCGGGACCGGTGCTGTTAGCCGTGATCACGGCGCCATCGCTCATGATGACCTTATCCGTCGCATTCACCGTGATAGAACCGCCTACAGCAATGGTGATGGGCCCTGAGGTTTTGGCCGAGATCGTGCCGCCGTTCTGAAGCGTGACGGTGTTGGCGTCAAGCGTAATATTTCCACCCGCGCCTGTACCTTCCGTGTTCGTGAAAATGCCACTGTTGGCGCCATCAATGAGGACAGATTGCGCGGGGCTCCCTTGGTTCTGGATTTTCACGCTGCCCGCATCGCCGCTCGAGAACTCCGGGAGCAGCTGAGGCCCGCTATTGCTAGTCAGCTGACTGCCCTCGGTCAGACTTAATCCCTGTGTGTCCAATGTGATGTTACCGGCATTCCTCACAAATTCGGTGCTCGTCGAAATAAAGCTGGCTCCTTTTAGCCCGATTGTAGGCGAGGTAATCATAATGTCCCCGGCCTGACCAAACGATGCGCCGGCGCTATTGCTGGTGATGCTGCTGCCACCGCTGAGACGAACGGAATCCGTCGCGTCGACGATGACAGTGCCGGCCTCGCCGGCGCTATCTTGCGCCGCAGTGCTGAGTTGGCTGAAACCGTCGAGTACCAGTGTAGCGGCTCGGACATGGATACTGCCGCCGTTCTCTTCTGCGCCGGTCAGACCACCGATGGTTTGTGCGAAGAGTTTGCTGCCCTGCGTGAGTTGAACGACTCCTGCGGCGCTCGCCGGCCCCTCCAACCCTCGCACCGTGATGTTGCCGCCCTGGCCTGGCCCCTGCGTGTTCGTAATGACCCGGCCACCTTGTGTCCCAACCCCAGACATGATGAGGCTCTGCACTTCCAGTACGACATCGCCAGCGTTCCCCGGTCCTGTCGTCGACGAACTGACGAGGGCCTCTCCGCTGAGGGCGATGTGCGGGGCATGAAGCGTAATCGTGCCGCCATTGCCCTGCGCATCGGAGAGGAGATTTTCAGATGCACTTGCGATGATGGCCATGTTCGTGAGGGCGATCCGGTCAGTGGCATTAATATGGACGGCACCAGCGTCGCCAGGGCCACCGGTGCTGGCATTGATCGTCCCGGCATTCAACTCGACCTGCATTGCATTTACGGTGATTGTGCCGCCAGTGGCAGAGTCAGCAGTGCCAGAGGTCGCGGTCGACAGCGCCCCGCCGTTCTGAAGCGTGACCGAGTCGGCGTTCATAAAAATATTCCCGCCAGCGCCGACGCCCAACCCCGAGGTGTTGTTCTGAATCATGGCTCCGTCGATCTGAAGGGTTCCGGCGTCTACCTCAATGTCTGCCCCACGGTTTGCGCCTGAGTTGGAACTGACAATCGAACTCCCCCGGTTCAGCGATAACGTATTCGGGGCGCTGGGACTCTCCGCGGTGGTGAGCACCGCGTCGTTCACCGAAAGCACGAATTGCCCGCCTCTAATCGACACCGTACTCGTCCCTCCGAGGTTGATGCTTGATTCTGGTGCTAGAAAAACGGATCCAAAGGAGCTGAAAGATGTGTCGTTCACGTTCGGAAGCGGCTGAAGAGTGGCAGCATCAAACTCTCCTGGAGATCTAGCGCTGGCTAAGAGAATGTTACCGTTCGGCGCCGAGAATTGAGCGCGATGGGCCGCTCCGCCTTCCGGTGTTCCTGACTCGATTGTGATATTGCCGCCAACGAGGGAGATGCTTTTTGCGGTGAACTGGCTTCCCTGAACGATGATGGCTCCTGGATTCGATCCTAAAAATCCAAACGAGGCAACCGGCATTGCAGCCAGAAGAGTATCAGCTGCTGCGTTGGGAATCGTGTTGAATCGTGCGTTGCCCGTGAGTTTGAGATAATCGGCGCTGGTGAAGGCGACCATCCCGCCGACGTTCACGGTGGCATTTGGTCCAAACAGGAATCCGGCTGGGTTCATGAGGAAGAGATTCGCACTCCCGAAGTCGGCGGTCTTAATGGACCCAAAGATGTTCGACATGTCTCCACCGGTGACGCGGGCAAGGATGTTATCCGTATGAGGAAACGCTCCATTAACTAAGGTATTCTGAAAGTTGGCGATATTGTCGGAGGGAACTCCGAAATCGCCGAAGCTGTGGAACAGATTCGCTCCCCCTCCTGGTCTGGTGCCACCGGTGATGTCGTATTGAGTTTGTCCCCCAACCGCGATCGGTTCGCTGACCTGAGTATTCAAACCAGAAGGGGTAATGGGAGGAGCTTGGGCCAGGCTCAACGAAAACAGGCAAGGGAGCGACAGCCCCAGGACCAAAAAAGAGAGGTTCCACGTATGCATTCTTTGATGAAACAGGAAGCATCGTCTCATGATTGATCCTCCTGCCATTCGAAGAAATGATCCCTAACTTCTTGGACGCCTGAGGTATCGTTCATGGCTGGCTCCTTTGAGAGTCCAGTAAGAAAAACGAGTAAAACGTTCAATATAAATAACTACGTACCTTAGTCTGTGGCCTTTAGGTATGCTTACGTGCCATTTTCCGCAATACCACTTTCGTAGGGGCATGCGGAGCAGTTGCTCTTGTTTGTTTGGTTTGCCCCGTTTGTTTGCTTGAACGAAATAACCAGATAAACAGAACAAACCAGATCAACCAGATGAACGAATCAAAAGGAGGGAGCCGCAGCTCTGGGTCTCGCAGAGCCGGGGCTCCCGTGGCGTTGACGCTCAGGCAACCTGGAGACTAACAACCAGGGGGAGGGTCCGGTTGGGTCTGCTCCAGAATCCTTCGCCATTGGGTTCTTCGGCGTGAGTCCTCGTCAATGAGTCCTCACACATGAAGCCCAATGGCTATTGGTCGACTGCTCGTCCGCCCTAGATCAGTATTCGCTCGATACTCCTTACTAACTTCCTCTACTGTTCCGCGCTTGATGATTTCCTGATCAAGACATACAGCAATCGCTGTGCCAGGGGGATTCGCTAGCCGTCTTTGAGAAATTCTTCGTGATTGCCTTCAAAATCATCAGGCTTTCTTGCTGTCGAGGGGAAACACGCAGGCAGAGCACGACAACCAGCACGATCTCAACTGAATCCATTTTGATTCACCACTGAATCTAATTGGATTCACCCGTGCGTGCTGTGTGAAGGGTCGCTCGCAGGCGCGAAAATGGCGAGACAGGTAAAGGCAGGCGAAGGCTGAAGTGTTTGGATCTTTGAACTCCGGCCTTCTGCCTTCTGCCTTCTGAGTGTGCCTGTCAACCACGTCTCGCGCTTTACGAGGAACACCCTTTCGGGCGCTCCGGCGTGACTTTAGATGTCCTCGGTGCTACCATCCTTTCGTGTTTCTTAGGGTAACCATTCGGAGCAAATGCATATGACAGTGGAAGAAAAGTTACGTGTCTCTAAAGAAACGATTGCGGAGTTCTCCCGGAAATGGAAGATCACTGAATTTGCGCTCTTCGGCTCCGTGCTCCGCGAGGATTTCCGTCCGGACAGCGATGTGGATGTGTTGGTGACGTTCAGCCCCGATTCAGACTGGGGGGTTGAACATTTGCTGGATATGAAGGAGGAGTTGGAGGCGCTGTTTGGGCGAGCGGTAGATCTGGTTGAGAAACGATTGGTGGAGGAAAGCCGCAACTACATCAGGCGTAAGCACATTCTTTCACACATGGAAGCCGTGTATGCAGCGTGATGACTCGCTCCTGCTCGATATGCTGCAGGCTGCGAGGCAAATCCTTGAGTACACAAATGGGTTGCAAGAGCCGGACTTCCTGAGCAGCCGGCGGGACCAGGACGCCGTGCTACTTCAGTTTACAGTACTTGGTGAGACGGCTAAGCGCGTATCTGTCGAATTCCAAAACACCCATTCTGAGATCCCTTGGAGAAAAATCATAGGCTTTCGGAATGTTGTGGTGCATGACTATTTTCAGGTTGACTTCCACCGAGCTTGGAAGATTGCGAGTCGTGATATCCCTGCGCTGATCAACACTCTGGAGCCGCTCGTTCCACCCGATTCCTCACCCTAACGCCATACGGCATTTCTTCATCTCTGAGCCTGGCCAAGTCAGTGAGTGCTCATGCGTGTGCATATTGACCGATGGCCGATTGCTCGTCCCGTTGACTATAAAGATCGTAAAGCCTGCGGTTTCCCGCCCAGAGCCACATACCCAGAATCACGACCTATGGAGTCTTCGCACAACGGAACCCGGTGCCGAGGCCTCGAATCGACGGCGAATGGACTTCCCGATTCGCGGAGCGCAGGGCGTCCGGACCGCTGCCCCAAGAACCGCCACGGATCACTTTGGACTCGCCCGTTGATGGTCCGGTCGGGTTCTTCGACGGGCTGGTCTTGTAATAGTCAGGGTCATACCAGTCGCTGACCCACTCCCAGACATTCCCCGCCATGTCGTAGATGCCATAGGGGCTCTTGCCATCTTCAAACGCCCCGACCGGCGTCAAGGCGCTATGGTTGTTCCAATTCTCGCGATTCACGTTCGCAAAAAACTTCGTGGGATGCTCATTCCCCCAGGGATAGGTGCGGCCATCGGTCCCCCGCGCGGCCTTCTTCCACTCCGCTTCGGTCGGCAAGCGCTTGCCGGCCCAGGTGCAGTAGGCCTGCGCATCCGTCCAGTCCACATTGGCGACGGGGCGCTTCTGATGCTGGGATTTGTTCATGATGGTCCAATCCGGCGGGGCTTCCTGGGACGTGGCGTCCAAGAATCTCGCATAGTGCCCTACCGAGACTTGGTACGTATCCATCCAAAAGGCGTCCACATAGACCCAGTGCACCGGGAGTTCGTCGGCCTCTCCCATCGAACTCCCCATGATGAACTCACCCGCCGGGACTAGGATCATCGCGCGCTCCTGCGCTTGCGTCGCCGGCGGTGCGGGATTCCCTGGGGGCCCCTGCTGAATCTTCTTGGAGAGCTGGTGGTAGAGGGCCTGTTGCTCGCCGTCGAGGCCCAGCCGGTTTGCCAGGTCCAGCCGGCCCTTGGCCTGGGCCATCTTTGTAGGCGAGGCGCTTGGCTCGATGAGGGCCTGCTTCCCTTCATCCAGCAGGCGCCAGACGGTGGCCTTGCGCTCCCGTTGTGTAGCCAACCTCGCTACTGACGATCGCGCATCCAGCTCAAGGGAGGTCTGGTAATGTTGTTCGGCGCAGGCCCAGGCTTTCAGGCCCCAGCAGGCCTCGCCCAGATAGAAGTGCGCCAGGGCATTGGCCGGCTGTTGTTTGAGGTCGGCTTCAAAGGCATTGCGCGCCTCCTGGAATTGTTGTTGTTTCAGGAAATCCTGTCCCGTGGAAAATTTCTTGGCGCCGGTATCCCCGGTTGCCGTGGCCATCGTCGGAAAATCCGCCAGCGCCAGTAAGGCAACGAGCACAAGGGTCTTCTTCATACGCCACATTTACCACCTCCTTACCCTGAAAGCAGTTGTGAGTTCTGGGTGCTGAATTGTGAATGAGTTCCGGGCAACTCAGCACTTTCAAACTCAGAACCAGAACGACTTACACCAGTCCCGCCGCGCTCGCACAATTGTCCTCTACGCCCGTTCACTGATCTTTTCCCAAAGCAGGGATCGGAGGAGGGAGCCGCGCCCGTCCTTCGACTCTGCTCAGGACGGTGAGCCTGTCGAACCGTCTCGCGTGGCCTCTCGGCAGGTTCGTCCCTCGACTGGGCTCGGGAACCCTGAGCTTGCCCATCGCCTGTGCTTAGGGACCAGCCTGCGATGCGCTGTTTGCATTACCGGGACAGCGCGGGTTCGCACATCGGGCCGGTCTTGATCCGCACTGCAGCGACGAGATCCAACACGAAGATCCTTCCATCCCCAGCGCTGTCGGTCTTCGCGCTGCGCGTAATGGTGTCGATCACGCGCTGCACCAGGCTATCCTCGACGACGATTTCGATCTTCACCTTGGGTACAAAGAGGGACGTAAACGCGTTGCCGTTGTACCGTTCTTGCCCCCCCTTCTGGTGTCCGAATCCTTTGACTTCCGTGACCGTCATTCCCTCCACACCGATTCCCATCAATGCGGTCGTGACGTCATCCAATTTGAACTGTTGCATAATGGCTTCAATGATCTTCATCACGATACCTCCTTGTTAGATTGGCTCACCAGTGGACGCTGCTTGCACAGCGTCGTGAGGATCGCCGGCTGATTGTTGAATTCGCTGTGCCTGATCCACGTCCCACCTCGGAATGGTATGAACCAGACGCCAACCAAGATGGTGATTGACTGAAAAGAATGGACTTGAGACCTCTATTGAGGCCTCAAGTCGAGCCGTCTGATCGTCTACGTCTGATGTCCATAGTGATGGTGACGTCGCACCATCATTTTTCTGATGCTGCGACCGACCAGCGCGATGAGACCAGTGCCGAGCAGGACGCCGACGACTTGCATCGGCCCTTCTGTCCAGCCATTCATTGTTGCGACGTTCATAAAATCGACAGGCGGTTTCCCGTTGACGATTTGGATCGCATAGCTTCCATCGACACAGAACAGTGAAAGTAACAATGCCGCGCCGAATGTGAGCAACGCAGGATTCTTATACATGGCACACCTCCTTAGGATTGGTTGTATCAACTATTTTCTGACAATACGTAGTAGCAATCGATGTGCCAGGAAGTTTTGTTCGAAGCCCTTGCCTGTATATCCGTTGAGTTTGTTGGATCTTTCGTGTGGCTGACGCCAAGGATGCCGCACCGACTGGCTCGGCCATCAACCCAGAACTGAATCGAATGTGATTCAGATGGAATCGGAATGGATGCAGTGCCTCTCTCTAGGAGGACGCGAGACACTCGTCGCTCGTGAGACGTGACACCTGTTTCGGGCGATGAGAAGAGTGTATGGCGAGATACGCTTTTGGGTGACGCGTTCAGCGTCCTGTTAAGCTGACGGGGCCGGTTGGGTAAGGCGGTCGGAAGGGAGCTTCACGCTTTGCAGATTGGTGGTGAGGAGCGGCTGAATCTTGCTGCGTAACGCGGCTTGAATCTCGTCAGGCGATTGTCTGGCATCGATGACTTCGAAATGAAACTCTTTCGCCATTTTGTCGAACTCCTCGATCAGGAGCGACTGGTACTTCTTAAAGCTGTCGTAGAGATCGCTGCCGAGCCGGAGATCCATTCCTGATTCCCAATAGTTCATCCCTTTGGTTTCGATGACGCGCAGCACCAGTGTTTCGACATCGATACGCATGTAGCAGACGAGATCGGGGACTAAGGCAAAGCCGAACACGTCTCTCACCCACTGGCGGTTTCCGCTGCGCACAAAATCACGGGCGAGGGCCGTATAGACATACCGGTCGGCTAAGACGATGAAGCCTGAGCGAAGCGCGGGGATG
>SWDH01000043.1:24882-60846 GCA_005116945.1 Nitrospira sp.
CAGCTCAGATCGACTTCCATTTCTACGAGGCACGTACTGAACTCACAGCGCTCGATGATGCCGCCTGCCACAATATCCTGCGACGGTGAGTCTGGATTGCGAATCGCGGAGATGTACCAGCGATACTGTACGTCCGGTTCAAGTGCCACGCCCAAATCTTTGAGATTGAGCGAGTGGATGCCTGCATGATCCGGTGTGGGAATCGGGCGTTCATACAGCGGCTTGACCGATCGGGTGTCGATGAGTGTAAACCGCATGGGTAAGGACGTCGGCTTGGAGAGGAACCAGTTTAAGGACGGCGCCTGCTTCACCGTCAGGCCGACATGGTCGGGAACAAGGGCCACGATCTCAGGGTCCTTCCCCTCCGTACCGCGCAAGCCCCCGCCGACTCGTGCGCGCGGTATGACTTTATTCCGAGGGGTATAGATCGGCAACGAAGACTCTACCGATTGGCTCGTTGGGGCCTGGACCCCTTGATCGGCAGGAGCCGCTGCGCCCACCCACGAACTGAAGCCGTGGGTGGGCGCAGCGGCTCCTGCCGAGCGAAAGCTTTCGGTCATGTCCGGATTCAAGCTCATGTCCATGCCGGCTTCGTAGAATTTGAATTGTCCGCGCGTGCCTCCGAGAAGCCGCGAGATGGCCGTTTCGATCGGCACCTTGAAGTAGAAGGCCATGTCCGGGGTGATGGCGAAACTGTAGAGCTTGCGAATCCACTCCGGCGACACGCCGCGGACCACATCGCGTGCGAAGGCGGTGTACATGTAGCGGTCGGCCAGGACGATCATGCCGGCCTTAAGCGGGGGCAAAATTTCATGGTACTGCCGACTGGCAAAATCGGTGGCGTGTAACAAGCTGAACGTCGTCGGCGTCAGGCTTTTGTTTTTCTTTCCCCGTTTGGTCGTCTCTTTGACCAGCTCCGAGGAGTTCCATTCCGTGAAGAACACTCTATGGCCCTTCGACTCCAGCCACTTGTGCAGCAACTGCAGTTGCGTGCTTTTGCCGGACCCATCGATGCCTTCGACGGTGATCAGTTTCCCTGGATAGGGGTGAGGATGTCTGGCTAGAGGGGGTTGCTCGCTCATGCGGCCTCGTCTTGCGCAATGACGGAAAACTTGACCCGGCGGCGGAATACGCGTTCAAAGAGATCTGCCCGGCCTGCGGCCGCCCAGGTTTCCAACTCCGCATCACCCGTCACGTGCACGGTGATCGTGATGGTCGCGCCTAGCTTTACGTTGAGGGTACGGACGACCGAAAAATGAGTCCGATCCAAGCCGTCGGCGATTCGAAGCAGCGCGGACAGGATTCGGACGATGCGTTTGTATTTGGGTGAGAGCGCGTCGAATCCTTCATGTCGCAGTTGAGGGATGGCGCGCCGGTGATAGCGGGCCACGTTTGCGACCACCTGAATCTCCTCGCTGGATAATCCGCCGAGGTCGCTATTGGTGATCAGATAGTAGGCGTGCTTGTGGTGCTGGCGCTCGTTGATGAGGTAGCCGACATCGTGCAGAATCGCAGCATATTCGAGCCAGGTCCGCTCGGTGGGCCCCAAGCGATGGAGGCGCGTTGTTTGGTCGAAGAGGCGCAGGGCTAAGCTGGCGACGTGGAGGCTATGGGTTTCGGGGGCGTGGCAGCGACGGGCCAGTGCCATGACATTGCGCCGCCGCACATCGGGAATGTCCGCTTCCGCCTTAAGCCGCTCACGATGGCGGTGGATAAAATCATAGATGACGCCTTCACGAATAGCCTTGTCGCAGAGGATGAGTTCGTCTCGCCCTGACAGCTCCATCAGACGGCGAAGGACTACCGTAGCAGGAAACAGCGTATCGACGCGTTTGGGATCCAATCCGGGGATCGCCAGCCTGGCTTTGATGGTGGAGTGACGGAGGCTCTGCTCGATCTCTTTGACGTCCTTCAGAGAAATGGTGGCGAGATTGATTTGAGGGAGCGGGCGATTCGTCCGGCGAAGATGCACGACTTCTGCCAAGTTGCCTGCCATGCCGGAGGTGGCGATCAGGGAATCGAATCGTTTGGTCTTGAACGAATCGAGGGCGCTCTGTAACTGGGCCGTCACAGTATCTTCCATTGAGCGGAGCATCCCCTCAGATGGTGGCGTGCGTTTGAGGAATTCATCTGCCAGTCGGATGGCGCCCAGCTTCAGGCTCTTTGAGTGGAGGAGTTGGTCACGATTCCCGACCATCAGTTCGACTGATCCACCGCCGACATCCACCGAGATCGTCGGTTGTTCTGTCATGGGCACGTTATTTTTGACGCCGAGGAAAATCAGCCTGGCTTCTTCGGTGCCGCTGATGACGCGGACAGTCAATCCTGTGTGCTCGGCCACGAGATCGATAAAGTCTCCTCCGTTTTTCGCTTCGCGCACCGCGCTGGTGGCGACGGCGATGATGCGATCGTAGCCCTTATTTTTGGCCAGGGTCACGAGATTGCGAATGACTTCGAGTCCGCGTGTGATCGCCTCGTCGGAGAGGCGGTGGGTTGTAAAGGCGCCGTTCCCGAGTCTTGTCATGTCTTTGAAACGATCGAGGATCTTGTAGCTTGCATCCGGCTGGATCTCAGCCAACACCATATGGATGGAGTTCGTTCCGATATCGATGACGGCAATCTTTGCCATGGAATAGTGAAACCCTTTCAAGCACTTACGACTGGTACGAGGTTAGGCTAGATGAAGGTAGCCTGGCTTGTCAAGGTCAGCACACTTCAATTGTGGCGACAGGATAGTTGGCTGATCTCTGGTGGGTGGTCGTGGTACTCTCGCCTATGGCTGATCGTCCTTCCTCCATGACGGTGGTTATAACGGGTGCTTCGACTGGCATCGGGGCGGCTTGTGCGCTCGATTGTGTCAGTCGCGGGATGACGGTGTTTGCGGGGGTGCGCGATCCTCGGGCAGGGGAGGCGCTTGCGGGAAAAGCCGGTTCATCACTTACTCCGATCATCCTCGACGTCACCGATGAACGGTCGATTGCGCAATCGGTTGAGGCTGTGCAACGGGTTGTGGGGGAGGCTGGGCTTGGAGGGCTCGTGAATAATGCCGGAATCGTGATCGGGAGCCCTCTCGAAGTGATCCCGTTGCCGCAATTGCGCAAACAGCTTGAGGTCAACGTGATCGGGCAGATTGCTGTGACGCAGGCGTTTCTTCCGTTGCTACGCCGAGGCCGTGGTCGAATTGTCAACATGGGGTCGATTGCCGGTCGCGGGACGATTCCGCTTTTGGGACCCTATTCGGCTTCGAAGTATGCGTTGGAGGCGCTGACCGATGCGTTGAGAATGGAATTGCAGCCTTGGGGAATTCAAGTGTCGATTATTGAGCCGGGAGCGATCGCGACACCGATTTGGGAGAAATCGGCTAAGGAGGCAGAAGGTCTTGAAGCATCGGCCAGCGAAGAGGCGAAGGTTCTCTATGGTGAAGCGGTGGTTCGAGTTCGTGACGCGGTTGCCCAAGCGGCTCAGCGGGCAATTCCAGCGGACGCGGTGGTTCGGGCGGTGCATCATGCGTTGACGGCGTCTCGTCCGCACACCCGCTATCTCGTGGGTTCTGATGCCAAGTTGCGTGCGTGGATGGTGAAATGGTTGCCGGATCGAGTTCAGGATAAGTTGTTGTTATGGGCGCTCAAATATCCGCGCGAAGGTTCAGTCTGATCAGGAAGCAGGGTGGGGTAGCGGATAAATGGAAGACGTCTGTGGTCAGCCGACTAGGTCTGGATTGAGCCGACTCATTGGCTTGATAGAGAGGGCTTTGATTTCGTTGTAGATGACCGTGCGCCCTGCCTGGCGAAGGCGCGAGAAGACTCCTTCCACAATCACCTGGTCGCCTTCACGAACTTCGACCTGACCAAGACTGATGATTTTCAACGTACCGGCCTGATCCTTCAAGAGAAACCCATAGGCCGGTTCACCGTGCCGATTCGTCGCGAGTTGGACGTTGGTGACTTGGCCGGTTACGACTACTTCCTGGTGGTCGTACTGCTCAGGATGGGTGAGAAGCTCCGTGATCTCTAAAAGGCTTGATGCATGAACGAGTAACGGCGCCGCGATGAAAACGAGTAGGGAGAGTAGAAGAACCATGACGCGTCCTGTTCGATGATGCCGATGCGAGGGCAGGATGTTGGAGAGTCTGGTCATGGTATGAATGTATTATACCGCACCAGGGACAAAGTGCAATTGGGGATGCATTCTCACTCGTAGAGTTAAGGAGCAGTTCCTCCAACACCCTCCGACCTGCTCCGATCATCTTGAATACGTGCGTGCTACCACTTGTCGGAGGGTCTTCCGCTCGCATCTTCTCCCCTCATGCTGTTCAGGATCTGCGCCTGCATCTCGCTCAATTCTTTAACTGGAGGCTCGGCAGGAGCGTCAAGCGCTCCGACTTCCACCTTGGGTGTGGCTGCCGTCCGGTTGAGCAAGTCTGCATCTACGGCTTCGGGAGAGCGGTCCATGTCGTTGAGTACAGTGGTGAGCCGCTGAAGCCCGAACAAGTTTCTGGTGATTTCTGAGTGCATGGCATTGGAGCTGGCGCCGAAGACGAGCGAGGTCCAGAATTTGACTTCAATCTCCTCGGGTAAGCTGCCCCAGACCATCGCCGTCAGTTTATCGATGAGGGCAGACTCCGTCTTTTCCAACCCGTCGAAGGTCGAGTGCGACCGCTCAATAGGCTGCATCGCGAGCACCGAAAAGGTTTCCTTCCACAAATCTAATGGCGAGGTGGTTGAGGTCGCCGCGTCGGTCTGTGACATGGCCTGGAGGGCGTGCAGATACTGTGTGAGGTACTTCATTTTGCGTGCGGCGAGGCTGCTGGCGGGAATGCCCCAGACGTGTGCGATCTCGTGATCTTGTAGCGGTGCAGAGATCGCACTCTGGCGCTCGCGTTCCGCCAGGTTGAGCCTGGTGCGATATTTTTCCGCCATGCGGAGTTGGGTTTGAAATTCGATGCTGAGCCGTTGCTGCTGGTAATCTTCTGTCGTGATCTCATTGGCTTCCCAGCGCTGTTCCAGCAGGCGAATTGCCGGTTTGGGCAGGACGGTTCTTGCGGACGCGTGTAAGGCATCAAGCTGGTCTGTGGAAACGGAGAAACGCTCGCTCAGGAGGGTACGGGCACGGCCGGCGAAGGCTTCCCGGAGTTGCGCGAGACTTCGCAGACTTTCGCATTGCAGCCACGTCCGCTCTCGCTTGAGCCGTACCTGTCGGCGATATTGGTCGCGCCGGTCGGTGACCACCTTAATCGATTCTTTGGTCATGGTGGTGTTGGTCGGTTTCGTCCCGGCGACGCAGCGGGGATCCGGTCGATCTGCCACAATATACAGGATTTCTTCGTCCGTCACGTCGAAATACTGAAGCAGGATCAGTCGAAGCATAATCCGTCCCTGCATGGGCATGGCATCGATGACCGAATGGATGGTTTCAACGGTGAGGGGCGCAGTTGATGGGGTGATTGTGGTCATTGGGCTACGAGCTTCTATGCGTTGCCTGAGTGATGCGATTCCAGGTAGAGGGCGACATATTCTCGAATCTCTTGAATGGTTCCACTGACAAACATGTCGCGCGGGATCTCCACGCGCGTGAGAGTGGCCGGATCGACCCCTCGCTCAACCGCATAATCTTCATCGATGTAGAGGCTCACCGACCCGTCTGGAAAGCGAACCGCGTAGAGTGCGTTATTATCAGCCATCGGACGTGCCAGGCAGGATGCTGAAAAAGTCCGCCAGCGTCGTTCTCAGCTCGTCGAAATCCTCAACGTACCCTCGAGGGTACGCCTCCGGTTTCAACTCGCCTGCGGCCTTGCTGGACAGCCTTTTTGAGCATCCTGCGAGATGTACTCCTGTTGTCTCAGAAGTGCCTACCCGCTGCCCTGCAGGTGGGTCCACACGCAGACAGGCTGACCAATAAAATCACGGTGTAGGCACAGATACAGGTATCACACGCGTGATTTAGCTGTCAAAGCGGAGAATCCGCTCTGGAGCGCGTTTGCGTGAAAACGGCGTCGCCGTCGCAGGAGGCGGCCGCAAAGTTGGCTAGGGGGAAGGTTTCTCCAAAAACACGGCCTTCGATCGTGAGATCGAAGGCCGTGTCAATCCTTCACGTCGATGTGGCGTTAGCCGCCGAGCGTGTCGAGCGTTTCCTTGAGGCTCTTGCGAATGCAGGTGAAAATCGGGGTATCGCGCAATGTGTATCGGGAACCCTCAGTTTCGCGAAGGGCCATCACGAGATCCAGGAAGTCTTCCGGTTTATCGCTTTCAAACGCGACGACCCATTCCTGGTCATCCAACCCGAATGAGTAGGTGGTATTCAGCTTCACCGAAGGAAACCGATGGCCGACTTCGATATGTTCATCCATCATACCCTGCCGCGCTGCCTTTGTGAGGAGGAACCATTCGCGCGTCTTGAGGAACGGGTAGACAAAAATATACTTGCCTTTTCCTGGGACGACGGTCAGGCGCTTGCTCTCTTGATTTTCGTGGGTGTGATGATCCACATACACTGAGCGCTTGGTGATCGCGAGATAGGAGTACGGCGTGGTCAGATATTGTCCTAGGCCAGAAGCCAAGATCTTTGTGGTCATATCCTGGAATAATTCCATCTCGTAGCTGATCCGCCAGAGCATGATATCGCAATCGCCTCTGATTCCAACCGCGGAGTAGGCTACCACGAGAACCTTGCCGGTATAGTCCTCGACTGCGCGCAAGAATTCCTGTTTCCCTCTGGTGCGCTCACTCTCAGGGAGACGCCGCCAGGCCGGGTCGATTTTATAGAAGGCAAAGTTCACATATTGGCGTTTGGGTGCTTGCGGGGCTGGGGTTTGTTCAGGGGTGGACATCAAAACTCCTCCGTATAACGTCCTGAAAAGTAGGCGACCGTTGGTTATTGACGAGTGTGTTTGCTGTCATCGCCGATATTCAGGCGAGGGGTACAGCGCCACTGACTTGTATCGGTGTTCACGATGGTGTTCGTGAATTATTATTGTGGCTCAACAGCGGCTCGATTTTTATCACTTCGCCTTTATGGTTGTCAACTTAGAGAAGAAGGTCGGTGCGTTCGTTGACAGGGGAAGAGTGTTCTGGTACTGGCAAGCGTATGTCGGTCACCCAGAGTGATCAGGACGCCGCCCAGAGCTTTGGCCGACGGGTTGGTTGAGGAGAGCCGTGCTCTCCGTGGGCGTTCTTGTGTCGAGTGGTTTTGCAGCTCTGTCGGCGCATGCTATCGACGTGCATCCTATCGCGGAGGAGGTTCAGGTCGCACTCGATCAGGGCAAGGAGGCCGCGCAGCGACGGAGTCCTCCGGAGACGTTTTATGTTCGATTCGGCGCAACCGACGAGCTCCATTCCAACGGGTTTTTGATCACGAAGCTCAGTGGGTTGTCAGTCATGGCGACGCATATGGCTCTGCGGGGAATCCAGCCGAGTCAGACCGATGTGACGCAAATTCTGGAGGGCCAGACGATGCTTGTCAGCATCAGCATCTTCGGGAATGCGCTCAACGTTGCGATAGACAGTTATATGGTGTTCGACCAGGGCGGAAAAACCATCAAGCCTGTGACCGTTCGTTTTGACGGGGTCGCCAATCGCAGTGTTGCCTGGCCGGAAAGTCCGAGATTCAAAGCAAAAGTTGTCGCGTCGTTCAACTATGCTGACTTCGACCCGAATGCCAACACGACCATCACAGTCTTTCCGGCAAATGGGGGAGAGTCGAGCTTTGATGTAGACTTTTCTCAAATCCATTAGCAGAATGCTGAAAAATTCCGCCAGCGGCGTTCTCGCCTCGAAAGTATCCTCAACGTAGCCCACAGGCTACGCCTCCGGTGCTTTCGTCGGCTGCGGCCTTGCTGACGGCCTTTTTGAGCATCCCGCATACGAGGACGATCGAAGTTCTCAAGAGGCAATATAATTTCCCACACAACCACCCATGTCATTTATGGCACCACGACTCGATGCAGAAATTATTGCGATCGGGACTGAACTGTTGGTCGGAGGCCGATCCGACTCCAATTCTCTCTTCCTCGCCGAGGAACTCGGCAAGCTTGGGATCGCAGTTCGATTCAAATCAGTCGTTGGTGACGAACGGCAGGATATCGTCACGGCTATTCACACTGCGGTCAAGCGCGCTCACGTGATCATCATGACGGGCGGACTCGGTCCCACTGTGGATGATTGTACGCGAGAGGCGGTGGCTCACGCGACCGGACACCGGCTCGGTCGTCGCAAGGAAGCATTGGAAGGTATGACGGCTCGACTCGCGCAATGGGGGCGCATACCAAACCGCGCGCAGTTGCGCCAGGCCATGATTCCATCCGGTGCCACCGTGCTGAAGAATCCGATCGGTTCTGCGCCGGGATTCTGCCTGACGTGGAAGAAAGCGCTGATTGTCTCGTTGCCTGGCGTACCGCGAGAAATGGAAGAAATGATGTGGCAAGAAGTCGTCCCGTTGCTGCGCGTAGCCACCGAATCGTCGGGCCGACTTTCTCGGTCGCCGATCGATCGTCAGGTATTTCATACATTCGGCTTGGCGGAGACGGACGTCGATGCCAAGCTAACAGGGCTCATTCCGAAAGGAACGCCGGTCGACCTGGGAATGCTCGCATCGCCCATGGGTGTGTTGGTTTCGCTGACGACGAAGGGGAACCAATCTGCTCCGGAGCGGAATCGTGACCTGCTGCAAAAGCTGGCACAGGACGTCCGGTCACGACTCAGTGACTGGCTCTTTGCCGAAGGGCGAGACACGATGGAAGAAGTCGTCGGACGGGAACTCACCAAACGGAGGCTCATGCTGGCGGTAGCAGAATCTTGCACCGGAGGATTGATCAGTCATCGGCTGACGCAGGTGGCGGGTTCATCTGCTTATATGGATCGTGGCGCAGTGTGCTACAGCAATCGAGCGAAGACGGAAATGCTGGGCGTGCCAACCGAACTGATTGCCCGACATGGTGCAGTGAGCAAAGAGGTCGCCGCATCGATGGCCTGCGGTATTCGCGAGCGTGCTCACGTTTCGGTGGGGCTCAGCGTCACCGGCATCGCCGGGCCAGGCGGCGGGGCCGAGACCAAGCCGGTGGGGCTGGTCTATATCGGGTTGGATGATGGAATCGGCCGACCGATCACGCGGGAATTCCGGTTTCATGGCGACCGGAATGTCATCAAACAACGCTCGTCACAAGCCGCATTGGATCTCCTTCGCCGTTGGTTGCTCGATAAAGAGGCAAAGTGATCCGGGCATTCCTTGCCGTCGAACTGTCGCAAGAGCTGCGGGTCGAACTTGCCGTTGTCCAACAAGAGTTAAAACAGAGAGTTGAGTCGGAGAAGAAGGGGGAGATACGTATTTCCTGGGTGCAGCCCGCGAAGATGCATTTGACGATCAAGTTTCTTGGCGACATGGACGAGCAGGTCGTCGATCCGTTGTTGGGTGCGATTGTACAGGCGGTCGGAAGCCAGCCATCTGTGAACGTGCCGCTTGAACGACTGGGTGCTTTTTCCAGTCCGTACAGTCCGCGTGTGTTGTGGATCGGGCCGTCGGAGAATTGGGAGCAAGGAGTGGAAGGGAAGCGAGTCATCGAGATCCATGGCGCGATCGAACAGGCTTGTGAAAGCCTGGGCTTTCTCCGCGAAGCGAAACCGTTCAGTCCTCATCTGACCTTAGCGAGGATTAAGACGGGAGGGCGGCATATTGGAGTCGCATTGGCAACGAGCGGAGTGCTGGATCAGCCGCTTTCAGTAGGCTCGCTGGCGGTGGAGTCGGTCGTGCTGGTGAAGAGTGAATTGAAGCCAACCGGTTCGATCTATACAAGACTTTGGGAGGTACGGTTGAGGGACTTTTAATTTGAGCGACTCAAAGGGCCACGCGGAAGACTTCCTCGATGGTCGTTTCGCCCATGAACGCTTTAGCCAGCCCATCCTGAAACATCGTTTTCATGCCTTTTCCGATCGCTACCGAGCGGATAAACGATGCGGCCTTCCGCTGCATGATCAAATCTCGAATCTCCTCATCGACTTCGAAAATCTCGAATAGGCCGACCCGGCCGATGAAACCGCTTCCCTGGCATTGGGCACAGCCCTTCCCCTTGTAGAGCCTGATTCCTTGCAGTCCATCGTGCGTCTTGCGTAGGACTCCTTGCCGCTGCAAGACGGCAATCGTTTCGGAGAAGTCGGGCCGAGATTGGATGGATTCGAGAACTCTGGCGCTGGGAGTGACGCTTTCGCGGCAGTTCTTACAGGTCCTGCGGACGAGTCGCTGAGCCACCACGAGGGTCAGCGACGACGACAGAAGATACGGCTCCACTCCAATATCGAGCAATCGAGGAATACTCCCGGTAGAATCGTTCGTGTGAAGCGTGGATAGGAGGAGCCGTCCAACCAAGGCAGCCTGGACTGCGATTTCGGCTGTTTCTTTATCGCGGATCTCTCCAACCATGATGACGTCGGGATCTTGGCGGAGCAACGCTTTCAGGCCTGTGGAAAACTGGACACCTGCTTGATGGTTGACTTGGGTCTGGTTAACCCTTGGGATCGTGTATTCGACAGGTTCTTCAATGGTTGAGATGTTGACAATATTTTGGCGCTCCGTTCCGATCCGCATCAGCATCGCGTAGAGCGTCGTGGACTTGCCCGACCCGGTTGGCCCGGTGATCAGGATCATCCCAAAAGGTTTCATGATATTCCGAAGAATAATTTGATAATCGTGGGGCACGAGTCCCAGATCCTCCAAGTCAATGATGACATTGTCCTTTGACAGGATTCGGAGGACGATTTTTTCTCCCCACTGGGTGGGAATTGATGCGACACGGAGATCTATTTTGAAGCCGTCGAGGTTGGCTTCGAATCGACCGTCCTGCGGGGTGCGCCGCTCGTCAATGCGCATACTCGACAGAATTTTGATCCGTGAGACCAGCGGGAGCTGAAGCGCCGGGGTGAGGCTGAAGACTTCGCGCATCACCCCGTCGACACGGTAACGGACGACGGTTTCAAGTTCGAATGGTTCGATGTGGATATCGGACGCTCGTGTGACAGCCGCGTAGAGGAGCAGGCGTTGGACCGCGTCCACGATCGTCGATTCGTTCCCGTCATGTTGTTTTGGCGACGTGAGTTCGGTTGTTTTATTCGTGGTTGCTCGGTCTAAAATCTCCCGCAATTCTTTCTTGTACAACAGTTGCGCTCGTCTAATCGATGCTTCTGTGGCGAGGAACGGACTGACGCGCAGCCCTGTCGTGCGCTCAATCTCGGTCAGGACTTTCCGTTCACGAGGGTCTGCCATGGCGACGTGCAGATGGTCGCCATCGCGGTCGAATGGAAGGAGAATATGTTTACGCGAGAAGGCTTCCTGTATCGTTCCGAGGACCTCCCCCTTCACGTGGCCGATTGTCAGGTCGACGAATTTGACGTTCCAGCTTCGAGCAAGTTGGTCCAGCAAGAATGCTTGTGGGATGCGGCCTTGCTCGACAAGTGTATGGATGAGGGGAGTTCTGAGTCGTTGGGCCAGTGCGCTCGCTCTGTTAAAGTCGGCTTGGTCGATCACCCCGAGCTCTTCCACTAGGAGTGCTTGAAGTTCCTCGTTGCTGACTTTTAACTCTGGCATGGCGCTTGTCCTTTGGCGAGGGTACTCTCGACTTGCTTCACAAGCTCACTCATCGAGAAGGTGGTCTTATTGAAGTATGCGACGGCTCCGAGATCCAATGCCTCCTGCTTATCTTGTTCTTGAGTCAGACTACTCAATACGATCACGGGGATGGCTGATGTGAGGGCATCCTGTTTCAACGTTTGGAGAACGTCGAATCCTTGGAGCTTCGGCATGATCAGATCGAGGACGATCATATCGGGCCGTTCAGATCGGATCAGTTGAAGGGCTTCTTCCCCGTCGGATGCGGTTGCCACGTCGTACCCCTGTCGACGGAGGGTCGTTTCCGCCACTTTTCGGAACATCCGATCATCGTCTGCGACTACAATTCTCGTCATGTATTCATCCCATCTGCGATGCCTGCGCGTTCGCCTGGCCGTTCTTCGTCATCAGTTCATTCCTCGCCAGTCCGCCCCCATCAGGCAATTCATGACGCGGGCGAATTCAAGCTGCAATTGCGGGAGGAGGGCTGAAGTGTTCGTCACGTCTCCGGCCTTGCCCAGGCCTTCCATCTCAGCCGCACGCTCCTGAGCCAGTTTGGCGCCAAAGCACGCAACCATCCCTTTCAAACTATGCGCGGATTGCTTGATCATAATTGCATTGCCGTCGGTCACGGCCTGCTCGAGTTCATGCAGTCGTCGTGGGCAGTCTTCGAGAAATATCTCGACGAGTTCGGTGAGCAGGGCTCGATCTCCATCGACCCAAAGAAGAGCCGCCGAATAATCCACTGGTGCGCTGATCCCGGCGGGCTGTTCCTGATCGACGTTCATCGGGGGGTCCAGCCTTTCAACGACAGACGATACATCGATCACGCCATGCTGAATCGCACCAGAACCGATCCGATCGGACGAATGACACATGGCAGTGCTTTCTCGTTATCGGCAACAATTCAAATTACTGTAGGGAAGCCGGGTGGAATAGATTGGATTGCAAAGAGAATTTGACTGGCTGGCGATCTCTCAGCGCTGGGGGGGTGTTCTCGCTTGGTCAGGCAGAAGACCTCGGTCAATGCGGGATCGAAGGCGGCGCAGGCTTGTTGCTCGATCTGTTGTAGGGCGTTGTTATTGCTGAGAAATGTCCCTTCTGGTCTTTCGGCGGTCAGTTCGGTATCACGCATCCGCTATCGGCCTTTGCCGTGGCGGCAATGTCGCTATGAACACCTTGATACCCTGAGTAGGGGAGGCCTAAACCGTCCCCGGTTCGATCGCTCCGCGTTTCACGTCGCGCAGCAGTCGCTCGACGATCAACCGCATGAAGAAGAAGCCTAGCTTCGGGTTCTGGTAATACAGGCGGTAGATCTGCTCGTCGGTCATCTGGTAGAGCTCGCAGTCGGTATCGCACAGCACCGTCATCGTGCGCACCTTTTCGGGCGAAAACAGGCCGATCTCACCGATCAGTTCACCCGTGCCGATGAAGTGGTCGATGTCCTGCAACCGTAGCTTGCCGCTCGCCACGTAGACAATCTCGTCGGCCACATCGCCCTTGCGGAACAACACCTCGCCTGCCTTGTGTTTGCGCAGATGCATGTGCGGCAGGAGCCATTCGGACACCGGCGATTCCACGGTGGCCTGCTCGACCTGCTTAGTTAGCCTGATGATTTCTATTAACCGCTTGGCATTGATCGGCAACAGGATCGAGTTCAGGATGAATTCCGGCAATACGATCAACTCAGTGATGTCGAAGTGTGTGTGTAGCACACTGAAGAGCAGGAGGAGGGCGCTGCTGGCGAGCGCCAACACCCTCAGGGGTACCATGTTTTTCATGTAGTGACTGGCGAGATAGAACACTCCGCCCAGCATGCCGATGGCGGTGGTGATGTCGAAGTGCATGCGTGCTCGCTCCTAACAGGCTGCGGCCCCTTCCTCGTCGTTCGTGAAGCGTGAAACGTCCGAATCCTGAAGCGAACGACGCCCTTGGGCGGGCTCAAGGCGTCCCGAGCCCGACCGAGGTCGAGTGGTCAAGGGACGCTTCACGAGATACGCTTCACGGGTGCCCGGCACCCTGCTAGATCGTGAGCGTGTGGTCCTCCTCAAGGACCTCTAACCCTGGGATATGTAATTCACGAAGCTCATGAATAATCTCATCTTTGTATGCCGGCTTCAGATGATAGGCGTACAGCGATATATCGTCTCGATCGAGTTTTCTGACTTCCTGTGCAAGCAAGGCCGGTGTGAGATGTTTGCTCATGCGGGCGAGTTCACTCATAGAATTTGGAAAGGAACATTCAATAAAGGCGGCTGTGAGATGAGGGATGCGGTGCGCTTCGTGCCACAGCTCATCAGTGGAATAGGTGTCTCCACTATAGACGAATGCAGAGGAACGATCTTGCACAATGAATCCTGTCGATGGGACGGTGTGATTTACGAGGATTGGCGTGACTTCGATCCCTGAGAACGAATACACATGTCCGGGTTTCAGGCATGACGAAGTCAGGGTGGGTTGTTCCGGCGTAGGGATGCTGAAAAAGTCCGGATAGACATCCGTATTGAAGATGTGACGCTGTAGTCCATGAATCACTTCAGGGATAGCCGCCACAACGATCGGGGTGCTCATCTGCTCACTGATATTGTCAGCTAACGTGGGCAGTCCTTTAATATGATCGAAATGGAGGTGTGAAAGAATAATATGGCGGATCTGTTTCTGCTCGTTGAATGATAGCTTGGTTGCCACAGTTCCGGCGTCAAGAAGAAGAGTGCCGTTCAGTAAGAATCCGCATGTGTTGCAGGTGTGCGGCCCGGTTGTACGTTGCAGAAGCGCGTCAGAGCCATAACAGCCAAGAGCTCGAATATTCACCTTCTAGGCTCCACGCGGTTTTCCGTTCTCTTTCATCGTCATGTACCCATTCGCGCCTTGGTACTGTATCTTACAGGAAAGGCTCATGCGGCAATACGCGACAATGTACTGGGTCGCGGGATCCGAGTGAATAGACTCAAACGAGGGGGGAGTCTAGAGGGGATAGCCTCGCAGGCTGCGGAAAGACTATAATAACTTCACGGACCTTCGATAGCCTGCCCGGGATGACACGAGAACATCGCTTGGGATAGCCGAGCGATCCTCGCGGAACGAGCGAGACAGGTTGATCAGGTTCGTGTGGCCCATCTGATCGATTTGGTTTTTCTCAGTTGATGCTGCGAGGATGAGCATGTCATTGGGGAGAGTGTTCATTATTGACGATGAAGAGCATGTTAGAAAAACGGTGAGCCTCGCGCTGAAACAAGGTGGCTACGAAGTTCTTGAAGCAGCTGACGGTGAAGACGCGATGGCGACGATCCAATCCGGTCTCTCAGTCCGAGCAATCATCTGCGACATTGCATTGCCAAAGGTGAAAGGACATGACCTCATTGCATTCATTCGGGCGAAGCTTCCGTCAGTGCCCGTCATCGTGCTGACCGGACACCCTGATGTCCAGGGAGCTGCTGCTCTGTTCAAGCTGGGTGTGGTGGACTATCTCATCAAGCCGGCCCAGGCACAAACGCTGTTGGAAGCAGTGAGGCGGGCGATTGGAGAACAGGCGGTGTTTGAGTAGGACGTCAGTACCGCGAGACCAGTGAAGCGTCGTTCGTGAAGCGTTTTTCGTTTCGGATTGAGAGGTTTCACTCACAAGAGACGTTGCCGGCATCTTCTGTATCTCGTTTCGCGTTTCACGAGATACGCTTCACGGGGGACGCGATGTCGACTCTCCCGGCGCATGAGGCAGTCGGATATGTATCTTCGTTCCAGCTCCCAGTTCACTTTCAACCCAGATTGTTCCTCCGTGAGCCTCAACCACGTCTTTGACGATTTTCGTGCCAAGTCCCGTTCCGCCTGGCTTGGTGCTAATGGCGTGTTTGGTGAAGAGCCGGTCTCTCACCTCCGGCGGCATCCCGCGACCTGTATCGATGATCGAAACCACGATCTTGTTTTCAACGGTCGGGGGTTGTCCGCACACGGTCACGGAGCCGTCTGCGGGCACTTCGGCGATCGCGTTGTTGATCAAATTAAAAAAAGCCGTATAGAGGCGTCGCTGATCTGCCACGATCAACGGGAGCAACTCCAAATTCTCGGTCAGCAGTCGGACGTGTTTTTCCCGGGCAAGAATCCCTAGCGAGCGAAACACGTTGCTGACAATGCCGGCCACTTCGCATGCGGAAAAATCAAGCGGGGTGCTGGCATCTTTGACCGCGTCCGCGATTTCCGCGACGCGATCGTGAATCCGGTGCGCGTCGTCCTTGAGCATGGCAATCACTTCATCGCAGAGTTCGCGACTCGCCTTCGCCCGTTTGGTTTCACTATCGGGTATGTAATTCTGCAGCTCGTTGATTTCGGACTGTAAAATTCCTGTGCCACAGACGATCGGCATGAGGAGATTTTTGATGTCGTGGCTAATGTCGCCTATCAACTGTGCCACCTCGGCAAGCTTGGCGGCTTCCACCAAGCGTGTATGTTCAATCGCTGCGGCGGCGAGCGCGGAGATAATGGTGAGAATGGCGAGATCGTCTGGACCGAGGACTCCCTCCCCGCGTTTGTTCATGACCTGTATGACGCCGATGGGGTCACCCTCCCAACGCTTGAGAGGAATGGTAATCATGTCGTGGGTCACGGCGCCGGTCGCTTCATCGACTTTCTTGAAATGACGGGCATCGGTCTGTGCGTCAGGGACGATTTCAGGCACGCCCGTTCTATAGACCGTTCCGGCGATGCCCTCATGCCAGGGCACTTCAGTGCCCGATGGCACGGGTTTTTGACCGATGGAATGATAAAACACGAGGGTGCGCTTGTCGGTATCGGCCAGCAGTATGGAGCCGTTTTCCGCACTCACGACATCCAGTGCGATGTGTAGCCCTTGTTCCAGCAGGTCTTGTAGTTTGATGTGTTGAGAGAAGACTTCCGACATTCGCCGCGCAGCGGCGAGTTCCCGTTCTCGTCTGGCAAGGAGCTGTAGAAGCGCTTCATGCGATTCGGGTTGGGGCAATTGATGCGATGTCCTGTCGGAGGGTTGTGGAGTCGTCATGTCGATCCATTTCCCGGACGAGTTCGAAGTATGCGTAAGCATAAGGCAACAGCCGAGAAATTTCGACGGTAATCTCCTCAGCCAGGTATCCCCTCATCTGAGGGGATAGGCATTGATCTTTATTCCGTATACCTGTACCGTCACCGCCCGGAGAGGGTGAGAGCAAAGGGCCTAACCTGGAAAAGGAGGAAGGACATTATGAGCAAAGGGAGAGTGCTGGTCGTGGACGATGAGGCGGACGTGAGAAAAGCCACGCGGCTCATATTAACAAAGGCCGGGTACGATGTAGACGAAGCCGAAGATCCGGAATCGGGAGTCGCCCTGGTAAAATCGGGAGCGAACAAGCAGCCATTGAACGCGATTGTGACCGATCTGAATATGCCGAAGATCAACGAGGTCATTGTGGTCCCGTATTTGCGTTCCCAGTTCCCGTCTTGCCCGATCGTGGTGGTGAGCGGATCGAAAATGATGGATAAATCCGCCAAACTGTTCAAGGACGCCGGCATAGAATTCCTCGCGAAACCGGTCAATCAAGAGCAATTGCTAGGCGCCCTGAACAAGGCTACCAACAAGGGCTGATCGAGAGACAAAGTTTAGGCTGAGGCCAAGGCAGAGCTGAGGAAAGTCAGGTCTTCGATCACCCTTAACCTCTGCCTCAGCTTGTGTCATTCCGTCCTGCGCTTCACGAACGACGCTTCAAAAGCATTAACCCGCATGATTCACGAGGGTTCGTGACGAAACCGCCGAGACGCCACGCGAGACGGGCGCGCGGAGCCGCGAGGGAGGGAAGCATACTTGAACAGTATGTTGACCGACTGAGCGGCGAGCCCGCCCGCCGTCAGGCCTGTCGTAGCGGCGTATCGGCGGGTGCAGTAGAAACCTTCGTGAATCATGCGGGTTAAGCATGCCCGGTCGTGGGGTCGAGGGGCAAGCGGAGATGGAATGTCGTGCCTGCACCGGGCTCGCTTTCCACCCAGATCTTCCCTTTGTGCGCGTCCACCACGTCCTTCACGATCTTCGTTCCGAGTCCAGTGCCGCTTTTCTTGGTGCTGACCGCATTGGCTGAGAAGAGCCGGTCTCGAATATCAGGAGACATCCCACGCCCGGTGTCTGCCACAGCGAGCGCAATATTCCCCGTGTCCCGATCGAGATGTCCCCGCACCGTGATCGAGCCTCCCGGTGGTGTTTCAGGAATGGCATTGTTGATGAGATTGTACAAGGCGTTGTAGAGCCTCCGCTCATCGGCGTGGAATTCTGGCAGTGATTCAAGACCCTCAGTCCGCAAGGTAATCTGCTTATCCCGGGCCAGGCCCTGCAGGGTGTGAAACACTTCGAGGACGACCGGCCCGACCGCGCAGAGCGCGAAGTCGGGCGGCGCACTCAACCCTTTGACGCAGTCGGCCATTTCTTTGACACGATCATGCAGCCGCCGGATGCCGTTCTGCGCCATGTCACCGGCTTCATCGCAGATGTCCTTGTCTGCCTTCTTCTCGCTCAATTGAGCAGGGCTCATCCCGCAGAACAGCTCGTTGAGTTCCTCCCGCAGTAGCTCCACCCCTGTCTGCACTGGGGTGAGGAGGTTCTTCATGTCATGACCGATGTCGCCGAGCAGCGTCATCATTTCAGCTTTCTTGGCGTCATCGAATTGCTTCGCCTGTTGAATCGCCAGCGCGGCAAAAGCGGAAATGATCGTGAGGAGTCCCAGGTCGTGGTTCGTGAGCGGCCCGGCTCGTTTGTTGAGCGCGTTCAGCACACCGATCGGTTCGCCTCGCCAGCGCCGGAGTGGCACGGTGATCATGTCTCGCGTGACGAAGCCGGTGGCCTGGTCAATCTGGTGAAGGTGGCTGGAGTCGTGGGCAACCTGGTTCGAAATCCTGGCCTCCCCGGATTGGAAGACGGCGCCGGAAATACCTTTATCCCAGGGAATGGCCGTTCCACGAGGGACAGGCTTGTCACCGATCGAATACTGAAAGATCAGCGCTTCTTTCTCCGGGTCTGCGAGTAGAATCGAGCCCGCTTCAGCCCCCACTTCTTCCAGCGCAATATGAAGGGTCGTTTCGACGAGCTCATCGAGATCGATCGACTGAAACAGGGCCTGGCTAATGCGTTCGACTGCCTCAAGCTCCGTTTTGTAGTGGAGAAGCTCTAACGCATCAGACTTGCTCAATTGCGCGAAGTCGGTACTCGGCTGGTTTTTCGCATCAGGGGAGGGTTGCTGCGTCATCACCAATTTCCCTATATTCATGGAAGTGGGGAGGGGAACCAGTCTTGTTTATTTAGTTTGTTTGGAGTCTCTGGGTCAAGCAACAAAACACACCAGACAGACCGAACAGACCAAATGAACAAGACTGGCTGGCGGACTTTTGTCGCACCCTGCTAGCTTTTCCTGCCGAATCGAGAAGGGCTGGACATTACCGAGCGGCCGGAATAGTATGTAGGAAAAGGAACCGCCGAGCATTCTTAAAGGACGACGATGAATGAATTGATTTTCATGGTCGAAGAGGCCCCGGAGGGAGGGTTCGTCGCGCGCGCCCTCGGAGAATCTATTTTTACCGAAGCAGACACGCTTGCGGAGTTGTCTGTCAAGGTTCGTGATGCAGTGCGTTGTCATTTTGAGGAAGGGAAGGCCCCGAAAATCGTCCGTCTTCACCATGTCCGCGAGGAAGTTATTGGCGTATGAGGCTTCCCCGTGATTTGTCGGGAAGCGATCTTGCTCACTCTCTTCGCAAGCTCGGGTATTCTGTAACCGCCAAACCGGTAGCCATGTTTGCCTCACGACGTACGAGCATGGCGAACATCATCTCACGATTCCGCTACATTCTCCGCTTCGTATTGGTACCCTCTCGGCAATTCTCTACGACGTGAGCACGCACTTCAAAATTAGCCGGGAACAGCTACTCGAAACCCTATTTGGCTAACGGTGCCGGTTCCGCCCTTTCCCTCCGCCTCTCACCCAGAACTCAGGACTCAGGACTCAGGACTTCCTCAAGTGTCTCGCACAGCCATCCTGCTAGCGCCTACCTATAGCGGCTTTCCCGGCATGGCGGTATCCCCTCGATTGAGGGGGACTCATCTGTGGGGATTGTATGAAAATCGGGCGGGCCGTATAAACTGCGCAGCGTATAAGAAGATGCACAGATTCACGATCGGGAGTGTGGGGTTTTCCTTGTATGGTTACCGGGTACCTGTTCATTGACTACGTCACCTGAAAGGCCTGAAGGCATGCGCCTCGCAAGACCGTCCCTGCTTCCGTCCTGTCCATGTCTGGCGCTGTCCATGAGCCTGTTGCTCCTCGCGGGGCTGGTCGGCTGTGGACCGGCTTCGCCTGATAATGCCTCGATTCTTGGCTCGCCTGCAAGCAAGGGTGAGCCGTCCTTGTCTCAGAAGAACCAGCCGTCACGAAGCGATCTCTTCGCCTCGGCCACGAGTCACGCGAAGACAAGCCCCGCTCCCCTTGCTTCGGAAAATACGACAAGCTCCGTGCCGGCCCCATCGACAAAGCCGGCAAACCCAATGGATGCCCTCGTCATACCCAAGTGGATCGCGAAAGACCTTGCCTCGCCGGATGTTGACACCAGGCTCCGGGCCCTGGACATCTGGGTGCTAACCGCGCCGGCTGGATCGATCGATCCCTTGATCCTGGCATTCGAGAATGATGACGATCGGGTCCGGGCGCGCGCCATGGAATTGATCGAGCAAGACTGGACCCGTAGTGGTGAAGCGGGGCAATAAGGTTGGGGTAGTGGATACAGAAGAGACGTGCTGTGGGGAACAACGTAGTAACATCCGCTAAGGAGGGCGCCATGGGGTATCTGCAAAAGTATCTACAGGGGGTTGGGCTTGTCTCTACTCTGCTGTTCGTCGGAGTGCTGGCGGGCCTGACGGCGCCGCTTCCGTCGGAAGCCGGAACTCCGACACTCAAACTCAAGGTCGATTCAGGGACCGACACCTCCATTCTTATTACAACATCTTCGACCTGTACTACGACTGAACGGAGCGCGGGCTTTACGGCCTGCTACGCGATTAACACGAACCTGACTGTTGCCGGTCTCGGCGCTGTGGGGGGGGTTCAGCGGTCGTATAATGTCCGGAATGCCCCCGGCGCAACGGCGAGACTGAGAGTTGGCGACAACGCTGGCGGCGATAAGTTTTCGTTAATCGGGGTGCAATTTATCCCAGCGGTGACGAACTGGGGTTCCGCTGCCGCCAACACCAACGAAACACACAAATTGACCATCACCACGTCCCAGACATTTGACTCCGCTGTCAATGTGGCCAATGCCGGGAATTATGTATGGGCCATGAGGGCCGGCGGCGAGTTCCGTGCAGGGCCGACTACTAGTAATGCCTGTGCCGGAAACGGAACAGCGACGGGCGCATGCAATAACCTCCAAAATTCGGTGACATTTCCGGGGAAGGGAACATTTAGTCCTGCCCTTCAGAGTGTCAATATTTTACGCCCTAGTGGTGCCAATAGCCAGCCGCTGAGCTTGACCGTCGCGGGCCCCACGGCGGCCATCGTGAGTTTCAATGGTCTCTCGAATACCACCCTGGGTCAGGTGAATCCAACCTATCCCACATTTCTCTGCGATCAAGATGGTACTGTTTCCGGGAATATATGCAAACCGGCTTATAACGCAACTATGACGGTCACATTAAAGGGTCCGGACTCATTTGTGTTGGTGAATGGTGACGATGCGGTTGGAGCACACTGCACCATCGCTGAGGTCAGTGCCACACAAGAACGGCGCATCGCATTCTTAACGAATCTCTTGGGGTTTCTACAATGGTTAGAGGGGCGATACCCCAATCGTCCGCATCTCAGCGCATTTATTGATAGGCTCGAGGCGTTTCTCGCCACGGTCAACAGCCCCGCAACCGACCCTCCGGATTGCGCAGCCGGAGTGAGGAGTGTCAACATCGAGTTTGCCACCGCGGCGGCGCTCGATCAGATTGCCTTTATGGCGTCCGGGGCCGTGCCAGTGGAGCCCGCGCCCCAAGCGCCCGAAACTGGCACGATCACGATTACGAAGAATACGAGTGGGCCGGGCGGTGGAGAGACAAGCGATACCTTTACGTTCAATATCAGCGGACCTTCTCCATCCACCCAGACGATCCCAATGGGCGGGGCAAATTCTGGGTCCACCGTCGTGACAGTGAATGTAGGGACATACAGCATCACCGAACTCCCGATTGCCGGGTGGCAGGAAACCAGTGCCTCCTGCGGCGAGGGCGGCGGGGTATCCACAGATGAGGTCGTGGTCGTGGCGGGAGGCAATGTGACGTGCACCTTCAATAACACTAGTTACTTCATCAGGATCAGCAAGCAACTTAGTTTTTGCGATGGAGCATGCCCCTCGTTAATCTTCAATTTCCATATCGTAGGACCCACGACCACGGATGCTACGGTCGAGACCAATGGCGAAGGGGTGGGGGATGTCATTGTGCCAGTGGAGGCAGGGACCTACTCCATCGAGGAGTTTAATAACCCAGCCAATTGGCATTTTGGCAGCAGCAACTGCAGTGGCGTCGGCGTCGGCGGCAATCCCGCAACAGGTATTTTTGTCCCGCCTCTGGCTAGTAGCGGTGGTGCGGCGTGCCACTTCACAAACAATTTTGATTAACGAAAGGAAAAAAACCTGGGTATCGAAGAACACTAGTTCGTTGTGATACCTATTAGGTTCACACATCCCACCGCGACCCTTCGATCGATAACGAAGGGTCGTGGCTCGGTCTCACAAAGCTCGAAGGTTGCCATGCAGGGAGCAGCAAATGCTGCTCCCATCTGTTACGAACGAGAGGATGAAGATGGATACGAGCTCTGCACGGTGGCGCCATTCCAATTCAATCGGGCAGGCCTTCCTGTGGACACTCATCCTGACACTGGTTCTGTTCATGCTTGCGCCGGCTGTCGGGAACACGCAGGTGTCGGGGGTGACGAACATCACCTCAAGCGGTCTTGGCACAGATGTTCAACCGCCTTCCGGTGGGGCGTACAACATTACCGGAGGGACCAGACCTGGAGTGAATGGCCTCAACCTCTTTCACAGCTTCGGAGATTTCAGCATAGGCCCAGGGGATATCGCCAACTTCCTCAACAACACTGGGCTAGAAACCTCGAACATCATCAGTCGCGTCACAGGCGGGAACATTTCAAGCATTGATGGCACCATTCGAACCACGGACTTCGGCAATGCGAATGTGTTCCTGGTGAATCCATCCGGCATCGTTTTTGGACCACAAGGCTCGTTTGATGTGGGTGGGTCGGTGAGCATGAGCACCGCCGACTATCTGCGGTTCGAGGGCACGTCAACACTCTTTGACATGCTCTCCTCTCCGGCGTCGTTGGGGTCTCTCTCGGTCGCGCCCGTGGTAGCCTTCGGATTCGCAGGTCCGGAGCTTCCAGCTCCCCTTACAGTCCAGGGCAGCATCCTTCAAGTTCCTGAAGGGCAATCGTTGTCGTTGGTGGGTGGTGATATTACCGTGCAAGCCGCTAACCTTCGCGCGCCTGGCGGCCAACTGAATCTCGTGTCTGTCGCCTCGCCTGGAGAGGTGCTTGTGCCCAGCTTCCAAACCGGATCGTTTGCTGCGATGGGGACGGTGACGATCAAGGAAATCGCCTTGCTGGACGTGGGCGGACAGTTTGACGAGTTTGGAACTCCCATCGGCAATGGAAACAGCGGGACCGTGTTGGTGCGCGGCGGTCAGTTCGTTGTTATGGATGCTTCGGCGATCCGGGCCACTTCAACAGGGGCGGTGGATGGCGAAAATACTGCCGTCGACATTCGCGTCTCGCAGGATGTCGCACTCTCCACTGGCGCGCAGATCATCGTGGGAACCTCCGGGTCTGGACGGGGAGGCGACGTGGTGATCGAGGCGGGGAACCTACACCTATCGGATCTTTCAGAGATTCGTACGGAAAAGACCGGGCCTGGCCCGGGTGGGGATCTCTTCCTGAATGTTGGAACGTTACGCCTCCTGGGTGGATCGACTATTTTGAGCACTACCAGTGGAGGCGATCTGGATTTTGATGGGGTGCCGGATATCAATGGAGGAGCAGGCGGGAATGTCACGGTCCAAGGGCGACTAGGAATGGGTAGTGTAGCCGACTCAGTACTGCTTTCAGGCGGCAGTAGAATAGCCAGCGAAGCGCAAAATCTAGGCGAGGGCGGCGGGCGAATCTCCATCACGTCCACATCCTTGGACTTGGATGAGGCCTCGTTCATCACATCGTCCACCACTGCGGATGGAACCGATCTGGATGGTGATGGGATCGTGGATATCACTGGTCGTGGCGGAGATATTGTGGTGGCGGTCCAGGGGCTCAACGTCGTAGGTGGCTCCTCAATGACGAGTAGCACCACGAGTTTTAATGAAGGCGCTGCAGCCGGTGGGACGGTGACGGTGCAGGGACTGAAGGGACCTGGAAGCAAGGCTGGCTCTGTGCTGCTCTCTGGTGTTGCCGGTATTGTCTCGGAATCCGCCCTTGGCTTGCCCGGCGACCTCACAGTCAATGCCGGGACGCTGACCATCACGGATAGCGCGGTGATCTCTGCAGGCAGTGCATCATCAGCAGGGCCGGCAGGGAATGTGACGGTCAAAGCCGATTCGGTCGTGATCTCTGCTGATGGACAAATCTTGAGTCGATCCTTCGCACAAAATTCCGGCCAGGTAACGATTACGGCTGATCGGTTGGCCCTGGACAACGGTTCGATCGTGACGAATACCTCAAGCGAAATTGGCGGCCGCGGGGGGGACGTGGTGGTGAACGGGGGGATTGTGAGTCTGATGAACGGCGCCAGCATCAACAGCCAAAGCGGAAGCGAAGACGTCCCCTTCAGCACTGGTCGGGCCGGCGACATTGCGATGAACGTCGGTACACTCACCTTGACCGACGGCAGCAGCATCAGCAGTGCCAGTATTGGGACGCCCGTTACCAACCCGGATGATGGTACGATTCGGGCGCCGGGCACGGCGGGAAATGTGGTCATCACGGCCACAGGCAGCTTCACGAGTGACGGGAGCACTGTGGCCACGTCGGCAGTAGCGAACCGTGGTGGAGACGTGTCCATCACCGCGCACAGCGTGCAACTTTCCAATGGCACCTTAATTACGGCGAACAGCAATGCGCCGCTGGTGGTGAAGGAGACCGTGCTGATCGATGGTCTACCTGTCGAGCAAGTGGTCGGGGATGGTAATGCCGGCAACATCACGGTTCGCAGCGGCTCGACTTTTGTCATGCAAAACAGCTCAATGACCACGGAAGCTACCCAGGCCAGCGGCGGGCAAATAACCATTATCACTCCGGAGATGGTCCGGGTGGTCAATGGCCAAGTCAGTACGTCGGTGGCCGGCAGCGCAAACGACACTGCCGGCGGCAATATCACGATTGACCCACAGTTCGTAGTCTTGCAGGGCGCACAGATTGTTGCCAAGGCCTTTGCGGGAACGGGTGGGGCGATCGATATTATTGCAACATCTGCCTTTATCAGGGATCCTGCCAGTATCGTTGACGCATCGTCCACACTCGGTATCAGCGGAACCATCAATATCCAGTCGCCGCTGCAGAACATCGGTGGAGAGCTGGCGCCGTTGTCCGACGAATTCTCCAGCGCGGCCGCTCTGCTCGCGCAACAATGCGCCGCTCGGGCCGCAGACGGCAAGTTCAGCACCTTTGTGGTCGCAGCCCGCGAAGGTGTGCCGGTGGAGCCTGGCGGATTCTTAGCCAGTCCATTGTTGACGTCCGAGTTGTTGGGATCACGCCTTCCTGTACGGGATTCATACAGACCGATCGCAGCAGTCACAGGCCCATTTCCGGAGTACGAAGCCAGGCCTATCCAACTGGCGAAGCTTGGAAACGCATGTCGCCACCAGTGACTGGGAGGACATGTACTCCCAAACCTATCAAGCCGTGGGAACATCATTTCGGCACAGCAGAGATCTCAATACCCGTGAAAAGCAAAACGTGACATGTAGTTCGTGGGAGGTAAGGTGGCCTTCGTGATACCTTTCACCTTTCACCGTTCACCGTTCACGAATATTCGTCGAGGATTGGTTGCGGCGGCGCTGGTCCTGCAGGCCGTCTTGATCCTGCCTGATGTAGCGCCCGCTCAGGTGGCCATTCCTTCGCCTCCCACTCCGTTGCCGAAGGAACTCCCGGCACCAGAGCCGCCTCTGCCTAGTATCTTGCCTCCCGCTCCCGTTCCAGAACAGCGTGGTGCTATGTCCACGGTGACAGCGTTTGTCCGAGAGGTCAGGGTCCTGGGGAGCACGGTCTTCACGCCGCAAGAGTTGGCCCAGGTCACTGATCCCTACCGCAATCGGGAGATCACGTCGGAAGACATGGAAGCGCTCCGCCTGGCCGTGACGTTGCTGTACGTGAAACATGGCTACAGCACGTCCGGCGCCCTGGTGCCGGATCAAGCGATCGCGGATGGCGTGCTCACGTTGCAGATCGTTGAAGGGACATTGAGCCGGATCAACGTGGAGGGCCATTATTGGTTCCGGTCCAGCTATTTCACCAGCCGGCTTCAGCGTGACGCCGGTCCACCGGTGAACGTGCATGCGCTGCAAGAACGGTTGAGGCTTTTTCAAACCGACCAACGCATCGAGCGGATCAACGCAGATCTCCGGCCAGGAGAGATGCGCGGGCAGAGTGCATTGAACGTGCGGGTCGCTGAGCGCCGGCCGATCAAGGCCTGGCTTGAATACAACAACTTCTCGACACCGGGGGTTGGTTCCAATCGTGTGATGGGGACCATCGCGCATCACAATCTGTTGGGGTTCGGGGACGCGCTCAGCGTCCAGTACGGTCAATCGTTCGGCACCGATGTGAATGCGCATGGCAGCGGGATCAATCCGAACTTGAACGTACACTACGCGATCCCATTCACTCCCTACGACACGACCTTTGCCGTCGACTACAGGAGGACCGATTTCACGGTCATTGAGAGCAATGTCAAGCCGCTGGACATCAACGGTAAATTCGAATCGATCGGGTTTACCCTGCGGCAGCCCGTCTTCCGCACGCCGTCTCAGGAATTCGCCTTGGCGTTGACCGGCCAGTCGCAATCGTTCAGGACGTCGTTACTTGAAGTCCCGTTTGAATTCCAGAGTGGATCGACCGATGGAACTTCCCAGGTGTCGGCGCTCCGCTTTTCGCAGGAGTATGTGCATCGCACGCAGGATCAGGTCGTCTCGGCTCTGTCCCGGATGAGTTTCGGTCTTCCCGTTCTGGGGGCGAAAGTGAATGATGGACCCGACCAGGCCACGGGAGAGTTTTTTTCCTGGTTGGGCCAGACGCAATTGGTCAGGCGGTTAAATCCCACGCGCGTGACGTTGCTGGCGCGAGCCGACCTGCAGCTGTCGAATAAACATCTGTTCCTTATCGAGCAGATGGCGGTCGGCGGGCGTTACAGCGTGAGAGGCTATCGGGAGTTCACGCAGCTGGGAGACAATGCCTTTCTGGGATCCCTTGAGGCTCGTATTCCGGTGTACACGTCGGCGATCGGGGAAGAACTTCTGTATCTGGTGCCATTTTTCGATTATGGCCGGGCTTGGAACAGCAAAGTCGTCAATCTTGAAGTCACTCCTACTCCGGAGTGGCTGGCGAGCGTGGGAGTGGGAACAATCTGGAATTTCTGGCGGGGGAGCCGATTTGAGTTGTATTGGGGGCATCGTCTGAATCCTCCTACCCAGGCTCGCCACACAAACTTGCAGGATTATGGTGTGCATTTGCAGTTGGTGGTCGAGGCATTTTAGCAGGATGCTAGCAGAATGCTGAAAAGGGGGCGGGGTAGCTGGGACGATCCCCGTGCTCGCGCAACGCGCGGCCTCCGAAGGCCCTCGTTGGACGCGCGCAGTTGGGATCATCCCAGCCACCCCTTAAAAAGTGATAGTTCGCTGCGGCCTTGCTGGCTGGCCTTTTTGAGCATTCTGCAGATGCAGGTTAGCAGAGTGAGTTGGGCGGGATAGGCGAGACACGATGGGAATCCTATCTGTCCATTCCGCGTCATTCTCGCTTGTCTCGTGTTTCACGCGCCACGGTACGTGGCAAGGAGAACCGTCATGACACGCATTATTCTCGTGATGCTTTCTCTGTGGCTCTGTCTAGGAATTGGCGCTGATCTCTATGCGAAGGAGGCGCCTCCGGTCAATCAGCTCATGAAAGATGGCAGCGAGGCGTATCGGCACGGGGATTTTGAGCAGGCGGTCGAGCGCTGGACACAAGCCGTGGCGGCCTACGAGCGGTCGTCCGGTGCGCGCCAGGATCGGATCGACGCGTTGATCCGTCTGTCCGAAGCCTATCAGTCGCTTGGCCGGTATCGGACGGCGGCGATTCAGCTTGATCAAGCCAAGGCCCTCGTAACGGACCGTGACGATTCTCTCCTGCCTGTACGGATTCTTTGGAGGACCGGCCGCCTCTATCACCTTGCTGGTCAGCACGCAGAGGCTGAACGGTCGCTACAAGAATCCCTCCGGTTGGCCAAGGCGCTTCCCCAGGCATCGTTGACCGCCGCCATCTTGAACGACGTGGGAAACCTGGCCGCTACAGAGGGAAAGTTTGCCGACGCGCTGGCCGCCTATACAGAAAGTTCCCAAACGGCTCAGGCTGTTCCTGCGAAGCTTCTGGCGGCTACGAGCTTGGTCAACGCTGCCCGCGTGTCGTTGCCCCTAAAGCAGTATGGTGAAAGCCAACCAAGGCTCGATCAGGCCGTGGATATCTTACGCGGACTTGAACCTTCGCATGAACAGATCAGCGTGTTCATCACGGCTGGGCTGACGTATGCCAAGCTGCGTCCTGTACTCGTTGATCAGAACAGAGAACTCACGCTCGCATCGTTCAAAGCCCTTCATGACGCGGCGAGAATTGCCGATCAACTTGGCGACCGTCGGGGTTCCTCCTTTGCGTGGGGGTATCTGGGGAAGCTCTATGAGGATGAGCGTCGGTACACGGAAGCGCTCGATGTGACGCGACACGCCATTCTGATGAGCCGGGAAGCGGCGGCGCCAGAAGCGCTCTACCGGTGGCACTGGCAAGCGGGTCGGCTGTTGAAAGCGCTCAAACGGCCCGGGGAGGCGATCAGTGCGTATCGGCAGTCGATCATTGCGGTTCAGTCTATCCGCCAGGAAGTCTCCGCCGCTGTCGCTGAAGATCAGCCGGACGCCTCTTTTCGTGAGACGGTTGGAGGCGTGTACTTTGAGTTGGCCGATCTCCTGCTTCAGGGGTCTGACGAGAAGGCGGACCCACAGCATCGCGAGGCCGCATTACGTGAAGCCCGCGACACGGTTGAACTGTTCAAAGTGGCGGAGCTGCAAGACTACTTTCAGGATGATTGTGTACAAGCTGCGAAGTCCCATGCCACGGGTCTGGAACAGGTGTCGAAGACTGCAGCCGTGATTTATCCCATCATGTTGCAGGACCGGCTGGAAATCCTCGTGAGTCTGCCTTCTGGCATGGTGAGAAAGACTGTTCCAATCGGTGCTGAGGCCTTGACGGAGGAAATCCGTGCCTTTCGAAACTTCCTGGAGAAACGCAGTACTCGGCAATATCTTTCCCATGCCAAGACGTTGTACGGGTGGCTGATCGAACCGATTGAGCCGCTGTGGGCCGATGCTGGAATCGACACGCTGGTCATTGTGCCTGACGGTGCGCTTCGGACAATCCCATTGGCGGCGCTGCATGACGGCACGCAATTTCTCATCAAGAAATATGCTGTGGCGACGACCCCCGGCGTCACGCTCACGAATCCTCGTCCGCTCGACCGCAAAAGCATCAAACTGCTCTCCGTGGGTATCACCGAGGCCGTGCAGGATTTTCCGGCGCTGCCCCATGTCTCGCGCGAGTTGGAGACCATTCATCAACTGTATGGCGGGACCAGCCTCCTGAATAAACAATTTATGATGTCTCGGGTGGAGGAAGAACTGAAAACGCATCCCTACTCGGTCATGCATATCGCGTCTCATGGGCAGTTCCAGAGCGACAGTAACGAAACGTTTTTGCTGGCCTATGACGGGAAAATGACGATGGACCGGCTGGAAGAGTACGTGGGCATGCTTCGTTTTCGCGAGGAACCCTTGGCCCTGATCACGCTCAGTGCCTGCGAGACCGCTGCAGGGGACGACCGGGCCGCGCTCGGTTTGGCCGGCGTGGCGATTAAGGCGGGGGCGCGGAGCGCGTTGGCGTCGCTGTGGTTCCTTGACGACCAAGCTTCCTCCCAGCTGGTCACGGAGTTTTATCAACAACTGCATAATGATTCTGTCTCGTCCACAGCGATGGCGCTCCAGCGCGCACAAATCAAATTTCTCGACAATCCTGAGTACAGTCATCCCGCCTATTGGGCGGCTTTCTTGTTGCTTAATAATTGGTTGTAGCAGGCTGTTGATAAAGTCCGCCAGCGGCGTTCTCGCCTTGAACGCATCCTCAACGTACCCCAGAGGGTACGCCTCCGGTGCTTTCATCGGCTGCGGCCTTGCTGGACGGCCTTTCTGAACAGCCTTTGTTGCTTCTGGGCGAGTCTGTGAGCATCCGAGCTTTGCGTTTCGGTCATGGTCAGATTGTTTGTTAACACCTGCTAGTCTATGCTTTCGCCGTGAGCACTCTCCTCAAGCTTAGCCAATCGCTTGTTACTGTCAGCATTCTTGCGGGAGTGCTGGGCGCCCTCTCCATCCTCGGCATCCGGAGCACCGCTATCCTTGAGCCTGTTGAATTAACCGTCTACGACTGGCTGATCCAATCTCATCGAGGGTCCGAGGGGGCGGATCCCCGCATTGTGCTGATCGCGGTCACCGAGCAGGATATTTTACGGCAAGGACGCTGGCCGATTACCGATGCAATCCTGGCTGAGGCACTGGAGCGGCTCATGCAGTTCCAGCCGCGCGCAATCGGGGTCGATATCTATCGTGATATTCCCGTCGATCCCGGTCACACAGACCTGAACAGGGTCTTTGCCGAACATCCTCAGATCATTACGGTGACAAAATTGGGTGGTGGCACGGTGGCCGGTATTCCTCCGCCTCCGGCGCTGGCGGGGACCGAGCAGGTTGCGTTCAACGATATTCTCATCGATTCCGACGGCATTGTTCGTCGTGGTTTGCTATTCCAAGAGGCCGGAGAGCAAACAGCCTATGCCTTCGCGCTTCGATTGGCGTTTCTGTTTCTTGCTGAGGAGGGGGTTGGCGCGCAGCCAGACCCTGACGATCCTGAGCAACTTCGCCTGGGGCCCACCACCCTCCGGCGGTTTGGGCCTTACGACGGTGGATACATTCGAGCTGACGCCGGCGGGTATCAAATATTGGTGGATTTTTACCGAGGACATAGCCAGCCACGCTCATTCTCATTGACCGATTTGCTCACCGGTCAGGTCCCTCCTGAGGCGATTAGGAACAAAATCGTCCTTTTTGGTGTCACGGCAGAGAGCGTTCCCGATCTGTTCCATACACCGTTCAGCTCAGGGAATGACACCGGTCGTATGATCCCCGGGGTTGCTGTCCATGCCCATATCATCAGTCAGTTTCTTGGCGCCGCGTTGGAAGGGCGTCGCCCGATTGCCACGCCCAATGAATCGCTGGAGTGGCTGTGGACTATTTTGTGGGGGGTGGTAGGCGCCGTTCTTGGTGTATGGACGCGTTCTCCGTGGCGGCTTGCGCTGGGTTCAGCGGGCGGGCTGTTCATCCTTGGCGCTGTGGTGGCTGTTGCGTTTGATCAGGGATGGTGGATCCCGCTCGTGCCACCATCCCTGGCGTGGGTTCTCTCTGGGTCGATTGTGACGATCTGGGTGTTGAGTCATGAACGGAAGGAGCGGGCCCTTCTGATGCATCTGTTCTCCAAGCACGTGTCCGGGGAAGTGGCTGAAGCCGTCTGGCGACAGCGCGAGCAGTTTTTGCAGGATGGTCGTCCTCGGTCGCAACAATTAATCGCAACGGTCTTTTTCTCCGACTTCAAGGGTTATACGGCCGCGTCAGAAAAAATGACTCCTGAGGCTTTGATGCAGTGGGTCAATGCGTATCTGGATGTCATGGCGGGGCTGGTGATCAAACATGGAGGTGTCATCGATGATTACGCAGGGGATTCGATTAAAGCAAATTTCGGTGTGCCGCTTCCACGTAACTCGGAGGAGGAGATCGCCCAGGATGCGGTGAATGCCGTGACGTGTGCTCTCGACATGGAGAAGGCGATGCATCGGCTCAACTTCCGACATCAACAGGATGGCCTCGCGACGGTCGGGATGCGGATTGGGATTCACACCGGACCGGTTGTTGCCGGGAGTGTCGGCACGTCGGAGCGGCTTAAATATACGACGGTTGGTGATGCGGTGAATACGGCAGCGCGATTAGAAAGCTTGGATCGGGATCTCGTTCAAGAGGCACCGGGTCGGCGATCGTGCCGGATCTTGATCGAAGAGAGCACGAAGCGCTATCTTGAGGATCGCTTCGTGCTTGATCGGATCGGAGAGGTCAGCGTCAAAGGCAAAGAACAAACCCTTATGGTTTACAGGGTCATGGGTGACGCGCGGGAGGAAACGCCTACTCAGGAGTCATTCCCCCAAGCTCCCTCTCGATGATGGCCTCTTCCGGTCCTTACCCGGCCTTTCCATCCTGAATCGTCAGATCAAAGCTTCCGATCTCTCGTAAGTCTGCCTGATCCAACAAATCGACCCGCTGCTTTCGTAGGTTCATATCGGCTGGCGACGATTCGATCAGTTCTGAAATGGCCATCACGGCGTCATACCATAACCCATCTGCTGCGAATCGATACAAGGTATCGGTTGTGGGAGCCGCTGCCAAGAATGCAGGATTCATATCGGCGCGTTCGACTCGCTCGATGGCGCCCACTGCGATGATGTCTTTGGAGCGACGCTTAGGATCGAGGACAAGAGCGATGGACCAGTTGTAGCGTTCACCGGGAATCAGTTTTACCCCGTAGTCTGCGAGGCGTACCCGCTGTATCCCAGCCTTCGTGGGCACCGGCAATCGCTTTTCCATCAGGGGGGTATCGCCTTTCTCAAGCGTCAAGGTCAATTCTACCGGGTCGGTCACTACGCCTGAGGCAAACCAATAGAGATCAGGCTGTTCACGTACGGTTTGACCGGTGTGACCAGGGGCAAGCACGGACAGGACCGGGACAGACTTGTTTGTCCCGCGAGTCCCTCCTCCCACCCGCCGACCAGCCGAAGGAGCACCGAGACCTCGAGGGGGCTGATAGAGGAGAGTTTTCGTCACTTGTCCAGCCTGCGTATTCTGCCCGGTGACCTCTTTCGCAACCGATTTGAGTGCGGTTGAATTTTCCTCCGCGCTCACCGCAAGCGGAAGGCTGACGACAAGTCCGATGATGATACTCCATCTTGATACGGTTGTTCGTTTCATCGAGCTACCTCCTATTTCCGGATACCAGTGCTGTCTCATCCATGAGGGAAATACTCGTCTAACAGGGTGCGGAAAAACCGTTGTGGCACAGCGAGAATCCGATGGCCTGCACGTCTTTCACTGCGCAAGAGGCGGCACATGATGTTCGACTCCTAACATTCCAGAAAAAACGTCCGGGATGACCTCTTCAGGCGTCGGGAAAATCATGCGAGCCAAGAGGCCTGTTCGGGTCGTGGTTTTTGTTTTATGCATAATTCTCTTGAGATGTTCCTTGACGGTGTATTCACTCAGATGCATTCGGTTGGCAATCTCTTTGTTAGTGAAACCGAGCATGAGATAAATGATGACCATCTGTTCACGTTCGGTCAGGTGATAGCGTTGCTGGATGTTGGTATCTGGGCATTGGAGTTCTTGCTGACGTAGCTTTTCCATAATGACCAGGAATCTGCTGTTCTGCGCGAGAGGTTCATCAGGAATACAGAATCCCCGAAGGAGGAATCGCTGATCGTTGGCAGAACAGAGCCGTTCCACTTGGATGGACTTGCAATCCTCGGGATGCCCGCATTGCATCAAGTGACCGATGAGGTCTCGGACTACGGTGTGGATCTGTTCGGGAATGAGGCAGGCGCCGTTTTCTCTAGTCGATAGTGGTTGCAGTGTTCTGATAAATGCCTGGGCTTCGGTGTTGATGAACAACCGCTGCCCCGTGCTCGTGAAGAGAATGACTCCAGTAGTCCCTTGTTGCTGCGGGCTCTTTGACTGCCTGTGTCCATTGAGGGGCCCAGTTGGGTTTTCTGCCGTGGTGATCGACATGTGCCCCCCAGGTTCTTGTACTAGTGGCTTGTTTGAGTAACGGATGCGGGTGGAAGGTGCATGAAAGAGTTCCTCGGGACCGACGCTCGGGGGTCTGAGGAATGCGCCCCCCCCACTCGGTAGACCCCTAGGTGTGATTGTCCTAGGGTATTCTGTTGGGGCGTAAGTTGCACCGATCTGTTTCCCCTGTCAAGGTTTTTTCTACGCTGTGTAGGATAGCAAGAACCAGGCCAGGCGCATTTGTGCGGATGCGCGATGGCAGAAAAATTCAAAACGATAGGATTGGAGCGGTATCGGGGAGATATAGGTCCCATTTCTTCCCGATAATGAGTGATCCAACAGGGTATGCTGTCTGAATCTAAAATGATTCTATCTGAATCTGATTTGATTCACCCGCCTACGTAGGAAGTCACAGCTTTACAGCTGTGGAGGAATGCGCAGCGGGTGTCCTCCGAAGCCTGGCGAAGGAGGACATGCTTCGGCGGGTTCCGCCGAAGACAAAAAAGGACCACGGCTGTCCGGCCTTCGCAGCCAAAGCTGCTTCGGCGGAGTAGGCTAAAGCCGTGGGGCTCCACCTTCGCCGAATATTCTTTAGCCCTAGCCTTCGTAGCCGAAGTGGCTACTTCGGCGGAGTAGACTCCTGCTTGGGTTGTTCTCGCATGGTCAGGCAGAAGACCTCGGTCAATGCGGGATCGAAGGCGGCGCCGGCTTGTTGCTCGATCTGTTGTATGGCTTCATCGAAGGGGAGGGGTATGCCTTCTGGTTTGTCGGCCGTCAGGTCGTCAAACACTTGGGCGATGGCGACAATGCGGGCGAGCAGGGGTGTGCGGTCTTCTTGTAAGCCGAATGGGTAGCCCGTTCCGTCCCATCGCTCGTGATGGAGTGCGATTACTTGCACGACGTCGGCTGATAGTCCCATGGCCCGGCCCATCCTTGCTCCCAAGTCGGGAGAATGGGTCTGCGGGTTAGAATCCATGTCCAGCACGTGAGTGTTCGATACGCTGATTAAATCGAGATCGTGCACGAGTGCGCCGAGTGCGAGCGACTGCTGGTCGGCGATGGAAAGACTGAGTCGATGGGCGGTCAGTGTTGCATAGAAGCTCACGCGGCTTCCGTGATTGAGCAGGTGGCGATCTTTCGTTTCTAAGAGGTCGGAGATCAGAGGAACCAAGGGAGATATCTGATCGCGATTCGACGCGGAGAGCGATCCTGTGCCATTCATGGTGGTGTAGTCGTTGATCAACGCTTTCCACGCGTTGGAACAAGCCGGCTCCGGATCCCAGAGCGTTGTCGAGGTGGTGAGGAGCGGGCGTAGTTGATCGAGCCGGAGTTTCTTCTGAGCGGTCTGCAAGGAAATCGCGAGTAACTCTGAGGCATTGAATGGTTTCAAGAGGAAGCCTGCCGCGCCGTGACGGATGCAGTCCATGGCTGATTGAAGGCTCCCGTAGGCCGTGACCATAATGACTTCAGTCTCGGCATGCGTGCGCTTGATGTCTTTTAAGAGGTCTGATCCGGAACAATCCGGCAATTTCAGGTCGAGCGTCACAAGATCGACGCCGTGATTATCGAGGGTCACCATGGCTGTGCCTGCATTGTCTGCGGTGAGAATGTGGAAGTCCTCCCTGAGGATTTGTGACAGGGCTGCGCGAGGGGCTGCCTCATCGTCGACGATGAGGACGGTCGGTTTGCGGCTGGTAGGAGTCGGCGCGAAGGAGGAACGCATTCGTCAAGTTGTAGGCCTTGACGGTTGAATCGTCAAGGAATTCGAAAATGTGTGCAGGGTTAGGTGGAACAATATTCTGCCTCGCCCTCTTGACGACGGGGCATTCCTTTTATAGAGTGATCGTATGAAATACAGCATGTCGGCTGCCGTTCTGTTGGTGGTCGTGGCAATGATTCCAGTCGAGAGTCGCGCAGCTGAGTTATTCGACCCGGAGGAACCCTTTAAGCAAGCTCTCACCAAGGATCTGTTACGGTCGTTCCTGAATCAGGCGTTGGATGTTTTGGACGATCACTTGGAAATAGTCGGCTCGTTGGGTCCTGACGAAAAACAAGGAAATCGACAACAGCACTTGAAGTTTCGATTCTATCTTCAAGGTAAGTCACAATCGAATGAATCCGTGACGGCTGAAGGGTGGATCGACCAAGCTCCTCAGTCAGACCAACAAGATTTCCATTTCCGTTTCTCT
>SWDH01000043.1:60855-72723 GCA_005116945.1 Nitrospira sp.
GGTGGATCGACCAAGCTCCTCAGTCAGACCAACAAGATTTCCATTTCCGTTTCTCTGTGCCAAAACTCACTCCACAGCAGGCCCCTTCGAAGTCCGCGGACGTCCTCTAGTCTGCGCTCGACCTTCCCTGTCTGACAATATCCCGCTAGGTTTCTTCTACTTGACTGGGTATAATCCACCGTTCTTTCTATCACCCGAGGAGTACCCATGGCTGAAAAAGACGACAAGAAGCGTGCATTGGATCTGGCACTGTCCCAAATTGAGAAGCAATATGGGAAGGGTGCCATCATGAAGCTGGGGGGGGCCGATCCCCTGGTGGATATTCCTGCAATTTCGACCGGATCCCTTGGGCTCGATATTGCCCTGGGTGTCGGTGGCCTTCCACGCGGCAGGGTGATTGAAATCTTTGGGCCAGAGTCTTCTGGAAAGACGACGCTGACGCTGCACGCGATCGCGGAAGCTCAAAAGGCCGGTGGGACTGCTGCCTTTATCGATGCAGAACATGCGTTGGATCTGACCTATGCCAAGAAGCTGGGCGTGCAGGTAGACGATCTATTGGTGTCGCAGCCCGATACCGGTGAACAGGCGCTGGAAATTGCTGAGACGCTTGTCCGGAGCGGGGCCATCGATGTCATTGTGGTGGACTCTGTGGCCGCACTGGTGCCGAGAGCTGAAATCGAAGGCGAAATGGGAGATGCGCATATGGGGCTGCAAGCCAGGCTCATGTCGCAGGCCCTTCGCAAATTGACGGCGGCCATTTCGAAGTCGCAGACAACCCTGATTTTCATTAATCAGATTCGAATGAAGATCGGCGTGATGTTCGGCAATCCGGAGACGACGACCGGCGGCAATGCACTCAAGTTCTATTCGTCTGTGCGGCTGGATATTCGCCGTATTGAGTCGATCAAGGAAGGGCAGGAAGTGACCGGCAGCCGTGTGCGTGTGAAGGTGGTGAAGAACAAGATGGCGCCTCCGTTTAAGCAGGCAGAGTTCGACATCATGTTTGCGCAAGGTATCTCGAAAACCGGCGAGTTGGTCGATCTCGGGGTCGACAAGAAAGTGGTGGAGAAGTCCGGGGCCTGGTATTCCTATCAGGGCGAACGGCTTGGGCAGGGGCGCGACGCGGTGCGAGACTTTCTTTTGAGTAATCATACATTGGCGCGTGAGATTGAAGGGAAGCTGCGGGATTTGGCCGGCTTGCCTGGGCGTGCGCCTGAGAAGCCCTCTGCTGTGCCGGTGAAGGACGAAAAAAAGACCGAGGAGAAACGCGAGGAGCGGCGACCGCATAAGGTTGGAGCCTAGAACGCCAGGAAACACTATGTTGGCACGGTCGTTCGTGAAACGTGAAACGTGAAGCGTTCGGATGAATCCGGAAACGAACGACGCATCACGGGTGTCGTGCAGGATCAGTGGCTACACATCGCGGTGCGCGCACTGGCACGCAGCGATCGTACAACGGCGCAGATCGAGCGATTGCTTGGAGCAAAGGGGGCGTCTCCCGCGCAGATACGCGCTGCGGTTCGGCGATTGATATCGTTGCAATACCTTAACGATGAGGCCTTCGCTACCCGTTGGGTTGAGCGACGACTTGTTCGCATGCCGATGGGACGTGCGCGCTTGCACGAAGAGTTGCTTGCAACCGGCTGTTCTGAACGTATCGTCCATGCGACGTTGCGGGTGGCCTATCGCACGGTGAGTGAGCAGGATCTGGCCGTGCAAGTGCTGACGAGGGCCAGCCAGACCGCCTCGGCAAAGACGCCTAGCCGAGTCGCGAGACTCTTGAGCCAACGAGGGTTTGACGAGGATACAATTGAAACAGTGATGGGGCCGCTGATGCGGGAGGAAAGTTAGGGTGGCATGAACAACAGTACTCAAGAGTTGCGACGAGCCTTCATTCGATATTTCGAGTTGCATGGCCATCAGGCTGTGCCGAGTTCCGCCTTGATTCCTCAGGCCGATCCCACCCTGCTGTTCACCAACGCCGGGATGAACCAGTTCAAGCGTGTGTTCCTCGGCGAAGACACACGCGCCTACAAGCGAGCGGTCACGGTGCAGAAGTGCCTCCGTGCGGGAGGGAAGCACAACGATCTGGAAAATGTCGGGTATACCAGGCGCCATCATACGTTCTTTGAAATGTTGGGGAACTTTTCCTTCGGCGACTATTTTAAGGAAGACGCCATCCAATTCGGCTGGGAGTTTCTGACTCAGACGGTCGGTCTTGATAAGGACCGGATGTGGGTGACGGTCTTCCGCGAAGACGACGAAGCCGATCGGTTGTGGAAAAAGATGGGTGTGTCGCCCTCACGCATTGTGCGTTGCGGGGAGAAAGACAACTTTTGGCAAATGGGAGATACGGGACCCTGTGGGCCCTGCTCGGAGTTGCATTTCGACCAGGGACCATCGGTACCGGGCGACGATCGACCGAACGGGGAGGGCGATCGCGTCATCGAGATCTGGAATCTTGTCTTTATGCAATTCAATCGGGATGCGGCCGGGACGTTACATCCCTTACCCAAGCCCAGCATCGATACAGGCATGGGATTGGAGCGGCTGGCCGCCGTCGCGCAAGGTGTCTACAGCAACTACGATGGTGATGTATTTACACCGCTGCTCAGTGCCGTGGCCGCCAGGGCCGGGGTTCGGTATGGGGGACAAGATATTACTGATCGGTCGATGCGTGTGGTTGCGGACCATCTTCGTGCGATCACGTTCTTGATGGCGGATGGTGTCTTGCCGTCGAACGAGGGACGGGGCTATGTGCTTCGCCGGATTCTGCGCCGGGCTGCTCGCCATGGACGGTTGCTGGGCATCGTCGAGCCGTTTCTCTATGAATTGACGGGGGCGGTTGTGAGCCAGATGGCCGGGATCTATTCGGAAGTTCAAGGCGCGGCTGCGACGATTGCCGAGGCCACGAGAGGCGAAGAAGAACGGTTTATCGCCACACTCGATCAAGGCCTGCCGATTCTGAATGAGATGATGGCAAAAGCAAGTTCGGCTGGAAGCAAGGTTCTTTCTGGTTCGGAGGTCTTTAAGCTCTACGACACCTATGGGTTTCCAATGGACTTGATGGCAGAGGCCTGCCGTGAGCAGGGAATGACGCTCGATGAGGCAGGGTTCGATCAGGCCATCGAAGAACAGAGAAATCGTGCGCGCAAGACAGGTGGGTTCGAACAGGAAACTACCCGGCCCGCCGTTTCCGAACTAGCCGGACGTGTCGGGGCTACAAAGTTTATCGGCTACGATCGTCTAGAGAGCGAGAGTCTCGTGCAGGCGATTTTGAAAGACGACCGATTAGTCAAAGAAGCGGCGGAAGGCGATGAGGTTGAATTAGTCCTCGATGTGACGCCCTTCTATGCGGAGGGTGGTGGGCAAGTCGGCGACCAGGGCATCCTGACGGGCCGTGATGGGCAGGTGAAGATCACAGAAACTATGAGGCCTGCACCGACGGTGATTCTACATAAGGGCACTGTGACGAAAGGGCGAATTCGTGAGGGTGAGCAGCTGCACATGACCGTCAATGCGACCACGCGGCACGATGCGCAACGGAACCATACCGCCACCCATCTGCTCCATGCCGCGTTGCGCGACATGCTAGGTCCACACGTCAAGCAGTACGGGTCGCTGGTCGGGCCGAATCGCTTGCGATTCGACTTTGCGCATTTCAGACCGCTGACCTCCCGCGATGTCGATGAGATTGAAATGGTCGTGAACAACGAGGTGCGGAAGAACGAGCGGGTCGCGACCGAGGTGATGAGCATTCAAGATGCCGTCGCCAAGGGGGCGTTGGCCTTCTTCGGCGATAAATATGGAGAACAAGTAAGGGTGGTGACAGTCGAATCGTTCAGCAAAGAACTTTGCGGTGGCACGCACTGCCGGCAGACAGGGGACATCGGCCTGTTCAGAATTGTGTCGGAGACTGGTGTTGCGGCTGGTGTGCGCCGTATCGAGGCTCAGACCGGTAGCGGGGCGCTCGTCCACATGAAGAAACTAGAAACGGACATTCGCGAACTCTCGGACTTGCTCAAGGTCGGCCAGTCTGAGTTGGCCGCTAAAACGCGAAAGATATTGACGCAGTTGAAAGACAAAGAGCGCGAGCTGGAGGAGCTGAAATTGAAAATGGCCAGCGGCTCAGCCGTCGACGCGACAGTGAAAATGGTTACCGGTATCCCGGTGCATGTGCAGCGGACCGATGGCCTGGATGTGAACGGCATGCGGGCGCTGGCCGATCAGTTGCGGGACAAATTAAAAAGCGGAGTCGTGGCCCTTGGCGCCGCCAACGATGGTAAGATATAAGTTCCCTCGTGCGGTCAAGGCGCGCGACGTCTTGGTGGCCATGGTCGAGCAACTCAAGCAGGTGGTTGGGCCGGACCTTCTCGCCCGGATGCAGGAGCTCAAGATGACGATGCACGAGGTGCTGACTCTCGCCTCCGTGATTGAAAAGGAAACTGGGTCTGGCAGCGAGCGGCCTGAGATTTCCGCGGTGTTTCACAACCGGCTCAAGAAACACATTCCGTTGCAGAGCGATCCCACCGTCATTTATGGCTTGCCGGAATTTGATGGAAATTTGCACAAGAAAGACCTGTCGAGCCCCAGTCCCTACAATACCTACCGGGTGCAGGGGTTACCGCCTGGACCGATTGCCAGCCCGGGCATTCAGGCGATCCGGGCGACACTCTACCCTTCGAACTCGAGCTTTTTATATTTTGTGTCGAGGAACGACGGCACGCACCAGTTTTCCGCGACGTTGATGGAACACAACAAGGCGGTGGAAAAATATCAGAAGCGCCCCGTTCGTCGTGGGTCCCACTCCCAGACGTCAGTCGTTCCCGGAGAGGGAGTTTTTCCTCACATGGAAGGAGTGTCGTGAACGATGTCTGAATGGAATGTGCCAGACCGTATAGACCACACAGTACTTCGGCCTGACGCGACTAAAGCGGATGTGCTGCGGTTGTGCCAAGAAGCGAAGAAGTTCCGATTCACTGTCATTTTTGTTCCGCCGTGCTATGTCGATGAAGCGGTGGGCGCCGTCGCAGGCACGACGATTCGAGTTGGTATCCCTATCGGGTTTCCTCTGGGCGGGCACACGACGAAGACGAAAGTTGCCGAAGCCGTTGAAGCGGTGTCGCGTGGCGCGCGCGTGCTGGACATGGTGATCAATGTGAGCCGTCTGAGGTCGGGAGATCATGAGTATGTGCGACGGGACATTGCCGAAGTGGTGAAGGCGACAACGGGTGTCGAGCACAAAGTCATTCTTGAAACGTGTTATTTGACTCAGCAAGAGAAGCGTACGGCCTGCCAGTTGGTTGTGGAGGCGGGAGCCGACTATGTGAAGACATCGACGGGTTTTGGTGCTGCCGGTGCGACAGTGGAAGATGTGAGGCTGATGAAAGAGACTGTCGCCGGCCGCGTGAAGGTGAAGGCGTCCGGCGGAATTCGAGATTGGAAGACGACGTTGGCTATGCTGGAGGCCGGCGCGGATCGGATCGGCACCAGCGCCAGTCTCGCGATCATAGCCGAGTGGCAACGGCAACAATCGGGTACCTTATAACCAGGCAACTCCATATCCGATGCACCCCACTTCTGCTATAGTGCGCCCATGATTACCCGTGTGATTGTATTGGTGATCGATGGACTGGGCGTCGGGGCTCTGCCCGATGCGGCGGAATACGGGGATGCCGGCTCCAATACATTGTCTCATCTGGCTGAGGCCGTTGGTGGGCTGACTCTTCCCACGCTGGAAGGGCTTGGGCTTGGTCATATCACAGAGATCAAAGGTGTGCGGACGATGGGGCAGCCGGAAGGCTGTTTCGGTCGTGTGGGGTTTCTCTCGAAAGAAGTGGATTCCGTCGCCGGCTACTGGGAAATGGCCGGTCATGTGATGGATGTTGCCGGGCCACTCTATCCCAACGGATTTCCTCCTGACGTGGTTGCGGCTCTCGAACAGGCATTTGGGCGCAAGCTCGTCGGCAATCGCCGAGCCTCCGGAGCGGCTATGCTGCGCGAGTGCGAGGAGGAACATCTGTCCTCCGGTGCGCTGATCGTGTGGACCGACGGACGACGAACCTGCCATGTCGCGATGCACGAGGGCGCGATGCGTCGGGACGAGTTTTTTCAGCGCTGCCGGGATGCAAGAAAGCTTCTCAACGACCCTTGGGGGATTGTGCGTGTGTCAGCCCACCCGCTTGTGGATGACGCCGGTGCGGTACAGTTCAGTCCACAACGTCGTGAGTTCGTGCTTGAACCTTCCGGACCGACCATGTTCGATGTGCTCAATCGTGAGAGTCAGATCATCACCGGGGTCGGGAAAGTCGGCGATTTGTTCGGTGGCCGAGGGCTCACTCGCTCCGTTCCCGTTGCACCGTGGACCGCATCACTCGCTGAGGTGATAGGGATGTTTAGGAAAATTCCGCGAGGATTGATTGTTGCCGGGCTCGAAATTCTGGACTCGGATGCGGGGCAGTCAGCAGCGGCCCTCCATGAATTCGATCGACGACTTCCCGGTTTGTTGGAGCAGCTTCGTCCAGGCGACCTGCTCATTCTGACGGGCGATCATGGACGGGATATCACGAGGGCGGATCAGATGGCCACGCGGGAGTATGTTCCCCTCTTGGCCACAGGGCCCAAGTTGGCACATGGGGTTCATCTCGGCATCAGGACATCCGTCGCTGATATCGGACATACCATCGTAGAAGCGCTGCAAGGGGGGCAACTGCCGGCAGGGGAAAGTTTCCTCGATGCGCTCCGCGCTGGATGATGCGTGAGACGTACACGTGAAAGGTGAAACGTCATGAGTACAGGAGCGCCAGGATCTTCGAGATGTCATTTGAACTCAAACTAAAAGAACTGCATCTTGATCTTCCGCTGCCGCCGCAACCGTTGGCGACCTATGTTCCGGCGGTCCGGGTTGGAGATCTCCTGTTTCTTTCCGGCGTCCTCCCCATGCGAGACGGGCAGTTGGCCTTTTCCGGTAAGCTCGGGCGCGATCTGACGATTGAACAAGGAATGGAGGCGGCCAAGCTCGCAATTCTGAATGCATTGGCCATTGCCAAGCAGGAGCTCGGAACGGTAGACCGAATTACGCGTGTCGTGAAGGTCATTGGGCATGTGGCTTCAGCGGAGGGTTTTGTGCAGCAGCCTCAAGTGCTCAATGGAGCCTCGGACCTCCTGGTTGCGATCTTTGGAGAAGCCGGGCGTCACGCACGCGCGGCCGTGGGGGCTGCTGAATTGCCTCGCGGGGCGCCCGTCGAAATCGAAGTGATCTTTTCCGTCTCCTGACGGATCTCTCCCACCGTCTCCGAACGCTGATCGGGTGGGATACGCCTGATTGACTCTCTAAAAACCCACTTGCTATAGTTCAATCGGTCTTCCGATTTTCATAGGATCTACTTTTTCTACCTCCAGCGTGTGAAATCTTCATGCCACGCGTAGGGAATCCGTACCGTATTCTTACCTGACAGGGATCTATTCATGAACGTGTTCGTCATCGGGTTGAGTACGATAACGTTGTGGGCAAGTCTGACCGTCGCCGTGGGTGCGGCGACCCCTTCCGAGGTTGAGCTACACCCATCAACGGCGGTCCCGGGTGCTACAGTTTCGGTTGCAGGGAAGGGGTTCGGTACATTTCGATCCGTGCACATCAATCGCGTCACTGTCAGTGGGGTTCTTGCATTGATTCAACGATGGGAACCCGACTTGATCGAGGTGAAAGTTCCCTTTCAAGCTCAATCCGGCCCCGTTGAAGTCATGGCCGGAAAAAAGAAGATGGCCGCAGGGACGTTGACAGTGGTGCAGCCGACGATTACGGCCATCACGCCGGTGGAAATTGAGCCAGGGCATACCCTGCAGATTACCGGTGTAAACTTCGGTGTCACGGCCGGCCCGCGCGATCCCAATACGATGTTCGGAGTCAACGATGTGATGATCGGAAGCGTGGTCATGAGACCACGCCGTTGGAAAGACAATAGCATCGAAGTCGAAGTTCCCACCAACGCGACGTCGGGCGAGGTGATGGTTCGATTGGCTTCGTCGGATCCCTTGCCGGACGGTTCTTGTTGTGCTCCGGTCCAGTACAAGGTCAGCAATGCTGTTCCATTAAAACTGGTTCCGAGCATTCGCGTCGATCCGGTGAGCGGGCCGGTCGGCACGAAGGTCGTCTTCTTCGGCCAAGGCTTCGGCGCCGAGAAGGGAGTCGGCGACCAGGTGACGTTCGGGGGGCACCTCGCCACGATCGCGCAGTGGTCCGACAGCGCGATTGTCGTCCATCTCCCTATGGATGCGGAGACTGGACCTATTGTACTGACCATGCAGGGACGTGAGCGTACGGTCGGAGTCTTTACGGTTCATGTGCCCAAAGTCATTGCCGTGACGCCTCCGGCCGCCCCGATCGGTACGTTGCTCAGAATCAGTGGGGAACATTTCGGTTTCTACTCTGAAAGTGGATCGACACCCTATGCCTTTACCGACTTCAATACAGGAGAAAATCGAGTCGATATCGGCGGGGTCCGCGCCATCATCTATCGTTGGCAAGACGATCGCATCGATGTGTGGGTGCCGTTTAGCGCGAAAACTGGGCCAGTTGTGATCTATCGAGGCGCAACGAAGCCCAATCCTGACGGAACGTGTTGCGCGACGAAGGACACCCTCAAGACAGAGGCAGGGGTGTTTACGCTGGTGATGCCGAAAATCGACTCCTACAGCCCGCAATCGGGCGGACTCGATGAACTGATTACCATCAAAGGGTCGGGGTTCGGCTCGTTCTTGAAGACTGCGGAGCATGCATACATCGGTCTCAATCAGGGGGCCTACAAGCGACGAGAGGATATCGAGTTGGGCGAAAATGTTTCGCGCACGGAAGTGCTGTTCAGCAATATTGCGGCGCAAGTCATGTCCTGGACGGACACGGAGATTGTCGTGCGCGTACCGCATCGCCACTTGTATGGATTGGGGAAGCGCAATGAGTTCTTCAATGAGCTGGCGACTGGTCCTCTGGTGGTGCGGCGCGGCTCCTGGGATGTGGAGCCGAGTGGGTCTTGCTGTACTCCGAAAAAATGGCTGTCATTGGAAGCAGGCACCTTCACCATTGAAGCCAAGGGTATGCCGGATCCAGGCTACTTCAATAGCAATCGCCCGGACGCCGACACCAACCAGTGAGAGACGGATTGCACGGATCACGACGAGGGCTCTCGCTGTTCCGCGCGGGATGTCTTGTGCTCGTAACGCTGATGCCGTTGTTGTGTCCGTTTCCCTCGTGGGCTGCTGACTCTTCTCTGACAATTACTCCTCAAACAAGCCATACCGAAGCTCTTCTAATGGGGCTCTATTTCCGCACGCCGCAGCAGGGTTGGGCGGTTGGGTCGGGCGGTACTATTCTGAAAACGGTCGATAGCGGAAAGAAGTGGAAGAAGATCACTAGCGGTATCACAGCCAGCCTCTCAGCCGTCCTCTTTTTTGACGAGAAGCAGGGCTGGGCTGTCGGAGCCAATGGGACAATTCTCCAGAGCCAAGATGGAGGGAATACCTGGCATCAGCAAGTCGTCGAGACACAAGTATCCTTCTATGGCCTTTCGTTTATATCGGCGAGTGAGGGATGGGTAGTGGGTGGTAACGGAACGATTCTTCATACGAAGGATGGCGGGATCCACTGGCTCGATCAAACGAGCAAAACGATCGCGGCCCTCTATGGCGTGCAGTTTCTGAGCGCGCGTCATGGGACGATTGTCGGAGCGGTGGGGACCGTCTTGATGACGGATGATGGTGGAGCCACTTGGATCTCGCAAGAAACGCAAGGTGCTGCCACCCTGTTCGATGTGTATTTCACAGACATATCGACCGGTTGGGCCGTGGGGAACGCCGGTGCGATTTTCCAGACAACCGATGGGGGCCACCAATGGATTGATCGCACGTTGCCCTGCACACACACCTGTGCGAAGTTGACGGATCTGTTACGTGTGCGCTTTACCGACCTTCAGACGGGATGGATAGTGGGGGAACGAGGCATGGTCTATCGGACGACCGATAGTGGCTTTACCTGGACAGAACAAGGTGCGATCGCGAAGGTCTCGCTGTTTGGTCTGTCGTTTCCCGATGGAACACAGGGCTGGGCTAGCGGTGAACAGGGTACGATTGTTCATGTGACCACAGGCCGCTGATGGCTGGCAGGACGCTGAACAAGCCCGTTAGCGTCGTTTTCGCCTCGAAAACAACCTCAACGTAGCCCAGAGGCTACGCATCCGGTGCTTTCATCGTCTGCGACCTTGCGGGACAGCCTTTTTGAGCATCCTGTAACCTTCTAGCCTTGCAATTGCTCATCGAGCCGTGATTGGAGAATGCTGAGCGCGGCGATTGCCGCAGTTTCGGCTCGTAAGATTCGTGGTCCAAGGGTGAGCGGAAGGAAGCCCTGTTCCTGTGCGAGCAGCTGCTCGTCTGGAGCCCAACCACCTTCAGGTCCTATCAACAAGACAATCGGATGTTGCGGGTCTGGCGGCAATGGGATCGAGAGAAGCGAAAGACCACTGGAGCGTTCTGCGAGAATTCCCTTTACAGGGGCAGAGGCATATTGTCGACAGATCTCTGTGAGGTCTATGGGGTCTGCGATGGTGGGAATGGTCCACCGTTCAGACTGCTGGGCTGCGTCCTGCGCAATGCGCTTCCATCTGGACCGTTGATGTTCCAAGCGTTCAGGGTTGGGCTTGATCACGCTGTGTGCGCTGTGAATGGGCACAATGCCAGCCACTCCGAGCTCTGTGGTCTTCTGGATAACCCAATCCATCTTGTCGCCCTTAATTAAAGCTTGCCCCAACACAATTTGTGCGTTCTTGCGAGCCGACTCGGTTTGTTGGTCGATGATGCGGGTGTCGATGACTTGTGCGGTCACAAGGGTCACTTCTACGCGATAGCGGGCTCCGCATCCATCGTTCAGAACGAGGACATCTCCCGCGTGCACACGGAGACTACTCCGAAGATGATGGAGGAGATCGCCGGCAATGCGGATCGTAGGGGGAGTGATGGCGCCTGAATCGACGAAGAATGTGGCCATAGGCTGCGGCAAACGATCTGCAAGTATCTGCGTCGTTCTCGGCTCGAAAAAATCCTCAACGTATTCCTGTGAATACGCCTCCGGTTTTTTCGAGCCTGCGGCCTCGCATCTACCAGCAGCTCCTTTGCCTCACAACAGGTGATTTACGGACAGGGGCAAGCGCTGATTCCGGCGCTATTCGAAGAACGTCTTCATTTTGTCATCTGGTTTGTTTCGTTTGTCTGGTTCGTCTCGTTCAACCAAACAAACCAAATAGACCAAACAAACCAAAAAACACTCTGCCTATGTTCTCACGTGGATGATGTCGGCTACGCGCAAGCTGATGATCTCCGGCGATCCTGAGCCAGGCTGAGTCGTCTGTAGCTGCACGCGCAAGGATCCATCCTGGCCGATTCCCTCGGCAAGCCCCAAGACAATGTCTCCATTGCCCAACGTTGCTCGTACTGTATGGCCGATGGTCGAGCAGCGCTGATAGTAGGCCGACGCGAGCCGATTCATTCCATGAAGGGTCAATTCATCGAGGCACTGTTCGAGTTCGAGGAGCAGTTGTGCGAGCAGTCTGTTACGGTCGACGATGATTTTCCGTTCCTGCCATATCGACGTGGCTGAGTTGCGCAAGTCAGCAGGCCAATCATCGTGGTCACCGTTGACGTTGATGCCGATTCCGATGATCTGGAAGGGGCCTGACCGCGTTCCTGTGCCGCTTTCACAGAGGATTCCGCCGACTTTCCGTTCCGAGATCAGGAGATCGTTGGGCCATTTCACAGAGACATGGATGGATGAGACCTGTTCGATTGCTTCGGCTGCGGCCAGCGCTGTGACCAGCGGTAACC
>SWDH01000043.1:72823-75271 GCA_005116945.1 Nitrospira sp.
TCCGAGAGGGATGTCCCTACGCTTGTGGCCACGAGGGTTGCCAGCTCTTTCCCCAGCATCTGGGGGAGCATGTCGGCAATCTTTTTTTCCGTTCGTTCCGACATAGAGTTCAGCAGTTGACCGAAGAGGCCCTTCATCGCTTCTTCCGGTTCGGCTGTCGGCGCCTGCGCGGTGGTAATCGCGGAGGGGGCTTTCGGTTGAGGGTGGGGTGCGATCGCCTGTTCCTCTGTTTCCTCAGTCAGGCTGTCATCATCATCATCGGAGTCCATACCGCTTGAGACCGGGGGCCAGGAGCGAGACTTCTTCTTGACTCCATTCGTCTTGGATGCCTGCTGTGCTTCAAGATCCGTGATGAGATCGATGAGGTGTTCTGGCTGAAAAGGTTTGTTGAGAAAGGCCTTGACCCCCAACGAGCGCAAGTGGGTTTCATCCACTCGATCCGAAGAGCTGATCAGGGAGATAATATCGGTCTCTGCCAAGTTATCCAGCTTGCAGACTGCTTTGCAGAATCCCGAGAAGGTCATGTTCTCCAAATGATAGTCGGCAATGATGAAGTTTGGGTTTGTCCGGCGTGCCGCTTTCAGTGGAATAGGTGTCTCCGCTATAGACAAAGGCAGCGGACCGATCTTGCACGATAAATCCTGTCGTTGGCACGGTGTGATTCACCAGGATAGGCGTGATGTCGACTCCTGAAAACGAATACGTCGTTCCAGGCTTCAGATATGACGAAGTAAATGTCGGGCGCTCCGGCGTAGGGATGCGAAAAAAATCGGGATACACATCCGTATTGAAGATATGGCGGCGCAGTCCCTGTAGCACTTCAGGGAGACCTGCCACAACGATCGGGGCGTCCATCTGTTCGCTCAAATTGTCGGCTAGCATGGGGAGCCCTTTAATATGATCGAAATGGAGGTGTGAAAGAATAATGTGACGGATTTGCCCCTGCTCGCGCAATGAGAGTTTGCTGGCTACAGTCCCGGCGTCAAGAAGCAGTGTCTCGTTCAGTAAGAAACTACAGGTATTGCAAGTGTGAGGCCCGGTGGCATGTTGCAGAAGGGTATCGGAACCATGACATCCGAGAATTCTAATATCCACGCGGTAGTCTCCGCCGGGCTGTCTTGTTTAATTAGTTTGTTTTGTTTGTTTGGTTTATGTTGGTTGAATCGGATCAACCAGATGAACCAAATCAACCAGATAAACAAAACAAACAAGCTTCACCGGGTTCTAATCTACTGGGCCGCGGGATCGGAATGAATAGACTCAAACGAGGGGGGTGCCTATTTGAGGGGATAGTTCAGAGAGCGATAGAGGAGTATCTCATTCATGGGGATTGCAGCCAAGCATGAAAAGTTCTATGGTGAGAATGGCCATGTCGTCCCGGTCGAGGAATTTCCCCCCACGCTTGTTCATGACTTGAATGACACCGATGGGGTCGCCCTCCCAACGCTTGAGGGGGAGCGTAACCATGTCATGGGTAATGGCGCCGGTCGCTTCATCGACTTGCTTAAAATGGCGGACATCAGTTTGTGCGTCAGGGACGATTTCAGGCACTCCCGTCCTATAGACCGTTCCGGCGATGCCCTCATACCAGGGCACCGCTGTGCCGGGTGGCACGGGTTGTTGACCGATAGAGTGATAAAAGACGAGGGTTCGATTGTCGGTGTCGGCCAGCAGCACGGAGCCATTTTCCGCATTCACGACATCCAGTGCGATGTGAAGCGCCTGTTCCAGCAGGTCTTGGAGTTTGATGTGCTGAGAAAAAACTTCCGACATTCGCCGTGCAGCGATAAGCTCCAATTCTCGCCTGGCAGCAAGCTGCATCAGCGCTTCATGCGATTCGGGCGTAGGCATTTGATTTGATGTGGCGCCGGAGAGTCGTGGAGTTGTCATGCGGGCCTTGTGTAACGTCTGGTTTGTTTGGTTTGTTTGGTTGAACGAAAAGAACCAAATCAACTAAATAAACCAAACAAACCAATTAAACCAGACAGAGGCGATTATCTCCCTCTCGCGTCGCTCAAGTAATCCCCTCAACTAGGGACACCCCTCATCTGGGGGGATAGGCATTGATCTCAATTCCGTATACCTGATACCCTGCCCCCGCAGAGAGGGTTTGGGGGAATGACCTAACCTGGAAAAGGAGGATCGACGATATGGGTAAAGGGAGAATATTGGTGGTGGACGATGAGGCGGATATAAGAAAATCCATGCGTCTCATTTTATCGAAGGCAGGGTACGATGTGGATGAAGCCGAAGATCCGGAGGCCGGAGTTGCCTTGGTAAAATCGGGAGCGAATAAGCTGCCCTTGAATGCGATTGTGACCGATCTCAATATGCCGAAGATCAACGAGGTCATCGTGGTTCCCTATTTGCGTTCCCAGTTCCCGTCGTGTCCGATCATCGTCGTGAGCGGATCAAAAATGATGGATAAATCCGCTAAACTATTTAAGG
>SWDH01000044.1:0-33426 GCA_005116945.1 Nitrospira sp.
CTTCGGTTGGCATAACGTCCTGCACTGATAATGCAGTAAGTGATCTTGATTTGGTATGGAAAAATAAATGGGCGGGCTGCCTTTACTACTAGCAAGACGGGCACCTGCTACTTCCCTCGCATTCTTCCTCGCTTGCTGCCTCCTCATCAGGGATGGAGGCTGATTGATCTTCCACTGCGCGCGACTCATCGAAAGGTCAAGGCTAAGATCGAGAATGCGCTGGGGCAGATTCATCGTTGCTCAACCTGAGCCTCAACCTTAACCTTTTCTGTATTAAGACTGCGCGTTGCGCGAGCACAGAGACTATCCCAATGGCCCTGCCTGCTCCTGTTCTTTCACCCTCTTCTCGGGAGGGTAGTCTGGTTGATCCTCGATTGCGCGCGTCGAACGAGCACATTCCTATTGTGCGCGTTCCGCGAGCAGGAGGACGACCAGGCTGCCCTCCTCTTTCTATTTTACGAGGAACGGTTTCGAGTTTTCTCCCGAGGCGGTGGTGACGGACAGGAGGACCAAGCCTTTTTTCCCGCCGCTTGGCACGGTCGTGGTGATGCTGTCGTCGGTCTGGTGAAACTGAGCTGGCTGGCCCGGGCCGAAGGAGACGCCCCGTAAGCAGGCCGCTGGCTCTTGCGATAGGCCGTGAGCGCCCCCGGCAGATCGCCCTGGCGCACCAATACCTCGCCGATGGCGTGGTGCCCCACGGATCGATCCCGGTCGTCCGTCGCCGTGTCGGCTGCGGCTTGCACAGCCCGCAGGGCTGCGGGCAGATTTCCGATATCCTGATACAGGCGCCCCAATTCGACCCAATCCCAATGCACGCCTGGGTCTAGCCGCGTCACCTCTTCGTACCGGGCAATGACCTGGGCGGTGGTGAGCTTGCCCTTGGTCCGGGCTTCTAACGCCAGCGTGGCGATGCGCCGCCCTTCCGCCGCACTTTCGATAGCAGCCCGTTTCTGCCGGGCGGCATCGTGCGCGGTACGCAGGTCGTCCAAGATCGCCAGGGCGCCCAGTTCATCACCGGCGTTGAAGCGTGCCAACGCCGCGGCCCCTTCTGGCGTGGCCGCGATATCTTCGACCGTTTTTCGGAAGACGGCGATTTCCTGTGCATAGGCCCGATCATGGCTGGCGAGAGCCGCGACGTACTTCTCTTCCGCGGCGGTGAGGTCGGCTTGATGCTGGGCCGCACCGGTGTGCACCTGGGTGCGCAGCGCCTCAATCTCTTTGTGTAGAGTCCGCAGCTTGACATCGGCGGCTCGCTCGGCCGCCGCCTGCGTCGCCGAGGCTGCATAGAGCGCGGCAGCCACTTCTGCCCGAGGATCGACTGCAGCAGCAGAGGCAGGGGCGGACTGCGCCTGCCCCAGGGCCGCAAGCATGACACACCCGCTCAGCACGAGACCCACAACCCAGCGCCCCGTGACCTTACCTCCCACAGCTCTCCCTCTCTTCGACACGACGCTCGTCCACCTCGCAGACGGCTTCGCCGTCAAAGTCGCACGCAACACCGCCCGCATTGTCCTCCACTCCTAGCCGAGGGAACCGGTTTTAGAGTTGTTTCAGTAGGATGGAGATCGATGCAGATCGTGCACATCCTAGAAATTGGACTAGGGCACCGATTGCGAGCTACCCTGTGCTGGCACAGGCTTACGCCTGATCAACCTTTCGGCAATCGTTCCTGGATCTGTTGTCATTGGTCATCTACCCTGCGCAAGATGCAGCGCATTATAGAGGATTTGTTCACCGACACAAGAGAGCGCTTCCAGCAGAATTATTCTTGAGAGTGCTCACTGATCGTTTTCATGCGGTCGGAAGGATCGCATGAGGACTCCTACACGTGTCACAAGAACCGTGGCTGGACGCTAAGCCGATAGCCGCTAGGCAAGCTAACGAAATGCAGATCTCTTTCAAATCGCACAGGAGGCTGCTGATGCTGACAAGAATACAGTCCCCATCATGACGGAAGTTGCTAAAAACAGATATATCGAGCAGAAACTGGTTATAGTTCCGGTTAAGGTTCGGTTGAGGTTTCGGTCCGAGTTCTAAGTATTACATAATCCGACTCAGGCATAGTTCAAGAACGAAATACGCCTGTATATGAAATGGTTTATGCGTTCGCATTATCACTCAGGATCAACTATTCTCACTCGTATCATAATCGACTACGGATCTGGGGGTTGGGGGTTCAAGTCCCTCCGGGCGCACCACCTTCCTTGTGCTCCGGGACAATTCTTCAACTAGAGTAAGAACAGAACACACTGTATGGACAACGTCACTATTCCATGGCGTGAGGCGCCGACATGTCCGCACAGGCTCGAACATCTTGCGGGCAACTTCCTCTCGAACTGGCAACGGACGACGGCAGACAAACACACAACACTGAATTGGACATACTGAAATCTTGCGACGTTTTCTTCTTCCATTCTTGGCTCGCCCCCCTTACGATACATCGAATGGACTGCTGAGGGATCTCCTTCTATGTCAGATTTGTTGCTTGATCAACTCGAACAACTCGTCCAGGGTCACCACTGGGACCCTCTGGCAATTCTTGGCGCTCATCCGATAAGCCAGGGCGGTTCCCCTGCCGTTGCGATTCGATGTTTCTTGCCGGAAGCCAACGATGTAGCCCTGCTCCTCAGTGAGCAAGGACCACTGCCCATTCCGATGACACGCATCCATAAGGCTGGCTTATTCGAAACCATTATCCCTGGGCCGATCGGAATAAGCCCTTATCGATTCCGCATCACCGACCATTGTGGTCAGGTCTCTGACCGGCACGATCCCTATGCCTTCCCGCCGCTCCTCACCGACTTTGAACTGCATCTCTTCGCCGAGGGTACCTTCTTCAAAGCCTATGAGACGATGGGCGCTCATCTCCGAACGGTACAGAATATCGCCGGGGTCCATTTTGTTGTCTGGGCGCCCAACGCTATGCGGGTGAGTGTTGTGGGTGGCTTCAATGCATGGGATGGACGGTGCCATCCCATGACGAACCGCGGAGCGACCGGCCTGTGGGAACTTTTCATTCCTGAACTCACGGACGGCACACTCTACAAATATGAAATTCGTTCACGCCATCACGACGCACCACTCCTGAAAGCTGATCCCTATGCCTTCGCATCGGAGCTGCGGCCCAAGACCGCCTCGATCGTCCGTGAGCTTTCTTCGTACCGCTGGAATGATCAGTCCTGGATGACGGCACGAGCACAGCAAGATCCGCTTGCCGCACCTCTCTCAATTTATGAGGTCCACTTCGGCTCCTGGATGCGTATACCGGAGGAAGGGAATCGCTGGCTGACCTATACCGAGCTGGCAAGAAAGCTCATCCCTTATGTGAAAGACATGGGCTATACACATGTTGAGCTGTTACCAATTACAGAGCATCCGTTTGATGGGTCATGGGGCTATCAGACCACCGGCTATTTCGCTGCCACCAGCCGCCATGGGTCCGCTGAAGACTTTATGGCTTTTGTCGATACGGCCCATCAGGCCGGACTAGGCGTATTGATGGACTGGACGCCCGCACATTTTCCAGATGATCCGCATGGACTCGCCCAATTTGACGGCACCCATCTCTATGACCACGCCGACCCACGCCTCGGCTACCATCCGGACTGGCACAGCCGCATCTTCAATTACGATCGCGCCGAGGTCCGGAACTTTCTTTTGAACAGCGCGCTTTTTTGGCTGGATCGATACCATATCGACGGTCTACGGGTCGATGCCGTCGCGTCGATGCTCTATCTCGATTATGGACGGAAAGAAGGAGAATGGATTCCCAATCGCTTCGGCGGGCATGAAAACATCGGAGCCGTCACGCTGCTAAAAGACTTGAATGTCCTGGTCCACCGTGACTTCCCTGGCGCAATGACCATCGCCGAGGAATCCACGTCTTGGCCGGGAGTCTCACGCCCCACCTATGCCGGAGGACTGGGCTTCACATTCAAGTGGAGCATGGGCTGGATGCACGACATGTTGAACTACTTCAGTCTTGACTCTATTCACCGCAGATTTCACCACGATCAACTGACATTTGGGCTCCTGTATGCCTTCAATGAAAACTTCGTGTTGGTATTGTCGCACGATGAAGTCGTGCATGGAAAACGGGCGCTACTCGACAAGATGCCCGGCGATGAGTGGCAGCGATTTGCCAATCTCCGTGCCCTCTATGGCTTCATGTACGGACATCCCGGGAAGAAAATGCTATTCATGGGTGGAGAGTTCGGGCAATGGCATGAGTGGAACCACGATACCAGCCTGGAATGGCATCTCTGTGATTTCGCACGGCACGCAGGGCTCCAGCGCCTGACACGCGACCTGAACCATCTCTACCGCGAAGAGCCCGCGCTGCACGAAGTCGATCACAGCTGGAATGGTTTCCAATGGATCGACTTTTCCGACACAACACAATCCGTCATTGCCTTCCTTCGAAAAGCTAAGGATCCTGAGAATGACATCGTATGCCTGTGCAACTTCACCCCTGTTCCTCGCGAGCACTATCGAGTTGGCGTGCCATACGAAGGTTACTATCGTGAGATCTTAAACAGCGATGCCGCAGCCTATGGGGGCAGTAACATGGGAAATGCCGGGGGCCTTCACAGCAACGCGGTCCCCTCCCACGGAATGCCCCACTCACTCGCAGTCACACTCCCGCCGTTGTCAGTGTTGTTCCTCAAACGGATCTGATAAAGCAGGATTCTGAAAAAGCCCGCCGCCTGCTGATGGTTAAGATTAGGGATCAGATCAAAGTCTGAAGAAAAAAGAGTCTGATCGTCGCTCAACCTTGACCTTAGCCTCTTGCAGGATGCTCAAAAAGGCCGGCCAGCAAGGCCGCAGGCGAGTCAAAACCGGAGGCGTACCCTCAGGGGTACGTTGAGGATTTCGATGAGCCGAGAACGAAGCTGACGGACTTTTTCAGCGTCCTGCGGGGAAGAGGATTACCAGGTCCTGAAAGGACCGCAATCGAGATGGATAAACTTCGCGCGCGGATAGTACCCTACCCCACCGTACTGGAGCTTCAATGCGGCATGCCGAATCTCACGAAGCTTGACCCCGGGCATATAGAAATCGACCGCCTGCCCCTGAACATGCAGACTGTGCTGCGCGACTCGCCGGCTCCGCTTGACAAGCAAGGCATTGTACTCAGGCGACCGATAGCCGGAAATGACGTGAATCTCTCCTGCGCCAGCGAGCGTCTTCTGCACGAGATTGACGTGCTCCAATAATTGCACATCGATAGCGGCAACTTCTCCCGTGTGATGGCAGCGTAACACATGATTCACTTCATCCAGCGCCGTCAAGTCATAGTGCCCCTCGTCATCACGATAGCGAACTCGCAATCGCTCGTTTGTATGCACGTTGAACAAGGTGAGTTCGCCGTCAGGAAGCTCGTTTGCACGCACGGATGCGGGCAACAACAGCTTGCTCCCGAGCAACAGCAGCCCGACAACAGACGTTTTCAAGAACGTGCGGCGAGTCCAAGACGAGGAATCTGAATGCTGCAATGAACCGCTCCAGGAGAATGTGCGATGCAGTCTGTCGTCACAGGGAAGCTGCTTGTATCAAAAGCGACCGAGTCAGTCAACTCCTTCATGAAGATTTTTTCGTGTGAGCAATCTCTTCGGCTCCATCTCGCTTCCGCATGACTGAACATCTATCGGGCTGGGTCTATTCATGCAAGAGAGTCATGGTTCAGTGAACATCTTTGCAATATACACAGGTGAGGAGCCGGCCCAATGGTGGTGAGAAGAATGCGCGATCATGCGCATCACGGCATGAAGATTCTTCTCCTTCTGGGAACAGAGCGAGCGGAAAGCTGTTATAGCAGGTCTTCCCTTTCGCTTGGATGGGGAAAGAGAAAACGATATGGCAGTCGAATCAATAACTGTTCAACTGTAATACACAATCATCGACTAGGTGTCTCCTGCCCATCACTCACCGATTCTCACTGTATTATCTGTATTCCTTTGAATACACCTAGGGCTGTTCGGATCCATGGTATCCGGGAGGGTCCTTCCCTAGATCCCACTCAGCACAACCGGTTCAGGGAACCCAAGAAACTGATTCTACCGCCGCCACGGCACCCATCTCACTTCTTCGTAAAATAGAAGTGGACGCCGTGCCTGTTCACTATCCAAGCGGCGAATCTATTCATGCACGCTTGTTGGAACGGTGGCCATCATTCTCGAAGATACATTCATGAGCACCATGAGCGAGTTCACGCCTCGTATCCTTTTGGATTCTGCGCTGTATCTATACTGATACATGCCGTCATACAGAACACCCCTTTCCCCCCTAAATTTCCTGCTTTTTCGCCTTCTAATAGCCGAAAATTCTCCGGCACGATAGTTGCTGTACAGTACGGACGTCAGCCCGATTTCCCAAAGCAGAGGTATTCGTGGAGAATGTGCTTCCCACTGTCTTTGAAACCAATAGGTGTGCGCCGCACAAAGATCCACGGCTGCATGATCGAAGGCCAGTCTGTCTCCGCGTCGCAGTAGCAGACAAGTCAGGAATGGCCGAGGGCGAAGTCCTTGATCTGTCCCTTCGTGGATGCGGACTATGCCTGAAAAAACGTCTCGTACGAGGACAGTACCTCTGGCTCAAAATATATCATGTGCAGGGGAAATCAACCCCGGTCTGTGACTTGGTGCGGGTGAAGTGGGTTGAAGACGATCGGGTGGGGGTGGAATTCCTGTATATCGCGCCAGAGAACCTCCAGCGACTTCACAGAATCTTTGGCGATCAAATTATGTTTGCATTGGAGGACTAAATGCGCGCGCCTTGCTCCCCGCAGATATCCGTCGAACATATCGAAGCAGGACTCCCCTCCAGTTCGGCTATCGGAATCGATGTCACGAGTATTTTGCTCGAAACGTGGTGCGCGCACGAACTCCAATGGGTCGTCGATGAATGCAATATATCTCCCGTCTGGACACAAATCATCCAACATCTTCGAGGGTACCTCGGCACCTTATGGGTGTCAGGTGCTCTGCAAGGTGATAAAGCAAGAGAGGCTTTTGTTGTCACCTGTGATCCATCCACCATGACCCCGGAGGACATTCTCCATGGTCGTGTGATTTGTCTTGTCGGCGTCGCGCTCGTGACACCTGGAGAATTCACCTTCTATCGTATCCACATCCAGCAGAACAAGTCATAGAGACTCTCTATCTCGCAGCCCCTACCAGCCGCAATACACCTCCTAGTGGGGTACGTAACCCTATTCAAGGGAAAATATTCGCTAGTCCCATTTCTGAGAAACAAGAAAAACAACCAGCACGTACCTCATTCCTCCTGGTGCATGGAGCCATTACAATGGACGCTTCGGAGGAGCTGGCAGTTCTGTCTATTGTGTCTTGGAATCGATGAACGAGGAATAGAGAGTCCTCGCTGCCGTAATTTGTTTCTCCTTATCCCAACAAGCCCAAAACGTCGGACTCGCGGACGAGAACAAGTTCTTTATCGTCCAGCTCGACTTCCGTCGTACGGTATTTCTCGTAGAGAACGCGATCGCCGGCTTTGAGGACCGTAGGCCTGAAGATCTTTTCCTCTTTTTCCTGTTTCTTTTTGGGCTTACTACCCGACTTTTCTTCAGGTGTTTCCCAGCGCCCCTTCCCCACGGCCAGAACCATTCCTTCTACGGGCTTCTCCTTCGCCGTGTCGGGGATGAACAACCCCCCGGTAGTTTTTCCCTTAGCTTCCGACGGTTCAATCAGTGCCCAATCATGTAACGGTTGAATTCCCATGGTGTGTTCTCCTTGTATGGTTCAAGCCCCAGCAACAGGCTACGTCGTTCTGCAGATGGCGTCAACCAGCCGAGACGGAGGGGGCCTGGTTACTCCCCTTGCTCGCGCAACGTGCGGTCGCGAATAATGCGAGGGGGCAGACCGACCGTTGTTCTTGCTCGCAGTGCCCCCCACGATACAGCGATAGTCGCTGTATCGCGCAGTAAAGAACAATCCGCCTACTCCCTCTGGGGAGACTGAAGAATCAGAAAACCCTCGCCGAGGCTAATGGCAGGTCACGGGAAATCGATTGTCCTGTAATCGGATGATCGGATGGGTGAAAACTATCTGCCCGCAGATAGGCAGGTAACAAACTCGCGCGCAGTGGAAGATTAATCAGCCCCACCCTACGCGTAGAGCCCTGCATGACTCAAACATCTTTTTCTCCGCTTGCCTCCTAGGTAGCCTCCGATGAACAACTTAACTTACAGTGAGAGTCCTACGTAATGACCAAGAGGACCTAGTGTGGCTATGGCTAAATGCCCAGGTTTACCAACAGCCTCTCCGTGATAGGCTGCAAGGCAATCAGAGGGACGCCCGGGGAAAATATTCGCATGATCGACGATGCGCAAAGCCGATCTGATTGCCTCTATATCGTAATCCATTTGAGCGGACATGATGCGGTCCTATCTACGGGCGGAAAGACATCATAATAGTGAATCCTCGCTCCATCCTTCTCATAGACGACAACGATCAGATCCGTGCCCTTCTCCGTCGGATACTGGAAGCAGCCGGGTACTTCGTGATGGATGCGGCCAATGGACGTGAAGGACTCAGGCAGTTCCGGAATACTCCAGTTGATCTCGTGATCACAGATCTGCTCATGCCGGACAGTGACGGTTTGGAAGTCACCATGACGTTGCGGCAAGAATCGCCCCACGTAAAGATCATCGCCCTGACTGGAGGCGAGGGAGAGCCTAACCTCCTCAAGGTGGCAAAACTCCTGGGTGCGCATCGCACGATGAAGAAGCCCCTTGAGATGACCGAATTCCTGAAAGCCGTGCAGCAGGACTTACAGGAAGGCCCGTTGCAAAAAGAACCTGGGCCACAAGATACTCCGTGATCGACGCAGCCGATGGCAATCGATGCGAGAAGAGACCGGAAGGTAGCTGTCATCATCCCGACTGGTTCAACTCACGGTAGTTTCCAAAACAGTTACAGCATGTCCCCATGGGGATGGAACTCAGAGACGCCGCGCCCATGGTCATAATAAACAGACTCCCGACCCCTTTATTTTCTCCCTACTGCGGGCATCTTCCCAATCCCCTATTTCATTTTCAAGGGTAGCCTGGTTGATCCTCAATTGCGCGCGTCGAACGAGCACATTCCTATCGTGCGTGTTCCGCGAGCAGGAGGACGACCAGGCCACCCGTAGTTTTCTCCTCTCCCAGGTGTTAAAACATACCTTCGATATTCTGTCCGGTAGCTCGTATAGAAGAAGGAATGTCTATGTCTTTGCCAAGTGAGAAGTCGTCGTCCGATGAACTAGCGAGAGAAGTCGCCCGGCGGCGCACGTTTGCCATTATCTCTCACCCGGATGCAGGAAAAACCACGCTGACGGAGAAGCTTCTCCTCTACGCCGGAGCCGTGCATCTCGCCGGAGCCGTGCATGCGCGGTCGCACCAGCGAGCGTCGAAGTCGGACTGGATGGAGCTGGAGCAGGCACGAGGAATTTCGATCACATCCACTGCGCTCCAATTCGATTATCAGGGAGTGCGGGTGAACCTGCTCGACACGCCAGGCCACCAAGACTTCAGCGAAGATACCTATCGCACTCTCATGGCCGTCGATAGCGCGGTCATGGTGCTCGACTGTGCCAAAGGCATCGAGCCTCAGACCAAGAAACTCTTCGCTGTCTGCCGCAAACGTAATATTCCGATCATGACCTTCATCAATAAGATGGATCTGCCCGGCCGCCACCCCTACGAACTCCTTGAGGAGATCGAACAGACCTTGGGCATGACGGCGGTGCCCTTCAATTGGCCCATCGGGGAAGGAGCCGGGTTTCTGGGGCTCTACGACCTTCAAGACCCCCAGGTGCTGTTCTTCCAACGGACTCTCCATAACCAGAAACGGGCACCGATGCGGGTGGAAACATTCCCCCATCCAAGCCTAGCCGAGACACTCGGAGACGCCTATGGTCCGCTGCAGGAAGAGATCGCCTTACTCACTGGCGCCGGCACGAAATTCGATCGCGACCGTTTTCTCGCCGGCCAACTCACACCGGTTTTCTTCGGAAGCGCGCTGACGAACTTCGGAGTCGAACCGTTCTTAAACGGGTTTCTCCGACTGGCACCCCCGCCAGGAGCGCGCATGAGCTCGGAGGGTCCGGTACAGCCGACAGAAGAGAAGTTCTCTGGATTTGTCTTCAAGATTCAGGCGAATATGGATCCGCAACATCGCGATCGGATGGCATTTTTACGTATTGTCTCAGGTCGATTTGAAAAAGATATGATGGTTCATCATGCACGCCTAGATCGAAAGATCCGGATGACACGACCGCACCGGCTCTTTGGCCGTGATCGAGAGACGATCGAGGAAGCCTACCCCGGCGATGTCGTGGGATTCGTTAACCCCGGCCTCTTTGCCATTGGTGACACGCTCAGTTCTGGAAGCCCCCGCTCCTTCGACGCGATTCCACTCTTTCCCCCTGAATGTTTCGGTGTGCTTCGCAGCCAGGACCTGACAAAGCAGAAGCAGTTTCAGAAGGGGCTCCAGCAGCTCGAAGAGGAAGGCGTGATGCAGGTGTTCTATTCACCCGATCACGTGCGACGGGAGCCGGTGCTCGCCGCTGTGGGAGAACTCCAATTCGATGTCGTTGCCTCGCGCCTCGAGAGCGAATATGGAGTGAAGACCACCGTCGAACGAATGCCGTTTGTCCTGGCCCGCTGGGTGACCGGCGACCCCGACGCGATCGCGCGCATCTACTGGCCGCAGGATACACGCCGTCTTGTCGATAAGGATGGCAGAATGGTGATGCTGTTCGGCTCAGAACGACTACTCGCCTATTGCATGAAAGAATATGCCTCCCTCAAGTTTCAGTTGCGTGAAGAAATTAAACAAATTGAAACCTAACCCGCACGACCGACCCACCATTCGCTAGTCTGATTCAAACAAATATACAGGCAAACCTCACAGACCACGTAACCAACTGGTTTTCACAGCCTCGCTTGTTATTAACGTACCTAATTGTTCTATCTGTAGGTAAACGAATGCATTGTCTATCCTCTTAATAAACATATGCATAAATCATTTATCTTCTCTCATCCCCTGCAACTCCCCTACGCGTAACGATTCTGCCTCTCTCTCTTCATCAGTGATTTCAAGGTTTTTTGCAGTAACCATCCTTCTCCTGCAACGGTATGAGTCTTGCGTAGCAACCACAGTGATGAGATGAGTTGTTCACCTCATTGATCTCCCCTGACAAAGTGTTGTGGAACGCTCAGGACTCAGGGAAGTGCGGGCTGCAGGCCGTCGTAGAAACTCAGCACAGTCCGCAGACTGTTTAATAGACCGTCCATCACGCCCATCAGGGGGCAAAGAGACAATGCATCCTTCTCGCTGTACGCGATTGCCTCTGAGTGAAGCGAGAACACCGCTGGCAGCCTGTTTAACAGACTGCCTGGATCACCGAGTTAGTTGAACAATCCGACATAGACACCTGTGCATGAGAAATCGCTTTCCCCTGGAAATGGTCTGCGAGCTGCAGAGGAAAAGGAAGAGGGGCATCCGTATGAATTGGGTAAGAGCCATCGCCGGCATCATAATGTTGTGGTCGAGTACTGTCTGGGGTGCCACGTTGACGTGGACAGCCGGCAATGAACCGGATCTGGCGGGATATCGCGTCTATCAGTGCAGTCAGTTACCCTGCACTCTATCCTCTGGCAATGCATCTCTTCTCGCCACATTGGGAACAGCGACTAGTTTCAATATTGGGACACCGGCTACGACTCAGTACTACTTTCTTACGGCCCATGACTTTGCCAACAATTCGTCTCCCGAAAGCGCCACCACAACCTTTACCCCAGCTGGTACCCCTCCACCGCCGCCGCCGCCTGCGGTAAGTTTGAAGGTCGTGGGTGATCCGGCCACAGGTCCATGGGGTGTGGAGGGTTCCACGACCGACCTACGGGATGTCATGGCAACGGTGCGCTTAGATGGGGTCGTGCATCATATCGAAAACAACACACCCTATGGTTTCCCTAGCGACAACGGCACCACAGCCACAACGGGGCTGTTCGGCACTGGCTCGCACACGGTTGAGTTCGTGTTTTACCCGCAAGGCACTACAAGCGAAATTGGGCGAGCCAGCGTAACTGTGCAGGAAGGGAGCCCGTCACCACCACCCGTCGAGCCTCCGGCCATCGGAGCAAGTCCGACAAATCTCTCCTTCACTGCAACACAAGGTGGCGCCAACCCCACAACTCAAACTCTGAGCATCAGCAACACAGGGGACGGTACGCTCAGCTGGACCGCCGCCGACAATGCCTCTTGGTTGACGCTCAGTCCAGTATCAGGAACCGGGGACAGAGCCGTGACGCTGACAGTGACCACAGGCGCCTTAGCCGCAGGAACCTATAGTGCCGCGGTAACATTGAATGCCACTGAGGCCGACTCGGTTACCGTGCCAGTGACATTTACCGTTGCGACTACCTCAGCGCCACCAGCCATCGGGGCGAGTCCGACGAGTCTCTCCTTCACTGCAAGAAGGGGCGGCTCCGACCCTGCAACCCAAACCCTGAGCATCAGCAATACAGGGAATGGCACCCTCAACTGGACCGCTGTTGACAATGCCCCATGGTTGACATTGCTGACGCTGTTGGGTCAGGCCTCAGGCACAGGCAATGCCGTGGTGCCGGTCAGTGTATCAACTGATGGCTTGGCCGTCGGGACATACACAGGCAGTATCACCCTCAGTGCCACTGGGGCCACGTCGGTGACCGTACCCGTGACGCTCAACATCAAGAGGCAACGGCGTCGTTGACCGTCCCACTCGCTACGGCTGGCCTGCAAAGCATGGCCGCCCAGCGCGAACGATTTGGTTTTTGGATGGATTGGGGGGTGCCTTGTGAATCAGATATTGAGCGAGGCGAGGTGATACGCACGAATTAGATCCGCAGCCTCTCGCCGTCAAAGCCTGTGTCCCGCCACTTTTCTAGCACCGCAATGCGTCGTAGTAGTTGCGCGACCGTCGCCTGATCGACTCGCCCCCCGGTTCGCTTGATAAGTTCGGCATTGAGTCGGCGATGATCGACTCCCACCTTTCGCGATACCACACCGACAAGGGCGCGATGCTGGTCCCGCAATTCGTTCTTTTTGTCATGAAGCGGCACGATCGACTCTGAGACGCCCTTACCCTCACCGGCTGCCTCCAACTCCTCTCCTCCGATCAGGGTATCCATTCTGGCTACCCCATGCAGCGGCATGTATTCTTTCAGCGACGTGGCGGCGGTACCGAACAAGGTGCGCTGCACCGAAGGCATGATCTCTTCCAACACGTGGTCTCGTTCAGCCTTGATGCGTTTCGCGTAGTGCACGAGGGTCGTGTCCTTCGGCAAGTACAGCCAGGCCCGTTGCGGCTTCGGCAACCCCTCCTGCATTCGAACGAACCGCCCAACGACCTGGCGAAAATACATCTCGGTGAGGACATTCGTGGCATACACGCCGACACGGAGCCTTGGGATATCGACACCTTCGCTCACCATGTTCACCGCAACGAGCCATTGCTGGGTCTTATGCTGTGCAAAGGTCTTGATCGTCTTTGAAGCGGAGGGATCGTCCGAGATGGCGACAGATGCACGGCTGCCTGTAATACGCCCGACGAGTTCGGCGACCTGCCTGGCATGGTCTTGATTCATCGCGACGATGAGTCCTCCGGCATCCGGCTGTTCTTGCTTGCGGAGCCGGCGTAACTCGGCATGGGCATCCGTGATGACAGGGCTCAGCCAGCTATCTTGCAAGAGCGCGGTCTTGAGGCGCTCCCGCTGCAGATCGAAGGTGAGTCCGTCCTCGAATGTCGCCCGATGTTCACGACCCTCCGAAAGCCACGCCAGCTCCCCTTCATAACTTGGAAAGAGAATCGGACGGCAGACGCTCTCGCGAATCGCGTCGGCATATCCATAGGTGAAATCGGCTTGGCTTTCACCATGCTCATATCGCACGAACGGGATAGGATTATTATCGGAGCGAAAGGGAGTCCCCGATAAGGCCAGACGAAAGACGGACGTGTCAAACGCCTCCCGTAGCGCATTGCCCCAATCCTTGCCCTCGCCTGCATGGTGCAGCTCATCGAAAATCAGCAGAGTCGGCCGGTTTCGGCAGGCGCGCTGAAATACGGCCGGCGCCAGACAGACCTGTTGATAGGTCACAACGGCGCCATGAAAGTCGAGCGCTTCAATCGCCTGTTCATTTGTCAGAGCCGGATCCAGCTGCACCCCCACCAGGCCGGCAGCAGTCGCCCATTGCGTGCGAAGATGATTCGTCGGACAGATGACCAGCACACGACTCGCCACGCGATCGGCCAAGTATTGATGGGCAATCCGCAAAGCGAAACGAGTTTTTCCTGCAGCAGGCGTCGCCGTCGCAAGAAAATCAGGACGTGTATGGGTGAGAACAGCTGACACAGCGCGAGCTTGCCACTCGCGCAGCTTGGCCGTCCAGGGAGACACGATCACTGCCGCCTCTTCTTCAGAATCGATGCTGTATGGACATCGTCACGTCGAATAAAAGTCTTCTGAGACCGCGAGCTGCGCGAGCACAGGAGATCGACAGACAGACACACCGCCCCCTCGCCCTCTACTTCCACCGCATTTCCAGCTCAGGATATTTCGCTTTGTAGTCGGCATGGCTCACACCAATCACTTTGAGTGCTTCCTCGCGACCGTAGATGCTGGTAATTTCGACTTTATGGTGGATGGTGCCCGGTGCACTTTTATAGGTGAGGAAATAGTGCTGTAAGCGATCGACCAGCGCCAGCGGAACCTGGCTGATATCGGTATAGCCTCCGTAGGTCGCATCGTCTTTCATGACGGCAATGATCTTGTCGTCCGCTTCGCCACCATCCGCCAGACTGAATCCACCGATGGGCAGGGCCGTGAGCAGAATGTCGCTGTGCGGAATCGTCTTCTCAGTGAGGACGCAGATATCGAGGGGATCGCCATCCCCGACGATGCCTGTTCGCTTGGTCCGTGCAGCAAACAAGGCCGCGACGCCGTCACTGCAATACGTTTGCGGGACCAGCCCGTAATAGACGGGACAATAGTTTGAAAATCGCTGAGGGCGATCGACCTTGAGGAACCCGCTCACCTTATCGACTTCGTACTTCACGGTGTCGGTCGGCACAATTTCAATGTACGCCGTGACCTCCTCCGGGGCCTTGGCTCCGATAGAGACGCCATGCCAAGGGTGAGCTCTGAACATCAAACTCATCAGTCGCAGTAGGGAATCGGCCTGGTTGCCGCTCATCACTTTATCTCCAATGAATCGGGATCACACATCCACATCGGGGAAACACAGTTCTCGTCACTTATCGGAATCTCAGGTCGATGGCAGCTCGATACATCATCCATCCAAGCCTGCTCGTTTCTCTTTACAGGAGGTGGCTGACGGTTTCCCCGACTGCTCGGGTGACCACAATCTCCCCATGTTCATGTTAAAGGGTGGCCTGGTTGATCCTCGATTGCGCGCGTCGAACGAGCACATTCTGATCAATGATTATTCCAAGCTTGCTCGTTTACGTTACAGGAGGTGGCTGACGGTTTCCCCGACTGCGCCCGTCCAACGAGGGCCTTCTGAGGCCGCGCGTTGCGCGAGCAAAGGGGAACCGTCAGCTACCTCCCTCCTCTTGGCTGCTCCAGAAATAATCTCACTGCGACCTTCTGTCCTTTGATTCTCGTCCGACTCAGAGTCTGAATAATCTCCCGTGCCAACACTTCAGGCACTTCCACCAGCGAAAATCGATCCATGACTTCGACAGCACCGATGACATTGGAGTTGAGCCCGGCCTCATTGGCGATTGCCCCGACGAGGTCGCCGGGCCTGATGCCTGCTTCCCTGCCCGCCCCAATATACACCTTGGCCATCCCCGGCGTTCGTCCGCCGCGACCAGGCGCACTGAACGGTCTGCCCTGTGCCTCTCTCGGCATCATGCCACCCGTCCGCCCGCGAGGATCACCCATGGGACGGTGCCCCATCGATGACCGCTCCGGCGGCCTATTTGATACAGCTGGAATATCGACTTCCTTCCGCTCCCCACCCTGCATGCGAAAGACAAGTTTCATCGCAGCCGCTGCCACATCCAGGGGATCTCCCTGTTCGGCACAGGATGCGACCACTGCCCGGAAGAGGTCCAAGTCACCGGCGGCAAGCACGTCCTCAATCGCGCCTTTAGTTCGTGCAAGACGCTTCGTGCGAAGGTCGGCAATGGTCGGCACCGGCGTCACGACAATTTTGGCTTTTGTAAGCTGCTCGATATTCCACAACAACCGCTGCTCGCGCGGGTCGAGTACAGTGATCGCCGCCCCTTCACGCCCGGCCCGCCCAGTCCGTCCAATCCGATGCACATAGCCTTCAGGAGACGTGGGCAGGTCGTAGTTCACCACATGGGAGACAGAAGGAATATCCAACCCCCGAGCCGCCACATCGGTCGCCACGAGGAGTTCGGTCTGTCCGGCCCGAAACGAATTCATCACCCGATCACGCTGGGGCTGATTCATTCCGCCATGGATCGCTTCGGCTCGATGCCCGCGGTCTGTCAACATGGCCGTCAGCTCGTCGACTTCGATACGCGTGCGACAGAACACGAGCGCCGACTTCGGAGCTTCCATGTCCAAAATACGAGCCAAGGCCATCACTTTATGTTGTCGAGCGACAATGTAGGCGGTCTGATGCACCCGTGGCGCAGCGCCCGCCTTGAGCGGCTCTTTGGCAATCTTGATTTCGACCGGATCCTTCAGATGGCGTTTGGCAATGGACGCAATGCGGGCCGGCATGGTCGCAGAAAAGAGCGCCGTCTGCCGCTCTTTGGGTGTCTGTTCAAGAATGGCGTCCAGATCCTCGGCAAATCCCATGTCGAGCATCTCATCGGCCTCGTCGAGGACAACCATTTGCACCGTCTTGAGCTGCAAGGTTTTTCGGCGGATATGGTCAAGCGCCCGCCCCGGCGTCGCCACGATGACATCGACCCCGCGCCTGAGAGCCTGGAGCTGTAGACCCATCGCCTGTCCGCCATACACCGGAAGGACGGAAATTTTTAATTCCTTGCCATAGCGGGTCACGGCTTCGCCGACCTGTATGGCCAACTCTCTAGTCGGTACCAGGATCAGCGCGGAGGGGCAGCGACGTGCTGAATGAGCAATACGCTGGAGCAACGGCAGGGTGAACGCCGCAGTCTTGCCGGTTCCGGTTGCGGCTTGGCCCAAGAGATCCCGGCCTGCCAACAAGGGAGGGATGGCCTCACGCTGGATCGGCGTGGGCTCTTCATAGCCGAGCGTATCAAGGGTGGTCAGTAGGGCCGCTTCCAACCCCAGCGCGGCGAAACCGGGAGAAAAACCCTTCGCCTGCGTTTCCGTCGATGGGTGAGTGCTGTTAGGTTTCATACAATATTGCGATGGCCTTTCTGCTCTGTATGCCAATCAATTCATTATCGGACCATGACCGTGTTGCTGCTAATAATCCTTCCAAGCTCGCTCCTACGCTCGCTCCTAAGGGATGACCAACTGCCCTGCGGGCTGTGCATAGGGCGGTTGGGAGATTTCTATTGCGGCCGTCGAACGAGCACAGTTTCATCGTGCGCGTTCCGGGAGCAGGGAAATCTGTCAACCGCCCTATGCACCATCTTATTCCTCCGGCAGTTGTATCGGCCCCGCCCACTCCCCTTTGGCCAGCGTCACTTCCTGAAAACCGCCGTCCGGCCATTGAAACTGACCAACCTCATCGACTTGCACAATAAAGGGATCGGCTTCATGTGCCAGACCTCGGAACCAATACCAGCCAGCTGCTGTGGGTTTCCCTTGGGTCCATCGATAATCGGCCATACGTCTGTTACCGTTTCGCCTCGTTCACGAGTCTGATAGAGTCTCTCGCATGCAGAAGGAACCTATCATGTCCAGGCTTCCAATAGAAGATGTGTTACCGGCACTCCGTCACGCACTCGCGGAGGGTCGAAACGCCGTGCTGACTGCTGCGCCCGGCGCAGGAAAAACGACGCGGGTACCGCTGGCCTTGCTCGACGCGCCTTGGCTCGGAGGCAAGAAGCTGCTCATGCTAGAACCGCGGCGGCTCGCCACACAGGCGGCAGCCCGTCGCATGGCCACCGCGCTCGGCGAATCGGTCGGTGAAACAGTCGGCTATCGCATGAGGCTCGATACGCAGGTGAGCCCCAAGACCAGAGTCGAAGTCGTCACGGAAGGGATCCTCAGTCGCCTGCTTCAGCACAATCCGGCTATGAGCGAGTATGCCGTCGTCCTCTTCGACGAATTCCACGAACGAAGCCTGCAAGCCGACACCGGCCTTGCGCTCTGCCTCGACACGCAACGAATCTTTCGCCCGGAGCTCCGCCTGCTTGTGATGTCAGCCACGTTGGATTGTGGGCCTATCGCAGATCTCTTAGGCCACGCACCGGTCATCGCCAGCCAAGGACAGATGTTTCCGGTAGAACTCCGTTATCTCCAACAACCCCTCTCCGGCCACCTGGACGTCGCAGTTGTCCAATCGATTACGCGCTCGCTTGCACAGGATCCAGGCAGTCTTCTGGTCTTTCTGCCGGGCATGGCAGAAATCCGACGAGTCGAGCGAGCACTCCTCGATCTAAACTTAGGTTCGCACATCCTCATCGCACCGCTCCATGGCGACCTACCGCAAGATACGCAGGATCGGGCGATCGCGCCCACGCAACCGGGCATAAGAAAAATCGTGCTGGCCACGTCGATTGCCGAAACGAGTTTGACCATCGACGGCATTCGCGTCGTCATCGATGCCGGCTTACTGCGCGGGCCCCGCTTCGATCCGCGATCGGGATTCACGAGACTGGAGACGATTCGCGTGACTCAGGACTCCGCCGAGCAACGTCGTGGCCGCGCCGGTCGTGTGGAGCCGGGCGTCTGCGCTCGCCTCTGGACCGCTGCAGAACACCAATCGTTGGCCCCACGTCGTCCACCGGAAATGCTCGATGCCGACCTGGCGCCACTGATGCTTGAACTAGCCCTCTGGGGCGCCGCTGACCCAACCGAATTGTCCTGGCTCACTCCCCCACCGCCAGGGGCTGTGGCCCAGGCGCGAGAACTGCTCACCAACCTCGGCGCGCTCAATGGTGAACGGCAGATCACAGCGCATGGCAGACAGATGGCTGAACTGCCATTGCATCCCCGCCTCGCGCATATGCTACTCACGGCTGTGTCATTACGACTTGGCAACCTTGCTTGCACACTCGCCGCCCTGCTCAGTGAACGAGACATTGTGCGAGGCTCCTTCGGTCAACGGAATGCCGATCTGCGGGTCCGTATGGATATCTTACGCGGACAGCACGATCACGCAGCCGGTGACACCATCGATCGTACGGCTTGCCGGCGAGTCACGCGCACCGCCGACCTCTGGCAACGACAATTTCTGCGATCCACTCGTTCGAACCAGCACGAGAACCTCGATGAAGTCGGGCGTGTGCTCGCGCTCGCCTATCCTGATCGCATCGCCCAGCGCCAATCCGGCACTGACGCCCGCTATCTCATGGCCAATGGCCGTGGCGCTCTCTTTGCGAACCCCGATCCGCTCGCATCGGAAGAGTATCTGGTTATTGCCAGTCTGGATGGCGGTCAGCAATGGGCGAGGATAGATCTGGCTGCGCCAGTATCGCTTCGAGATATTGAAACCCTCTATGCAGATCGGATCCGACTCGTCGATGAGGTGATGTGGAACGACACATCTCAGGCAGTTCAGGCCACGAGACAGCACCGATTCGGTTCGCTCATTCTGTCCGAGCAGGGCCTTCCCAAGCCGGACCCTTCGATGATTTCGGCGGCGTTATTACATGGGGTTCGTCAAGCAGGGCTCGACAAGCTGGCTTGGACGACGGAACTTCGTCAATGGCGGGCGCGAGTCACGTTCCTACACCGAATCGAAGGACAAGTGTCGCGATGGCCCGATCTGTCCGATGACGCATTACTACAGACGCTCGACGACTGGTTGAGCCCCTATCTCTCAGGGCTCACCACGCTCGACCGAGTCATACGGCTCGATCTCACCCAGCCGTTGCATGCGCTCCTCTCCCGGGAACAATCACGCCAACTCGAACGGTGGGCTCCCACCCATCTGAGCGTCCCAAGCGGATCGACGGTTCGTGTGGAATATGAAACGCCCGATCTGCCCATCCTGGCTGTGCGGTTGCAAGAGATGTTCGGCTGCAAGGACACGCCTCGTCTCGTCGATGGAAAGATTCCGGTCATGCTACATCTCCTGTCACCGGCAAAACGGCCCGTGCAGGTCACAAAAGATTTAGCCAGCTTCTGGGCCAACACCTATCAAGACGTCCGCAAAGAACTTCGCGGCCGCTATCCTAAACACTCCTGGCCGGAAGATCCGCTCACGGCTCCGCCGACAGCCAAAGTCAAACGGCAAACGCGCTAGTCCTCCTCAGAAGCACACTCCCGCAGCCTACTCAAACAGTCTGTCCAGCAAGGCCGCAGCGAGTGAAGGCCCGAGGCGTACCCTTGTGGTACGTTGAGGGTCTGAACGATGCGAGATCGAAGCTGGCGAGCTGTTTCAGCAGCCTGCTAAACGGGGATGTCACGAGTCCCATCATACGACGTTCTCGATTGGTAGGAGAGCTTCACGATGTCGCCGTCCTTGATCACCGTATCTTCGCCGCTTACTTTTTTATTTACGGCAATCATGACCTCTCGGTTTAACAGGAACTGTAGCAACGGGCCCATGCGATCTTGATTCGATTCAATGAGTTTTCTCACCGTGGTCGGCTCGGAAGCCTTACAGTCGAATTCTGTCTCTCCGACCGCATCGCGAAGCGTCAATCCAAAAATCAGTACGGTAATCATAGGAACCTTGTATCCTGTTCGTAGGCTATTTCGTGTATATCCTCTGCCGGTCTGCAGCCTCGTAGGCTTCTTGGAGCAGTTGAGCCACATGTTTGACTTCCGCTGTGCCTTGCAAACCCGTGCGTAATTGAATCATGCAGGCAGGGCAACTGGTGGCTACAACTTCAGCGCCACTCTGCTCGACGGCCTGCCGTTTACGTTCGACGATGCGCTGTGATGTCTCAAAATCCTTCACGAGATAGGTCCCGGCTCCGCCTGCACAGCGGTCGGCGTCCGGCATCTCGACGTACTCCACGCCCGGCAAGCCGGCCAAAATCTTGCGAGGCTCTTTCGTCACTCCTGCCGCTCGCAGGTGGCAGGAGGAATGATAGGCCACCTTGCACTTCGAGGGATGCGAATTGGCCATGGCTGGCTTCACCGGCGATTGCGACACAAATTCTGAAATGTGTGTGACCCGTTTGGCCAAAGCTTGAGCCGCCGCCTGTTCCGGCTCACCAGCGAACAAAGTGGGGTAGTCCTTCAGCATAAGGGTGCAGGACGCGCATCCGGTCACGACCTTGTCGTACCCAGCCATCGATACGAGATTCACCCGTGCCCCTTCTTTGGCCAATGCACGATGCCCGTAGGTTTCGATGGGCGTCCCGGAACAGCGTTGCGGCGGCAGATCCGGCTCGACCCCATGTTTTCGTAGCACCGCGATCACGGCATCCCCCACCCCATCGTCGAAATAGTTCGCCGCGCAGCCATGGAAATAGGCCACGGGAGTGCGAGTTGGTTTCTCGACCTGATGAATCAGTTCGGGATAACGATCACGGAGCTGTCGCCGGGCCAGTCGAGGCAGTACCAACTGAGGCGACAATCGTGCCGTCTCGGCGAGGCCACGCATGAATGGTTTCGTGACACGACCCAGTAGACGCCGCATCAGTGGACGATCCCATATCGATTGATACCTCGCTAAAAACTTTAAGAATAGTTCAAATCGCGCTGTTTGTGCGTGGAAACGGAAGATGAATCCTGCCATCTTATTCGGATGCTCTGCACGCCGATCCAGAATGAGCTGGGAGACATCGACACCAGCCGGACAGGCGGTACGGCAAGACTTACAATTGAGACAAGCCTCCACCACTCGCTTCGAATTGAGATAGCTGTAGTTCGTATCGGTGACGATCTCGAACCACCCACGTGAACTCATGTCTTCCGATTGAAAAACATCATAGACCGGACACACGGCATTGCACTTGGCGCAAGTCGCGCAGGATTTTGACAATCGCTCATAGTCGATATGGTCCGTGAAAGGCCGGTCGCTGATCTTGATACCGGGGTTGAGCACCCCGGACGGATCGAAGCTCTGCTTCACCCGCACGAACAGGTCGTAGAGCTCCGGGCCGAACATCGTCTTCACATATTCAGCGCGCACCCGGCCATCTCCATGTTCCCCGCAGATTGAGCCGCCGAAGCGGCCTAAGACAGCTTGGTGTATCTCGTGATAGCCCTGCACCATCTTCTGAAAATCGTCTTGATCGTTCACGTCGAGCAAGGGAATGATGTGGGCATTTCCATTCCCGATATGACCGAAGATCGCAACCGGCACATGCTGCTCTACGAAAAACTCTTCCAGATACCGGATGAGTTCGCTGATCCGTTCAGCCGGCACCACCACGTCATCAACGAAGTTAATCGGCTTCTTTTTGGGATCAAATCGGTAGAGGGTGGGATAGAGCGCCTTGCGGGCCTTCCATAATTGGTCGCGCTGCTCAGGATCAAACGCCATCACAGGATCGGAGGCGAGGCGATAGCGGCGACAGATCCCGGTCATGCGCTCAGCCTGCGCGCGAAGATCAATCCCTGCGTCGTCGGCATCCAACTCGACAAGGAGGGTGGCGGCTGCATCCGCCGGGATACCGTGCTTCGACCGCCCGATCAAATTGAGCGTGTTGGCATCCATCACTTCCAACGCGCTCGGACTTAACTCTAGCAGCTTCGGCACTGCGTCTCCGACATCTTCCAATCGATGAAAATGAATCAGCGCCGTCAGAGTTGCCAGGGGTTTTTCGACCAGTCCAATGGTGGCTTCACTGAACAGACCGAGCGTGCCCTCACTGCCGACAAATAGTTTGGGAAGATCGAAGCGACCTTGTGCCATCCCATCAACGAGACCGAAGAGGTTGTAGCCACAACTGTTCTTGCTGACAGTCGGACGTTTCTGCGCGATCAGTGTGGCATGGTCTTGTAGCAGCGACCGCAAATCGTGAAGCGGTGCATGGGCCTTCAGTAGGTCAACGCAGGTCGGATCGTCGAGCCCATAGGCCTTGGCATCCAGCCACTCGCCGGATTGCAAGCAAACACGGAGCGCCGCCACATTATCTTTGACGGCGCCGTACCGCAGCGTGTGGGGGCCGGAAGAGTTGTTTGCCAACATCCCACCGAGCTTGCACATCTCGCCGCTGGAGGGGTCTGGCCCGAATAACAGACCGTCGCGCGCCAGCCGCTTGTTCAATTCAGCTAGAACAATACCGGGTTGTATCCGAGCCCAATGCTCTTCTCGATTCAGCTCGAGAATCCGATTCATCCGCGAGACGTCCAGAATGATTCCGGACCCGATCGCCGAGCCAGTCAGATTCGTCCCGGCAGCGCGCGGCGTCAGCGGGATGCCCCGCTGTACCGCGTAGCGCAGCGTGGCGGCAATGTCCTCCTCGGACTCGACAAGCACGACGGCCTTCGGCGCCATCCGATAGATGCTCGCATCCACCGCATAGGCCGTGAGTGTCGAATAGTCGTCTTTTACTTTATCTGCGCCTATCACGGCGCGGAGATCTGACGCGATGGCGCGGGATCGTTCAGGCAGAATGAGCGTAGGTGAGGTCATAGTTAAAATACTTGTTCATTCTAGATGGACTTTGACAGAGAGAACAAGCTGTCAGGCGTGAGAGGATGAGGGGCTAGAACCGACCAGATTTGATATCCGAATTGATATTACCACTGACCTTGGCTCGAATTGCTGAAGCGTGCGCCTTCATCTTTTCCGCTTCTCCGTTCCGATTTGCTTTCTGGAGAAGCACTGAATAGCTCTCTAGACACTGAGCAACATCTACAGTTTCTGTTCTCAAAATATGCTGGTAGATTGCGAGCGCCTCTTGATACAAAGGCTCGGCATCTCCAAGACGACCTCGCTCGCGGTATACCTCCGCCAGCGTTTGCAGATTGTCTGCGATCACTGGATGGCCAGATCCATACATGTTCTTGTTGATCAACAAGGCTCTTCGTACTTGCGTCTCAGCGTCACTCAGTTTACCTTGGACAACATTCACCTTAGCCAGACGATTGAGACTCAGCGCGACATCCGGATGTTCCAAGCCGAACACATCTTCGCGAACCTTCTGGCTCCACGTCGCCAACTGCACTACGTCCACGAGCCGACCTTGCTTCAGGTATACGTCCGCAAGAATATCAAGAATCCACATTCCATCGGGGTACTTGGTCCCAAATCGCTTCTCCAGAATCATAGAGGCTCTCTGGGCAAGTCTTTGGGCCTCATCGTAATGACCATAATCATAGGCAATCGTGGCCAAATCACCAAGACTCCAGGCAAGGTTTGGATGATCGGCGCCTACCGTGGCTTCGAATCGAGAAAAAGCCTCGCGATACATTTGCTCGGCCTCTGCGTATTGACCTTGAATATGCAGAATTCTTGCGAGAGTCGTACGATCTCCATGGTCTGAACCATCGGATGGAGTAGCCGTTTCGGCAAGTGATACAGAACGCTGAGCTAGTCGTTGAGCCTCATCGTAACGCGCTAGGTCATAGTTGAGTTCAGCGAGGTTGTCCAAGCTTGCGGTGAGATCCTTGTGATCGGGCCTCACGGTCTTTTCTCGAAGAGTCAGCGCTCGCTGGTACAACGATTCCGCTTCTTTGAAATGCGCTTGTCGGTGTGCCAGCCTCCCAAAGATATCGAGCGTGACAGCAATCTCCTGGCTGTCCTGATCGGAGGATGTTTCCTTGATTTCCAAAGACCTCTTCGCAAGTGCGCTGACTTTGTCGTACTTTCCCCAGCTGATATACAACTGTGCGAGATTGTCGAGTTCCCAGGTGAGGTCCGTGGTTCCTTTGTCAAACTCAACCCTTCGCAGTTCAAGAGCCTCTTGATACCTTCTCTCCGCCTGAGAATACTCCGCTTCTCTGTGATACACATATGCTAAAGTATCGAGTGTTTCGATTCGTCGCTTGGAAGACGATCCAGCTGACGCCTGTTCCAGCGCTTTTTCCAAGAGCCGTACAGCCTCCGCGTGCTGCCCTTTCTTTAGCGCTTCGCGCCCCTCTGTGAAATCGTGTCTCCATTGCCAGAACTGCATAATTGAACTGATAAAAGGTGCAAGCGCAATCCCCGCTCCGAGAACAAACAAAACCGAAAACACAACTCCCTGCTTTATGATCGTGTTCGGGCCAGATAGGTCTTCCAGCTTGGAGAGCTTATTCACGCGCACCTTTGAAGCTACATTGACAAACGTTGCCTTAACGCTTCTGGACAGCAAGAAATAGGGAATCCAGATGAGACAACTAATGCCGGCAACAATTGTCTGCTTGGTGAAAATCGGGTTCCCTCCATCTAGCAAAAGCATGTATGGAAATGGAAATGATCGCGTGATGAAAATCCCGAAGGATCGTTCTATTACGAGTGAAAGCAAGTATGTCAACAGAAAGGCAACGATCATCCTCGGTGCACGTTGTCGCAGCATAAAAAAATCCTGAGTGACCCATAAGAAAAGGTACATCAACAAGGCAATCTTGCTTGTGAGACTGAAGATAAGGAGCGGTTTGAGAAGAGGGTAATCGCCTGCTATCGCCCAGACGTCTGAGGAGACGAATGTGCCGATCACGTTAATAAGGATAGTACTCGCAAGGTAAGCAGCTGTGACCAGCCAAAGATACAGCCACCCTCCTATCCTCTTAGGGGCCGAAAACCCTGTTTCAACGCTAGTCATCTTCGTATCAAGACCCATTCGCCACGCTACTGCCCACAACCATTTATCCCCAACATCTTCTTAATTCGAATTTGGAACGGGTAACTTTTCAAAGCAAAAGGATTTCCCTTCGTCAAACTTGACTTGTCTTGCGACCAAACACTTGGGTGGCCGGCTCATATTCCCGTCCGCTATTGGAATTGTAGGCTTGGGTAACTAGAAGGCAAGGACTTCTTCTGTTCCGCTCACACCACTACGCGCCTCTTTCTCACCCGCCCCCCACTGGCACGCCGAGACGTGCCCAGGTGAGGGCCTCCAATCCTCATTACCTCTCATCAAGTGAGTGGCTGAGGCTGCCCTTTACTGCGCGCATCGAACGAGCACATTCTGATCGTGCGCGTTCTGCGAGCAAGAAGGGCATCTGGCCGCTCCCCTCCTTCCTCCTGGCAGACGTTTTCCGCATCCTGCTAAGATGCGACCCATAGCCAGGAGCACGCGCTTGTGACCGACAGACGTCCCACCCTGTATCTTTCACGTCTTCTCCCCGAACCCGTTATGGTCATCGTGCGGGAGCGATTTCGGCTGGTACAGGAACCACTCGACATATTGCCGGCTCCATCAGCGCTGCGTGAGGGGCTTTGCCAAGCCGATGCCGCGATCGTCACCCTGGGTGATTGCATCGACGCCGAAACAATTCACGCAGCCACTCGACTGAAAATTCTCGCGAACTATGCCGTCGGATATAACAACATCGACCTTGCCTCCGCGCGACAGCGTGGACTGATCGTCACCAACACACCGGACGTCTTGACGGATGCCACCGCCGATCTGACCTGGGCTCTGCTCCTGGCGACGGCACGCCGTGTTGTTGAAGGGGATTCCCTTGTTCGGTCCGGCCGTTGGACCGGGTGGAGTCCCACACAACTTTTAGGGGCGGAAGTCTCCGGCAAGACCTTGGGAATTATCGGCATGGGACGGATTGGACAAGCGGTAGCTCAGCGCGCTGTAGGATTTCGCATGCCGGTACGCTACCACTCACGCCAACCGATTGCCCCTTCGTCTCTCCCTTGCGAGTGGGAGTATCGATCGTTGCAAGAACTCTTGAGTGAGGCCGATATCGTGACAATCCATGTACCTCTCACCCCGGCCACCCATCATCTGATTGGCACGAGGGAATTGGCTTGGATGCGCCCCACCGCCTTCCTCATCAATACGGCTCGTGGCCCGATTATCGATGAAGGAGCGTTAGTCGACGCCCTTAAGACCGGAGTCATCGCCGGGGCGGGACTCGACGTGTATGAGCAGGAACCGGCTATTCACAGCGCGCTGGCACAGCTCAAGCAAACGGTGTTGCTCCCTCATCTGGGCTCTGCCACGTTACATGCGCGGACGCAGATGGGATTGGTGTGTGTGGACAATATTCAAGCGGTGCTGGGCGGGCGTCCTGCTCCCAATAAAATCCCATAGCAGCGGCAAAAAACTTGAGGCAAGGAGAATACGCGTGACTGTTTCTAGGGCGGACTAGTTGGCGTAGCGAAACGCAGCTGCAGGCTGAGCTGGCCCCCTGCGTGTGAGGACTGAGTCGAGTCGTTGCGGCACATCGTGGAAAGTCGGAATCGATCCGTATATTTCAGCCGCCTGACTCCACTGTTCTTGAGTTTCGTAGAGCAAGCCAAGTTCGTAACGAATGGCTTGGGCCTTGGCTCCTTGGCACTTCGGATCTTGCAACAGCAGTTCAAGTTGCGCACTAGCGGACTGGCATTCTCCCTGCTCTTTCAAACATATTGCGATCATCAGACAAGAATCCGCGAAAAATTCATGGCTCTTCATCGATAAGGAGAATTCTTCCCTCGCCTCGTCCAGCAATCCCATATTCTTGTACGCGACGCCCAGTGTGTAGTGTGTTTCAGCGTCAATCGTGTTCCCTGATGGAGCTGAAACCGATTTCTCGACGGCAGGCGCCGGAGCTTGGAGCTTTGGCGAAAATGTCGACGCCCATTTGGCGACCAATGGACTGGCCGAGGCGAGTTCTTTAACCTTGGCATAGAGACCTGCTTGCTGAGCCTGCGTCTCATTCTGTGGCTGAGCCAACAGCAGTTCGAGCGCACGGGAATATTGCAGGGCCGCACCAGCAGTATCGCCTTTGGCTTCAAGCAGGGAGCCGAACAACTCTCGAGCCTCGGCATGGTCCGGCTGCGCCGTGACCAAGTGACTCAGCCATTCTTCAGCCTCAGCTTGCTGCCCAGCAGCCATATAAGTCCGAAACTGCTCGCCCATCGAGAACAGAACAGACGAGTCTGTCGCTTCTGACAATGATGCCCCGGGCTCGTCCGGTTCGGGACTCGATACATTAGACTCGTGGTCCTGCGCAATGGGTTCCGGTTCTGCAAACTCGGGTGGCTCCAAGTGGGCTAGCACAGGCTCCTCGTCAACAAGTGAACCATGCCTCTCGTGCCGAGGGATGGCGGTGGAAGTCACATTCCAGGCATCGTCTGGAGCAGCATTGGCTACCGAAAATGTTTCCGTCGGTTGAGCCTGGCGCGACGGCATGGCGTTGTCCGGAGGCGCAGCGGTCTCGGATCGAGCAGAGGCAAGTGGCTCATCGACAGCCGTGCCATGCATAAGAGCAGACAGCCTCTTCACGGTCGGGCTATCCGGCGCCAGCTCGACGACCTTCTGGAATAATTCCTCATGCAACGTCGGCATCCCGGGCTCAGGATGTTCGAGCAACAGCTCGATGGCCTTTCCATACTGGATCACCGCGTTGGCAGCGTCGCCTTTCTCTTCGTGGAGCTCTCCGTAGAGTTCAAGTATCGCAACCGAATGAGGTTCGACCGCTAAAAAGTCAGTCATCAACGATTCAGCCTTCTCATACTCCTGAGCGCGCAAGGCGGCTCCGGCAAGGTAGCGATACTCCCCAAGCGCCACCTGTAGATCTCCGCGTTGCAGATGCAACTTTGCGAGTAATTGACAGACATCCGGATTACCAGGCTCTTTGGTCAGCAACTGATTAAGAATGGCCTCAGCTCCGGCAAACTGCTTGGCTTCAATACGGCGGGTCGCTTCCGAAAGCAGATTGAGCGGCTCGCCACTTTTAGGCATCAAACCCGCTACAGGCTGGGCAGATCCAGGCTTGGCTGCAGGGTTAGAACTCCCTTCAGTCTTTTTAAAATATTCTATAAACTGGAGCGCTTCGCTATTGGCGGGATCGATCCGTAAGACGGATTGATACGCATCTTTTGCCTCCGCATGGCGCTGCTGTGCAGACCGTTCACGCCCTAACTGTAAATAGACGGTTGTCGCTTCGTCCTGCTTATTTTCTTGTATACACAATTCCGCCACTCGTTGCTGGGCATCGAGATTGGACGGATCCAGGCCGACGATTTTCTTGTAGATATCTAACGCCTCTTTGCTTTTCCCCCCTTTAAGACAATGCTTTCCAAGTGTGAGGTAATCTTGAACCGCACTGCTCAGCAAACCACGTTCCGCATTGAGGTCTCCGAGATGCCGGTACACATCATACCGTGACGGATCGAGCTTCAAGATCTTCTTGAACGTGGCGATTGCCTTGAGAGTGGCCCCTTCGGCCCGGAACGCATTGGCCGCCTGCAGAAAGGCGGAGACCGCATCGTTGGTGGCCTGACGCTTAACGTGTAACTCTCCGATTGAATTGAAGATACTCCCATCTCCCGGCCACTCGCTGGCGAGTTTCTTCCACTCATTGATAGCCGCGTCGAACTGCCCTCGTGAGGCGAAGAGCTGTGCACTATGCAACACGTTACCGCGGTCGATCGCCACGTGACACCTCCGTACCGATCAAACGCTAACAGTGTCACTACATGTTGTCAACGAAATGAGGCATTTAGGGATGAGGGGGAATCAGCAGAAACACGAAGGCCTGCCTCAATACCGAGGCAGGCCTCCCGATGACACCATGTCATAGAATAACGACGTCAGGACTCGGCAATGATCGCCTTCAAAACATTTGACGCCTGAGGCCCTTTTGCGCCTTGCACGACCTCGAACTCGACATTTTCGCCCTCTTTCAACGTTTTGAAACCTTCTCCTTGGAGCGCGGAGTAATGCACAAAGACATCGTCCCCGCTCTCAAGACGAATGAACCCAAACCCCTTGCGATCGTTGAACCACTTGACCGTACCTTTTGCTTTCACAACAATACTCCTTTCCTCAACGGCCACGCATAGTTGCGCGGTCGGCCGTAAAACTAGGTTGGCTACACACGTGATGACACGAAATAGACAGGAAGAAGAGTAGGCTGACGTGGCGGGTCATTGGAAAAACAACATCGATCACGACACTCATCTCTGTGACAACTCGCGCAGCATGTATCACGGCATTTCAAATCTTGTCAAGCCATTCTTTGGCCACACCTTTGCGCCGGTAAAGTGGACAACCCTCGCCCGCTCGCCTATAGTGTCAAACGGGCGAGGAGCGTGATTCTTCGAATGTTTCTACGAACGCTGCTAGATCGCTACATTTTCGCCGAACTCCTTTCCCCATTTAGTGTGAGCCTTGGTGCGCTGTGTTTTGTGATGCTCACGCGGGAACTCCTGCGTTTAGTGGAGTTGCTGGTCTCCAAAGGCGTGGGCATTGTCGCAGTCCTGCAAGTCTTTGCTCATCTGATGCCGTCGTTCCTCGTGCTCACCCTCCCGATCGCCGGAATCATCGCCTCGATTACCGCCTTCGGACGCCTTTCCTTTGACAAAGAATTGGTGGCCATGCAGACGGCAGGGCTGAGCCTTGTGCGATTGGCACGGCCTGTCGCACTCTTTGCCTTACTCGTATTCGGGCTGACCTTGTGGTTGGCACAATGGGGACAACCCTGGAGTTCCACGAATCTCAAAAAAGTGGCGCTCAATCTCCTGCGCGATCAGCTGGTGTTAGCACTCGATCGGGGAACATTTAACGAGCCCATCCCCAAGATGATGATCTATGTCCCGGACGGAAACCCCGGAGATGCGATGACTGGAATCTTTGTCTCCGACGAGCGGAATGCGGACGATCCTCGTATCATCGTGGCGCAACAGTACGAGGTCATCGTGGATGCGTCTACCGATCAAGTCGCCTTACGCCTCAAGCACGGCGTCATTCATAGCCGTCCGAATCAGGCCGATCAATACGAGCACGTGTCATTCGCAAGCTATGACCTGAAACTCCCGCTCAACCAAAGCGGCTACTCTGCCACGGAGGAGCGTCCGTCGTACGAGGCCATTATCGCCCAACTGACACAATCCCAATGGCGCGACCCATCCGCCCTCCGACGATTGATGGAGTATTATAAAGACCTAGCCTTCCCAACGGCCTCACTGGTATTTTGTCTCTTAGGTGTCCCGGTCGGCATTGCCTCGAAACGATCCGGTCGAATCGGTGGATTTGCAGTCGGGGTGTTAGTCGTCATCGTCTACTACATGTTGAACATCGCATGCGAGTTTCTGGTCACAACGGCAACCCTGCCGCCCTTTGCCGGAGCCTGGATACCCAACATCACGTTCGCTATCACCACCGTCGCGTGGTTTAGCATCATGAGCCGCCGGTAACCTATGCCCATTCTCTTCCGCTATTTGCTTCGCGAATACGCCAAAATCTTCACGATGTGCTTTAGCGGACTCATGACGATTTATCTTGTGATCGATTTCTTTGAAAAAGTTCGCCGTTTCTTGCGCTATGACGCCAGCTGGATCGACGTCCTCACATATTTCCTCCTGAAAGCCCCTGCGATTTCCTTCCAAATTGCACCGCTGGCCATCCTCATGGCGACACTCCTCACATTTGGCGTACTGTCCAGAGGCCATGAGATCACAGCCATGCGCAGTTGCGGTATCAGCTTAATCTGGATTACCTCCCCTTTTCTTGTCTTTGCCGTGGGGATGAGCCTCGTCCTCTTGCTCTTCAGTTCTACTATCATCCCTTTGGCCGGGAGCAAATCAGAGGAGATCCGGACCACGCGCATCGAGAAAAAGCTGCCTGCTGCAGCCGTGACACTCAAGCAGCCATGGACACGAGTGGGCGCCGATGGCCTCATGCACGTGACCAGTGTCTCAGTCGGCGGGGAACTGTTGGGTGACGTACGACTCTTTCACTTTACTCCCAACTTCCAACTGATCGAGGTGACAGAAGCCGACGAAGCCCGCTATCACGATTCCTCGTGGACCCTGCACCAGGGGCGATACAGACGATTTTCTCTCGATGGAACCATATCGACCACCGAATTTGATCGCCAGCCCATCAAGTTAACCCTCATTCCCGATGACTTCACCACGTGGCTCGCCGGCGATTCAGAATTGATGACGTTCCATGATATCCGGGCCTACTCCAGACGACGACAGCAGCACGGATCTCAGGCGGCGCGGCTCACGACAGACTATTACAGTCGAATCGCGTTCCCCTTCGTCACGATCATCATGGTTCTGGTCGGGATTGCATTGAGTCTGCGACGGAGCGGAACCAGAGGGGGCAGCATGGCAATAGGCATTGGGCAGGCGTTGGCCGTCGGCTTCTGCTATTGGACGACACACTCTATTGCGATCGCTCTAGGCCGTGGGGGGGTCTTGACGCCTTTTATCGCCGCATGGATGGCAAACATACTCTTTATGAGTTTCGGTCTGTATCTGATGTTCAAGGTACGGTATTAGATCAGGATGCTGAAAAAGCCCGTCAGCTTCGTTCTCGCATCGCTCAGAGGCTCCAACGTACCTCATGGGTACGCCTTCGCCTCTTTGCTTGCTGCGGCCTTGCCTGCGGAACGGCGCGTCCTGGCGCGCCGGGGCTGGGCGGGTGAGAACCGTGGCCTTTTTGAGCATCCTGCACGATAAAGCGTATGTGAGACATCATCGACTGGCTGGTTGACTGATCTTGGTGCTTCCGGTAAGTAGAAGCGAGAGCGTGACTGAAAGGATTTCAAGAAGATGCGAGCGCGTGTTGTTGTCACAGGAATGGGAATCGTCTCTCCGATCGGGATCGGAGTGAGTGAGTTTTGGAAGTCGGCCCTTGCCGGTCAATCAGGAATTTCTACCATTACCTCGTTCGACCCGTTTCCCATGGACGGTTATCGCTCGAAGATCGCAGGCCAAGTCCGTGACTTTGCGATCGAACGGTTTCTCGACTCAGCCCACGGCGAACGAGTGGATCGCTACGCGCAGTTCGGCCTTGTATCGACAAAAGAGGCGTTGGTGGACTCAGGTCTTCAGATGGGGAAAGAAAACCCTCACCGCATCGGAGTATTCGTCGGAGCCGGCATGGGAGGGATGGTGATGGGCGAGCGTGAAATCACACAGCTCTACCAGCAGCAGAAACCCCATCGTGTCCATCCGAACTTTATCCCCGTCATCACCCTCAATTCCGCCTCCGGCATTATCGCAATGGCTTACGGCGCCAAGGGCCCCAACTTGACCATCTCGACCGCCTGCTCTTCCAGCGCCCACGCACTCGGTCAAGCGCTCCATTGTATCCGTGAGGGCCGAGCTGATGTCGTCATCGTTGTCGGCGCCGACGCCAGCATTACTCCTCTCGTCTTCGCCGGATTTTGTTCTCTACGCGCCCTCTCCTCCAGATTCAACGATCAGCCGGAGAAGGCCTCGCGACCCTTCGATCGATCGCGAGACGGTTTCATCATGGGAGAAGGCGCCGGAA
>SWDH01000044.1:33526-124971 GCA_005116945.1 Nitrospira sp.
TATCGTCGCCTGATCCAGGTGTTTGAGCCCTTCCAGTGCTGAAGCATAGCGTTGGCGAAGCGTATCCAGAGACGTCGGGTCCCGCCGCATCAACAGACGAATCACATCGACTGATCGCAAGAGCACATCCGTATGCCCGGGAACAATTTTGATACGGCCCTCGCGCACCGCCATCATAAAATCCTCGACGTAGTGCACCAGATCGCCGAGCGACTGGAATCCTACCGTATAGGCAGACCCCTTGAGCGTATGAGCCGTCCGGAACAGTTGATCGATCACGGCCGAGTTGTCCGGCTCCTTTTCGATCCGAAGCAATTGACCTTCGAGCGACTCGATATATTCTTGTGCTTCAGGGGCAAAGTACGACAGCACTTCCGCATCGAGGAGTGGGATCAGATACTCGTCTGTCAATGAACTTGAGACGGAAAGCGACCCCACCTCGGTGCCAACAGATTCTTCTAAACGATCGATAACGGCTGTCACAACCTGGGTAACCGGACCGATGGCCGCCACTGCCTGGGGCACCAGCGTCATGTGTTCACCGGCACAGATCCTCGCCAGAGACTGAGTCACTTCCGGCACATCCTGTTGGAGTCTGGCCACCATGCCGGCATCCCGGCGCATCAGCAGCCGCAACGTGTCGATAGCCCGGCCAATGACGCCAAGCGCTTCCAAGGAGAGTGAGATTCGGCCCTCGCGGATCGCAATCACACAATCCTCAACCGATTGCGCCACATCGCAAAGCACCGAAAATCCAATCGTCAATGAAGACTCCTTGAGCATGTGAACCATGCCATAGAGCTTATAGATCGACTCTTCGTCCTTCGAATCTTCGCGCAAACGATGAAACAACGACTCCATGGTGTCCAGATATTCTTGCGCTTCCGGAGAAAAATACGATAGGACTTCAGCATCAAGAGTTGGAACTAAGTAGTCCGCCGCTAACACTGCCGGTTCAGACCGAACCACAGCTGCAGAAGGGGAAAATAAACCGTCGACTTCATCCTTCCAACCCGCACTCATCGATAAATCTTCAGCGCCTCCCCGCGCAACGACTTTCAATTGAGACTCAAACGAGATCACCATCCCACGTAGGATTTCGATCGTCTTCGGCCATCGTGAATCCTGTATAGACATCGCCTCTTCCAACGTTGATTCAAGCAAGGCCCCCATCAGCGCCAACCCCTCATAGCCGTAGAGCGCCGACGCCCCTCGGATCTTATGCGCCCACACATAGTGCGCTTGCAATTGTACTGGGGTTGGCATCGAGCCATCAGGCGGATGGAACGCACTCGTCAATACAGCCACTGCTTCCATGGCTTCAGTCACGAAGATATCGACGAGGCCCTGCCGGTCAAGTTCGGAACTCATCGCTCGCCTTCCTATCCATGAGTCCTATGGTCCTAGGTGAAATCACCGTGCATCATCCTCATAACATCCCTGTCGAGTTTCCGTAACCTTCTAAACCAATTTGAACTGGGCGACGGAAGATGAGAGCCCTTCTGCGAGTTTCGCCATATCTTCGACGGTCGCGCGCGCGGAATCCGTGACTTTTTGCGTTTCCAAGGCGCCGGCGGCGAAATCCTTAATGGTGCGACCGACCTGATCCGTTGAAGCAGTCTGACTCACCGCCGCACTCGCGATGGTCTGAGCCAACTCCGAGGAACGCTGGGCAATCCCTGAAATTTCCTTGAACACTTCACCTGTACGCAACGCAGAGGCCGATCCGGCTTCCACCGCCTGAGTTTCATGTTCCATAGCCACGACCGCTTCTTGCGTATCCGTCTGAATCACTTTTACAAGGTCTGCGATTTCGCGGGTAGCGCCCGTGGAGCTTTCAGCTAGCTTTCTGACCTGATCGGCCACGACGGCAAATCGAGCGCCAGCTTCGCCGGCGCCGGCTGCTTCGATGGCAGCATTCAGCGCGAGCAAGTTAGTCTGACTGGCAATGTCGCGAATCGTCGATACGATCTGAGAAATTTCCAACGAACGATCACCCAGCGTTTTGACCTGCTTCGACATACGTTGCACGGACGCGCGAATGCTTTGCATGTCCTGCACAGTTTCTTGTACCGCGACACGGCCTCGTTCCGTTGCTTGCAACACTTGATTCGCGGACTCAGATGAAGCGCCTGCCGTTGCCGAAACTTGGCGCATGGAAGCGGTCAACTGCTCGACCGCGCTCAAGGTCTTTCTGGACTCATCCGCCTGTTGTTTGGCCGTACCGGCCATCTGTCCGGCACTGTCTCGGAGAGTCCCAGCCGACTTGTTGACGCGTTCGGCGGCCTCTCGAACCTGTTTCAGCAACTGCCCGAATCGAGTCACCATGAGGTTGAACCCATCCGCAAGGTTACCGAACATATCGGCTGTCACCTCGCCGCGCTTTGTGAGGTCTCCCTTACCGACATCCGACACCAAGACCAGAAAGCTCATCAAGCGTTTCTGCATATCATCGCGTTCAGACTCCGACGTCACCAAGGCCGTGATACGGTCCAACATGGTATTGAACGATGCCGCCATCTGTCCAAGTTCGTCTTTTGACTTAAGCTTTGCACGGGCCTGGTAGTTGCCATTCGCTGCCAATTGCGCAACATGTGCAACCTGACTTAGACCGAGTGCCATCTTGCGTGCGACCCAATACCCGATGCTCAACCCCAATAACACCGCGACCGTACCGCCGACGATCAGCGTCAACATACCCTGCTTGGCCAATTGCTTGGCCTCCTCATTAAGGTCGTTTGCGACGGCCGCCAAGTCCTTAATCTGTTCGCCGTGACGATAGATGATCTGGGCGTATGCCGGGGCGATCCCCACGGTTAGAGCCTGCTGCCCCAAATCGTGCATCTGTTGAGCCTGCGACGCACTCAAGGACTTAGATTCGAAGCTTTCTGCAAGCGCCGAGATGCCGGCCTCGGCTTGGCCGAAGAAATTCTCAAGAACCGCTTTCAGTTCCACAAGGTCCTTCGCTTCGTCGCGACCCGTACTCGATACACGCAAAAGCGTCCCTTCATAAGCGACAATGAGCTTGTCAACCTCCTGCCTGTACACACCGATCTTTCCAACGGCGTCTTTGAAATCGGAGGGGCGGGTCTCCTTCGCAAGGTCCTGCAGCCCCGTATTGTATTTCCCGACATTTAACAACAGTGAATTGAAGTCAATGAGCGGAATCGTGTAATCGACATAAATCGCATCCGCCTGTTGCCTGAGGCGTTCCGTCGTCCACACACCCAGCGCCGCCATCACGATGATGATCATGCTCATCATGCCGAATGCCGTCAGCAGCTTCCACTTCGTGGTTAAGTCTTCAAACCATCGCGCGAGATTGAACCCAAACATAAATCTCTCCTTCTTCTAACTCGATATTGATGCATGCACGTCGCACATAGAGATGAAAGCCGATGGTCAGGCTGCGCTCTCAAAATGAGAAAGCACGGCTGAGGTTTCCAGAACTCCTCTCAATCGGTCTTCGAGATTGACCACCGTCGACACAAAGGGAAACGTCTTCTCTCCCCTACCGGTCGGAGCCGGCAGGAATTGGTTTTTGGAGAGGGCACGGATTTGCGGCACTGTGTCCACCAAGACGCCGACCTGCCAATTCCCGTGCTTGACGACCACGGCGTACGGCAACATCGCGTCTGCATTCAAGGAAAACATCGGTCGAAGATCAAGCAATGGAATCACCGTCCCTCGCAAGTTCGTCACGCCCACCAAACCGGACGGCATTCCGGGAACCGGAGTGATGGACTCTACGACAAACACCTCTCGTATGTTTTTCAGTTCGATGGTAAAGATCTCTCCGGCCAGAGAGATAATCGCCGCACGCACAGTCGAGGTTCCATCAACCTGAGCACGATTGGTTCCTGGCGAAGAAGCTCCCTGTGCTGTCAGCGCGCGATCTTCGACTATTGAATGCCGTGCGGAATCCATCAACGTTAGCTCATCACCTTCTTGACGGCAGCCAGTAGATCTTCCCCTTTAAATGGTTTAACAATGTAGCCATTTGCCCCTTGCTGCTGCCCCCAGAACTTGTCGCTCTCATTGCCCTTTGACGTGCAGAGAATGATGGGGATGCCCTTGCACCGGTCATCGCTCTTCAAATCGCGACAAGCCTGAAACCCGTTGCGCCCCGGCATCACGACGTCCATCACGATCAGATCCGGCTTCTCGCTGGCGACCTTGTCCTCAAGTTTGTCAGAATTAGGGTAAGACACCACGGTATGATTGGCCGCCTTGAGACACCCTTCGATTAATTGCAATTCGGCGTACGAATCATCGACGACGACAATCTTGCTCATGTTTCGCGCTCCTTTAGATGTAGATCATGATTCTGGGCTCTCACACATTCTCACTGTTCTGCCCTCTGACACTATTTCAGCGGAAGGACAATACTAATCGCCCCGGCTAAATCCCCGTCCTTCCATCCATCCTTTTTCATGCCACCCGCAGTCAGCGCCCCCCTCGGCACACCATGACAAACCAGGCAAGTCGGGCCTACATACTCCGGGTCCATCATGCGAAGGACCGGTTGCCCATCGACCATCGTGCTCCGCACATAAGGCTGTCCCTTCGGATGGCGCGAGTCGCTGAACATCCGCAATACCTCCGCCTCGAAATCATCCGGCTTATTATTGGTGTTCCGATAATCGATGGCTGTGAGCTTCAGGCGGATACCGGACTTCTCATAGAACTGGTCACCCACCCGCTTGGCAAACACGGCAGGGATGAACCCCTTGAAGGCAATACCTGCCCTGTTAATGACCGGTTGAGCTTCGTCCACCACGTCTCTTTCCGCTTGTACCAACGTAAGATAGAGGTTTGCTTGCGGCACGACATTGGGAATCCGCAGATCAAGTTTAGTGGTTTTCTTAAAACGCTCTAGGATCTGGCCGGCCATGTGATTGCCGGTAAACCCTTTCTCGGCCTTCGAGGCATCATTGATAGTCTCCATTTGCTCCGAGACGATCACACGGCCAATCTTCACCAGCTTGATCAAATGCTCCGCGACTTCTACCTCAATCCCCGCCCTCGCCGGCACATTCCATACCAACGTAGTCGCTGCCATCCCCACCGCCAACAACATGGCCCCTTGACTACGCACAACTATTCCTCCTTACGTCGAACTGCCATGTTGCTGCGCACGATCGCTGCACACCTATTAGTATAGTGTCATCGTTCGAACTCGATTGTATCTGATCGTTCTTAGTTGGCAAGCGAATCAATATATTCGATACCTCTTAAACCAGGCCTTATTCGGCACAATGGCCTTCTCACAAAATTATTCAGCTGTCACCACTTCAAGGTGTAGCCGAACACCAGTGGCGCCCCACGGTTAGCCTACTACGCCAAAACCGCTTCGGCTCGAAGGCTGGAAACGTGCCCTCTTTCGCCAAGACTGGGGCACGCTGCCGTGCACCAAGATCAGAAACTACTGTGCGCCGACTACAGTTGCTCATGATTCCAGCCATACGATTGAACCGAAGGGGACACAACACGTGCGATCAGAAGCCGCGCGCCTATCATCGGACCACGTAACCTAACGAAACTGTTCGTATAATATGGATAACACTTGATCTGCTACATTAGTGTTTAGGCAACGCTCACGCATCCGCCTACTACCACATGCACCACATGGAGGAGGCAATGAAGACTCACAGGCTCAGTTATATCGCAGCCATTGGAATGGTATTGGGGATAGCGACACCAGGATTTTCAGAAGACGGCGTCATACTGCTCGCTCAGGTCGGCAGCAACATCCAACAGACCATGACCAGGGAGCAGGCGATTGCCAAGGCCACGACAATCAAGCGAGGCAATGTGCTCAAGGCCACGTTGGAGAAGCGAGAAAATAAGGTCGTATGGGAAGTGAAGGTCGACGATGGCAGTAATAATATCACCGCCGTTCAGATCGATCCAAAATCCAAAGAAATCATCAAAAGCGTCGATATCGCCGGTGGGAAGTAACCTGACGCCGTCATGTGATTGATCTAGGCGAGAGGAGTGATGCCGTGTCTGCATGACTCCCCTCGCACGTGTGTGCAATTAACCCGTGTGAGAGCCAGCCCGTCAACAGATCATTCCGACAAACCGATCCTCTTTTCATCTACCTTTCAGCACCGCATAAATCACCTCCATATTCACATACTGCTGGACATGATCGGCCCACCGATCCAGTTCAGCGCGCAGTTGCGTCGTGACGAGATCAGACTCATGAAATGAAATAGGAGGGAGTCCCTTCTGGCCACGCGCACGGTTCAACCAGCCCCGGCGGAACGCTGCTTGATCGAACAGGCCATGAATGCTGGTACCCCAGACACGACCATTCTCACTGGCCGCGCCTTCATCGCCCATCGCGGTGCCTACTGAGAGTTCAGACGCTTCGATGCGAAAACACGGGTTGACGGCTCCTCGACTGGTGCGCCCCATATGGATTTCATATCCACGGGTGAGTGCGTATGGTTCCACGCCGTGAAGCAGCGATCTGGCATGAACTTGCCTGCAGATCTTCGGCGCATCAAGCTCCGTCCGCACATCCAGAAACCCTAACCCTCTTGAAGTTCCTCCACGCTCTAATCCCTTGGGGTCGGAAATCGATTGCCCAAGCATCTGGTACCCCGCACAGATTCCAATCAGCTCGCCACCCCTTTGCACATGCGAATCTACGGCAGCCGGGAATCCAGCGGCCACAAGGTAGTCGAGGTCTTCGAGGGTATTCTTGCTCCCGGGAAGAATGACCACGTCGGCCCCGAGGAGCTCATCCGGCGAAGCAACAAACCGAAGCGCCACATCCTTCTCAGCTGCCAGCACATTGAAGTCTGTGAAGTTGCTCATGCGAGGCAACAACACCACCGCCACGTTTGTGAGATCAGGCTTAAACTGAATCGATCGTGCGCGATCAAGATCGAGGCTGTCTTCTTGGTCCAGCCTGAGCCCACGGAGAAATGGAACGACTCCCAGGACCGGAATACCTGTACGCGCCTCAAGGAAGCGGACGCCATCCTCAAATAGGCGACGATCTCCACGAAACTTATTCACGATGACCCCACGGACACGTCGGCGCTCATGCGGGGCCAGTAGGTCGAGCGTCCCAATAACCTGCGCGAAGACTCCACCCCTATCAATATCCGCCACCAGCACCACTGACGCATTGGCCAATTCGACAACTGGCCAGTTTACGATATCTCGATCACGAAGATTCATCTCCGCAGCACTCCCCGCTCCTTCGATCACGATATACTCGTACTCGTCAGCTAGTCGTGCATAACATTCTCGAACGATGTCAAAGAGTATCTTTTTCCGCTCAAAATACGCGATGGCATCCAATGCCTCGTAGACCTTTCCTCGCACAATCACCTGAGAGCGCGAATCCGACTCAGGCTTCAATAAAATCGGGTTCATATCCACCATCGGCTCGATCCCACAGGCCTGAGCTTGCAGCGCCTGTGCTCGGCCGATCTCACCCCCTTCGAGCGTCACGAAAGAATTCAGCGCCATGTTTTGCGCTTTGAACGGCGCCACCTGCACACCTTTTCGAGACAACAGTCGGCAGATCCCGGCAACGATGAGGCTCTTTCCGACATCGGAGCCGGTCCCGAGAATGGCAAGAGCTGGGCTAGGCTGGCAAGATTCCGTCATGATTACTTTCTGCATCTCCCTTGAGTGTGACGGGCATGCCACCGTACGTAGCGGGCAAGCCCCTCTGTCACAGACGTCCCAATCACTCGCCCGACAAGCTCACCGAGAACCGTGTGGGTTCCACTATAGCGTTGAGGAACGCCATCTCCACTCACCACCACCACGGCATCGGTGCCTGTTCCCGTCGCCCCAGAGCGGCCAGTCCAACTCTTCACATCGGCATCGAATAAGGCCGCTGTCTTCGCTTCGGTCGCCACTTGCACCATGCCAACCATGGCCGAAACAGACAGACGGGCGTTGGTCACGAGAATCAAATTGATCGTACCAAGATATGTCCCGCGATCGTTCGACTGATTGAGCATCACCGGTTCCCCCGCCCGTACGGCATTCGATGTCCCGACCGTGACAAATCCTTCAACCCACATTTGGCCATGGACCTCTCGCACAGTCACGAGGTCCGCGAGGGACACGGCCGTCATGAGGCCGACAAACTTATCGCGAATGCCTAACGAGATAGCCAAACGACTGAGGGCTCTGGCTGGATCGGCATTTTGGGCGCCAGTGCCCTTGCCATGATCATCTTTCCCAATCGGCTTGGCTGCAACTTGATGGTTCAAGATATATCTAGCCCGTGTCACCCCGCCCGCTCTAGGGGCAGAGGAGAGCACCGACCTGACGCCTCCCAGATCGACGATAAGCGTCTGTCGCTTGATTTGAAATGCAGTCTGCATCGCGCGCCGGGTCAGTTCTCTCACAACTCTCATTTCTTCAAGCAAACGCCAAGGGCTGTCACTAATCGGCGATTCTCTTTCACGGTCCTGACCGCAACCCGAATCGTGCGTGCATTGAGACCTGGCAGGGTTGAACAGTCCCGGACAAGCAGGCCCTCGGCAGCCAGCCGATCAGCCACCAGGCCAGCGGAACTCCAATCAGGGAGCTCGATCAACACAAAGTTCGCCACCGACGAATAGACACGTACCCCCGGCATCGAGCGCAACCCATTTATGAATCGCGACCGTTCCTTCTCCATGAATGCTCGGCTTTTTATCGCGTACGCGTGGTCGCTCAATATGGCGCAGGAAACCTCTTGGGCCAACGAGTTAACCGACCAAGGCGGCTGACGCTCTTTCAGCTGATCCACGACCTTGCTTGCGCCAAGCAGATAGCCGACCCGCAACCCTGGCATGGCATAGAACTTCGTCAGACTGCGCAGCACGACCATGCGGGGGTACGCTCTCAGCATCGAAACGACAGACTGGTTCTGACTATAATCGATAAAGGCTTCATCGACAATCAACCAGCCCTGTCGTCCTTCCATCGCGTCCGCCAACTTGCACATCACCGACTTGTTGAGCACCTGCCCGGTCGGATTGTTGGGATTGCACAAAAAGATGGCGTCGATTCTCGTTCGCTTAGCCGAAAGCTCCCGAATGATCTCGTTCACCGGTGGGCGAAAACGGTCTTCTCGTCTTGCGTGGACGTATTGAACCCTGCCCCCTGCGTCCATCAGCGCGCGGGCATACTCTTCAAACGTGGGTCCGATAATGAGCGAAGACTTAATAGCGAGCGCGCGCGGCACGAGATAAATCAATTCTGTCGAACCGTTGCCGACAAGGATCATGTCTGGATCGACGCCGCACTGCTGTGCCAAAGCCTGCCGGAGCTGCCGACAATCGGGATCTGGATAGTGCACGATCTGCTTCAGCGCCGAGCGAATCGTGCGACGTACCACAGCGGGAGGACCCAGCGGGTTGATGTTGGCGCTAAAGTCTACGATCTGGTCGACGGGAATGTGTCGCTCGTGAGCGACCTTGTAGACATTCCCGCCATGAGTGGCTTGCGTCATCCCTTCACCAGTAGAAGCCACCCCATGCCCAACAGAACCCCTGTGAGACTGGTCCAAAGCATAAGCCTGAGCGCCATGCCGATGTGAGCCCTCGTCAAGGGCTGAACAGGATCGCCAAGACAAGGGCGTTCCACAAGCACACCGTCATAGCGATTTGCCCCACCCAATTGCACGCCGAGTGCGCCGGCCATCGCGGCTTCTGGATGGCCGCTGTTCGGACTTGGATGTCGCGCTCCGTCGCGAAGCACGATCTGCCAGGCGCGTTGCATGGTAGGCCATGATCGGGACACGATCCCCGCCGAGAGAACCAGTAAGAGCGCCGTGATACGAGCCGGGATAAAATTTGCCACATCATCCAATCGCGCCGACGCCCAGCCAAGCCAACGGTATCGGTTGTCCAAATGGCCGATCATCGAATCCAACGTACTGACCGCCTTATACGCAAGCGCCAAGGGTGGCCCCCCCAGAGCCAGATAAAATAACGGCGCCACGATGCCGTCAGCTGTGCTTTCTGCAATCGTCTCTACCGTGGCACGAACGACATCGGATTCATCCATCTCGCCCGTATCGCGTCCGACTATCTTGGCGACGGCTGATCGAGCCTCCGCCAATGAGACAGATTGGAGAGCCCGTTGCACAGAGACGACGTGGTCGAAAAGATCGCGCACCGCCAGCGTGGTCCATGCCATCACCACAGCGACCGCGCTCCCCAATAGGGGATCGACCGAGTTACCCAACCATATGAGCAGCGCCCCAGCCGTATAGGCTCCGGCGGGCAAGGCGACCGCCACCAGCACACCTGCCATCCGTTGTTTGGCGGGAGACAGGAACAGTCGATGGACAAGGCGGTCGTACCAGTCGACGAGGAACCCCATCCAACGCACCGGGTGTGGAAACCAGCGAGGGTCTCCAATTGCCGCGTCTAGGACGCAGGCCATCGCCAATTCGCCTCCGGTCATCGAAAAAGCACCGCGGGAACGATTACGATAAAAAGTATCTCAGCCACTTCGTTCGTCGCCCCCAGCAAATCCCCCGTCACACCCCCGAACATACGGTGAAACCAAATCGTCGAAAGACGAACGAACGCTGCTCCAATGAAAAGACAACACAAGGCTGCCCATGGCCCCAACAACAACATCAACACAACCCCTGCCGTGACGGTCGCCATACAAAGGTGTTGCCAAGACACATGCGCGAGAAACGGTTGAGCTAGCCCTCCTTCGGCCCGCGCATAGGTCACATGAAACGCCCCCACCACCATGGCCCAGCGACCGACCACCGGCATGCCGATCAGAAACGCGATATGCTCGCCCACTGGCAGCGAAGTGAGCCCGGCGAAACGCAGCCCGAGCGCAAGAAATAATCCCGCCGCGCCGATCGCCCCGATACTCGAGTCCCGCATGATCGCCAAACGCGCTTGAGGGGTTCGCCCACCTGCCAAGCCGTCCACCGTATCGGCAAGCCCATCCTGGTGCAGCCCGCGCGTGACGCCGATAAGGACAAGCATCACACACATACTCGTAACGGAAGAGGAGAAGACCTGCGCCAGGAGCCTATCCACCGCAACCAACAGCAGGCCAAGGAGACAGCCGACAAAAGGGTACCAACTCATGGAGGCAGCCAACTCCTCCGGTTTGGCATCATGTGTCGAACGGCTGAGTGGAATGGCCGTGAGAAACTGCCACGCGAACAGAAACGTCCGCAGCACCGCGGTCATGTGCGACGCTCTGACACGCCTGCTTCGTCGAACGTGGCCATTTCCGTAAGAATCTTAATCGCGGCAAGCACCAAACTCATGCCAAGACAGGCGCCGGTGCCTTCCCCTAGACGAAGATCGAGATCGAGCAACGGCTTCAGCCCTAGATGGTCCAAGATCGCCCGATGACCACGTTCGACTGACTGATGGGAGGCAATGAGATAGTCTTTACAACGAGGTTGTAGCCCCACGGCGATCAATGCTGCCGCCCCAGCAATGAATCCATCCAACACCACCGGAATGCGAGCCGCTGCGGCACCAAGCATCAAACCAGCTAATCCACCAATTTCCAACCCACCCACTTTAGCCAGCACCTCCATCGCGTCGGTCGAATCCAACCGATGGAATGCGAGCGCACGCTGAATCACATCGATCTTGTGTGCGTAACCGGCATCGTCGATCCCCGTTCCCCTTCCTGTCACGTCCGAAACCTGTCGACGCGTCATCGCGGCGGTAATGGCCGAGCTGGCAGTAGTATTGCCGATCCCCATCTCGCCGGTTCCAATCAAACCGATGCCCTCCTGAGCCGCTTCGGTCGCCAACTCGATCCCAACGTGCAGCGCCTGCTCCGCCTGCGCGCGACTCATCGCGGGTTCTACCATCAGATTCTTCGTACCTGGCATGACCTTCCTATGCATGAGCCCTGGCGCCGATTCAAAATCAAATGCCACACCGATGTCCACAACGCGAACCTCAAGGCCGACATGGCGCGCAAGCACATTCACGCCTGCACCACCACGCAGAAAGTTCAAGACCATCTGAGGCGTCACCGCAGAGGGATAGGCGCTCACTCCTTCCACTGTCACTCCATGATCGGCGGCAAATGTATACACAGCGCCACGCGGGACTTTCGGATTCACCTCACCTGTGATCATGACGTAACAGGCGGCCAACTCCTCGAGACGGCCTAGGCTGCCGATCGGTTTCGTCAATCGATCCAGTCGCGCTTGCACCTGCGCCAGAATGCGAAGGTCGGTCGGCTGAATCCGGTCGATGGTTTCGTGCAACAGCATCCTCGAACTCCCTCTATTTCAATCGTAAGGGTATTCCGCTGATCGTCAGATAGACTTCATCTGCTTCTGCTGCCACCTGTTGATTGACCCGGCCAGCCAAATCACGAAACGCTCGGACAGGTTTCGTCGCAGGTACCAGCCCCAGACCCAATTCGTTGCTGACGATCACAACACGGGCCTTCGTCTCTCTAATCGCATAAAGTAGATTTTCCGTGGCGTCAGATACGGCTAAGCCGTCTAGACGACGCCCGCGCAAATTACTCAACCATAATGTGAGGCAGTCAACCACAACTACTTGATACACATGCATGTTTTCGCTAAACCACTTAGCAAGATCTGTGGGGACTTCAGCCGTATCCCAGTCAGACGAACGTGTCGCCCTATGCCGCTCAATCCGTGCTTTCATCTCCCGATCTAAGGCCTGGCCCGTGGCCACGAAGGCCTTCGGCCCTCCAGGACCTGCCAGATCAAGCGCCGCCTGGCTTTTGCCGGACGCTGCGCCGCCAAGTATAAATATCAGCTTCGATCGCCCCTTGCGCGCGCGCTTCATGCGATCAACCTGCCACCTTCTTCACGTCACGCTGCCAGAGAAACTCCGGCTCTCCCTGAGTGTGGGCGGCCCAACGCGCCAACACGAAGAGCGCGTCGCTCAAACGATTCACAAATTTGATGTTCACCTTATCGACCAACTCTTCCCGCGAGAGATGCACGCAAATCCGTTCAGCGCGACGGCATACGGTCCTTGCTTGATGCAAAAATCCCGACACTTTCCCTCCACCAGGCAAAATGAATTCTTTGAGCGGAGCCAAATCTTTTTGACAACGATCGATGATCTTCTCCAGCTTCGTCACATCGCTCCCCGTCACCTGCGGCATGTTCTTAAACTCTTGGCCCGGAACCGTCGCAAGAATCCCACCGAGATCGAACAGCTTATTCTGAATCCACCGGAGATCCTCCTCGAGTTGCGCGGCCTGCGCATGGCTCACGACCATCTCGGCATTCATCACCCGCACGACCCCGACCACCGCATTCAATTCATCGAGGGTGCCGTAGGCCTCCACTCGAAGACTGTCCTTCCACACCTGCTGCCCTCCGGCCAGCCTTGTCTTTCCCGCGTCTCCTGTTCTTGTGTACACCTTCGTGATGCGCATCGTCGTTTCTCCTGTTATCCTGAACCTTCTTACCCCATGACTCATAGTGAATGAGTTCCTCAATCGGAATCCTGGCTCGCCATCCTGCCGTCTCTAGATCAGGCTGCGCCGCAAAGCTTGAGACGTAGCCGAGACAGAGATAAGCCAAGACTTTAACCGGTCTCGGAATTCCAAGTACCTGTTTTAAGGCTCCATGATCCACAATGCTGACCCATCCAACTCCGATGCCTTCCGCTCGCGCGGCCAGCCAGAGGTTCTGGATGGCGCAACAGGTGCTGTACAGGTCTGTCTCTCGCACCGTGGAACGGCCCAAGACATGTCGGCCTCCACGCTGACGGGTGCAGGTGACACAGAGATTGATCGACGCTTCCTCGATCCCTTCGAGCTTCAAGCTCCGATACTGCGTCGAGCGGATACCGTCATACCGCTTCGCCGCTTCCGTGTTCGCCTGCGTAAAGAGCTGTTTGACTGCGCGCATGGTCGCGCGTTGACGGATGACGACAAAGTCCCATGGCTGCATAAACCCGACCGACCCGGCATGATGCGCAGCGGTCAAAATCCTCGCAAGGACCTCATCGGCAATCGGCTTTCGCACAAAGTTTCGTCGAACATCCCGCCGCTCAAAAATCACGCGGTAGACCGCCTCCCGCTCATCGTCGGAAAACATTTCGCTGCAGGCACTTTTCACATCCTGACGCACCGTCATAATGACTCCGTGGATTCGGCCTGTGCGGGCGCCGCCGACTTGAGCGGAACCAGCCCCTTATCACCTGCTCCGACCTTCGTTAGACATGTCTGACACAAACAATCTTGAAACCGCGCTGCGATCCAATCCATCTGCGGCTCGGTAATACCGACCTTCCCGCACCAGCATTGGTATCCGCCGCATTCGAAATCCTGACGGCAATTCTCGCACGTTTTGGTAACCGGCCCTCTCATGGGTGAAGAACGCTCCTCTCTCTTACGCAAGCCGACTAGCCGACTACAGGACAACTATGATGATGCGCTAAAACTTCGGTGTTCCGCACGTGTGGCAACAGGAAACCATTCCTGCAGGATGCTCAAAAATTCCGTCCAGCAAGGCCGCAGTGAGTAAAGGACCGAGGCGTACCCTCGTGGGTACGTTGAGGGTCTGAACGATGCGAGAACGCCGCTGGAGGACTTTTTCAACATCCTGCTAAAACTCCACCCCCGGTTGCGCCTTGATGCCTTTTCGAAAGGGATGTTTGACCTGTTTCATCTCCGTCACCAGATCGGCTTCTTCGATCAACGCCTCCTTGGCCCCGCGCCCGGTAATCACGACATGCTGCATAGGGGGCCGGCCCCGCAGAACCGGCAACACATCTTCAAGTCGAACATAGTCGTGCTGAAGAGCGATATTAAATTCATCGAGAATGACCATCGCATAGGAGGGATCGTGTAAAAACCCACAGACCGCATCCCAAGCCTGTTGAGCGAACTTCGTATCCCGTTCACGATTTTGGGTTTCCCAGGTATACCCTTCGCCCATACGGAGAAAGGTGACGCGGTCGCCGAAAGATTTGAGCGCCCGTTCCTCCGCCGTATCGATCGCGCCCTTGATAAACTGCACCACAGCGACCTTCATGCCGTGACCGAGACAGCGTAAGGCCATGCCTAGCGCTGCTGTTGTCTTCCCCTTCCCAGCACCCGTATAGACAATCAGCAAGCCTTTCTCTTCTTGTGCTGCCTCAATGCGTCGATCCACTGAGGCTTTCAACCGTGACATCCTAGCTTTGTGTTCGTCCTGCTCCGTCATCTCACACCTCCCAAGCTTGTAGCCGATGGGTGCGTGGTCATGCGAGCAGATGCGATCAACGACGCTGCGACCTCCGGCTGACTGGCAAAGTGCAGATGCGAGTAGAGCCCCACAGTGTTACCGGCGACGAGACCATCCTGCCCTTTGGATTTGCCTTGTGCATCTCTCAGCGTACAGGCGTACTGCAACTGGCCCTTCGGCTCGACCACAGAGTAATGAAACTCATGTCCTCGTGCTGTCGTACCGACATCGCCAAGCACACAAGGCTGTGAGATCCGGAGTTCACGATACCCCAACGTCATGCGCGCCTTGGACATGACAGCTTCTGCCTCAAACAGGCCCACCATTTCATAACGCTTCCCTTCAAGATCACGAATCGCCTGCGTGAGGTACATCATGCCACCGCATTCGGCATAGATAGGCCCGCCACGCTCGGCAAATTGCCGGATGGCCGCCCGCATGGTGACATTAGAAGCCAACCTCGCGCCATGCAGTTCCGGATAGCCCCCGCCAAGATACAGCATATCCACGTCAGGCAATACCTGATCGTTCAAGGGAGAAAACTTCACCAATTCCGCCCCTTCAGCTTCAAGTAGCTCTAGATTATCGGGATAGTAAAAGCAAAATGCCCGATCCTGTGCCATGCCGATACGAACCGTGTGCCCGTGGTTCCTCACCACAGACTGAGGTGCCGCCACAGGCAGCTCGCTGCACGAGCGAGCCAATGCCTCTACTCGATCCAGATCGACTGTCTCGGCCGCTGCCTTGGCAAGCCGACCGTAGAGTTCACCTGTCCCCTGTTCCATCGCTGTCACAAGCCCAAGGTGGCGATCGGAGATTGTGATCGCTTGATCTGGCCGTAGGTATCCCACAACCATCACATCGGTTTCTTGTTCGACTGCTTCCTTCAGCAGCTGGTAGTGGCCTTTACTGCTGACCCGATTGAACAGCACACCCGCCACTCGTAGCGCCGGATCGAACTTCGCATATCCCGACACCATGGCGGCAGCGGAACGAGCCATGGCGCTCCCATCGATAACAAGCAACACCGGCGCATCCAATTGCTTTGCCAATTCAGCCGTGCTGCCGATCTCGCTCACCGGCGAACTGCCGTCGAACAGCCCCATCATTCCTTCTATAATGGAGAGGTCCGCGTCAGCTGAAGCACCTGTGAAAATCTCACGATTGACGGTCTCTCCCAACATCCAGCCATCCAGATTGCGCGACAGACGGCCAGTCACGGCGCTGTGATGGCCTGGATCGATAAAATCAGGCCCAACCTTGAATGGTTGCACCTGGCGGCCCCGATCTTTCAGGGCCGCCAGAATCGCCAGTGTCACCGTCGTCTTGCCGACACCACTCTGGGTGCCGGCAATGACCAATCGTGGCGCAATCATACAATTCTGTTACTTCGCATCGTAATTGACTCGCAGCCCGACAAAGATCGACCGCACCGGAGTACCGAACAGTAGAATCTCTTCGTATTTCTCGTTGAAGATATTGTCGAGTCGAACGTATGTCTGCACACGGTTCGTGACATTGTAGCTCGCGGAAAGATTCCACACATCGAATGCCCGCATCGGCTGTTGATTATTCACATCGTTGAACCGTGACCCCACGTATCGACCTTCCAAGTTGATCCTGATTGGATCGATCGGCTGATAACTCACGACCATACTCCATTGATCCACCGGTATACGTGGCGCTCGGTTACCGGGTTGCAGCGCGAGATCCCTGGTCAGCGTATTGGTGTACTGGGCTTGCACATCCAGACTCTTGACGAATGGCATATCTTTTACCACAGCATACTTAATACTGGCCTCCCATCCCTTTGTACTCACCGCGCCGATGTTCTGCGCGCAGAATGCCCCATTGGGGTCACCAAAAAAAATGTCGGGGCCACAGACTGCTAAGCTCTGTTGAGAGACAATCATGTCACGGAAGTGGTTCCAGAAAAATCCCGCACTAAGAGTCAGGCGATCGTTCATCAGATATTGGTCTACTCCCACATCCATACTCTGACTTTTCTCAGCCTTCAGATTTGGGTTTCCAAAATTTGGGAAATATAATTGATTGAATGTCGGGGCGCGAAAACCTGTGGCATAACTGCCTCGAAGCTTGGTGCCGGTTTCTTGATGGAGATACCCGCCGGTAGCCCGATAGGTCGTCGCGCTGCCAAAGACGTTGTATTCATCCTGCCTCACACCTGCCGTCGCAAACACTCGATCCCAGAGATTGAGTTGGGCTTGCGCGAAGCCTGCATGGCTGGAAAGGACTTTATGGGGAATATCCAAATTATTCGTCAGGAGATCGCGATTTTCTCCCTGTTGGTCGCGAAACTGATACCCGGCGGTGAGTAAGAGGGGCTTGCCGATCTGAACATTATGTTGCCACTCGACTCGATTTGCCAACGTATCGATCTGCGATCGGAAGGCAAACGTCGGGGAGACCACCCCCGTTTGTAGATTACGCTGCGTCGTGCCTGAAAACGACTCGGAGTCCTCTGTTTGACGAGACACAGTCAGGGCAGTGTTCCACCACGTGGTGATCGGCTGGCTATATGAGGCGCTGTACACAAACTGCTGGCTGTTGGTAAACGCTCCCAGCGTATCGAAACCCGATCCAAACCCAGCATCTATATTGGTCCTCCCCTGCAAGAGGCGAAAATTGAAGTCGAGCCGGCCCTCATGCGGAAGCGCAATTCCAAGCCGCGCCGACGTTTGCCAGTTATGAAACCCATCTCGTTCTGATGCGCCACGGCGATAGTTGACCGCGGAGAATCCGGTATAGTCCCAACGTGAAAGGGCCACGCTGAAATCTACCGGTCCCGTTTTACCGGATGCCTGGCCACCTTCTCGAATGGACGAGAACGATCCATACTCGAAGAACGCACTAGCCGACGGAGCGCCAGTACCCTTCTTGGTGGTGATATTGATCACACCACCCATCGCATCCGCACCCCACAACATACTTTGGGCACCGCGAAGAATTTCAATGCGCTCGATATTGTCGGTGGTCAAATTCGCAAAATTGAAGCTGCCCAACGTTGCGCTGTTCATGATCGCCCCGTCGATCACCACCAACACCTGATCGGTGTTGCTCCCTCGAATGCGTACCGTCGAGGACGTGCCTGGCCCGCCGTTCGAGAAGACCGTCACGCCCTGGCTGAGACGGAGCGCATCCGCAACCGTCTTCACGTGCCGACGCTCTAGCTCTTCTCCTGTGATGACTTCCGCCGCGCTGGTCAATTGGGTGACCGGAACCGGCGTCTTCGTTGCGGAGATAACCACCTCTCTGGTTTCAAGGACTGGCTCAGTTTTGGCGGGCTCTTCACCGAAGGCGGTCACAAACCACATGACGGAAAAACTGAGACACGCGCACACCGTGAACAAGACGGATCGATACTGATTACCAAACTGCATACTCAACCTCCCTTTGACTCGAAGGGCTGTGTAGAAACATCCATCAGCTGGGTTTCCTGACTCGCGGATCTCTGTTCCCCTGCGCCTTCCCATGCGCCGAAGCGCACAGTGACATACTGCAGAGTTACTCCCCGCTTACAGTGGCGGCACCGTGATGGCTTTGCACCATCTTCCCCGTTGCTGACGGTCTTCCTCTGAGCTCTCCTCCTAATTGAAACAACGTACCCTGACAAGAGACGAGAGGATCGGGTACGAACCCTTCCCGTTACATGTGATCGTGGATATGTTTCGTTGAAGCATAACTCGGCATGGTGACCCTGGGCACTCCCGATTCTGGATGACGATCGATCAAGACGTCGCAGCCATAGACAGCCCGCAAGGCGTCGACACCGATGACTTCATGCGGCGTGCCGAGACGGAAGAGCGCTCCAGCCTTCAACATCAAAATTCGATCGCAGTATTGGCTCGCAAGATTCAGATCATGTGAGACGAGCACCACGGTTAAGCCCCGTTCTTCTTTCAGTCGGCGAAGAATCGAGCAGATTTCAATCTGGTGCTGGAGATCGAGAAAGGCTGTCGGCTCGTCGAGTAACAAAATTTTCGGCGCCTGAGCTAATGCCCTGGCGATCATGACTCGTTGCCGCTCTCCACCGGATAAGTCCGAGACCAGGCGATCAGCCAGCGACACAACATCGGTCTCGACCATAGCACTGTGCGCACAAGCGAGGTCGCTCGCGGTTTCGTCTCCAATTCCCATACTCCACCAGCGCGCAGTCCGATGCGGGAAACGCCCCATCAATACCGTCTCGGTCACCGTGAATGGAAACACTTGCGCATACTCCTGAGGCACGACCGCAACCAATCGCGCGATATCGGCCTGACTCCGTGTTCCGAGCGAGAGGCCACCCAGACGAACGTCCCCTTCGCCTGCCGGCAAGTAGCCGGAGAGCACTTTCAACAGCGAGGACTTTCCTGACCCGTTCGGTCCGACAACACCGAGAATTTCTCCTGCATCGACATGGAAGGAAAGATGGTCCAAGGTCCAAATCCTTTCCCGCCCTTCCGTCGTGGGATAACGAAACGACACACCATCGACTTCGATGGCAGGGACGCCCACAGACAACCAGGACTGCATCGTTTCCATCCGATCGGTCTTCATCTCACACCATTCGATCTTTTCGCCAGAGCAAGAGATAGAGAAAGAATGGGCCGCCGGTCAGCGCCGTCACGATACCGACCGGTATTTCAGCGGGGGCCATGATCGTTCGCGCGATCGTATCGGCCACGGCGAGAAACATCCCCCCCACCAACGCCGAGGCTGGAAGCAGCAATCGATGGTCCGACCCAATGACTAACCTGACGGCATGCGGGACAACCATGCCGACGAACCCGATCATGCCACTCACCGACACGATTGCGCCGGTCAGGAGCGCGGTAAGGACAAAGAGCCCTTTCTTGATCCCCTCGGTCTCTACGCCCAGTGAACGAGCCGTTTCTTCTCCCAATGTGAGCATATTGAGCAACTGCGCCTTGCGCATGAGCATTACCAAGACACACAGAACGTACAAGAGGAAGATACCCAAGGCAGGATAGTTAGGCGCCGTGAGCGATCCCATCAGCCACGCCATCAGTCCCGCGGAGCGATTCGGCTCTAAAATCGAGGTAATGAACATGATAAACGCCGTCAGAATGGCATTCAAAATGACCCCCGCCAGCAGCAAGCTGTGGATCGGTAATCGGCTTTTTGATTGCGCCAATCGATAGATCAGCAGAAGCGCCATCAGGCCTCCTGCAAATCCAAAGAGCGGCAGGATCGGCAACAACATAAAGGTAGAGCCTATTCCGAACAGGATGGCCAACGAGACTCCCAATGCAGAGCCACTCGACACTCCCAATACATAGGGGTCGGCCAAGGGATTTCTCAATAACGCTTGAAGCGTGACACCAACCGCCGCCAGACCGGCCCCCACAAGAAACCCCATGAGTACTCGGGGAAACCGAATCTGCACCATGATAATCTCGGATGTTCCTAGGGTTGCGGCACCTTCTTGGTCTGCGCGCAACATGTGCATGATCGCCGTGACAACGGTTTTCACATCTACCGACGTGGCGCCAAACTGCAGACAGAGCATCAGAACGGCGACGCTTGCCAGCAACAATCCGCCGATCACCGCCATCCATCGATGAACGGTCAACACCGCGCCGGCACTCGCCCATGATGAGGCTAGATCCGTCATCTCTTACTCACGTTATTGTTCGGCTCGACTGCCCGACGAACTGTCCGGGTGTAAAATCTCCGCAAGCGCCTCGAGCCCCCTGGCGATTCGCGGACCAGGCCGGTTAAGCCAATCTGCAGAAATCTGGTGAAGCCTACCCCGCTTGACGGCCGTCATTGTCGTCCATTGGTGCCAGGTCTGCTGTTCACTCTCCGAGATGCCTTCAGCCTTCCCGACGGGAAACACCAGAACTTCAGGATCTTCCTGAAGCACGGCCTCCATGCTGAGTCGTGGATACGGAGTTGCGCTCTTCGCGGCCACGTTGTCCCCCCCGGCCATTCGAATCACTTGGTCGATAAAGCTTCCCGGACCGACGGTGATCAGAGGCTGGCTGTTCAACACATAGAGCATCCGTACCGGAGCCTTTCCTTGGATACGCCGTTGAATCACAGCCACCTCTTGCCGAAGCTGCATCGCAAGCGTATCGGCCTTCGATGATCTCCCGACGATGCGTCCAAGCGTTTGGATATGGACAAAAATCCCTTCGACATTCTGATCGGCCAAGATGAAGACGGGGATCTTCAACTGTTCAAGCTTCACGATGACATCAGGCTTGAGAAAGTCGTTGGGCGCGATGACCAAATCAGGCTGGAGTGCCACCAACGATTCCAAGTTCGGATTCGAGTAGCCGACCTTCGGTTTCTTCAGTGCCTCCGGCGGATAGTCGCAAAAATCCGTGACGCCGACGAGTTGCTCTCCCGCCTCCATCGAAAACAACATTTCAGTGATGCTGGGCGCCAGTGAGATAATCCTCGTTGGAGGCTTGGCGAAATACATCCGCCGACCGGCATCATCGACATACGCCTTGGCTGACACGTGTGTCATGAATGGCATGCCGGTCAGAATGCCTTGCTGCCGACGTGTCATGCCCGACCTCTCATCGTTCGCATTCGCACACGTTCCGGTTGAAACAATGAGCACGACTGCTCCTATCAGCAGCCCCGCCCACCATCGACTATGCCATGTGGAGTTCAAATAGAAAATCCCCAAGGCCTCGACAGACCCTGAGGATTACACCCGTAACTCATCCTCGCCAATTCCCCAGCCCACGAGGGAACGTTGGTCAACTCTCCCGGCAGGTCTTCTGGCTCATGGTTCACCCTACTCCCCGCGCCTTCCCATCCATGAATTAGACAGTGGCATTCACGGGTTTCGTCCCCATTTACAGCGGCGGGACCGCGAGGGACTTGCACCCTCTTCCCTTACCCAGGAGTCATATTGTGGAAGGCACTCTAGGAGAGCGGGAAGAAGGTTGTCAAGGTCAATACTGTCCCTGACCCCCAGGCCTACCCATGCAACCACTCTCGACATATGGAGGTGGCACCTGACACACACGACGAACCGACCCAATGTGCTATCTGCGATGACTCCTATAATGCAGTTTGAGCGCGAGAATTGCCCCAGTCAGAATCAATGTGATGCAATTGGTGACAATGATCGGCCAGGAATGCAACACCAACCCATACAGAAACCAGAGACAGACGCCAGCTGAGAATATGGCGAGCATACCCAGCGACACATCGCCCGCAGACTTCGAAACCCACGTCTTCTGCAGTTGAGGCCAAAAGGCACAGGTCGTCAACGCCCCCGCTGCAAACCCTAGTAGATCAATTCCCGTCATCGCTATCACCCTCCTATCCGTTCAACCTGCTTGTCAAGATGAACAGCCCTGTGATACATTTCGCACCTTACAAACGTGCATCGATACGACTAGATGAAGGAGTCTACCCGTGGCATTTACATGCGATCTCTGTAGCAAACGTCGCCAATCCGGCCATAACGTCAGCCATGCTAACAACAAGACCAAGCGGATCTTCAAGCCGAACCTCCAACCGGTCCGAGCCCTGATCAACGGTCAAACGAAGCGCATTCGGGTCTGCACACGATGCTTGCGTTCAGGGTTAGTTCAAAAGGCCGTCTAGTTCGCCTCCGATTGCTGAGCTCTTCTCTACCATACGCCTTAGTTGCACGTCATCGTGGCGGCATTCTGCACGTAGGCCATACCTGACAAGAGATGGTGTAACGCATAGCCGTGCCCATAACCCGGCACGTCTTCAAATCGATCGGACTGATCGAGGGCAAGACGTTGGCCTTGTAGGCTTGGATCGACGACGTGCAATCTGATTGTTTAAAAAGAGAATCGAAGCAGAAGAGGGAGAGACTGGCTGGTTACCGGAGGAAGATATGGTGAGCGGGGAAACGAACGGTGAGCGGGAAATTGAGGAAGCCCCTAGACCAAGCAACCATTTCGGCACAGCAGAACTTCACTGGTCTATACGTCTCAGATGCAGAGAGAGCATCCTGCTAGAAAAAGCTGCGAGGGACCACGATAATATCCTCTGGAAGGATGATCCCTTCCAAATCCAGTGACATTTCCTGCTCCTTTCCTTCAATTTTTCGAATGACCTTGACGAGGCTTGTGGCAGCTTTGTCGGTGAAGCCGCCTGCCATGGTGATGGCTTTATGAAGCGTCAGCTCTCTCTCATAGGGATAGTCACCAGCCCGACGCATTTCTCCTTTGACATAGGGTCAATCTCTTGACGGGGTCTCACTGGCCAACGCGCAAGGATACCCACCTGAGGGCTCTGCCCGCCATCGACGTCGCCGGTCTTCGAGCTCAAGTTCTCGGAACCCTTCACCCTGCATAGAAACTTCTCGAACGGCTTTGCATGCAGTGGGAAAATATAGGGCGGCAAACCGCTGTCTCCTTCCCCTCATAATAGTGCGTGTTCACCCATAATTTCCGTAATATGAGTGCAGGCCATGATGTGGCGTGATGGTTGTTTATCGAAAGGCCGGCACAACTCACCGGAGGATCGCACCACTGCTACCATGCGGGATCACTTCATCGCGATGAATATGCATGGCGACAGCTTGTTGAATGAGCTGAACACGCAGGACGATATAATCATGTCCAGCATGGTGGATGAATTGTCCCGTCAGGCCTCGAAGCGGACCTGAAACAATCTCTACCTGCATTCCCTCTACGAAAAGATCCATGCACTGTACAAGACGATCGCTCTCGCAGGCAGTACGAATCGCTTCGAGTTCTGCATCTGGGATTACCTCAGGCCCAACGGACCCCACAATACCGGCGACACCTGAAATCTGCATGATCGTCAAACGATTCCTGAGCGAGAATCGGGCAAAGCAGTATCCGGGAAACAACGGAAGTTCTGTGAGGACCTTGCGATCCGACCATTGACGCTGTTGCCTGGTTAAGGGAAGGAATGGCTCTATCCCGACTCCAGCCAATCGTTCATGCACCCGTTTTTCATGATGCCCATTGGTGCGGAGCGCATACCAGTGAAAATCCATATTCACATCACGAGACGCCTGGTCGAGGCCCGTGAATCGAGATTGGGCAAGTGATGACATGCTTCGCCCTGTTAGTCTCAAAAAATTCGTCTTGAGGCTGCATATTGTACGGTGTTGCAAGTGGAGTGTGCATCGTACAAACATGCCGGCATGAGACGACTGTGTACATTCTTCGGAAACAATTTCAGCGGGGCGAGTTGAATAAAAAACGGATATTGTACTTATATATCTAATACCTATAAGCCCCACTACTTAAGCGGGGGTTGCATAGCCCAATAGGCTATGGCACCATCCGCCCATGCATGCATATCGCGGTGCACGCCTACTATAAAGGTACAACGTGCGAGGTACGGTATGGCTGGGAAACAGCAGGCAAACATGACAAAACACAAGTCGTGGCCGGTGCGAGTGGCGCTGGTGAGTTACAATCATCTCGCAAGAGTTGGGCTCCAAGGCATCCTCCGAAACATTCCTGGAATTAACCTGATCGGCGAGTCAAACGGAGGTGCGCATGCGCACGCACTGATCCAAGAGATGAAACCAGATTGTGTCATCATCGACCTTGAATCGAGCAGAAACTCGCTTGCGTCTGTGCAGTACTACAAACAATTATCACCACAGACGAGAGTGCTTCTCTTTGCCGATTGGAACGACATCGAACGTGCGCGTGCGGCTATTGGTATGGGAGCAGACGGTGTGATACTAAAGTGCCAGCCTTCATCTGTGCTGATAGCCATGATTGAAGGCGAAAAAGACGAGTCCCCTTCTACGATGATAGCTTTTTCTGAGATTCAACCTGAGCCGGATACCCGCACAAAACTACCGGTCCGCCAGACTCCGGTCCATCATATGGTGTCCGTTGATTCCTTGACAGAACGGGAACGGAGTGTGATTGCCCTCGTCGGCGAAGGACTATCTAATCGAGATATCAGTGATCGTCTTTCTATCTCGGACATCACAGTTCGTCACCATTTGACGAGAATATTTGACAAGCTGGGTGTGGCCAATCGCCAGAAACTATTGATTAGCGCACACCATTTGGGACTGGTCGAATTGAGGAGCCCGGCTCAGCTTTCCGCAGGACACTCTTCTTCAGTATAGCCAGCAGCACCCCCGCACAGGATGACACGGATTCTGAACCCTCTGATATGAATTCATACCGGAAACGGATAGGCGATATTCGCGCTAACAGAACCGTGCGTGAGAAAATGATTGAGCGGCGCTTACAGTGAGCAGCAGGAATGGGAGAAAGACGTGTACGAATGACGGGTTGGAGCGGGCGAGGGGATTTGAACCCCTGACAACTAGCTTGGGAAGCTAGGACTCTACCACTGAGCTACGCCCGCTCACTCAATCGAATCCTACGCTGGCTCAGGAGCCAAGTCAATCGAACAGGAGAAACATTCTCAGCTCTTGCCCCTCGTACTTCCTGCTGACCCAGCGCCTCACTATTTCTTCAGTTCCACCACCGCAAATTTTCTTCGGCCAACCTTCAGTCGGTAGGTGTGTCCTGCCACAATAGGAATGACCGCCTTCGCGTCGAGTTGCTTCTGTTCGTCCACCTCTAGGCCCCCCTGAATAATCAGCCGGCGAGCCTCACTCTTGCTTGGCACAAGCCTCGTCTTCACTACCAGCTCGACAAGACTGATCGCGTGCCCTTCCTGCAGATCGGCCAGAGTCAACATCACCCGCGCGTCCGGCTCGCTTGGAAATTCCCGCTCCTGAAATTTCTGCTGAAAGGCCACCCTCGCCTGCCGGCCGGCATCTTCCCCGTGATACCGAGCGACGATCAACGATGCGAGCGCTTGCTTCGACTCCATAGGATGCGTTGCCTTCACTCCAGCCATATCCTCCGTCGTCAGCAGCTCATAGTAACGAAGCATCAGCGTGTCGCTGATCGACATGAGCTTGCCGTACATGTCGTTCGGCGCATCCTCCAATGCGATATAGTTGCCGACACTCTTGCTCATTTTCTTCACGCCATCGGTGCCCTCCAGCAACGGCATCGTCATCACGACCTGCGGTTCCTGCCCATGACCCCGCTGGAGGTCACGGCCAACAAGAAGATTGAACTTCTGATCGGTGCCGCCCAATTCGATATCGGACTTGAGCGCGACGGAATCGTAGCCCTGCACGAGGGGATACATAAATTCATGGATACTGATGGGTTTCTGCTCTGCATAACGCTTCCGGAAATCGTCCCGCTCCAACATGCGAGCGACACTATATTGCGCACTCAAATGGATCAACGCCTCCGCGGTCATCGTGCTCATCCACCGGCTGTTGAACTCTACCAGAGTCTTCGCAGGATCGAGAATTTTAAAGATCTGCCGCTCGTAGGTTGTGGCATTCTCCAATACCCTTTCCTTCGAAAGCGCGACGCGCGTTTCGGATTGACCGGTCGGATCGCCGATCATCCCGGTGAAATCACCGATCAAGAAGATCACGTGATGCCCGAGTTCCTGAAAATGTTTCAGCTTGTGGATCAGGACGGTATGGCCCAAATGCAAGTCTGGCGCAGTCGGATCGAATCCGGCTTTCACACGAAGCGGCCGGTTCTCTTTCAACGAGCGTGTCAGCTTCGCTTCAAGTTCGGTCCGTTGAATGACCTCCACAACTCCACGGAGGATCAAATCGAGTTGACGGGAAAGTTCGCTCATGTTGCCTTCCTCCGTCTATCTGACAATCCGCGATCAGACGTGACCGTCACCAATGGCCGAATCCGCTCAAACGTCTTGCTCCCGATCCCCTTGACGGCTTGCAACTCATCAAGAGAGTGAAAGGCTCCGATCGACCGGCGATACGCGAGAATCCGTTCGGCTAACTTAGGACCGACCCCTGGCAATCCTTCAAAATCATGGCCAGTCGCACTATTGAGATCAATAGGGCCTTGGTGAAACCGTTTCGGTACGAGGCTCGTCGCCGGTTGGTCTGCCAGCGAAAGGCTGGGAAACGGGCTCACCGTGGTCACACGCCCACTGCCGGAAGGAATGTCAGCCTTCACTCCCCCACGCGATTCGAGGACAAGGTCGTGCTCACGGTCGGATGAAGTCGGCAGGGCCCACCCGATCCAGAAGACGACTCCCATCGTCGTTGCGAACATCCCGAGCTTGAGGAGGAGCGATTGCCACATTAGGGTATCCGCCTTCTCGCTTGGTGAATCGCCTTCCCTTCGACATCTTCAGCCGCTTCCATCATGCCTTCGGACAGCGTCGGATGCGCGTGAATCACGTCCGCCATCTGCGAGACCGTTGCACCGACCTGCATCGCCATGGCGGCTTCATGCACCAGATCAGCGGCATGGGCGCCGACGATATGCACGCCCAGAATCTTGCCGCCCGGCGACTCGGCAATAATCTTGAACAACCCCGTCGTCTCTCCTGTCGCTTGAGCCTTCCCCAACCCGGCATAGCGAAAGCGCCCCACCGTAAGCACCTGGTCAGGGTTCAGTCCGGCTGTTTGAGCTCGATCTCTAGCTTGCTGTTCCGTCATGCCAACGCGACCGATCTCCGGGAGGGTAAAAATTCCGGCAGGGATCACGTCGTAGCGGATCGTCGCCTGATGCCCCATAATATTCTCAACCGCGACTTTACCCTGCGCTGAAGCCACGTGTGCCAGCATGGCCTTGCCGACGACATCGCCGATTGCATAGATGCCCGGCACCGTCGTCTCCATCTGGTCGTTCACGAGAATTTCTCCTCGTCGTCCTGTCTGCACCCCAACCTGCTCCAAGCCAATGCCTCGGCTATTGAATCCTCGGCCCACAGACACCAACAACTTCTCAGTCACGATCTGCGTGCCATCGTTGAGAGACACCGTGATGGCAGTCGGTGACCGCTCCAGATTCTCGACAGTGGTCCCGGTCAGGACCGTCACGCCTCGTTTCTTCAACTCGCGCGCCATCATGGAAGAAACCTCTTCATCCTCCAGAGGAAGCACGCGCGCCATCAATTCGATAATCGTTACCTCTGTTCCAAGACCGCTATAGAGCGCCGCGAACTCGCACCCTTCAACTCCCCCACCCACAATCAACAGACTGGCAGGAATGCGATCAAGATCCAGAAGGTGCCGGCTGGTGAGCACTTGCTGCCCATCGATCGGAAATTGCGGCAGGTTCGGCCAGGACGACCCCGTGGCGATCACAATGGCATCAGCCTGAACATCTCGCATTGTACCATCGGCTGCCGATACCCGAACCGTCTGCCGATCCTGTAACGCCCCGGTTCCCTCCACATGTTCGATACTCCAGGCCTTGAAGAGGGTCGCAATGCCCTTGACAAGAGTCGCCACCACTCGATTTTTCCTCGCGACCATTCGAGCAAGATCGTAGGTAACTGGACCTTGAACCAGCAGTCCCAGGTCATCAGCTTTCTTGACTTTGTCGCCAAGCTCGACGACCGACAGGAGGGCCTTACTGGGAATACAACCCCAATTCAAGCAGACGCCGCCAAGCGCGTGGGACTCGATGACGGTGACGCGGGCGCCAAGCTGGGCTGCTCGGATCGCAGCGACATAGCCACCGGGTCCTGCGCCGAGAATGGCGATATGTTTTGGAGAAGTCATTGAGTCACTGGCTCAGCGGGATTGATTCATTGCCAGCACTCATCAATGATCCACTCACACGATGGCGTAATGACTCAATGTTTCTGGCCGGCAAGAAACGTTTCATACTGTGCCGCGGTCATAAGCTGGTCCACTTCACTCGCACTCGTCAGATCGATCACCATCATCCAGCCTTTTCCGTAGGGATCGGAGTTCACCACTTCGGGGTGGTCTTTCAAGTCGCTGTTGATTGTGGCAATCGTGCCGCTCACGGGTGTGTAGATCGTGGAGGTCGTCTTGGTCGATTCGACTTCACCGATCTGCTGCCCGGCCTTGACGAAGGCGCCGGACTTCGGTAAATCGATAAAGACGATATCGCCCAACGCATCTTGGGCGAAATGACTGATGCCCACAGTCGCCTGTATGCCGCTCACTCGCGACAGTACTGGCACGCATAGGCATCGCGCGTAAAGATGTTGATGCGGGAGAATTTGACCGCACGGTGAACGTCCTTGAGCCGAACGAGTTTGAGCAGCCGCATGACGGAGGGAAGTTTAATGGAGATCGACACCGCGTGGACCTCTCGGTCGTAGACCTCGAGGACTTCAACCTTACCCTGCCAGAGAAGCGCGATCGCCTTTTGCCAATTGACGACCCGCAAGGGCTCGTACGTCGCGTTGAGCAGAAGGGTCATTTCCATGCTGCATCCTCATCCCAACCAGGCTCCTTGTATAAGAGAACCCAGTGTAGTATTGGAAGGCGTACCTATTTCTATGCCATAAGCTTTGCTTGAAATCAAGTTACTAGCGGGTCTATGGACTATCCCCGTTAAATCGACCGCTCAGCCAAGGACGAGGATCAGCGCGATGTCTGAGTTTGTGACCGTCGCAACAGTAGAAGATATTCCTCCGGGGACAGGACAGACCGTCGAAGTCCACGGAGTCTGGATTGCCCTGTTTAATGTCGACGGAGCCTTCTATGCCATCGACAACACCTGTCCTCATGCGGGGGGACCGCTCGGAGAAGGCTATCTCGATGGCTGCATTGTCGAATGTCCATGGCACGGATGGCGATTCAACGTGCAAACCGGCGCACGACCTGAAAATCCCGCTATCGCCGTCACCTGCTGTCCCGTCAGAATCGAAGGAAATGAGGTGCAAGTGGCGTTGCCTGAAGGCTTCAAGTAGCCCGCACGTCTCGTCATTCATGAATGCGCTTCGAACGGGATGCTCAAAAAGACATCCAACTAGGCCGCAGGCGAGTCAAAGCCGGAGACGTACCCTCTGAGGTACGTTGAGGATTTTGACGAGCTGAGAACGACGTTGGAGGGCTTTTTCAGCATCCCGTTATTCCGGCGCTTTGGGTGTAATCCCATCCGCCGGAAGCGACGCAGCATTAACCTTCTTCAATGCAAGATCGGCATGCCAGATGAACTCCCGCTCGAACCATTGGCCTGTCGCCCCCTGATCTCGCATCCACACGCGTATCTCATACTGGTCCCCTTCCAATTGCTTCACCCGCCACTCTCCCAACCGAGCGACCTGCTGACGATCGGCCATTGATCGCACATGCTCAGTCATAGCCTGAAGAATAGTGGGGTAACCCTGGGCCCGATTATTTTGGACCAGTGTGAGAGCCTCAGCGGCCCGACTGTCGGCGATGGGATTGAGCGAAGGGGGTCTCATCCAGAGGTAATAGCATGCACCCAACACGAGCACGGCCATCACGGCATAGTGAATGATCTTCACAATGAGAACGAGAACTGTGGCGCACTGGCAGAGAAATAATTTTCCGGCATGGATGTCCTACGGACAAGGTTTCGATGGGACAAGGTAACCCCGCACACGATCGCACAGCATCTTAGGAAGAGCATCGGCGCGATGTCAATCCAATCTCAGCCAGCTCAACACCGCGCGCAACGCGCGGCTTGTGCGCGTGAAAGGCATTATGTTACAAACAAGCGCGTGGTCGGTCCATAGGGTGTCTCGGGTACCATTCACCAATGAAGTTCTTCCTCTACGGGGACCATCTGAACCCGACACAGCTGAAACGCCGCGCTCCGGAACATCAATTTCTCATGCTGGCCACTCTTCCCGAACACACCATTCAATTCTGCCGATGGTCTTCGCAATGGCGATGCGGTCTCGCCAGCGTCACTCCGTCACCTGGCGAGCAGGTCTGGGGAGCGATCTTCAACGTGACAGACGAAGACCTCAAGCTGATGGACTGCTTCGAAGAGGACGTTCCTCCCAACACATTCCGGCAGGTCCAAGTCAGCGTGCAGACGGAAGCCGGAGAGAAAATACTCGTCACCACCTATGCCGCCAACCCCATCGGTAAGTTCAAACCCAAAGCACATTACCTCGATTGGGTGATGAAAGGCCTCAAGCATTGGAAGCTGCCCGAGGAGGCCATCGAAACATGGAAGTCGTATGCACCGCAGTGACATAGCCTTCAGCTCTGTCTTGAAGATACCTGAATGCTGATAGCTGAAAGCTGACTGCTTTTTATCGACCACCAAAGGAGAACTTATGCCGAAGCCAAAATATCACATCGTCGTCTGCACCAATGCCCGTCCCCCGGGCCATCCCAAACCTTCCTGTGGTAGCGCCGGCTCAGCGTCTCTTCTCATGGCCTTTAATATGGGGCTCATGCAGAAGGGTGTGACGCCTGGTGAAGTCCTCGTCAGCGGGTCTTCCTGCCTTGGCCCATGCGAGCAGGGACCAACCGTCGTCGTCTATCCGGACGCCACCTGGTACTCCAAAGTGACAGAAGCCGACGTGGCAACAATCTTGGACGAACACATCAAGGGCGGCAAACCGGCAGCCAAGCTGAATCCTGACTCAGTCTGGAAATAAGATCTAGCCAATCATGAGCAGTCCCACCGCTCACGAACACAAACACCATGCACCCAGGAAGGTGGGGTGCATGGTGATTACCTGTAGCGACACGCGAACCCCCGACACCGATACGAGCGGCCAACTCATCCATACCCTCCTCAAGGGGCAGGGACACTCAGTCGTTGCCTATCATCTCGTGAAAGATGAACCGGCCCAGATCAAAGGCCGGATTGCCGAAGGCCTGATGGACGAAGCAGTCCACGCCATCATCATCAATGGCGGCACTGGCATTTCAAAACGGGATTCAACCTTTGAAGCCGTCGACGCGATGCTGGAAAAACGGCTGGTGGGATTCGGCGAGATCTTCCGCTACTTGACCTATCAGGACATCGGCTCACCCGCGATCATGAGCCGCGCCACCGCCGGCATCATCAAAGGCCGCGTCCTCTTCTCCACCCCGGGCTCCGAAAATGCCGTCCGCCTCGCAATGGAAAAACTCATCCTCCCCGAACTCGGCCACCTCGTCAAAGAACTCACCAAGTAACCGTCAGGCGTGAGGGGTGGTGTTGTAAGCTAGCCCACATGCCAAATGCCTCACCACAGGATGCTCAAAACGGACAACTTTCTTCACCCGCCCAACCCTGGCGCGCCGAGACGCGCCTTGTCCCAGGCAAGGCCGCAGGGAGTATGGCGACTGAGGCGTACCCTCTGGGGTACGTCGCAGGGAGACATCCGACTGAGAACGAAGCCGCGGAACGGCGCGTCTTGGCGCGCCGGGGTTGGGCGGGTGAGAAATGCCGCCGTTTTCAACATTCTGCTAGTCTTGGAAAATTTTTGGTTCACTGTACGGCGCCTCCACCGGAATCTTCGATTGCGCATAGCGCTTATAAAACGTCAACACATCTCGCACCGACACGACTCCTACGATCTCGCCTGCTTGGGTCACAGCAAGATGCCGCACACCTAAATCCGCCATCATATCCTGCGCATCATCGACCGGCTGGCTTCCTTCGATCGTGCAAATGGGAGTCGTCATAATCTTCTCGACAGTCAGCTTGCCAAGAGGCTTACTCATCGCCACCCCGCGCCGCACAATGTCGGTATCGGTGACGATCCCGACCAACTTCTTTCCCTTCTTCACAAACAGCGAACCCACCCGCGCAGTCTTCATTTTCTTGGCCGCACTCACAACTGATACGTCAGGTCCCACGGTCTTGGGATTTTTGCTCATGATTTTCGTCACTGTGGACATACTTATTCCCCTTTCTCTTTCTCTGTTAGATGAAATTAATAAGAAGAAATCCAGCCGTGTTCACTCAGTAGTGTAGCTAGTGCATAGGATGCTCAAAACGGTCAGCCAACGAGGCCGCAGGGAACATGGCGACTGAGGCGTGCCCTTTAGGGGTACGTCGCAGGAGACATGTGACTGAGAACGACGTTGGGGACCGTTTTCAGCATCCGTCACACCGTCAGCACGATCTTACCAAAGAACTTACGGCTTAACATAAGTTCCTGCGCCGCGCGCGCATCTTTGAGTGGATAGGTTCGATCAATGACCGAAATCAGTCGCCCCTGCCCCATCAGCTCCGCCGCCTTCACCAATTCCGCACGCGTGCCCATATACGACCCTTTGATTGTGAGCTGACGAGAATAGACATAGCGAAGATCCAACTTGACCTCGGTTCCTGTGGTTGCGCCACAGGTAATCAGGCGCCCTCCTTTCCCCAAGGAATGGAGGCAGGTGTCCCACACCTCTGGACCGATATGCTCGATGACGACATCGACGCCGCTGCCTTCAGTCAAGAGCTTCACCCGCTCCGCCACCTTCTCCTTGGCATGGTTAATGACCACATCAGCTCCCAGACCCACAGCTTTAGGAATCTTGTCATCAGACCCGACGGTCGTCAGTACGCGGGCCCCGGCGAGCTTCGCCATTTGGACCGCCATCATCCCGACTCCGCTCCCCGCCCCCATGATGAGTACCGTCTCTCCATATTGAAGCCCGGCCAGAGCAAACAACATATGCGATGCGGTCACCGATACGAGCGGAAACGCCGAAGCCTGTTCAAACGAGAGATTCTCTGGAATCGGCAGAGCATTGCGGAACGGCACTTTCACATATTCCGCATAGCCGCCATGCGTCATGGCGCCGACCAGTCCATATGCGCGACACAGATTGTCTCGCCCTGCCAGACATCGCTCACATTTCCAACAGCTAAGCCCCGGCGACACGAATACACGTTGCCCAACCGTCACGCTATCGACCTGCGCGCCGACCTGCTCGACAATCCCCGCCACATCCGACCCTGACACATGAGGAAGCGGCATCGGATAGGCGGGATTCCCCTGTCGTATCCAAATATCGAGGTGGTTCAGCGCACAGGCCTTCACGCGAACCAATACATCCTCTGGTCCGATGGTCGGGACAGGCAGATCCTCATAGGAAAGTGTGTCCGGTCCGCCATGCGCCCGGAAGAGTAAGGCTTTCATATTTCACCAAAAAGTGCTGAGTGCTGAGACGTGAGTGCTGAGTACAAGAGCCGTTTATTCTGATTTTACGCTCAGAACTCAGCACTTCCTAATCGTCGCAGGATGTTCAAAAAGTCCTTCCAGCAAGGCCGCAGCGAGTGAAGGCCCGAGGCGTACCCTTGCGGTACGTTGAGGGTCTGAACGATGCGAGAACGCCGCTGGAGGGCTTTTTCAACATCCTGCTAAAAGGTGAGGGTCCCTTCAACCACCATGACACACTGCCCCCCCACCTTGACCGTTTGAATAATGTCGTCGTCCGATTCAACGCGCACAAAAATTTGCGACGGACGCTCGATCTCATACCCCTGTTCAACGATGATCTCTGTCGTGGGAGCCACATCTACTGCGCCATTCTGCACCAGATACGCCCCTAACGCGCCGCTCGCGCTGCCGGTCGCAGGATCTTCAAGAATCCCGATCGAAGGGGCGAACATGCGCGCATGGACCGTCGCAGAAGGTTCGACGGTCACCGGCGTGAACGCCATGACACCATTCGAGCCAAACTGACTGCAGACATCCATAATGGCTGACGCATTCAGCTGAATCGAACGGACAGCCGTAAGGGTGCGCAGCGGCACAATCAAAACTGGAAGTCCGGTGGACACCACCTCGATCGGCCACCTCATGTCGGTAATCGCATATTTCGGCAATCCCAATGCGCCGGCAATCTTATACACGTCTTCAATTGCCTCCACAGGCCCGAGGAATTCAGGTTTCGGCTGCGTCATGACCACACGGGTCAGCTCCCCGTCTTCTGCATGGAGTTCGACGGGAAAGAGACCGATATTGCATTCCTGCATCACGCGGGTCACCCCATCGGTCACGGCGATCAACCCGAGCTGGGCCAACACAAAAAATGTTCCCAGCACCGGATGGCCGGCAAATGGAATCTCCTGTGTGGGAGTAAATATCCTGAGGCGCACGACTGCCGCCTGATCTGTCGGGGGCAGCACGAACACGGTCTCAGAGAGGTTCATCTCACGAGCAATCCGTTGTAATTGATAGTCGGCAAGACCGTGCGCGTTGGGAAACACGGCGACCGGGTTGCCGCCGAATGGCTGTCCGGTAAAGACGTCGGCTTGATAAAATTTCAGGGACCGGCGGTCAGACATTCAAGCCTCTCGATGTGTGACACACAGGGTATCGACACAATCTACGAACATCCCTGACAGGCCTTTCAACATACTGTGCACTGATTGACAGGCATCCATCCGCTTTGCCAGACTCAGCCTATGAACAACGTCACCCAAGAAGACGTGACCCACGCACTGGAGGTACTGGGATTGACCCTACCCGTCACCCCGGAAACCCTCGACAAGGCCAGAAGAGTCCTGCTGTATACCTGGAACCCGGCCCGCTACTCGAATCTCACCAACAATCCCAAGCAATACATGCAGGCCTACAAGAAGGCCGAAGAGATGACCACGCTTATCGAAGCCGCCTATGCGCTTCTCTCCGCTGTCCTCGTTCCGGATGATGAAAACGCCATCTAACGGCGTTCTCAGTCGCATGTCTCCCTGCGACGTACCCCAGAGGGTACGCCTCAGTCACCCTACTCCCTGCGGCCTTGTTACATGGCGTTTTGATCATCCTGCTAACCCACATCGTGACTCGTCACTCGCGCCATCCCCTCATCTCCCTCCGTATGAGCAACCGGCCAGGTAATCAATCCTGACACGCCTTCTGCTGCACCAACGGCCGCAGGCTGTTTCGCATAGATCTGCGGCAACTGGTTCGTCCCGAACTTCGAGATATAAAGAAAGACATGTTCACGCGAGTTCACACGCACAGCCCAAGGGTGAAAATCGTTCCTGTAGAACTCTTCGCACAGTTGCATCGCGTCCAGACAGGAGAGGGTGCTTGGATCATTCAACGTGTAGTAATAGTCCAGGGGGAGATCGTACTCCTCTTGTTTGTGAATCGTAATGCCAAACTTCTCCGGACTCCGCACCATCGGCGTATGGCGATAGGCCACGAAGTAGAACAGCTCCATCGAGTGAATAACAGGTTGATTTTCGAGGACGAACTGGCGGGTTTCCAACGCTTCGTCGAGCGTTTCGCCGGGGAATCCATAGAAGGCCATCACGTGGTTCCAAATCCCCGACTTCGCCGCCATATGGAGATTGCGTTGGATCACGCTCTTCTTGGCATGCTTGTCCATGAGGTTCAGCACTCGCTCGCTCGCCGACTCCATCCCATAATAGAGGGTGCAACAGCCGGCCTTCGCTGCGAGATCCCATGTCTCCTGGTCTTGGAGGGTTTCTTCAAACCGGATCAACGTCGTCCACTTGATCCCGACATTTTGATCGACCAGCAGCTGCGACACCTTCTTGAACAGCGCCGGCGGATAGGATTCGTCTGAAAAAAGGAAATGGCGGCACTGATACTTGTCCCGCAACGCCTTAATCTGTTCGACGACTTGTTGCACCGGCACCCCCCGATACTGATCGAAGTAGCCCTGGCCATGGTCGCAGAACGTGCAGCGGCCCCAGTAGCAGCCGCGCGTCGCCAGGTAGGGAATGATCAGCTCCGGCACGAAGTACTGGTCCAACGGCAATCCGTCGAAGTCCGGTAAGGGCAGCGCGGTCGTCTTTTCGGTGTAGACTTCGGAATTCCGGTGAATACCTGAGGCATCGCGATAGATCAAGTTGGGCACGGATGCGATGGCCCGTTCGCCATTCAATGCTTCGATAAGCCAGAGCAGAGCATGCTCGCCCTCGTAGAGGATCGCCGAGTCGAACACATCCGTAAAAAACTGCTCGTGCTTGGCAAGATCTTCTTGAAGGCGCGTGATGACGTTACCACCCACCACCACGTGAATATCCGGGAAGGTCTCTTTGATCATTTTGCAAAAGGTCAGGCCTGCAAGCAGCTGCATCTGCGTGCCGATGGAGACCCCGACGACATCCGGCTTCTCCTTCGCCACCGTCGGCATGACCAGCTGATTGCAGAGGTCCCGATAGACGTTGACCTGCTCATCGTCCAAACAGGCCAGCACTTCTTTGGAGACGCCGGGGCGATAGCCCAGATTGCTTTCCATCGGATAGAAGACGAGCGACGCGGGATAATAGGCGGCGGAAATGTAGGCCATCGCTTCACGGAAGCAGTTCAATGCGCCTTCCAGTATCTCGGCCTGGTAAAAGCGCTCGCCACGCACGATCAGCTTCGCATCCTCGGCCCGGTCCGCCAGATCGAACACATCCACCGTATAGGCCTGCTCCACCACCGCCTTGTGATTTGCTTCCTGCTCCGTCAGCGTCCCCGCCTTCTCCTTATCTTGGAGCGGCTTGAGCTGCATCCCCAACCGGGCCTTCACCCAGATCAGGAACTCCATACTGAAGAAGTGATCCCACATCCCGATATTGATATCGCGCTGGATGACTGTATGGCCCGCCTCCCGCAGCACGGCAGTCAACGAAGGCAAGGCCAGATAGGGAGCCGTCGGCACCCATTCAGGCGGAAAGAGCAGCATCACCTTGCTAGTCTTTCTGCTTCCCTGCAAAGGAACTAATGCATTGATCTGAATGAGTTCACTCATGCCCAATCAATTCCTCTTGGCACGCAGGATGTTCAAAAAGTCCTTCCAGCAAGGCTGCAGCGAGTGAAGGCCCGAGTCGTACCCTTGCGGTACGTTGAGGGTCTGAACGATGCGAGAACGCCGCTGGAGGGCTTTTTCAACATCCTGCTCACATTTTACCTGCGAGCGTTGGATTCGCTCCCAATACCTTCGCCGCCTGATATTGCAGATCCGGTAATTTCTGGAGCCCGAACCGCGCGATATAGAGAAAGATGTATTCACGGATGAAGAGGCGCAGGTCCCAACCCGGGTTATGATTTCGTTCGAACTGTTCGAACACTCGCTCTGCCTCTTCGATGCTCATCCCGTTCTTCACCGTGTAGTAGTAGTCGAGCGCCAAATCCCATTCGGGATTCTTATAGGCCGTCACGCCCCACTTCTCCGGATGCTTCGCCACCGGGTTATGCCGGCCCAGGTCGAACGTGCCGAACCCCAGCGAATGCACATGGCCCTTATTCGCTTCGAGAAATTGCACCGACTGCCAGGCTTCTTCCTTCGTCTCGCCGGGAAAGCCGAAGAAGCCCATGCAATGGTTCCAGATGCCGGCCTCTGCCGTGTACTTCAGATGTTTCGTCATGATCTCAGTCGTCGTCGCCTTATCCATCAGCTGCAGCACTCTCTCCACCCCTGACTCGTAGCCGAAGTGGAGATACTTGCAGCCCGAGTCCTTCGCATCCTGCCAGACCTGATCCTCTAGGAGACTCTTCTCGAACCGCATGTGCGTGGTCCAGACGATCCCCATCCGGCTGTCGATCAGGCCTCGTGACAGCTTGCGAAAGAGTGCAGGCGGGTACGACTCGTCGGTGAAATGGAAATGCTTGGCGCCGTACTTGTCGCGGAGATAGGTGATGTCAACGAGAATGTCCTGAATCTTCTTCGTCCGGTAGCCGGCCGTATAGCCCTCGCCATGGTCGCAGAACTCGCAACGGCCCCAATAGCATCCCCGCGTCGCCAAGTAAGGCAAAATCTTCGTCGGAACAAAATACTTCTCCAGTGACAGCCCGTCGAAATCAGGCGGCGGCAGGGTCGCCATGTCTTCCGCGAAGCTCGTCTGCGACACATGGACCCCGGTTTCGTCTTTATAGATGGTGTTGGGCACATCAGCCAGGCTCCGCTTAGCACCCACCGCCCCTACCAGCTGCACAAAGGCGGTTTCACCTTCATAGACCACCGCACTATCGAAGTATTGGAACAGGGGTGACTGCGGCAGCACATCGCGCAGGCGCGTCACGGTATTGCCGCCGATCGTCACGTGAATTTTTGGGAAGTGCTGCTTGATGAGGGCACAGAAGGTCATGGAGGAGAACATCTGCTGCTGCAGCACGATCGAGATGCCGACCACATCCGGCTGCTCCTGCTCGATCACCGGCTTCACCAGATGCTCGAACACATCGCGGTAGATGTTCACCTGGGTGTCGTTCACCGCGTCCATGATTTCGGACGAGACGAAGACCTTGTAGGAGAGATCCGTCTCCATCGGCGGCATACAGATCCGCGCCGGAGCATAGACCATCGAGATTACCGACGTGACCTCGCGAAATACTTGAATGGCCCACTCTAACTGATCGATATCGTAGAATATTTCTCCACGAATAATTGCCTTCGCCTTCTCCGCTTTCTTGGCCAGCTCGTCGATCCGCTGCCTGGTCAAATCGCAGAGAGATAGCTGCAGATCCATTTCAGCGGCATCCAAATCGCGTTTCTTAGACAGTTTACGAAGCCGGTCAAGCTGTCGAGGCACCCGGTACAGGACTTTTTTCAGGAAGTCCTCACTGAAGTACCAGTCGTACATTTCGAGGTTGATGTCTTTTTGGATGACGGTATGGCCGGCCTGACGGAGGACGGCGGTGAGGGAGGGAAGGGAAAGGTAGGGCTCGCTGGGGAACCAGTCTGGCGGGAAGATCAGCATGACCTTCATCTTCCGACCACTGGAGGCTTCGGAGGCTTCACGATGGAGCATGATCAGCTCTTTAGAGGCTCGTTCGCCTTTGGAATACTCCACTCTCATGAAGGCGCTCCTTGGTCCAAACCTAACGAAACACCATCTGACACTTTCTAAGTAACCTCAGGATGCTCAAAAAGGCTGTTCAGCAAGGCCGCAGCGAGCGAAGAGGCGAGGCGTACGCTTCGGTACGTTGAGAGCCGAAGTCTTCGCTCGGGCTCCAGGTGTTGCACTTCAACCTTGAATTCAAGCGTTCATGCGACTGAGCACGTGCCACATTCCATCCGCTGACGTGGGACGCAACGGTCTCCCCCTCCATGAACCTCAGCGCACAGCTTGTCCTTCAAGCAATGGTTCCCGACACCTTTCTCTTCATCAAGCTATCGAAATGAGGCAGTTTGCTCGTATCTGCCCCATTCTGCTACAGCATCCGCAGGATAAATGATTCGCAACTTCATGAGAAGAATTTCCTAACCTGCTGATTACCCAATGGTCGGTGTTTCATCTTACGAATAGGGCAGAACGGCACTACTTTTGCTAAACATCTTGGCAGGGGCCAAATGAGTGCCACACATATTTTATAGTTTCTTATTCATAGGAGGGTCTCATTATGAAGAGTATGTTGATCGCAGTGATGGCAGTGGCAGTGGCAGTGACCTTCAGCGCGCCAGCCTTCGCTGGAGACAAGGCGAAGGAAGAGAAGAAGGGCGGCCATGTGGTGATTTCCGCTGAGGAGAAGAAGGACGCAGAGAGCGGCAAGGCTAACGAGACCTTCGCCGGCAAGCCGAGTGATGAGAGGCCGAAGCCGCGGCCAGGTAAGTAATTCTTAGCTTCTCGAGTGAAGCACGTGGACCTTTGGGGGCTTTCTACACAGTAGGAAGCCCCCTTGGCATTTTTATTTCCCGTCAGATTTTGGGGTCAGGCATGACTATTGACTTACTACGGCCACGGAGAAAATGCGGAAGGGAGGGCTGTCCTCTTCGGAGTGCCTTAGTACTTTCCCCAGGAGAAATACTCCCCCTGAGACTTACCTTTCATCCTACCCGCTACATCGTCCGTGAGAAGGCGCTGCTTAGTTCGTTCAGGGGTGTTGCTATGATCTGAAAGCTGTGGCCACGACACTTTTACTTGGTATCGTTCCTCTGCCGATTTCGTCACAGTAAACGTATGTGAACGAGGACGATCTGGCCTGTCGATAACTTCAAACCCCTTGAATTGGCCGATCAGATATTCTCGAATAACTTCTAGGTTCGCTTCAACATGGAGATCGTTTGCGTTGCTCATTCTGTCCAGCCTTTCGCTTCCAGCGGATATTCGTGTCAAGCCGTAGACGTTTCAGATGTCTTTGAGGCCAAGCCGGGCGATACCGGCAGCAGTAATCGAAACCGTCATGTACGAGTCCGTGTCCTTATCAATGAACTTCCATTGGATCAATTCACGCAAGACAGCTTGAATTTCCGCAGTGCGGTTGGGATCGAAGTGACCGGAGAGTATATCGTACGGTTGGGGACCATGTTCTTTTAGGTAGGCCAATACTTCCCTTTGACGCTCACGACTCCGGTTAAACGTCTGATCCGGTTTCTGGGGCTCGATTCGTGGCATGACCCAGGTTGTCCTCTCACGTTATGGGCAAGGCAGTTGGATCTTCTCCCGAGCTTCACTCAACTCCTTCACCGAGTATACCATTGAGCCCATGCAGACGTGCTCCTCTTGCTCCAATTAGACCACTTAGCGGAAAAGAAAAATGGACAGGCGACTTTTCTAGCGGCTTTCGGGGGTAACACGTCATCGCAGGGTGGAAATCAATCCGAGCAGAAGCCAGGTGCTGCAATCTCACATTTCGCGGCGCGTGGCGGGTCGGTTTGCTCTAGCGGAGCCTGGAACCGCAAAAGGGGGTCGCGTCTTGTAATCGTATATTTGCTGGCGCGCGACGAACCGGGGTTCTCCCGGCCTTCGATCTTATCGTACTCGTGAAGCGACGCGAGGGGACAGTCTCTAATGGCGGGACCGTTTCTCACCGACGTGTCGTTCAATGACGATCGCGTCCCTATTTCAAACAAAGAAAAGTGGACAGGCTACCTTTCTGATCGATTCGATGGACCGCTCTCGCCTCCTGACACGATACGCGAAGATTTACGGTGCAACAAGCAGCCTGTCTCCCTCTTGTCTCCTTATCGTGTTTGAAAAGAGAGAAAGATGGGAATCCATGGTACTTTATCAAGAAATCACATAGCATAACGAAGACAGACCAAGCGGCAGGACCCATCTCAAGCTGGCTTATAAGAGTCCTCTTCTATGCTTCCCCTGTTCATGTGTGTATTCATCTTGAGTTGGCCAGTCGCCCAGGCGCTTGCGCTCGACCCACGCGAGGCTGACCTGGTTCCCATTGGAACCGTGTTCGCCGACCCTCAGCATTACAACCTGAAATCGGTTCGGTTCCAAGGGACCATCACAGGGATAACCATCCTGCCTCTGCAGGGTGGCTGTAGAGACGTCGATGCCTATCTGTTTCAGTTCGCAGACGAGACTGGAGACATCCAGGTATTGGATGAAGGTTGGTGCTTGCTAGGAGCAAAAGGGGGCCCTCCGATCTTGACTCTGACTCCGGCCAAGATCGGCGACCGAATCTCTGTTACCGCCATAGTCATGTCTCCCACTACCGCCCCTGGAATCCAGATCCGAGCCAAACTTCAAGGGATCGGTGCCAATACTCGCTTGAATTTGAGAGAACACATCGCTACGTGTCGCACTTTCGAGGAGTGCGCAGATAAGCCAAGCCACTCCTCAAGGTGAGGTAAATAAACGGTGTCAGGAACCACTGTTCACCACGAAGGACAGCAAGGGGTCGGGAGTCTTTTTTTGCAAACCATTTCCCGTCATGCGCTGATCCTCTCTTCCTGATTCGGGGACAGAAAACGCGTCAGGAGAAGAAAAGGGGACAGGGTACTTTTCTGGCAGTTTCAGTGGATACTCTCGTGTTCGGAGTGTGGTGCAGGTTCAAGAAAAAATAGTGTGTCCCCTTTTCCTCACAAATCAAACGCCACTCCGTACGACTAACTTTGTCTCACTCCTTGAGAAGGCCCTTGTCGTACAACACGCCGGGCATTTTACAACACCCCGAATTGGCCACACAGTTTATGACGAGAGGTCCTTGCGGGTCGATTCGACGATTGCCATGACTGTCGGGTGTTTGAGTCGACGTTCCACCGTAATAGCGTAGAACCGTTGCTTGATCGAAGTTATTCGCCCCAGCACCTCAACCTGATATTGCCGACGGATCTCCTTCTCCAGAGCTGTCGAACCGGGAAAGATCCCATAGCCTTCATGGCCAAACGCTTTCAAAGTCGCGCTGTCTTCAATTTCTCCAACGAGCTGAGGATGAAGGTCGTTTCGGATAAACCAGTCATCCAGGAGGCGCCGCAGCGTGGCGTTGGCGGTCGGCAGCAAGAACGGAGCGCCTTCCAATGATCGTGGAAAGTTTCGGCGATACTGTCTCGCCAATTTCGTCATGGCAAAGAGCGTTACGCTCGATTCTCCCATTAAATGACTATAGGCCTGCACCTTGATGTTCGGAGGTGCAGGGGTATCGGCGATGACAAGATCCAGGCTGTGAATAGCCAGATCCGCCAACAAACGGTCCAGCTTGTCTTCCCAACACACGACACGGGTGGCGCGGGATACCTTGAACGCGGATTTCAGCAACTGCGAGGCAAGCAGCTTCGGTACGGCATCGGCGATGCCCACGACCAATCGCATGGGCTTATCACTGCCACGACCCTTGACGGTGTTCATCAGATCCTGCCCCATCGAAAAGATATCCTCCGCGTAGTTGAAAACGACGCGACCCATCTCCGTCAATACTAGATATCTTCCTGAACGCCGAAACAGTTTTTCACCCAGCGCGTCTTCCAGCAACCGAAGCTGCGCGCTGATGGTCGGCTGAGACAAGCGTAACTCCTCACCGGCCTTGGCGACGGTTCCGTGTTTGGCGACCGACCAGAAATACAAGAGGTGGTGATAGTTCAACCATTCCATGGCGCGGGAGCATACATCGAAATATCAGATGTTTCAAGATCAGTTTATCTATTTTTCAATGCATCGGTTCATTGCTATCGTGATCTCGACACGTGAAGCGCGAAACAAAAACTGAACCGGAGGTGTCATCATGGTGACTAGACAGACAGGGTTTGCAATGCCGGCACTGGCACTCACTGTCTTCCTGTTCAGCACGCCGGCGTGGGCCGATTTAGGCTCTCGATTCGGTCTTCCGCCTATCCAGAGCCACCAGACAGAGATCGTGCAAGAAGGACAACCCTCTAGTGCTGAATCGAGAACCACGCACCATGATGGTCTGTCGCCGGACTCACGCAAGGCGAGGGATCTCAATTTGAAAAGCCCCGGAGGGGGAATGGATGCTCCACGTACAACGAATCCGCACGCAACGTTCAATAGCATCAAGCCGGATGAACGCCAAGAGCATGACGTAAGAGGTAGCGGCATTCCGCTTTGGCGCTGGTAAAGACGGTCTTCGCGGAATGCGCAATGCTGTAGGTTCTCCAACGCCAGGCGGCTCGTGCCGTAAGAATGGAGCAAGACCATGATCGATGTGACTCGACAGAGCGACGTCGCCCATCGAATACTCGCGGTGCTCACCGATCAATCCGGTCTTCTCCTGGAAGAGCTACTCGATCGGTGTCCTGATGCCACGTGGAATCAAGTCTTCGCTGTGGTGGATCATCTTAGTCGCATCGGAGAGATTCGCTTGACTGCCAAAGGTATGGGGAAGTACCACGTGGCTCTTTCGGTTGTTCAGCAACATCCGAAAATCCATCAATAGATCAAGGGTCGGAGCGATGGCCCTGGGTGAATCTCTCGCTGGTCGACGGCAATTCGCTATAGAACATCAGGCGTATCGAATACCTGGACAAGAATATTCTCGGCATCATGAGCATCGAGGAAAATCTACAAAAACACAGTCAAGAGAGGCATCTTGGCGCACTCACACAAAGGAGAAATCCATGAACAACCAACAGGACTCACGTGTGTCCGGTATGTCACTGAATCGACGCAGCTTCCTCACAACCTTAGGCGTCGCGACTGCCGCCGGACTGCTCGGGTTCACCCCGGACAGCAACCTCGCTTACGCTGACGCATTGAGCAAAGAGCAGCGCGAGAAGATGACGCCTGATGAGATCATTGGGTACGCGAAGATGGGGAATGAACGGTTCCGCGCTGGCCTGCGAAAGAACCGCGATTTCCTTCGCGAGCAAATGACCAGCGCCAAGGGCCAACATCCAGCTGCGGTCGTTCTCAGTTGCGTTGATTCTCGCGCACCCGCCGAAATTATCCTCGACCTCGGTATCGGCGACATGTTCAATTCGCGCGTAGCCGGCAACATCGCGAACGAGGACATCCTCGGCAGCCTGGAATTCGCCTGCGCCGTGGCTGGCAGCAAAGTGGTGCTCGTGATGGGCCACACTGCATGCGGCGCGATCAAAGGAGCAATTGACAAAGTCCAACTCGGGCACCTCACCGGGCTGCTGGAAAAGATTCGCCCGGCTGTCGAAGCAACCCAATACGACGGCGAACGCACGTCGAAGAATGACGCCTTCGTGAACGCCGTCGCTCGCAAGAACGTGGAATTGACGATCGCCGGTATCCGCGCAAAAAGCCCTTTACTGAAAGAACTAGAAACGAAAGGCAGCATCAAGATCGTAGGCACGATGTATGACCTGGGCACGGCCGGGATTGAATTCATCTCGTAAGGGCGCGCATGTCGCCGACATGAACGCGAAAAGCGGCCATCGGCGCACCTAGGTTGAGCAAGGACAACCGCCCCGATAGGACGCAAGGATTGGGGAACGGCGAAGACACGAGAGCAGAGGAACGAGAGAATCGACGCGGTTGATTCATACCGTTGCCCCTGAGAGGCCGGTGACGTGCTGCCGCGTCACAATGTGAACACTGCCCCGGCCTCGCCAATTAACGGAACGCGCTGTGACACGTCGCTCCAAAACCGTATCAATGACATGGGGCGCGCGATTGCAAGGGAGGCTGGAATGTTCAATGCCCCAGTGACACGACCGATCGGCGCGCTCTACGCTTGGATGGAGCGTCTCGATCGGTGGGGATACGTGACTGTGGGGTTCAGCTTGCTGGGTATCAGCATAGGAATATTCGCCCATAGCTGGCTCGTATTTGCCCGTTCGGTCAATGAACATTCATTTTTGCTGAATGCGATCACCCTCGTGAATAATCTCCTTTTGGTGGTCATTCTGCTCGAACTGTTCCGAACCATTGTGCGTTTTCTGGAGACAGATATTCTTCGTGTCGAGCCGTATTTGGCCGTGGGCATTATCGCTTGCATAAGACGGATGCTGACCGCCAGCGCGGAACTCGGCGATCTGCGGAATGTGACAGCAGAGTTCTTTGCGAACTACCTGAAAGATGTTGCGCTGGACACGATCACTGTCACTCTCCTGATCGTCGGAATCTACATACTGAGGGCGCGCCCCATCCGGTCCGATCAGCACGATGTTCCCCTTGGTTCCGAGAAGAAGGACTGAGCACCCTCAAAATCCCCAGGCCAAATCGACAGAGAGGTCTCGATGAACCACTCGCGCCAGCTGGAAGATCAGAGCGTCTATATTCTCCGCGAGGCCTATAAACACTTCGACCATCTCGCCATGCTCTGGTCGATGGGCAAGGACTCGACGGTGCTGCTCTGGCTGGCCTGTAAGGCCTTCTTGGGACATGTGCCGTTTCCCCTCGTGCATATCGACACAGGCTATGAGATGCCTGAATTGACCGACGATCGGGACCGGCTCTACCGCGAGTGGCGGCTTAATCTAATCGTCGGTCAGAACAAAGAGGCCCTAGCTGAAGGCATGAATCACACGGTCGGACGCGTGACTTGCTGCTCAGCCCTGAAGATCGAGGCGCTGAAACAGACCATTGCCAAACATGGGTGGACTGCCGTCATCCTCGGCATTCGCGCGGATGAGGAAGGCACTCGGGCGAAAGAACGTTACTTCTCGCTCCGGGACAAACATGGGGAATGGGATTTCCGCGACCAGCCACCCGAACTCTGGGATCAGTATAAGACAGCGTTTCCCACCGGTTCTCATGTGCGCGTGCATCCCCTGCTGGATTGGACTGAACTGAATATCTGGAAGCACCTCGAACTCGAACGGATTCTCTTGCCAAACCTCTACTTTGACAGAGGCAACGGTACCCGTTATCGAAGCCTTGGCTGCGTGCCCTGCACAGGGACGGTGCCGTCCTGTGCCACCACCATTCCGCAAATCATTATGGAGTTGCGAACCACCACAGTTGCTGAACGAGCTGGTCGAGCCCAGGATGAAGGTCGTGGCATGGAAACGCTTCGGAAGCTGGGACACATGTAGCTCTGCGTCCACCTTCTTCGAGCAGGCCATCCATACCCATTGGAATAGTCTGCTTCCCTCTGGCGCACGGCATACAGGTTTTCGCCCAGCCTTCAGTTTGTGCGCAGATCCGTCATGCGTCCTCACACATCGTATTACTCTATGGAATAGAGACAAACTATCTATTTGTCTATGAAGGAATCGTCCCATATGCTGTCAATCATGGGACGGCAAAAGGGAGGTGAACAGTGATGAACGGCGTCGCGCCACACGGCCATCGGATTCTCATTGTAGACGACAACGAAGACATGAGACAGGCGTTGATCGCTGTGTTGACACTGCGGGGATACCACTGTGTAGCAGCCGATCACGGAGAGTCCGCCCTCCGATGTTTGGACACCGATCGGTTTCATCTCGTGATTTCAGATTATCAGATGCCCGTCATGGACGGAATTCAATTCCTCGAGACATTGAAGAAACGCCCAACTCCTTCCCCTCCTGTGATTCTACTGACCGCGAGCACGAGCGAAGAACTCTGGAGGCGAGCGTTTGAGTTAGGCGCGTATGTGGTGATTCTCAAACCCTTTGCTACGCAGGAGCTCGTCGCCGTATCGGCTCGCGCAATAGAGAGCCGCGATCTCAATTTGGTTCCGTTCAGTAAGCTGGAAGGCAATTGAAGTAGCCACGTGTCCGGCCGAATGCGGCCATTAACGAGGAGGTGAACACATGAGCCGAAGAGAAAAGAAGGGGGGAAGCGGTGAAAATGGTGCGGTGAACGGCACTTCGTCTGCGGGGGAGCTGCTGAACAGAATCAACCAGCGTGCCCACGAGCTCTACAGACTTCGCGGAGAAGCTCATGGGCACGACACGGAGGATTGGCTCGAAGCGGAGCGACAGATCTGGGCGGAAGTTGCAACCGGATCCGGAGGATAAGACCAATGTTTCACGCGGAACTCAGTTCACACATCGCGCGTCCGAATTCGGATATCGAATCAGGAACGCAAATGGGAAGCCCACGGGTTGCTTCCCTACAAATCAGCGAAACGGTTGGGAATCTGAAAGGGCAACGGGGGACACAGGCATGATGGAGAAATGGCTGGATGCCGTACTACGTCACCGCGTGTTAATCCTCATTCTGGCCGGTCTGCTGGGGTGCGGCGGGCTTTACGCCTTTAAATCGCTTCCCGTTGACGCCTTCCCGGACGTCACCAATACACAGGTTCAAATTCTGACTCAAGCTCCGGGGCTTGCCCCTACGGAAGTAGAACGGTTCGTGACCTACCCCATTGAGTTGCAATTGATGGGCATGCCAGGCCTGACCGAGGTTCGATCGTTATCCAAGTTCGCGCTGTCACAGGTGACCGTGGTCTTCGAAGATTCCGTCGACATCTACTTCGCGCGCCAGCTTGTCTTAGAGCGACTCGTAGAGGTGCGGGAGCGCCTGCCGTCTGGCCTGGACCCGGTCATGGCCCCGGTCACGACGGGACTGGGCGAGATCTATCAGTATTATCTCGACACTCCCTCCTCACAGCCTACGCCCTCTGACGAATCCTCACTGACTTCCATGAGGACAGTACAGGACTGGATTCTGCGCCCACTTTTGAAGACGATACCCGGAGTAATCGAGGTCAATGCCATCGGAGGTTTCGTCAAGCAGTACCAGATCCTGGTCGATGCGGCCATGCTTCGGAAGTACGATTTGGATTTCTACAGCCTGTTCCAGACCGTGGCCAGAAACAATCAGAATGTCGGTGGAAACCTTCTGGAACGCCATGGAGAAAAGTACCTGATTCGAGGAATCGGGTTGCTGCGCACCACTGCCGACATTGAAGACATTGTGGTCAAGGAAACAGGTGGGACTCCGGTGTTTCTCCGTGATGTGGCGGAGGTGCGGGTCGGCCATGTGGTTCGGCACGGTGCAGCCGTGTTGAACGGCGAACGGGAGGTCGTTGCCGGCGTCGTCCTGATGCTGCGCGGCGCAAATGCGAGGACAGTGGTTGAGGCGGTCAAAGAACGAATCGAAGAGATCCATCGAGGAGGCCTCTTGCCGGACGGCTTACGCCTCGTCCCGTTCTACGATCGAGGCGAACTCGTGACGGCCGCGCTTACCACGGTGCTGCGTGCACTGATCGAAGGCGCGCTCTTCGTGACGGTGATCGTCGTGCTCTTTCTTGGCCGGCTGCGTAGCGCGCTGGTGGTGATCGTCATTCTGGTCGTCGCGCCGTTGGCGACCTTCATCGCCATGCAGGTGTTCGGACTCTCCGCCAACGTGATGTCGCTCGGCGGACTCGCCATCTCGCTAGGAATGATCGTGGATCCCGCCATTATCCAAGTGGAAAATGTTGAGCGCCACATCCACCGCATGGCAGACGCAGCTCGGGGATCCGTTGCCGAGCGCCTCCAAGTTGTACGGCAAGCCGTGCTCGAAGTGCGGAAACCGAGCCTCTTCGGAGAGTTGATCATTGCGCTTACGTTCGTTCCGCTGCTGTCGCTGGTCGGCATGGAGGGCAAGTTGTTCACGCCGTTGGCGCTGACGATCATGCTCGCGTTGATCGTTTCGCTCGTGCTGTCCTTCACTCTCGCTCCTGTGTTGTGCTTCGTGCTTGTTCGGAGTGCATCGCACCGCGACACCGCGCTCGTCCGCTGGGTGTCACGAGCCTATGTACCGGTGTTGCGCTGGTCGCTCGCCCATCGAGGGTTAGTGCTGAGCGCGGCGGTTGTCCTGTTCTGTTGCACACTCGCGCTCGTGCCCTTCCTGGGGACCGAATTCATTCCGATCATGGACGAAGGGGCGATTACGCCACAGACCGTCCGCTTGCCGAGCATCGCGTTGACCGGATCGGTCGAAGTGGAAAAGCAGGTCCACCGAGCGATCCTGGAGTTTCCACAAGTTCGCCAGATCGTCGGCAAGATCGGACGATCGGAAATCGCAAACGACCCGCAGGAGCCGAATGAAAGCGATCCCGTCGTAACCTTGCATCCGCGCGATACTTGGCCGACCTATCGGAGTAAGGCCGAGCTGGTGGATGCGATGCGCCGGCGGCTGGCACAGATTCCGGGAGTCTCCATTCTTATGAGCCAGCCGATTCAAGGGCGAGTGGACGAATTGATTTCCGGCGTCCGGACGGAGGTGTCGATTAAAATCTTCGGGGACGATCTGGATGTGCTGCGCGAGAAGGCCGAGCAGACTGCGTCGGTGATGAAAACCGTCGCGGGTGTGCAGGACATCAAAGTCGAGCAGATTGCCGGGCAGCCCTACCTGAACGTGGCCATCGACCGACACAAAATCGCGCGTTATGGCCTGAACGTGTCGGAGGTTCAGGAAGTCATCGCCTCAGCGCTCGGAGGTCAGTCCGCCACCTACCTATACGAAGACGTGCGCCGATTCCAATTGATCCTCAGATTGCCCGAGGACCAGCGCAACAGTGTCCAGGCCATCCGAGACATCATGATTCGAGTTCCGGTCGGCGCGGTGATTCCGCTCAGTGAGTTGGCGACTGTCGACGTGCAAGACGGCCCGGTGCACGTCAGCCGTGAGCATGCGCAACGGCGCATCTTCATCGGTTTCAACGTCGAGGGACGAGACATCGGAAGCGTGGTCGCGGAGGGTCAACGCAAGATGGCCGAACGCATCCATCTGCCTGATGGATACAGGATCGTTTGGAGCGGCGCGTTTGAGAACATGCAGCGCGCGCTGGCCCGACTGCAGCTCATCGTACCGGTGACGATCGTCATCATCTTCTTCCTGCTTTTTTCGACGTTCGGCTCGGTGCGTGCTGCGGCACTGGTGCTCATGAACTTGCCGTTGGCGCTGATCGGCGGAGTGTTGGCCCTCTGGATTACCGGGCAATACCTGAGCGTCCCGGCGTCGATCGGTTTCATTGCGCTCTTCGGTGTGGCTGTGCTCAACGGAATCGTGTTGGTCTCGTACATCAACCATCTGAGAAGTGACGGGTACACGAAGGAAGAGGCCGTGATACAGGGATGCAGGCTGCGGCTCCGGCCGGTATTGATGACGGCATTAGTGGCGCTCCTGGGGCTGCTGCCTATGGCGTTTGCCCAAGGGATCGGGGCCGAAGTCCAACGCCCGCTGGCTACCGTGGTCATCGGCGGGCTTATCAGCAGCACCTTCCTCACCCTCATCGTGCTGCCGGTCGCGTATCTTTGGCTCGGCGACAGCGAAGAAACCCGTTCGGTATTTCCACAGGAAAGGAGCACTTGCGATGACCGAGAATTGGTTCGGCAAGATTGAAGGCTGTCTCCTGCTGCTTGCCACTATGATGTGCTGGCTCGGTGTGCTCTCGGCTGGCCCATCGAGTGACCGGCTCGATGAAGAACAGGTCGTGCGGATGTATCGAGACGTGGTGCCCGCCACCGTATTCCTCGCCTCCTCCTACACCACCGGCAACGGCCGTAGTTCGATGAGGCCCATAAAGGGGGTCGGGAGTCTTTTCTCGACAGGAGTGTCTCGCATTCGGTAGAAGATGGCCCATGCCACGTCGCTCACGCCTCGCCGCTGGAGACCTCGCCTATCACGTCCTCAAACACCGAGGCGGGCGACTCCCCTTGTTTGAGCAACCCGCTGACTACGCCGCCTCTGAGAAGATTCTCGCCGAGGCTCACGCCCAGACCAGGATCCGAATCGTCGCCTATTGCTTGATGCCGAATCACTGGCATCTCCTCCTCTCGCCTCGACAGGATGGAGAACTCTCCGAGGTGCCGCGGTAGATCACGGTCACCCATACGCGACGCTGGCATGTCACCATCGCACTACCGGTACCGGCCCAGTCTATCAAGGCCGTTTCAAGTCGTTTCCCATACAATCCAATGAGCACTTCCAAAAGGTTGCACGGTATGTGGAACGTCCTGCGCTGCGGGCAAAGTTGGTCACCCGAGCAGAAGACTTGAAGTGGTCCAGCCTCTGGCACCGAGATCAGGAAGACGCTAAAATGACGGCTTGGCTGAGCGACTGGCCCGTTGAACGCCCACGGGACTGGATAGCGCGGGTGAATCGCCCCGACGCCATGTCAGAACTGGAGTCTCTCAGACTAAACGTGCAACGAGGCCGGCCCTTCGGCGACAAAACTTGGGTGAGACGGATGGCAAAAACCGTTTGGCCTGGATTCGACCTTGCGCCTGCGGGGATGCCCGAAAGGCTCTTGAACACTGACGCCCCTGTCGTGCATCCTCGATGCTCGACTCAACCATGACCCCGTGACAGAAACCTCGAACCTGTTCCGGCCACGGCTGCCGATGCGATATCCCATGATTCTTGGATTGGTTGTGCTGGGATTGCTCCTCTTCTTGTGGGGACGTCACCTCCGCGCGCCGACTCATGTGAGCGATACGGCCTATGACCTGCTGCTGTCCACCCTGTTGTCGCACAGCGTGCCGGAAGTCTCGGCCGCCACTATCGTATCAGGGCAGTATCGTTTACTCGATGCCCGAGCCTACCGGGAATTTGAAGTGAGCCATATTGCAGGAGCGACCTGGGTGGGTTACGACGACTTCAATATGGACCGGCTAGCTGGAATCGCGAAGCAGATTCCAGTGGCAGTCTATTGTTCGGTGGGATATCGCAGTGAACGCATCGCCGAAAGACTTCGCCAGCAAGGATACACCAACGTCGTCAACGTCTATGGCGGCATCTTCGAGTGGGTGAATAGGGGGCACTCCGTTGTGACCGAAAGAGGCGCTGAAACAGAGATGGTGCACGCGTACTCAAAGTTCTGGGGTATCTGGCTCAAGCGCGGAGCTCCAATCTATCAATGAAGAAACACTCCCACAGCCCTAATACTCTACCTATCTAGAATATCTTGCTATGAGGGGAAACGCGTGAAGACAACAAAGGGGTCGGGAGTCTTTACTTGCGGACATATTTCCCAGTGCGCGTACCCTGCTGCCCTAACCCACATTATTCATGACTGTTCGTCGAGAAATCGCCGAGCCGCGTCGTGTGATCAAAAGGGGTCGGGATGAGCTGATCCCTTTAGTTCAACCAAGACTCTCGGGAAGACCGCTCTCGATCGGTTCTACGGAAAGAACCGGCGCGTTATTGGGAGCGCGATGGGGTGTTGATGCAGCGCCATAGAGCATACGACATGCCGACAAGTACGAGGTCTTCAAGCGGAGAGTACCAGCGCAGCGGCTGAGGAAAGAAGCGTCCGAAGCACCCGCAGTTTGGAATATCGAGCCCGCGCAGCAGCGATATCGTCATCCAGGCCGCATAGCCGAGATTGAGTGCCGCGCAAGCCAGGGCTCCGATTCTGAGGTTCCAGCCCGACAACAGCCACAATGCGAGCGCCCATTCGACGCCGATCACCGACCATGCCAGCGGCCACAGCCAATCGAGAGGAACTGCGTCATAGGTCGTGAGCACCGCGACAAATCCCGCAAGGTCGAGCGACTTCCCCAACGCCGAGGCCAACACAACACCAGCGATGAGGATACGAAGAATCCAACAGGAGACAGTCATGAGAGACGATTGTACGCGCGAAGGGGAACGCTCCGCCACTCTCTCTTCACGTTTCAGGGTCTGGCCTGAGCAACGTATTTGGAAGGAAAGAATGCTGGTCAAGTCTATTCTTCGCAGGCTCATACTCTACTTCACGAGGGAGCACATACGTCGCATGCAGGGCAACGTTGTATACCACCGCGTGGTGAACACAGATAGAAACGGCAGGAGTACAGCGCCAACGCAGCGGGCGCAGGCGATGAGTTCGATGAGATAGCCGTGTGCGCCAAGTCAGGCGGATGAGGCTGACACCACTGGTATCCTTCCTGCGATCTCGATACAATTGGCGCATGTCGGGATCGGCCCCACACGTCATCGTCATCGGCGCCGGTGTGGCCGGATTGGCCTGTGCGCGCGGGCTTACGATTCACGGGATCACACCGCTGGTATTGGAAGCCTCCGACGCCGTAGGCGGGCGCGTCCGAACCGATCTGATGAACGGCTATCGGTTGGATCACGGCTTCCAGGTCTTACTCACGGGGTATCCCGAAGTCACCCGTCAACTCGACCTCCCCTCGTTACGATTACAGCCCTTCCATCCCGGAGCATCCGTGCGGTGTCAGGGGACATTCCATCGGCTGAGTGATCCACTGCGTCAACCGCTTGATGCGCCCGCAATACTCTTGGGGCCGATTGGAAGCCTCGGCGACAAATTACGCATGCTGCGCCTCACCCGTGACGCGCAGCACAAGACCCTCTGTCAGCATGTCGGCGGACCATCGACGTCTACTCAGAACGTTCTGGCGAGCTACGGATTGTCTGAGACGATGTGCCGGAGATTTCTGCACCCCTTTTTACATGGCGTGTTCCTCGATGAGGCGCTTGCCACGCCGGCATGGATTTTTGAGCACGTCTGGGCATCGTTCGCGCAGGGCAACGTCGCCTTGCCGCAGGAAGGCATGGGCGCTATTCCACGGCAACTTGCCAATGGGCTCCATTCGGTAAGTGTGCGCATGAACGCCCCAGTGACGGAGATCGATGGCACGAGCGTGACGTTGGTGAGCGGAGAACGACTGGCAGCGGATGTCGTAGTGCTTGCCACTGATTGGTCGACCGCTGCGATACTTCAGGGGACGCCGCCCCCGTCTTCTGGCCGGACGGCAATCACCGTCTATTACAGCGCTCCACAACCTCCGCTGTCAGGCCCCTGGCTGGTGCTGAACGGAGAGGAAGAAGGGCCCGTCAATCATCTCTGTGTGCTGAGTGAGGTGGCCCCAAGCTATGCCCCAGCCGGCCGAAGCCTGATCGCCGTGAGCCTGCGGCCCCGGACACCAGAACCGGACCAACAAGAGTTGGCCGTACGGCGGTACTTGGCGGAGTGGTTCGGAGGGGCTGTAGATGCCTGGCACTATCTACGGACGGATCGAGTGACTTCGTCACTGCCGCCCTTGAACGTGCTACCGCCAACAGCACCGACATCGGTGTGCGAACTGCGCTCAGGTCTCTTTGCTTGTGGGGATTACCTGAGTACGGGTACACTTGATGCCGCTCTGTGGTCGGGGCGGATTACCGCGGATGCCATTGCTGAACGGCTTGGGGTGCCACAGCCGGCTTGAATGGTCCATCAGGCGCGCCTCACAAAACCCGACAGCACGCCTGTCAAAGCCCGCAGGCGATTCTCATGAACCCCGCCGTTGCCGTGCCGGGTGACACGACAGCCATGGAGTTGGAACCGCCCGTTGTGTGCACGACCGAACCTGCCCCCATCTGCCCTGAATACCAGGTCGTCTTGAGCGGCTGGCTTTTCTGATTTTGGCAGTCGTATTCACGCGAGGTGATCTTCGAAAGAGCCGGCGCTGCGCCACCTTCAATCTGCGGCGTCTTGTAGTCGAGTAAATCTGACATCGTCACCGTTTCATCCGCCTTGCGAACGCTGCCGTGGTCTGCGTAGTAGACATAGGCATCCATTTCCCCGACCTTCGACCAATCTGCCGCCGACTTGGTGGCTGAACCAGACGGCGCATCACTTCCGGTGCAGGCTGTCAGCAACGCGCAACTTAATAGCGCAATTGAGTATCGTATTCCGCTCATATCCCTCGACTATACAGTGGACCGAGGCGATCACTATACCACAGCGCCGAACGGCTCAACCTATCGCCTCAAGCCGTCGCGCGTTTTCTGTCGTTGAGCAATCGACTCTTCGTACATGCTCCGCAGAAGATGACTAAAAGGAGTCGGGAGTCTTTGTTTGCCGATCTAAGCTAGGACAGGTCTTGCCCGCCGACACCCCACCCTGCCTTTGCTAAGCTTGTCAAAGGGCCCTGCAGCCGCCACGCCCTCCGGCTCTATTTCCCTCATGCGCAGAATCCTGCGCTCTTGCGTGCCCCTTCCGATTCCCCCACAGCCTTGTCAAGCTATACTTGACAGCTCGGCCTGACAAGCGCAGGATAACCGGGTGATTGAGAATTTCAAGCACAAGGGGCTGGCACAATTCTTTGAAGACGATGATCGCCGGAAGTTGCCCGCATCGCAGATCGATAAAATTGGCCGTATCCTGGCAAGGCTGAACGAAGCGATAACCATTCAAGATATGGGACTGCCAGGCTATCGGCTCCATCCCTTGAGAGGAGAATTAGCCGGCTTCTGGTCTGTGACCGTATCAGGGAATTGGCGAATCATTTTCCGATTCGAGAACGGCAGTGCCTACGGCGTGGATCTTGTGGACTATCACTAAAGGAGTTCGACGATGCGCATGAAGAACCCACCGCACCCTGGATTGTCGGTCCGACATGACTGCCTTGAACCGCTCGGATTGTCGATCGCGGAGGGGGCCAAGGTGCTGGGTGTCACGCGACAGGCAATGAACAATCTAGTGACCGGCAAGGCCGGGATTTCAGCCGAAATGGCAATCCGCCTCGAAAAGGCGTTTGGTGGCGGTGCAGAGACATGGCTACGGATGCAGGCCGCATACGATCTGGCCCAAGCGGAAAAGCACACGGGAAAGATCAAGGTTCGGCGTGTAAAGGATGCCTTGATACCCGCCTAATCGTCAGCCCAGAGTCAACGACTGGACAATGAGGGGGAAGAAGAACAACGAAAGGGGTCGAACGAAAGGGGTCGGGAGTCTTTGTTTGGATGGATAGAGGGTGAATTCTAATTACAAGTGCAACACCGGCAGCGACGAGGGGATTTGGGTGGGGCCCCACCAGGACCGGAGAGATATCCCGATGCGCCGACGGCATGACACAGATCGATTAACCGATCGGTAGGCTCTTCACGCGCCCCCCACTCCGACGCACAACGGACAGGCGTCGTAATTCCGTATGCTCTAAGTAGCCACCGAAGGACCCTCATATTCAGCTCATGCAATCGTTCCCATGGCATGGCATAGAGGCTGAGCAATTCCGGAAGGTAGCGGTCACGGAATGGCGCCTGCGCATAATGCATCTCGATGGCATGTCGGTGCTGACGTTGCCAATTCACAGCTTGGTTGACCTGAACATCTTTCACCAGTTGGCCAAACCGATGAAGGACCGGTACGGTCACCCATTGGCAACCGCCCGCGGTTCTGATTCGATTACGATTTTGCCACTCGTTCTTCTTGAACTGCACTGAATCCAACGCGATGAAGAGATCGGCCTGATCGATCTTGTCCAGATACCCAAGCCAGGGTAGAAACTGCGGTTGATGAATCGTCACGCGCATTGATGGTGCCTTAGCTCATAGCCTTCAGCGGAAGAATCGGCTCCACAACAATGGGGTTACTCAACAGTTCGCCACTGCCGGTGATCTCCACTCGATAGGTGATCCGCTCTGCGATTGGCGCGTGTGTGTCCGGCCAGTCGATGCGAAACGGCGTCTGACCGGCCAATTGCGCGAGTATCTGGCCGGAGCGAATCACCCGCACCTTCACAGGGTGACGGCCGAGATCGGTTGCCGTGACAGAGAGTCGAATCATGAGATCTCGCGCCCCACCAGGATCAAGCCTGTCACCGACCGATGCCGATCTGGTTCCGCCATGGCACATGACTTGGAACTCATCTAATCGAAGTTGAACATGCTGATCGCCATCCCCCACCGCATAGGAATGACCGGACTGAAGCGCCTCGAGAAGACCGGCAGCTGTTCGCTCTTTCACCCTGAGCACCGTTACAAGTCGATGCAAATCCTTCCCCGCATCCGTGAATCCATGAAACGCAAGTTCCCCGATCAGCACAGGGGGCGAGCGCTGTTCACTGATGGGCAATTGGAGCAACCGGTCCCATAATTCACCTGGCTTCACGCCTGTTCGTCCATCCTGATAGAGCCCCCCAAATCCGGTATACCCCGTCGTCTGTAGCAACGACTCAAGATGGGGCTCCGTCTTAACGGTAACAGTTCCCAACGGGCCAGCAGCATATTCATGAAAGTCTCGCGCTTCTGTCATCGACCAAAAAACAAGCCCACCCTTCGCCCTCACATCGTCGATCAGGGCCTGATAGGGACGATACCCCAACCGGTCATCATATGAACTAAACGCAGGCTGGCTCAGGGGCCAGGCATTCGCCACGAGCGCCACCGCAAGGACGATCAGCACACAAGCGATAGCCCGCCGGAGCGATCGCCGATCGGGATTACGCCGGAACGGCCTCCACAACCAGACGGCTGGAATAGCCAACAACATCGGCACACCATTCACGGCTCCTCGCCAATCGAATGTGTAGGAGGATGGATTCCCACTCGCCGGAAGGGATCGATAGTCATCCGGCTTGGTGAGACCGATCACCAGAAGATTGCGTTGAGCATTATGCAATGTCAACGTTCGATCCAGAATCGAGCCGGTCCAATAGTAATAGGGGGCAACCTCGACTCCGGGTAGGATGATCAGCTTCGGGTGACGGCTCTGCGCTGCCGCGATCTCGTCCAAGTACCGTTCGATTCCATATTCCAGCACAGAGGGAAAGCTGACGTGTTGTTTTAAAAGGCCCGGCAACGGCCACAATCCATACTCATAACGCAGAGAAAAATTGTCGGTCAGAATCAGCGCATCCAGGCCGAGTCCTTCCGCCCGTTCAGCCAACGCTTCAACGGTCAAATCACCGGTGCTGGCAGAACTATGCACATGCACCGTAGCCAGCAACTGCTGCCGCACTTCCGATGTCTGCGCTCTTACATCGAAACCTGACAAAAATAACGGCATGATCACGAACGCCACTATCAATCGATAGGTACGATTCATCACTTCCTTATTCTTACTCGCGAGCACTGAGCGCCTCTGCAAAAATTGATTCAATCATGCGAACCATTGAACGCGAACCATATCGGCTGTCTACACTACGGCTTGCAGCCAGGCCTAATTGCCGGGCCCAATCCGGCCGATCGAGTAATTGCCGTATGGCATCCGCCAACGCATCGGCATTACCAGGAGGCACCAGTAAACCAGTTTGCTCGTGGCTTATGACGGCCGGAATACCACCGACACGGGAGGCAATCACCGGCAACCCCGCTGCCATGGCTTCGACTAGCGCACGCCCCATCCCTTCATTGAGCGAAGGCAACACAAACAGATCCATCCCGGCCAGACAGGCTTCGATGTCATCCCTATGACCAAGGAAATGCACCGCATCGAGGATTCCAGCCAATTCCGCCTGCTGCAGTAGTGCGTCATGCCGATCTCCACTTCCGATGATCACGAGATGGAGAGAAGGGAAGTCCTTTTTTAATTTGGAGACAGCGTCGATCAGGTATTTATGGCCTTTAATATCGGTGAGCCATCCGACTGATCCGACGATCAACGCATCCGGTGGGCAGCCAAACCACTCCGGCTGTTGTTTCCCCTGAACCCTCGCCAGTCCAAACCGCTCGCGATCGATCCCGCTCGGTACCACAGCAAACCGGTCGGCATGACCGACATCACGATCGAGATGATCCTGTCGCTCCGCGTCCGTCAGCGCAATCAGTCGATCCGTAATCGAACTCAGCATCCGTTCAATCTGAAGAAACAGCCAGGATTGGGTTGGACCAAAATGCCCGTAAAACACATGGCCGTGCGGCGTGTGGACGATGATTGGGACCTTCGCAATCCAAGCCGCCACTCGCCCTAACACACCGGCCTTCGATGTATGGGTATGGACCAATGCCGGCCGCTCTTGCCGGAAGAGGCGAGTCAATTGCCACAGGGCTTGTATATCTTTCAGTAAAGAGACCTCTCTTGTGAGGGAAGGAAGCAGCATCCAGTGAACATCCGCTTTCTCAAGTCGCCGGCAATTCTCTTCCGTTGCGACCTGCCCGCCTTGCGCATCCCAACGCCCTGGATACCCGGAAACCACCAGCGGCTCGAACTGGGCACGGTCATGACCGAGAACGGTCAGCATCGTGTTCTGCGCCGACCCGCCATGGTCCAGCCGCGTAATCACATGAATCACCTTCTTCGCTCTGGCCGACTCACGTGACAGAGCTGGTCTGTTTTTCGACAAGCGCACAAACAGACGGTCGAGATCTGCCGTATGCGCCACCCAATTATATCGCTGCTCCACCATCGCGCGACCTTTTGTTGCCCAGCGCTCTCGCTCGCCAGGTTGACTGCGAAACCGCTTTAATATAAGCCATAATGTTTTTGTGAGAGACGCCGCGTCGGTTCCTTCCGTGACAAACATCGGATCAACCGTGCTCAACACTTCAGGGATCGCGCCGACTGGCGTCCCTATCACCGGCGTACCACAGGCTAGCGCCTCGACCGTCACCAAGCCGAACCCTTCGAGTTGTAGCGTCGGCATCACGACCAAATCGGACGCCTGGTAGTACTTCGCTAATTGATCCTCCGGCACAAACCCGAGCAACCGGACTGCATCGTGTAATCCCTTGCTGAATATGTGTTCTTCCAATCGCGAGCGTAGTTGGCCATCTCCACCAATGAGGAGGAGAAGATTTCTCTGCTCCTCGCCGAGCATCGTCATGGCTTCGAGAAGATGCTCTAATCCCATGCGAGGCACCAGATTGCGAACGGTAAACAAAATTGTACGGTTCTCCGGCAATTTAAGTTCACGCCTAATCTCGTTCCGATCCTGCGGCCGGAAAAACATGGCCGGATCGGCTGCGCCGGGAACCACCGTGATGGACTTCGGAGTGATGCCGTGCGTAGCAATAACTTGTTGCTTCATGTATTCGCTCAAGACGATCACATGGTGACAGCGGCGGATCACGATGCGTTCAATCCAGCGACGGGCGCGCACGCTCAACCGCCGTCTGGCCCGTTCATGTGTCGTCGCGGCCCGCTCAGCTCTGGTGAGATATTCCTGATGCGCCAACGAGTGGCAGACATAGATCCAGCGATTGACTTTCCCGTAGCGGAACAGAATCGGGCCAAGGCCGGCCAACGATTGATGAATCATCGCGACATCGACCGACGAACCCTGCATCGTGAGATCAAATGCCCGGAGAGAATTGTGCACTGAAGACCAGACAAAGGCCGGCTCGCTGGTTCGTGTGACCGAATACCGCCGTTCCCTCACACTTCCGATCGATAGGTCGGCCTCTGCAGACTCAAAAGGAGCCCGCGCGACCACGCGCACATGATGTCCTAGCTTGGCGAGACCCAACGCTTGCTGCCGGAGCACTCGCTCGGCGCCACCGATGACCTGTTCGACCGTGACTTCTGCGAGCAAGACGACGTTCATGCCGCGCCTACTCCCATTGAATAGGAGGAGACAGACTGTGCCACCTGCCCATGCCACAATTCCAACACCATGAGCGCATAGAGTTGATCCGAAAAGTTCCGCCTCCCGCTGTGGTGCTCTGTAAGCAGCCACTGCACATAAGCAGGGTTGACGTAACCCCGACGGCGGATGGTCTCAGGAGAAAGCAAATCACGACTCATCTCGCGCAGGTCTTCTCTCAGCCATCGTGTGAGCGGTAGCATGAAACCTCGCTTCTTGGCTGCGACAATGCTTTCAGGCAAAATGCCTTGCAGTGAAGATCTCATGAATCCCTTTAATTTCCATCCATGAAACTTTGTCGAAGCCGACAATGAGCAGGCAAAGGTCAATAGATGGTGATCGCAGAACGGAACACGCAGCTCAAGCGAATGGACCATGCTCATTCGATCGCCCATCCGCAATAAATCGTCCGGCAAATAGGTCTGTAAATCAACACCCATTGCACGATCAGAGGGGTCGCAAGAGGGCCATTCTTGAAAGAAGTCCCGGACACGGTGAAGGGAAACATCATCAGCCAGAGCAGCCCGAAGTGCCTCGGCATACAACGGCCCATCCCATCCTGCCGGTTGAAATGTCGTCCAACGGAGGTATTGCTCACCTAACGGACGATGACCGTTCAGGAGAAATCGTTTGATGCGGCCACGAACCTCGTGGCCCCCTGCGCCATCCGACAGAGTGGACACAGCCTGAGAGGCAATCCATGAACGCATCCCCACTGGAAGCGATGCGTAGCGAGCCGCAGCCCGTAGCCCAAGATAGCGAGGATAGCCACCGAAGAGCTCATCGCCGCCGATACCGGATAGCGCAACCGTCACAGACCGTCTGGCCACTTCGGAAACCAGATACGTAGGAATGGCCGAAGAGTCTGCAAACGGTTCTCCCATCCCGGCGACCACACGAGGAAGCAGCGAGGCCACATCGGGTCGCAGCACGGCTTCCGTATGGTCCGTCCCGAAGTGTGTCGCGAGAAGCCGGGCGGCTTTGAGCTCATTGTACGATTGGTCTTCCGGCGCCTCGTACCCGATGGAAAATGTTTTGATCGACCCAGGAATCACCTCGCGCATGCAGGCCAAGATCGACGCAGAGTCCAACCCACCGGACAGGAACAAACCCAGCGGCACGTCACTGAGCAGATGCGCCTTCACGGAATCACGCAACATGTCCAGAAAGCGCGCTCGTTGGTCGCCCACCGGAGGCTCAACCTGATTACCCAGCGCTTCCAGAGGACGATAATAGCGCCAAAACTCTAAACGCCCCCGCACAATCTTAAGAGCCTCCCCAGGTTGAAGCTGATGAACACCTTCAACGATCGTTTCGGGACCAGGCACATAGAGTAGCGATAGGAAGTCAGCGATGGCTTGTGGACGAATCGTCCAATTCGGCAGTCCTTCCAGCAATGACGGGAGTTCTGAAGAAAAGACTACACGCTGATCAGCACCCGCGGTGCCAGGTAGAGTAGCGTAGTAGAGAGGTTTGATCCCCAAGCGATCGCGAACCAGCAACACAAGGTCCCGCTCCCGATCCCATATGGCGTAGGCAAACATTCCACGCAACCGGTAGACCGCTTCCGGCCCCTCCTCTTCGTACAAATGCACCAGAACTTCAGTATCACAACGGGACTGGAAGCGATGGCCTTTTTGGATCAACTCCTCTCGAAGTTCACGATAGTTGTAGATCTCTCCATTCATCACCGCCCAGACGGTGCCAGTCTCGTTTCGAACCGGTTGATGGCCGCCGGCAGGATCAATCACGCGCAATCGCCGCACTCCAAAGGCCATACCAGCGTCGTGATGAGTGCCCTCCTCGTCCGGCCCTCGATGAATAAGCCGATCGAGCATCCGGTCAAGAAGAACCGGATCGTTATCCCCTACGAGACCGCAAATACCACACATGCAATGGCCACTCCAAATGAACGTACTACCGACTCTTTTCTATCAAGACTCGCTCTCGTCGCTCATACTCCTCCCGCTCCTTCTGGTGGCGGGGCGAAACCTCCTGCGGCGGCACGTCGACCGGCTCATATCGAACATGTTTGGCAGATCCCACCGAAGTAAACAATGACCGCACTCCAAACGTGGCGATTGCGGCAAGCAGACAAAGCGCAATGACCATGCTCACGAATCTGACTGAGCGCCGCCCCCGGAGGCTCAACCAATGGGATCTACCCATGATAATCCTTCGCGCGCTGTGCGACGAGTTCAAAGGAGGGAGCCCAGACCATGCGCCCTCCCGACACCTTATAGAGCACTTCCGCACAGGACCGGAACGCCGTCGCACCGATCCGCCACTTGAGGCGACTCATCCAGGGGTTCGCCGGGGCGAGAGGCCCTCGACTAGGAACCGAGTTATGGATCGCCGTGGTGTGTAGTCCGATCCCCTTGAGCAACGAGCGGAGCGTGTGAGGCGAATAGAGAAAAAGATGAAAAGCCTGATCAAAGCGGGACCCGACCCACCGGGCCGGTGTCCGCATCGGGAGATGAAATGCCCCGTTAGTCGCTCTGATGACGACGAGACCCGATGGCGTCAGTGCGCTTGCGACCTGCCGCAAGAGTCTCACCGGATTCGTCACCGTCTCCAATACGTTCACAAGGGTGATGACATCAAACGGTTCACGCTCCCCTGTTTGTTCCAACCAATCAGACGGAAGCACCGTGAGCTGACGACGAGCCGCACGCTCGGCTGCTTTTTTCGACAACTCCAACCCATAACATGTCCATCCTGCCGACTTGCAGAGCGACAAGAACGCGCCGTCTCCACAGCCGATATCAAGCAGTCGACCGGGAGGTTGCCGGTACAGGCCAAGACGGCCCACGACACTCTCAAAAACTGGGTCGCGGTCCGACGATGCCTCGGCCTCGCCATAGGCCTCGTCGTAGTCCTCCCGGTAAAACTGCTCGACCATGGTCCCCAACGGGCGAGGATTTAGAAACACAAGCTCACAGTCAGGGCAACGCACATACCGTCTGGTCGGAGTCTGAAACACATCGACCGGCATTGCCTGACTGCCACAAGGACAACCAATCTGTTCTGTCTCTGGCATGGCTACCTGCTTCACGCTGCCATCCGTTTCTCAAAGGGTACCCGAATGCCGGCGTCCTGTAACGCTGCATCAAAGATCGCCGTCGTATTTCCAACCATACGGTCCACCGTAAACCGCTCTCGAACCAGAGCTCGCCCCGCTGTCCCCATCCTCACAGCTGCGATTGGATCACTCAGCACTTCTCGAATTGCCGCCGCCAGCGCCTGGGGATCTCGCGCCGGCACGAGCAATCCAGTCTTGTGGTCTTCAATTAATTCCGGAACACCGTTGACCCGCGATGCAACCACTGGGCAGCCCATCGCCAACGCCTCTAACAGCACAAACGGAAATCCTTCTGATAGCGACGGCAGCACGACGACATCGGCCGCAGCCAGAATGTCGGCAATGTCCTCACGGACCCCTAGAAAGCGACAGGACGGTTCGACAGCAAGTTCAACTGCCAGGCGCTGCAGGTGCTCACGAAGCTCACCATCTCCCACGAACACACAACACAGGTTCGGCCATGCCTTGATCAAGTCTGGAAGCGCCTGTAGCAAAAAACAATGCCCCTTTGCTTCAGTCAACCGGGCGATCATGACCAAGACGGGTCTCGATACAATACCGAGCTCCTCCCTGACTTTCTGACGATTCGGCTGCGAAGGAAAAGCTGACGGATCTACACCGTTGTAAACCGTCAGGCTCCGTGCCGCCGCAGCCGGGCACTCATCAATCTGATCGCGACGACTGGAGTTCGAGACACAGATGATCCGATGAACGAGCGGGAGCGTCAGACGGAGCGCCGTGCGATAGAACCATCGTGTGAGTAAAGACACCTCATAATCTTTCAGTGAATTATGGACTGTCGAGATAATGACCGGGACCCCAGCTAGACGTCCTGCAATCCGACCATAAAAGTTCGCCCTGGCTCCATGCGTTTGTAAAATTGTCACTCGCTCCCGCACGAGCAACCGCGTCAGCCGCCAGAGGGCAAAGGGGTTGAACAACGGCGCCAAGTGGACAAGGTGTGTCTCCACTCCGCGCTCTTTCATACGCCCGACGAACGGACCAGGCTCAGGACAGATCAGCATCGCTCGATATCGCGTGCGGTCGAGACGGTCAAAAAGCAGTTCCAGATACCGTTCACCGCCTCCATAGGCCGAAGACCCAGCCAGTTCTGCAAGGACGACCGGTGTCATGGTTTTCTCCCGAGGATCAAGAGGCTCCCGCGCAAGTGCGGGATAAGGTAGAATGGCACTTTAACCCAATCGATCGCGCTCTGCCGAGCAGTCTGTTGACAGTCTTGGGTGTCCTCGCCCAGAAAAAAACACGACTGTGCGATCTCAAACCCTACATGGCGCAGCATCTCTGCTAGCTCATGCATCGCATATTCGCGTGCATGCGGACGCCATTCATCGTTGGGATCGTTATATCCGGGAGGGGCCAGCCGATCATTGGGCGATCGACCGATCAACAGCTTGAAGATATTCCCGATTCGAGTGACGTTCGGAGTCGTGATCACAAGGTGGCCTCCGGACTTCAAAATTCTGTAGGCCTCTGACATTAAATGAAATGGGGAGGTGAGGTGTTCAACGATCTCCAGTGCAAACACAAGTTGTACGGAATGGTCCGGTAAGGGTACTGTTTCCTGGTACCCTTTGGACAAGAATTGTTGCCCGGCAGGATCGAGATTAACGGTGAGAATCTCGACATTGGCATCCTGTTTCATGAATTGCACAAACTCGGGACTGGCCATCAGTCCTGCACCGAACAAACGCGCCGCTTTCGTCGGCTGGAGCCCACGCGAGAGACGCAACAGACTGCCCGGGAAGGGCCCAAAATCCACGATCGTCTGAGGTCCGTCGGGCAATCGCTGCAATCCACTTCGAAGCGCCACATGGAGACGATCACGACATTTCAATGCATGATTCATCGGCGTGGTGAAACGTGTATCCTGCGCTCCAAATGTCTCGTACTGAGAAGGTCTGTACGCTCGGATGAGTCGATTGAATTCGTGTCTGGTTAGCTCGTATGCCACGATCTCACGGTTTCCTTCCAACAATCAGCAGCGTGTCGCTGAGCAATTGAAAATGGAGTTGACTGAGTCGATTGAATCGTTGACGCAGGCCTGTAAGCTGTACGACCTGTAAACCGGCTTTCCCGATAAGCTGAGTCAGGAGAGATGCACTGAACGAATGCAGGTGGCGAGTATCGGCGGTCACTGAGGGCACCTGGCCGCTCAATGCTTGGACACGGAATCGCCAGAACGCGACGTTCGGAACGGTCAGCAAGACATGGCCTCCATGCTTGAGAACACGGGTAAATTCCTCCAGAACACGATCCGGCATGATCAAATGCTCGATCACCTCGCTCGCAATGACCAAATCGAAACTCTCGTCGGGTTCCGGTACAGCCTCGCAATTGAGGTCGACAGCGTACTGCCGATCAAGTCCTTCACTTCGAGTGAGGGCCGCAGTCGACACATCACAACCATGAATAACGGCATCGAGACCGCTCGCTCGGATGGCCCTTGCCAGTCGACCGTCTCCGCACCCTACGTCCAGGATCTTCCTCGCACCTAGCAGACGGACCACCCTGCCGATCTGATCGTATCGACGTACACCATCAAAGGCTGTTGCCTCAGCTTTCCAGCCATTCCATTCTTCGTCGTATTGTTCGCGTTGACCTGTGCTGACGTAATTCATTGAGCACCGACACCTTTCTTTACACCGAGCACGTACAAGCCGTTGCCTCGGCGCGGGGCCATCAACATTTCGCCCATCACAGACAGCAAGACCGCAGGGAGCAGGAGCAGCCCGATGCCTCGCACCCTTTGGCGTTCCCCAAGCGAAAATACTTCTTTGAACCAAGCTGTCATCCCACTGAATGTCCACCGCGCCTCGATGACCGAGACGGAGCGAGACTCCAGCTCGAAGATCAGCACCGCTTTATCGAATCCATCGCGTACATGGTCATCGCCCGCTCGATGGTCGCGAAAATTGTTCGCCGTCTCTGCGCCCGTCGCCTTGAACCAGTTGCTCTGGTCGGTGCTGGGAACATGGATAAAAAGCAACCCGCCCGGTCGTAAGGCCCTCACGAGGCGATCCAATACCTCGGCATAATCATGAATGTGTTCCAACACATCAATGGAATAGATCAGATCGTATTGCTCTGCTTCATTCAGCGAAGCCAGATCGGCTTCGAGGACAGCGAGATTTTCAGGAGACCGATCTCGCCTCCTCCCTACCCAACTCAAGTGCAAATCCAGCCCAGAAAACGTACAGGTCGGATACCGCCCCGCAAGCATAGCAACCAGCTGTGCTTCTGGCCCACACCCCGCATCGAGGACCCGTTTATGCCCTTGCCCTAGAAATGACGCAACCATCCACTGCAGGTAGAGTCCTTTGATTACGAGGCCAGCGTGCAGACCTCCAAGCCAACGATCCTGAAGCGGCCGTGTGAGGGCTCGATAGAGTCGATTGAGCACCATCACCATCGGTATCTCTCTGTCATGTTGGTGCACCACGACCTTTCCCAATCATGCCTATCCTCAAGCTGAATAGGCGGTATTGGCTTTACAATGATGTTGCCCTACCCATACGCGCCATAACATCGCCTTCAACTTCTCCATCTGCTGATAACGATCGGAACGACCTGAGCAGGAAGCCTTGAACATTTTTGCGAGCACTCCCCCTCCAATCCATGCTTTCATGATAAGCCGCTCGAGCCACCAGAAATGCTTCTCGACATAGAGAATCCGGCTGAGCTCCCATTGCACATTGAGCTGATCTCGATGTTCCTCACTACTGCGTCCGATCAAATGGACGACTTCACAGTCTGCCGCATGCCATACACGATAGCCCCGCTGATGAATCCGTCGACACAAATCAACGTCTTCGAAATACATAAAAAACCGACTGTCGAATCCTTCCATGTGTTCAAATAGCCTCTTCCGCACCATAAGACAGGCGCCGTTCGCCCACTCCACGTCTTGCGAGACCGTGGAATCCAGTTCAACATCGCTACCGATCACACGTTTAATGATCGTTGGAACGCAGGGCGAATAGCGCAGATGGTCGCGGACCGAAGGGAAGGGATAGCAAGACTGCAGCACTTGCCCGGCTTTATCGCATTGGAGACAACTGACAGCTCCAATATCGGGCTGCATATCCAAACATGTCACCATCCTGGAAAGCGTGTATGCTCTCATCACCGTATCACTGTTCAGGAAAAGCACGTGCCGGCCTTTGCCGATTTCGACAGCTTGGTTACAAGCTTTGGCATAGCCGCCGTTGTCTTGATTCGCAATCACTCTTGCCTGAGGGAACTGGGCTCGTACGGCAGCGACGCTACCATCGCTGGATGCGTTATCTATCACGATCAGTTCATACTCCACGTCCTTCGTCATGTCCTGAATGGATTGCAGACAGGCCAGTAACAAATCCCGCGTGTTATAGCTGATGATGGCGATTGTGAGGTCCACAGGATACCGACTCCTATTGTTTGACTGCGCTGAGCATGAGCTCATTGCCGGCCCACCGCCAGAATGGCAAGAGCCCTCGTTCGAGCTGGTGGAGCCCTCGAGCGATTGGACCAGCATCGCAGGGTTGCAAGTTGCCTCGCGCATGCCCCTGGCGACGGATACGCAGGCTCTTTTCGTAGTTCACATGGGAGAGGAATGGCCGCGTCAATACACGCTCGACACGAAACCCCGCTCGCTCCACACAGGCCTGCAACGTGTTCGGGGTAAACAACCACAAATGTCTCGGAGGCTCTAACGCCATCCAATCTTCTTTGAACAGCCGACTCATCAGCCCTGCCATATTTGGTGTCGTGAGAACCAACCGCCCGCCGTCTTGCAAGACCCGATGGCACTCACGTAAATGGGCCAACGGATCTGGAACATGTTCAATGGCGTGCACCATCGTCACGACAGCAATACTCCGGTCAGACAGTCCGGACGTTTCCAACGTTCCCACCTTCACAGGCACTTCATAGTTCTCGCGAGCGATCCGGGCAGCTTGAGGAGAAGGATCAATCCCCAGAACCGTCCATCCGAGCGCCTTCATTGCTGAAAGATACCCACCCGCTCCGCACCCGATATCCAGAAGCGTCCCTCCTTCGACGAAGGGAGGGCAAAGTTCGTCGCGCCCATATCGTGCGCGGTTTTTCAGCGCAGGAACTTGACCAAGAACACGCCCCCCCATCGAAGCCCACCACTCATCTCGCTTAAACCGGGTGTAGCCGAAGATCTCGCTCAGAATCAGCCCGCGCATTACATCCCGAACCCCCGCTGCCGGCCGAATGGGCGCCTCACCCAATGCCTGCCCCTCGTGTGGTTCATAATCGTCCGGGTAGCATTTCGGGATCTCATCGATCGTCGGTCGCGGGCTTTCCCACACCAGCCCGCAGCTGGAACAGCGAGCGAAGCCAAACTCCCCCTCGACTGAATACAGACGGTCGTGCAGTCCACGAAACAGGGTTTCCCCTGGCCTACCACAGAGCAAACACAGAACAGCTTCTTCCGTCCTTAGTGTCGGCATGTCACCACACACGACATCAAGTCTGGATTCATGTCTTTGGGATAATGAAAGGCCTCTTGGCCAATGGCCAGTCGCACACGTTTGGCGAACTCATGCCCCCACCATTGTGGGGATCGACGACCCAACAGCACCTTTCCCAATCCACCACCAAGCACCAGCAAAGAATTGGTGGTCAGGATCAACCACAGCACTCCGGCACACAGAGGCCCTTCATGCTTCCGATAGTAGCGAACAAGCCCGATCAAGCTATCGATGATTCCTTGATCGGGCAATTCGCATACTCCGCCTGCGCCTCCATGATGCATGACCTCGGCTCCTGGTAATAGGAATAAGCGATGTCCGCGATCGTACAACCACCGGCACAGGTCCACATCGTTATAAAAAATGGGAAACTGTTCATCAAATAACGATGATGGCGCAAGGATGGACTGTCTCAGCATTAAACAGGCAGCCGGAGGTTGCTCAACCTCCGTCATGCTCTGAAAAGGTTCATCGTGCATATAGAAGGCACGAGTCCAGCGATTGCGTGGAAATAGATTCCTCAATATCGTCTCCGAGAACAACACATACCGCCAGCGAGGCAGCCGTTTGTGGTAACGTTGTACCGTCCCGTCAGGATTTCGTAAGACCGCAGTCACCCCCGCCCGTTGTGAATCAGCATCGAGAAACTCAACCATCAATTCAATCGATCCACCTCTCATTTCTGTGTCCGGATTCAACAACAGTACATAGCGCCCTCGTGTCCGTTGATAGGCTTGATTGTTAGCTCGAGCAAAGCCGACATTCTCTGAATTTTTGACCAGTTCCACCCATGGAAACTCTTCCGCTACCAACATGGGACTGCCATCGATCGACCCGTTATCGACCACAAGAACTTGAGCACGAACGCCTCCTCTTGCACTTGCAAGCGCCTGTAGGCAAGAGCGTAACAAGTCCCGCGTATTCCAATTCACGATGATGATCGAGACATCCACTTCATGTTCTTGGAACACCGAGGCCCTCCAATCAGGCACTCCATAGGGTTCGCAAACGGGGATACTCGCGTGCCCAGAGATGCCATCCATAAATACTGATGCCAGCGAGCCCACATATCATCGCCGGCCACTGTTCAACTCTCATCGAAGGAACTGTATGGCTGAGCAGGAAACCGAGCACAACAATCGCCACTACTCCACCTGCCCATCTCAACGGCTCAAATGCCGGCCACGCTTCACGTCCTAATAGTTGGACCGTCGCCATGACGTGCAAAACAAGACCGATCACGAAAGTCAGCGAAATTGCCCAGGCCGCCCCGACAAGTCCCCACATCATCGCAAAAGGAATCACCATCGCGACGTAACACGCACACATCATGGCCCAGATTTTAGTTTGCAATTCAGGGTGATTGGCCCCGCAGTGAAACGCGGCCATCACGCTGCAAAACGCCGCGGCAATCGCAAACAAACAGAGAACCCGCAACGGATCGATCGCTGCGATCCAGGATGGACCGAAGACGAACGGGACAAGATACGGTGCGAGGGTCGCAGTCGCCAACGCGCTCGGCACGATGACCATCCCCGTGAGGCTCATTTGTAGACTCAAGGCACGCATCGCTCCAGGCCGATCCTTCTGCAACATGGCGTACGTGGGCAAGCTGATTTGAGAGATCACACTCATAGCCCGAATGCCGATCATGATTGGAATGGCCATGGCGACTTGGTAGTGGCCTAAGGCTGTGACTCCGTACAGACGTCCTACGACGAGATCTCCTCCGCTCATGACCGTGAACAGAAACCATCCTGTGAAATTCTGATATCGTCCATAGTTCCAGAGGCTGAGCAATGATGCGCGATTGAGCGACCATCCGATGCGGCACGGCGCAATCCAGTACGACAGAAGCGCCCCGAATAAGAACGCGATCAGCTGCCCACCCAATAACGCCCATGCGCTCTGCCACCACCAAGCCAAGCCGATCGTGACGCAGGATTCGAGCACACGGCGGCTGAGATCAAACGATACCCGTTTTTTAAGATCCAGCTTCTTCAACAATATGAACAACGCCGGACTCTGTACAGACTGCAGAAGAATTCCGACAGTATGGACACGGAGGAACAGACCGAGTTCGGGAATCTGCATCCCGGTCGCAATCACGTCTGCCAGACCCCAGAGACCGATGGCCAGTACGACCCCCTTAACGATTGATAAGGTCCAGGCGACGCGAAGATCTTCCTCGTTGACATCCGGCTTCGCAATGACCGCCGGTTCTAAGCCCAACTCAGAAAATGCCAGCACCGCAAGCAAGATGGCAGCGGATGCCATCATCAATCCAAAATCGCCCGGCACAAGCAGTCGCGCCAGAACGACCAGCTGGAGAACCGCAATCCCCTTCTCAACAGCAAATCCAGCGAGCGCCCATCCTCCAGCTTCGAGGATGCGATGACGGATTCTCATGGATCCAGGAACTGGCTCATCATGATCAACCGGGTGGACCCGGTCTTCAATCGACGGTACACTCATCAGGCACACACCCGGTCACGTACATATTCAGCCGCCGCCGCCCTGCACACCTGTTCCAGTTCCATCGTTCTCGCGTCCCACGTATGAGAGTGCACAACAGCCACACGTCCGGCTTGCCCCATCTTCCTCGCCAAGGCAGGGTCCCGGAGTACGTGAAGCATTCCCGCGGCAAGACTCGCCGGATCCTCTTCCTTCACCGAAAGCCCAGCGCTTAACCTCTCTACCGTATCGCCATAGCCCTCGCCGACCGTTGCTACCACAGGCCGCGCGCAAGCCAGATATTCCCAGAGCTTCATTGAATCACCAGGATAGAAGCGAACCGATCGATGGAGAACCACACATACGTCGCTTGCCCCGATCCACCACGGCACCTCATCAAATCGCACTCGCCCCACAAACGATACGGATTCTTCAAGACCGCGTTCACGCACCATCGCTTGGAGCGCAGGTCTTGTATGGCCATCGCCGACGAGAAGTAACTTGGCGGCTGGGCATTCACGCCGGACTATCGTCATGGCTTCAACGAGGATGTCGAGCCCATGCCAGGGGAAAAACCCTCCGACAAATCCGATGTACAGTCCGCTACGGTCAAGCCCGAGTCGATGACAGGCTTCCTCCTTCTGACGAGGTACACAGACTGATGGGTCGACACCATTTCGAATCACATGGCAACGGTCAGCTGCGATACCCCACTCTCGCTGCATCCAGAGAGGAATTTCCCGACACACACTGATAACTGCCTGTGCTCGTCTCCCCGATACCCGTAAGCTTCCTTGAATAAGGTTGCGAATGGGTTTCCATCCCCACAGGCCAGTCAATTCCTCTCCGGCTATTCCATTGACAAAGAGCACATAGGGGCATCGCATGACACTGGCACAGATCAAGGGAGCGATCTGGCCCGGCGAATCGAACCACAGAATGACATCTGGCTTCTCTCGCCAGATAGTCCAAAGCAGTGCGATCGCCGAGCCGGCCAGATAAGTCCATGGTCTGATCATCCGGACGCGAGGAACCCATACCCACAATCCCCTCGCACTGACTAACGCGGCATCATCCTTCATATCGGTAGACGGCCTCGGTGCCACGACCCGCAATATATGTCCTCGGGCCTCCAGGGCACGCACGAACTGCACAACCTGCTGAGTCCCCCCTCCAGCGACTCCAAGATCCTCGTCACAAAAAACCAGAATATTCATGGCTTGGACTATGCCTTATGAAGCGGCATGCAGCGCAATGTGGCCTGGTGAAACGACTGCGCCTTTTTTCTCTGTCGAGCGTTTCCAGAAGGCCCCAGTCCAATCGATCTGATGAATCTGATCGGTAATCCCTCGTGCCCGACGAAAATCTTCGATGGCGGCGCGACAAGTCGGTAACCCGTAATCATCAACAATAATAAATCCTCCCGGCGACACCTTGTGATAGAGTGCGGACAATGCGTCCATCGTCGACTCATACAAATCACCATCAAGCCTCAAGACTGCCAATCGATTAATCGGCGCAGATGGTAGCGTGTCACGAAACCAGCCCGGCAGAAATTCCACCTGCTCATCGAGCAACCCATACCGGGAAAAATTGGTCTTCACCTCTTCTAAGGGAATTGCTAGTTCTTGATAAGTCCATAGCCGGTCACCGCGGTCGACCGGGTACCGGGCTGGATCAGGCTGTGGCAATCCGCAAAAGGAATCAGCCAACCAAACCTTTCTTGAACAATCACCATACGCTTTTAATACCGCGCGCATAAAAATCGACGATCCGCCACGCCAGACTCCGGTTTCAATCAGATCTCCCGGCACACCATTTCGAATCACCGAGGTCACACATTGTTGGAGATTATCCAATCGCTTCAACCCGACCATCGTCTCTGCTTCAATCGGCCAATCACGGCCATCCTCTCTCTCGCCCATTCGGTCCGGCTCTTTTTTGACAACTTCTAACTGGACTTGACGCAACAACGATTGAAGAGGCTCCAATACGACTCTTCTCCACCCACTGACCGACGTCATCGGCCGATATTTCTCTTTCCAAAGCATCCGCGTCAGACACTGCTTCATTAGTTGCAAATACAACTCCTCAGGAGCGACTCCACCGTTGTAACCCGCCACAGGCTGACTCATGTTCCCTCACCTCTATTTGTCATTGACCACAAGCCGATGTCGATCATGATCGTGTGGGACGATTTGTTGAACCAGCTCACGTAATGTGCGAACGATCGCATCCCACCCGAACCGCTGCTCGACAAACACACGTCCTTCACACCCCAATCGGCGAGCCTCCTCAGGATCTGCCAGCAGGCCCAATACGGCTTCGGCGAGCGCATCGACCTGATCAGGCTGGACCAACACCACCCCATTCGCGCGAGAAAACAGTGCGGTCACAGACGGAATGGCGCTCGCGACGACAGGCCTTCCGCAGGCCAGGTAATCGAATACCTTCACCGGAGATGTTTCACCACGATCACCACGGAAGGGCGCAACACACACATTCATGGCGCCAATCCATATGGGAACACGAGTGTATTCGACTCGGCCGACCCAGGTAATCCAAGAAGACAGACCTCGCTGTGCCGCCTGTTCAAGAAGTGCCGCAGCTTCTTCCCCTTCACCGATCATGAGCAATCGTGTCGAAGGGCAGCGATCATGGATGCGCGCAAACGCCTCTAACAACGTCGTTAAACCTTGATATCGATAAAAGCTGCCGACAAACCCGATGTATTGGCATGTAGGGTCTAAATGTTCTTCTTGCCTGCACGCGCTAGGTTCTTTGGGTCTAAACACCGAAGTGTCAGACCCACTTGGCAATAGGATCACGCGATCAGGCTGCACACCGTATTGCGATTGCACTAGACTTCGAAGTCCTTCTGTCAGTACCACGACTCGATCACAACGGCGTAGGGCAAAGACAGCCAAGGTATGAGTCATCCGACTTCTCGACCCGCTGGCACACCATGGAGGAACTGGCTCTCCATTAACCTCACAGATGCACTGGGCGCCAAACAGTCTCGCGAGCAACAGCGGGTGAGGACTTTCCATCCATCGGTAGTACACGACATCTGGTTTTGACCAACAGGCTCGTACCACGCCGACAACGAAAGAGAGAATCGTGTAAGAAATAGGGCGCAAGACCCGCCATGGGAGGAACGGAATCGGGGCAACCACAAATCCTCGCTGAAGCAACGAGGAACGATAGCGTGGAGGGAAGACTGTGACACTATCTCCCCGTTGCGATAGCTGTCGTGCCAATGCCCAGAGTCGAACGAGTCCTACAGGATCGGATGGTGCATCCGGCTCATACCAGTAACAAAAGAGAAACCACTTCATATAGGGACTCGCTGAGTGACAGGGCTCGTCTGTTCCGATGTCAAACGAGGCAAGATAATGACGAGACCTGCGCACAACCAAAAGGGTTCCATAATACGAATGATAATAAAGGTGTTGGCCCCGATACCATGCGCAAGGAGGGCCACCAAGCCGAACAGCAGTCCTTGCGCCAATCCCTTACAAAAAGGGTCCTGCTCTGCTAGGAAATTCTCCCGCGCGCGACGCCACAAACGTACAATCAGATAAATGAATGCGACAAGGCCGGCGAGGCCCGTTTCGCCGAGAATTTTGACGAATTGCGCGTCTGCCCAGGCGTAGCCGGTGACACCGCGCCCGATCAAAGGACTATGCACCCAATCTTTGAGCACATACTGCCAAGAACGGAGTCGTTCTGTTGTAGAGAGATCCAACCCGACGCGCCCTACTTTGATCTCGCCCCCATATTGTCGCCCAAAGAACGTCGCGTTGACCCGATCCTTCACATTTGCAGGCATGGCGAACGGGAGCACAATCACGAGTAGCAGCATCAGGGCGAGCACACCAGGCCGTCGCCATTGCGTTGCAGCAACAGCCAGCAACAACACACCAGCCGCCAGGTAGGACGAGCGAGAAAGTGTGGCCATAAGAGCCAGACTAATAACCCCCAAAAGAAGGGCAAGTACGATTCGAATCGGCCCTGACTTCAAATGAAGGAAGATCCCCGTGACGATCGCCATGATAAAGACCAGGTATCCACCAAGCGTGTTCGGTTCGCCGCTTTCCCCTTCGAACGGCGCGCTCGCTCGTTGCCCGCTTGGGATCTGAGCGATGGCATACACACTAATCACGAAGGCAATAGCCAGCAACGCTGTCACCAAGCTAACGACCTGTTGTTTGGTCGACACATGATTGACGACCATAAAGAATACGAAAAAATATTCAAAATATTTCAGGATAAAAAAGAATCCAGTCAGCGGGCGAACATGACCGGCGATAACGCCGACCAATGTGGCCAGCACACAGATCAGCATGTAGTACACGATGGGGCGATTGATCGGTGTCTCGCGAATGAGGGCAAGATCGCGATAGATGATGGTCTTGACCAACCAGCTAAATCCGATGATTGCGAGCAAGATATCGTCTACACGCAACGAGAGTTCTCGAACCCCGACACCTCTTCCGTCTACTCGCCCGACTGCAATTTCCGGAGAGAGCAACATTGAGCCGATCAGGAGGAAGAGAGAGGCGGGAACCGATGTGAAAGCCACCAACACAATGAGAAAACCCACGACGACCTGTAACCCGATGCTTGGAGTCGCGAGCGTGAGACCGAGGGCAAGCACGGCGGCCAACACTGACACGATGACGGCATCTTGAGGTTTCACCATTGCCGCATGCATGGGATATCATCTCCTACTGCTGCGTCAGCGGTATTCGTAACGGTAGGCACCGGAGTCCGATGCGACTTCAGACTTTACATTCGTTAAGACAACACCCATGACATTGGCCTGCGCATGGTCCAAGAGGAATTTGGCACGCTTGAGAGCATTCCGACCGATCCGGCCGACTTGGTAGACCACAATCGTTCCGTCGACGCGTGAGCTAAATGCCACTGCATCTGTCACTGGAAGAATGGGCGGACTGTCGAAGAGTACCAGGTCGTATTCTTCATTCATTTCATTCACAAATGCCTTGATCTTGTTCATATTGAGGAACTCGTTCGGATTACCAATCTCTGAACCGCTGGTTAGAATATGCAGGTTATCTAGGCCCGGCGTGCTCAGCACCCGATCGACCCCCATTGGCCCAAGCATCAAATCTGTCGTAGATCGCACATGCTTGCGCCATGACGTACTGCCTACTAACGCATCTGCCAAACCAGGGCCTCGCTCGAGCCCCAACCGTTGATGCACGATCGGCCGCCGCAGGTCTGCATCGACAAGTAGTACTCGTTGCCCTTCTTGAGCAAGTGTGATCGCCAAATTTGTCACGCAGGTACTTTTGCCTTCTCCCAGACCGGCGCTTGTGAAGAGGATGGATTTGATCTTCCGATCCATGCTGGCGAATTGAATATTCGTCCGTAACGACCGCAAACTTTCAGACAGAACGGACTTTGGATCGATCAGACAGATAAGTTTCGAGAAATTTTCCACAGTTGATGCCGAGGCATCGGCTGGAAGCGACGCGCGGGCGGCAGCCTCCATTTCCTTACTGTCGAACTGCGGAAGGACACCCAGGACCGACACCTTGAGAAATTCTTCGACCCCTTCGATCGTGCCAATCGAAGTATCGAACGATTCGCGCGCAAATGCGATGACGATTCCGAGAAAGACACCCATAAGCGAGCCAACCATGAGGTTCAGTGCTGTATTGGGAGCATTGATCGGAGCGCTAGGCACAATCGCCGGCGCAATAATTGTCACTTCTTCAATCCGTTCTGCACTTTTGATCTGCAATTCTTGAAGTTTCCCCTTGAGGGTCGCTAGTAAATCCGAATTGACTTTCACATCGCGCTCAAGGCGGCTCATGCGTATCGCCGCTCGTGGAAACTGAAAATATCGATCCCGATAGCGATTGCGCTGATCCAGAAGCGTGGTTTCTCGATCTTGCATGGTTTTGAGCTTCGCTCGGAGCTCTAGAATCATCTCGGCTCTGACGTTATCGATCTTCTTCTGCTGCTCACGGGCTTGTGGATGATCCGTCGTATAGTTGATCAGAAGGGTGTTCCGTTCCTGGATGAGATCAAGGAGGCGCTGATTCAGGACCGTCAGCAGCGCATACGGCTCCTCGGTGAAGATCCGGCCAGGTTGGTCTCCGATCACTGCATCGCTTCGACTAAGTACTAAGATCTGCCGTTCTCCCTCCGCTCGCTTTCGTACCACCTCATTGTACTGGTCTTCCAATCTGGTGAATGTCTCCAAAGCAGCGTGCGCCTCATCGGTCAAAAAGACCTGCCCCTCACGCTCCCGAAATACCCGCAATGCATCTTCAGCAGCATTCAACTGCTTCTCGAGCGCAGTCAGCTGTTCCTCAACAAACCGTCTTGATTCCATGACAAGACGGTTCCGAGTCATGATGTTTTCCAGTCGATAGGCATCGGCGACTGAATTGGCTGTCTTCTCTGCCGTCTCCGGTTGATCTGAGGTCGCTGTGATACGAATGATATTCGTATCACCTTCGCGCTGCGTCTGGATTTCCTGACCGAGGTAATACACGGTATTGAGATAGGTGGCCGATCGCTTCTCGTCCGGCGTCATATTTGCCGGGACTCGGCCTAACTCTATCGCGACACGCTCCATCACAGGGAACCCCCGAATAAATTCTGTCTGCGAGCTGAGGTCGTTGGCGTTTGAAAAAGACATAGTCTCAATCAACTGTTGAGCCACAGTGTTGGTTCGATCGAACTTCACTCGCGCGGATGCTTCATACAATGGACTCGGCTTGAACAGCTCTGAAAACAGGAACGTGAACAACAGAACGAGCCCCGTCGCCAACAGAATAAGATATTTCCGTTTTTTAACGATCAACCAATAGTCGATAACGTTGAGCTCGTATTGGGCCATATCGCGTCAGTGTCCTTCTCTCATTTCGATTCCGCTGATCATCGCCCCAGCAATGCAGGAAGAATGAATGCCGGGTAGAACGGTATGATCGCCGTAGAAATGACCGGCATGATCTTTTTCGACGCTTCACCCGCATCGCCGAGATGTTCGCGCGGCACAAATACGATATCGTTCTCTTCTAGCGAAATGTTTCTTGTCATGTCGCCATAAGTAAACACACGTGCGAGATCAGCCATGAGAATGTTTGGTTTTTCAAGGTCACCACCTCGAATCACCCGGATTTCCTCTATCAACGCCGTTTCCTGATACATGTCGGCCGCGGCAAGGGCTTGTAACACAGTCATCTGTCTTGGCATTGGAACCATCCCTGGTTTCTTGACATCCCCAAATACAAAGACGCGTTTAACCTTCAACACTTTCTTCTTCAGCAGGACCTGCACACGCGGTTTACGCATATACGGGACAGCTGCTTCCTCGACACGAGATTCGGCCACGGCCGCGGTGACGCCCCCGACATCCACCTCCATAAATCCGACAGATATTTTTCCATTCTCTCGAACGACACTGGAAAACTTTTCCTCACCGGCCCCTCGTCCAATGAGCACTTCGAGCGTATCTCCCGTTTCAATGGGCGTTTCTGAGGTCGGTACAGTTTCATCGGCATAGACATCGCCCTTCGGCAACGGGGGGACCACTGTTCCAGAGCGACTGATGGCGGATGGCGGCAAAGACGAGTTGGCAGGATTGTGGCATCCCCAAAATGGTCCGCAAAGAACCACTCCCGCACCCAGAAGACCGATGAAAATTCGTGGTATTAGCTGTCGCACAGCCTCATCTCCTAAAGTTTTACTACGCGCAACCGATAGTTAACCGACAGGCACCACTTCTACAATGTGCAAGGAAGTCTCAGCCCGCAAATCTACCGTCTTCGACACTGAGACATGACCCGATTGCAAGAGTCTCAAGATCGGACGCAACGGGTACTGCCGATTCAGCTGAGACACGACACCGGTTTCGCCGGTGTTCAGACGAACAGTCGTGCCTAACGGATAGATCGAGAGTTGTTCGACCAATGCCTTCAGAAGATGATGCGGAAACACCGTCTTGCCGCTTACAAGCAATGTGCGAATCGCCTGATGGGGTGACCTGCCACGTCGATAGGGTCGTGAGTTCGTCAGGGCATCGAACGCATCTGCCAGTCCGATGATGAGGGCCATCTCATCGATATGATCCCCGGTCAATCCTCCAGGATACCCGCTCCCATCCATTCGCTCATGTTCTTGGATAATCACCCTTCCCACCCATGGATAGGATGCGCCAACTTCCTCAACCAGGCAGGATCCGTGCTGTGGATGCTCCCGCATAATCCGAGCTTCCTCTTCCGTTAACGCGGAAGTCTTGTACAGCAGAGAGTCCGGCAGGGCAAACATGCCGAGATCGTGCAGCAACCCCGCTAACGCAATCTGTTCGAGCTTTGCCGATTCATATTCAAGTCCCTCTCCAATCTTCACACTGACGATCGCAACATTCACAGCATTCATGACAACAAAGTCTCCCGCATCGCGCTGGAGAACTTTCTCAAGCAGTTGGTCATTGGTACGAAGAGACGTCACAATACCGGCTGCAAGGCTCACTACGTCATCGATTACCCACGGTTGCCTGGCCTGAACCGCTCGCTTGATTCCTTGAATGACCTGGCATGCACGTTGATACCAATCATTCTCAGTGACAGACTGTGACGGTGCGAGAGGTGGATGGGAAAGCCCTGCCGGCCTCATCGAAATAGCCTGGTTTTTCGCATCAGGATTGGCGGATTCGTGGCTCGACTGTCCCTGAATAAGATTGGTTAACCGTGTCACAGCTCCTGAAGCCTTTCTGTAAATGATCGGGCTCTTACAACCTGCTATCGACTACTGACACGTTTCGCGCTTGGAACAGAGGGCGCAGGGTTCTCCTCCATTTTGGCAAACTCCCGTTCCAACATAGCCCTGATGAAACCGCTAGTTGTGTATCCTTGCTGTTTCAGATTATCGAGTTGTGTTTTGAGGCCCACCGGTAGCTGAATCACGATCCGTACGAGATGTGGCATATCATGAGTTCCCTAAGAATTTTGATGGCATACACTATGGCCAGCATTAGTGCATGCACATGCTATGCCTTGATCTCAGATGATGAAAGCTGAGTAAACTTAGAGACTTATGCTATCGTGGATTCACTACCGAGAGGGTGACTGACGAATTTCGCCTTGCAGACACTTGAAATGTGCACTCGCTCATGCTCCTGTATTCTTCACCGAAGTAACAGCGGTAGCAGATAAACACGTTGGCCTGCATGATCCGGCGAAACAGCAATTAATGGCCGTCACGCCACTGTTGCCATATCCGGATCCAGTTTGCCTTCTCACAAGGCAACAGGCACGAGACACTGTTGATTGGCTGAAGCACCAAGTCACTCGCTCGATGCACGTGAAGGGTGTCACCGGATGCGCTTCCGGTAAACCAGACCCCTCCGTCATGATCGGTCCGTAACACCATACTGCCCTCCGACTTATAGGCATCCAGAACAGCATCGGCGGGGTGCCTATAGGAATTGTGGCGCCCTGCCGAAAATACGGCATACTGAGGATGTAGTGATGCCACCCAGGCATAATTCAACGAGCTCACAGCCCCATGGTGCGGAACCTTGAGAACATCGACCGGACTGTGAAACGGTGAGCGTGACATCCGCGACAAACCAGTGTGCTCGACATCTGCGGCAAAGAGCATTGTATGATTGCCACATGTGAGACGCGTGACCACAGAACGGTTGTTCAACGCCTGCCCCCCCGCATGATTTTCTTGTGACGGTAGAGTAAGATATCCATCTCTCTTTGGATTGAGGACCACCAACCGGCAGGGACCGGATGAAACGATCTCCTGCCCTTCATTGACAACCCCTTCTTGAAGTCCTTGACTCGCTAATGCTTGTTGTAGCTGTCGATAAAACAATTCCTCACGAGTCTCTCCAGATCCCCAATACTGTTTCACGGAAAAATGTCGGACCACCCAGGCAAGACCTCCGACATGATCAAGTTGAGGATGTGTGCCGATCACCTGGTCAATAGTGCGAATACCTCGATTCCAAAGAAATGGAGCCACCACCGCGCGACCCATGTCGAATCGTTCATACGCTGCTCCCCCGTCGATCAATATCACCTGTCCATCGGGTAGCTCGATCACCGCACTATCACCTTGCCCGACGTCGAGAAACGTGACGCGAAAGTGATCTCCATCAAGAAACATCCGTGGAGACCATGCCCACCACAACAATACCAATAGAACACCGACACTCACTGTCCACCGGAATGCCGCACCACCAGCTCGCTGCCAGAGCAGAGTGAGGCAGCCATAAAATAGGACCATGGTGAACACCGAAGGGGCTGCAATATGCCATTCCCCTCCAGGGAGCATCGATATCAAGCGGATCGCCATCACAAAGTAGTCAAGCATCCACTGATTCAATGTCGCCAGAGGTAGTATGGCTCCCCCGATCGCAATCTCCCACACGGCAGATACCAGGCCAATCGGAACGAGCAAGACTCCCATCACAGGAACAGCCACTATATTGGTAAAAAGACCGAGCCACGGAAATTGATAGAAATAGTATGCAACAAGAGGAAGGGTCATCAAGGTCACGACGCCGCTCATGACGATCGAGTCTCTCCCCCACCGAATGCAGGTTCTCACATGCGATGGTGTAGCTGATTCGTTCAGCAATTCTTCCTGATCAACTACCGTCTGACGAGAGAGCCATCCGGCCATTGCGATGACAGACAAAAAGGAGAGCTGAAAGGAGATATCAAATAGCGCCTGAGGATCATGCAGCAATATCACCACTGCGGCGGCAGAGAGGGCATGAAAGAGCCTGCGCTCCTGACCGAGCCAAATCGCACTCAGCCCAACAGTTATCATCAACAACGATCGAATCGTAGCAAGTTCAGCTCCGGCCAGGCAGGCGTAGCCAGTAACCGGAAGGAGCGTGCAGAGAGCAGCAATGCGAGTCGGTGTGATTTTCCGAGACACTGCAAGAAGCCAATTGGAAGGCAACAAAATCGTTGCCCATCTGACAAGCGAGAACATGAGCAGCGCGACGAGACCCAAGTGGCTCCCTGAAATAGAAAGAAGATGAACGGTCCCAGTCGTCATAAACTGATCACGAAGCTCCGGATTCAAATACCCTCGATCACCGATGATGATACCCGTATACAATCCGAGTGCAGGCTGTGAAAGAGTCTGCACCGCAGCGAGACGAATATTGCCCCTCCACTGATCGAATAGAGTCCAAATCGCCCACCAGGCATGCGCATACCCCGACTCAAGAAACTGCACCGCATTCGGTCCGGTCACTGTAGCGATGGCATCAATCCCTTGGCGCTCAAGATACAGCCCATAACTAAATCCACCAGGGTTCAGTGACCCACTTGGACGTCGCACTATCGCCCGAAAGCTAACCCGATCACCTTGAAAGAATACTCGTTCAGGTGTGCGCCATGTCAGCCGTACATGCCTAGATGGTGCCGATGTATCGACTGGATTGTCCGACCTGATGATCATGACTAGGCGATCGGGCGCTTGTTGCACAGGCGCCACAATACGGCCAGTGACTTCGACCGTTACACCGGAAGAATCCTCGGCTATTGGAGCATGGGCCGTCAGGTTGACGACCAGCAACCAATAGAGCACTCCAACTAAGAGTATTCCGTAGTGCCACGTCACCTTTGGAACTGATACGCGATAGAATTGTTCCAGGGCGACCGCACCTAACCCGATAAGGAGGAGCAGGAAGGAGGTGACGAGGGGGAAGAAGGGGAACTGTGATCCGACCAAGAGCCCCGTAATGAAGGCGACGGTGAGGGACGGCAGCATAAGCCTCCCTCAATGGAGGGTGACACCTTAACCCAGATGAGCCTTAATCACATCTACAAGATGATTGGCTACCTCACGAATCTGATCATCACGCTCACCCTCGACCATCACTCGTAAGAGCGGTTCCGTTCCGGAATATCGTACCAACACGCGCCCACTCCCGTTCAGGCGCTGTTCACTTTCATGGATCGCACGTTGGAGTTCTGGGACCGTGTCAAGAATCGGTTTCTGGGCGACCTTCACATTGAGTAATACTTGTGGTACCGCCGTCATGGATTTAGCCAGCTCGGACATGGGCTGTCCAGAGCGTTTCATAAGGGACAAGACTTGCAACGCCGAAATCAACCCGTCACCGGTCGTATTATGGTCCAGGAAAATGAAATGTCCTGACTGTTCTCCCCCGAAGTTATAGCCATCGGCGGACATCCGCTCAAGTACATACCTATCACCGACTGCAGTCCGTACGAGGGCGATACCCGCTTTCGTCATGGCCAACTCCAACCCGAAGTTGCTCATGACAGTCCCCACGATCGTGTGCTTTGCGAGTTTCCCTTGGCGATGAAGATCGAGCGCCAACATCGCCATAATATGATCGCCGTCTACGATGCGGCCCTGTTCGCAGACGAAGATGGCGCGATCAGCATCCCCGTCCAGCGCTACCCCAAGTTGAGCCCCCTGATCGAGAACTGCCTTCTGCAGCAATTGGGGATGGACCGCGCCACAACCAGCATTGATATTCATCCCGTCAGGTTTATTGGCAATCACTTCGACTTTTGCCCCGAGTTCACGCAACACCGTCGGCGCAACCTTGTAGGCTGCGCCATTTGCGCAATCGACCACCACTTTGATCCCCTGGAAGTCCAGCTCTCTCGGAAGAGACCGTTTGACAAACTCGATGTACCGTCCTTCGGCATCGTCGATACGATAGGCTTTCCCAATGGCATCTGCGGTCGGCCTTAGATGAGCGATCTCATTTGAGACGATCAGGTCTTCGATGCGAAGCTCCAATTCATCAGGTAATTTAAACCCATCTTTAGAAAAAAACTTAATGCCGTTATCCTGGTAGGGATTGTGTGAGGCCGAGATCATCACCCCGGCATCGGCGCGAAGACTCCTCGTCAAGAATGCAATGGCTGGTGTCGGCATCGGGCCGACCAGCAACACATCGACACCCATCGAGCAAATGCCGGACGTCAACGCGGACTCCAGCATGTAGCCGGAGATCCGGGTGTCCTTGCCGATGACAATTTGATGGCGCCCGGATCGACGCATAAACAAATGTGCTGCGGCTCGGCCCAGCTGCATCGCCATTTCGCTGGTCATTGGATCAAGATTCGCGACCCCTCTAACTCCGTCGGTACCAAACAATTTACGCATGTTGTGCTTTCATGGAAATGGTGGACTGCCGACTAATCGCCACGGCAACCTCTACCACATCTTTCATGGCTCTCACGTCGTGAACGCGAAGGATTCCAGCCCCTCGATCTACTGAAATCGCCACTGCTGCCGCCGTGGCCCATTGCCGCTCCTGAACCTGACGGCCTACGAGCTGACCTAGAAACGCCTTCCGTGAGACACCAACCATCACGGGACATTGAAACTGCTCGAAACGGCATAGTTGAGCTATCAATGTAAGATTATGTTCCAGTAGCTTACCAAATCCGATACCTGGATCAAGAATGATTTGTCTTCGTACAACGCCATGTGTCATCGCAAAACGGATTCGTTCTTCAAAAAACTCTGAGACCTCGGCAGACACATTGTCGTAACATGGAGCCAGCTGCATGGTGCGCGGTGTACCATGCATATGCATCAAAACAATACCAGCCCCCGTTCCGGCTATCACATCTACCATGGCAGGATCACCGCGCAACGCGGTGACGTCGTTCACAAGAACCGCCCCAGAATCAAGCGCCGCACGCGCGACCACGGCCTTTGAGGTATCGATTGAAATGGGAACAGACACAGCCTTTGCCACCGCAGTCACGACAGGAATCGTACGACGACACTCTTCTACCTCGCTTACAACATCGGCGCCAGGGCGCGTCGATTCTCCGCCGATATCTAATAGACCGGCCCCTTCTTCTACTAATTGAATGGCATGCGCGACAGCAGCAGCTGTATCCAAAAAATGACCGCCATCGAAGAATGAATCAGGCGTCACATTTACTACGCCCATAATCAATGGTCTGCCAGGAAATTCTATCAGCCGATCCTTTGCCTGTCGTGTCGATATCATAAATTCTCACATCGCACAGCATGTGAAGAGACCGTCGTGTAACCAAATACCTTCACCTAGCATGGGGGTATAGGACACAACCCGTCACGTACGAGAAGGACCGCCTTCTCGTACGTCGTCTTTTAGATATACTGCCCCGTGACGCCAATGCCCTGAAATGGCGTCACGGGATCAGCGATACAGAAATTAGGCAGGAACTGGTTGGGATGTGGACTGCATAAGAATGTGGTCAATGTCAGGCCCGTCGAGGACCTCTTTCTCCAAGAGTGCCTCTGCCAAACGCTTCAGACTCGCCATATTTTCCGTGAGCAGGCGCTTTGCCCGCTCATAGTTTTCTGTCACAAGCCGCCTAACTTCCTGATCGATCTCCATGGCGATTTGATCGCTAAAATCGCGCGAACTCCCCATCTCTCGCCCAAGAAACACCTGTTCGTTTTGTTTACCAAACGTCAGGGGACCCATTTTTTCGCTCATGCCCCATTCACAAACCATTTTCCTTGCGAGGTCCGTCGCGCGTTCGATATCGTTTCCCGCCCCCGTCGTCATCTCATTCAAAACCAACTCTTCTGCCACACGACCTCCCATGAGGATGGCAAGTTGGTTGAGCAAGTAGCCCTTCGAATACCCGTGCCGGTCATCGGTAGGGAGCTGCATCGTGACACCCAATGCGCGGCCTCGAGGAATAATGGTTACCTTGTGTACGGGATCCGTTCCAGGAAGCAGCTTGGCGATCAGCGTGTGCCCAGCTTCATGATACGCTGTTGTCCTTTTCTCCTCGTCGCTCAAGAACATACTCTTTCGCTCAGCCCCCATCAGCACCTTATCTTTAGCCATCTCAAAGTCGATGACCTCTACTTCTTTTTTATTGAGTCTCGCAGCCCAGAGTGCCGCTTCATTGACCAAGTTTTCAAGATCGGCACCTGAAAACCCCGGAGTGCCGCGCGCGATTTTCTCCAACTCCACATTCGCTGCAATTGGAACTTTCTTTGTATGCACCTGGAGAACCTCAACGCGACCCCGCATGTCCGGTCGATTCACCACGACTTGCCGATCAAACCGCCCCGGTCTGAGCAAGGCAGGGTCGAGGACATCCGGCCGGTTAGTCGCAGCAACCAAGATCACACCTTCTGTCGTATCAAACCCATCCATCTCGACGAGCAATTGATTGAGCGTCTGTTCACGCTCATCATGACCTCCACCCAACCCTGCTCCACGAAGTCGGCCAACGGCATCGATTTCGTCGATAAAAATAATGCACGGTGCATGTTTCTTCCCCTGCTCGAAAAGGTCGCGAACACGAGACGCGCCGACGCCTACAAACATTTCAACGAAGTCCGATCCACTAATACTGAAAAACGGCACATTGGCTTCGCCGGCAATGGCCTTGGCCAATAGCGTTTTCCCTGTGCCTGGAGGGCCAACGATCAACACGCCTTTTGGAATACGTCCACCAAGCTTTTGGAACTTGCGAGGATCTTTAAGAAACTCGATGATCTCAAGCACTTCATTCTTGGCTTCTTCAACACCAGCCACGTCGGCGAACAATACCTTTTTACGCTCTTCTGTGAGCAAACGAGCTTTGCTCTTACCGAACGACATGGCCTTGTTGCCACCCATCTGCATTTGCCGCATCAAGAAGAACCACAAGCCCAGGAACAGGACAAACGGCCCCCAGGTCACAAGGAACGTAATATACCAAGGACTTTCGTCCGGCGGTTTCGCCTCGATCTGCACACCCTTGTCCCGTAAGACTTGCACAAGTTCAGGGTATTCCACCGAATAGGTTCGAATACGAGTTTTATCTTTCAGGATGGCGCTAATGTGGCTGGATTTAATGATGACACGCTCAACTTCGCCCTTATCGAGCTTGGTCATGAATTCACTAAAAATCACATCTTCTTCCGGCTCGTGGTGCGGCACGCTAAATAGGTTGAACAGCAAAATCATGAAGAGGCCGACGACAACCCAGAAAAGTATATTCTTTGTCCTGGAATTCATCCGGATCTCCTTGTGGATGGCACGGGTATGGTCAGAGCAACCATCATCGTGAGTGATGTTACCACAGGTGCCTGCATACTGACAACCGTGAGGTCGAAGTCTTACTCGTGATCCCCCTCCATATCCAGGACCGCCAGATAGGGAAGGTTCCGGTACTTCTGCTGATAATCGAGTCCGTACCCCACGACATATTTATCGGGAATCTTGAATCCAACATAATCAATGGTGACATTGATCACTCGCCGATCTGGCTTACTCAACAAGGTGCATACTTTAATCGAGCGCGGTTTTTTTTTCGCCAACGTCTTAACCAAGTATTGAGCCGTAAGCCCGGAGTCGACGATGTCCTCAACCAGCAACACATCTTTCCCTGTAATGTCCTCGGTCAACTCAGTCACCATTTTAACGGTCTTCACCTTGCCCGATGATTTACTTTGAGATCCTTCACTCGTCACCATCAGAAAATCCACTCGCATGGGAATTCTAATCGCGCGAGCCAAATCGGCATAGAACGCATAGGCTCCCTTCAATACTCCCACCAAAACACAATCCATTCCAGTATAATCTGTTGTGATTTGCTTGCCCAACTCACGGATCCGAGCACGCATTTCTTCTTGTGTCACGATCGGTCGACCGAAGATCCGTTCCATAAACTCCCTACTCCTTCTCTCCCACCCGGTTGTGCACCGAGACAACCAAACACCGTGTCGTCCCGCGACGAACGGCAAAACGTTCGTCCTGCCGCATCCCTACCACCCAGAGGATCCCCTCTGGCGCTACTAATAGCGGGACCTTCGCCCGTCCAGGACGAGCCACTTTCTGATCAGTAAAGAAGTCTTGAACCTTCTTGCTCTTCCCCTTCATCCCGTCAGGAACAAATCGGTCGCCAGCCTGCCACGTGCGAACGACCAAGGGCTCAGAAAACAGGTCGGCATCGAACAATGCCACACCGTGAGAAGAAACCTTCCCGAGCTCATCGGCAGCGCCTCGCGTCATACGTTGTACATGAATTTCCTGATTCGTTCCAGCCCATGAGACCATCGAAGGCACCGAAACCATATGTACCACTCTCGTATTTTGCTCGACATCAATCGGATAGCTGCAATCTCTCCCTGCACCTGAACGAAATCGGACCACCCCCTGGTCCAGCGTCACGACAACCTGCTTCAATGGCAACCGAGCCCCGCTCTTCTCTTTGAGAAAGACGCGCCGAACTGATTCCACGACCGAAAAACTCCTCGCACGTCCCTCTTCGTCGTAGGTCCGTAAGATGGATCGAATCAGACGTCGCTGAAGTGCAACCGGCAACTCGACGAAGGCTCGACGATCGACTCGTTGCACAGCATGCGACTCACGGCTGACGAGTGCCTTCACAAGGGTACCTGTTACACCTTCCAAGAAATGTTCGTCTTCTCGCAGTAAATCCGCTTGCCGCTGCAGCGCGCGGACGGCAGTTGGCACCAACTGTGTGAGAACAGGAAGCAGTTCCTTCCTGATTCGATTGCGATGATAGACTGGTTTTTCATTGCTCGAATCACGCCGATAGGTCAGCCCTTCATGATCCAAATACGCCAGCACTTCCTTACGGGAGGTTGCGAGAAGAGGTCGAATAATCCCGTCTTTACGCGCGTACGACATTCCTGCTAATCCGGTCATGCCGGCCCCTCGCAATAACCACATGAGCACTGTTTCAGCCTGGTCATCGGCAGTATGACCCACCGCAATGCGATCGGCCCCCAGTTCGTGAGCCATGTGTTTCATGAAGTCATATCGCGCGTCACGTGCCGCAGCTTGAAGCGACAATCGCTGCCGCCGCTTGGCCAACGAGGGGCGATGGATGACAAGATTCAACTGTCGTTCTTGGCAAAAGCTGTTCACAAATGATTCATCGCCGTCGGACTCCGCTCCGCGCAGCCCGAAGTTACAATGGACGACCGTCAACGTGAGGCGCCAGGAAGGGATCAGGCGATGGAGAAGTGACAACAACGCAATCGAGTCTGGCCCACCCGACACTGCGACCAATAGGTGATGACCAGGAACGAACAGCTGATGCTGTCGCACGGTTCGAACAAATTGAGCCAACAACGTCGGCCGTGTGGTGGGTCTAGATTGCGCCCTCATAATGGTAGCTTCGGGGGCCATGATTACCGCACTCCCTGCGAAAACCGCCGCAAGCTGCTGCGTGCCTGCTCCACATCACATGCAATTTGTTGTGAGAGTTCATCCGCAGAGGCAAAGGTCTGATCGCCGCGTAACCGCACGGCAAATTGCACGGTGATCTGTTGGCCATAGAGATCGCAGGTTTGATCCAATAGATTGACTTCGATCAGCCGTTCGCCTGCGCCAAAGGTCGGCCTTGTCCCGATGTACGCGATCGCATCATAGGTCTGAGGTCCATTGATAGCTCGTGCCGCATAGACGCCATCAGGCGGGACAACGCGCTCGTCGGGAATACGTAAATTGGCCGTGGGCCAGCCCATTGCCTGTCCCTGTTGCGTCCCCCGCACCACCGTACCGCGAATTCCATAGGTGCGCCCAAGCAATGCGGCAGCCCGCTCCATTTCTCCCGCTTGAATAAGTTGGCGAATCCTGCTCGAACTTACCACGTCACCGTCACACATTATCGGGAGCATGGGATGGACTCGGAATCCATGCTGCTCGCCAAGATGCACGAGGTCATCAATACGACCTTTCCGGCCCTTCCCAAACGCAAAGTGATTCCCCACAAATAGTTCAGACAAGGCAAGAGATCGATGCAGGATGTCTGTCGCAAATTGACCGGGACTCATCGCTGCAAAAGTGGGAGTAAACTCCAAGAAGACCACTTCGTCGATCCCTGCGTCTTCGAAGAGTGCCAGTTTTTCTTCTCGGGTGGTGAGAAAGCGAAGATCGACATGCGGTGCGAGAATTTTGACCGGATGCGGCTCGAAGGTCAGCACGAGTGCTGTACCCTGTGCCTTCCGCGCGGTCTCGACCACCGTCTGCAACAGAGCCCGATGGCCTAGGTGATGGCCATCGAAATTGCCGATCGTGGCGACAGGATAGGGACGTGGACATTCGCCGTACAGCCCACGCGTCACTTTCAGCATCGTCGTCAGCAGAGGAGACGCGCGGCGTCTTTGGCAAAATAGGTCAGAATAAGATCTGCGCCGGCCCGCTTAATCGAAAGCAACGATTCCATCATCGCGCGCGATTCGTCGAGCCAGCCAGCGTTGGCGGCCGCTTTGATCATGCTG
>SWDH01000044.1:125071-130236 GCA_005116945.1 Nitrospira sp.
AGGAGGGGAAACCCCGTCACGATCGACAGTTGGTTCAGATTGTCGAGGAAATCCAGGGCAGGTAACTTAGAGTAGAGCACATTGAACCGTTTAGACTTGAGAAGTCCGTCTTGAATCAGATACATGACACCAGCGACAAAGGCGACGGCAAATCCCACGGTACCAAGCATGCTCAGCGTGACATGGACCCACAGCGTGCCAAACACCGGAGTCAGCGTCGGCGCGGCTTCCGGCAATGCGGCGGCAGAGACCAGCGAGAGTAAGGCCAGTGGAACGATAAACGAGCCGAGCACATGCAGGTGATGGCGAAACTCCACGGCGAGGAATACCAGGATCAGCATCCAGGAGAAAAACGACAGGGCTTCATGGAATCCAGGCGACGAGATGTCTGTCACCCCGACCATCCCTGCACCCAACGCAATGGTATGTGCGGCAAACCCGGTCGCGGTCATACCCAGCGAGATATTTGCCAGGACCTCAGATGGCCAGAGCAGATAGATCAGAAAGGAAACGGTGGCCGCAAAATACAGGGCCATCGTCACCACAAAAAACATGGTGGCCATAGAGGGCTATCCTCTCAACTTTTCAGGACAAACAGACAACATTAAGCTGTGGATTATATCGATGGCGCAAGAGGGGAGTCAACCAAACGATCATGACACGAGAAGGCGGACCATCATCTCTGGTTCCATTGGGACCCTCCATGTCATCAGTACACCGATCGGCCACCCAGACGATATCACCATTCGGGCCCTTGCTACATTGCGCCACGTCAGGATTATTGCATCAGAAAGCCCTCGCGTAACCCAGGCGCTCTTGGCGCATCATAAGATTACCGCAACCGTCACCAGCTACGGCCCGATCAATCTTCATGAGAAAATCCCGCTCCTTCTCCATCGGTTGATGCAAGGACAGGATATCGCCCTGGTCTCAGATAATGGCACTCCAGTCATCTATGATCCAGGCAGCCGACTTGTGGCCGCTGCCCATCAAGCAGGAATCCCGGTCAAGGCCATACCAGGTCCTTCTACCCTCACAGCCGCGGCAGCGATCTCGGGGTTTTCCGGCGATGCCATCATCTTTGAGGGACACCTCCCCAGAACCGGCAGTGCGCTCGCGCAACATCTCTCCCGACTCCAACATGAACGCCACTCCTTCGTCTTCTATGTGGAACCAAAAACCCTTGCGCGGCTCCTGAACGTTCTGGCACAGGTACTCCCCGCCAGACAGGTAGCCATCGCAATAGATCTCACAACGTCTAAAGAAACCATGTTGCGAGGGATGCCTAGTGCGCTACGCGATCAGATCGGACTTGTGGCAAAGGATTCTGCGGTGACAGTCGTCATCGAAGGAAAGAGGATGGGATCGCGCGCACACAAGGATACGCAGAAGGGTCCTCTGCGCTACTCATCTTCATCTTCGCGGCGGCGAATACGCACTCGATAGAATTCTTGAAGCCGATCTTGTGAAAGGACCGTGTGCCCCTCATTACTGACGCTCAGAGGGACATTTCGAATGGGGTCGCCATCATCCAAGAGCACTGAAAGAATCTGCCCTTGCTCCATCGCTTCGAGCTTCAACTTGGTTTTGACAAAGTTATAGGGGCAAATCACTCCTCGTAAATCCAACTCGGTATCTGGCTCGCGAGGCGCTTTTGTAGGGTCCTCTCCACTCACGTTTCTCTCCTTCTCGCCTATCTTGGCAGTTCACCGCTTGAGTTCGCTGGTAATCCTAGCAAGGAATCGGCAACCCCGCAAACACGGTACCGGATATCACTACACAGTGGAGCCCCACGGCTTTGCAGCCGTGGTCACTTTTGTGTCTTCGGCGGAACCCGCCGAAGCGTGTCCTCCTTCGCCAAGGCTTCGGAGGACACCCGCTGCCCATTCCCCCACAGCTTTACATCTGTGGCTTCCAGCGTAGGCGGGTGAGCGCAAAAAAAGGGGCAGCATCTTGCTGCCCCTTCTATTCTGCTAGACGCTCGCGAATGTGTCTCGAACTAGTTCATGCCCTTGACCAAGTTTGGCTTGGTGTAGTCCGTTCCATAGTCTGACTTGGTTCCGGTTGCGGCATTGCCCCATCCTGGCTGTGGCTCGCACTGCCAGCAAGGAGCAGAACCTGTAAATTCACCAATCGAGCTGGTGATACCGGAATCGATCTTGCCCGGAAGCACTGCACCGGCGATGCCGCCGGTAATCCCGCCACGATTCGTCGTAATCGAGCGCTCACTCTCAGGATCTGGGCGTTGTCCAAGTCCACCAAACCCCTGCCTGGTATCAGCGATATGAATGACAGAGGCCTCCAGCACAAGTTTCTGCCCTGTGCCAAATGGTTGGTCAGTCGTAGTCTGTTCCCTGACTTGGATACTGACGTCGTCCCCAACATTGACTTCTTTGAGGCTCTGAAGATTCGAATGCTCATCGATGACCAGGGTAATGACTGTCCGAGCTCCGTACCCTGCCTTGCCTTCCTGCCCTTGGTCGAATATCTTCCCTGCCCCGCCTGTTTCGATCATCAGTCTGTGCTGCGCCATGTCAAGCGCAAATACCCGTCCATACACCGTCTCAGGCTGAGATAACCGATCGAGGAACTGAGTCCTATCGAACGTGGTCACGCGAGTACTCGACCCAGAGACATCGCCAACCCCTTCACCCACACCCATGCCGGATTGGTTAGACTGCAATCGTTCTTGAGCGGTTGCCATACTTGCGGCGCCGACAAAAATAATTGCCGCCCCCAGTGCCAACACCTTACGCATGTGCTGCCTCCTCGGTAAGAATTGAGAGAATGAAAGATTTTAGTGCCGTGGCCGACACGAAGATGAGACGATCTATATATCTATGAGATATTTTCATCACCCTACTGCCCGCGAACTATAGGCTACCCATTTTCACAAGTCAACTGATCTTCTACAGAATCTGATGTCATTCCGCGCTCTGCATCATCCGAGTTATTGTCCAACCCCGATGCACATTCCTACCATACCAACCACACCGTGCGAACCGATGGTGCCCAGAGGGAGGGTCGAACTCCCACTCTCTTGCGAGAACCGGATTTTGAGTCCGGCGCGTCTGCCAGTTCCGCCATCCGGGCATGCGGCATTGAGTCGAATCTTCTTAGCACGAAGCCATAGGCGGGTCAATCGGCTCCCCCTCTTTATCTTCTCGCAACCGCAGTGCTACAATCCTCGTTAGCCACTCACCTCATTTCTGTATTCGGAAGGAATCTCATATTATGGCAGACGTTCAATGCGTCACGTGTGGGCAAGCGGGAGAAACCATCACCGACACCCTCTTCATGGGAAAGCTTGAATCCGAGATCAAATCCAAAGTCTGCAAGCCTTGCTGGAAGAAATGGGAAGGCATGCGGGTGATGGTCATTAACGAGTATCAGGTCAATCTGGGTGAAGAAAGCGGCAGAGACCTCGTGAAAAAACAGATGAAGGCCTTTCTCAAACTTGGAGAGCAAACGGATACGGGGAAACTCGATCAGAACTACCGGCCGCAGGCCTAAGCCCGAACGGTTTTGCGCAGTAAGAGAACTTCCAACTAGGCTTGTATTTGGCGAGCCCTCTACGAATTTCTCCTGCGATCTCGCAGGCTTCGTTGACAGCCAGACTCCTCACATGCTAAATTTCATCGGTTTTTGATCTATCCAGACAATTGACACCTCCTGACAACTGGTTACGGAGAGCGATACGGGGCACGTGAGTTCATGATTACACAGATGCATGTGAAGGGGTTGATGTTCGACCCCTATAATAACGCCTATATCGTAATCCTTCGTGACGAAGAGCATTCCGACATGCTTCCCATTTGGGTCGGCAAGTCAGAGGCCGGCGCGATCAGCATGTCCCTGGAAAATGTGACGCCTCCCCGACCGATGACACACGACTTCATGAAGTCGTTCCTTGATGCCTTCAATGCAAAAGTCATCAGCGTGGTGATTACGGATTTGTCGGAGCACACCTATTTTTCAAAAATCCATCTCATGTATGAAGATTCAGAATACACGGTCGATGCCAGACCCAGCGATGCGATAGCCCTCGCTCTCCGGAGCAATGCGCCGGTATTTGCAAACAATTCTGTCATGACCAAACAGAGCTCCGAAGAGCTTGAACAGTGGCTGGAAAATCTTAAGCCTGAAGACTTTGGGAAACTAGATTCTTGAGTCAACACGACAGACGTATGAGTACCCCCGATCAAACCAACGAACAAGGCATGGTTGAATACCGGGTGGATCGCATCCTGGAAGAAGCCAATACCGACACACGGATTGTCGTCTTAGCCCGGCAGGACGGCGTACCCGACACATTTCCGATTTGGGTCGGAGCGGCAGAAGGGAATGCCATAAAATTGGCGCTCGATACCATGATCACACCACGGCCCATGAGCCACGATTTGATCAAGAGTTTCGCCGAGCACTTGAATATCACCATTCAACGCGTCGTCATTACGGACGTCAAAAGCAGTACATATTTTGCCACGGTGCATGTCGCGAACAAAGGCTTGGAACGGACCATCGATTCCAGACCCAGCGATGCCATCTCGTTGGCCCTGCGGGCTCCTTGCCCGATTTATATCACCCAAGACGTGTTGAAGCAGAGAAGCACCACGAATCTCGACGCCTGGCTGGCAAAGCTGGAGTCGAAGGATATCGGCGCACCGGAAGTGCAAGAAACCTAAGTCACTCGATCGTGAAAGAACGGAGAGAATAATGTTGAGCTATATGCAAAAGCCGTTAGACGTGCAGGAAAAATGGTACCTCGTGGATGCCGAGGGAAAAACGCTGGGCCGGCTCGCAGCCCGAGTCGCCGGGATGTTGCGCGGCAAACACCGACCGACCTTTACCCCTCATGTAGATATGGGTGACCATATCGTCATTGTGAATGCGGAGAAGGTTCATCTCACCGGCAACAAGATGGCCGAAAAACTCTATCGCCGCCATAGCGGATTTCCTGGCGGACTCAAAACCGCGACGGCACAGCATGTCTTCCGCAAGGATCCGACAGTGCTCTTAACGAAAGCGATCGAAGGGATGCTTCCCAAAAACCCGCTGGGAAACCATATGGCAAAGAAGCTCCGCGTCTACGTAGGGCCCACCCATCCGCATCAGGCCCAACAACCGGAACCGATCACCCTCTAGACCTCACACGGAAGAAGAAG
>SWDH01000044.1:130336-133412 GCA_005116945.1 Nitrospira sp.
GGCGACATTACGATCAACGACCAACCGATCGAGAAGGCATTCCCGCGGCTGACCCTGCGACAGATTATTCAATTCCCGCTTGAGATCGGCGGCGTGATGGGACAGTACTCGATCAAAGCCACCGTGCAAGGCGGCGGGCAGGTTGGACAAGCCGGTGCCTTACGCCATGCCATCGCACGCGCGTTGGTGGAACTCAGCCAGCCTCTCCGTACTCCCTTAAAGAAAGAAGGCCTGCTGACCAGGGACTCGCGCGTCAAAGAGCGGAAAAAGTACGGACAGAAGGGTGCGAGAAAGCGGTTCCAGTACTCCAAACGATAATCATCGGAGCCACAGTTGGAAAAAGGGAAGGCTCCAGGCCTTCCCTTTTTTGTGTCCATTGAAGCACGGCAGGTGAGACAGATGAAAAAAGTACGTGTCGCTATTGCTGGAGCGAGTGGATATGCCGGAGCGGAGCTCGTCCGCCTGGCAGCCCTTCACCCGCACTTTGATCTCCACGCTGTGACCTCAGAGAAGTCTGCCGGTTCTCCCGTGGGAACGGTCTTCCCGAGTCTGGCGGGTCTGGTGTCTCTCTCGTTTCAAGCGCTATCGCCGGAGGCCTTAGCTGCACAGACCGATGCAGTCTTCTTGGCCCTTCCGCATACCAAATCACTGGAACCGGTTTCTGCCTGCTTAAAGACCGGGAAACTGGTGGTGGACCTCAGCGCCGACTACCGCCTCACAGACCCCGCTGTCTACGAACAATGGTATAAAACGCCTCATACCTATCCTGACTTGCTGAAGGACGCAGTCTACGGCCTTCCTGAATTACATCGTGCCGCCATTGCCAAGGCGAGACTCGTCGCGTCACCCGGCTGTTACCCAACTGCAGCCGTTCTCCAATTGGCTCCGCTGTTCGCCCGCAGTCTGGTGCAACTGGACACCATCGTCATCGATGCAAAGTCCGGTATCTCCGGGGCTGGCCGAAGCCCGGCGCTCCCCTACCATTTCCCTGAGGCTCATGAATCCTTGGAGCCGTATAAACTCGGTGGGCACCGTCACATCCCTGAGATCGAACAAGAACTCGGCCGGTTGATTCAACGAACTGCACAACCATCACAAATGACGGTTGCACAGCCGATCGTCACCTTCACCCCGCACCTCGTCCCGATGAACCGTGGCATCTTGAGCACGGCCTACTGCAAACTGAAGAGTCCAATGTCTCTGCCGGACCTGCGTGCGTTGTATCGAGACTTTTACAAAGGTGAGCGGTTCGTCAGGGTCCAAGAAGAGACCATTCCAAATCCGCGTTACATCAAGGGCTCTAACTATTGCGACATTGGAGTCTACCTCGATCCCCGTTCGGGATCGGTCATTACCGTAGCCGCGTTGGATAATCTGGTGAAAGGCGCCGCAGGACAAGCGATTCAAGCTATGAACCTCATGCTGGGGTTCCCTGAGGAGACGGGATTGACGGCTCCCGCCGCCTACCCCTAAGCGGGATGCTGAAAAGGGAGGTGGGGTAGCTGGGACGATCCCCTTGCTCGCGCAACGCGCGGTCGAAGACTCCCCTCGTTGGACGCGCGCAGTTGGAATCATCCCAACCACCCCTTATATAGGACATCGCTCTTTCGATCATGGGTAAAAAAATAACAACCGCATCGCTGCGTCGTGGGGTCACTGCTCCGCAAGGGTTCCGTGCAGCCGGTATCCATTGTGGGATTAAGAAGCCAGGTTTGTTGGACCTTGCGCTCGTGGTCTCAGAACAGAGCGGTCCCATCGCCGGCGTCTTCACGAAAAACCAAGTAGTCGCGGCGCCAGTCATTGTCGATCGCCTGCATCTGCGCCAGGGGATCGGTCGAGCCATTCTCATCAACAGCGGTAACGCTAATGCCTGTACTGGTGCCAAAGGATTAGCCGCCGCAAAAAAAACAGCGCAGTTGCTCGCACGTCACATGGAAATTCCCTCGCAGCACGTCTTCGTCGGATCTACCGGCGTGATTGGTCGTGTATTGCCGGTCGATCGGATCGTCAAAGGCATCCCTCAGTTGCTCGCTCACCTCAGCGACCGTGGAGGGCCGAATGCCTCTCGGGCCATCATGACGACTGACCTGCGCCCAAAAACCATCGCGCTACAAGACAGCATCGGCGGTCGTTTGATTACCATCGGCGGGATGGCCAAGGGGTCTGGCATGATCCATCCCAACATGGCCACCATGCTGGCCTATTTCACCACGGACGCGTCGATTACGAGACGCGCACTCCAACAGGCCCTCACCCTGGCGGTCAATGAGTCGTTCAATTGCATCTCGGTTGATGGAGACACAAGCACCAACGACACCGTCCTCTGTTTGGCGAATGGGATGGCGGCGAACCGTACCATCAAAGAAGGCACGCCTTCCTTTCACCGATTTCTCACACTCCTGACAGAGGCCTGCCAATCACTCGCGCTGGCCATTTGCCGCGACGGCGAAGGTGTCACCAAAGTGGTGAACATCGAGGTGTCGGGAGCAGCCACCGTGACGCAGGCACGGCAGGTGGCTCACACCATTGCGACCTCGAATTTGGTGAAGACCGCTCTCTTCGGCGAGGATGCCAATTGGGGCCGCGTGATGGCGGCGATCGGACGAGCCGGGGTTCCGATTACTCCTTCGAAGCTCAGCCTCTCGTTCGGAGGGGTTCCGATGGTAGAAAAAGGAATGGGACTCGGACTCGCTGCTGAAGCCCGCATCGCGAAAGTCTTTCGCCAGAAAGAATTTACGATCGCCGTAGGGTTAGGACAAGGCCGCCACAAAGCCCACATCTGGACGACCGATCTGTCGTTTGATTATGTGCGCATCAACGCAAGCTACCGGTCGTAACCCGCACCAACGCTTCCGAAGTTATTCTCGTAACATAAGCGATATCGGTGCGAGGTCAAGCAGGGCATGGGATGGAGCCCGATGATCTTCTGTGCTTGCACAACACGCGGTCGCGGACGCCCCTCGCACGGGCAAATGGAACGGCGGTTCCAGATAGAATCCACGCTGCGGCTCAGTGAGAGACCGCTTGAATTCAAGGTTGAAGTGCAACACCTGGAGCCCGAGCGAAGACTTCGGCT
>SWDH01000045.1:0-1239 GCA_005116945.1 Nitrospira sp.
GCTCAACGTACCGAAGCGTACGCCTCGCCTCTTCGCTCGCTGCGGCCTTGCTGGATAGCCTTTTTGAACATCCTGTGTTGTATTGCCCCTGTTGCCTAGGACGTACCACTCAGTAAGACGCTGGGTGAATACAGAGTTTTTCAGCAGCCTATCAGAGAGTCCCTCACCATGGCACCTCGCGCGATCATCACCGGGGCTGCGGGATTGATCGGGCAGTATCTTGTCAACACCGCTCCTCGATGGGCTCCCGGTTGGGATGTACAGGGATTGTCCCGCGCCCATCTCGATCTGACCGATCGCGCGAACGTCGAACGCACGTGGCAGTCCATCAAGCCCAACGCCGTGATTCACTGCGCGGCTCTCAGTCGGACGAAGGCCTGCGAGCAAGACCCTGAACAAGCCCGCCGCATCAATGTGGAGGTCACGGCGCACCTCGCGCAGCTGTCCCAGAACATCCCCTTCATCTTCCTCTCTAGCGGGGAAGTCTTCGACGGGAAGACTGGCTGGTATGGCGAGACGGATGAACCGAACCCGATCAACGTGTACGGCCAGACCAACGCTTCATACCGTAAGAAGCCTCTCACGGTATAGCCAATGACAGGCGGAGGAGCCTGATGGAAGGACGTAAGCATACTCGTTTCGCGGTGCAACTTCCCGTGTCGTTCAGTGGAGACCAGCTTTCCGACGGGGGCACAATTTTGAATGTGACGGCGGAGGGCTGCGCCATCACGTCGGACACCGTCGCCGGCGTTGGAGTTTATCTGCAATTGACAATGCAACTCCGGGAGCGAGAGGAGCCGATCCTGGTAGATCTAGCCGCAGTCCGGTGGGCTTCCGCGACGAGGTTCGGTGTTGAGTTTATCAAGATTCGCCCTGAAGAAAGAGAGCGGCTGAAGCAGTTCGTGAAGGCGCTGGAATCAACGAGCTGAATGAGGCATCTGCGATGAGACCCTAGCGGCTACCTCATGGCAACTGTTCTGACTTGCTCATAGGTGGTCAAGCCGGCGAGTATTTTTTGAATTCCGTCCTGCACGAGTGTCACCATCCCTTCCTTCTCGGCCAGGCACTGCATCTCTGTCGTTTTGGCGCGGTTCTGGATCAGGTTTCGCATTTCATCCGATCCACATAGGAGTTCGTGTAAGGCGACTCGACCCTTGAGGCCTGTCTGGCTGCAGGCATCGCAGCCACGCCCTCGATAGAGCTGGAAGTCCTCGCGATAGCCCACTCCGAGCATGTCCC
>SWDH01000045.1:1339-11320 GCA_005116945.1 Nitrospira sp.
ACCGATGGACGTGCATAGCCCGGAAAAACATCTGAAGCATGTCTGCTATCACGAAGAGGTACGGCGAGCCTATGAATACACCCTGGCGTGGGGATTTCAGGATGTGTTCGTGAAACTCTACCCACATCGGCAGCAATATACGTTTTGGGATTACCGAGCGCCAAGCTCACTGGAAGCGAACAAGGGCTGGCGCATCGACCATATTCTGGCGACGGCCTCGCTGGCAGAGCATTGTCTCAGGGTAGAGGTGGACGTCGAGCCGCGGCGAGCGAAAGACTCTTCAGATCACACATTTTTATGGGCGGAGTTTTCGGTCTAACCACAAGCGCCACGTCCACACTTGCCCAATTCAGTCGGTTGAGTCAGTCATCCGCGCCGTCCGAACAGGCTCACGAGATTGAAGGAACGATTACGCCGCCTTCAGAGCCTGCTGCTTGGCAAGCAATGTGGTCACGCGATTCTGCGCAATCAACGGATCGAGGACCAGGCCGCAATTGATACAACGGAGCACCGCAGCTTCCTGCGAAAACTCCGGTCGCCACTCTTTCACCATCAACCCTTTGCATTTTTGACAAATCATCGTGTTCTCCTCCTGCTCGCATGTGTTCCAGCGCCAACAAGTATGCCTTTCACGAGGGGGACTGTACCATTACAAGATTAATACGGTGTTAACTGGCAGTTAAAACCCTCTAATGTCTACACATGACGATATGCATGACGTTGCAGTGGTCGGGGCAGGCGCCGCCGGGTTGGCGGCCTCGATTTTCGCTGCAGAGGCGGCGACAAGGGATGGTCACGCCCGGAGGATCGTGCTGCTCGATGGTGCAAAAACCATCGGCGCCAAGATCCTGGTCTCCGGAGGCGGTCGCTGTAACGTCACGCACGAGGTCGTCTCGCCCATCGACTTCTTTGGGAATCGCCGCATTATTAAGAACGTGCTGGCCGCGCTCCCCGTTGAACACACCGTGGCATGGTTTGCCTCGTTAGGGGTCGATCTTAAACGTGAAGAGACCGGAAAGCTTTTTCCCGTCACTGATAAGGCCCGAACGATTCTTCACGCGCTCGTCAATCGCTGTCATATACTGGGTGCGCATATTCGAACTGATCATCGTGTGATAGACATCGAGACATCTCCTGAAGCTGGATTTATTCTGCAACACAGCCACGGGACCCTCTACGCAAAGAAGGTCATTCTGGCGACCGGAGGCAGATCGATTCCCAAGTCGGGGAGTGACGGGTTTGGATATGGTCTTGCCCGGCGACTCGGCCATCACGTGACGGCCACCGTCCCGGCGCTCGTGCCGTTGATGCTTGATGACCGGATGTTTCACAAGACTCTCTCCGGTCTCTCGCAGGAGGTTGAGCTCACCATGGTCGTGAAGGGTCGCATTCTCTCTCGCCGAACGGGAAGTATGCTTTGGACTCACTTTGGTGTGAGTGGGCCAGTGATCATGGATGCCAGCCGCTTCTGGACACTCGGACGTGACCAGGGAGAACCTGTCGAGGTCTCTGTAAATTTCTTGCCCGGCCAGACACAAGAGCAAGCGAAATCGTGGCTGATGGAACAAGCCGCGAACAATCCTCGACGATCATTACTGAAGACATGGGCGCAGCAGATACCAGGGCGATTTACCGAAGCGCTTTGCTCCCACGTCGAATGCGACCCCAAGACGGCGGTTGCCCAACTATCGCGCATTGGCCGCGACCGGCTGCTCGTGGCATTGACCAGGTTTACGCTCCCCGTCATCCACGATCGAGGCTGGAACCATGCCGAAGTCACCGCCGGTGGCGTCCCGCTCGAAGAGATCAACTACCGGACAATGGAATCCAAGCTGGTGCCTGGTCTCTATCTGATCGGAGAGATCCTCGACTGCGATGGCCGAATCGGTGGGTTCAATTTCCAATGGGCATGGGCGACAGGCTTGCTGGCAGGACGGGGGGCAACGGCAACGCCGTGATCAATCCGCAACAGGAACTAGGAAATGGCAGAGGTCTTGGCAAGTGATTTCAATGTTGTCGAGACTTCCCTAAACGATTGAGCAAGCTTGTCGAGTTGTGATCCCTTTGCTATCACCTCACCTGCGAGAGACTTCAGCTGGCTCTCATAGCTCCCAACCTCTGAGGCAATTTCTGAAATCTTCGTGAGGACCTCTCTGCACGCCGTCAATTCCTGCTGAAGTTGCTGAGAGCAAGCCTGAGCGGCCTTGATCTCCTCCATCGACGCTTGCACTTGTTGTGTCAATCGACCGACATAGGCTTCCCGGTCCCGCATGTCGGATTCCACGTTCATCCGTACTTCTTCACTCTCGCGGCGGCGCTCGTCCAGATTCCGAATGGTCTGACTCCAGGACGCGACGTCGCCGGCGAGCTTTGGCGAGTCAGGCAATGTCTGCCCGCGCTCCGATGCCTTCAATGCAGGACTCAACCACTCGATGAATGCCATCACCTCGCCCAACTTCAGGTCGGTCGTCGAAGCGGTACTTAACGCAGGCACCGCGTCGCGAATTGGAGAGACCTGTACAGGCTGTGGGGCTGTAGGCGGCTTCACCCTCCTCTGCTGGCCACTCCTCGGCTGGGCCCAGCGATGATACTCCAAGAGGACCGCAATACAATGACGACACATCGGCTCTTCCGGTAACGCGCAGCTGCACTTTGAGATGAGATGCCCATCCTTGAGACGGATCGTCTGTTCATAGAGGCCGGAATTCCCGATGCCCCGCGCTCACCGGGGTCAAGGCCATGACCGGCACGCCGGTCAACGATGCGCCGACCGCCACCAATCTGAGTGCGGGGGAGACCTACACCGAAGACACCGCGCTGAACCTGATCAACATCGTAGCGAGCGACGTGGACAGCGCCAACATTACCGCCACGCTGACCCTGTCGGATGTGGCGGCGGGCAGTTTGAATACCGGCACCTCCGGCGCCGTGACCTCGACGTTCGTGGGGGGCGTGTGGACGGCGAGCGGCGCGCTGGCGGATGTCAACGCCTTGCTCGCGGGCGTGACCTTCACCCCGGCCCTGGACTACAACAGCAACTTCACCATCGCCACCAGCGTGAGCGACGGCGTGGCCCCCGCGCTCACCGGGGTCAAGGCCATGACCGGCACGCCGGTCAACGATGCGCCGGTGGTGGCGGCCAATACTGGCTCCACCGTGGCTCGAGGTGGGACTGACCCAATTATCATCTCTGAGCTGCAGATTACCGATGTAGACAATACGCCCGCGCAATTGACCTATACGGTGACGGTGGGACCGGTGAACGGGCAACTTGAACTGACCACAACCCCTGGCGTGGCGATCAACAATTTCACGCAGGCACAGATCGATGCTGGTCAGGTTGTGTATGTGCACAATGGTTCATTCACGGTCAGCGATAACTTTACCTTCACCGTCAGTGATGGAGCAGGGGGCAGCATCGGGGCCACTACGTTTGGAATCACGGTGACACCCGTGAATAGCGTCCCGAGTCTTGCCACGAACGCGGGTTCAACCGTCGTTCAAGGATTGACGGATCTCATTACCACCGCTGAGTTACAGGTTACCGATGCAGATAATGCGCCCGGGCAACTGACCTATACGGTGACCGTCGGACCGGTGAACGGTCAACTGGAGCTGATCACTGCTCCTGGCGTGGCGGTCACGAGCTTCACGCAAGCGGACATTGATGCGGGTCGACTGCTGTTCGTCCACAGCGGCGCCCCCAGTGCGAGTGACAGTTTCACCTTTACGGTCAGCGATGGCGCTGGGGGCACGATTGGAGCGACGACGTTTACGTTCACGGTGACGCCATTTGTCCCCCCGCCCCCCCCCCCTCCCCCCCCCCCCCCCCCCGACCCAGTTCCTGTTCCCACCCCTGTGCCGGGTCCTCCTGGACCTCCTCCTGGTGGTGTCGCGCCGCCTGTGTTGCCGCCACCAGTGCTGGTGAGTGTGATGGGCGCAACCGACGATCCCGTGCGGCGAACGGCAATGCCGAGCCGAACGTTTGCTGGGAGGGTGGAGCAGCCGGATATCGTACTCGAAGAGCCGCCGGTCCTTGAGCTGGAGCCGCTCTCGAATCCGGTGAAGAAGATGTTGGCCGTGGGCCACAACCTTGCTGAGCGTTTGACGAGGCTGGCTGATACGCTCGAGCGAGCGATGCAAGAGCGTGAACAGCAGGGGCTTCTCCTTGGGCGGGTCGCCTCGGTGTCCGGGATGGCCTTATCGGTCGGATTCGTTGCATGGATCCTGCGCGGCGGGGCCTTGCTGGCAAGCTTTCTCGTCTCGATGCCGGCCTGGCGCCACTTTGATCCGCTTCCCGTACTGGGGTCGGCAGGCAGAGATCGCCGGGAGCGAGACCGTCAAGTACGCAAGGGAGATGAGCAGGAGCAGCGGCAGTTCCGTGGTCTGGATCGAGTGTTGGACAAGTCGGCAAAGCCAGCCAAACGGGAAGAGATGGGCCGCGTGAGGAAACCAAAGTCATCATGAGAGTCACGCCGTTAGTATGGGTGAGTGTTGGACTTGTCAGTGTCACGCTCAGTGTGATGATGGCGGGCGATGTGTTTGTCGACTTGGTGCCAAACCGCGATCGCCAAGTATTTGAATATCGTCGCGACATGGCAGAGTCGCTGACGGTGCAGTACTCGGCACTGGCTGAACGTGACCAGATTGAGACGGTGAAGTTTGCGATGGACATGCTGGCCAAGCGGATTCCGGATATCTTATCGCTGGCACTCATCCAGGAAGGTGGGAAGGTTGTCGCGCAGGTCGGTGATCATGCTCGAGTATGGGTCCAGCCGCCTGGCGAAGAATCTACCCTCGAGTTTCTCCAAGTTCCGATTTTTTCAGGCGACCAACGGTGGGGCGCTCTTCAGATGGCGTTTCGCCAAACGAACGAGTCTGGCCTTCACTGGTTCCTCACGGATCCATGGGTACGTTTTCTGGCATTCGTCACGGTGTCTGGGTTCGTCGGGTACTTCCTCTTTATGAAACGCACGCTCCGTCAGCTCGATCCCTCCGGCATTGTTCCCACTCGGGTCAAGTCTGCGCTGGATGCCCTCACGCAGGGTGTGGTCATGATCGACACGCGGGATCTCATCGTCTTGGCGAACAATACTTTTTGTCAGTCTGTGGGAAAGCCAGTGACGTCATTGGTTGGATCCGATCTTAGCTCCCTGGGGTGGAGGTCGGCTGCGCCGTCCGCCACGGTGTTGGTGCATCCCTGGACAGAGGCGATCATGGACAAGCAGCCCCAAGCCGACAGGTCTCTTCTTCTGGGGCTTCCTGATGGTGATGCACGGAAGTTCATCGTCAATACTGTGCCGATTATGGACGACGCCTCTACGGTGAGAGGGGCCTTGGTGTCCTTTCACGACGTCACTGAACTCGATCGAGCGAATTCTCAACTCAAGGAGGCGAACAGCGAGTTAGAGTTGTCCCGCGTTCACATTTTGGAGAAGAATCAGGAACTCGAAACGACGAACACGACCCTCCAGGTTGAGATGAGTGAACGGATCAAGGCTCAAGCAGAGAGAGAAGCCTTGCATCAGCAGCTTGTGCAGGCATCTCGCCGCGCCGGTATGGCTGATGTGGCGTCGAGTGTGCTGCACAATGTCGGGAATGTGCTCAATAGTATTAACGTGTCGACGGATACCTTGCTGAAGACCCTCAAGAAGCCGATGGTGGGGGATGTGTGCAGAATTGCCTCGATGTTTCATGAACATCAGGGCAATCTCGACACATTTTTGACGCAAGACCCGAAGGGCAAGCAGATTCCCTCGTATTTGGGCATGGTGGCCGAGTCGTTGAGCGGAAGTCATCAGACCATCCAGGGCGAAATCGATTCACTTGTCAAAAAAGTCGATCACATCAAACAGGTGATCATGTCGCAACAGGATATCGCCCACGCAGGGAATATCCGTGAGGCGGCCTCGGTCGAGGACTTGATGGAACAGGCTTTGTTGATGGGGATGCCTGAGCCGGAGAAGTATGGTATCCGGGTCGTGCGGGAGTATGCTCAGGTTCACACCATCATGACAGATCGGCATCATGTCCTCCAGATTCTGGTGAATGTCATCACCAATGCCAAGAACGCCATGGCCGAATATCCGGCGAATTCGCATTGCCTCACGGTCCGAATCCTCTTGCCTCCCGACCGTACAGGATCCGTGCGGTTGGAGGTGACCGATACTGGCGGAGGCATCAAAACTGAAAATCTCCCGCGCTTGTTTGCTCAGGGTTTTACGACGAGAAAGGCCGGACATGGCCTTGGTCTTCATAGTGCCGCCATCTCCGCTAAGAATCTTGGCGGGGCCTTGCACGCCCGGAGTGAAGGAGAAGGGCGTGGCGCCACATTCATGCTCGATCTTCCATTGACCGTGATGGATGCGGCGGCATGATCAGCGATAAGACAACCGACAATCGGCGTATTCTGATTATCGATGACAACGCGTCCATCCATGATGACTTTCGTAAGATATTGGAGCCGCCGAAAGATTCCGGCTCACTGGACCAAGCGCGAGCGGCCTTGTTCGGAGAGGCTCCCAGTCTTCCACCACGAGAGGGCTACGAACTCGACTTCGCGAGCCAGGGGCGAGAAGGGTGCGGCATGGTCCATAGCGCGTACGGGAAGGGCCGGCCCTATGCACTGGCTTTTGTGGATATGCGCATGCCGCCGGGATGGGACGGTCTCGAAACGATCGAGAATCTGTGGTACGTCGATCCTACCCTTGAGATCGTGATCTGCACGGCTTACTCCGACCATCCGTGGGAAGACGTGAGTCGACGAGTTGGAAATACCGATAAGCTCCTTATCCTGATGAAACCCTTCAACAGTATCGAAGTCGTTCAACTTGCGCATTCGCTCACGAAAAAATGGAACCTGGCCTGCTCAGTCAAGCAGCAGATTCAACGCCTCGAGTCTTCAGCGCAACGACAAACGGAAGAATGGCGCGAAGCGAACGACCGTCTTCAAGAACGCATTGCCACGAGAATGGCTGAAATTGAGCAGGATGTGCCTCAGGGCGATGCGGCGGAATCGTTCCGAGAGAAAGAAGAGTTTTTGGCAATCATGAGCTACGAAATCCTGACGCCTGTGAATGAATTGGCCAGCAGGGTGGATCTGTTGCTCGATGGCCCGCTCGACCCTGGGCAGCGAGCGCATGCGACGACCATACAGAGGTGCGCGGACGATCTCCTGGCCCTTCACACCGACATGCATGAATTCATGGCTGGCCGGAGGCAAGAAATTCGGGCTGGAGGTCGTCAATGATGACGGTTCACTCTTCAGCCTGGACAGAAAGAAACGAATGACGAGAGAAGCCAATAATCAAAACCGTCGAGTCCTGGTGATCGACGACAATCAGGCCATTCACGAGGACTTTCGCAAAATCCTTCAGGCGAAATCTGAGAACGAAGGGTTTGAGCAAGCACGAGCGGCGTTGTTCGGCGATTCGCCTCTTTCGGAAGCGCTCGAACGGTTCGACCTGGACTGTGCCGATCAAGGGCAAGCGGCTTTCTTCATGGTGCAGCTGGCGCGGAATGAAGGCCGTCCCTATGCGGTGGCGTTTGTTGACATGAGGATGCCACCTGGGTGGGACGGCCTGGAAACGATCGAACACCTCTGGGAAGTGGATACAGAGCTTCAGGTGGTCATTTGCTCGGCCTATACGGATCATTCTTGGGAAGATATCGTTCGCCGACTGGGGCATGACGATCGCCTGCTGATTCTGCAAAAACCATTTTCCAGCATCGAGGTGTCGCAAGTGGCTACCTCATTGACAAGAAAATGGAATCTTGGGCGACAGGCGAGAGAGAGTTTGGCGGCTGCCCAGGCGGCCAGTCTGGCGAAATCGCAATTCTTGTCCAATATGAGCCATGAAATCAGAACCCCAATGAACGGCATCCTTGGTATGAGTGAACTGTTGTTAAGGACACCATTGAACGATAAACAGCGAAAATTTGCCGAAATCGTTCACCGTTCTGGAACGGCGTTGCTCGACATCCTCAATGACATTCTTGATTATTCGCAGATCGAATCAGGCAAGTTGGCCGTCCAGAGCATTCCGTTCGATCTTCGTCAGGTTGTAGAAGATTCGGTCAAACATTTTTCCATTCCGGTGGCCAGCAAAGGGTTAGAACTGACCTATCTACTGCCGGATTCCCTCCCGGCCCGCTATGAGGGCGACCCTTCCCGTATTGGGCAGATCGTGACGAATCTCATAGGGAATGCGGTGAAGTTCACTGAGCATGGGAAAATCGTTGTACAGGTGACCTTTGTGGAAGAGTCCGGTGGGTGCGAGACCCTTCGCTTCGACGTGAGGGATACCGGGATTGGCATTGAGTCTGAGATGCAGGCTCGTCTGTTTAAACCCTTTACGCAGGCTGATGGTTCGATGACGAGAAAATATGGCGGTACTGGGCTAGGGCTCGCTATCGTCAAACGACTGGCTGAGATGATGGGTGGGGCAGTGGGCGTCGAAAGCAAGGTTGGGCAGGGGGCGAACTTTTGGTGCACGATTCGACTCAAGACTTCGGTGGGCGTTTCATATGAGAAACCGTCACGGCTTTGGTCGATGTGAAAACATGCGAACTTACCATGCTGAAAGCAATGAGGCTGTCTCTCGTGCCGGAAGCGATTGTCAGAACCCTCCCAGCAAACGCTGCATAGACGTCACTGACGTGAGCGTATCCATTGGCGCAGAGAGAAGGACTTCATGACCACTGATGCCAAGAATCTGAACCTCCGGGTTTTGGTGATCGACGACAACCCTGACATCCACGAGGACTTTCGCAAAATCCTTCACGCGAAAGTTGAGGAGGGGAGTTTCGCTGAGGCGAGGTCGGCGTTGTTCGACGATCCGCCGCTCTCGGAGACATTCGAACCGTTCGAACTGGACTGCGCCGATCAGGGGCAGGCCGGTCTCATCAAGGTGCAGTCGGCACGGAGTGAAGGACGCCCGTATGCGGTAGCGTTTGTCGATATGAGGATGCCGCCCGGATGGGACGGCTTGGAAACGATCGAACACCTCTGGAAAGAGGATCCAGAACTTCAGGTGGTCATCTGTTCGGCATACTCCGACCAGCCGTGGGACGAAGTGACGAAGCGTATCGGCCGAAATGACAAGTTGCTGATTCTTCAGAAGCCGTTCAACAGCATCGAAGTGTCTCAGCTCGCCACAGCACTGTGCCGAAAGTGGGCCCTTGCCCATGAGGTGGCAGGACAACTGGAGGAATTGAATAGACAGGTCGAGAAACGAACGGCAGAACTCCAGGGGGCGAACGAGCAACTGACACAGTTCAACGCGAACTTGGTGAAAACTGTGACGGATCTTGAGGTGGCTCAAGCAGAAATCTTGCTGAAGAATGACGAGCTGGAGCGCCTCGCCTCTCGAGATCCGCTCACCGGCTGCCTCAACCGGCGCGCCTTTTTCGCGCAGTTTGACGCCGCGTTGACCGAGAGTCGCGAACATGGCATTGAACTGAGTTGTGTGATGGTAGACATCGACAATTTTAAACGGATTAACGATCAGTTTGGACATGCCGTGGGGGACCAAGCCATCCAAGCAGTCGCCAATTGCCTGAGTGCGGGGCTTCGATTGATGGACACCATTGGCCGTTACGGTGGAGAAGAATTCTGTTTAATGTTTCCGCGTACGAAGTTGGCGGAAGCTGCTGCGCTGGCGGAACGTCTCCGACTTCGCGTCGCAACAGAGGCCGGGGTAAGAATGCGAATGGCATCCCGCTTAGTGATCACAGTGAGTTGCGGTGTTTCATCCACGATGCTTGGGGCGCGGGCGCCTTTGCAGTTGATCGATCAATCGGACAAGGCACTTTACGCGGCTAAGGAAGGTGGACGGAACTGTGTCATGGTTGTTGATCCGATTATCGGGGTGAACCCTTCCGATCAGCTTGAGCCTCAGGTCAGACGGATTACTCCAAAGGCCCTGAGCCCACAGGGTTCTCGGTAATGGCGTCTTGCCTTGTGCCGATGTGAGGCAGCGA
>SWDH01000045.1:11420-20083 GCA_005116945.1 Nitrospira sp.
TCGCCGGTACGGGCCTCTCCGTGCTGCTCGCGCCTTGGCTGATGCCAGCCCTGATTACCGGCGGGATCACGCTGTTGTTGCTCTCGCTTATCAGTGCCGTAGGGGCCGGTGGAAGCGGGCGTGGACGGCCTCGCGGAGACGATTGGGTCTGGTATAGCAGTCGCAGTGGCGGGTGGGGTGGCGGCTCGTTCGGCAGCGGTGGAGGTGGTTTCAGCGGCGGTGGAGGTGGTTTCGGAGGAGGAGGCGCCAGTGGAAATTGGTAAGAAGCTGGAGTTGACCGCCGAAGAACGGGAGCGGATCCGGTTAGCCGTACAGGCGGCGGAGCAGCGGACGAAGGCAGAAATCGTTCCAATGATCGTGACGCGCTCGGGGCTATATCGCGAGGTCCGGCATTGGGTCGGTCTCGGACTCGCTCTCTTCGTGCTCACCTTCCTCCTCACGATTGAATCGTACTGGCTCCCGTGGGGGTGGCATGCGTCGAACGCGGCGTGGCTCCTGCTTCCGACACTGGTGGCGTACGGATGTGGCGTGTGGCTCGGGACCCTGTGGCCGGTCATTCGTCTCTGCGCCTCTGCAGAGCGGATGCGGCGGAAAGTACAACTCAGAGCCGAGCGCGCGTTTTCCCAACATGCCGTGTCGCAGACGCGAGAGCGCACGGGTGTGCTTATCTTGCTGTCGATCTTGGAACGGCAGATCTACGTGTTGCCGGATCGATCGCTGGACGGCCTGGCCTCGACCGACCAATGGGCGCAAGTGGTTCAGGCCGCTGTCGATCGGTTACAGTGTGGCGATATCGTCGGCGGGCTCTGCCAGGGAATCGAGCAGAGCGGCCTGCTGCTTGCCGACATCTGTCCCGGTCGTCTGGGCGACAATCCGAACGAATTACCGGATGAATTGATTCAGGAGCCATAATAGCCGGCTTGATAGACTGACCGGCATCGTTCCGCTAGAATCTCGATACATGTCCGATCCTACGGTAGCGACCCCAGCTCCAACGAATACGCAAGATGAGACGCGCTCGGTGGTCATAGCTGCCGGTGTGATCGGCGTGGCGACCTTCTCCAGCCGCATCCTCGGGTTCATCCGCGACATGGTGCTGGCGAGTCTGTTTGGCGCGACGCCTGCAGCGGATGCTTTCTTCGTGGCCTATCGTGTTCCCAACCTGCTCCGTGAGCTCTTTGCGGAAGGGTCGATGTCTTCTGCCTTCATTCCGGTCTTCACGGAGTATCACACTCAAAAATCAAAGCGTGACGCGTGGGAATTGGCGAGCGCCGTGTTCACGACGTTGCTCACGATTGTGATCGGTGTCACGATCGTGGGGATTCTCGCCGCGCCCGGGATTGTCTGGCTTCTGGCGCCAGGATTTCATGACGATTCGGCCAAGCTGAGTGCGACAACCCTTCTCACACGGGTCATGTTTCCCTATCTCATCTTTATCAGTCTGGCTGCGCTGGCAATGGGGATTCTGAATTCCATGCGCGCGTTTGCGGCGCCGGCCTTCTCGCCGGTGTTCTTCAATGTTTTCATCATCGGCTGCGCGTTGTTTGTATCGCCGATAATGCCGGAGCCGATTCTTGGCGTGGCCCTGGGTGTGGTTGCAGGAGGTGTGGCGCAGTTTGCCATGCAGTTGCCAGGTCTGCGTCGACGAGGCATGTTGTTCGGATTTCGGTTTTCACCCGGCCATCCTGGAGTGCGGCGGATCGGCAAGTTGATGCTGCCGTCGCTCCTCGGTCTTTCCGTGACGCAGATCAACATTACGGTGAGCACGATCCTCGCCTCATTTTTTGCAGGAGGGCCAACCTATCTTTTCTATGGGATGAGGTTGATTCAGTTTCCGCTCGGGATTTTTGGTGTGGCGTTGGCCACGGCCATTTTACCGACGCTCTCGGCGCAGGCTGCGCGCGGGGCGATGGATGAATTGCGGAAGACGTTCGGATTCGGCCTTCGCATGATTCTCTTTATCATTCTGCCGGCGATGGTGGGCCTCATCCTCTTGCGTCAGCCGATCATCCATCTCTTCTTCGAACATGGCACGTTTACGGCGCACGATACGGCCGAGACCGCGTTGGCGGTGCTCTGCTATTCAGTCGGCCTCTGGGCCTTCGGTGGCGTTCGTATCATTGTCTCAGCGTTTTATTCACTGCAGGATACACGCACGCCGGCTATTTCTGCGGGGATCGCCGTTGCGGCCAACCTTGTCTTCTCGCTCCTGCTGATGTCGTCTCTGGGTGCAGCAGGGCTGGCGTTGGCCACCGCCCTTGCGGCGATGGTGAATGGAGGCATCTTGGTCGCCGTACTGAACCGAAGATTGGGCGGGGTGGAATGGGGCTCTGTGGGACGATCGTTGCTGCGTGTGCTGGTCGCCTCCGTCCCTTTGGGCGTGGTCTGCGCGTGGGTCGCGGCGGCACAGATTTGGACTTATCCAGGTGAATGGATTGAAAAGTCTGCCATGCTTGCTGTGGCCATTGGATTGAGCGCGGGATGTTATATGGGTGTCCATGCCTTGCTCCGATCTGAAGAACTTGGGCTGGTCTGGGGGATGGTCAGACGAAAACTCAAACGAGGAGCGGCCTGAGTCATGGAGAAGAGAACATCTATATTCAAACATCTCACGCCTGACGCCTCACGCGTCATGGCCTGTGTCTTCCGTACACACTGGGGATGGATGGGAGTATCAGAAACGACAAAAGGGATCGATGCGGTGGTGTTGCCGAAGTCCTCGCGACAGGCTGTGCTGTCAGAGTTGGGATTGCGTTCAGCGAACCTCTTAAAGCAACCGATTTCTCCACGATTGCGTGAGGCACAGGCGCAACTGATCGGCTATCTGGCCGGAACCCGCCAGTCCTTCGACTTGCCGCTGGATCTTTCACGCGGGACAGGTTTTCAGCAAAAGGTCTGGCGGACTCTTCGACGCATTTCATACGGCCGCCTTCGATCCTATCAGTGGGTGGCGGCCCGGGTTGGAGGGAGCCGCTATGCCCGTGCCGTCGGCAATGCGGTGGGGGCGAATCCGATGCCGATCGTGATTCCTTGCCATCGGATTGTAGCGGAGGATAGGTCGCTGGGCGGATTTTCATGCGGTTTGCCCACGAAACGAAAACTGCTCACCCTTGAAGGAACGTTGTCGACGCTTCGACCTGGACGAGCGTAGCCTATGAAGGCCGTGATTCAGCGGGTGACAAGCGCCTCGGTTCACGTCGAGGGCAAGACCGTCGGGCGAATCGAATCCGGGCTCCTGGTCTTGTTAGGCGTCGCGAAGGGCGATGGAGAGCCTGACGGACGGTATCTTGTCGAGAAGATCCGCACCCTCAGGATCTTTTCCGATGAGCAGGGGAAGATGAACCGTTCGTTGGTGGATATCGGGGGATCGGTCTTGCTGGTGTCTCAGTTTACGCTCCTTGGGCGAACGGCGAATGGCCGTCGCCCCAGCTTTGACGAGGCGGCGCCTCCGGAGGAAGCCAGGCAACTATACGAGCAGGTCGTGAAAGAGTTGCGAGCCCTGGGTACTTTCGTGGAAACCGGGGTCTTTTCCGCACACATGCAGGTTGAATTGCTGAATGATGGGCCGGTGACTTTTATCATTGATAGCCGAAGACCGAGTGAGTTCAGGTCCTCAAGTCCGCTTCGTGAAGACCGATAGAAGTATCAGAGGAACGACATCGGTGTGCGCCCAACATCTGCTATACTGAGTTCATACGTTTCGGAATGTGTGAGAGGTGGATATGAGAACGCAAGTTCCGCCACGACATCCGCTCCGGCAGCTCTTCGGCGCCCTCACTGAGAAAAGCTTCACGGAACATCTTGGGTGGCCTGATCCGAACGTCACCAGCTACGTCTCCAATCTGCTCGTCGACTTTACCCACAGCGATCAACTGTATAAAATCAGAAATCAGCAAGACCAACCGGTTGATACGGTGGTGGATCTCTTGTTTGAGTCGGAAGTGTTGCTCGAAGCCCAGTCGATGGATCGTGAGCGGGATGTGCATCGGCATATTGGCGATTTCACGCTTTTCATGGCGGGACTGTTTCCCGAATATCTGCGCCGACTCAAAACAGCCGGGTTGATTTACCACAAGGATTTTCTCGTGGACTATATGAAGACGGGAAAGCGCTCCTACGGGATTGTTGCGCAAATGGCCGACAGCCCATCAGGGGAAGAGCCTCCTCTGTTCCGGAAACTTTCCGACAACTTCGAACTCTGCGTGACCGGCCTGGGGTTCGTGCGGTCCGATCTAGACCGCATGAAAGATCCAGCCTACCGGCAGGCTCGGAATCTTCTCCTCAATTGACCAGTCATCGCCCTGTCATTCTTGCCCACGGAGGCGCTGGTTCACGACAGGTGACCCCTGCCCAGTCCACATGTCTGGCCGACGCGCTCGCGACCGGCCATGGCATCCTTGCCCAAGGGGGTTCTGCACTCGCGGCTGTTGAATGTACGATCGGTCTTCTGGAACAATCCGGACTATTCAACGCAGGGCGAGGAGCGAATCGCCAGCTGGACGGAGTGCAACGAATGGACGCCGCGATCATGGAAGGGGCACACTTGAAAGCCGGAGCCGTTGCCTCAATCGAAGGGATCCTGCATCCGATTACAGTCGCTCGTCTGGTCATGGAAGAGACGGATCATGTTCTGCTGGTCGGACCGTTCGCCGGGAGATTTGCGCGGCATTTTACACTCGATCGGCATCGTTCCATCGGCGCTCCGCGCAGCCTCTCCTATGACCGGATTCTCGCGAAACAGAAACGTGCAAAAGGAGAACGGCACGGAACCGTTGGCGCGGTTGCCTTGGATCGGTTCGGGACGGTAGCGGCAGGGGCGTCGACCGGTGGGGTTGAGTCGATGTTACCGGGGCGGGTTGGCGACACCCCCCTCATCGGTTCTGGGGTCTATGCGGACAATAGGAGCGGTGCTGTCTCGATGACAGGCATCGGTGAAGGCATCATTCGCCTTGTCATTGCCAAGAGCATCTGCGATCGACTCGCGATGGGGAACAGTCCTACAGTTGCCGCTCGACAGATGTTGCGCATGTTAGTGTCTCGGATCCGTGGATCAGCGGGTGCCTTAGTCCTCTCGCCAGACGGCCGATTTGCCATCAGGCACGTGACACCCCATATGGCGGCGGGATGGTGGAATGGGACCGGCCGGCCGAATGTTCGAGGGAAATTTCCATGAAGGATACGCTTTTTCACCTGGCATTTCCTATATACGATATAGCAGCGGCGAAGAGTTTCTATGTCGATGGGCTTGGCTGTACGTTGGGCAGGGAGTCGAGCCACGCCGTCACGTTCGGACTTGCGGGGCATCAACTCGTGGCTCATCTCACGACGGAGCGTTTGCCACAACAGCAAGGCATTTATCCTCACCATTTCGGTCTGACTTTTTTGTCGAAAGATTCGTGGCAACGGTTTTTTGAGCAAGCCCAGGCGAGACAGTTGCCGTTCTATCAACAGCCCCGCGTCCGGTTCCCCGGCACCAGGATCGAGCACCACACATTCTTTCTCGAAGATCCTTCCGGGAACCTCCTCGAGTTTAAACACTACAGCCATGAGTCGGCGATATTCGGTGAACGGGACTACTCTGAGGTCGGCGACTCGTTGTAGCCGTCTGCCCGCTCCTGGTCTTGAGGATCTTTCGATTCTTGCCCCGACTCCAGTTCCGGATCAGGTTCTGGCCCGGGCTCCGGCTCTGAGTCTGGCTCCGGCTTTGGCGCTGGTTCTAGCCGGGGAGGTTGGGGAGTTTGAGGAGATCCACGGGTAATCCATTTGAGGATTCGGTTGTGGCGGCGCGTCAGGAAGTTCGTTTTTCGTAGTGGGTCGTATCGCCGAGGCGCCGGTAGGATAGCCGCCAGCCACGCGGCCTCGTCGGCCGTCAGATCGTGCGCGGGTTTTTTGAAGTGATGTCGCGCTGCTGCTTCGGCGCCATAGGTACCCTGCCCCCATTCGGCGACATTGAGGTATAGCTCGAGAATCCGTTCTTTCGTGAGGTGCTGTTCGAGGGAACGGGTAATCAACGCTTCTCTCGCTTTTCGAAGCAGAGACCGTTCTGACGATAGGTAGAGATTTTTCGCCAGCTGCTGGGTAATGGTACTTCCTCCTCGCTTGAGCTCACCTGCTTCGAGGTTGTATTTGGCTGCCGCTTTAATCCCTTCCCAGTCGAATCCTTCATGGGTAAAGAACGACGAATCTTCTGACGCCACAACGGCTTGGCGAAGGCTAGGGGAGATCCGTGAGAGCGGTACCCAGGTCCAATATCGTCCAATGGTATGGCCTTTTTCCTTCGCTTGAGCCTGTCGCGCCTCCATCAGGGCCGTCATGGTTGGATTGGTCGTGCGCAAGCTTGACACATCCGGCATCGCCAATAACCAGAAGAAGAGGACTGCCCCGACCAGGAGGCATGGGCCAATCAACAGAAAGACTTTCACGCGAGACAAGGATTGTTTGGTTGACTTCCTCATGAGAGGCTGCGTATCACAGAGATCATCACTACCTGTATCAATACTATGTGCAATCGGTGAATGACTGGGAAGCGCATGAGAATTCTTTCTGCAGAGTTTATCAGAAGTTGTGCGGGGCCAGAGCAATTTCTGAAGAGTGACCTTCCCGAGATCGCCTTCATCGGGCGGTCGAACGTCGGGAAGTCCTCTCTCATCAATTCTCTCTTACAGCGCAAGGGGCTGGCCAAGGTCAGCCGCACACCGGGGAAAACCCGTTTGGTCAACCTCTTTCGGATCGCCAGCGACGACCCTGGGTTGGCGCATTTCGTGGTGGTGGATTTGCCCGGGTATGGCTATGCGAAGGTATCGAAAGCGCTGCGGGCTCAGTGGGCTCCATTGATCGAGCAGTATCTCGACGGGAGTGAACAGTTGCGCGCAGTAGTGGTGTTAGTGGAGAGCCGGGTGCTGAGCGAACAGGACAGAGAGACGATTGCATGGCTGCTGTCCGTCGGGCGGCCTCCCATCGTCGTGGCGACGAAAGTGGATAAGTTGAAAATGAGCGAACGTGTCGGTGCGCTTCGCCGACTACAAGAAGGGCTTGGACTGGTCGAAGGCGCTGCGCTTATTTCTTACTCGTCGGTAACGGGTGAGGGGCGTGAGCGCTTGTGGGCTGTTTTGAAAGAGCGGATTCGAACTTGATTTCGATGTAGGCCTTATTCTTGAGGTTCGTGAGCCACGTTTGAAAGGCGTCCTCGCTTTTCTGCTGAAACACGAGTCCCTGGATTTCATTGCTGACTTGCGCATATGGGCGGAACTGCCTGGGTGTTTTGTCTTCCAGGCGCATAATGTGAAACCCTTCCGAGGTCTCTATCACATCTGAGATGCCACCGGGCACCAAGGTGGCGACGGTGCGCTCGATCTCCGGCAAGAGTTCTCCTTGACGCACGAGGCCAAGATTCCCTCCGTGTGAGGCGTTCGGGCCGTCGGAAAAACGCAGCGCCATGTCCGCGAAGGACTCCCCCTGTTTAAGCCTCGTCATCACCTCGCGAACTTTTTCTCTTGCGTCGGCCGTATCCTCGGGTGAGCGGGGTTTGATGAGAATTTGGCTGAGCGTATATTCCTGGGAGAGTGCGAATCGATCGTGGTGCTCCTGGAAATATCGTTTCATATCGGAATCTGCGACCATCACCGCACTTCGCACATCTCGGTCGAGGAGCTTGAGGAGCGTCAACTGTTCTCGGACCCGTTTCATATCTGCAGGGTTCGACTCGTCGATCGTTTCGCCCTGTTGCTTCATCTGTCGAATCATTTGCTGGATTTCTTGATCCGTGACCGTGATACCCCGCGTTTTGGCTTCCTGGAGCTGCAGTTTGCGCTCGATCATCGAGGTCAACGTGGCGTACTCCGCTGTCTTGAGGCGACGCGCAAGCGTGTCAGCGCGAGAGTCTTTCTGAATCCGCTCGCGCTCCAACGCGAGTTCCCGCTGTACCTCGGACAGCATGATGAGGTCTGAGTTGACAATCGCGACGATCCCGTCGTCCACCTGTGCGGCTGAAAGCAGGGACACGGGTGCGATGAGCCCGATCGCGAAGAAGATGGTATGTCTTAACCAGTGTGGCGCCATTGTGCTGAACGGACGGATCGTGGACAGAGGTCTCATTCTACGAAAGGGTGGTCGGCCGTACGGCGGAGCCCGACGGATTGTACATGAATTGTCGAGGACTTGAGGAGTCTGAGGAAAGCAATTTCAATCCGCGACGACTCAGCGTTTACCGACATCGTCGGTGACATAGCGGGCGGCATCGGCGAGGCGAATGACCGCTTTTGTGCGGATATCGGCAATCACGCCGGTAAATCGTTTCCGGCGCTTCTCGTTGAGTAGTTCCTGACGAAGGCGTTCCCGAACGGCCACGTCCGCCTGAATAATTTCCTTGTCGAGCGGCGCAGTCATGACGAGGTAGTAGCCGGCGGCCGTCTTGATCGGCGCACTGATCATCCCGGTCTTGAGGGTATGAATGACCGCATCGACTTCTGGGTCGACCAGTTCTTTTCGATAGGGTCCGAGATCGCCTCCGTTCGCTTTCGTTTTGAAGTCGATGGAATACCTCTGCGCAAACTTGGCGAAGCTCCCTCCATGATTGACCTGGTATTCAAGATCTTTCGCGGCGGAAATATTGGGCAGCAGCATCTGTGCCACTCGTACTTTCAGGGGTGGGAGGAGTTCGCCGG
>SWDH01000045.1:20183-71738 GCA_005116945.1 Nitrospira sp.
ATGGAGATGAGTATGACGGCATTGTGGTGTTGGTATCACAGCCTCCCAGGCTTTGCAAGATTCCGGTGAGTTCTGGAAAGATGGAAGGCCAGTCTTGATGCGGCATCTGTAGCTCAAATGACAGCGGGGATAGGAAGCACACCCGTTTCTTGTACCGGTCCATCATCCGGTGAATCGCCTGGCTTGAGACCCGGCTTTTGGCGTCGAGCGTGACGATGACGGAGTGGGTTTTGAGTTCGATTGCGCTCAGGCGCAAGGCTTTTGCCTGGAGTCGTACCTGCATCACTTCGAACAAGCGCTCGACGGAGTCCGGGGCTAGCCCATATCGATCCTGTATTTCGCCGTGAAGAAGGGCGAGATCTCCAACTTGGGTACAGGACGAGAGCCGTTTGTAACAAGAAAGTCGCTGGTGGGGGTCGGCGACGTACGCATCGGGAATAAACGCGGAGACATTGAGCCGGAGTGTGGGGTCTGGTTCTTCTTCCACCGTCTGGCCTCTGAGGCGCTGGACGGCCTGTTCCACCATCTGCATGTACAAATCGAGGCCGATGGCGGCGATGTGTCCCGATTGCTGTTTCCCGAGGAGGTTGCCGGCGCCCCGGATTTCCATGTCAGCCGCAGCGATGCGAAAGCCGGCGCCCAGTTCGGTAAATTGCTGAATGGCTGTGAGGCGTTTCTGCGCGTCGTCGCTCAACCGTTCTTCATCGGGTACCAGGAAATAGGCATAGGCTTGATCGCCGCTTCGCCCGACTCGTCCACGCAATTGGTATAGCTGTGCGAGCCCGAACATGTCGGCGCGATTGACGAAGATCGTGTTGGCATGGGGCACGTCGATGCCCGATTGAATAATGGCCGAGGCGATCAGCACGTCCGCCTCACGGCGAAAGAACTTCAGCATCACGGCTTCAAGTGGTTTGGCGTTCATTTGCCCATGAGCCATCACGATCCGTGCATCGGGCACTAGCTGGTGGAGCCAGGCCCCTGTCTTTTCCATCGTTTCGACCCGGTTATGGACGAAGTAGACCTGCCCGCCCCGCCCTAGTTCTCGCAAGATCGCCTCTCGGATAAGGGTATCGTTGGATCGGACGACCTGCGTGCGAATGGAGAGGCGGCCTGCCGGAGGGGTCTCGATGATCGAGAGATCTCGCACGCTCGCCATGGCCATTTGCAAGGTGCGGGGAATCGGAGTGGCCGTGAGCGTCAAGACATCGACTTGGGTGCGGAGCTGTTTCAATCGTTCTTTATGTTTGACGCCGAACCACTGTTCTTCGTCGATGATGACGAGGCCTAAATCGTGGAATATCACATCCTTCTGGACAAGTCGGTGTGTGCCGATTACCACATCCACAGCGCCGGACGCCACGTCCTTGAGAATGGCTTTGGCCTCCTTCGGCGATTGGAATCGGGAGAGCAGCGCGACGCGAGCCGGGAATGGCGCAAACCGTTCGGAGAAGTTGTCGTAATGTTGGTGTGCCAACAGGGTTGTGGGGACGAGTACCGCCACTTGGCGATTGGCTTCCACGGCTTTGAAGGCCGCCCGCATGGCCACTTCCGTTTTCCCGTACCCGACGTCGCCGCAGACCAATCGGTCCATCGGTTTGCTGGATTCCATGTCGTGTGTAATGTCTTGGATCGCTTTGAGTTGATCGTCTGTTTCTTCGTACTCGAAGGCTGCTTCGAACTCGTGGTACATCGTGCTGTCGAATCCGTAGGCATGACGTGTCACGAGCTCGCGGTTGGCGTATAGATCGACCAGCTCGTGAGCCATTTCCTCGATGTCCTTCTTTACACGTGCCGTGGTCTTGGCCCAATTGGCGCCGCCAAGCCGTTCCAAGCGCGGCGCATGGCCGTCCGCCCCGCTGTACCGTTGCACTTGGTCAAGCCGTTCCAGGGGAACATACAAGGTGTCGCCGCCGGCGAACTCCAAGATCAAATAGTCGCTGTCAAAGCCCTGCACCGAGAGACGTTTAAGGCCTCGATATTTGGCGATGCCATGCTGGACATGGACGACATAGTCGCCCACGTTGAGATCTTCCAGCGAAGAAAGAAACGTCGCCGCCTTGCTCTTCGCCTGCGGCTTGTGGCGCGCGCCCTTCGCAAACAATTCTTCTTCCGTCAGCACGGCCAGGCGCAAGTCCGGTGCAAGGAATCCAGCCGACAGATCGCCGTGCAAGACATAAAATGGTGCTTTGGTTTTGCTTGTCACAGCCCAGGTGCCCGCTGTCCATCCCATTGCCGGCACATCGTGCTCGCGCAAGAGCGCCAGCAATCGGTCCACTTGGCCGCGACTTCGTGCAACGAGGACCACCCGGGATTCACCTCGCAGGCGATCCATGATGGCGAGGGTCTGGCTGAAGGGCATGCCGCGGGCTCCAAGGCCGGCGCTGGCCGGAGTCTGAGCCGGGAAGGCCTGAACCGGATTCCATGTCGCATCGCGTGGAGTCAGGGGTTCAAGCGCAAGCGTGGACCAACCATTCGTGTGATCCATGAGTTCCGGCCAGGAAAGGAACAACCGCTCCGGCGACGGGTAGGGGACGACCGTCTCCCGGTCGGCGTGGTGGAGATAGCCGTCGTCGATTTTTGTCCAGAGGTCCTCACAGGCTTCCGTCAATGCTGCCGGCTGATCCAGAACTAACAGCGGTTGCTCGGTGAAATAATCGAGGAGGTTGTCCATGTCTGGATAGAGATCCGGTGCGCGCCACTCAGCATCTACCGGAATTGGAGCGAGGGCGTCCGGCGACGTCTCCGCGCGCAGGTATTCGCGTGCGGGAAGGACGACGGCACGATCCAGCTTCGCGGTGGACTTCTGGGTGGCGGGATCGAAGAGTCGGAGCGAATCGATGGTTTCGCCAAGGAACTCGACACGCAGCGGGTCGGCATAGGCCGTCGAGAAAATGTCCACGATACCGCCTCGAATACTGAACTCCCCGGGGATCTCCACCACTGAGACCTTGCGGTAGCCGAGTCGTAAGAGCCCTCCCGTGAGGACCTCTCGTTCAATTGTGCCGTTCAACTTGAATTGCAGGGTGGTGCTGATGAAGGTCGTGACGGGTAGCAGTCGTTGCATCAGAGCTGCGATGGAGGTGACGAGACAGGTGTGCGGTGTCGATCGGATATGATGCAGGGCGTTCATCCGACGCGCGATAAGACTGACATGAGGCGCGCTGCCCTCGTACGGCAAGGTTTCCCACCTCGGGAACAGGGCGAGGGAGGTAGTCGGAATGCCGGTGAGGTCATGGAAAAAATGCAGGTCGTCGAAGAGGCGTTCAGCCGTTTCATCCGACCCAGTGACGATCAGCCACGGCCGATGCCCCAGTTTCCCCAATTGGGGATGCAGGAGGGTGGTGAGGGCAAGACCGGCAGCAGAACCAGACAGGCCGGTCACAGAGGGACGGCCTGTCTGGCCTTCTAGCGCCGTGGCGACAGGAACGAACCATTGGGATGCTGAATGGGTGTGGGTAGTATCGGACACTGCGACTGCTTATGTTGTAGTTGAGCGAATGCGTTGAATGATTGACGTGGTAGAAACGTTTGGGACTAAGGGAATGGTACGGACGACTCCACCTCGCGCTTCGACGATCTCGCGGCCGACGATCTGTTCCACTGCCCAGTCTCCGCCTTTGACCAGGACATCCGGTTGCAATGTCGCGATCAGGCTATGGGGGTCCGGCTCATTGAAGATGATCACATAATCGACCGAGCCGAGCGCAGCGACCACTTCCGCGCGCTGAACCTCCGACACGATCGGTCGATCCGGCGCCTTGTTCAAACTCTTGACGGAGGCATCGGTGTTGACGGCGACGACCAGGAGGTCGCCCAGGTCTTTCGCGGCCTGGAGGTAGCGCGTATGGCCTACGTGCATGAGATCGAAGCAGCCGTTGGTAAAGACGATCCGTTTCTTTTGTGCTCTGGCTTGTTGTAAGAGCGGAGCGAGCTGCTCCCTGGTCACGACCTTCGTGGGCATGGCCCCATCATACCGGCTGCGAGTCTAGATAGAAAGAGAGAGACAGCCATTACTCGTTGTCGTCACGGTTCACGCCGCCTAACCCAATCACCGCGGCCCCATGCTTCGTCATCAGCGCGTCCATCGTCTCGATCGCCTTTGTGCGTCGTTGGTCGAACAGTCCAGTTGGCGCAAGGGTCAATGAGGAGAGTGCGAGCCCGGCCAAACGGTACTCAATGCCGGGCCGGAGGAGCTCCTCTAGTGCCTGTTGGACGGTCGGCCACATGTCGGGATCGTAATTCAACGGGTGAGAAAAGCGATGTTGTTTGGTCGAGATAGCGAATCGGGCGTTTTTCAGCTTCACCGTGCAGGATCCGGCAGCCAATCCTTCCTGTCGGAGATCCCGCGCCAGATCACGGAGAAATCCGCGCAGGGTTCGCTCAAGAAATGGACGGTCATGTGTATCGTGTTCGAAGGTGGTTTCGTGGCTGAGGCTTTTGGATTCTCGGTCCGCCACCACTGGTTCGTGGTCGATCCCTCTCGCAAGCTCTCGAACCCAGTGGAGTCGCGTGCCGAAAATATGACGTAAGGATTGATCCCACTGTTGATCCAACAGTTCCCCGATCGTCTTGAGTCCAAGCGGTTCCAGGCGTGCGGCAGTTTTTGGACCGATTCCCGGCATTGCGCGCAGAGGCCGCGGTGCTAAGAATGCTTCTTCCATACCCGGTTGGATCGTGACCAGCCCATCAGGCTTGTGGCTATCCGCGGCAATTTTTGCGACGGTTTTTCCGGTCGCGACGGCGATGGTGCAGCGTAATCCCGTGGCCTCATACAGCGCATTCTTTACGAGTTGTCCGAGTGAGCGAGGATCGGGATGGCGGGTCTGGAGATCTGTCGTGTCGGCATAAAATTCGTCGATGCTGCTCCATTCGGTGAGCGGGAACAACTGGTCGGTGACAGCCCGCATCGCATCATGCAGCTGCCGATACAAGGGCCGATCGGGAGGCAGCAGAATGAGGTCGGGACAGAGCTGGAGGGCTTTCGCCGTTGGCATGGCCGAATGGATGCCGAATGGCCGCACGGCGTAGCTAGCCGCAGCGATGATCCCGCGTGGCGGTGGACCGCCGACTGCGATGGGTTTGCCGGCGAGGCTCGGGTCTTTCACCGCAGCCGCTGAGGCGAACATGGCGTCGACATCCCCGAAGAGGATCTGGCGCGACCAACGCATCAATTGCTCCTGAATGGGAACCTAGAAGGCTGCGGGAAAACTCTGTAGGCCCGCTAGAATTGTACTGGTCGGCACGTCCTGGCAACAGGAGCACCCTGCTAGAAGGTAAAGGATAATTGAAGCGGCTGCAAGAGACGTTGCGATAGGGGGACTTTCGTGTGGGGAATGCGTTCGGAGTCGGTTGGAATACGGCCGACTGATCCCACCAGCTCCTGCAGCAATCCTCGACAGATCCCGCAATGGTGGCGACGTGGCTCAATCGTTCGTCGCTGGCGTCGGTATACTCGGCCGCATTGCCGACAACGCCAGGCGAATTGTGTGAGGGCGAGGACTTCCTTCTGCAGGGAATGGTAGATGGTGATCGCGAGAGCGCCGTCTCGATTCATCTCGGTCATCTTTCGGAGAAAGCTCGCTCCATGGTTTGGCCGCTTTTTCAGAATGTCGTATTGCCATTGATGAATCATTTCGTGCGCCAGCGTGCTCCAGATCTCCTGCTCGCCATACTCGCTCTGTTGGACAACTTGTTGGAGTAGAGGAAGGGACAGGCGAATTTCACGCCTTGTCGGCGGGCGAAGGCCGTCCCGATCCAGTCGGGGCCGCGGTCCTCGACGAGTCACAAAGAGGCCGACTGAGGAGGTCAGCCTCCGACTCCAGACCAGATCAATCGGGGGCAGGAGGCCTCCGAAGTAGCGTTCATTGAGCGCGCTCCACATCTGGGTCAGATGCTGCGAGGTCACGGGAGGGGATGCGTGTGAGGGTGAAGACATGCGAAGGGGTTACCCCAATTCTTCGTACAGGGCTGCAGCCAGCATCGGGACCATAATTTCGTGGTGGCCGATGAGGGAGTAGCCTTTCCCACCCTTCTGGGTTGGCCGACGCACCACGTTGGTCAGCGGGCGGTAGTGAGCCATGAAATCCATATCCACGGTCGTAATATTGGTCAGATGATGGCCGAGATTGCGTCCCAGCGACACCGTTTTGAGAAAGACTTCCGGCAAAATAACGGCAGAGCCGAGATTGAGGTACACGCCACCTTCCATCCCTGACACCACGGCCGCAAGTCGCCGAAAATCCAACAGCGAGGTTGCGCCGATCGCGGCTCCATCCGCAGCAGGATGCATATGGATGATGTCGGTTCCGATCGCAACATGCACGGTCACTGGAATGCCGAGCTTCGCTCCGGTCGCGAGGATGCTCGTGCCGCGGTGGGGAAATTGACCCTGGCGTCGGTTGATGTAGTGGCCGATGGATTCGCCGAGCCCTTCCCGATCATGGGCTCCACGGATGATCGCCTCGTTGAGCATGCGGCCGGTTTCCTCCGCCATCCCGAAGCGTCCTTCGTCGATTTCTGCATCGACCTCTTCAGACGTGTGCCCCATGAGCGCTAATTCGAAATCATGAATAATTCCGGCTCCATTCATGGCCACGGCCGACAGGATTCCTTGCTGCATGAGGTCCACGAGAATCGGGCTCAATCCGACTTTAATAACATGAGCGCCGAGTCCCACGATAATGGGCCGGCCTTTACGATGAGCCTTGACCATGGCCTTGGCGACCGCGCGCAACGATTTCACGCCCAGGATATCCGGTAGCGAGCGATAGAATTGGCTGAAGCTGCCTCCTCGGCGCCAGGGGCTGGCAAAATCGGAGATGCGAACCTTGCTGTGTCGTTTCTTGAGCGGATACGTTGTGAGATCCGTCACGTTGATCGGCGCGATCAGGCTCGGAGTCGTGACGGGGGGCCGCTGCCGGTCAGGAGGCTTTGCCAAGGAGCTGTTCCTCAATGAGTTCACACAGGACGTGGCCGAGCGTGATGTGGCTTTCTTGAATGCGGGCGGTGACTGTCGAGGGTACGACGAACGGATATTCCACCAGACCGGCCAGTTTCCCGCCGGTCCCACCGGTCCAGCCAATGGTGGTGAGGCCACAGGTTCGCGCGGCCTCCACGCCTTTCAGCACGTTGGGTGAATTGCCGCTGGTGCTGATGGCGATGGCGACATCGCCTTTCTGGCCATGGGCTTGGACCTGTCGAGCAAAGAGTTCTTCAAAACCATAGTCGTTGGAGATGCAGGTAATGGCGGCGATGTCGGTGGCAAGGGCGAGGGCCGGAAGCGGATTCCGCTCACGTTTATAGCGACCGACGAACTCGGCGGCGATGTGGGCTGCATCCGTGGCGCTGCCACCGTTGCCGAACAAGAGAACTTTGTGCCCTTCACGAAAGGCCCTAGCCATTAGCTTCACGACCTGCACGATGCGATCGGCATGTTCGCGCGCGAACTGTTGCTTGACGGATGCGCTTTCGGCAAAAGTGCTGAGTACGTGCTCTTTCATAGAAAGCGATTCTAGGCAACCCTTCGTTGTCTGTCAAACGCAACTTGCCGGTTAGCTATGACTTTATCGTAGCGACGGGACTGGTCTGCCGAATCGCGCTCATTGCCAGGGCAATCATGGAGCCGACATCGGAGACCGACGCCGGCAGGATGAGCGTATTGGTCGTTTTCGCTAACTCTCCAAACTTCGTGATGTACTGTTCCGCCACACGCAGTTGAACGGCTTCCTGGCCGCCCGGAACCTGAATCGTTTCCGCAACCTTGCGGAGTCCTTCAGCCGTGGCCTGCGCGATGGCGAGAATGGCGGATGCCGCGCCCTCTGCCTCGTTGATCTGCTGTTGCTTCTTCGCCTCCGAGGCTTTGATCACTTGCTGCTTTTCGCCTTCGGCCTGATTGATGGCTGCGTCGCGCTCGCCCTCGGACGTGAGAATGACGGCGCGCTTTTCCCGCTCCGCCCGCATTTGCTTCTCCATCGCATCTAGTACGCCCTTTGGCGGGGTAATGTTTTTGATTTCGTACCGGAGGACTTTCACTCCCCAAGGATCTGAAGCCTTGTCGAGTTCGTTCACCACCTGAATATTGATGTTGGTCCGTTCCTCGAACGTCCGATCCAGTTCGATCTTGCCGATCTCGCTCCGTAGTGTAGTCTGTCCAAGCTGGATCAGAGCAAAATTATAGTCACTGATGCCATAGGACGCGCGCTGAGGGTTCAAGACTTTGAGGTAGAGGATGCCGTCCACTGACACCTGCACGTTATCGCGCGTGATACACACTTGCTCGGGGATATCGATGGCCGTTTCTTTGAGCGAATGTTTGTAACGAATGCGGTCGATGAAGGGGACGAGAATATGAAACCCTGCATCCAGCGTGGCGGCATATTTGCCGAGCCGCTCGACCACATAGGCGCTTTGCTGCGGGACCACCACGGCGGTCTTGGCGATGATGATCAGCACCAGCACAGCCAACAACAGCACGACAAATAGTCCGCCGCTCATCGTTACCTCCTCCATGGTCGTTGGCCCTCCAGGCGACTCTTGCTCATTCGGCTGTAATCCACAGGGTGAGCCCTTCGACCCGCTCGACTTTGCAGCGTTGGCCCTTCTTCAAGAGGGCTGGTCCCGCGTTATGCGCGGTCCAGGTGGTCCCGCGCAGTTCCGCCTTGCCGGTGCCGCTCGGCACGAGGTCTTCGCGCGGGATCGCACTCTCGCCCACGATCGAGTCCACGGTCGGCAATTCCTTATCCTGGGATTTGATCCGGGCCAACAACGGTCCGCGAAAGACGAGCAGTGAAAGGATGGCGAGCGCCGAGAATAATAGCCATTGGAGCCATTCTGCTTGGATGAATCCCACTCCGGCCACAGTGCCCACGGCCAATGCCGCGAGCCCGAAGAAAAGAATATAAAAGCCTCCTGGCGTGGCCATTTCGACGCCGAGCAGCACGAGACCGAGAAGCATCCAATACCACCAGATCATCGGAGGGGCCTCATGTACGGTTCGAAAGAGCTACAAGGAGTGAGAGATCGTTCTGAAAGTCTAAGCGCCTTTCCGAAGACCGTCAAGGAGAAGGCGCATTACTTGACCGTAATTGATCGCTCAGTGTGCCGATGACTCATAGGACGGGGGAAAAGTTTTCCCGGCAAGGCCGCAGCGAGCGAAAGGCCGATGCGTACCTCGATCCGTACGTTGAGGCTTTGAGCGAAGCGAGAACGAAGCCGGAAGGCTTTTACGCCGTCCTATGCTATAGTTCGCGCGCAATGGCACAAGACCAACCAGTCAAAGCCTTAGTGATCGCGCTTACCGACCACGCGGCGGCCGCAGTCTATTCGATTAATCGCCTCCAACCTGACGCGCTCTGCTTCGTGTTGCCGGAAGGGGCGAAATCGCTCGTAGAATCAGAGGTCCAGCCGAAGATCGAGCACTTGCCTAGACGGTGGGATTGGGTGATCCTCGCTGGGACTGGCGAGTTTGTCGGTTGTTATCAGACGCTCGCCCGCACGCTCCCTGAGATGTTGCGTACATGGGAGGTGCAGCCAGGTGAGCTCGTCGTTGATGTGACTGGAGCCACTCCGGCCATGGCTGGTGCGCTCACGTTAGTGACGGTGCCGATGAGTTCACGGATTGTGTCGCTTGTGCCGGCACGAGAGGGACAGGAAGAGGACAGGATCGATATTGCCGGACAGCCGTTCATTTGACATACGGCTTGGATCAAAGTCTCCTTTGCCCCTACTGAGAGAGCACAGGCCTTCGGGGCCTCCATCAACGGGAAGTGAATCTCGCGATACGGTTAAAAAGGTGGTGTCCTCTGAGGAGAGACCAGCATCTTCACGCGTTCTTCTTTTTCAGTTGCTTCTTATGTTTCAGATGACAGGGCTTGTCGGCCATACACGTGCCCTCGGGTACCGACAGCAACCCTGTTGCGCGATCCCGGTCAACTCTCTGGCAGGATATCTTCATCTCGTAAGCGCTGGTTCAACGCGATGCCGAGTTCTTGGGATGTTTTCACGAGGCCTTCGTAGCTCTTGAGATCGGCGTCATATTCCGACATCGGATACGTGCTGAGATTGCCTTGGCGTTGCTCGTGAAACCGCCGACAGATCTTTCGGAGAGCTTGGATTGCTTCGAGCAGGGCCGCTGTGTATTGGTGGGAACCCTCCAACGCCCCTGGTTCCGCCTTCAATGCCGCAGAAGTTTCCGTCAGGTCTGATGCTAGCCGATCAAGATCTTTGACGTGAGCGCCAAAGTCAGTGGCCTTGAACAGCCTTGGAATCGATGAGAGGGCTTTGCGCCACGAAAACTTAAAGATGGCATCATGAATGGCGACATATTCGCCAAGGATGGCATTCGTTCGGATCAGTCCCTCGGGAAGGTCCGGCATGAGTAGTCCGCGAGAGTTCAGCGATTCGGCCTATGAGGAGCGAGGATCCCATCCATCGGGTAATGGCCGTGTTCACTCCTGCACATGGTTAGGTTCTACCTCTGTGGTCTTTTTCTTGTTTCCATGCTCTCCAAGCATAGAAAAACCCCACCGGCGCGCTGAGGATGCACACAATTGCCAGAGGAGACGAGTCTGCGGCCAGCCACCCGCCAAGAGCGGTATAGGCGCTTGATCCAACGAAATAAACATACCAGGGAATCCCGCGTTTTTTTTTCGTCGATGGGTCAGTTTGCGATGACATGTGAGATCCTCTGAATGGCCTGTCTAACTATGAATTATCTGATTTTGGATAACAAGTCCGTTGTGATGAGTTGAAGCGAAAAGGGGATGACCACGAGTTCCTTTGGTGAATCTGTTCACCTGTGACGACGCCTATTTCGAGAATTATCGGACGCTCAGTCATCGACTTTGCCACCTGCGGCACGAACGCATTGCACAATATACTCTCGCGTTTCTGGCGGCAAGCAGGCGAGTGGCAATGTCGTGAACTGTGCCTTGGAGTAGAGCAACAACCACACGTTTGAAAATTGCCATAACTCTTTGACCGCGGACCACTGTAGCGTGGTTGTGCCGATGTCGGACACCATAGTGAAGGAGGCCTCCTCAGCGCGAAACGCGGCTTGAGGCTTGTCCATCTGGCGGAACTTTTGCAGCGATCGACGATAGTGCACGACAAAGACCATGATGGCGAACGCGACGCCGATTGCCAGCACGACCGCAAGCCCGCCGACGATCCAGGAGGACTGACCGAGCGCCACGAGTACGACGAGACCGATTGCGGCAATGAGCAGCGCCACAAAGAATCCGACGCCGACGGAACGCCACCAAAACGCGAATACTGCCTGACGGAGCAACGTCTCGCTGTAGATGAGTGTGGCTTCATGGGGCATGGTCGCTATCGATCCAAGCTGAGAGAACCGGCCCATGCCCGTGCTTCATCGTAGTACTGCGGAGGATGGAAGGGGTTTGGGCTCCCACCCCAGCGTGGTGGTGTGGTTCGCGGCAGCGCATGGATAGGCGTTGTCATTCTCTCAATCTACCAATCCAAAGGGATGGAATGCTACTCCGAATGACTAGGTCAGTGCGACCCGACCAGCAGCTGATAGTTCATCGCAACGCCAGCCGGAGTAATTTCCTGACAGGGCTAGGAGCCTGTCAGGGAGTGCCTTCGTGGCGAGGCAAGGAGGTGTGGTGAGATGCGAGGCCACAGGCCAGAAAAAACAGTCCTAGTAAAAGCCTCCCGACCCCTTTTATTTTCCACGCGAGGAGATTCAGCGCGCAGAGGACGAGCCATGTCCTGATCTCGCCGAAGCAAAATGACTCCAATGGCGAGGTGGCCCGGATTTGACAGACACCGTATCGTGTTCTCATCAATGTGGTCGTGTTCGATCGGAACGCAGCGTCGTACAAGCTCAATTCTGCTTGCCGTTATGGATCAGAACGGTAAGGTGAGGTGCCTCGACAAGGTGACCGTCGCCGCGCTACAGTCCGGAGAACTCGTCGAATACAAAGAACAAAAACTAACAGGTTCCCTCCTGTATCCCACAACTCTGGGCCGATAGGCTGCCACTCGATCGTTGGTGCGGCATGAACATTTTTCTGTGCTACCCCTCAGCTGAACGAGCGACAGCAGATCAGATCAACCTCGCTCTGGTGGCGCAAGGGCACGACGTGTTCTTCGACCGGGACGACTTGCCTGCGGGGGATGAATACCATCAGCGGATTGGTCGAGCCATCGAACAGAGCGATGTCTTCATCTTTCTTATGACCCCAGACTCGCTGGCCAAAGGACGTTATACCCTCACGGAGTTGGACATCGCTCAAGCAAAATGGGAGCACCCTGCAGGACACGTCCTTCCCGTAATGGTCCAGCCCATGCCAATCAAGGATGTGCCTCCTTACCTTCGAGCTGTGACAATCCTCGAGCCAAAGGGTGATGTGGCCGCCGACGTGGCGCGTGCCGTCAGTCAGCTTTCGACTGCTGGGCGCAGGCGAAAGATTTCAACCAATCTGATGCTGATCTTCGGCATTGGGCTTGGGCTTGCGCTACTGGGGGCTGCCGCCCTTCTCGTCTCAAACACGATGGCCTTAAAAGGTGAAATTGGCGACCAACTCGCACGTGGTCGAACGCAAGAACAGGCGCAAGACTACGCCGCTGCCTGGACCACCTATGAGCAGGCCAACAAGAGCGTCCAAGGTCACCGATTGTTTCAGTGGCTTGGGGGCACACTGGCCGCAGATATTGCACAAGCGCGGACAAAGCTCGCCATGCAATGGCTGGATAATATTCGTGTGCCATCCGGCAAGCACTTTGCGGACATCATCGATCCGCTGTTGCCGGCGTTGGATGACGCGATCTCTCGCAGCGAGGGATCGCAAAAAGGCAACACGCTCGCGTATCGCGGGTGGGCTGACTTCTTGCGATGGCGAGACGGTCGAATAGAGCTCAAGCCGGACGTGTACTACCAACGTGCAATCGAGGTCGACCCATCGAATGCCTACGCGCACGTCATGTGGGGCCATTGGGTTCTGTGGACAGGGGGCGATCTGGCCGATGCAAACCGCCATTTCACGCAGGCGCTCACCGTGGCGGAGCACCGGACGTTTGTCCGCGATCTCCAGTTGGCGGCATTGGGTAATCGATCGAATGATGAATGTGACATGGCGCAAATCCTCGTCGCGAACGACATGCGACGTGGCCAAGAGCCTTTGGACGCAACCTCTCGCGGACGTCTGTACCGGATCTTCGAATCGCTGTTCAGGCCTCATCAAGTGACGCGGGAGTCGTTGACGAAGCTGACGGTGGTAGCCCCGACGACAGATCTCCTTGCCACCTATCAGTGGCTGTTTGATGAGAAGGAATTCCCGGCGTCCAAGCAGTTCTCAGCTCCTTACATTCTGGGTGTGCTGCAAGCGGCAGCGGGACAAGTCAACGAGGCAAGACAGACGCTAGAGGCCTTCCGGTCTACACTGGGTCCTCGCACGACATACCTAAAAGCAGTGGACGATGCCCTCTCCCAACTCAAAAAAACCTCGCCCACTCAATAAATGCAAGTTGGCTTAAAGAGGAGGATGATGTGAACGACGCTCACCCGCCTACGCAGGAAGCCACGGCTTCCCGGCCTTCGCAGTAGTCTGCTACGGAGGATGGATAAAGCTGTGGAGGAATGCGCAGCGGGTGTCCTCCGACCCGTCGGCCAGAGCCTATGGGCGACGTGCCGAAGCCTTGGCGAAGTTAACGCTTCCAGCCTTCGTAGCCGTGTCGGCACTATGGCGGAGTAGGCTCGGCGGGTTTCACTGAAGACATTAAAGAGACCACGGCTGTCCGGCCTTCGCAGCCGAATCTGCTTCGGCGGAGCAGGGTAAAGCCGCGAGACTCCATAGGGATCGACTATAAAAATTCGAGATCGTATGAAGTCAGTAGTTCGCAGTCTGTGAATAAATTGCTAGTTGATAGACTCCTTTCCCCCACTTGTCAGCAGTCTGGATGGCTAGTTTGACCGGTCATACCGCCAGCCTGGCGCAAATATAAGGGTCAGTCCCTTTTAGTCTGATCCTCAGTGTCTCATTCCCGCGTGACAGAGGCATCAATCGCCCAACCCGCTCTCGAATCTGATCTTCTTGGCCCACTTCGGGTAATCGATGAGCGGATTGCGGTTGCCCTGTCGGTGGAAGATGGCTTGGTTGCGATGCCGCTCATAGTCATCCACCGGGAATGCTTGGTGCCATTGGAGCAGCGTGGCCATGCGATCTTGGGTGTACTCCTTTGCCGTGGCATTGATCTCGCCGGGATAGCGGAGCAGGAAGTAGAGTGTAGCACGTGCGACGACACCCTTGCCTCCGCTGGGTTCGAATTTGTTCTCTTCCCGCTTGCCGCACTCGTTTCGCGTGACCTCTTCAAAGTCCGGGAAGTCGAAGTAGGGCGTATTGCCACGGAAGCTATTGCATCCCGATTCACAGGCGAAGAGGTGATGAAGGTCTCCGCGCATCGGCTCCTTTTTCCCAAACCAGGACTGGGGCACTACGTGTTCGCAGTTATACGGTAGCGCCGCCTCCAAGAGGTCCAGCTCCTGACCGAATTGCGAGGCCGTCATGGTGGATTCTCGCAGCGCCAGCTCCCTCATTCGCAGACCACGTTCCTGATCGATCCTGAAGTCCTCCCGGATCAACTCTTCCGGGTCAAACTCCATCCCTGAATAGATGCTGCGTAGTTTGCGATTCGGGCGAAGATCGATCCACGGGTAGAGTTCCTTGCTCGGCTTGTACCCGGGTTTTGTCGCATGAGTGCGTCTGACCAAATCGGAGAGCGTGCTGAACAGTTCGTCCGGTGACAGTGAGGAAGAAAGGTCCGCGTAATAGGATTTTTTATCTTTTGCGTCGACTTTCTTGTCATAGTAGGGCCGGGTCCGTGCTTGGCGCGCTTCCTCCAGATAGGCTCGGAGTTCTTCATCCAGCGCCGTACTCGGGGCGGGGAGTGACGGTTCGGTGGAAGGCTGAGTCGGCTTGGCGTGACCGGTTGCGGCTGGTTGGGAGACGTCTTGCATGAGTCCGGCGCCGCCCAGCTGAACGCTGATACTGAGCGGGATGGTCCATGTAGCTACCCCTTCACGAATGTGCGGTGCGCCAAGTGATGGCGACATGCGCGGCGGTCCGAGCGCCCCTCCCACCGACATGTTTGGAGTTTGGGCGGCCATCGTTGGTATTGCTTCGAACATTTGATCTCTCAATCGATGGCCCAGGCTGCCCAGCGACTGATTCTTGATATGCTTCACGATGCGACTGACTCGGACCCCCTCGTTGGCAATCCAGTTGATGGCCCCATCATCCATGTCCGCCGTCCAGAGCGTATTATTCCGGGTCAGGATCCGGCCCTGGTCGTCTCGTTTCGGCACACCAGAATGGTGGAGCCCCACCACTTCCCACTGGTCATTGAACAATGGCGATCCCGACGAACCCGGAGCCGTATCCGTGTGATAGTGGATAAAATTTTCCAGCATGTCGATAATTTGGTTTTCACGCAGGGCAATCTGCTTGGGGAGCCCGTTCGGATGCTGCACAATCGTGACATACTCGCCATTGATCACCTTGCCTTCGTCTTCGATCAGGCGAAGCCAGCCGAACTCCTCAATCCCGTGCCCCTCCATTGATCGTTCGACCACCGCGATGAGCGAAAAATCCAGCGGCGTGCTGGTGAGGAAGAAGCTCTCAGGGTCCAATGCAAACGTCACAGTGGGCTGGGCATTTCCCTCGGGGTCGTCCTGGAAGTTGAACAGGACGCGGGCCTCACGTCCCGCCTCTGCACTCTCCAGCACATGGTTGTTCGTGAGCAGTAGCCGCGGTGAAACCATGAAGCCGGTTCCCGATCCTCTGTGCCGGCCATCCTGAAAGAGGCGGACGCAGCCCACGGCACGACTCGCCCGTAGGCCTAGATCCATATATGAAATGCCCAAGAGATCGTTGCTCCCGATAATTCGCTCAAAGAGGATGTCGCTGAGGTTTTGGCCAGGGATGATACCTGGCGGTGGGAGCGCCCCGATCGCTGGTATCTGCTCCCGCCACGGCGCATCGTTCTCCCGTCTTGAGGTGATGGCCGCTCGGCCTTTGGCCCCGCGACGTTTGCCCAGTTCAACCACCGCCTGGGAAATATCTTCTGCCGCGATGCCACGACGTGTGGAAACAATAGTCTCCACCACGCGCTCGTTGATCCCCAGGCGCCTCAACCGAGCCCGTACTCGGTCCGGCCTATCTGCTTGCAGAATATGTCCCGCTCGAATTGCTTGAACGCATTTCTCTCGTTCGGCCCGGCGTTCCCTGTAACGCTGTTCGGTCTCGGTGAGCATCTGATCTTCATGAACCATAGTGCCTCCTTAAAGAGCAGGGGGCGCCTGCATGGCAACACTCATGCTGGCCCCTGTTCGCCTTGTCTGTTTTCTGCTGTGATCTCGGCTCGACAATTTTAACGCGCCAGAATGTATTCTGGAACTTTTGTGAGTTCCAGGCCAATTACTCAGAAGGTCCCCCTGGTTGCACATACCGCTTTTCCTGATTTTCTGGAGGTGCGAGGGAACGACGAGGCAGCGTCGACTTGATGCTTTGGTCGAATGAGCGGTGGGTTCCCTTCGGGTTCTTGTGCGGGCGCAATCCTTTCTCGCGGTGAAGTCGTCGAGGTCGTAGGCTGCTCCCTGGTTTGGACTCTGGTTTCCTGCAGAGGTCGCAAGAGGGTCGGAGTTCGGAATCATTCGCCCCGGGAGCTAAGGGTCTTGTGGACAATGAAGAAGGTGGGGCAGTTGATTGCTGTGCAGGAACCTGATTGGTGAAGATCAGCATGATGCTGATCACGAAGAGTGCGCCGAACATAGTTTGGCTTTGTGTCATGACGTGTAGAAGAAAGCACACTCTATGCCAGGGCGGTTTGGTTGACAACGGAAAAAGCCGCGTGCTGTTATATCCATGTTTTTCGTCACTCGTGAAGCGTATCTCGTAGGATGGGCTCCTTCTCTCTTGCGAGATGCGAGAGACGAACGACGCTTCACGATTTTATGGAGGTGTATGTCATGGATATGATGGGACGTGTGGGACTGATCGAGATTCCGATCTTGATCGCACCTGATCAAAAAGTTTGGATGGATCGCATGATTAAGGAAGGCAAGATCGCCATTCCTCCAGGCGGGACGCTGGAAAAAGGCTCGCTCTATTCGATGTTTGTAAGGATGCTGCTGCATAACGCCATGGAAGAGCAAAAGCGGCAAGAGGTGCTTGACGCGGAAGACGAGGACGACGAATAGGACGCTGTTGAAAACAACCGCCAGCATCGTTCTCGCATCGCTCAGAGGCTCAACGTACCGAAGCGTACGCCTCGCCTCTTCGCTCGCTGCGGCCTTGCTGAACGGTCGTTTTGAACAGCTTCCAAGATAGCTACGACTCTGGCGCTCGCTCGTTGCGAGCCTCGCGCTGAACTCGTTTTCGGCATCCTGCGTGGGTTAGATTCTGTATCCGAAAGGATTCAGAGCTGTATCCAAAGAGATTCACTCGCGGCGTGATTAGAGGCGCTTCATCGCAGAATGCGCGGCTTTGATGGTGTATTCGATATCGCGGGGTGAATGAACGGTTGAGAGGAAGGCGGCTTCGAATTGAGAGGGGGCCAGATACACCCCCTGTTCCAGCATCGCGTGAAAGAATTGCCCGTATCGTTTTGTGTCCGACAGTTTCGCGGTATTCCAATCCACCACAGGGCCTGACGCAAAGAAGGCTCCAAGTATCGAGCCGACTCTGGTTTGCGTGATCGGCACGCCCGCTTTCTTCGCGGCCTCTCCAATCCCTTTGGCGAGGACTGCTGACTGCTCTTCCAGTTTTTTGTAGACCCCGCGGGCTTTGAGCTGCTTGAGCGTTTCAATGCCGGCAGACACAGCTAATGGATTTCCCGATAACGTCCCTGCCTGATAGACCGGCCCTAACGGCGCGATCAGATCCATGATCTCTTTTCGCCCTCCATACGCGCCGACCGGCAATCCTCCGCCGATGATTTTCCCCAGCACCGTCAGATCAGGCCTGATGCCGTAGAGCGCTTGAGCTCCGCCGTAGGCCACGCGAAAACCGGAGATGACCTCGTCAAAAATCAGGAGGATGCCATGTTCTTCAGTGAGTTGACGGAGTGCCTGCAGGAATTGTGGCCCTGGCGGCACGACGCCCATGTTCGCGGCGATCGGCTCTAGAATAATGCAGGCCAGCTTGTCCCGCTGATCCTTGACGATCTGTTGCACTGCCTGGATGTCGTTGTACGGGGCCGTCAAGGTATGTTTTGCGAAATCCGCTGGGACTCCGAGCGAATCCGGAATTCCCAAGGTGGCCAACCCTGAACCGGCCTTCGCCAGCAAATAATCGCTGTGGCCGTGATAACACCCTTCGAATTTGAGAATGTTGTCTCGTTTGGTAAAGCCACGCGCGACACGAATTGCACTCATGACGGCCTCGGTGCCGGAGCTGACGAGCCGGACCTTTTCCATCGACGGGAAGGCGTCGCGGATCATGCGGGCGAGCGTGACCTCCAGTTCGGTCGGCGCGCCGTAGCTGGTTCCACGCGCGGCAGCCTTTTTAATCGCGTTGATGACCGATGGAGCGGCATGGCCCAAAATCATCGGGCCCCATGAGAGCACATAGTCGAGGTAGCTGTTTTGATCGACGTCGTAGAGGCGGGCGCCTTTAGCCCGTGCAATAAACCTGGGTTGGCCTCCGACGGAACGAAACGCGCGCACTGGACTATTCACGCCTCCGGGAATCACGTGCTGCGCGTTGGCAAACAGTTTGGCGGAACGAGTGGTTTTCATGATGGGCGCGCACAGTACCATGCAGTCGAGTCTTGGTCAAGAAAGAGGAGGCTCATGCGGGTGATACAGCGAGCAGAGTCCAAAAACGTCAGAAGAGATACACCGCGCAGCATTTTTAGATACAGGCGGTGCTGCTGTGGGGCAGGGAATTTTCGTAATCCCTTGTAGACATGCCTATTTAAGCGACGAATCGACTTCGGCCTGACTTTTGCTCAGTATACTGTATATGGGCACGGGTACTGGTCGAAATGCTAGGTGTTTACCATGAAAATTATCTGTTCATGGTGTCGACAAGAAGGGAAAGTGGCGCTCGTGGGTGAGAAGGCCCCTCTCGACGATATGCGTGAAACGCATGGAATTTGTGTCGTCCATCGCCAACGTATTGAAGCGGGATTGCAGACAATGCTTTGTACGGACTCTCTGGTTGGAGTCTCGACGGGGCTGTCTGCTACCTTTTTACGAAAATGGAGAGGTGTGCTGAATGTACCGAAGAAGATGCGCCCATAGGACTGGCGCATCTTCTTCATCGATCTGTCGGAAGGCGTGCTCTCGTCTACCCCTGAAACATCTTGAGCAACTGGTCGAGCCCTCCAGCTTCAACCTTCCCGTTCGGTGTCACTTTATCAATCACATTGGGCAGCAAGCTGGATAGCTGCGTGCTTGCGGCATCCGGTGAGAGACCGGCCTTGCTTGCAAACTGGCTCAGAAAATCGCTTCCCAGGCCCTGCTTGATCTGATCCGGTGTGATGGGCATGTTTTGTCCTGTGCTCACCCAGGAGTTGACAATATCGCCGAGTCCGTTCTTCTGGAATGCTTGGACAATGCCGGCCAATCCCCCCACACTGCTATTCTGACCGAGCAAACCCGTGAGAGCCTGCAAGAGAGGGTTTTGTCCCGCCTGGCCGCCCATTGCCCCACCGACTGCTTGCCCCAATTGATCCATGAGTCCCATTGGTGATTCCTTTCCTCACCGGATGTTGAAAAATACCGCCGGCATTGTTCCTGCGCTGGAGTCTCCCCGGCGGCCCGTGCGACCGTCTTGTGCGTGTGGCCTATGGTCGTGACCTGATGTTGGAGCTTAATTGAAAGCAGGTTCGTTCTCAACTAACGCTAGCTGCGTGAAGGTCTCGGCTTGGGCTGTCGTTGTCGCGTTGTCTTTGTCCGATTCGGTTCTGCACGGATGTCTTTCATCCCCCAGTGGGCCCGCGTGGCTCTTTCCCGTTCGGATACCGCAAACAGCACGTGAAAGGGGGTCGCGCGTCGCGCGCCCATTCCGGCTTGTCCGCTTCCCCAGGCTTCTCCCGCATCGCGCAAAATCTCAAGAAAGGTTTCAAACTCAGTCTCGTCGCTGGATAACACCGAGGCGGCATCGGTGATGAGCAAGATATAGCCCTTGGCTGGCAGCCATTCCAGATCGGTCAGACATTCTTCCAGAGCATCCCAGTTGTGGCCGAAGTAGTCGGGAAATTCCAATGCCCGTGCAAACTCCGCAAACAGCGTTGCCGGCGTCTTGCAGTGACGGCCCTTAACGATCTTTAGCGTCAACCCCGTCGGTGGGTGGACGAGCGATTCGGCGCGCTGCTCAGGGGCGATTAGCAGTAAGGAGGTCCAGGGAGCCTTCGTCGATTCGAGATAATTGGTCAAGGCTGGCGTAGATTTCGAAGTCATGGTGTCTTATTCAACGGGGTGAATGTTCTGTAATGGTTGCCGGTATAGTAGGCTCTGCCGGTGTCTTGTTCAATGACGATCCGCTCCGCGTCCCTCGACCGGCCACGTATTTTTGGATTCACATCGTACTCGCGATAGCGGCCTGGAGGAAGGCGCCGCTCGCGATTCTGAAACTCACGCCCACCTACATATCCAGGGAGGGCTTTGCCCCCATGTTGCTGAATGGCTTCCAGTAAGTTTTTGGCTTTTTGTAGGGGGTCCTTCGCAGCTCGATGCAACTGTCGATCGAGAGGTGGCGTGGCACCGTGAAGAGCTGGCGCTGCGGACTGAACAGATGTGGCAGCGGCAGGCGCTCCAGGAGGTTCGTAGGATGAGCCGGCGTTGGAAGCACCTGTAAGGCCACCGAACAACAGCCCAGCCAGGACCACGAGTATTCCATACATCTTCCAAGCCCGATCCATAGCGTTACGCTCGTATCGCGAGGTGTAGCCGTACAGTGTGAACCCTAGCACGCACGATCTTGGTGGATCAACGGGCGTGAAGGGAGCAGGCGCTAACAGGATGCTGAAACAGTCTGCCAGCAGCGTTCTCGCATCGTTCAGACCCTCAACGTACCCCAGAGGGTACGCCTCGGCCCTTCACTCGCTGCGGCTTTGCTGGACAACCTGTTTGAGCAACCTGCGAGAAGGCGCTCCCGTTGCCCCACACGCAGGGACCTTCGAAGTTCAGCTGTCTCAAAATGGTTTTTCCGCAACCTGCGAGGCTGGGAATTGTTGCTATCGCTTATCCGTCGGCGTAGCATCCGATGCATTCATCATGATGAGGATGTTTTCCGGTCCGGCATCTCCCGGCCACCGACGGGTAGATCGTGCAGGCACGATGGGCTAGGACGAGCCAACGAGGTACAGATTGGATTCCGCAGTAGACCAGCTTGAGTTTGTGACAGTCGAAGGGCTCCTGGCCTATGGAGAGATGCTGGCGCGTCGCACTGCCGATGAAGGGATTGTGCTCCCACCCATTCCGGCTTCCGGAGCTGAGCGACCACAGCGAACCCGTGATGCCATGGAGAAGATCAGGGCGTTCGTGACGTGTGCGCAAAGGAGTTTTTCTGGGGCAGAAGAGTATCGGGCTGCCCGTCGCGCATTGATCGACGAGGGGTGCCGTGGTGACGAGCTGGTGTTCTTTGCCGCCTGGAATATGTCCCTCGCAGCAGGCGAATTGGCTCCCCTCCTCCGCATGCCGATCAGGTCAGTACAGAAGCCGGCGCATCGTCGACCGGTGGCGATTGTGCCGCGTGCGCAACTGACGTCGGAATTGGTTGAGGATCGTATCGTGCTGGACTTGGGCGAGGACCGGTTTTGGCTCTTGCCCCGCGATTTAACCGGTCGCACGCTTCTGTTCACGATGCGTCATGGTATCTCACGCATGGAGAGTAGCATCTATCGAGTCGGGCGCCGCTTTGCGAACGTGCTGGATCCTGAGCGAGGCGTCCCCAAAGCCGACGCAGTCGGTGCAGCCTTGGCCCGGATGCTAGGCGTGGTCGGACAACAATTGGACTTTCTGCACGTTCACAACTATCTCGATCCGGGCACCTTCGTCCATCTGGTGAGCCAAAGCCCCAATACGCGGCAGTTGTATGAGCGGGTGACCGCAGCGCTGATGCAGGCGCAAGCGCACCATGCTGAGGCACTCCCGCCCGCCTGCGATCCCGCGCTAGACTCCCAGGATTTCGGATGGGTCACAGGTCTGGAGAAGAAGGTGGAAGCCGAGGAGGCCGCAAAGGCATTCGACGTGGATGTATCGACGGCCAAGCGCCTAATCAAACATCCTCTCTACAGCTATCCGGGTGGGCATTCCTTCTTCGATGTCTACGTGGATATCGTCGATGGCTTCCGCCGATTGGGTCAGTCCAACCAGGGGAAGGCCGTGTGCGTGTACAGCCACAGCTCCACATTGCGGGCGCTCATGATTTATCTCGATCCTCGCCCCTTTCGCGAAGCCTTCACCGAGTTTGGCGAATATAAAGAGGGACAGGATAATGTGGTCTTGCTGGCCTACGAACAGGGGCTCTTATCTGGTTATTCCACCGCTGTGGGTTTGTCGGCGCGGGAACGGGTGGTGCGGGAGACCTGGGTGAAGGTCGAGCGTGAACGCCGAGATCGGATCGTGCTTAAACCCCGACAGATCAAGCGGATCGTGGCATTGGTCTCGGGTGGCGATTTCGCCGGCGCCGGCGCCGCGTTGAAAGAGTTGCGCGTGACAGGAAACCGGTTTGGCCTCGAAGTCCACTTCGTTCGTCACGGGTTCTTGGGTCTGGCCAACAACTGGATCACAGCCGTGACCGAACACGATACCCGAGGTATGGGTAGCCATGCGAGCAGTCCGATTGGGAGCAGCCGATTCGAAGACTTTAAGGATGAGCAGGTGCAACGGGCTACCATGCGGCATCTTCGGCCTTATATGGAGGATGGCGCCTTGGTGGTGATCGGTGGGGACGGGAGTCTTCGAGGCGCACGAGCGCTCTACGAAGGTTTTGGGGTCCAGGTGGTAGGGATTCCTGGCTCGATTGACAATAATCTCGCGGGAACGACCTCCCTGGGTTTTCACTCGGCCGTGTCTCTGGCGAATCTATCCATCGAGTCGCTGAAAGCGACCAGTTCCGCCATGGGCAGCGTTTTTTTCGTCGAAATCATGGGGGCAGGGTCCGGCCATCTCGCCCTTGCCTGTGCGTATCAGGCCAGGGCCGAAGGTCTCTTGGTCAACGAGCATCCCGATCCCGACGCCTATATCGACGACTTCATCCTGGGCACGCTCAAACGCACCTTGGGCGTCTCGAACAAAAGCCACCTCTTTGTGGTGGCGGAACAGACGCCCCACCGCCATCACCCGGACGGCGGCGTGCGAGGCCTTGTCGAGTATGTCGCCAGCACACTCGCCACGTGGCCACAGTTTCAGGCACGCCCCGGTGAATATCGCTTCGCTCCTACGACCAAAGCCACGATTCTCGGGCACACGTTACGGGGAGCGCCCCCGACTCCCGAGGACAAGACCATCGGACAAGACCTGGCCTATGAGGCGATTCGCCGTCTTGTCAAGGAACCGGAGCGAGTGGTCGGGTGCATGTTGGCCTATCGAGGGCCGGGCAACATCGAGGCAATCCCACTCCACGCGGTGGCGCCGAAGCAGTTCGACTGGGATATCTTTGCCCGAATGCACGGCAACGAGCTGCCGTAACAAGATGAGAGGCGCGCGGCGTTTCAGCGCGAAGGCCGTGTCCTGAATTTGTCCTCCTCAGCATCGCAGAGGGATTCCATCATGGATGAACCAGGTTGCGTGCGTCTGAAATGGCGGTTGCGTTGTGGGCTTGGTGGTCGTTTGCTAGAATGGCATTCCTAGAGATCATCGTGAGCAGAGCGGGAAAAGCAGGATGCCGCGAAATGCGAGATAAGTCGGAATCTCATTTCCTGCCCATCTTGTCTGTCACGCGCGGCGCGCGTGCTGAGTGACCAATATCCAGTGACAGCATTGTTTATGCGCAAAGCCAAAATCGTGTGTACGATCGGCCCTGCCAGCGATTCACCCACTGTGCTGGATCAGCTAATTGAAAGCGGCATGAACGCGGCTCGACTCAACTTTTCTCATGGGACCCACGAGTCGCATGCGCGTGCGATCAAGGCCATTCGCGAAGCAGCGGGTCGTCGGCACGTGGCGGTTGCGATCGTGCAGGACCTGCAAGGACCGAGGATCCGTGTTGGAGAAGTCGATCAGGAAGGACTCGATCTCGTTGCCGGACAGACTGTGAGGCTCGTGACGACTCTGCTCCGGTCCGGCGGTCAACTCGGCGCACGGTCTACCGCTCCATCCGCCATGCATGAGATCCCGGTGACGTACCAATACCTGGTGCGGGATGTCCGGCTAGGCGCCCGCATCCTGATTGACGATGGGCTCATCGAGCTGATGGCAGATCGGATGACCGGAGGTGCCGTCGAATGCAGAGTCGTGACAGGGGGGCGACTGATCTCGCACAAGGGTATGAACTTACCTGATACTCGTATCAGTGCGCCCACTCTGACAGACAAAGATCGGGACGATCTCCGGTTCGGTATTGCGCAGGGGGTGGACTATGTGGCCCTCTCGTTTGTCAGAGGTCCCGATGACATAGTGGCCGCAAAGAAATTAGTGTCCGAATGGGGCGGAGACTTGCCGATTATCGCGAAGATCGAAAGACCGGAAGCGGTTGAATGCTTGGACGCGATTCTCGATGAGGCGGACGGCGTGATGGTGGCGCGAGGTGATCTGGGAGTAGAGATGGGGCCGGAGGCGGTCCCTCTGCTACAGAAGCGCATTATCGCCGAAGCCAACCGCCGCCGCCGACTCGTGATCACGGCTACGCAGATGTTAGAGTCCATGACGTACCACATGCGCCCGACAAGGGCCGAAGCGTCGGATGTGGCGAATGCCGTGCTCGATGGGACTGATGCCGTTATGCTGTCCGCAGAAACGGCGATCGGACAGCACCCGATTGAAACAGTCCGTGTCATGGACCGAATCGTTCGAGCCGCAGAAGAAGGGACTCGATCGGCGTATACGCGTTCGTCCGATGCGCCACAAGGGGAAGGCTCATTTCCGGAAGCCATTTGCCATTCGGCCTCTTCAGCAGCCTCAGTCATCGGGGCGAGCGTCATCGTGGCATTTAGCGAACGGGGTACGACTGCGCGCTTGCTGTCGAAGCAGCGCCCCCACGCGTCAATTATTTCATTAACTCCATTTGAGGCCGTTCGGCAGCGGATGGCGCTGTATTGGGGTGTGATCCCTCATACGATGCGGCAGATCGCTCAAACCGATGAGCGGATCGATGAAGCGGAACGCCGCCTGAAGACCGAGGGATTGGCCATAACGGGACAGCGGATCGTAATTCTGTCGGGGACCAGGATTGGTCAGCCCGGGGAGACCAATTTTATGAAGTTACACAAAGTCGGGTGAGCTGAAGCGGCTGAGTGGGCCGCTGTATCCGCACATGCTTACGGACTGAGAGATCCATTGTCGGACGTGCGCATGGAAGGTCCACTCAGTTCCTACGGGAGGAGTGCAGATTGGGAGTAAAGAGCACACGATGACACTCAACCTTATGGGGCGGCTAGTGTTTTTCCTGTGTCAGTTGTTTGTCCTGGTGTTGTTAAGCGGAAATGGGCTCGCGCAGACTGCATCCATAAAACATTCGCCGGCAGACGTGGTGAAGCGGTATGTGGAGCTCGATCATAAGGGGGCGCGACTCGATGCCATGTCGGCCGAAACGGTCGCGTCCTACACGGGATGGAATGAGGAACCGGCCTGGGGACATGTCGTCGTCACGCGAGGGTTTGTGGTGGCAGAGCAGTATCGTCAATGGGAGGTGGTCGATAGGCTGGAAGTCATCATCCCTGTGACTTTTCAGGTCATCGGCTCGGTGTATCTGGAAACCGCCGGGTTCGTTCAGCGGGTTGAGACTGAAGAAGTTCGGTTTCGCGTGAAAGGCGTCAAGAATCGATGGAAGATTGTCGAGCCGATGCTTCCTCCTCACGTGGGGCAGAAGCGGATGGTGAATTTTGTGCGTGACGCCTGGGTGAAGGAAACCGATCCAACAAAACGAGACCGTCTGGGGGCGTTACAAGAAGAGTTGCGAAAGGCGAAAGAATAATGGGGAAGACCTCGGTCGAGCTGTTGATCTTCGATCTGGACGGGACGCTCATTGAGTCCAAATGGGACATTGCTGCGTCAGTCAATTTCACGTTGGCCGAACTGGGGCTGTCGCAGCGTCCCATTGAGGAAATCTTCGGGTTTGTGGGGGATGGGGTGAAGCAGTTGTTGCGCTTGTCGATCGGCGAGGATAGTCGGGTTACCTTCGACGAGGCGTTACAGGTGTTCAGACGCCAATACTTGGCTCATTGCCTCGATCGCACGACCTTCTACCCCGGCATTGGAGAGATGCTCACGCATTTCGCAGGCAAGCGGAAGGCCGTCGCCACTAACAAGTCGATCGAGTACACCAACGCAATTCTTCAAGGACTCGGGGGGAATCATTTTCAGTATGTCGTCGGAGGGGACCACGGGTTCGGGTTAAAACCGGAGCCGGGTATGCTGTTGCATGTCATGGAGCAGCTCAACGTATCGAGGGAACAGACCGTGCTGGTCGGGGACAGCACCAACGACATCAACGGCGGGCACAATGCCGGGATTCGTGTCTGCGCAGTCGGGTATGGGATGGGGAATCGACCCAAGATGGAAGCCTGTCGCCCGGACTGGTTTATCGAACGACCGGAAGAACTCATGGAGCTTTTCATATGAAGAATGACACGTCGCTCGTATCTTGTGATGCGGATCGTGCAAGAAGTCGTCGACGAAACACCGATGGGCAAAGATCCGGCTGGCGCCTCCGCGTCCAGTCCTTTGCTCTCCCCACGCTTCACGGTTCAGGCGTTACGGCGTTCTTGCTTGCAACGGCTCTTATCTTGAGCCTCAGCCTGAACCTGAATCTCGCGCAGGCAGCTTCCGGATTGGCGGATCGTGTGGTGGAACAGAAACTGGCGAATGGGCTGACGGTGTTGATGGTCGAACGACATCAGACGCCGGTAGTCTCCCTTAACATGACCTTCAGGGTTGGGGGAGTGAACGAACAGGTCGGACAAACCGGCCTGGCGCATCTCTACGAACATATGGCGTTCAAGGGGACAAGGACAGTCGGGACAAAGGATTATGAAAAAGAGCGGCCTATTCTCGAAGAGTGGTTTCGAGTGGGGACCGAGCTGGAGCAGCGGCAACGAGAACTTGCCCGGAAGAGCCAGGAGAAATCGGCCAGTTCCGAAGATCGGGCAGCCATCGAGAGATTGCAGAAGCGATTCACCGAACTGCAAGATCAGGCGGGCCAGTTCGTGGCAGGCAATGAAATGGCCTTGCTCTACCAACGTCACGGGGGGGTCGGGTTGAATGCGGCGACCGGCAAGGATTTGACCCGCTACATGATCAATCTTCCGGCGAACCGTCTGCCGTTGTGGGCTGCGCTCGAAGCCGATCGTATGGCGCATCCGGTCCTTCGTGAATTCTACAAGGAACGTGGAGTGGTCATGGAGGAGCGGCGGTTGCGCAATGACGACAGCCCCAATGGATTATTGTATGAAACTTTCACCTCGGCTGCCTTCCGCGCGCATCAGTATGGCATTCCGACGATCGGGTGGGAGTCGGATATCCTGTCGCTTACACCGGCCGACACCGAAGCCTTTTTTAAGGCCTATTACGGTCCCGGCAATGCGACGATCGCCATTGTCGGCGATATCAATCCGAAGGAGGTCATGACGTTGATCGAGCGCACGTTCGGCACGATACCGGCTTCGCCTTCGCAGCCCCCGCTTGTCACGGTTGAGCCGCCTCAACGGGGGGAGCGCCGGGTGGAGGTGGAGTTCGATGCTGAACCCTCACTGGTCATCGGGTTTCACAAGCCGGGGTTGGGCCATCCCGACGATTATGTCTTCGACGTGATCGACGCGGTGCTGAGCGACGGACTCACCTCCCGGCTTTACACAAGTTTGGTTCGTGAGAAACGGATCGCCGTCTCGGTCGGTTCCGATGCAAATTATCCAGGAGTCCGATCCCCCAATCTGTTTATCCTCAACGCCACGCCGCGCGCGCCCCACACGACGGCAGAAGTCGAAGCGGCCATGTATGCCGAGATCGAACGGCTTAAGACGGAGCCGGTCTCGCCCAAGGAACTTGAAAAGGTACTGAATAATCTCGATGCCGATTTGGTTCGGGCGCTTCGATCCAACGGAGGTCTTGCTTCTCAGTTAGCACTCTTTCAGACGGTGGCGGGAGACTGGCGCTACGCGTTAAAGTCCCGGGATAAGATCGCTGCCGTCACGGTGGCTGATATCCAGCGTGTGGCGACTGAATATTTCACGAAATCGAACCGAACGGTGGCGACGTTGGTGAAGAAGGCCGGAGACAAACATATTGTGACGGCACCGAAGGGCGAGGTGACGCGATGATGAACGTGACACGAAGCTTGACCGGACTGGGCTTATTGGCCGTGACGTGTATTTCGCTGATGTCCGGTTGTGCCGGAAGTTCGATGTTGAGCGATCCCAGGCACATGACGTTTAAGCCGGTAGAGTTCACTCCGCCGGAACCGGATCGTGTGGTGTTTGAGAACGGGATGGTCGTCTATCTCCTGGAGGACCATGAGTTGCCCTTGATCAGCATGACGGCGACGATGCGGGCGGGCAGCTGGCTCGATCCAGCAGACAAGATCGGACTGGCGTCGTTGACAGGCTCCGTCATGCGGACCGGTGGAGGCGGGGGTCTGTCGGCTGAAAAGGTGGACGAAGAGCTTGAACAGTTTGCCGGGGATCTTTCCGTCTCGATTGGACGGCAGTCCGGTTCTGCATCGCTCGATGTGCTCAGCAAGGACTTGAAGCGAGGGCTTCAGATCTTCGTGGGACTCATTCGGACACCCGCCTTTGAGCCGGCGCGGGTTGAACTCGCCAAGCTCCAGTCCATAGAAGGGATCCGTCGCAGACACGATAATCCTGGTTCGATCGTCGGACGCGAGTTCGGCAAGCTCTTATATGGAGAGGATCACCCGTCTGCGCGTGACAGCACGATTCAGTCGATCACTCGCATTACCAGAGACGACATGGTCGCGTTTCACAGGAAGACCATCCATCCGAACGGCATCATACTGGGTGTAACAGGCGACTTTGACAAATCCGAAATGCTGGCTCTCTTGCGCGACGTATTCGGCGATTGGAAAAAGGGCGAGGCGCCGGTGCTGAAGATTGCCGACGTGCCTCAGAGCCAGCCGCCGAAACCCATTGTACGGTTCGTGAATAAGGAAACTTCGCAGACACATCTCCGTCTGGGTCATCTGTCGATCAAACAGCAGGATCCCGACTATGTGTCATTGGCGATCGCGAACGACATTCTGGGGGGCAGTTCGTTTCGCAGCCGTCTTTTCAACGACGTGCGAACCAAACGGGGCTTGGCCTACTCCGTCGGCAGCCGGTTGAATACCGGGGTGCATGATCAAGGGATTTGGTTGATGCGTGCGGAGACGAAGTTGCCGTCGACGCAAGAGGTCATCGCTCGGTTTGTGGCGAACATGGAGCGGATGCGGACGGAGTTGGTGACGGACAGTGAGCTGGCAGAAGCGAAAGAGGCATATGTCAACTCGTTTGTGTTCTCCTTTTCCAGTCCATCTGCGATCGTGGGGCGGTTGATTGAACTGGAATACGACGGGCTTCCCAAGGATTTTCTCCAGCAAGTGCGTGCCCGCGTCGTGGCGTTGTCGAAAGAGGAGATCCTGGCGGCGGCAAAGAAACATTTCAACCCAGAGCGGTTGACCATTGTGGCTGTCGGATCCGGCGAAGCTCTGCCGAAGTTGCTGTCGGGATTCGGAGACGTGAAAGAAATAAAGTTGGCTCCGGAGAGCTGAGGGAAGAATGGGCGGGGGCTCGGCAATCCCCCCTGCTCCCGGAGCGCGCACGATCAGAATGTGCTCGCTCGACGGCCGCAATAGGGGAATAACCGAGCCCCCGCCCTAGGGAGTGAACGCTTCCAGAGCTTTGGTGAGGAGGAAAAGGGGGGATGGTCGAGTCAAGCTGATGGCTGAGAGCTGACCGCTAAGGGCGCATGTATGCCTCTTGAAGACGATTTTTGCGACATTATTAAAAAGGCGCGAATTGGCCAGGGGCTTTCGGTCGGCGATGTGGCGCAGATGGCCGGATTGCCTGGCGGGACTATCACTGCGCTAGAGCGTGGCGCTTGTCCACCTGACCGCTCTGAAGTTCAGGCGCTGGCGGAGGCGTTGAGACTTCGCCTTAATCCGCTAGAGCAGATCGCGATTGAGAAGTGGGAGCCGGTTGCGCAACAGCCGCTAGCTTGGATGGAGACAATACAGGGCTTGATCGGTGGTTATGGGGTGCAGGGCTATGTGATCCATGATGATGGTGAAGCGCTGATCATCGACACAGCGTACAATGCGCCGGCGATGATCGAGTGCTTGTCCACGCACCACCTGAAACTGGTTGGGATTTGTCTGACGCACGGCCATGCAGACCACGCCGATGGGATCGAGCAGATTGTGAAGTTTCGTGAGGTCCCGGTGTATCTCGGACCTGAAGATGTCGATCTCCTCAGTTGGCAACCCTCGGCGGCACAGCTGAAGGCGCCGCAACATGGTCAGACAATTTTGGTAGGGCGCCTCACCGTCCATTGCCTTGCCACGCCGGGCCATACCCCTGGTGGGATGTGCTATCGTGTGGATGCAGACTCGCAACGCATGTGCTTCGTCGGCGACACGTTGTTTTCTGGGTCTATTGGCCGGTCGAATCCCAGCACGTTGTATGGCACGCATCTGCAATCGGTCCGGACTCAGGTTCTTGGGTTGCCGCCTGAATATCGTTTGTTGCCTGGTCATGGACCTGCCACGACAGTTCGTGAAGAACGAGACCATAATCCCTTCGCCAAAGATTCTTAACCAAGCCCTATGAGTGTAGATCAGCGGAGCGATGACCAACCGATCCGTAGCGGAGAGCCGCCGGTTGTGGCGGGGCCGTCTGAGGATCCCAGCCGTCTCCCCCAGGGTGACGAATTCGAGGAGGCTCCCTTTTCGAAATGGATTCTGCCCGTCAGTCTCTTTGTTGCGACAATCTTTACTACTCTGTGGGCCGGGGCCTATCAGGTGTACAACGGACCGATTCGTGGGCCGGTCAATCTTCTGCTTGAACAGCCTGGGATACTCTGGAGCGGGGTTCCCTTCGCCGCCACGCTCTTGACCATTCTGGTCACCCATGAATTCGGGCACTATGCGCTCTCTCGTATTCACGGCGCCCCGGCGTCATTGCCGTTGTTTATCCCGGGCCCTCCCTATTTTATCGGCACATTCGGGGCGATTATCCGTCTGCGGGGGCCGATTGTGAATCGCCGCGCGCTGTTCGACATCGGCGTGGCTGGCCCATTGGCCGGTTTTATCGCTGCAGTCGTCGCGTTGGTTATTGGCCTGAATCTGTCGACGGTTGTCGATCGGACGGCGACTCATGGATTGCAGTTGGGCGAACCGATACTCTTGCAGTTCATGGCGTGGCTAGTTGTTGGGTCCATTCCCCCTGAGGCAGACATCGTCTTGCACCCCATCGGGTTTGCTGCCTGGTTCGGTCTATTTGTGACGTCGTTGAATCTGATTCCCATCGGCCAACTCGACGGTGGACATGTGGCCTACGCTTTGTGGGGCAAGCGCCAACGCACGATGGCCTTTATCATGGTACCGATCCTCATTGTGCTGGGATATGTGGGCTGGCCCGGCTGGTGGCTCTGGGCCGTTATGTCAGGGCTATGGGGTCTCGGGCATCCTCCGGTACACGATATCCATGTTCCCTTGGGCCGAGAGCGGGTCATTGTCGGATGGATTGCCTTGGCTGTGTTTGTTCTGACCTTTGCTCCCGTTCCTTTCTCTTTCCACTAGCAGGCTGCTGAAACAGGCTGCCAGCGTCGTTCTCGCATCGTTCAGACCCTCAACGTACCCCTGAGGGTACGCCTCGGGCCCTCACTCGCTGCGGCCTTGCTGGACAGCCTGTTTGAGCAGCCTGCACGCGGACCCCATACAGTGCGTTGGATCAGTCCAGTCTTGTTCATCCAAGCTTCGGGTCTACAATTTGTCTATGTGAGCACCATGTAAGAGCGGGAATTTATGCCGGTGGCGCGTTCACATGGATGTGTGAGAGTTCTTCAAGCGCCAGTATCAGCGAGTGAGTTCCGCTCCGGCCATGCCCGAGTGTCTGGACGGTCTGGTAGAGCTGGTGTACCAACGTGAGGCCTGGGAGCGCGAGCCCCATGCGTTTGGCTTCTTCCAAAGCAATCCCCATGTCCTTGATGAAATGCTCGACAAAAAACCCTGGGTCGAAGTTGCGCTGGAGAATTTTCGGCGCAAGATTCTCCAGCGTCCAACAGGCAGCTGCGCCGCCACGGATCGATTCGAGCATGCGGTTCAGATCGAGCCCTGCCTTGTAACCATATAGCAAACTCTCGCAGACACCGACCATCGTGCCGGCGATCACGATTTGATTGCAGAGCTTTGCCTGTTGGCCACTGCCGGGTCCTCCCTGATGCACAATCTTTTTCCCTAATAGTTCGAACAGCGGTATCACGGCTTTCACGGATGTGGTCTCGCCGCCGATCATGATTGAGAGCGTGGCATTCTTGGCGCCGACGTCGCCGCCAGAGACAGGGGCATCAATGGCAGAGAGATTGTTCTCTGAGGCAGCCGCGGCAATGTCACGGCTTAATGCGGGTTGCGTCGTCGTCATGTCGATGAGGGTCATTCCGGCTCGCGCGCCGGCCAAGACTCCGGTCTCGTCGAAATAGACGGTGCGTACGTCCTGAGGAAAGCCGACCATCGTGAAGAGGACATCGGATGCAGCCGCCACGGCGCGTGGGCTCTCGGCCCATTGCGCGCCGCGGTCGAGTAATGGTTGCGCCTTCGCGCGCGTGCGGCTATGGACCGTCACACGATAACCGGCCTTAAGCAGGTGCCCACACATCGACGACCCCATGACGCCGGTGCCGATCCAGCCGATGGCCCTGTGTGCCGTTGTGACTTTGTCTGGGGAGTCTGTCATTGGGTTAGGGCTTTTCTTCATCAGGTAGTGGGGTGATGCGGTCCGCTACCGCCTGAATGACGCCTTCTCGTTCTCTCGCCACCTTGACTCCCTGCAAACTCAGATAGTAGCCCCCGTGACTTGGTGACTGGATCGTGGCGGTCAGTTCAATCCGTTGCCCATCTTCGACATCGGGATCTTTGACAGTCGGAATTCCGCAGAGTCCGTAGACCGCGACGTTGATCGAGGATGTCTCGTCTTCCAAGTAGAACAAATAGGCGCCGTAGCACATTGTGCCGGCCTGGAGCTTGTAGGGATCGAGCGGTGTCACATTGCGAACCGTGCCCTGCAACGTGACCTGTTTCAGATGAAACGACTTCGGTCCATCAAGGATCTCGCGAATGGTGATGGGTTCCGCCGCTGACGCAGAGGAAGCGGCAACCACAGACCACGCCAGCCAGAGGCCAGTAAGGAGACTCACCACTATTCGTCCACGAGATGCTGTGCGCTGTATCACCGTTCTATTTTACAGAAGGTCGTGGCAGAAGTCCCTTCCGCCTCTTCGACGAACTCGTTATAATTCGCCCACCTATTTTGGAGACTCACCCATGATCGATCACGCGCAACTTGAACGCTACGTCACAGCCAGCCGACCCCGCTTTGAAGACCTGCTGGGCCAGATGGTGGAAATTCCTTCGATCAGCATGGATCCGGCTAGAGCCCCCGACATCCGTCGCATGGCGGAATTTGCACGGCAGCTCCTCACCGACTTCGGGGCCGACGTTCGGATTGTAGAGACCGGTGGCTATCCAATCGTGTCAGCTGGATGGATGACCGGAATCCAGCATCCGACAGTCACCATCTACAATCATATGGATGTGCAACCGGCGCAGGAGCCGGAATGGAAGCAGGAGCCTTTTGCATTCAAGAACGAGAACGGGTTGTACAAAGGCCGTGGCGCGACGGACGACAAGGGCCCGGCGCTGTCGGCCTTGTTCGGCGCACGCTATGCCATCGAGCAAGGAGTGCCGATCAATGTTCGGTTTCTCTGGGAGCTGGAAGAGGAAATCGGCAGCCCGAACTTTGCGGCTGGGCTCAAGAGCCAATCGGCAATTCCTCGACCGGATTCAGTCGTCGTGTCGGATACGATCTGGCTTGCGAAAGGAAAGCCTGCCATGCCCTATGGTCTGCGCGGTCTGCTGGGCGCGCGCCTCACGCTACGTACGGGAACGAAAGATGCCCATTCCGGCGTGACGGGCGGCGCGGCGCGGAATCCGCTCGCGGAGTTGATGGAGGTGGCGTACGCCTGTGTTGACGCCAAGAGCGGCAAGGTGAAGATTCCCGGGTTTTATCAGGATGTAGTCGAACCGACGAAAGCCGAGATCAAGAGCTTTCTCGCGTCAGGCTTTCAGGTCAAAAGCTTCAAGCAGGCCTATGGATTTCAGACGTTGCGGACGAACGATTCCGCCGACATCATGCGTCGGATCTGGGCCGCGCCGACGTTCGAGGTGCATGGGTTGACCGGCGGCTATCATGGGCCAGGGGTGAAGACTATCGTGCCGGGCCATGGTGAACTCAAAGTGAGCATGCGGTTGGTGCCGAATCAGACTCCTGAGAAGGCCTTTGCGTTGCTCAAGAAACATGTCGCCAAGCTGAATCCGCACGTAAAAGTCGAGCGGGAAGGGATGCTCCATCCGTTCAAAGGGCTGTTCGAGGGACCTTATGTCGAGGCGGTGAAGCGGGCGGCGAAGGCCGGGTTCGGGAAAGAACCGGCGTTCATCCGCGAAGGTGGATCGATCGGCGCTGTCGTCACGATGCAGAAGGCCTGGAAGGTGCCGATTCTGTTCATGGGCCTGAGTCTGCCTGAGCACGGCTACCACGCGCCGAACGAATATTTCGACTGGGGCCAGGCTTCAGGTGGTATGAAAGCCTTCGCGCATTATTTTGCGGAGGTGGCGAAGATGGGAAAGAGGTGAGGGAGTGGCCAGGTGCCCTTCTTGCTCGCAGAACGCGCACATTCAGAAAGTGCTCGTTCGATGCGCGCAGTAAAGGGCAGCCTTGGCCACTCCTCTAAAGAGAAGTATGGGGAATCGGAAGGCCCTCGCCAGGGCTAATGGCACGTCTCGGCGTGCCAGTGGGTGGGCGGGTGAGACAATTGCGCGCAGCGGAAGATCAATCAGTTCCCATCTCTAAAGATTTTATAAGTGTCGCTCATGGAAATGATTCGGCAGGGCACCCTCTGCGTGGGTTTGGTTTGAGCCCTGTAGGTATCGGGAGCTTGTCTGGCGGGGTCAACCCTCCGCAGCGTGGTCTCTGGCATGCCGCGTGACTACTGCCGCACGGCCGTGCTTGGCTGTGTAGGCGGTCGCTATAAGCGGTGGGCGCCGTCAAGTTTTCCAAGATTCCGATCGAAGGTGCCCAGCGGCAGATGCCCGGCCTTGCGGGCGATTTCCAGAACGAGACAATCGGAGAAGCCCAACGAGGGCCGTGCGCGGAAATGTGTCAACGCCAAGGCCGCGACATCGGCATCCTGAAGCGTTAAGTCTTTGTGATGCAACATGAGTGCGACTGCGTTGGCGATCTGCGCAGGAGAGCGCTGATACACCGCGTCGAGCACCCATAGGGTTTCCGCCAGCACGAGGGTCGAGACCCACGCCCCTTTTGCCACAAACGTCTCCGCTGCAATGGTCTGGCGCGCATCGTCACGCACCAGCAGCCGCACCAATACATTGGTATCAACGGCGTGCATATTTCTGACGGATGTGTTTTCTGATGCCGTCCTTCAGGCTGGTCGAGGCTGTTCGCTTGGGGGTGCCATCGGGAAACAGCGCGTCATGCACATCTGCCAGGGTGTGCTGTCCGGCTTTTCGCACAATCACCTCGTCGTTCTTCTCGTCCCATTCGAGGACTGATCCTGGCCCGACCCCGAGTTTCCTGCGAATCTCGGAAGGGACGGAAATCTGGCCCTGCGCTGTGAGTCTGGAATGTGCGAGCGGCATGAATGAACATTACCACGGTAATGCACCGAAGTCAATGATACGATGGGGAGTCGATGGTACAGGAAATGATGCAGTTCGATCAAAATGGAGCGACGTATGAGAATTTTTATCGCCGCGTGCCTTCTGTGCTCAGTCGGACCGTAATTTATACAGGATAACTCGTCAAGCGGAGGGGATAGGGAGCAGCCAGGTGCCCTTCTTGCTCGCAGAACAGAGGAGGGGTGGAGACTAATGATCTTCTGTGCTCGCGCAACGCGCGGCCTAAGGAGGCCCTCGTTGGACGCGCGCAGTGGAAGATCAATCAGCCCCCACCCCTGATAGATAAAGCATTCGAGGATCTGGAGGCCGTACTCGAGGGACGAGGGCAGGTTGCTACGGATGGTTGTGGAGAGTATCGACGTGATTACTGCGAGTGTAGCGCGGGCCTTGCGGTAAAGAGTGGGGACTGCGTCGATTAATCCCTCAGCAGTCCGAAGCAGGGATCAGGCTTTACGGGGATGCGGGACCTCGAAAAAGATAGTCATGTTGTACCGGGGAGTCTTATCTGATTTTCCGAGTATTCATAGGTCTGACAAAATTCAGCAAATAAATTCCCAGTTCTATTAACGCCATTTATGTTTTCAACATAACAGTATTGCGGAGCTGAAGAGGAGCGCATAATCCAGTCCGTGGAAAATAGCACTCCGCTGACGTGACCATTATCTTTTTCCAGGAAAAAGATTGTCGAGATTGACTCGGTTTCTGATTTATCAATCTTCGGTTTAAAGTGATATCCCGACTCCCTGTACTCTGGGTCTTTGGAGTCAAAAACGTCATACATATCTCCAGTGCCATACAGAGCACGGAAAATTTCTGGCAGCGAACTGTTGAAAATTCCAAGTTGCAGATTTAGTCCGTTAAGCGCAATAAGAAAAGATTCATCTTGCCCACACACACCTTTTTCAATCCACCGTAGGTGTTGTCGTTTCTTTTCTGAAAGAATCTGTGTGCATCGTAAGACGCTTTTGTCATGGTGTACATCGTGAAACTCTCCATCAGAGATCGTTTCGGTAACACTGTTAGGCTTCAATGGATCGCCGCCAGTCGGTAAGGAACACTCAATCCATATTCTTTTTCCTTCCAAAATTAGGCACAGGTCGGGTCTCTTGTCATTTATGCTAGGTTCAAGATGATAGCCTTTCTCCAAAAGTGTAGCCCCAAGCATCAGTTCCCAAGTTAGAGAGTAAAATTTGTCGTCATCCGCCAGTAGCTGATGTTGGAAGTCTGGGGAAGCAAAGGGGTGATAGGTGCGCCAATATCTCTCCATATGTTCGAGATAGTCAGAAGCCCCAGAACCAGGTTTCGCATTCTCCAGGAGTTCTTGGAAGCGTTTACCAAAGGTGGCGACGACATGGGTATCAAAGAGAGTCATATTTAAAAACCATGATAATTTAGATATCGAGTTACATAACATCACTGAGTTGCCCTCAACAGCTATCGGCTCACGACTTAGAGCATGGAATGTCGAACTGCCCGCGCCCGCGTCGATCAGAGAGGGCGAGTGCCTCGGTCAAATGATCGAGAAAGTCGTGGCGAGGAATTTCTTCGGCGCCGAGCGTTTCGTGTCATCTTGGGCGTCGCAATGGATGATGGCGATGGGTCTGTGGATCTACTGTGACTGTAGCGTCAGCGTTGGGGTGAAGAGAGAGCGGTACATCCGACTCAGCAGCCTTTGAACTTCAGTGCCATGCACTGTTGCGTGAGCCGCTTGGCTTCTGTAATCTGTTCGGGAGTCATGCGCCCGGCGACATCGTTTCGATTTTCCTCGGCTTGTTTCTGCTCATCACCCTTCATGTGAACTGCTGCGAGGCTCACCCACAAATATGCCCGCACATAGTCTTGCGGGACGCCCAGGCCTGCGAAATATAGTTCCGCGAGGTTGTTCTGTGCGAGCGCATTCCCCTGCGCCGCGGCTTTCTCGTACCACTGACGCGCTTGCGCATAATCCTGCGGCACGCCTTGTCCTTTGGCATACAGTTCCCCGAGATTGTACTGTGCCTCAGCATTCCCTTGGGCTGCAAGCGATTGGAATGTTTTCAACGCAGTCGCGTGATCACCGGGTGGATTTGCCGCAGTCGTATCTTTGAGTGGTCCTGCCCACGCCGTACCAACAGTCAGCAGGAGCCCAATACCTACAGAAAGAACTATTCGTGTCATTGAGAATTCCTCCTGAGAGATCGTCCAAACTCTTAGAGTGTGCCCCAGTTTGAAGAGAAGTTCAAGGTGCCTGGATAGGCTCAGTGGCAGCTTGTGGAGGGATGGCATGGGCTGGTCGCTACGGCGAGCGGGTTACGGAAAAAGTGGGATTTCGACGGACCACATTCAGCAGTCCTTGAACTTCCGTGTCCGACATTGACTCGTCAGTCGTTTCGCTTCTGAAATCTGCGCGGAAGTCATGTCACCTGCGATCTCATCTCGATTTTCTGTTGCGACGTCCTTTTGCAGGTCATCCGTCGAGAGGGATGCCGCGATGTTGTACCACATGTATGCCCGCACAGAGTCCTGCTTCACGCCATGTCCGAATTCATAGAGCGCTCCAAGGTTGTTTTGAGCACCAGCGTGCCCCTGCATAGCGGCTTGCTCATACCAGCGCTTTGCTGTCGGGAAATTCTGAGGGACGCCTTTCTCGAAGTCATACAGCATCCCAAGGTTATATTGCGCGTCCGCGTGACCCTGTGCTGCGGCTTTCTCGAACCACCCCCGCGCTTTTGTGTAATCCTTCGGCACACCCCGCCCGTCGTAATACAGCAACCCGAGGTTGGTCTGCGCTTCCGCGACACCCTGGGCTGCCTTTTTTTGCAGGTCTGCTGTTGAGGTGTCGCTTGGAGGAGAAGCCTGTGCCTGCCCAGAGGAGAGAACAAGTGTAGCCAGGAGAATTATGACTAGGCCGCGCATGGTGGCGCAGTATGGCGTGGAGGGTAGAGAGCGTCAAGGCGAGCAGCAACACACGATTATTACCGAGCTATGAACTCACTACTTCATCCTGGAATGTCGAATTGCCAGCGTCCACGCTGTTCAGGCAGAGTGAGCGCTGTGGCGAGGTGATCGAGAAATTCCCGGCGTGAAATCTCTTCTGCCCCGAGCGCCATTACATGGGGTGAGGATTGCTGGCAGTCCATCAGGCGGAATCCCCAGGCCTGTAGCTGACGTACAAGAGATACCAAACCAACTTTCGAGGCGTCAGGGACACGGGTGAACATCGATTCTGCGAAGAAGGCGCCGCCCAGCGCCACGCCGTAGAGTCCGCCCGCCAACTTTCCATCCTGCCAGGTTTCAACGGAGTGGGCATAGCCTTGTTTGTGTAAGAGCGTGTAGGCATCAAGCATCTCTGCCGTGATCCAGGTGCCGCCGTCTGGATATTGCGGCCTGGGTCCTGCGCATTGCTGCATCACGTCGCGAAAGCAGGTGTCGAGTGTGACGCTGAATAGGCCAGGACGAAGACTCTTCTTGAGGCTTCGAGAGATATGGAGTTTGTCGGGAAAGAGGACGGTTCTAGGATCGGGGGACCACCACAGGATGGGCTGGTCGTCGTCGTACCAGGGAAAGATGCCATGTCGGTAGGCTTCGAGCAATCGCTCGGGGCTCAGGTCGCCTCCGACGGCGAGCAGGCCCTCAGGGGTGGACACATCAACGGGAGGGAAGCGCAGATCAGACGGGTTTGCGCTGAGCCTGAACAGGACGATTATCCCTTCTTTTCATCAGCCTGAGCTAGGATCGGCTGGAAGATGGGATCTGCGTCCAGTACCGCTTTCAACGATTCTGCTCCGACGAAGAAATTCCAGATGTCCGGAGTCTGCCCGGGAATTTCGGCAAACCATCGTTTGGCCTCTGTCAGTCGCTCCAAGAGTGCCCGATTATCCCGGTCAGGTGTGAACAACAAACTGTAGGCTTTGGTGTATTCGGCCATGAATTTATCGAGCGGCAGATCGGCAAGCGCGAGTGCTTCGTCAGCATTCTGATAGGCAGTCCGAATGTCTGAGTCGTCAAGGATGCGGTTCCAGGCCACTTTGTTGATACGGGACCAGGCGAGTTGGAGCAGGGCTTCGGCTCTACCGGCCTTTTGTTCAGTCGGAATAGCCTTGACCAAGGAGTGATGGGTTTCGATCGAGGGTTCTTGATCGTTATTCCAGCGCAAGGCCACGCCTAACCGAAATCGATTATCGAGTTGGTCTGGCCGCACAGCGGCCAGTGTTTGCATGGCTGAGAGCATGCGGTACAGGTAATCGGCCGTCGTCGGTTTGTCGAACCCGCCCATTTCCATTCCCAGTGATAGGTCCATGCGTGTCGATTGAGCATAAATATTCCAGAAATGCTCGTTCACGACCAGGAACAATGCCGGATCATTCACCATGAGCTTGTGGAATGGGTAAGCCTCGCGTAGGACCATGGCATAGAGATGTCGGCTCAGCACCGTGAGGGCCTCGGCCTGATGAGGGTCGACGATGAGCACGCGGTTCAGCATGGCCACGCGGTCGCGCAGTTCAGGAAACATGGCCGCGCGCGCGACCGCCGCGGTCAAAATCCCAGGGCTGTCAGTCGGTCCCCACCAGATGAGTGACTCAGATAGGGCATGGCTGGTTTCTGTGACGAACGGGATCTGTTCCTGCTTGCCGCTTCCGAAGATGACGCCGCTGGTGACGGGAAGGTTCACGACCGCCTGGTCGCCCGCGAAGCCGTATTTTTTCAGCCCGGAGAGGACCACCCACTGAGTGGTCACTTCTTTCAGCGCGCGCCTGGTTCGCTTAATCGTTGTGGTCCACTTGACCGACCCGGCAGCATAGGTCACTGGAGCGGTGAGAGGATCCTGGTAGCTGATGGACAATTTTACCAAGGTCGTCGGCACTGCGACGACCGGGCCATTCGGTCGAAGGCGGAACGACGCTGACGGAAGCCGTGTGCTGCCGGCAACATGAACACGGAATCCGGTTCCCGGTGGGCTCAGCCCCAGTGAGTCTGTTATGAAGGCTGAGGCGGGATAGCGCTTCACGTCCTCGCTGAAAAAAATCAGTTCGCCATTACTAGGCCACAAGATTTCCATACCGACATCAGTCCGGATGACGGTAGGGGCGTGGGCGTTCTGGAGGCGCTGCCGGCAGGAATCGTAGACGGGGTCGGAGTCAGCCGGATAGCGCGTGATGCCATGGGGGGCCGCGGCCACAAGGGAATATTGGCAGGCGAAGTCGAGTTGGCCGACGGCCACCGCATTCCCTGCGCCCATCGCTTCGGCGTATCGTCGAGCCGTCGCTTCAGCAGCGGTGATGGAGTGTTTCGATTTTTTTGCAGCGGCTGATGCCGAGGGGGCTTCGATGAGAAGCAGCATCGTCACGATAAACAGGGCTCCGGCAATGAGCAGGCCTCTGAACGAGCCGCGGGAGAAAATCTGTACATGCATCATATCTGGCGGACTCCTCCAATCAGGGAGAGAACAAATAAGCCGACACTGTACCACGCTGCTTTATGGACCTGAAATAGGCTAGCAGGCTGTTGATAAAGTCCGCCAGCATCGTTCTCGCCTCGCTCAGAGGCTCAACGTACGGCACAGCGTACGATTCGCTTCTTCGCTCGCTGCGGCCTTGCTGGATGGCCTTTCTGAACAGCCTGCAGGACATTGAGCTTCCATCGATGATCTCGGGCGTGGTGTCGTTTCGGGCATCGTCATTCACTTTGTCAACAAACGGCTAGGAGTCTGTCCGAGTAATTCTTCGTTGCGAGGCGGACAAGTTGCCGGAGAATCGTTTGCTGTTTTTCTGGTTATTCGACCACAATGACGGCCCGCATCTCATGACCTGGCATGTCGCATAGGTATGAGAAGGTTCCGGTGCGTGCCGGCGTAAACTGAAATTCGATGAGGCCGTCAGGCGGGATGATCACTTTCTTGAGTCCTTCCGGACCGAACTCCGGGGCTCCGTTACCAGCCAGGTTGAGGTCGTCGCTCAGGAACAGTTCCTTGGCGACGACGGTGTGGAGTTCTGTATCGTGGTTACGGAACCGCAGCACGGTCTTGCGACCCTGATGCAGGTGGATCTGTTGGGGAATGAATATCCGTGAGCGGATCTCTACGGTGACCGGCTCCATCTCGAATTCAGTTGAGAGCGTAGCGGTGGGGGTTGCGAGCACAAGCGCAAGGCCTATGACCCAGAGCGTGTCTTTCACTGTGCATTGGCCGCATCGAGGATCGCGCGGCGCATATTTTTCCGGTCGACCGACGTCAACTGTGGGGCCGGACGATGTCGGCAAAGCGTGACGGTGTGTTGGAGAGAGGCGATGAAGACTTCGCAGTTCGGGCAGGCTCCCATATGGCGTCGTATCTCCGTACACACGTCGGAAGGGAGTTCGTCGTCGATATAGGCGGATAATTGCCGGAGAAGCGCCACGCAATCGCCTTGACGATGGCTATGGCCGTGAGTCGATGGCTTGGACTGCTTCCTCGGCCCCAGGGTTGTTTTCTTCGTCTTTGTCATGAGTGCGAGCCTTTATGCTTGTGGCCGTCGTGGTGGGTGATGCCCCGTGCGCTGAGCTCTCGCCGCACAAACAACCGTGCCCGGTGCAATCGAGATTTCACCGCGCGCTCATTCACGCCCATGATCGCCCCCACTTCTTTGGCGCTCAATCCTTCCATATCTCGAAGCACGAGCGCCATCCGATATTTGGGGGGCAGTTGCTCGATCGCCTGGTCGAGGGCCTTCCGAAGCTCCTTGTTCTGTAGCGCCTCTTCGGGACTGAGTCCGTCGATCGGAATCTGAAGGCGAAATTCTCCCTCGGAGGTGGGAACGAACTCTTCCATCGATAGCTCGTGTTCCGGTTGCCCTTTGCGTTTGCGCCGCATCCGTATGCAGGCTCGTGAGGCAATGGTGTACAGCCAGGTAGAGACTCGCGCGTCGCCTCGGAAATCTTTGAGTCCTTGGTAAGCATTCAGAAAGGTTTCTTGAACGAGATCCTTTGCCGCTTCCGCTTCGCCGCACAGGCGATAGGCGTATCGATAGATCAAATCGACATGGTCTCGATACAGCGTATCAAATCCGTCAGGCTCTTGCTTGGCTGGCTGTCGGGGAGGCGTTTTTGAAGTAATGGCGCGCATGGCTGGGGCGAAGTCTAGGGGGTCGGTTGAGGCCTGTCAAGGAAGGCGGGCAGGAAGGCCGTAAAAGGTGAAAGGTGAAACGTAAAACGTCGGACAGCGAGTACTCTTCCCTTCGGAACGTTTCACTTTTTACATTTCACCCTTAAGGGGTCGGTGACGCACTGTGTCGGGGAGTGGCTGTTTCAGCAGATGGAAGCGTGACGGTCACATGTCCACTGTCGATGTGGACCGTGATCGGTTGTCCGACTTTCACACGGGGGACCCCGATCTTCGAATTGAGCATGACCAGGCCGACAGGGGTGCGGACAAAGACGAAGTTGGATTTCAGCTTCGAGACGGTTCCTGAGAGGAGGAGTTGTACGTCTGAGCCGGCCGGCGGGGCTTGGCCGATCTGCAGGTCGAATTGCAAGTCGTGTACTCCGCTGATGGTATTAGTCTCATCGACTTCCACGGTCAGCGGGTCTCCTTCGCGATAGCTGGTGAGGCGTTCTTCCAGTTTCCCGGCATGGACCGTCAGGTCACCGTCGGGCCCCCACCAATGCAATGTTCCTGGCTCATTGGTTCCGGGTGTCATGGGCCCGCTGAGGTAACGATGGACTAACGAATCGTCCGCTCGCTTACGGATCTCGACGAAGACATGGCGTTCATGCACCCAAAACCGTATTTCCTGCGAGGCCTTGAGATCTTTCAGCGTAGTTTTTGAACTGAGACTCAGCAGTCCGATCGGGGTCTTGAGGAAGACGATCCCAGCCTTGGTTCTCCATACCGATCCTCGGAGTTTAATGAAGGGATCGATGGTGATTGGGGCTGCGGAGGCAACGGGAGCAGGGGAGGCATCAGGGGTTGGATCAGAAGTCGGGTCAGGGATCGGATCCGGGGTTTCAGCGGTTGCGGGCGAGAGTGTTTCTGTTTGTTCAGGTGGTTCCTCGGCATAGACGGGGCTGATAAGAGCGCCGACGACTAACAGGGCGCAGAAGGACCCGGTCGTACTTCGTAGCAAGAAGCGAAGTGCGAAATTGTGCAACTCGCCGGTCTGAGAGTTGCCGCGAACTGTAGCAGTGGAACGCAACATCAGCGTGATGCGAATAGCATGATGCCCGCGAGGGAGTCAAGGTGCAAGCCTCTACGACAGCAGCTTGGAGGCCTGTCCTTCCGACATGACGTGATGAGCAGAAGCGTGGACAGCGATCGACGGGTTGGTAAGCTGTGAATCTGTGACTGCGGATGGGATGGAGGGGAGGGGAGTGAGGGTTAGGATGACACGGATCTCACGGGTAGATGAACTCGGAACCCCAAACCCTGTGAGGAGGAGGGATGGTGTGACCATATGACAGGTGCGGCGCATTTCGAATTGTGTCCAGTCCTGCGCTTCAATTCGACGTCGGAGTTGTGCCAGCACGTCGAGACAGAATTCCGTGATAATCGATGGCAGGGATTCTGGCGCCACCTGTGGCCAGTGTTCATGGGATGTGCCGAACAGTGACATAAGTGTACGGGCTGGTCCATTCATGTGCAGGATGCGAGCGGATGAGGAAAACACGATCATGCCTGAGTCGGGGGAAGACAGGAGGGGTTGGTGTCCCGTATCTAGTCCGGAAACAGCGTTCTGAGAAAAGTCGGCTTGGTTTTGCGGAGATGCTTGCGGCACAGATATCCTTTCGGAGAAATGGTCTTGGGACTGTGCAAGAGTTGCACCGAAGCGGCGACTCCAGGAAGCTCGATAATCCTGCATATACCGACTACAACGCGATGCCTGGGGTTAGATTGCGCACAAAGACGGTAACGGGACGGCAAAAAATGAACTTGTGGGCCGGCTATTTTTTGCGAACCAGCATACGAATCGGGGTTCCTTCGAATCCATATTCCTCGCGGAGTTGGTTCTCAAGAAAGCGGAGATAGGCCGGGGTGATATTGTCCGGGTGACCGACAAACAAGGCAAAGACAGGCGGTTCTGTGGCGACTTGGGTCATGAAGGCCGATTTGGTGATTTTCGTCGGTTTGCCTTTGCGCACCGGCAGGGGGTGGGTGGCGAGGATTTCCTGGAGGAACTTATTCAAGGCTCCCGTCGGGATCCTTTTGGAAAATGCTGTAAAAACTCTATCAATGGTCGGAAAGAGCTGGCCAAGCGAATCGGGATGAGCTGCGGATGCGAAGAGGACCGGCGCCCAGGTGAGAAAGGGAAACCGCCGCCGAAGCTCCTGCTCGACTTCCTGCCGGGCCTGGCTGTCGCCTTCCCGGAGATCCCATTTATTCACAAGCAGGAAGCAGGCCCGTCCTTGCTTGATGATGATCCCGGCGATCTTCGTATCCTGCTCAGTCACGCCTTCCGTGGCATCGAGTAGCAAGATCCCAAGGTCGGATCGGCCGATGGCCAAGTGCGATCGGACTACACTATAACCCTCGATTCCCCGATCGATCTTCCCACGCCGACGAATACCGGCCGTATCGGTAAAGAGATACCGTCGGCCCTGGTGAAGGGCGATCGAGTCGATAGAATCTCTTGTCGTTCCCGGTACGTCGCTGACCACCACACGGTCTTCTCCGAGCACGGCATTCACCAGCGTGGATTTTCCGACATTCGGCCGCCCCACCACAGCAATGCGGGGCATGGTCGACAGCTCAGGGTTCTCACTTGGGTTGGGGAGTAGCGGATAGAGAGCATCGAGGAGCTCAGAGACGCCGATGCCGTGTTCCGCAGAGATCGGATAGAGCGTGTCGGTCCCCAAACGATAGAAATCCGCCACGAGCGTTTCGACCTTGGGTGTGTCGATCTTGTTGACCACGACAAACAACGGTTTCGGGTTTCCGCGCAAGAGACGGACCACTTCCTGGTCTGGGGTCGTCAGCCCGGTCCGACCATCCATCAGTAGGACCAAGATATCCGCTTCTGCAATGGCCAGTTCCGATTGACGCTTGATGAGAGCCAGCATGCCTTCCGATGCCGACGGGTCCAGACCTCCAGTATCCACGAGACGGAACGGCCTATTTCGATAGGTCGCATCGGCGTAGTTACGGTCCCGGGTGACCCCAGGAACGTCGTCGACGATCGCCGTGCGTTTGCCGAGCATGCGATTAAAAAGCGTCGACTTGCCGACGTTGGGGCGACCGATAATGGCCACAATCGGCGGGCGAGCCGTTGTGGTTGACGGTATCGGTACTGGCTGTATGGGGGGGTGCTTCGTGCGTGGCATTGGAGATTGTGTATCGACCGTAACATAAGAATTTTGACAAACACAACCAGCTCGTCTTCTCGGTCGACCTCCGATATACTTTCCCGATGACGCAGGACTCACCACTCCATCCTCGGCACGTTCTCAATTGGGACGAGATCGACGATGTCCTGCTCGATATGGACGGGACGCTGCTCGACCGCCACTTCGACAATTTCTTTTTCGAAGAGGAGTTGCCGCGTCGGTATGCCGCGCTTCATGGCCTACAGTTCGAAGAATCCCGCGACATCCTCATGGCGATGTACCGCTCGGTCGAAGGTGAATTAGCCTGGACCGATCTGCATTATTGGACGCAGCGAGTGGGAATCGACGTGGTGGCATTGCATCGTGAGTTAGATCACATGATCGGGTTCCTACCGGGGGCGGAAGAATTCTTGCGAGACCTTCGCCGGATCGGGAAGCGTATCACGATTATCACCAATGCACATGAGGCGGGGGTGTCGGTGAAGACGACTAAGACCGGACTCGATCAGCATGTGGATCGAATCGTGAACGCGTTTGAAGTAGGGTATCTCAAAATGCGCCCGGAGTATTGGCCTCGATGTCGGCAATTATTGGGATTCGATCCGACAAGGTCTTTCTTTATGGACGATGACGAGGGTTGTCTGATGGCCGCACAACAATTTGGCGTCGCCCATCTCATTCACAGTGCCAAATCGAGCTCGCAATTGCCTCCCAACCCGCTTACCCAGTTCGTCTCGGTCACCGGCTTTTCTTCTCTCCTCAACGGGAACCCTACCATCTAGACCGGTCGGGTTGCTTTTCCCTTGTACATCGTGCCCCCGAGTCTGGGCACGCTCTGCATGTTGAACCGATCGAGCGTCATGATCTTCAAGCCGGCCTGGATGATGAGCTGATCGATTTGTCGGTTCAGGTTGCAGCCACAGCCGATGATGTTCTGAATGGGATTCAACCGGTCTTGCCAGATTGCGACTTTTTCGTCTTCACTCCGACCATGCTCTAGAAACAGAAACATTCCATCGGGCTTGAGGACTCGACGAACCTCTTGAAGTGCCTTGATCGGATCGGGAATGGTGCAGAGAGTCCAAGTACTGACGGCAAAATCAAAGGATCGGTCGTCATAAGGCAATGATTCAGCGGTGACGTGTTGAATGCGAACGGGAAACGACTGGCTGGTACTGCGCTCCGTGACGATCTTGGGAAGAAGATCGGCAGGATCGACGGCATGGAGCTGGGTGATGGCCTTGGGATAGTGCGGCAGGTTCAACCCGGTCCCTATTCCTAGTTCCAGTACTTCACTGTGGGCTTGAGCGAGTAATTCCATGCGCAGGCGACGGAATTCTTCTCCTGCCATAACCCAGTTCATCAGGCGGGGAAAGATATGATGACGATAGAGTCCCATTGCCGCGCATAGTATAGCAAAGGCCTCGTAGAGCAGCGCGGTGGAATCTTGTGACCCCGAGGGGGCTATGCTAGAGTCCGTTCTCTTTTTTGAGGCGTGCGCGTTTCATTGCCAACATGAGTAAGACCTACGATCATCAGGCCCTTGAAGTGAAATGGCAGGCCTACTGGGAGCAGCACCGGACCTTCCGTGTGGCTGACGACCGGGCTAAGCCGAAGTTCTACTGCCTCGACATGTTTCCCTATCCATCAGGCTCGGGCCTCCACGTCGGCCATCTTGAAGGCTATACGGCGACGGATATCGTCTCCCGCTACAAACGTATGAGGGGCTTTAACGTGCTGCACCCGATGGGGTGGGACGCATTCGGGCTTCCCGCCGAACAGTATGCGGTGAAGACCGGAATCCATCCGGTTATCACGACAGCTGAGAACATCGCGACCTTCAAACGGCAGATGAAACGTGTCGGCCTGTCGTACGATTGGGAACGCGAGATCAGCACGATTGACCCAGGTTATTATCGCTGGACACAATGGATCTTCTTAAAACTCTTCGAACGAGGGTTGGCCTATGTGGCGGAAGTGCCGGTGAACTGGTGTCCTGCTCTGGGGACGGTGCTTGCGAATGAAGAAATTATCGACGGCAAGAGCGAAGTCGGCGGGTTCGATGTGGTGCGCAAGCCGATGCGCCAATGGGTGTTGAAGATCACAGCCTATGCCGATCGGCTGCTCGAAGACTTGAAGCTGGTCGAATGGCCGGCCAGCACGTTGGAGATGCAGAAGAATTGGATCGGCCGATCGATCGGCGCGGAAGTCGAGTTCGATCTCGCCGGCGTCCCGGGCACGGTTCGGATCTTTACGACAAGGCCCGATACCTTGTTCGGTGCGACCTATATGGTGCTGGCTCCGGAGCATCCGTTAGTCGCAGTCGTCACGACCACCGACCGCCGCACGGAGGTCACCGCCTATCGCGAGGCAGCGGCGAGAAAAAGCGACCTCCAACGGCAGGAGCTTGAAAAAGAAAAGACCGGAGTCTTCACCGGCGGCTATGCGGTGAATCCGGTGAATAAGGAACCGCTGCCTATTTGGATTGCCGATTACGTGTTGATGGGTTATGGGACCGGGGCCATCATGGCTGTGCCTGCGCACGACGAGCGCGACTGGGCCTTTGCGAAGACCTATCGTTTACCGATCCGCGAAGTGATCGCAGGCGGTCAGGTTGAGCAAGAGGCGTTCATTGCGACCGATAAGGGGACGGTCATCAATTCCACGACGCCGGATAGAAGCTTTTCTATTGATGGGCTGACACCGGAGGATGCGATTCCGAAGATCACGGCCTGGTTACAATCGCAGGGCAAGGGGCGCAAGGCGGTAAACTATAAATTGCGGGATTGGCTCTTTGCCCGTCAGCGATATTGGGGCGAGCCCTTTCCCATTGTGTGGGTAGATGGCCAGGCCGTCCCGCTCCCTGAAGAGCAGTTACCGATATTGTTGCCGGAGACCAACAACTTCAAACCGTCCGGGACCGGCGAAAGCCCGCTGGCAAATCTTACTGAATGGCTGACGACCACCGATCCGATCAGCGGAGCAGCGGCGCATCGTGAAACCAACACGATGCCTCAGTGGGCCGGCTCCTGTTGGTATTATCTACGATTTATCGATCCGAAGAATCAGAAGCAGCTCGTCGATCCTGCACAGGAGCGCTATTGGATGCCGGTGGATCTTTACATCGGCGGCAGCGAACATGCCGTGCTGCATTTGCTCTATGCGCGGTTTTGGCACAAGGTATTGTTCGACATCGGAGTCGTCAGCACGCCGGAGCCATTCAAAAAACTGGTGCATCAGGGGATGGTCCTGGGAGAAGACAACCAGAAGATGTCGAAATCGCGCGGCAATGTCGTGAATCCCGATGAGATGATGGACCAGTTCGGGGCCGATGCGGTGCGGCTCTACGAAATGTTCATGGGTCCACTGGAGGCCGTGAAGCCTTGGAGCACGAGAGGTGTGGAAGGGGTTACGCGGTTTCTCGAACGGGTGTGGCGGCTCATGGTGAATGAAGAGGGTCGATTGTCGAGTGCCGTGATGGACACAGTTCCTCCGCTCGAACACCAACGTGTGCTCCACCAGACGATCAAGAAGGTGACCGAGGACATCGAAGGATTGCGCTTCAATACGGCGATCTCCCAGATGATGGTGTTTACGAACGAGATGACGAAAGTCGAGCAGCGCTCACGGGCCTTGCTTGAGCCTTTCGTTCTTCTTCTGGCGCCCTTTGCGCCGCATCTGACGGAGGAATTGTGGGAGGTGCTGGGTCATCGACCGAGCGTCGCTCAACAGCCATGGCCGATCTTCGATCCGGCCATGACCATCAGCGATCGGTTGACCATTCCGATCCAGGTAAATGGAAAGTTGCGAGCCAAACTCGACGTGGGCGCCGACGCCACTCCCGAACAGATCAAAGAACTGGCTCGTGCGCAAGTTGCGGAGTGGCTGCAGGGTAAGGAGATCACAAAATTGATCTATGTGGAGAAAAAGCTCATAAACTTCGTTGTCTCAAGAGGTGCTGAGTGCTGAGTGCTGAGATCAAGGAGAGTGCGACTCAAGACCGGAAGGTGTACCGCCTTTTCACGCTCAGCGCTCACGTCTCAGCACTCTGCCTGTTCCTTGTGCTTCTAGGGGCCTGCGGCTATCAATTCCGTGTGGAGGGAACTGGGCCCACTATTGGAGGAGCTGCTGCGGCCCCCGTATCGACGTCACCGCCACCACGGCTGGTTGTCCGGACGTTGGAAAACCGAACGTTTGAGCCGAACTTGGAAACCCGTTATACCAACTATCTGCGGCATGAATTTTCCTCGGGCAGTGGAGCCCAAGTTGTTGCAGATTCTGAGGCAGCTGATCTGGTGCTGTCCGGGCAAATTCTTTCGGTTCTTCTTCCCACGCTCAGTTTCACCCAGACCAACACGCTCGAAAGCCGCGCAGAGGTGGTTGTGATCGTGAAGGTGGAGGAGACTAGGACTCAACGTGTCGTGTGGACCCAAGTAGCGAAGGGCGCGTCGGAGTTCTACGTGACGCCGGACTTGCAATTTAACCGCGCTCTACAGAACCGGGCCTTGGAGCAAGCCGGGCGCTTCGTGGCCGAGGATTTAGCCTCCCGCTTTTTGCTCCAGTTGGAATCGGGAGAGCTGACAAAGCCACCAGCACGTCAGGCACCGGACAACGTGGACAACCACATCAAATAAATCGGATATCTCCTAATGGCATCCGCGCTCTCTCATGCTCAGCTCAATGCGCAGCTTGCGCAAGGCACGGTCGCGCCGCTCTATGCGGTGATCGGCGAGGAAGATTTGCTGCGTGATATGGCTCTCGGCGCGCTGAAGTCCACCTTGTTAGGGGAAGGTGAGAGCGATTTTAATTGCGATCTGTTCTATGGAGACGATGTGAGCGGGGCGGAGATTGTCACCTGTGCCTCGGAGGTCGCCGTATTCGCGCCTCGGCGCATGGTGGTGGTAAAAGCGGCCGATAAACTTCCGGCCCGAGAATGCGACGCGATCCTTCCCTATCTGAAGGCGCCGAACGACTCCACCGCTGTGATTTTTGTCGCATCGAAACTTGATGGGCGACTCAAGTTTACCCAAGCTCTCACGAAAGCCGCAGTGACGGTCGATTGTTCTCCTCTGAGAGAGGCGCAGTGGCTTCCTTGGCTCAAACAGGATGCTGAGCGGGTTGGGATCCGCCTCAATGACGATGCGATCGATTTGCTCAAAGAGGCTTGTGGTGGATCGCTCTATTCAGTTCGGCG
>SWDH01000045.1:71838-72081 GCA_005116945.1 Nitrospira sp.
AATTCTCTCGGTGACACTTCCGACGCTCAGTTTCAGCCGGACCACCACGTTCGAAAGCCGCGTAGAGGTCGTGGTGATCGTTAAAGTGGAAGAAACCAGGACGCAACGTCTCGTGTGGGCGCAAACGGCAAAGGGCGCCTCGGAGTTTTTCGTGACGCCCGACCTGCAATTTAACCGTGTTCTGCAGAACCGGGCCTTGGAACAAGCCGGCCGGTTTATCGCTGAGGACTTGGCTTCTCGCTT
>SWDH01000045.1:72091-72972 GCA_005116945.1 Nitrospira sp.
TCGGGGCAGCTTGCAAAGCCGACTGAGCGCTCAGCGCCTGACAGCGCGGGCATCAAAGTCAAATAAATCGGAATCCACTATGGCCTCAGCTATTTCACATGCCCAACTCACTGCGCAGCTTGCGCAAGGCACGTTTGCGTCGTTGTACGTGGTAGTGGGTGAGGAAGATTTGCTGCGTGATATGGCTCTGGGTGCTCTGAAGTCCGCGTTATTGGGAGAGGGCGAGAGCGACTTCAATTGTGATTTGTTCTATGGAGACGACGTGGAGCAAGCGCGCAAGCTCAATATTAAACGGGTTTGTGTTCACAAAGGACTTCCTCTTGGACCGGTGCAGGATTACAACCACCCAAAGGATTTGATCAAAGCCGCAAGAGACTTTCCAGACATCGATTTCCTGGTCTATCACTCGGGGCTCAAGAGTACGGCGACGGTGGATACAGTGTTTGCGAGGACAGGCGAAATTCCTTGGACCACCGAGTTCTGTCGTATGAAGCAGGCGCAGCCTGGAATTAAGAATATTTACATGGAGCTCGGTTCGACCTTTGCGCAGCTTGTGACGACCCATCCGGCGGTCTGCGCGCATCTGCTCGGGCAGATCATCGACGCATTCGGCGTCGACCACGTGCTCTGGGGGACAGACTCGATTTGGTATGGGTCGCCGCAATGGCAGATCGAGGCGTTTCGGCGTTTTCAGATTCCAGATCAGCTGATTGAGCAGCATCGGTACCAGCGGCTCACGCGTCAGGTAAAGGAACAGATCTTTGGATTGAATGCGGCGCGCGTGTTTGGCGTCGATGTCAAATCGAAGCGGAATGCATTACAACAAGACGTGCTGGGGCAACTCAGGATGAGCTATCTGGAAGAAGGGCCTGAGCCGAGCC
>SWDH01000045.1:73072-147092 GCA_005116945.1 Nitrospira sp.
CAACTTCCTCCAAATCGAAGCATGCTTGCTTTATAGCATTGCTTGTAAAGCAAGTCAATAGATAAAGTTACAATGATGGCTTGCATGGATTGATAGCTTTAAAACTGATCATTGCTTGTCAGTAATGGCATCTGCTCGCTTATAAAGCATGTCCATAAACAAGCAAGACATTTGTCTCAGCCAACTAAACTCTTTTCCATTCAAATGGTTGAGTCCAACGGTCACGCAGGAATCCCTGGCTGGTGAACCAAAAGACTCCACTTCTTCGGAGTAGACGTGCCTCCTCGTGTTATGATCCGGCCCCATGTCGCTCCCCCATGACCAAGATATATCCCTCGACGCGCTGCTTATTGTTGCCATTGATGCGGCCCGCAAGGCCGGCGCCATTCTCATTGAATGCTCGCGCAGTGGTGTTCGCATTGAACACAAGCAGCTTCTCAACCTAGTCACGAATGCCGACCATCAGGCCGAACAACGAATCATCGACGTGATCCACGCCGCGTTCCCAACCCATCCTGTTCTTGCCGAAGAGCGTGGGCTCACAGAGCAGGCTCCCTGCCGTTACAAATGGGTGATCGATCCGCTTGATGGCACGACCAACTTCGCTCACGGGTTCCCAGCCTATTGTGTCTCCATCGGGGTGGAATGCGATGGATGTGGAATTGTTGGGGTGGTGTACGACCCGACCAGGGATGACCTGTTTACTGCCAAAATTGGGCACGGGGCATATCTCAATAAGGTCCCCATTTCCGTGTCCAGCACAGACCATCTCGATCGTGCGCTCCTCGTGACAGGGTTTGCCTACGACATTCGTGAAACCTCAAACAATAACTTGGATCACTTCGTGCGATTCGCACTAAAAGTACAAGGAATGCGCCGGACCGGAACGGCAGCGCTGGATCTATGCTATGTCGCCGCCGGCCGGTTCGATGGATTTTGGGAGGTGACGCTGAACCCTTGGGACATGGCGGCGGGAGTCGTCATTCTCCGCGAAGCCGGTGGCCGAGTGACGAATTTCACAGGAGGCTCTCACTCGATATACGAGCGAGAGTTGGTGGCCAGTAACGGGCCAATACACCAAGCTATGCTCGAACTGCTCCAAGAAGACATACGGTCCTCCTAATTCGCATGGATCATGATCCTTCTGCTGCAATTGCGGATTCGCTGCTCTTGTCTGTGAAGCGTCGTTCGTGAAGCGTGAAACGTAGGACGGAATGAGTGCGTCTGATCGGTGCCTGCGAGACACGAGATACGCTTCACGAGGGACGTGCTTTCGGGTGATTTCACGGTGAACCATCATGAATCAGGCTCCTAACAGGCGGCTGAAAGGCTTGGTGTATACACAGCGCACCGCTGGGGGCCTTCATAGGCGACGATGTAGAAGTAGCCGCAGGGTGCTCAAAAAGGCTGTCCAGCAAGGCCGCAGCCGATGAAAGCACCGGAGTCGTAGCCTAAGGGCTACGTTGAGGATGCTTTCGAGGCGAGAACGCCGCTGGCGGACTTCAGCATCCTGTAGATATACAGACAGAATGACGATGAAGTATGATCTCTTTCTACAAGCGGGAAGGAGATAGACAGCATGGCACGCTCAACGCCTCCATCAGGAGATTCACACGGAAGTTCGCCTAAAGCCGCAGGAGCCGAATCGCGCACCAAGGATGTCGAACTGCTACGAGTACTTGTGAGCCGAAAAGGAACACAAGTCGATGCCCAGTGGGCCATTCATCCCCATCTGAAACAGGATCTCCTGCCGCAGGAATGGCAAGAGGTCGCCGACCTCATGGCCAAGGTGACCGACATCGTCGGCACGCGGTTTTCTCAGGTGCTCGCACAAGCCGATTCCGAACCTCCCAGCAACGCCTAATGAGCCGCAATGTTGAATGTGAACTGATGAATTATGAATGATTACACAGCCTCTGCTTTAGCCTTCGACATCGAATACCGAACATTCACAACTTGGAGCCGCTTATGGAGACCTATTATCATCCGCACGATCTGGGTAAGTTTGCCGAGATGGGCAAGGGCAACAAAGATCTCTGGGAAAAATTCATGGCCTATTACACCGCCGTCTTCGCTGAAGGGGCGTTGACGGAGCGAGAGAAGGCCCTCATCGCCCTTGCCGTCGCCCACGCGGTCCAATGTCCCTACTGTATCGATGCCTACACGCAGGCCTCCCTCGAAAAAGGGTCGAACATGGAAGAAATGACGGAAGCCGTTCATGTCGCCTGCGCCATCCGAGGCGGCGCCTCCCTCGTGCACGGCATCCAGATGCGCAATGTCACCGAGAAATTGTCGATGTGATAGAACCGATGGCTAATTCAGCTAGCAGTTTGTTGACACACTTGATGACGACAACGGAAACACCACCACGTCTGAGGTTACTGACGAAAGTTGAATGGCCTGCAGGCTGTTCAGAAAGGCCGTCCAGCAAGGCCGCAGCGAGCGAAGAGGCGAAGGCGTACGCTTCGGTACGTTGAGCCTCTGAGCGATGCGAGAACGCCGCTGGCGGTCTTTATCAACAGCCTGCTAGAGATAGGGGTGTTCGGGAACAGCAAGCGTGAAGTATTTGCCGCGTTCTTCGTAGAGGATTCGTGCCTCCGTCAATGTGGCGAGCGCCTGATTGATGTCTTCATCGGTGGTTGTACCCCTCTCAGGTCGGTTCGCCAGCAGCGCCCGGATTTGTTCCACACTCTTGGCCGCTTCGTTGCACGCCTCAATGATTCCGGCCGCAGGCCAATCGTAGCGCCGCCGTATCGGCGTCTGTGGGTTTCGACCATCGTAGACGGTGACATAGTCCATGGATTTTGAATAATACAGAAACGGCCGATCGTTCGACCCAGCCAGCCGTTGCCACTCCTGTACCAGGTCGATCAGTTCTTGGTACATCTGCTGGTCCACGTTCCAATTGTCCAGTTCGTACTCGAAATCGTAGGCGATCTTCTTCACGTCTACCTGCCGCGCATCGTAGACATACTCGTAGGCTGCCCAGGGGCCGGTGATGCGGATGCCGTAGTCGTGTGGTTTGGTGTAGTAGGGGCTGAATCGTTGTAGCCAGAATTTCCCGGTCGCTTCCGGCGGGTGGAGATGGAACAATGACGGAATCAAATCGATCTGACGGCGGTAGTCCTCATTCGTTTCTCCGGGAAATCCAAGCAAGATATTCCAGGATATCGCGATACGATAATACGCGCTCCACTTCAGGCAGATAATATTCTGCATCGGTGTCACGCCCTTATCCATCGCCTGTAGTTGATTGAGACTCAGGCTCTCTAAGCCAGGCTGCATGCACTTGACGCCCCCGGCTGCCAATGTTTGAATCTGGCTCTTCTGAAGATTGCTCTTGGTTTCAATGAACACGTCTAGATCACAGTGGTCTGCGGCGAATCGGCCGAAGAGGTTCTCCACATATTTCAAATCGATGATGTTGTCCACTAATCGAAATCGAGCCGTATCGTAGCGGCTGGAGAGATAGGCCATCTCTCGGGCCACCTGCTCAGGCGATTTGGCTCGAAACTTCATGCTTTGCGCATTCAATCCACAAAACGTACAGTGATGCTTCTCTCCCCACCAACAGCCCCGCGAACCTTCGTACAACAGGATTCGATCGAGCCCCTGCGCCGCCTCGCCTAGCTCTGCCAGCAAATGATAGTAGTCGTCGTAATCGGGAGGGCCGGTCTTCGTGAAGTCCGAAAAGAGCTGGGAGTTGGGAGTGAACGCGATCGCCGTTCCCTCTCGGTAGGTCACGCCACCGGGAACGGCTCCAACCTTTCCTTCGAGGAGGTAGTGGACCAATCGCGGGAACACCTCTTCTCCCTCTCCCACCACGACATGGTCGATGAAGGGAAAGGCTCGAAAGTATTCCATCCCCATTTCGCCGTCGTAGTTCGCTCCGCCGAAGACGATGGTGATGTCGGGGTAAAGGTCTTTGATGAGTTTCGCCATCGTCAGGCTTGCGACGTTTTGATCGAACGTGGAGGTGAAGCCGACGACCTTGTACTGCCCCCAGTCGATGGCGGTCAGGGCCCAGGTCAAGAACTGTGGCGCGGTTTTCGACGCCATGTCTTCGAAGAATGAGGCCGGATACCCGCTCTCCTTGGCGACCTGCTCGAACACCGGCTTAAACAGGCGGGGGTACTCAGCGCGCTTCGGATTATCGCGAAACAAGAGGTAGGAAAACATCCATTCGCCGAACAGCGCCCGCTTCTCGCAGATCGACTCATAGAGCGGCACGCCGATCTTGTGCGCGAAACGGACATTCAGATGATGGCAGTCGACGGGAACGCCCTTCGACTTAAGCAGTGCGGAGAGCGTGCCCAACTGGATCGAGGGAAACTTCGAGAAGCTGAACGGCATGTTGACGAGCGCCACCTGGGCTTTTTCGCTCATCTGTTGCCTCGTAGCAGGATATTGAAAAACTCCTTCAGCTTTGTTCTTGCGTCGCTCAGAGGCTCAACATACAGCACAGAGTATGCCTCGCCTCTTCGCTCGCTGCGGCCTCGCTGAAAGGCCTTTTTGAACATCCTGTGGGCCAGGCTCATGCTCTGAACGGTTCAAATTCGCGATCAGCTTTGGCCGCCATGTAAAAGTCGCTCTCTGTCAGGCCATTGATCTTGTGCGTCCAAATCTCGACCTTGCACTTGCCCCAGGCCAGATAGAAGTCGGGGTGGTGGCCTTCCCCTTCCGCCACAGCACCCAGTTTATTCACATAGGCCAAGGCCTTGGCGAAGTCATTGAACGTATACAAGCGCTCAAGATGTCCGACCTGGTTCAGCGACCATCCGCGCCCCAGTTCCTTCAGCAAAGCCTGTGCGCGATCCGCGGGAACCGGCGGGACACCGCCGCGGCAGGGGATACATTTGTTGTCAGCAAGACTCATATCGTCCTCCTTAGCAGGATGCTGAAAAAGGGGGATGGGGTAGCTGGGACAATTCCCTTGCTCGCGCAACGCGCGGTCGCGGACTCCCCTCGTTGGACGCGCGCAGTTGGAATCATCCCACCCACCCCTATTAAGTGGCTACTCGCTGCGGCCTTGCCCGCGGAACGGTGCGTCTTGGCGCGCCGGGGTTGGGCGGGTGAGAACCGCGGCTTTTTTGAGCATCCTGCGACTATTGTGACATCCGCGCCATACACACGACTCTACTCACGTGTTCTGTATAACACCGAGTTTTTTTCGGAACCTGTTACGTGCTTATTCTAAATGCGGCATGCGCGGAAGGGCAAGGAGGGGAAGTGCGGGCCAGGAAACTTCCCCACGTGGTTGATGAACTAGGAGCTTGCAGAAAAACTCGGTTTATTCATAAACCACCATTGGAACCTTCCATATGACACTGATTTCAAAATGCCCGCAGGATGCTCAAAAGGGCCGTTCAGCAAGGCCGCAGCGAGCGAAGAGGCGAGGCGTACGCTTCGGTACGTTGAGCCTCTGAGCGATGCGAGAACGCCGCTGGCGGACTTTTTCAGCATCCTGCCAGAGCAGCAGATCGTAGGCCTGGGTGACGGCAGTGGGAAGGTTTCCGGTGCTTTCGTCGGTCATGATGCCCTCTGGCGAGGAGTCGTCGATCTTGCAGAGAGAAAAACTTTTAAGACTCGGAGAAAAGGAAACAGAGTTCAAGAGTACAGGTTAGTTGGGACCGTCCTGGGCACAGCGGAACCCGAAAACGCCGCTCCGGTCCGTCGGCGTGAGCCCGTACCGGTTCACGGATCGCACACCGCCCGGCCCACTGCCCCAGGACCCACCGCGGACCACTTTGGTGGTTCCGGTCGATGGTCCTGTTGGATTCCGCTGCGGACTCGTCGCATAGAATTGTTGATCGTACCAATCGGCTGTCCACTCCCAGACGTTGCCGGCCATGTGGTGAAGTCCATAGGGGCTGTTGCCCGCTTCATAACTGTCCACCGGTGCGAGGCGCTTGTCGTAGATGGTCTCAACGTAATCTGTCCCGAAGTTGGCATGTCCCGGTGTCGGTTGTTCATTGCCCCATGGGTACCTTCGCCCATCTGTTCCACGAGCGGCCTTCTCCCATTCCGCCTCCGTGGGTAATCGCTTCCCGGCCCACCGGCAATAGACCTCCGCATCCTGCCAATCAACCCCCACGACCGGAAGGTTGCCATGCTTGCTGCTGTCCACCTGATCCCAATACGCAGGCTTCGACCTTTTCGTCGATCGCACGAATTCGGCATATCTCGCGACCGTGATTTCGAACTTATCCATGTAAAACGCGTCCAGCGAAACTTGATGACGTGGATGTTCGTCGTTGTCCCCTTCACCATCCGGGGAGCCCATCCAGAATTCACCGGCTGGAATCAGCACCATCGGTGCGCTGTCCTTGCTCGTCATCATCTTCACAGAATCGGCTGTAGGCTGCGGCCTAATCTCTCGAGCCTCGGCACTCGTTGTCATCTGATTCTGGCTACGTGGAGTGTCCTGGGCGCAGCGGAACCCAGTTCGAGTCTCAACCCAAAAGTCACTTCGGCGTGTAGAATATATTACATGCCCCGGATCATTCCAGGACCCGCCGCGGATCACGTGCTCTTTACCTGTCGAAGGTCCTTTTGGATTGCGCTCTGGGCTCTTGCTGTAATAGTGCTCGTCGAACCAGTCCTCCACCCACTCGTCCACATTGCCGACCATATCATACAAGCCATAGGGACTCTTTCCTGCCTCGTAGGAGCCAATATCGGACAGTACGCCATAATTGGTAAAAAGCATTACTTTGGAAAAATGCGCGCGTGTCTTATCTGGCCCCTCATTCCCCCACGGATACAGACGTTGGTCGATTCCGCGCGCCGCTTTCTCCTATTCGGCTTCAGTGGGCAACCGTTTCCCTGCCCAGACACAATAGGCGACGGCATCACTCCAGCTCACACCAATCACTGGCTTCTTCTCATGCTGCTTGGGAACCTGGTCAGACCACAGCAGTGGTGCCGCCCGTTTCGTCTCTTGAAGGAATTTAGCATACCGAGAAGTCGTCACTTCGTATTGATCAATATAGTAGGCATCTAGGTACACCGGATGGACCGGTAGTTCATATTCATTCTTATATTTATTTCTATCTTCCCTTGCTCCCATCATAAATTCCCCCGCTGGTACGAGCACCATCGGTGCACTGTCTTTGCCAGTGATTGCTGATGGAAGTTTTTCGGCTGGTTGCACTTGCGGTATCGGAACATTCTGTTTCATGGCCAGCTGTTGAGTCCGATCCGAGGGTTGAGGTGCTGGCGGAGAGTCCACCTTGACCTTATCGGTGATTTCCTTCGGCAAAGAAGGACGGACCATGGTTGTCGTAAGGTTTTCCTTCAATCCCACAGGCTCTTTCTCAGCCTTGGCAGCACAGCCGGGAAGGCAAAAGCGCCCGACAATCCCATCGTAGTAGGTTGGTCGTTGCTCTTGCTCCGCATTCCTAGCCAATTCCCACACCTGGTTTTTCAGTTCGGTGCCTAATTCTTGGATGCTGAGATCCGCCCGGCCTATCAGAGGCAGTAATGTTCGTGTGAAGACCGAATACGTAGCAGTATCGCCGGGCGTGAGTCGATCTAAGGCCGTCCGGCTGCTGGCCGCAGCATACATGACGAAGATACCGTCCGATTCGGGAAGTCCGGCGAGACCTCTCGCCATGGACACAGTCTTCTTATTTCCAAATCCGGGCGGGATGAGAGGATTATCCCGACAGGCATCCAAAATCACCACGGAATTCTTGGGGTGGAGCCGGTCGCCTGTCGTAAGATCCAGCAGGAGCTCATCGAGACTAATGGCTTCCTTGGTCAGCTGAGCTTGCCGACCAAACTGAATGAAAGGAATGTCCCGGGCTAACAGGTAATTATGCCCATCAACCTGAACACCGTGCCCGGAAAAAAGAGAACAAACGTGTCGTCTTTGGTGAGACTATCGAGGACAGTTTGCCACTTGGCATTGAACGTCGAGCGGGTTATGTTCGAGGCCTTCGTGACCTGAAACCCGATCTCAGTCAGCTTTGCCGACACCCCGTCCGCATCATTGACCGCATTTCTGAGCTGTTTGTCATCCCCAAGGTTGTCATACTTGCTAATCCCCACCACAAAGGCGACACGCTTCCCCTCTGCTGCCTTCACCAACGGTGCTGACAGTACGATAAGGAGCAGGACCACCATCGCGTGGATCCACTTCGTGCGCCCGATGCCAATTCTTAGCAACAGTTGCATGCGAGATACTCTTCGGCCTATCGCTTACGGCTCAAAAACACCTGGGCGCTGCTTCCAGTCGTCCCACGTTGTGCGAGGGTCCGAAGGGAAGCGTATGAGGATGCGCTTTTCCCCTTGGGCCTTTTTCTTCGCATTGTCATTCCAGGCCGACTCACCGCCTAGATGACGAACTGCACGGTAGATCGCGCCTACCTTCAGCGCGCCAATATCAAAATCCTCCATCGCCATTTTGAAAATGAGGTCGGCCTCTTCTCGTGTACGCTTTTGATCCCAATAGAGATAGTCATGGACCACGGCAGCATAGGCATACTCCTCGTCAGGCTTCAGGGCTGACCAAAATATTCTCGGGATGCTGGCAAAGTCCGTAACGAATCCGGTGGGGACGGTCACCGCCTTGTACGCGTCTTGGCCGGGATTGGGTGTCCAGGAAATAGGCGCGGTGAGAAAATACATGGGTTCGCGGAATCGAGAAACCCGTAGTATCCCGCCCGGCACTTTTGACAGGCTCATCCATTCGTTCATCCAGCTCTCCATGGTCATGGCCTGGGCCGACGAGTCCGGCTCTTGCGCATGACCAGCCCCGGACAGTCTCCAGCCGGGAATGATTCCGATCCCCAGGGGAAGGCAGGCCGCCATTCCCACAGCCCATCGAAGCAGATTGCGTCGAGTCAACATTCTCTCCTCTCGGCATTCTCCATCACCGTGACTCCTGTATCATTGTTCGCGCAGGTTCGAGTGTCGGGGCAAACCACTCAGTCGCATGAATTCATCGAAGGAGTTCGGTTGCGACCCCTTGTTGGTTTCGCCTTTGAAATCGCTGGAGTATAGTTCAGACACGTAAGTGAGTCTAGCTATGAATGGAGGGTTCCAAAGACAATGGTGGGCGAGGGCCTTCGACTCGCTAAGCCTTAGGTAGGGAGCAGCCAAGGCTGTCCTTGACTGCGCGCATCGAACGATATACATGCTCCCTCCAGGCTTGCTTGTTTTCTCTCTGGGGATGGGGGCTGATGGATTTTCCACTGCGCGCGTCGAACGAGCACATTCCCATCGTGCGCGTTCCGCGAGCACAGAAGACCATCAGCCCCCATCCCCTCCTTTTTCAGCATCCTACTAGGACAGCATGAGCGATTCGTCAATCAGCGAGCCCAGTCTGAAATCGACTGCGCAGAAGATCGGCTGGTTTACCGCCGTCTGCGTGCTGGTGAGCAATATCATCGGGGGCGGGATCTTCACCACCACGGGATTGATGGCTCGCGATGTTGGCGACCCGATGCTGATCCTCCTCTTGTGGTTTGTCGGAGCGCTTTTTGCGCTCGGTGGTGCGATGGTCTACGGAGAGCTGGGAGCGTCCCTGCCTCACGCGGGAGGGGATTACGTCTACCTGCGAGAGGCCTATGGACCGTTGGTCGCTTTTCTCAGCGGATGGACCTCCTTCACGATCGGCTTTGGCGCGGCAGTCGCGGCCTCCGCCATCAGTTTTTCATCCTATGCGTTGCGCGTGATCCCAATCGAAGACAAGCAGGGATGGATCGCGAAGGGCCTCTCGCTTTTCCTGTTGTGGGTTGCGACGCTGTTGCATTGTCGAGGGGTGGGAGCAGGCGGACGTATGCAATTGTTCTTAACGACTACAAATGTCGTCGCGATTGGTGGATTGATTCTCGGCGGGTTGGCAGCGGTAGCCGGGCACTGGGACCATCTCCTCGTCAGTCCTACCGTCCAGCAGCCAACGCTCGGGGCTTCCGCCATCGCACTCGTGATTGTGACCTACTGCTATCTGGGCTGGAACGTTGCGGGCTACATCGCCGGCGATATGGTCGATCCCAAGCGGATGTTGCCGAAGATCGTCATCGGGGGCACCGCCTTCGTCGCCGTGATCTATCTGTTGCTGAATGTCGTCTATCTGTCAGCGCTGTCGATCACGGAGCTGGCCAGCGAGCCGATTATACCGGTCGCGGAGAAGACAGCCGCCGCCTTGTGGGGGCCACAGAGTGGAAAGCTGGTTGCGGCTATTCTGTGTCTCACCATTGCGGGAGCGGTCAGCGCCATGACCTGGGCAGGGCCCCGTGTCTATTGGGCCATGGCACGCGATGGCATGATTAGCCCCTGGCTGGCTCAGCTCCATCCCCGCACCTCAGCTCCGGCGCGCGCGATCGTGTTCCAAAGTCTCTGGGCGTCGCTGCTCATTCTGAGCGGAACCTTCGAGCAGCTCCTCGTGTACAGCGGCCTCGTGCTCTCGCTGTTTATGGCTCTGACCCTCTCTACGATCTTTCGTCTTCGTCCCACCATCACCGTGAGCCCTCATCAATATCGCGCCCCGCTCTATCCATTTTTACCCGCAGTCCTTGTCATCGGAGCCGTCACAATGGTTATCTACAGCCTCGCTCAACGACCTATGGAGTCGTTGTACGGCGCAGCGACCGTCCTGAGTGGAATCCCGCTCTACTACTTCTGGCGTAGACGTGACACTCGTCCTCACCCTGAGCCTTAACGAGTCTCGCCAAATCTTTATCTCGCTCCCACAGTCAGCCAAGACATAGCTATCCCTGCGAAAGCAGCAGGCTGTTCAAAAAGGCTGTCCAGCAAGGCCGCAGCGAGTGAAGGTCCGAGGCGTACCCTCAGGGGCGCACGGTGCGACGAATAAGGAGCACCACGTCTGTGCGCGCCGCCGAGTTAGTGAGGCGGCCGGGTTCACGTTGAGGGGGAGAGCGATGTGAGAACGAAGCTGGAGGATTGTTTCAGCATCCGCGAGAAACAGTACGGGCGACCTTGCACTAGGTGGGAGGTCGCCCGCATCGTGGCGCTTATGACGCCATATCCCCTATATGGAATTGTCCCGGCCCAGCGAACACTGAGGCCCGCGCGAATGCGAAAACATTGAGCCGCTAATCGGGGGAAAACGACATCGTCCCAGGCGCTTGTGTTCCTCGTGCCAGCGTCGGGTTCTCCATGATGAGAACAGGCTCATACCTATTGGTCTTTAGTGCCGTGACGACACAGCCAGTGGAGAACCGGCTAGCACGACCGATCAGCAGCCCGCCCTCAAGTCGGCGGGCCTGAGTGGCCAGGTGGAGTCAGGTCATCCATCGCTACCCTCCTCTCGTGAGAAAGTTTGCGGGGAACCCGTTAACAGTCACGCGGCCTGTCCCGTTCCCCTCATCGAGTGAATGAATGGGCCGTAGATTTCTCTTACGCCCATTAGAAAAGTGTGTCAATGGGGAAAATAATTTCTGTGACGATGACGCCTCGGCATAAAACATACCAGCCACTCTCACGAGTCGGTGCGTCGGAGAAGGCAGCAGCAGGGCTATTTTCCCCGTTGACATCAAATTGGCTCTGGGCAATAATCCGCCCTCTTCACCTTGTTCCCCTGTGGAATCTTCATGTCGCCTACGTCATCCGTGTTCAGCATTCTGTTGCTCAGTGGTGATCCGGACCTCCAGAGCCAGTTCAAGCACACACTCAAGGACGCGTCTATGACGTTCGCGAAATACGGGGCGACGTTGCCCAAGGACGTGACGAGCCGCGCATTTGATGCGGTCATCATCGAATCGAAGTCAGGCTCATCTGCTGGAGGCACCCCCATACCAGCTCACGTCGATCTCACACAGACCGTGGCCATTATCGGTTCTCGGGCGGTACTGAAACGCGCGTCCAAGTTTCTGCAAGTGATGGCTCGGCAGAAGGCTGCGGAAGTGAACGGACACGAAGCCCTCTCTCTTGAGGACTATCTCGAATGGAAGATGGGGGATTTTGTAAAAGGAATGCGAAACGGTTCAGGACGGAACCTGCACCCCATGTTGATCAGCGCTATTGAACGTCCCTTAATCGCCAAAGCGCTTCAGGAAACGAACGGTAATCAGATTCAGGCGGCAGAACTCCTGGGGTTGAATCGCAATACTCTGAGGAAGAAGATCCATGACCTGCACATTCCCATGAAACGGAATCGGACTGCGAAGACCCGGGAGAGGTGAGGCGTCTGTGCCTGCCGAAGAAGGCCGGGTGTATGTCGATGTGGTCGTAGCACACGTTGGTGGCAAGGAGTCATATAGTTAGTTCAACTCAACCTGAGGAGGGACACGATGACGAAAGAAGAGCTGATTGCAAAGATGGCATCGTCCGCGGGGATTACGAAGGTCGCAGCGGGCACTGCGTTACAGGCCTTCACTGGAGCAGTGACCACGTCTCTGAAAAAGGGACAGCGCGTGTCACTGGTGAATTTTGGAACCTTTACGGTTGCCAAGCGGAAGGCCCGTCTCGGACGCAATCCAAGAACCGGCGAATCGCTTCGGATTCCTGCGGCCAAAGTCCCGAAGTTTTCGGCAGGGAAAAACTTGAAGTCAGCCGTTCGGTAACGTAGCACGATTGCCAGATCACGCATGTGGCAACTACAGATGAAGAGGGCATACTCCATCTCCGGGGTATGTCCTCTTCTTTTTCGTTTCAGTATGACAAGGCCTTGACCGGTGCGGTATCATGAGCATCTGTTAAGGGCGTAGCTCGTGACATGTGACGCGTCTCTCGCAGGAAGAAAGACGCGTCAGTATGCGTGCCACGGATAACGAGTGATCAATCACACACTGAAAGGGGGCGACCGGAATCGACGGGGATACTAACGTCAGCGGTGCATGTCGAGCTCTCGGGGTCTCGTAAATCCTCCGGGAAAATGTAACTGCCAATCAAGAACTGGCACTCGCAGCTTAATTAACTGCGACGTTCCTCCACCTGAGGCCCGCGGGGGTGGTCGGAGCGCGATACAGCGGGCTGGTCCAAGGCTGGTGCTCAGCGGCTGAGGACGAGACAATACTGGGCTAGTGGCCAGTCTAAGCTAGCCGGTGGGCGTGGGTGGCTGCGAAACTAAAACGATCGGCTACACATGTAGATCCGTTGTGCGGAAGGTCTTCGGACCCGGGTTCAACTCCCGGCGCCTCCACCAGTCGACTTGCGGGGAACGGGACATGTTCATCCGTTCCCCGCTCGTTCCTATGTGTTCGGTCTATTCCCGTCTCTCATCTCTTGAGCCCAATGAGGCCGTACTAAGGCTTAGGCTTTCATCGTCCCACCTCCCACTAGATTTGTCGCTCTCTTTTTCGGTACGCTGATGGGGCTGGCCTGCGTCGTAGGAGACGCACTCTGCTACGCGTTGATTCTGGAGTAATCGGTATATGTGGGCTCGATGGATTGCGTTCATGGTAGTGATCGGTCTGTTGCTGTTGGAATGTTCCATGGGCCACGTTCGAGCCATGGCCAATGAGCCTTCCTCGCCCACAGTAGAGCCAGCACCCGTCAAGCCTGAATCTAAGCCTGAGTCGGCTCCTGCGAAGCCGGAGTCTGCGTCAGTCAAGCCTCGAGCAACAGGAAGAGACCCCAAGTCTGCGGAAAAAACGCGATCGTCAGCAAACGGGAACTCGACTACGAAGGCACCGGCCCTGCTCCATCCCCCGGCCACGTTGATAGGAAAGGATGGGGCTCCGATGGTACTCGTGCCCGCCGGGGAGTTTACGATGGGGAGTGCGCAGGGCGATGACGATGAGCAGCCTGTTCATCGTGTTTTCCTCGACAGTTTTTATCTGGATACGTTCGAAGTGACGAATGGGCGGTTTGCCAAGTTTGTCGAGGCGATTCAGAGCGAGCCGCCGTGGGGTTTTGCAGACCAAGAGACGCCGGTCGTTCATGCGGAACGGCCGGTACGTTGGGTGAATTGGCTGGAGGCGACAGGTTATTGTCTGTGGGCAGGGAAACGGTTACCGACTGAGGCTGAATGGGAGAAGGCGGCACGAGGAACGGATGGCCGGGTCTATCCGTGGGGCAATGAGCCTCCGACACCGACGCAGGCGGTCTTTGGGTTGAAAGAAGGGACTGAGACGGTCTCACCGATCGGTAATCGGGACCCGGGGCGGAGCCCCTACGGCATCCATGACTTGGCCGGTAATCTCTACGAATGGGTCGCTGACTGGTACGACGAAACCATCTATACACCCAACCCCGCCATCGATCCACGAGGCCCGGCTGAGGGTACCGTGAAGGTTCAACGAGGCGGATCGTATCTCAATAATCCTTACCGGCTCCGTGCCTCGTTTCGCACGAAAAGCGATCCGACCGAGCATGCGCCAAACGTCGGGTTTCGTTGTGCCCAAGATGTGCCGACCTTGCCGTAGCCCGCATTATTCACGAAGGCTTCTCCTGCAACCGTCGATACACCGCTACGACAGGCCTGGCGGCGGGTGGGCTCGCCGCGCAGTCGATCAACATACTGCTCACGTATGCTTCCCTCCCTCGCGGCTCCGCGCGCCCGTCTCGCGTGGCGTCTCGGCGGTTTCGTTACGAAGCCTTGTGAATCATGCGGGTTAGGCCCAGCGGCTACCGGGCCGACTTGCTCGCGCGTGTCGGGGGAGGGCTCGCCGGCTGACCGGCCAGGACGGGATAGACCAGGCCGGCGAGCGCGCCGCCCAGGATCGGGGCCACCCAGAACAGCCAGAGTTGTTGCAGGGCCCAGCCATCGGCAAAGACGGCGGTGGCGGTGCTGCGCGCCGGGTTCAGCGAGAGATTGGTCACCGGGATGCCCGCCCAATTGATCAGCGCCACCGCGAGCCCGATGGCCAAGGGGGCAAAGCCCTGGGGGGCGCGGCTGTCCGTCGTGCCCAGAATAATCAGGAGGAAAAAAAAGGCAAAGATGGTTTCGGAGCAGAAGCCGGCGACCAGTGAATAGCCTGCTGGGGAATGGTCGCCATAGCCGTTGGAGGCAAATCCGCCGGGGACGAACCCAGCCCGCCCGGTGGCGATGAGATAGAGTACGCCGGCCCCTAGAATCCCCCCGAGCACTTGCGCCGCGATGTAGCCCGGCACCTCATGGGCCGGGAACCGCTTGCTGAGCAGGAGGCCCACGGTGACGGCGGGGTTGATATGGCAGCCGGAGATATGGCCCAGCGCGTAGACCATCGTGACCACGGCGACCCCGAAGGCGAAGGCGATGCCGACGATGCCGATGCCGAGTCCCGGCAGGCCGGCGCTCAGCAGCGCGCTCCCGCAGCCGGCGAAGACCAAAAAGAAGGTGCCGAGTGCTTCGGCGGCTAGGCGTCGTCCCATGGTGTGCCCGCTCCTCGTGAATCCCAGTCCGCACTATGCCGGGGGCCGCGCCAAAGTGCAAGCGGCGGCAGGGCGGCGGGGTGCCGTATCGTTGGCCGCTAGCACCAGATCGATCAGGGTTATTCAGGTTTCACAGGCGGCTGGAGCGGAGCGGATGGGTCTGCGATATTCGGAAGAGGGCGGGGAGTTCCATTCTGATTTTCAAGTTTTTCTATGACCTCTTGCTTGAGCTTCGTGGGTTCCTCAATCCGATTTTCGCGCTGCAGGGTCCCCAGTTCTGTGGATTTTTGGGCATTCAACCTGACCATATCGGCCTCATCCCGGACCAGGGTTGGGGTCAGGAACACGAGCAGGTTGAGTTTCTCGACCTGTTGGCTTTGGAATTTGAACAGCCAACCTAAGAATGGAATATCGCCCAAGAGCGGAACCTTTCGCTCGTTGATGGTGATGTTATCTCGTACAAGCCCACCGATGACGATCGTCTGTTGATCTTTTGCGATGGTGGTCGTTTCCATCGATCGTTTGGTCGTAGTGGGCCCGACCGGGATGCTGGAGTTGCCGCTCCCGATGGTCTGTGCGACATTCTCCGCGATCGCCGTCAGCTCTTGCTTAATTTCTAATCGAATCAGGTCGTTTTCCATCACTTGAGGAGTGATTTCCAGCGTGACCCCGACGTCTTTTCGCTCGATTGTGACGAGGGTACCACCCGTGATTCCCTGAGCTTGACCTGTGGGGAAAGGACGATTTTCACCCACGACGATTTTAGCCTTTTGGTTATCTGCGGCAAGTACTTGAGGTGTCGAGAGGACATTCGTGTCCGTCAGGTTCAGCAACAATTGTAGGAAGGCGCGCACGTTGACGGTGTTGAGGGCTGCCAGCGCTCCTCCCGTTGCAGCGCCCCCAGCCGCCCCCGTAACGGCCTGCGCGATCGTGGACAAAGCTCCAGGGTCGGAGTTGAATCCAGCAAGACCTTGCAGCGAGCCATTCTTGCCTAAAGCTAAGGCCTGAATGGGGTCACTCCCGATCGATTTGAGCCGATCGACCTGTACCTCCATGATGACGGCTTCCACAAAGACCTGATTCCGGCGTGTATCGAGGTCCCGCATGACGGCCAGCAATTTGGTGTAGGCGCCTTTTGTCGAACTGATGACGATCGAGTTCGTTGCCTTGTCCGCAAAGACCTGGACGGGGGCTTCGAACTCGCTCAAGGGCCTAAATAGTGGCCTGGTGCCCGGTGTTGCCTGTACCACGGTTTGAGATCGTGCGACGAGATTGGTCAGGATGGCGGCAAGATCAGTCGCATTGGCGTTTTTAAGTTTATAGACGTACGCCCCTCGTTCAGGAGGAAGTTCGCCCATCGCGACGATTTGATGAACATTCCCCTTCGCGATGACAGCCAGACGACTGACTTCGAGCGCCGCCACGAACATACTGTAGGCTTGGTCGGGGGTGACCTTGGTCGGGGAATATACGCTAATTTTCCCTCCGGCCTTTTTGACCACTTCGTCCAAGACGAAATTCTTACCGGTTAATTCGCTGATGAAGCGAACAAACACAGAGAGTTCGACATCATTGAAGTCGAGAGAGACGCGTCCGGAGTTATTTCCTCCGGATTCAGCCCGCAGAGTGGGAGGAATCAGCCATCCGCTCAGCGCTGCCAGTAGACAAATAAGCGAGGCATGCCTGATCCATCGTGATTGTCCGAACAAGAAAAAATTCATGATTCCTATAACAGGTACGTGGAGAGGCCGATCATCCCGCGGAACCGACCGAGCATGAAGATAGGGAATAGGAAACGGTACCATAAGGCTCGTCATTGACACAACCAACTAATGTATCTGTTGCATGAGAGTTGCTTCAGCGACCTCGATCAGACGGTCGGATCTGCGGCTTGATGGCTCGACATTTTGTGTGAATATCTCCTCCTTTCCAAGACGGACAAGCTATGGAAGCGCTGTTGTGCAGGAATACAGCCAGCTTAACGCCCCTCCTGCCTGACGAACACTGGTCCGTGCCGTTCGGACTTCCATACAGGAAGGACCGGTCCCTGTGCTTGTGTTTGCCCGTCATCGCTTCACAATATGCTCTCTCGCGTCGATTCTTTACAGGCTTGTCCATTTTTGAAAATGAGCGAATGCTAAGAAGAAAAATGTGATAAACCCCTTAATAATCAATGAAGTTCGAAATTCACACGAAGACCATAGCGGCACTAGGATTGCCTCCCTCACCTCAGTGTGCCCATCTCAAGCTCTACGAGATCGAACAGACTCGAAATCTGCTGCAAGTTGGCCATGGGAAACACTTCGCATCTTTCTATGATCTGCTAAGGTTATAACGTGCGGACCGATAAGAAACTCTCTCAAAAGACTGACAAGAAAGCTCCCTCTCGGGCGCATAGCCGGGGTGTGATCGGCTATGGCAAGAAAAGCGTACTTCTGGAAGAAGCCATCACCCACATGAATACCGGCAAGTATGCCCGGTCGTCCGCTGCGTTGAAAGAGCTACTCGCACTGGATCCTCAAAACACGGAAGCCAGACGGCTTTTTGCCACGCTGCATCTACGACTGGGCAGTCTTGTCACGGCGCGGCAGGCATTTGAGGCCCTTGCCAATGAAGCGATCGAACGACAAGACTTATGGCTGGCCGAATCCTTGTTGCGAGAGTATTTGGCTGCAGGACCACGCTGCGTGCCGTTCCTCGAACTCTTGGCCCACGTCTACGATGAAAAGGGAGATGCGATGGCTGCGGTGGCAGAATTAGGGAAGGCCATCGACATCCTTATCGAAGATCCAGACTCTGACAATCCCAAGAAACCTTCTCAGCTGTATGCAAAGGTACGAGCGCTTGCGCCGGCAAGCCCTGTGGCACTCAAGTTCGCCTCTCTCTTCGACATACAAACAGGCGAGCTTCTTGCGCCTCATCCACCGGCTCCTGCCGAAGCGGCGCCAGTGGAAGCCGATGCCTCCCTGCATCTCCAGAGCGAAGCCCTCTCTATCTCCGAAGAATCTCAGGCGATCTCAGATGTGATGCCTTGGGAACAATTCGACGGGGCTCCTCCGAATGAGGAGGCTCCGCCACCCACTTCGTCGAGTCCCATCAACGAATCGTTCGATGCGCTAGATGTTTTGATCGATCCGAGGATGGCCGGTTTGGCTACCCAGGAACTGGAGATTCCGTTATCCGAATCTGTTGGACCAATCCAGGATGACAATCGCCTCGACCAGGAAATGGGGCCAGCAATATTGACTGTGCCTTCCTTTTCAATGAAGGGGCACCGTGATGATGAGGTGAAAGATCCGATTATCGAAGCTTTGCCCTCAGTCGAGGAGCGACTGAGCCCTAGCCCTTCAGAAAATTACACAGGAGATGGAGCGGGAGTCGCGGTCTCTTCCGTCGGATCGCCGGGATTATCTTCTCCCATGCCTTGGGAGCAAGTAGAGAACGTCACGATCAAGATTGAGGAAACGATCCCGCCACCGGCTCCATTGGCACAATCGGAAGAGCCACCTCTGTCGGGAGGCGAATCCATTTTTGCTTCGCCCGCTATCACTCAGCCTGAATCTGTATCAGAACAGTTGCCGAGTCCAACTCCAGTGCCGGATCTGACCGAAGCGCGTGAATCGATCTTTGCGGCTGAGCCGTCAACGATTCCTGCGATACTTCAAGCGCTTGAAGTCTCGACCCCGCCCGCCGCTGATTCCTCGCCCACGGCCCCGTTTTCATGGAATACCATATTCGACGGCGCATGGAAGTTTGCCGGAGAAACGCTGTCGCCAAATTCACCGGTCGCATTGTCCAAGTCGGATACAACGTCACAGGATACGAAGGACATAGAATTCGTTCAGCCAGAACCCGTAACAGACTCGGGATTCTCCGCCCCCCCCAGTCCTTCAATTCCAGAACCGCTGATTTCAATTAGTGATTCCGAGCCGCTGCCGGACACACACCCTTCGATCTTGAGTGAAGTGAGTGGCTCGATTACGGAAATACCTGCGATCAGAGCGTCTGATCTACCATCCTCAACTATGGCTGTTCTTTCGGAAGTGCCCTTGCAGCGGGAGGAGCCACCGACTTTATCGAGCGATGCCCCAAGCTCAATCAAGATGGATGTTCCGGGGCCTCCTCTGTCAGAGCTGGCCGAACCCGCTCGAGAACCTGAATCAGTTTCATTCTCGTACTTTACGCCGCCGCAACCTGTGGCGCCATTTCCGGAAGCCTCCGCTCCAGAACTCTCACATTCATTGGTGATTCCGGAAACGTCACCCGCACAGGCTTCCTCGGAACCCCCCGAAATGCCCGTCCCACTACTTACGGTTGTCTCGGCTCCTCCACCCTCCGAGACACCAAGCGTTGCGCTATCTATGGAGACAGCGGCGCCTTGGAGTACCGGCGAAGTCGAGGTTCAATCACATCGTCCGTCTGAAAAGAAACGAAACTGGGACAAGGAGAAGGGGGATGTCCCACTCGATCCGGTGGTTTCATTGCCAGTGATCGAGGCATCGGCTGCATCGGCCACTGAATTGTCACGTAGCGGTGGGTGGGCGGCGGTTCCTTCTGAAGGGGCCCCTCCTGTCGAAGCGGCAGCTCCCATTCCTGAAAAAGTGGTTCCTCCGGAAGATACGAGACCGGAGTGGGTTCGGGCGAGTGAGTCGATCACATTTGTGAGCACTCCTCCACTCTCTACTGAGATGCGGGAAGATCCTGGTGCCGAATCTACTTACTCGCAACCAGAGTCTGCCGTGTCGGTTGCTGCGTCGGCCGTGGATGTACTTTTTGACTCAACTGGTGAGCATCGCCAGGTCCTTACTCAGGATCGTCTGGCATCGCCACGACCGCGGCCTCGGACTTCCAGGAAAATGGCGCGGATCCGCAACGGCATCTCATCGTTTATCGGATCGTGCTTTTCGACAACGCGATCGATGGTGTTGCTGTGTGTGGGGTTGGTGTTCTCCTGTGTGATATTGACGGCAATCGGCATAGGGGCGGTCGGATTAGCATGGATCATGATGGAAGCTCCCCCATCGTTGACCTATCAGAACCTGACAACGAGTCCTCCACAGGCACTCACCGATTCAACAAAAAACGGGTATTTCTTGCTGCTCGGATTCGATGTTCCGGGGGGACAGAATCCGATCCGAGCGGGTTTCGAGCGTAATGCGGAGGAGATCGATCTTCAGGCAGCGCACTCCTGCATGCTCGGCGATGAAGGGGAAGGCGCGACGACAGGAACTCCTGCCCATATGACCCATAAATGGTTTGCCAGCGCCGACCCGATGGCACAACTGAAGCCGCAGGCGGCATCGATACGACTATGGGCGGCTCAAGAATCGCTCGCCCTCAAACGTTACCAACAGTGGCTGTCGATGCCGTTTGAAGATGTGGGCTACGGGAAAATCTTGAGCCCGAACTGTGCCCATATTCTCCTGGCTCATCGTTTGTACCTGGCAGAAGGGTTTGGGCAGGATATCAATGCAGGGCTTGGGCGTCTTGAGAACGATATGGAATCCTGGCGGACTGTGCTGGGTCAGTCGAAGACGTTGATGGTGAAAATGTTGGCTGTGACGGCGGTACAGGACGATGCTGCTATTGCGTCCGGGCTCTTGACCCGTCAGGATCTCGATGAGACAGCGATCGGCCGACTCGGCAAGATCGTTCGCCCTCTGGATCAGGCTGAGTTGTCCATCCGATGGCCGATGCAGAGCCATCTTCTGTGGGGGACGAATGCTGCGATGAAGAGCGTGAAGAACGACAAGACCGCCGATCGCCCTCTGTATGTTGCCGTAGCGGCTGCGATGCCCCTTCCTGTGCAGCGGCGATCCAACGAGTATGCTGATTACTACGAGGAGGCGAGCAAAGCGGTGGCGGAAGGGCGCTATACCAACTTGCCCAAACCGTCTAGTTTCATTCGAACTTCCGTTGCCAGCGTGGTGGACTACGTGGCGAATCCGATCGAGCACATTATTGGCATCGAGCCGCTTCCTTCATGGGATCCCTATGTTGGGCGAACAGTAGAGACTGATGCGCGGCTTCGTCTGGCGAGCCTGCAAGTCTGGGTCAGACGGGGGGTGCAAGAGGGAGATGTGATCACGCGTCTCGCAAAGGCGAGCCAGACCCTCTACGATCCCTTTACCGGTCTTCCTATGTTGGTCGATCAGCGTAAAGAAGTGCTCTATAGTGTTGGGCAAGACGGTAAAGATCAAGAAGGCGATTCCCAGCGCGATGTCGCCGTCGTCATTCCCAAATCTCAATCGATTGGGCTTGAGAGAAGCCGCTCCGTGTCTTCACCGCGGTCCAAGTAATTCACCGATCCCTTCCTTATCTGCACTCAAAGATTTCTGATTTCTTTACCTGCTCTGGTTGCTTGACACGGCTGACCGTATTCCACAGAATCACGGCACACCACTACGAGAATAGATACCATGGCGTCCTCACCGTCACCCTTTCCATATGCGTCCTCGGCAAAAAAAGGGGCCACATTTCCATCTGCCGTTCCGACGCAGATCGTCTCGAACGAAGAGTTCACCCCTTTCAGTCAGACGGCAGATCAGGCCCGTGTTGAATCGCGTGTCGTCACGATTGTGGAGAGAGCCGCCGCTCGACGAGGTCTGACGCGTCGAGATTTTCTCAGGACAACCGGTGGGATGGCCGCTGCGTTGCTGGCCATGAACTCGATCTTTGGAAAATTTTTTGAAGTTGGAGAAATCGAACTGTTTGAAACGGCAGCCTTTGCCGAGCAACAGGGCGCGCCCTACTTTATCTTCGATGTACAGACGCATTACGTCGGCTCGCATTTCGATCCGACCGATGTGGAACATACACGAAAGGGCGCGGTGTCCAAACAGGGGCTGCTGTCGCTGAGGCGATGGATACGGGAGTCCGGGCTCAATCCGAAGCTGGCGGGAGATCGAGGCACCATCGACGATCTTTCGTGGGAAAATTTTGTGAAAGAAGTGTTTCTCGACAGTGAGACCACCATCGGTCTCATCAGTACACCGCCGGGACCCTATCCGCAAGAAGCGGTCGTGCCGCCGAACGAGATGGCGCATATCCGTGACGAAATCAACCGTCTTGCACAGTCTCAACGAATGCTGGCGCATGGATTGGCCACACCCCAACTGGGGGCAGCCGACTTGGATTTCATGGTGATGCAGGCGGAGACGCTTAAGGTCGATGCGTGGAAGTGCTACACCGGCTCCTGTCCGAAAGGATTCAATCGTGGCTGGTGGATGGACGATGAGAAGATCGCCTATCCGATGCTGGAGCAAGCGCGCAAGCTCAATATTAAACGGGTTTGTGTTCACAAAGGACTTCCGCTCGGGCCGGTGCCGGAATACAACCATCCCAAGGATCTGATCAAAGCCGCAAGAGATTTTCCAGACATCGATTTCCTGGTCTATCACTCGGGGCTCAAGAGCACTTCGACAGCAGATACGGTGTTTGCAAAGACAGGCGAAATTCCTTGGACCACCGAGTTCTGCCGTATGAGGCAGGCGCAGCCTGGAATTAAGAACATTTACATGGAGCTTGGTTCGACATTTGCGCAACTTGTCACGACCCATCCGGCGGTCTGTGCGCATCTGCTCGGGCAGATCATCGACGCGTTCGGCGTCGATCATGTGCTCTGGGGGACAGATTCGATATGGTATGGGTCGCCGCAATGGCAGATCGAAGCCTTTCGGCGGTTCCAGATTCCGGATCAGCTGATTGAGCAGCATCGGTACCAGCTGCTTACGCGTAAGGTAAAGGAACAGATCTTTGGATTGAATGCGGCGCGCGTGTTTGGCGTTGATGTCAAGGCGAAACGGAATGCATTACAACAAGATGTGCTGGGGCAACTCAGGATGAGCTATCTGGAGGAAGGGCCGGAGCCGAGCCATCGGGTCTATGGGTGGGTGGCGGGATGAACATCGTGAGGCGTCAGGGGGTAAGGTGCTATGTCAGCCAGGAGGATTAGTAGATGAAAAGCGAAATCTTATATCCAGGGGCGTTTCCGATGGTGCGAGTGGACTTAGCGGCAGGCGAGAACATCAAAGCCGAGTCGGGTGCGATGGTAGCATGCTCACCGACCATCGACATTGAAAGCAAGATGGAAGGCGGCTTTCTCGGAGCCCTATCACGAAAGTTTCTGACAGGGGAGAAGTTCTTCTTCCAGACGCTGCGCGCCAGCCGCGGGCCTGGCGAGGCATTGCTGGCTCCGACGGTGCCCGGCGAGATTGTCATTTTAGAACTCGATGGTGTGAACGAATACATGGTGCAGAAGGACGGTTTCCTCGCGGGCGCCGATACGATCGTCATCGAAAGCAAAATGCAGGGCCTGAGTCGTGGACTGTTGGGTGGAGAGGGTTTTTTCATTCTGAAAATCAGCGGGAAGGGGACGCTTGTTCTGAATAGTTTCGGGGCCATTCACAAGATTGAGTTGAAGCCCGATCAGGAATACATTGTGGACAATAGCCACCTCGTAGCTTGGTCCTCCACGACTTCCTACAACATTGAAAAGGCCACCTCCGGTTGGGTGGCCAGCTTCACGTCAGGCGAAGGGTTTGTCTGTCGGTTCCGGGGGCCAGGACTCGTCTACATTCAAAGTCGAAACCCGGGAAGTTTTGGAGCGTGGATCAGGCAATTCATCCCGGTCTCCGAATAACGGCTGCTGAAAATGGCCGCCAACTTCGTTCTCAGCTCGCAGGAATTCCTCAACGTACCCCAGAGGGTACGCTTCCGGTTTCTGCTCGCCTGCGGCCTCGTTCGCGATCATTTTGATCAGCCGTACAACCCCAGATGACCGCTATGATTCCCAACGCCCTTTGTTTCGGTGATGAGTTTCCTGCCGCTGGTGCGCCTTGTCTTGTTCAAGTCGAGGAGCATGGACTCACTGTGAATTTTGCATCCGATACTACCGATGACCAATCGGAATCCGTTCCTTTTTCAAGCCTCACCGTCTCGGCAGGCGGGCTCGACCATGACCAGCTTGTCGTGAAATGGGCTGGGCAAAAAGGGGAGCGGACGCTCTATTTAAAGAACCCTGACGTGATTCGCGCCTTCCGGCAAGCGGCGCCGGATCAGCTGAGTCATTCCTTTGAACAAGCGGCGGAACGTGTCCGTCAGGTGCGTCACCGGAGCCGGCTTGTTTGGGGTCTAGTCGGCGGGGTGTTTCTGGCCACGGTGCTGGGACTCTGGTTCCAGTCCGATCTGCTCGTTGAGATTGCGGTGAGCCGGATTCCGGTGGAGTGGGAACAAAAGCTGGGGGAATCGGCCTATCGAGATTTTCTTAGCCATCAGGAAGTAATGAAAGAGGGCCCAGCAGTCGCAGCGCTTGGAGAGATGACCCAACGCATGACGGCGCAGATTCCAGATAGTCCCTACAAGTTCGAAGTGACAGTAGTGAAGAGCGACGTCGTCAACGCCTTTGCGCTCCCTGGCGGGTACGTGGTGGTGTTCACCGGGCTCATGAAAAAAGCAGAGAGCGGGGAAGAAGTCGCAGGCGTGCTGAGCCATGAACTGAACCATGTGCTGCAGCGGCATGGGCTTGAACGGATCGTGAAAAGTCTCGGGATCATGACGGTGGCGGCCATTGTGTTCGGCAATCAACAGGGCCTCGTCGGGATGATGAAACAACTCGGAGTCGAACTGTTCACCCTCAAGTTCGGCCGAGAGCAGGAGACCGAGGCCGATCTGACGGGATTGCAGTTGCTTCAGCGGGCCAAGATCGATCCCTCCGGTATGATCACGTTTTTCGAACGGCTCTCGGAGAAAGACGAAGGCCGGATGGAGTGGCTCTCGACACATCCGATGAGTGCTGCCAGGGCCGACCGATTGAAAGCGGAGCTCGCGGCCTTGCCGAAGAAATCGCCGGAGCCTTTCACGTTCGACTGGAAGCAGGTGCAGGCTTCAATCGGATCCCAGACGGTCGTCGTCCCATGAACCAGCGGAGCGCCATTCGGATCGGAGTGATTGCCGACACCCACGGGCGATTCGATCCTGTGGTCCGACGACATTTTAAAGGCGCCGATTATATTTTTCACGCCGGGGATATTGGCAAGCGATCCGTCATATTCTGTATGAAGGCGGGAAGCTCACAAAGGACGGACGAACGTTTCTAGATCGCGAACGACCTGACATCTGCGTCTTCGGTCACACCCATCAGCCGAAAGCGGATTGGTTCGGGAAGACCCTGCTTTTCAATCCAGGGTCGGCGGGGCTAAAGCGATTCAAGCTGCCACGAGGCGTGGGTATCCTTGTTCTTGCGAGGCAGGGGCAATCCCGAAGCACATCCTGCTCGATGATAGACGGGTGAAGGTGACACCGCGTGGGGCTATAAAATCTTACCTGGGGTGTGTCTCAGGCGGCCCAGCGGACTTGTCTCAAAAACAGGGCAGTAATTTCCGTACGCTCCACCAGCAACCACGCGGCAAATCATAAAGCCATTCTTCTCGATGTCGGCCTTTGGCTAACGCATACACGAGGAGGGTGCCACCATGGATTTTGACAGGTATGCATGAGATGGGCATAATCATCTCCATTAGAAATCCTCACCAGAAAGGGCGCATTCGTTACTCAACAAAGAGGAGGGAATGATGAGAAGGATTAGTGCATTGCTTTGCATGACCGTGCTGGGGCTATTTCTCACAGGTTGCGCAAGTGTGGTGTCGTTGATTAGCGAAGGGGGGCTCGATCAGGAAATGAGGGTTACTTCAGATCCTCCTGGGGCAAAGGTGTTTCTCATGGGCTCCATACCTCTCGGCGAGACCCCACTTCTGGACATTAAGATTGAACGAACAAAGAATACTTTCCTCGTTTTAAAGAAGGAGGGATATGAAGACCAAAATATCCTCCTGAAACATCGTTTCAATTACTGGTTCTGGGGGAATATCATTTGTTGTGGACTCTTTGGCTCTACAACAGATTCCATGACTGATGCTACTGTGCAGTTGAGCCCAACTCAATATCACGTTCTTCTGAATCCGAAGAAAGTGTCCCTTGAACAAAGAGAGCAGTTTGCACGAATTAAGACGATTAGGAATCTCACATTGAGAGGTTATTTAGAGGTTCAACAAAATCTTGCCGTCGGGTATGGAGAATATCTGGCGAGTCTATTGACAACTTTGAGGGTGTCAGAATCTGAGCAAGGCGATGCGATTCGTCAGTTACAGAAAATAATGGTGGACTCAAAGGATCCATTGGAATTTTCGGACAAAGTTCTCGATAGCTTTCATCTGTCACGGCTCTAGCTAAACAGGCCGGAGCTGATTCCTTAAAATCGTGAGACGAAGAAACGCACTTCCCCAATCTATTAACAGAAGCGCAGTGCTGCATTTAAGAGCGATTCTCGCCGTTTTGTCGCGTTCGCATCCGGGTGTGCCTTTATTGATGCCGCAGTAAATCTGCCCGCATCATTTGCGGTGGAAACTCAAGTAAGAAGAGGCGGAAGAGAGCTTGTGGCGCCTGAATTGCTTTGAGGAGCGAGCCGTTCGCTCCGGTCACCGCCGCGCAATTCTTTCCAGTGAAGTCCCGCACAGACGCTGTTGTTCATGAAAGTCTGAGGAGTGTGAAGAACAGGATTCAGCGAGTCTCACAGCTGATGGCAGGATGTTGACAATTTGAGAACCTGTCCATAACGTTGTTGATCCTTTACTGGCAGGTATTTGTGAAGTTCCTTCAGAAGGAATAAGAAACATGATGAGAAAGCTGAGAGGCATATTGTGCCTGGCTGTTATAGGAATAGTCTTGACGGGCTGTACGGAAATAGTTTTCACGGGTGGTACGGAGGGACTGGACCAGAAAATAACGATTACGTCAGATCCTCCCGGCGCACAGGTGTTCCTCATGGGTTCCACGCCTCTTGGCGAAACCCCACTTCTGGATGTGCAAATTGAACGAACGCCGAATACATTCCTGATTCTCAAGAAGGAGGGATATGTAGACCACAATCTCCTCCTGAAACGTCACTATCACGTCGTGCTGAATCCGAGGACGCCTTCCCGTGAACAACGAGAGCAGGTTGCACGAATGAAGATAGTAAGAAATCTCACGCTAATAGGTTACTCAGAGGTTCAACAAAACTTGGCCGTTGGGCAGGGAGAATATCTTGCGAGTCTATTGGTCACGCTGAGGGTGCCGGAATCTGAGCAAGGCAACGCGATACGTCAGTTACAGGAGATTATCGCGGATTCAGCGGACCCGTTAGATTTTTCAGATAAGGTTCTCGATCGTTTTCATGTGTCACGTTTCTGGTAAAACTGGCTGGACTTGATCCCTTGAAATGTTGACGTGGGAAAATTTATTGCAGGGCAGCCCTTTCGTAAAAACATAGAGAAGCGGCAAGTATTTTTTCTCACCGGAGCATTCTTTTTCGGCTATAATGCGACCGTTGTTTCTTGTGAGCAACAGAGAGTTATCCACTCACACAAGGAGGAAAATTTATGTCGAAGAAAGTGATCATGCTATCGGTCGCGGTGCTGTTTGGTATGCAAGCTGGCCTGGCCATGGCGGCCAATCCAGACACTGGCCCTGGCTGCGGGCTGGGCAAGCTCGCGTGGGCTGATTATGCGCATCAAAAAAACATCGCGCCGCAGGTGATGATGGCAACCACGAATGGTTCATTCGGCAGCGGGACGTTTGGGATCAGCAGTGGAACATCAGGCTGCACGAACGACGGAAAGGTGATGGCCGAGCACAAAACGACGTTGTTCGCCGAGCTCAATTTTGAAAATCTGTCTCAGGAGATGGCGCAGGGCCAGGGTGAGCATCTCGCATCGCTTGCTACTTTGATGGGCGTGCCAGCCGAGCAACAAACCGCGTTCTTTGCCATGACTCAGGAGCGGTACACCTCCTTGGTCAAGACGGGGGAAGCGTCACCGGTCGCGATGGTCAAAGCAATTAATGACGCAATTGCCTCGCACCCAGTCCTTGCCAAAGTTTCCAGTCGTTAACAATCAACACGGGGCTTCGATGTCAACGTCGAAGCCCCGTGTCTTTCTGGCCCGCCCCTTGTACATCGCGCTACTGCTTTTCACTCTGATTCTCTTTCCATCCTCGCCGGTTGGTGCAGGTGAGCCATCCGAGAATGCCTACCTTGCCGAACTGATCGACAAGAGTCTGCAGGCAAAGCTTGCCGGCGAACGAGAGTGGCATCTTCTGCTCCATTACCGAAAGAATCTTCTTGGGGGTTACACCAGTGAGCAGGACGACCCAGGGTTTTTCATGTCGCCTAATGGGAAAATCGACCCACAGGCGGAGCTCGACGCAACGCTGAAGCAATTCTTCTCCGAGGAACTCGTCGGGCGCTCGAATCAGCCGTCTCAATGCGCCTTTATCGCCCGGTATCACTGGTTGCGGGAACGGTTGCAATTCGACGATTCCCGTTTGCCGAAGATGGCATGCGAACGGTTTGACCGCTGGTTCAATGATTTCGAGGCCCACTCGATCACGCTTATTTTCCCTTCTGCCTTCTTGAATAATCCAGCATCCATGTTCGGTCATACGTTTCTTCGGATTGATCAGAAGGGTCAAACCGAACAGACCAGAATTCTGGCGAATACGGTCAACTATGCGGCGTACGTCCCTCCTGATGCCGGACTCGCCTATCCGATCCGTGGCATTTTCGGTGGGTACAGCGGATACTTCTCGACCTATCCCTATTACTTGAAGGTACAGGAGTATCGAGATATCGAGAATCGAGATATCTGGGAATATCGACTCAATTTCACGGAACCGCAAGTGAAGCGGTTGCTGATGCACTCGTGGGAAATGGGGAATGCCTCCTTTGATTATTTCTTCTTCAAGGAGAACTGCTCCTACCATCTCCTGGCGCTTCTCGAATATGCCGATCCCACCCTCCATCTCACCGACGAGTTTCTGTTGTGGACCGTTCCTGCCGATACAGTCCGGCTCATTGCATCGAAACCGGGACTGGTGACCGGGATTGCCTATCGGCCCTCACGGAGCAATGTGATCCGGCGGAAGCGCGAATCGTTGCCAGTGGGTGAACGGGAATTAGCACATCGGATCACGCAAGATCTCGGCGAACTCACCTCGCCGGCCTTTGCCCAATTGGTTCCGACGAAGCAGGCATTCCTGCTTGATCTGGCTTCAGATTATCTCCGATATCGTTCCGAGACGACCGATTCTCCACAGCCTGAATGGAAAGAGCGTAACCGGGCAATCCTGACAACTCGGAGCCAACTCAAGATTCCATCTGAAGAGTTCAAGGTGACGCCCTTTGCAAAACAACCGGAGTTAGGGCACAAGACGTCCCGAGCCTCGGTAGGTGCCGGTTGGCGGAACAACGACACGTTTGAAGAGGTCACCGTGCGGGCCGGCTATCACGATCTGCTCGATCCAGAAGTCGGGTATACGCCGAATGCGCAGATTGAGATTGCGTCAGTGAGCCTGCGTCACTACAACCGCGTCGATCAGACGAGAATTGAACGGGCGACATTTGCCAACATCATGTCCCTCTCACCGATCGACTCGGTCTTTCACGCACCCTCATGGAAGTTCAACCTGGGCATGCAAACCATCACACACAACGACTGTCGACTCTGCAGCAACGGGGTCATGAATGGCGGCATCGGGGGAGCCATCGAGTCTCGAATGCTGAAGCGAGAAGTCCTGTTCGCGTTTGCAGAGGCCGAGGCGAATTACAGTCGTGCGTATGAAGAGCGGCATCGCATCGGTGGTGGTGGAACGATAGGGGTATTGGCCGACATCACCGATCAATGGAAACTGATGGCCACCGGCACCTATTTGAAGTATGGCCTAGGGGAACAGTCTGACGATATTCGGTGGTTTGTCGGGTCGCGCTATACGATGTCACAGAATTGGGCCCTTCGGCTTGAATATAACCATCGCGACCGCGACAACGACGTCCTGTTTTCCGCACAGACATTTTTCTAATTCCACCACTCTCATCACCTGTCGAACGGGTAAGTGTTCCGACGCTTCTCCGCATCCTTCCACTTCTCAATTGACAGATTCTTTGCTCCCTTCTATACTCCGCGCGACAGCTCCGATGGAGGGATCCTTCGGGGAGAACGACTTCACTCATCCCAAAACCAGGAGGACTCATGAAGCAGATTAAAGTCGCTTTGACACTCGCAGGATTGACAGCGGCAGCGCTTAGCCTGACGGCTTGCCAGATCGTCGCCTCGCCGATGGCGGGCACGATTTTCAACGAGACGAAGTACGGGAACATGGCGACGGATGAAGCCACGGCGACCAAAGAGGGGAAGGCCTGCGGCACATCGATTTTGGGATGGGTTGCTCAGGGTGATGCGAGTATCGTTGCTGCCAAGGCCAATGCTGGAATCACGAAAGTCACGTCAGTGGACCATTCCGCCAAGAATCTCTTGGGGATCTTCGGCGAATGGTGCACGATCGTCAAGGGCAACTAATTCTCGAACGTCTATATTGAAGGGGCCTTTGGGGTAGAAGCCCCAGAGGCCCTTTTATTTTGGTCGGCGCTGCTGGCCAATGGGGTGTAGGGTAGACTCACGATGTGGCCATTCCCATTGGCGCTCCCGGTTTTCTTCTCATTCTCACTTGCCCTCATGATGGTCTTGCTGCAACCCGGCTGTGTCGCAGCCGCTGAGACCGCCGACGTCGACGTTGGCCTGTACGCACTGGGTGCCTTTCCATCAGATCGAGGCCTCTTTGCCCAGGGGAGCAACCCTTCGGACACCAGGATTACGAATGGAGCTGGAGCCGGCATCAAGGCTTCGGTATTTCCTCACGGTTTAGGAAACATCGTCGGGATTGGGCTAGAGTCCTCCGGTCATGGAAGTGAGATCTCATTTTCTTCGCCGGTACAGGCAAGTTCCTTAGTCAGTACAAACCTCTGGGTCTTCAGTTCAATGGTGAACCTGACTTTTCGCTATCCAGGGCAGACGTTTATTCCTTACATCGGTGTCGGAGGTGGTTATTCGAGTGGAGTGCTCAGCCATGCCGACATTCCCGGTCGGTCGGACGAGGATTTTGAAGGTTCATGGGCGTTCGGTCATCAGTTCTTTGGTGGGGTGCAGGGTAATCTGACCGAAAAGGTATTTCTATTCAGCGAATACAAGTATTTCTCAGCCAACTATCACTGGAAGCAGCTCGCACTGGATTTTCGCTCCCAGTCTGTCTTGTTTGGCATCGGGCTGCGCTTCTAGCAGGGTGCTGAAAAAGGCCGCCAGCGTCGTTCTCGCATCGCTCAGACCCTCAACGTACCCCAGAGGGTACGCCTCCGGGTCTTCACTCGCTGCGGCCTTGCTGGACAACCTTTTTGAGCACCCTGCTGGATCCACTCCTGTTTTCTCAGTGGTGCAGACCAGTGAAACTCAGACATGCTCAGAATATTTTTTCGAATCCTGCTAAGTCGTCGTTCTGTGAAGTAGGGCACGATGGGCATCCTTGACCAATTCTTCATCTACCATCCAGAGCCGTGGAAGGATCAGGACTGGAACGCCCGCAGTGGCTTGCCGCTGGAAGATGTCTGGTTCACCGCAGCCGATGGGGCGAAGTTGTTTGGCTGGTATGTAGAGGCGCAGGCAGATCGTCCGGTCATACTCTGGTGCCACGGCAACGCCGGGAACATCATCAACCGTCTCGAGAATCTGAGACTTCTCTATCAGTTGGGATTGTCGGTGTTCCTGTTCGACTATCGCGGCTATGGTCGGAGCCAGGGGAAGCCGTCTGAAGAGGGGCTCTATCAGGATGCGCTCGGAGCCCACGACTATCTCACGCGAACCAGAATGGTTCGTTCCGAGCGCATCATCATTTTCGGGCGTTCGCTCGGCGCGGCTGTCGCGGGGGAACTTGCTGTGCAGAAGCCTGCCGCGGGGCTGATTCTCGAATCAGCGTTCCCGTCGATCGAAGCGGTGGCGAAGTTCCATTATGGTGGGCTGCCGGTTCATTGGCTGCTCAAAGCTGACTTCACCTTAATCGATCGCCTTCCGCAGCTCTCGCTCCCGAAGCTGATTATTCACGGCGACAAAGACGACATCATCCCAATTGAGTTGGGCCGACAGGTCTTTGAAGCGGCCAAGCTACCCAAATCCTTTTATGTCATTGAAGGCGCCGATCACAACAATACCTATCAGGTCGGAGGTGCGGCTTATTTCCGTCGATTTGCCGAATTTGCTCAAGTCGCCATCCGATCCTAGCTTATACTCAGCGCGCGCGACACAGATAGGGAAAGGGTTTTCCTATCCTGCAATCCGTGTCTGGACGCGCCGCGATATTGTGCGAAAGAATAGATTGGCGATTGCCGAGACATTTGGTACAGTGCGCGACGGTTAGGCGTTTCGGGTCGGCGGTCGCGAGCGATTTTGGTGAAGGAGGCCGGGGTGATGATGCCATTTCGTGTACTGGCGTTTTGCTTGCTGTGCTTCACGATGTTCCTTGCTATTGGCTGTGCAGGGAAATCCGGCACAGTGAAGCCGGAGGGGGCGAGCGACTCGATGCCAGCGGTGGGTCAGGCCCAGGCCCCCTCGTTGCGAGCAGAGACTTCGGCGAACGAGCCCCTTGATCCTTTTGCTAGCGCCGATGAAGATGCCGGCGATGAATACGATCCCTGGGAGCCAGTGAACGCCAATATTTTCGCGTTCAACCTCAAGGTCGATCGATATGTGCTCAAGCCCGTGGCAAAGGGATATGATTTCATCTTGCCCGACGTGGTCCAGGTCGGTATCAGCAATATCTTTTCCAATCTCCGGGTTGCCCCCCGTTTTTTAAACAATGTCTTTCAGGGGAAGGTCAAAGGGGCAGGCATCGAAGTGGGACGGTTTCTGATTAATAGCACGGTAGGATTGGCCGGCTTCTTCGATCTTGCGACAAAAATCGATCTGGTGACGCCGGAAGAGGATTTTGGGCAGACGTTGGGGTTCTACGGGGTCAAGCCAGGCCCCTATCTTATCCTGCCGCTGCTACAGCCCTTTACCGTTCGGGATTTTGTGGGATATGTCGGCGACGTGTTTCTCAATCCGATCAACTGGTTGGTCTTACCGATCATTGAAGTCGAGGGTGTACCCTCCGTGATCGACCACGAGGATCGTACGACGACGAGCGTCATCCAGTTTGGGGCACGCGTGGGAGAAATCGTCAATGATCGGTCACGGAATCTCCAGAAGTTCCAGGGAGTCGAGGAAGCGACGTTGGATCTCTATACCGCCGTCCGCAATGCCTATCTGCAGAAGCGCGCCCAGGCAGTTCGCGAGTAGAGACGAAAGCTGTCTGTTTGGTCTGTCTCGTCTATCTGATTTGCGGGATGCTCAAAAATGCCGTCCAGCAAGGCCGTAGCGAGTGAAGGGCCGAGGCGTACCATCCGGGGTACGTTGAGGGTCTGAACGATGCGAGAACGATGCTGGCGGCTTTTTTCAGCATCCCGCTATTGGATGATGCCCAGTTCACGACCGACTGTGGCAAAGGCGGCACTGGCCCGTACTAACTGCTCATGCTGGTGGGCTGCCGACATCTGGACACGAATTCTCGCCTGACCTTCCGGTACAACCGGGTAACTGAATCCCACGACATATACCCCCTCTTCTAACAGCCGCTCCGCCATTCTGGTGGCGAGTGCGGCGTCCCCCAACATCACCGGGATAATGGGGTGCTCGCCGGGAATGAGCCGGAATCCGAGGGCGGTGAGTTGCGCGCGGAAGAACGCCGCGTTCTCGCGCAGCCTGGCCCGCAACTGGTCGCCTTGAGCGACGAGGGTGACGGCTCGTCGGGCTGCTGCGGCAATGACCGGGGGCAGTGAATTCGAAAACAAGTAGGGTCTCGACCGCTGGCGCAACAGCTCAACGATCTCATTTCGTCCGGACGTAAACCCGCCGGTCGCGCCGCCCAAGGTCTTGCCGAGGGTGCTGGTGATCATCTCGATCCGGTCGGCAACGCCGAAATGGTCTGGCGTGCCGCGTCCGCTGTGCCCGAGCACTCCGGTCGCATGACTATCGTCCACGATTACGGCGGCATCGTACCGATCCGCCAACTCGACAATCCGATCGAGTTTCGCCAGATCACCATCCATGGAGAAGACCCCGTCCGTCGCAATGAGGCGAAGGCGATAGGGTGTCGCATCGCGCAGCTTGGTTTCCAGGTCCGCCATATCGGTGTGTGCATAGCGGAGTCTGGCGGCCTTGCAGAGCCGGATTCCATCGATCAGGCTGGCGTGGTTCAGCGCGTCGCTGATGACGGCATCGTGCTCGCCGAGGAGCGCCTCAAAGAGTCCACCGTTGGCGTCGAAGCAGGAACTATAGAGGATCGTGTCTTCTGTACCTAGAAAGGTGCTGATGGACTGTTCGAGTTGTGTATGGAGATCCTGCGTGCCGCAAATGAATCGGACGGAAGCCATGCCGTAGCCATGCTCATGCAGCCCTGCAGTGGCGGCCTGTCTGATGTCGGGATGGTTGGCCAGCCCCAAATAGTTGTTGGCGCAGAGATTGAGGACTTCACCTTGGGCTACTCGGACCTCAGCCCCTTGAGGACCAAGGATCTGCCGCTCGGATTTGTAGAGGCCTGCCGCACGGATGTCAGCGAGCCGCTCTGAAATAGTTTTCTTGAACGAGTCGTAGGCCATCTTCTTCACGCAGCATACAGCCGTCAGCGATCAGCTGTCAGCTTTGAATGGATGCAGGGGGAAGACATGATGAATGAAATCTGTGCTGATAGCTGAAGGCTGACCGCTGAAAGCATTCTACGGAATCAGCACCACTTTTCCACATCGGCCTGAATTGATCAACTCAAATCCCCGTGCAAAGTCTGAGCCGCGACATAATCGCCTACTTTGGCGAGCGTGACATCCGAGCCGACCTCCATGACCTCGCCGCACATTTCATGGCCAATGATGCGTGGCGGCTGGATACGGCTGTGCGCCCAGGGATCCCAATTGTAAATATGGGCATCGGTCCCGCAGAGCGAGGTAGCGGTGACGCGGATGATGGTGTCGGTAGGGCCCGGTTTCGGATCCGGCCTGTCGGTGGCAATTAATCCTGGTTGAGCCGCTGTCTTGACGAGTGCTCGCATGGATTCATTGTATACCACGGGTTCGACCCTGCCTACTCTTCCAGGGGAAACTGAGGCTGCAGGCGCTTCGGTCCCACGATAACTTTCCGAGGGTTTGACCTTGAGCAGCCTCTGCACAGTCAGGAGCCCTCAATGGGAAACAAGACTGTGTTACCTATAATTTCAAGTGGTTGGATCCGTAAACGCACGGGGTCACTCCTGTCTTCGACCGTAGTGGGTTGCGCTAGGGTTCAGAAGATCGGTAGGATACGGCCTATGAAGGCTCTGTCCCGCCAAGGCCTTATGGTAGTAGTTGGAATGTGTTGTGTCGCCCTCCTCTGTCCTAGCCTCGTTACACCCGCGCCCGCTGCATCATCGCCACAGACAGCATCCTCGTCCGGTCCCACAAAGCGGTGGGCCCAGTTCGAGTTGAGCCAAGAGGGGTCGACGGGAGATCCCCAAACCGGCAAGCCCGTCACCCTCACGATTGTTCTTGGAGGTGTGCCGATTGGAACGACTCCCGTCGTGGCGACCTGTGAATCGGTTCTGTTTCAAGCCCAAATGGTCACGCTTGAGCCGGATGCCGAGTCGATGGTGTTGAAAGGGACGGTGACGCTCGAACCGATTCTCATGAGTCGGACTTCCGTGCAACCCAGGGCGGCGCGAGTGCAAGTGACGTTTTCGCGGTCACGCCCGGACAAACTCGAGCGGTTTATGCGGCGAGTCGTGTATGTGACCATGGACCGTTCGGAGCCGGCCAATGAAAACAATGAGTTGCCGCCCGCTCGCCCAGATGATTCGCAGAGTGAAGATCTCATTTTGGATGAAGCGAAACCGGCCGTAGACCCGGTCTCGACCGGTGCGTTAGCCGAGGAAGATTTGGTCCCGTTACCGCCACCCGGAGAGGGAAAGGCGTACTGGCAGCATGTGAGTCATCTGATCAGCCGGAGTTGGGCCCGTCAGGTCCGCGGAATCCGGCATGCGCCGAGCAGTGAAACGGTGAAGGTCCTGTTCAAGATGTTTCCCAACGGCCGCGCCCAGCTGGTCGAGATTGAGAAAGGATCCGGGACAAGAGAAATCGACGAGGCCGGAATCTATGCGGTGATTAATGCCCAACCATTCTTGCCGTTCCCCAGGGAGTTGGGAGAGGACGTGGTGGATGTGCATGTCCGGATGCGAATAGGTAGTCGGGGACGGTCTCTTGAGATACAGTCAGTCGGGAGCCGGTCAACCAGCAAGCCTGACGCGGCGAGCCAGCCTTCGAAGAAATAGCAGGCTACGGAAAGACCATGTTGGCACGGTGAAAATTCGATGGCCTGCACATCTAGGACAACAGAAGAATACTGTACAGGATGCTCAAAAAGGCCGCCCAGCAAGGCCGCAGCGAGTGAAGGACCGAAGGCGTACCCTCAGGGGGTACGTTGAGGGTCTGAACGATGCGAGAACGCTGCTGGCGGACGTTTTCAGCATCCTGCCGGAAGGAGTGATTCATGCTGAAGAGGAGAGGGCCGCGTTGGTTCGTGTTCTTGCTGCTGGAAGCGGTGATCTTGTTCCCGTTGGTGGTTCACGCAGAACCAGCTCGTTGGAACCTGGATCCTGAACATTCGACGATCGAGTTTCGCATCGCACACATGGTTGTGTCGAAGACCACAGGCCGATTCACGGACTACACAGGATTTGCCGATATGGACGCTGAGGCTGGCAACGTCACGGCTATTGAGGCCACCATCAAAGCCGGTTCAGTGAATACAAACCACGAAAAACGTGATGCCCACGTGCGGAATGCCGATTTTCTCGATGTGGAACATTACCCGACGATGACCTACAAGCTGAAGAGCTATAAGAAAACCGCGGAGAGCTTTACGGCGATAGGAGATTTCACGCTACGAGGGGTGACCAAAGAAGTCATCCTGGTGGGCCGTTATAACGGGGCGACGAAGGACCCCTGGGGCAATACTAGGGCCGGCTTCAGCGCCGAGGGGAAGCTCAACCGAAAAGACTTTGGTTTGGTCTGGAACAAGACGTTAGATAGCGGCGGGCTCGTCGTCGGCGATGAGGTTCAGATACGACTGGATATTGAATGTATCAAGGCGAAGCCCTAGCAGGCTGCTGAAAAAGCTCCCCAACTTCGTTCTCGGTTCGTCACAATCCTCAACGTACCCGAGAGGGTACGCCTCCGGTTGTGACTCCCCCGCGGCCTTGCCTGCGGAAAGGCGCGTCTTGGCGCGCCTGGGTGGGCGGGTGAGAAGTCTGGCCTTTTTGAACAGCCTGCGGGTTCAGCTGGATCCAGCTCGTCATTGGTTCATTCTTCTGAAAGTGATCAAATCATGAAGGCCATGGTCCTGGAGCGCACGGCGGATGTGGGAACTTCCCCGCTTCAGCTTCGCGAGCGGCCTATACCGGAGCCAGGTCCTGGAGAGGTTCTGGTTCGCCTCATTGTTTGTGGGATCTGCCGGACGGATCTCCACGTCATCGAAGGTGAACTACCAGACCCGTTGCTTCCGCTGATTCCCGGCCACCAAGCTGTCGGGATGGTAAGTCAGGTCGGCGCCGGCGTGAGTGAGCGGAGGGTCGGCGAGCGAGTCGGGATTGCCTGGTTGCAGCATACGTGCGGTGCCTGCGAATTTTGCACGAGCGGGCGTGAAAATCTGTGCGAGCGAGCCAGATTTACCGGCTATCAAGTTGATGGTGGGTATGCGGAGTATGTGCTGGTCCCGGAAGCATTTGCCTATCCGATTCCATCGGTCTTCAGTGATGAAGAAGCGGCCCCTCTCCTCTGTGCTGGAATCATCGGCTACCGCGCATTACGATTGAGTGGAATCCAGCCGGGCCAACGGCTCGGTCTCTATGGGTTTGGCGCGTCCGCTCACATTGCCATCCAGATTGCTCGGCATTGGGGCTGTCAGGTCTATGTCAGCTCGTTGAAACCGGAGCATCGACGTCTCGCACATGAATTGGGTGCTTTTTGGGTGGGAGGGGCGACCGACTTGCCGCCGGATAAGCTCCACGGCTCGATCATCTTTGCCCCGGCCGGGGAATTGGTTCCACCTGCCTTGCGTGCATTAGAGCGTGGCGGCACGCTTGCCCTCGCCGGTATTCATATGACACCGATTCCCTCGCTCGATTATGATCGCGAAGTTTTTGGAGAGCGAGTCATTCGAAGCGTCACGGCCAATACGAGGCAGGACGGGCTCGATCTCCTGCGCGAAGCCGCGGCGATTCCCATCAAACCCCACACCCTGTCGTTCCCTCTCGCCGATGCCAATCGTGCGTTGCAAGAATTGAAAGCCGGGCGCTATTCAGGCGCCGGGGTTCTCGTCCTCTCTTAACCAATCAGACAGGCTGAGGCGGAAGGTTAGGATTAGCTGACCATAACCGAACTATGTGTTCTTAGATTGGCGTAATGTATGAACCTGCTCGGCGATTTCTTTGACCAGCACCCCCATCTTCGGGTGTGACGGTTCGAAATCAATCAGCCATTCGTGTTGGCGGAGGCGTTCACTGGCTGTGGGGCCGATGGAGGCGACGACCATCTTTTTGAGTGCCGCACGAAAACGCTCTACCTTCCCGTCTTTCTTTAGCACCTGCATGACATGATCTACTTGAGCGGCGTTGGTGATAAGGAGCACAGCGACCTTTCCGGCGATAATGTCGTCAAGTGCCTCTCTCAGCGGACCTAGATCTTCCGGGAGGGTCCAGCGATAGATGGGAACCTGGAAGACCTCGGCCCCGCGCTGTTTTAAGGCTTGCAGTAATTCCAGGTTGGACACCCCGTACTCCTGCACGGCAACACGCAATTTCTTTACCGGTCTGTACACATCCAACGTAGAGACCAGATCGATCCAGGTGTTCGGTTCGGGCACCGTCAGCGTCGCTTGGAGGCCGAGTGTCTTGAGGGCTGCGACCGGCTTGGGTCCTCGGGCAACCAGAGCTGTCTGTTTGAGGGCTTCCACAATCGATGGCCAGGGATAGCGTGTCTTGAGGAGATCGAACAGCGCGGTGGTGCCGACGCCGGTCAGCAGGATGAGCATATCAACTCGCTCGGTCGTCAGCTGAACCCCAAACTTCAATGCCGCGGAATTGTCATCCAGGGGAATCTCACGAAGAGCAGGAGTGACGAGCGGATTTCCCCCATGGCGCTCGATGAGCCGGGCGATCTCCGCCGCCATGCGGCTCTCGAAGGCGGCAACGGTGAGCCCATTAAAGCCAGCGGTAGCCATGAGGTCTTCGGAGGAAAAAGTACAAAGCCAAAGAGGACGGTTTCTTCAAGATCAGGAACGGTGGCATCGTACCATAATTGGCCAGTGCGCGCGGCCAACGAGGTCCCTCAGATTTCTTATACCTCTCTTCATGGGGGTGGCCAAGGCCGCCCTTTCCAGTACGCATCGGACAATATGATGTTCCCTCCAAGCTCGCTCGTTCTCTCTTCAGGGATGGGGGCTGATTGATCTTCCACTGCGCGCGTCCAACGAGGGCCTTCTGAGGCCGCGCGTTGCGCGAGCACAGAAGATCATCAGGCTCCATCCCCTCCTCTGTTCTGCGAGCAAGAAGGGCACCTGGCCACTCCCTTCCCTGCTGGCAGACATTTTCAGCATCCTGCAGGGGTTTTCATTTGACGGAACCAAGCTCGCTCCCTACTATACACTCCAATTGAGGGCGACTATGAGTGTTCCGCTCCATCGAGGGTTACGCCATGTGGCGCTACGCGTCACGAATCTCGTTCGTTCTCGCACGTTCTATGAACAGTTGTTGGGAATGAAGGTCGTGTGGGAGCCCGATTCAGAGAATGTGTATTTCAGCTCGGGATCGGATAATTTCGCCTTGCACCAGATTCCGGCCTCCGAAATGGCATCATATCAACCTTTGAAGGGGCAATCGTTGGATCACATCGGCGTCATCATCGAGAGCCCTGACGCCGTCGACCGGATGTATCGAGATATCGAACCGCGTCTACAGCAATTAGGCGGTCGGTTCGTGACACCACCAAAGCAACATCGCGACGGCAGCTATTCATTTTACTTTTCCGATCCGGACGGCAATGTCATTCAAGCGTTGTACGAACCTTCGATCAGCAAGCTGGAGTGGGTGAAAGGTAAAACGTGAAAGGTAAGATGATCGCGCACGTTTCACATTTCACATTTCACGCTTTACGAGCATGAAAATCTGGGACAGTCTGCCGAAAAAACACTATCTGAGCCTTGCGCCATGGGCATGGGTTCAATTAGAGAGCGCGGACCCTCCCGGCCCTTTTCCCTTTATTGCAGGGGTGGCGCCTGAAGTTGTCGCCAGTCTCCATGAGGCCCACGGCCTCCTCGCCAGTGCCATCGATACGGCCATCAGCGATGTTTTTTCTAGACGGGCTCCGCTCGACGATCCTGATCGTCAACGGCGACTGGAGGATGCTTATGCGGAGGTGATCAGCGCCCGCCCCGATCTGCAGCAGCATATTCGTTGTGGCCGGAAGCCGGACGGGACGTTTCAATGGGAGTTTCCAACCGATTCCACCAAATCCGCTACGGTTACGAACGCCGGGCTCCGTATCTTCCACTCCGTGAAGCGACAGGCCATTCCAATCGGGTTCGACCAGCGGCAGCTGGGGCCGGCGGTAGGAAAAATTTTGGGGTTCCTGGACGGCACCCACCAGACTGAGGAGGTCAAGACGGTGGTAGCGACCTCAGGGCGGGATAGTGAACGTCTACTGACGCGATTGATCGAATCGCTTCACCAGCATGAGTGCTTGGTCAGCTCGAGCACCTCCTCCGTCAGATCCCATTGGTTGGAAACGCTGCACGATCAAGACATGATCCATCTCGGCCATGCCGCGCTGCTCTATCGGCAACGGGACCACCTGCTGTGGTTCGATCCCTGGCTGCTCCCCTGGTTTGCGGAGTCTTCCGTTCCGTCGCTCTGGGGGTCGCTGCTGCCCAAACCGGCTGCCGTCTTCTTGACCCACGATCATGACGATCATGTGGATCCTCGCACGCTCTTGCACCTGCCCAAGGACACGCCGATCATCGTGCCGAGCCGAAGGAATCGGCGCACGCTCTCCTACGATTATCTGTCGCTCTTGCGGGAACTGGGGTTCGGACATGTGATCGAATTGGCGCATGGAGATAGTTGGGCGTTCGATGGAGGGGCCGTGTATGCAGTGCCGTTCTATGGCGAGGATCCCTGCGACCTGGAGATGCCGCGTAACTGCTATCTTATCGTCGATCGTGGCTATAACGTGCTTGTGCATGCGGATAGCGGGCCGACGAATAGCGGCAGGTCCGCCCTCAAGGATGGCGTGATCCAAGTCTATGCCTCGTCGAGTTCTGTGTACGGCGGCAATACGCAGATGCCGTTTTCAATTCATGACAACGTCGATCACCCGGTCTCTCTCTATGCGGCCAGCAAAAAGGCCAATGAACTCATGGCCCATTGTTATGCGCATCTGTATCGGGTTCCCTGCACGGGGCTGAGGTTTTTCACGGTGTATGGGCCCTGGGGAAGACCCGATATGGCTCTCTTCATATTTACGAAGGCGATCTTGGAGGGAAAACCGATTGAGGTCTACAACCACGGAAAGATGCGCCGCGACTTTACCTATATCGATGACATCGTTGAAGGAGTCATTCGGACACTCGATCACCCAGCCACGCCGAACCAGGCTTGGTCCGGCGACAAGCCGGATCCCGGAACGAGTTCAGCGCCGGCGAGAATTTACAATATCGGGAATCATCAGCCTGTGGAGCTACTACACTTCATCGAGGTGCTGGAGCAGGCGTTAGGAAAGAAAGCAGTGAAGAACCTGCTGCCGATTCAGCCTGGCGATGTGCCGGCGACGTTTGCGGACGTCGAAGATCTGACGCGGGACGTCGGGTTTGCTCCAGCGACGCCGATTGAAGAAGGGATCTCGCGGTTTGTGCGGTGGTATCGGGAGTTCTACAAAAAGTAAGGGGAGCCAAGCCGCTTATGGCTTGACGCCCCCTCTCAAATGCGTTGATCGTGAGCTATGGGCAGCCGACCGGTATAAATCCCCGCCCGAAAATTCCTGCCAATGCCACATACCGCGCATTGTCGTAGAACGAATAGCTCGCCCCACGTTGGTTTCTCCCTGACAGGTCTCCGCCATAGGACGGGTCGGCGCCGAACCAGAACCCGCCACGGGTTTTCTGGTTGATGTGGAGCCACTCTCCAAACATGGAACAGACTTCAGCCTGAACAGATCCCGATGAGGCAATGCTGGCATGCCAGTCTTTGGCCCAATCCGGGACCGTCTGCCCTCCGCTTGTCATGCCGGCCTGATTACGGTCAGGGTACTGAGGAACATTGTACGGAGGAGCAACTGCCACGGTAGGGCGGTAGGTCGGCATGTCGTCCAGCGAGGGCACGATCGACAATTCTTTCAGCGTCATCAGTTTACAGCCCGGCACGTCCTTATTGGTGTAAAGGGCGCTCCCATCGGCTTGAGGGCATTCTCGCATCAGGAACGGATCGGAGGCGATCGTGGTATCGGCAAATGCCGAGGTTGAGGACAGGGTGAGAAACGTTGCGGCAATCATGAGCAGATGGGCGGGTTGCATAGAGCACCTCCCTTGAGACGGTGGAACAGACTGGGTTTGCATCGTTGTTTACCTCTTTTAACTATACTCACCGATGGTGTTGACAAGCTATTCTGTCAGAGCCAAAGTTGTCTATGCATCTTTCGAGGGGGTCGTGCCGCAGATGTGGGTGGCGGCAAGATGGCTCCAATGGCCGATTGGACTGGATTTCCGGTTCGATCAATAGAAAGGATGCGTATTCCAAATGTATTGGAATGAGATGTACTTTTGTCAGTTATTCCAACGAGAGGCAGAGGCCGGCGGGAGCCTCTATATCTTCGATGACTGTGCTGCACGGATGCCGACCCAGTGAGTTTCCTACAGTATATTTCGGGGCCGGGTGATCAGAGGTGCGGGGGGCCTCATCATGGCGCGGACTATGGTCTATCTCGCTCGATCATTTCATGAACTCATCGTTACGTAGCCGGCTCAGCTACATAAGCATCTTTGCCTTGTTCCCTTCTTATTGCTAAGGTATTCTCCGCTTGAACCCTGAAATATGGAGCGTGAGAGATTCGAGGAATTTCCCTCGCAAGGACCCCTCTCACTCTTCACGTCTGAATAATTTCCATTATGACCGACTACGGTGTGCTCGCAAATCTGCTCGTCATCTTCACGGCGTCGATTGCCGTCGTCTTTGTATTCCATCAGTTCAGACTTCCCTCGATCGCTGGATTCTTGGTTGCCGGCGCGCTCATCGGACCCTATGGGTTGAATCTCATTTCAGACATCGAAACGGTTCGGGCATTGGCGGAGATCGGGATCGTGCTGCTTCTCTTCACCATCGGTATCGAATTCTCGTTGGTGCATTTAGTGTCCATGCGCCGACTCATGTTTTTGGCTGCACCGATCCAGGTTGGCGGTGTGCTGGTGATCGCGTGGCTCGGGGCGATGCTTGCCGGACTGTCTTGGCAGCAGGGAGTTTTCTGGGGATTTCTGTTCTCGCTGAGCAGCACGGCGATTGTGTTAAAGACCTTGGCAGAACGAGGAGACAGCGACTCCATTCATGGCCGAGCCACGATCGGCATTCTCGTCTTTCAGGATTTGGCCGTCGTTCCCATGATGTTATTGACGCCGATTCTTGGCGGCCAATCGGATGGAAGCGCGATGGCGATTCTGCTCACATTGGGGGAGTCGGTTCTCGTCGTCGCGCTGGTCATTGCCGCATCCTGGTATCTGGTCCCTAAGGTGCTGGGACACATCGTCCGTAGCCGCAGCCGCGAGTTGTTCTTACTGACGATCATTGTCTCCTGCCTCGGTATCGCGTGGCTCAGCTCACTCGGCGGTCTTTCGTTGGCGCTGGGCGCGTTCATCGCAGGATTGGTCATTTCCGAATCGGAATACAGCCATCAGGCCATGGCCGAAGTGCTGCCGTTTCGCGACAGTTTCAACAGTCTCTTTTTCGTGTCGATCGGCATCCTCATGGACTGGCGGGTCTTATTTTCGCATCCGTTGCCGGTGATCGGACTCCTTGTGGCGGTGTTGTTGGTGAAGTTTGTCGCCGGCGCTGGAGCCGTCCTGTTGGCGGAGGTTCCTCTCCGTTCAGCGATTATGGTGGGCATCGCTCTCGCTCAGGTAGGAGAGTTCAGTTTCTTGTTGGCGCAGCAAGGGCAGGAGAGCGGTTTCTTGCGAGGCGATCCGTATCAGGTGTTTCTCGCGGTCTCGGTGCTTTCTATGATTGTGACCCCTTTTCTCATGCAGTGGTCGCCCCACTTGGCTCGTCGCGCAGAAGCGTGGCAACGGCTTCGTCATTGGTTGCCGAGTCACGCCACCGGCCACGTCGTGCAGACCGAAGGGAAACAGGTTCGGGTGAAGGATCACGTCATTATTGTGGGATATGGGTTGAACGGGAGGAATCTTGCCCGCGTTCTCGGCGAGACCGAGATCCCATATCTGGCATTGGATCTCGATGGCGATATCGTCAGCCGAGAAGCGAAACACGGAGTGCCCGTCTATTATGGCGATGGCACGAATCCAAACGTGCTACGGCACATGAAAATCGACGATGCGAAGGTGTTGGTGGTCGCCATTTCTGATCCGTTTATCACCAGACGAGCGGTGCAGGTGGCCAAGGGACTCAACCCCCAACTCCATGTCGTCGTACGAACTCGCTATCTGCGGGAATTGGAAGAGCTGCACCAACTCGGCGCGGACGATGTGGTGCCGGAGGAATTCGAAACCTCCATTGAGATTTTTTCTTTAGTGCTCCAGACGTACAAACTGCCGCAGGAATTTGTGATGCAGAAAGCAAAGCAGATTCGCCGTGAAGGGTATGCCTTGCTTCGTCGCAGCGAATTGCCTGAGCTTTCGCATCATCTTCGTGGCGGCACATTGGCCGATGCGGCAGTTGAAACCTTCCGTATTGATGACGATTCGCCTGCGCAGGGGAAGACGTTGGCTGAAATTGCTCTCCGCCCACTCACCGGCGCTTCAGTCATTGCCTGGACGCGTGCCGGGGTGACGCAAGCCAATCCGTCGGAAAGCACTCGGTTGATGGTGGGCGATATTGTGGTGTTAATCGGCTCGCGTGTGCAGATTCGGGAGGCGATGGAGCTGTTAGTGCAGAGGGCTGGAACGTGAGTCGCTAGCGTCCTGCCGTGGTCATGAGTTGGTAGGCCTCCTCCAGCGTCGCCACCTCAATGATTCTGATGTTCCATCTGGTTGCCAAACGGGACAGATCCCCCTCAGCCGTATCGAATTGCTCGCGTGGCACCAGTACGGTCTTAAACTGTGCGCGGGCTGCCGCTTCGACTTTGATCGGAAGCGCACCCACTGACTCGATTTGACCGTTGGGCAGGATAACGCCGGTCAGGGCAACATCAGGCCTAATATCGTCGCCTCTCCAGGCTGCCACAATACCGACCGCGATGGCGCTGCTGGCACTCATTCCCTCGGTCCAGGCATTGTATGACCGGTTCTTGATCGTGATCACCCACTCGCGTCCGTCTTCTCCTACCGCCCTTGTGGCTGCCGTGACAGCTTGCGTGACACCTTCTTTCCAATCTTCGCTGACTCTTGACCCGCCGCCCAGGTTTATTTCATTGAATTGGACCGTTGGTCCCCCTAGTCGAGGATCTTTGTCGATCTGGAGCACAACGTAGTGGACGACACCGGTTCGTCCGTCGGCGCGCACTCCCAGCGCAGGCACCGTAGCAAAACGACGGCTATCTGCTGACCAGAGCGGGAGGGCGTGCGCACAAAGAATGATCGCCGAGAGAAAAAGTATTATGCAGCGAGGTATTTTCCTGGTCGTACTCATGAGTCGTGCGGGCGAAGTGTGTTTAACTCTTCCAACGAAGTGTGACCCGTTCTTTGAGCGGATGGTCGAGTGGTTGTCCGGATTGCGCCGATGCGAGGTACGCGGCCTTCAATTTGTAGTACCATTTCGCCGGCGTATCGGCGTCATCGATGAGCATCAAGGCAGGTTTGTAACGCAAGCCCACCGCCTGACGCTCCATCGCCTCCCGATCCTGTGTCATGAAAATATTGGCGAAGTAGCGGAAGATTGTTTTGGAAAATGGAACCCAACTGAGACAGTTCCACGCCGCGGTAAAATCGATGCGGCATTGCTGGTCACTGATCGGCGTGACTGTGGCGCGGCTTGAGACGAAGAGGGATCCGCACTGGACGAACTCGAATCGCTGGTTAGGCAGCACGAAGTCGATGGTGGTCGTCAACGGTCCTCCGTAAAACAGGTTCAGGAGCTTGTACGGTCCGCTGTTTTTCGAGGGAGCGTGCGGCACCATGCGGAAGCCGTGGGGAATCGGTTCAAAGGCCTTAGCTTTTTCATGGATACTTGCCTGACTTCGCCACCAGGAGCTTTGATGCACAAAGGGGCCGTGAGCCGGGTCCATCAAGCCGACGATACCATCGTCGAGTGTGCAATCTAACAGTGTCGAAATGTGAACCATCCGATAGGGAGACGAAGGGAGCGGAAGAGGTGGCACATCTGGAATAGTCTGATTCGGTCGTTGAGGATCGGGAATAAACACCCACACATAGCCGTCCCGTTCGCGGCAGGCGTAGGTGGTGATGCCGATCTTGTCGACGTGAATGGGGGAGCCTTCGACCAGCGCAGGAATTCCCCGGCAACGTCCTTCCTGATCGAACCGCCAACCGTGGTAGGCACATTGAACACAGTCGCCTTCCATTTTGCCGAAGGACAGCGGCATCCCGCGATGGGGGCAAATGTCGCGCATGGCCGCGACCTGACCCCGCGAAGTTTTACACACGAGGATGGGGAGGCCCAACAGGACAGTCCCTTTGAGGCTGCCGGGAGCGAGTTCGCTACTCAAGCACGCAGGATACCAAAAGCCAAGGAGCGGTGCGCTCTTGGACGGTTTGATCTCGGTGATGAGGTCACTGTTCATCGACAGAGGAAGGAGGAACGTGAGAGGACCAGCCTGGACTGCGGCAGCAACTTGATCCTGAATATAGCGAGTGGGTGGTCGAACGTCAAGCCAATCGACACCATTAGCCCGGGCGCGGGCTTCAGATTTTCCCTACTTTGCCCTAAGGGGAGCAGCCAGACTGTCTTTGACTATGCGCATTGAGCGGCTGCATCTTCGAATTCTTTTTTCCCACGGTTCCTTGTTTCTCATAGCGGGATGACCTGCTCGGTCTCCCACTGCCACGCGGGATGTGCCATGAGCCTGGACGAGGGCCTTCCGGCTCTCTATATGTTTTTTTAGAGGGAGTGGCCGAGGCTGCCCTTGACTGCGCGCATCGAACGAGCACATTCTTATTGTGCGCGTTCTGCGAGCAAGAAGGGCACCTGGCCACTCCCTCTTTCCTCTCTTCCTTGACAAGAAAAAGAAACGGGGACTATAGTTAATTTTATATTCAAATTGCTGCAGGCATACGAACCTGGCAGGAATGAGGGCGTCATGACAACTGCACAGATGGACCCAGCGGTGACGCTGGCTAACCTACAGACCGCTAAGGCTGACAAGGTGACGATCGTGCTCCTGAGCGGCGACATGGATCGCGCGATGGCCGCGTTCATCATTGCCACTGGGGCTGCTGCCATGGGGATGCAGGTTACTGTCTTTTTCACCTTCTGGGGTCTGAATGCCATTCGTCGGAAAGGCGCGAGCAGCTCTGCAAAGGATTGGCTTCGTCAGATGTTCGGCCTGCTGAATAAAGGGGGCGCAGATAGCCTTCCCCTCTCGCGGTTCCATATGTGGGGCCTGGGCACGAAGATGATGCAAAAGGTCATGAAGCAGAACCGGATGCCGGGTGTGCCGGAACTTATGGAGACAGCGCTGGATCTCGGTGTGCACTTTATTGCTTGTACGACGACCATGGGCTTGATGGGCATTACGAAAGATACGCTGATTGAGGGAATCGATCAGTTCGCTGGGGTGACCACCTATCTTGCTGAAGCCAAGCAAGGTAGCGTGAATCTGTTTATTTAAGGTCGAGGCTAAGGCTACACGAAGCCTTAACCTCAGAGGTCAGGGAGTTGTGAATGCCACATGCCGATGTGAAGCTCGATACGCTCGGGTACTTTTGCCCGATGCCGATTATTATGACCCTGAAAAAAATTAAGGAGCTGACGCTGGGTCAGGTTCTTGAAGTCGTCTCGGACGACGAAGGCATCAAAAAAGATATGCCTGCCTGGTGCGACACGACTGGCCATCAGATGGTCGGGCTCGAAGAAGAACAGACGAAGTCGGGAATGATCTATAAAGCCTTTGTGAGAAAGACAAAGTAACCGCATCGACAGAGACAGAGGTTTAGTGGAAAGGAAGAAGCCGGAGGGCTGAAGATCAGACCTCCGGCTTCTCTGTTTTGATTTTTGATGGGGTAGGGACGTGGATCGACTCGTCGAGTGTGTGCCGAACTTCAGTGAGGGACGAAATCAGGCGACAGTGCGGGCACTGGTGCTGGCTGTGGAGTCGGTGCAAGGGGTTTGGCTGTTGGACCGAACGATGGATCGCGATCACCATCGTTCCGTCCTCAGCTTTGTCGGCGAACCGGACGCCGTTGCTGAAGCGGCTTTTCGTGCTCTTCGCGTGGCAACCGATCTCATCGATCTCCGGAAGCACAAGGGTGTTCATCCAAGGGTGGGAGCCACGGATGTCGTGCCTTTCGTGCCGTTGCGGGGTGCGACGATGCAGGACTGTATTCATCTGGCAAAGCGGTTGGGGCAACGGGTAGGAACTGAGCTTGAAATCCCGGTATTTCTCTACGAACAAGCGGCCCTGCATCGTGATCATGCCCCGCTCGAATCGGTCCGCCGGGGAGGACTTCAAGGCCTCGCGTTCCGTATGGCTTCGGATCCGGACTGGAAACCGGATTATGGACCCCATCAACTTCATAAGACAGCCGGTGCCGTGGTGATCGGTGCGCGACCTCCCTTGATTGCCTTTAATGTTAATCTCCGCTCGACGGACCTGGCGCTGGCCCGATCCATCGCAAAAGATATTCGCCAATCGAACGGAGGACTGCCCCATCTCAAAGCGATTGGCGTGGAGTTAGCCAGTCGAAAGATGGTTCAGGTGGCCATGAATCTCACCGATCACATCATCACGCCGCTCCATGTCGCGTTTGAAGCGGTTCGAGCCCGCGCAGCTGAGAACGGTGTGGTCGTCGCGGAGAGCGAAGTGATCGGGCTTGTCCCCCAAGCTGCACTGATTCAGGCTGCCGGGCATAGCTTGGCGCTCAAACAGTTCGAATCGACGCAGGTACTGGAATCGAGATTGGAGACTCGACTATTCGGTGAGTCAGCGCGATGGGGTCCGTCTGGCGAACAGGAATCGGCAGATATGTACGCGCAACCCCTCGCGGATTTTTTAGATGCAGTCGCAGCGGCGACTCCGATTCCTGCCGGCGGCACGGTCGCAGCGTTGGTGGGCGCTCTTGCGGCCTCTCTCGGGATGATGGGGGCGCGCGTGAGTCGGCAACAAGGGGCGGAACATCGGTTGAATGAAATTGGGCGACGGCTTCGAGATCTGATGCAGGCGGACGGCGATGCCTATCAGCGATTTATCCAGGCTACGAAGCTGGTGAAAACAGACCGGACTCGCCTCGCCGCCATGTCGTCCGCGCTTCATCTGGCGACGGAGATTCCTCTCGAGATTGCCGAACACGCGACTGAAGCTGGAGTGCTTCTTCATGCCTGCTCGGCAGGAGCCAAGCCACGCGTTCGGTCTGATCTTGCCGTGGGACTGATACTGGCAATCGCCGCAGCCGACGCGGGGCGTCACACGGTCGAAGAGAATATGAACGTTCAGCGCAATCAACGACTTAAGTCGTCACTTCGCGATCGGATTGAGCACATGACAGTCCGTCTTGAGGAACTCAGGAGCCTGTGTTACATTTTCTCCTTTCAGGGTCGTGGCAGCACGAGAAAAAAACCTGTACAGGCCTCGCCTAGGAAAGTAGTCAGACGGGAAGAATGGAAATCAAAGTCTTCAATAATAACGTCGAGAAAGCGCTCAAAGTTGCCAAGAAGAAGCTCGCGGGAGAAGGACTCTTCCGCGAACTGAAGCGTCGGCGGTTTTACGAAAAGCCAAGTGTACGGAAGAAAGTTAAGGAGCGCGAAGCGCAGCGGCGACGTCAAAAGTGGTTGTCGAAGCGTAAGCCAGAGTAAGCATCCTTCAAGGACTTGCCCGTTCGGTTGATCGCAGCTCTGCCAAGGTCTTCAGATAGCTCCCTCATCCATGCGTCAGGACAAGATTACTGCGGCGCTTCGAATCGTGAAGCGCGAGATTCGGCAGTGGGACGACCCGGTTGTCGGAGTCGTCGCGCGCGAGTCGAACCGAGACCCCTTCCGCATCCTCATATCGTGCCTGCTCAGCCTTCGAACCAAAGACAAGACGACATCTGAAGCCAGTGCCAGGCTGTTCGCGCTGGCGCATCAGCCTGCCAGCATGTTGACCATCCCGCTCAGGAAGATCGAGCATGCCATCTATCCCGTCGGATTCTACCGGACAAAATCGAAGTCTATCCATGCCATTTGCCGTCGCCTTCTGGACGTGTATGGAGGGACGGTTCCCGATTCCATCGAGGAGCTCGTGACGCTATCAGGGGTTGGTCGGAAGACGGCGAACTTAGTGGTGACGGTTGGTTATGGCAAGCCCGGCATCTGTGTGGATATTCACGTACATCGGATTTGCAACCGTTGGGGTTATGTGAGGACGAAGACCCCGCAGGAAACTGAACAGGCGCTGCGTAGGAAATTGCCGGCACCGCATTGGATCACCCTCAACGATTTGCTTGTTCCCTACGGGCAGAACCTCTGCCAACCAGTCTCGCCCTTCTGCAGCCAGTGCAAGCTCACCGAATACTGTGATCGGACCGGAGTAAAGAAGTCACGTTAGGCGTTAGGGCGCAAGATCGGCCCGCGGGATGCTCAAAAAGTCCGTCCATCAAGGCCGCAGCGAGTGAATAAAAGATGCCCCTTCCAAGCTTGCTCGTATACGTGTTGCCAGGATGGCCCGGATGAGTCCCCCACTGCGCGCGTGGAGTGGCGGCCCTTCCTAATTCTCTCTACTTCTCTCTAGGGGAGTGGTCGAGGCTGACCTTTACTGCGCGCATCGAACGAGCACATTCTTATCGTGCGCGTTCTGCGAGCAAGAAGGACACCTGACCGCTCCCCCCTCCGCTGGCGGACTTTTTCAGCATCCGGCTATATGAACAGCGTCGTTTCTGCTCCTGATGTAAGCGCGATGATCGCAGGCAATCCCATAACCTCGTCGACATTCTTTTCGATGTCGGCGCTGTCGACCCCCATGTATTCCAGGCCCGCACTGCAGGCGATCAGACGAAACATTCCGACCTGTTTGGCGTCCTGAAACATTTCAGAGATCTTCGGAACCTTCTTTTCTCTCAACAGCCGTGTCACTTCTTCGGCTGAGGCGGCATACTCAGGGGGAAAGTCCACCTGATCGATCTTTCCCTCGGCCAGCTTCTTGATCGTCCAGAACAAGAGGATCACCATCACGTCTTTTCCCATCGCCGCAGCGGTAAGCCCAAGCGTCGCGACCTGGTGCAGCGTGTCGTAGGTGGCGTGATGGGCGAAGATGACGAACTTGGGTTGAGTCGGCATAGCTGATCACTACTCCTTTGTGATGCGTGTCTTGACACTGTTCACATATTCGGCAATGGCCGCATCGACTTCGCCCATGGTCATGGGGCGGTCATGTGTCTCGCTTTCATCGATAAGATACGTCTCGTGCTCTTTTTCCTGCCGCAAGACTACGGAATTCTCCGGCGTTACCTCGATCAGCATAAACCACTCGCGCGCGCCCTGCGTAATGACGACCTGCTTGCCCAGGCCTTTCTTCGTCATTTCGACATGAAGATCATCGGACGCACTGACCATGGAAGGAGAAGCTAGGAGTCCCAGGCTCAGGCTTGCGATTCCTAGTACCGTACCGATCTGACGTGTGAAAGGCGAATGACTCCACATCGCCGGGGGATTATAGCTCGTCGAGAAACATGCCGTAAACACTCGCTGAGGCGTGGCTGTTGGCTTGAGTGCCCCCAGGTCGCATGCTAGGATGCTCGGCGCATGGATGACTTATTAGCTACAGTTCAGCAATGGATTCCCGTCGATGTTCTCATCGGCCTGACCGTGGCATCAGCCATCGGCTTTGTGGGTTCCCTGATTGCAATCCCGATGATTCTGGTCCGCTTACCATCCGACTATTTTGACACGCGTACTCCCCGCCATTGGATGAAAGACCATCATCCGGCGTTGCGCCTCTCGGGGCTGATCGCCAAGAACGTCGTCGGGATTGTATTCCTCTTGGCCGGTTTTGCCATGCTCTTCTTGCCGGGACAGGGCCTCCTCACAATGTTGATCGGGATCTCACTCATGGATTTCCCCGGCAAGCGTCAGCTCGAGGCGAAAATGGTCGGCCAGCCGACTCTGCTGGGTGTCATTAATGGCGTGCGCCGGAAGTTCGATAAACCACCGTTGACCCTGGCCCCCGGTCCGTAACTCTTATCACCCTCATGCCGACCACCGAGTCCAATCGTAAGACGCTCTATCTCATCGATGGAAGCGCCTATATCTATCGTGCGTTCTTTGCCCTGCCGGCTCTGAATAACTCCCAAGGTCTCCAGACCAACGCCATCCTCGGGTTCACGACGACCTTGCTGAAGATCATTCGCGAACGGAAGCCGGACGGTCTCGTCGTGGCGTTCGATGAAAAGGGGCCAACGTTACGTCATGCGGAGTTCACGGCCTACAAGGCGCAGCGGCCGCCGATGCCGGAAGGTATGAGCGCGCAGATTCCCTACATCCATCGCGTGGTCGATGCTCTCAACATTCCTGCCGTCAGGCAAGCCGGCTACGAGGCGGACGATTTGATCGGCACGCTGGCGCATCAGGCTGAGCAGGTTGGGTTCGACGTCGTCATCGTCACTGGCGACAAGGACATGTTCCAACTCCTGACGCCTCATGTGCGTATCTACGATCCGGTGAAAGATAAATGGCTTGGCGAAGTGGAGTGTCACGAACGGTTTGGCGTCGAGCCGGCGCGCGTCGTAGAGATCATGGGGCTCATGGGCGACACGGCGGACAATATTCCCGGCGTGAAGGGCATCGGTGAGAAGACGGCGATGAAGCTGATCACCCAGTTCGGCACGATCGAAGAACTCTTGCGCCGTGTCGAGGAGGTCACACCGCCCCGGATCAAAGCCCTGTTGATCGATCAGGCGGACAATGCCCGCCTCAGCCGGAGGCTGGCGACCATCCAATTGGATAGCCCTGTCCTCTTCGATGCCGTCACCTATCATCTGAAGCCGCCACATCAGGATCAACTCATCGATTTGTTGCGCGAGCTGGGGTTCACCACGCTCCTCAAATCATTTCAACCATCGGTCACCCAAGCTGAGAAGGATGTGGTGGAGATGGAAGTCATTCAGGATGAAGCGTCCGCACAACGATTTGTCGAAGGCCTATCGAAAGGCGGGGCCCTCGGTCTGCAATGTCTGATCTCTCCTGGGCCTGGTATGCGGGCAGAACCATTAGGGATGGCACTGTCCACGGGAGACACGACGGCTTATATTCCGCTCGATGTCCATGCCTATATGCGGCCCATCATTCTCGTGCTGCACGACAGCACGAGAACCAAGGCCGTGCATGACTTGAAGGCGACCCTGCTGGCCTTTCATCGAATTGGAGTCACCCTCGCAGGTCCCTATCTGGATACCATGGTCGCGGACTATCTGCTCAATCCTAACCGGCGCGATCACCAGCTTGAGACCATCGCATTTGAAGTGCTGGGTCATCGGCTGGGGGTGGGCAAACAGGAGAAGGTGGTTCCGAAATCTCTGTTTGATGCCGAAGATACAGGGTCGCGAGAGGAGGCAGCAGAGGCCGCGTCGGTGTTGGCCAAGCTTGCCCAACCCATGATGGAACGATTGTCGGAACAGGGAAGCCTTGCGCTCTTCACCACCGTAGAAATGCCGCTGGTGCCGGTGTTGGCCGAGATCGAGCGGAACGGGTTCTTATTGGACGTCGAGGGGTTAGGCGGACTGAGCAAGGAGTTGGAGCGGGACCTCGACAAGATCATGGAGACCATTGCCGTAGTAGCCGGCGGCGAGTTCAACATCAATTCACCCAAGCAGCTTGCCACAGTGCTCTTCGAAAAGTTGGGGCTCAAGCCGATCAGAAAAACCAAGACCGGCTACTCAACCGATGAAGACACGCTGACGCAGCTCGCCACGCAGCACGAATTGCCCGCGCAGATTGTGAACTATCGGAGCCTCAGTAAGCTCAAGTCGACCTATGTGGATGCACTCCCAGAATTGGTGAATCCGGAGACCAAACGGCTCCATACGTCCCTCAATCAAACTGTCGCGGCGACCGGACGGCTCTCTTCCACTGAGCCGAATCTGCAGAATATTCCGGTGAAGGGCGACTATGGGTTACGGATCAGAGAAGCGTTCATCGCACCCCCAGGCCACACGCTGCTCTGCGCCGACTACAGCCAGATCGAGCCGCGCATCCTCGCGCATCTGTCGCAAGATCCGCGGTTGCTCGCCGTGTTTGCAAAGGGGGAGGACATCCACATGGCGACGGCCATGGAGATTTTCAGCCTGCCCTCCAGTCAGATTACGCGCGACATGCGTCGTGTGGCCAAGACGGTCGTCTTCGGCATTGTATATGGGATCAGCCCGTTCGGCCTCTCGCAGAATATCGGCGTGTCGCAGGCGGATGCGAAGAAGTACATCGAGACGTTCTTCGAAAAATTTTCAGCCGTGCGCGCGTTGATGGACCGGAATATCGAAGAAGGCAAAACAAAAGGCTATACGACCACAATCCTGGGCAGGCGGCGTCCGATCCCTGAGTTGCAGAGCGGCGATCCGGTACAGCGTGGATTCGGCGAACGCATGGCCGTGAACAGCCCGATCCAGGGCTCAGCGGCGGATCTCATCAAAGTGGCGATGATCAACGTGAACAATCTGCTGCATCACGAGATGCCGCACACGAAAATGATCCTCCAAGTTCATGACGAATTGATCTTCGAAGTGCCGGAGAAGGAATTGGAAGAGGCGAAGCATCTCGTGAAGACGGAGATGGAGGCGACGGGAAAGAAGTTGGGGCTATCGGTGCCGCTGAAAGTGGATTTGGGGACCGGCCACAATTGGCGTGTGGCCCATCCATGAGCGAAGAGCGGGTCCTGTCGTCGACCAGCCCGACCGTCCTCGCACCCCGCCCGGTGTAGGAGACGGAGGGGTAGCCCGTTAGTCTCCTTTGCTCGCGCAACGCGCGCCCTGAGAAGGATGGGAAGGGAGCGGCCAGGTGCCCTTCTTGCTCGCAGAACGCGCACGATCAGAATGTGCTCGTTCGATGCGCGCAGTAAAGGGCAGCCTTGGCCACTCCCTTGAAATGAGGTTTAGCGAATTGGAAGGCCCTCGCCAGGGCTAAGGGCACGTCTCGGCGTGCCAGTGGGTGGGCGGGTGAGAAAGCCGCGCGCAGTGGAAGATCAATCAGCCCCCATCCCTGAAAAGATAATAAGCAAGCAAGGGCCTTGGCGTTTGCACACCTTCCCTCGAACGTACTGTGTTCGCAGACCAACCTTTTACTGGCGTATGATACATCCATAACAGAAACCTGAGTGAGGTGACCTATGCAGAACGTACGTCTGTCAGTCGCGTGGGTGATAGCGGGCGTCAGCCTTTGTGCGTTGGGATTCATACTTGTGGCGGGGCAGCCGTTCCCAGCGAAGGCGCAAGAGTCGAAACGGATTCAGTACAAAATCGTCGAGGTCCTTCCTGACACCCAGAATATGCAAACCAAGCTGAACGAGTTTGGAGCAGACGGGTGGGAATTGGTGGCGGTCCCGATGGGCAGTATGACGGAGCCGAGGTTGATCTTTAAAAAATAGGAAGTGCGGGGCAGCGAGGTGATTCCTTTGCTCCCGGAACCCCCACTTCGGAAAGTGGTCGTTCGACGGCCGCAGTCGGAATTCACCTCACTGCCCCGCACGAGACAGGTAGTGGGAGAGGGGGAGGAGACGTGAGGGGGATCGGGGGAAACGAAACGCCCTTCTTGCTCGCAGAGCGCGCACGATCAGAATGTGCTCGTTCGATGCGCACAGGAAGGGCGGCCTTGGCTACTTTCTTAACAAGAGGCGGAGGGTATGAAACGACTCGTTGTCTCTCAAAGCTTGGTTGAGGTTGAGTCGCTAAAGGAGTTTCTGAGCGCCGACGGTATTCTCTGCACGATAAGAAATCAGCAAGGATCCAGTTTGGCGGGTGAAGTTCCGTTCGTTGAGGTATTCCCAGAATTGTGGGTGGTAAGCGATGCTGATTTTGATCGAGCCAAGGAGCTTCTGGAAGAACAGGGAAGTGGAGATGAAGTCGAGCGACCTATGTGGGATTGCGTTGGATGTGGAGAGAAGCACGTTGGTCTGTTTACTGCCTGTTGGAAGTGTGGACATGAAAATGATGCAAAGTCAGAGGCACGCACTGGAGTGTTCCCTGATGTGAAAGAGTAAACAAAGGGAGGTCTTAACCCCTTAGACTGGTCTGTGAGATCCCGCGCAGATGAAGGTGGAGCGACCAGCTTCACCAATAATATGGCCGTGAATCATCCAGATCATCGGCCCTGATGAGTTCTCGTAACTCGGACAGATCCCTGATTTTATTGAAGCGCGTCCCACCCCACAGGAAGTCGGCACTTTTTGCTGATAGCTTGAATACAATCACATTGTAAGAACGAGCATAACCTCCTCGCTCATAATGGATCAGACAATAGTCTTTCGATATGCCACCAAAAATCAATCGACGTGACGGTAGCCCTTTTCCCCAAATCACGTCTGTTACCTGGAATTTTTCGCCTGGATTAGCGATTTTCAAATTAGAGTCCTTAGCAATTTCAGCAAATTTCGTAAGCACGGAAGGCGGAATATCTTTCACTCGAGATATGCCACTGAAGGCGTCCTTCCGAAGCATGTATTCTTTAGCATTGGACGGAAGCTTCGTAATTGAGGCACTACTCGACACGCAAGTACAAAGCATGAAAGAGGCCAATGTGCTAGCGACGATCCAAGCTGTCATAGTACCGGCACTACAGAGTTATTTTGTTTGTAAAGACTCATAAGTGTTGGCTCCCCGAGCCGTACGCTTTGCGCTCTTGAAACTTGAGGTTTCAAGAGCAAAGATGGCCACGTCATACTTTCAGAGAACGGTACCTCAAAATTTCTTAACGCATTGCTCCGGCAAGCCTGCTTAAAGCTGATCTTATATACTTGATATGGTCCTCATACTCAGACGTTTTGGGTATCAACTTGAGGGCCTTCTTGTATTCCTTCCGTGACGATACAAAATCCCCTATTGCCTCCAGAGAGACCGCAAGGCCGTAACGAGGCCCTGCTTCGTTGGGGTCCAGGCGCAAGGCGGCGCGGTATTCAGCGATCGCTCCCTCAAGGTCGCCCTTCTTCTTTAGCTCGATTCCGAGGTTGCAATGTGCACCCACATGATTGGGGTTGAGGTCTAAGACGGCGCGGTATTCGGCAATCGCCCCCTCAAAATCACCCTTCTTTTCTAACGCGCTTCCGAGGCTGTAATGGGCATCCACTTCGTTGGGGTTGAGACGCAGGGTGGCGCGGTATTCGGTGATCGCCCCATTAATGTCACCTTTCTTCGATAACGCGGTTCCGAGGTTGTAATGGGCGTCTACTTCGTTGGGGTTGAGGCGTAAGGCGGCACGGTATTCGGTGATCGCTCTTTCAAGATCGCCCTTTTTCTGCAACGCGGTTCCGAGACAGAAATGGATCTCCACGGAGTCTGGATTGAGACGTAAGGCAGCGCGGTACTCGGCGATCGCTTCCTTAAGGTCACCCTTCTTCAACAGAGCGAATCCGAGGTTGGAATGAGCGCACGCGTCGTTGGGATTGAGACTCAGGTCAAGGCGGTATTCGGCGATCGCCCCTTCAAGATCGCCCTTCTTCAGCAGCGCTGTTGCGAGGTGGTAATGATCGCCCAGGTGGCTCATAAGATCGCTCCCAGACCAGGACATGAGGCTGCGAACATTAACTTTCTATGACGGTATCCCAAAAATTAAACGATGGCAAAATATTTGCCTGATAAGGCTGGCTGTCCAGAGGTGCCTCGAAATTGGTGCGAGTAAACAAGGGGGACTAACCCTGTAGAGTTGTCTCATGGGAGCAGGTGCGCTAGCATGACAGTGCGTTGAAGAGGAAGAGACTGACCATGAGCTGCCCGACCCCTGCTTTCAATTATGGATCAAGCAGGCTGTGGGAAAACTCGGTTTCTGCTCAAAGCCCACTGTGGCCTTGCGAAGGGTGAAGTTGGAGAAACGGCTTGCAGGATGCTAAAAATGGCTGTCCAGCGCGGCCGCAGCGAGCGAAGAGGCGAGGCGTACCCTTGCGGTACGTTGAACCTCTGAGCGATGCGAGAACAAAGCTGGCGGACTTTTTCAGCATCCTGCTAAACATGCCGACTCACGGAAAATTACGGAAAGGAAGACCTCATGTCGATCATTGAGAAATCCATTGAAGTCAATGTGCCTGAGTATAAGGCCTACGCGCAATGGATGAAGTTTGAGGAGTTTCCCCAGTTTATGGAGGGTGTGAAAGAGGTCACACGGCTGGATGGTAAACGGTTTCATTGGAAAGCCGAGGTCGCGGGCCAGGCGAAAGAATGGGATACGGAGGTCACAGAGCAGGCGGCGGATCATCGTCTTGCGTGGACGAGTCGAGGCGGTGACATCAAAGGCCTGGTTGTGACCTTTCACCCACTCTCGAGTGCTCGGTCAAACATCATGCTGCAGGTAGAGTATGACCCTCAGGGTGTCGCCGAACATGGAGGGGAAGGATTGGAAGTGGTGTCCTCACGCGTCCAGGGAGATCTGGAGCGATTTAAGGCCTTCATCGAAAAGCGTTGGCGCCCGCCTGGCCGCGACACCATCTTCGATAATTTTCCCATGTAGAAGCTTGGCCTCTCAGACTTGTTCTGACGAGGCCACTCACCGATTCCGAGGAAACTCAGAAAAGGCGGCCTTGTTCCGTCGGGATGGGTGGCCGACGTGTGTTGGAATCAGTGGGCGGCATGGATCGGAATACGCAGCCTCCAACCAAGACAGACCCCCAACTTAGCAGACAGAGCGGGACGTTCCATCGCCAGACAGTTCGTGTGAGAGGTTCCATGAGGAGCTCCTTTGGTGTTTCCATGAGTCTCACTTCCGAGGCATGGTGATGTGTCTTGCCCTGTTGATCCGAGGTGAAGCTGTAATAGCTTTCGGCCCGAAAAACGTTCATCAGGCACGGCTGAATGCTATCAGTCCTCGATTACGGGAAGGTCAGGGATGTGTCACATTTGGGTAAAAACAGAGACAGGCTTCGGATCCAGGGTGATTTGGAAGTGAAAATGAGGGGGAAATCAGCTGTTGGCTTCTGGGTATTGCGTGACGATGCGAAGATAGCAGGGAGAGGCGTGCTCATGTGTCGGGGACTATCGCGTGATTTGTCGGAGGAAGAAGTGGGTGCCCAGATTCTTGCGGTTGTTCATGGCGCGCAGAATCTTGCCAGTTTGAAGCCAAAGCCGTTGGCTAAACAGTGAGCGCCTGTTAGTTGAAAGAACGGAGAGACTCGCAACGACGACGACGTTGAAGAGTGATGCGTTGAAGCGAGTATAAAGTGGGTGGCTGAAGTAGTGGTCTTGCAGATTAGTTGAGGCAATGCAGTGGTAGTAAGGTTGATCAGTCAACCTCCGGTAGCTCTCCGTAGACCGACTCCACAACGCGTTTCATTTCTTCGTCTGAGGCCGGGAGATTGTGGATTTCTTCGCCGGCCTCCTGCATGGTTTTCAAGTCGAGCATGGTTCCCGGCACGAGGTCTTCCCCTTTTCCTAACTTTCCTCTCACGGCATACACGACCCAGCGGGGACCTTCGAGGGAGAGGACGAGATAGGCGAAATCCGAGGCTGCCAGGATAGTGTGTGCACCGAGATGGGTCAGGGTTCCGTAGCTGAGAACCATTCCTCCTGCGAATTGGAAACCGGCCGGCACAACAACCGATTTCCCCATCTGGTAGTACCCTTGCCAGGCTGCTGCGCCGACGGTTGCAGCGGTTCCCCCGACCAAGGTCGTCCCGGCGATGACGTTGCCCATCACATACGTCGAGGCTATTCCGGTTTCACCCGCTACACGCAGGGTGCCGGCTGCCGCGGCCTCCGCCGTTCCTGCGACAACGCCGAATGTCCCCCCGCCGATTGCCACACCAGCTGCAGCAAGGGGAACGCCAATGTACTGGAGACCTTTCCCCGCTGCGTAGCCTGTTCCTTTAATCGTCACGCCTGCCACGTGACTGAGGGCGCGTTCGCTGAGACCCGCGAGTGAGCCTGTGCTTGCCACGGTTCCTGCCACAAGGTTCGATCCGGTAAAGTCGAGGGCGCCATACAGGGCGGCGACCGCAGCGATGGCGGAGGGCGCAACGAGATCATAGCCGGACTTCGAGGTATTCCACACGACTTCGATTGCGATCTGTGTCATTGCCTTTCCCTCGCGCATGACCACCATGGTGGGGAATGCGAAGGTGTTGACGCCGATGTAGCCGAGAGACGCGGCTGAGATCTTTCCGATCGGTTCAATTGTCGCATCCCAGAGCAGTCCTTGAAGCACCCAGTGGAGTGAACGCAATGTGGCGAGGCTGATGCCGGAGGTCTGATAGTCCGAGATCTCCCGCTTCGCCTCTTTGAAGGAGTGGGCAACGTCTTCGCGATAGTTCGAGACTGCCTGACCGATTAGATCGGTCATCTTTTTGGACCAGCGGCTGCGACGGTCAGCTTCCTCTTCGAAAACGCGTGGCATGTTCAGTTCACGGATGTCGTCGCCCACGGCTATCGCACGAGCTTTGGCGTTGGAGGGGACAGCGGCATAGCCTTTGATAAAACGCCGCCAGGCAAAAGACATTGTGTCCGACGCGCGTGCAGTTCCATCTTTGGCGAGCGTCTGAGCCTGGTCGAGCGATTGTTGGACGCGGCGCTTGCCCCCTTCGTCCATTCGTTCTGAAACGTCGTCACCATGTTGCCCAGACTTTTCCACCATCTCGACTCCCAGTCGGTCGATGTCGGCGGCGGTTTCCTTAGAGAACTCCCAGGACTTGCCGACGATGCCCGTCGCATCTTGCCAGGAGCGATAGGCCAGCAGTGTGCTGTTCTCGCGCGTTGCCTTGGCGATCTCACCCGTTAACGTGTCGGTGGCTTGGTGAATGCCCCGTGCGATGCGAAAACTGAGGGTGGTGCCCTCCGCCAGGATGGTGACGGATTCTTTGGCCTTGGCGAGGGCGAGCAGAAAGGCTTGCCGCGTTCGAAGCCCCATGAGTGAGCCGGCGAGTTCCCAGGCGTCTGGGCCAGGGGGAATCAATCGGATCGACGTTTGCGGGACCTGAAAAGCGCCGTTGTTGTAGAGAGACAAGTGTCCCTCCACAACCAATTTTTTGGTGTGCTTCAGGGGGTCGTCAGCCGGATTGGGAGTCGCACAACCTCCCAGTGTGGCTGCAGCGAGAAGGATGAATACGAGCACGCGTGCCCGGGTCACGTTATGGTGCGGTGCAGGGGCCATCGGTGTCCCTTACGTCACAGGGGAGTTGCTGGAGCACATCACGTATCGTCTTTGGGTCTTCAGACAGGGCCTCGACCTTCATGCCTTCGGTCGATTGAAGCTCTTTGAGATTAATGACGGTTCCAACAGGGAGATCGCCTGCCGACGATTCTGCTCGCCCTTGCTTGGATTGTACCCGTCCGGTCACACTGACAAGGAGGAGCTTGGGCCCTTCCCACGCGAGCAAGATCGCCGCATCCTCTACACCCATAAAGAGATGAGCGGGCAAGGCGGAAAGAGCGTTATATCCGAGCACCACTCCGGCGCTGGCTTGATTGATCACGACTTTCGTCGCCCCGGACAAGGCATCGTAAGTCATGAACCCCACGTACTTGCCGGTGTCGAGTGTGGTGAGCGAGGCGGCTTTTCCGACACCAACAGCTGGTCCTGCTGCCGTAAATGCCACTTGATTGACAGCTCCGAACAGCGTTCCACCCACAGTGGTTACAGGCACTGCTCCGAGTGAGAGGATGGCCAGACTTGTCAGTAGGCCACTTTCGACTGTCGGTGAAACCAGCTTGATGCCGGTGGTTCCCGTATAGAACAGAGTCATGCCAGCGGCATGGATCGTTCGTCCTGCGACGATGGAGGTTGCAGCAACCGGAAGAAACACGGTGCCTGTCGCGGCGCCGGCCCCTTTGGCCCCCCCGCGCACGATGGTCTTGGCAGCAGGAGCAAGGCCGCCATGGTAGAGCGCTTTGAGGTAGCCCTGGAGGATGGGTCCGAGTGCCATCAAGGTATTGGGTTCTTCGCCAGACCGTTCGTACTCCGCGCGAAAATCACGGCTGGCTTGCTGGAATGCGGCGTCCCACGACACCTGTATCCGCCCTGAGAAGTTTTCGTGCAGGGTTTCGGTGATATCCCAGATGTTGCTGAAGTCCTGTTTTAGCGAATCGAATTCATGGCCTGGAAGCGCCAACAGAGCCTTACGATCCTGTTGCGTCCGTTCGCCGAGCGACAGATTGCCATGGATAAACTTTTCCCAGGCATCGCCGAAGTGCTGAGTGGCATAGGCCCATTCGGCTTTCGTGAGTGAACGGGTGCCTTCGAGAATGCCTCCGGTGCGTTCTGTGCCGGATTGCACCAACGACTTTCCCGTTTCAAACGATCGTTGGAGATCCGTGCCGAGCGTGGATGTGTATTCAGACGAGTGTGCCACCATTCGGCGTGAAGCTTCTTTGATGGCCGCACTGGATGAGTGGATGGATTTTTCTTGTGCGTACGCCAGGGCGTTCTTGCTGGAGGTGATGACGTACCAGCCTTCGTCGTACAGCATTTTGTGGCCGCGGAGATTGGCCGAGGTCAGCGGAATAACGTCCTCAAGTGTCTGGGCCTGAGAAGATTCAACGGAGGATGTACGTGGCGTGGGATCGGATGCACATCCTGACCATGCTAGACCACACATGAGAGGTAGGATTATTGCCGTCGATGTTCTGAATTCGAACAAGGCGCGCTCCTCCGATCGTGAGCAACGGACGGCGGTCTAAGGTCAGTGTCTGGGAAATCTACCTGAGTTGGCGCATCGAGTCGAGTTTTTGCGCGAATATCGGTGTAACGAGCCGTTGCGCTCCCTCCCTGGTAGAAGCTCATCGCTCAATCCTCACGTACCCCTCTTGACAGCCCTTGCCACAATATGTAACATTTTGTGACATGACGGAAAAACAGTTCAGACAGGCGCGGGTTCGGTTGGGGTACACGCAGGCGAAGTTGGCGGAGGTGCTCCAGCTGAGCCGGATGACGATCAGCCGTTATGAGGCCGGCACGTGGGAGGTACCCTTGTCAGTCGAGATGGCATTAGATCAGCTGGGGTCAACGCAGATTCCGATGTTGGGCATGGTGGCGGCCGGGACGCCGATCGAGCCGATCTCACAAGCTGAACTGGTCGCGGTGTTGCCTCCGTTGTTGCGCGGGGGCGAGACCTTCGCGCTACGAGTCAAGGGCGAGTCGATGAAGGAGGACGGCATTCTTCCTGGCGACTTGGTGGTGGTGCGGAAGCAGGGGACTGCGAGGAACGGACAGACGGTGGTGGCGTTGGTCAACAACGAAGCGACGATCAAGAGGTATTACCGCAAGGAGGGCCGGATCGAACTGCATCCGGCGAATGTCGCCATGAAGCCGATCGTCGTGTCGTCACAGGATGAGTTTTCTATTCAAGGAATTGTCGCAGGCGTGATTCGCCACTTCAACGAATCGTGAGGTGTGCTATGGCTCAGGTGCAGCAGCAGGCGATGGAGCTCCCGTTCTATACCGACGATGGCAGTGCGGTCATCGAAGCGCCTCGCCATCTATTGGCGGCGTTGCGGCGAAGTGCGGTGTCGACCGATCAGCCGAAGGGGTTGGTGCTGTTGTCCGGACCGCCGTCGGTCTATCGACTGGGCCTCTGTGCCGCAGTTGACCGCGCGCTGGCCGGCGAACCGGTGTTGTATCTGGCCGGCGCCAATGTCTTCGATCCGTTCTTGGTGGGGCGGCTGGCTCGGGCCAGTCGAGTGGCGCCGGCTCACGTGCTGCAACAGATTCATGTCTCACGGGCCTTCACCTGTCATCAGATGGTTCGGTTGGTCACGGATTGTCTCCCGTCGGCCTTGCGCACCTACGAGGCACGATGTGTCATTCTCGCTGGTCCCCTCGACACCTTATACGACCAGTTGGTGCCGGAGCCGGAAGCGACGCGTCTCTTTCGTGCGATGGCGGAGGCCTTACAGCACATGGCCGAGCAGGGCATCCAATTATTATGCGTGACCACGCTCGCGCCGTCAGAATCAGGTGGGCGCAGCCGATTTGTGGCGGCACTCCGTGCGCAGGCGCGCCGGGCGATCGACCTGTGCGAGGCCGAGGATGGGCTGTGGCTCCAGGAAGAGGGAGGGTTTGAGCCCAGGCGCTGGATGATTCCGCGTCCGCTCTGGAATCGGTTGTAGGTAATGGGACGCACGCTTGCCACCTTCACGCAATTGGTCCAGCAGGAAATCGACTTGTGGAGCCGCTATCGGCGTGCGTTGCGTCGTGAGGATCAGCAGGCGCTCGATGTGTTGTTCGCCGCAGCACGCCACCATGCGTCCGCCGGCGCCTATCTCGCGCGCGAGACACCGTTCGAGGTGATGCTGCTGTCCATGCTGATTGAACAACAGAAACACGTGGTCATGTTACAACAGAAAGTGATCATTCTTGAAACCCGCATGCTCCACGACTCGACTCAGGGGGTGGCTTCTTGATGTCTATCCGGCGCAAGAGGGTATGGTCGTCTGGCTCCTTTGCGAGGATGGTCGCCGTCTCAGAGCCGTCGATCCCTATGTGCCGACCTGCTATCTCGCTGCTCCGACGCCCATCCTCCATCACGCATCCCGGCTACTCCGCCGTGCCTCCTGTCGTATCGATACGAGAGAAGTCGAACGATACGAGCTCGGCGGGCTTTGCCCAATCCCGGTGTTGGAAATCTCGGTTTACGCCCCGTCACAGTTCTCATCCCTGACGCAACTGCTGATCCGTTCCTGCCCCGACGCGCAGTTCTTTCATGTGGATGTGTCGCTGCCGCAGCGCTACTTTTATGACCGGCAGCTCTTTCCTCTCATCCATTGCGAAGCTGATCTCACAGCCGAAGGCCAGATTCAGTCGATTCAGGCGCTGGAGTCGCCCTGGGACACGGACTACGGGCTCCCACCGCTCACGATCATGGAGCTATCCCTGGACAGTTCGTCGCCTAACCCGAATCATGGCGGGCGCGGCGCGCTCATCATGCGGATAAACGGCGACGAGCGTCTGTTGGAAGGCGACGATGCCGATGTGATTCAGCGCCTCAATCAGCTACTTGTGCGGGAGGACCCCGACATTCTCTTGACGGACTGGGGCGACTCCTATCTGCTGCCGCGTCTCATGACCCTGGCGGATCGGCTGCGCCTGCCGCTCGTGCTCAATCGAGATCCTCATCGACCCATCGGCGCCAGGAAACCCCATTCGTACTTTTCGTATGGCCGTATCCTGTCCCATGCCGGCGCCCGTACCCTGTCGGGGCGGCTGCATCTCGATCGGCACAATTCCTTTGCGCTGGCGGAAGTGGGCCTAGCCGGCCTCATCGAGCAGGCCCGTGTCACGAAGGTCGATCTGCAGCAGATGGCCCGGACGACGACAGGGACGGGGATCACCTCGATGCAGCTCGAAACGGCGTGTCGTGACGGCCTGCTGATTCCCTATCGGAAGCAGGAGCCTGAATCCTTCAAATCCGCGCTCGAATTGTTGCAGACCGATCAGGGCGGATTGGTGTTCGCGCCGATCGCCGGCTATCACGAACAGGTCGGTGAGCTGGATTTCTCCTCGATGTATCCCTCCATCATGGTGCGCTTCAACATTTCACCCGAGACGGTGAATTGCCGGTGCTGTCGAGATGAGCCGGCCGCGCGGGTGCCGGAGATCGGCCATCACACCTGCCGCCGATGCCAGGGATTGGTGCCTCGCACGCTGGCCCCGTTGCTCGAGAAGCGCGTGCGGTACAAGAAGCTCATGGCCGCGGCGGCACAGACGGCGGCGAGAGCCGTACTCGATCAACGACAAACGGCACTCAAGTGGCTACTCGTCGTCTCATTCGGGTATTTGGGATACAAGAATGCCCGGTTCGGCCGGATCGAAGCGCATGAAGCGGTCACTGCCTACAGTCGCGATATTTTGTTGCAGGCGAAAGAGGTAGCCGAGCGGCAGGGTTACCGCATGTTGCATGCGATTGTGGATTCGCTCTGGCTCGTCAAGTCCGGCGCGGTCAGGGCAGACTATGACGGACTTGCGCAGGCGATTACTGAGCAGACGGGACTTTCGATCGGGGTGGAGGGACTCTATCGCTGGATTGGGTTTTTCCCCTCACGGGTTAATCCGCTCATGCCGGTGCCGAATCAGTTTGTGGGGCTGTTCGACCATGGCGGGATGAAAATCCGCGGTATCGAAATCCGTCGCAGCGATGCCCCGTTTCTCGTCAAGCGGGCACAAGCGGAGGTGCTGCGTTGTCTGAGTGAGGCAGGGACGCTAGCCGAGTTGCGCACACAGATTCCACAGGCCTTGGAGATCGTCCGGACCTATCGACGCTATCTCCACGAAGGTCGTGCCACCATTGAAGAGCTGGCCATCGCGAAATCGCTCACGAAAGAGCCGCAAGCGTACCGCCATCAGACCCTATCGATGATTGCCGCGCAGGAATTGCTGGCTCGGGGCGTGCATCTGCAAGCGGGCGACACGATTCACTACATCATGACGGATGCTGATGCGGCCTGCCCTTCAGACCGTGTGCGAGCAGTGGCAGGGATCGATGGAGCCTGGAGCTACGATGTCTCGGCCTATGACAACCTGCTTTTGAAGGCGGCCCTCGTGCTATTGATGCCCTTGGACGTGACGCCAGCCTTGTTGAATGCATCTACCGACCCTGCCAGGCGCACGACTCAGGGTTCGATCAATGGCGAATCCGCGAGTCTGTGATGAGAGGTCGAATGCCATCGCAACGCGGCAGGTCTGTTCCATCCTGTCCCCTGATATTGACTCATTTTGCGAAACCCGCTAGCCTCCCGTCGCTTGAAGAGTTGAAACGTTTCTAATAGGCTGCGAAAAACTCGGTTGATGCGGAAAACATGAAAGAAGTTTTCCGTACGGTGCTGAGGCCTGAATAACTTCAGGATGCTCAAAAAGGCCGCAGCGAGCGAAGAGGCGAGGAGGTACCTCCCGCACTTTGTGTGGCCATTCGCCTCTAGAATAGATCTTGGCGAATGGAAAATACCTGCCAGTCATTCCGAGCCTCTGAGCGATGCGAGAACGAGGCTGGCGGACTTTTTCAGCATCCTGCTAACGGAGGGTAGACCCATGAAACTGTGGCGATACATCGGTGTGGTGGTGTCGACGGTACTGTTGCCCCTTGCGGTCAATGCTGCCTCTCTGCCGGAACCCAAGGTGGACTATTCGGCCGATAGCACGATGGAGACAGAAGGGGGCATGACGATGAAGTCCCGTGTCTACCATTCGCTCGGCAAGCAGCGCATGGAGATGGGCGGGGCGGGCGGCAATGTCACCATCATCCGGAGGGATAAGAAGGTGATGTGGCAATTGATAGGGAATATGTACATGGAGATGCCGATGGACCAGATGGAGTCGCCCGACCTCACCTCCATGGATGTGGAGCAGAGCGTCGTCGGTAACGAAACGGTCAACGGGGTTCAAACCACCAAATATAAAATGATTGCGACCAAGAAGGATGGGTCGAAGTTCGGTGGGTTCTTCTGGGCGACTAAAGATGGCATCCCGGTGAAAATGGACCTCCTGTCCAAGGAGGGCGACAGGAAAATGCGCATGGCGAGCGAGTTGACCAATCTGAAAATCGAAAAGCAGAATCCGGCGCTGTTCGAAATCCCTGCCGGCTATACGAAGAACGACATGGGAGCCATGATGGGGCAAGGCGGGGCTCCGAACATTCAAGAGATGATGAAGAACGCAGGGCGGGATAAAGACAAAAGACGAAGTAGAGACAACGCGCCTGGCAAGGGCGATGGAGAGGGTGAGACTATCGATGCGGGTAAGATGCTGAAAGGTTTTCTGGGACAATAACGGAGGATCGCGCTCATGGTCCTGTTTAGAATGACCTGCTGTGCGCTGGCGATTTTCGCTGTGACGGCTTCCTCAGTTCGCGCAGATGATCCCTGTTTGGGCGATGAGGAAGAGAAGGCGGCCAAGGCGGCGATTTCCGCTATGAGCAAAGCGGAGAAGTCTGGTCAGCCGGCGGAACTGTTTGTGGCCTCTCGAGCGATTGCAGACGACGATTGTATCGATCGATTCGACAAGAATGCCCAGGCCAGAGCCAAGGCGAATGTGCCAAAGCTTGGCCGGGATTTGGCCAAGGCGGCTGAAGCGAAGGGCATCTTGTATTCACATGAGCCGGTGCGGGCCGATGGGCGGACGTCGGCATTCCGATATTTTGAAGCCATCGGTGACTTCAACGAGGCCAACCGGGTGATGCTGAAAGCCGTGCATGCGAAATCTGACGATCTGACGCTCTTCGAAACGGCCTGGGGTGTCGACCGAGGCCGCCATGGGCCACGCGATCCCAAGACGGGCGAGATCCAGCCCCACGTCTCGCCGCCGACCTATCATGAAGCACTGCGTCACATCGCGTCCAACAACGCGGGCCAATTGATGAAGGCTGAGGAGAAAGATGCCCAAGGCCTCTCAGGTGGTATGCAGGAAGTCATGAAGGCAAGCAGGGGCTCGCTAGAGACGCTGGTGAAGGCTTCGGCCTGGATGAAGTTTCTGCCGAACGGCGACAAGTTGGCCAAGGCGAGGGCCGAGCAGCGAGGCGATACGATTATGAAACGCAGCGATCCGATGTTCACGCAAAGTATAGCAGGAAGGTATTACGAGTTTGCCGGGTCCCCCAAGGCCAAAGAGGTGCAGGCCAAACAAGAAGAGATGGGCCGCGCCATGGGGAAAACAGGTGAGAACGTGAAAGGGGCGTTCACACAAAAAAGCGAAGCGGAACAGAAAAAATTCAATGACAAAAAAGCCGACCTCGAAAAAGAACTTGGTTTTTAGCGCCACAGGCTTTCCCTGGCGCTGATGGTTGACCAGACCCGGCCAGACAGCAGAGACATGCCCATTGCCGACACCTCTCGAATTGTAGCTCCCTTGTAAGCCGACCCTACCAAGAATTCTCTCGCTGAACATTTCCCGCTTGACTTAGTCCTAACTAGAACTATTATACTGTCTTGAGACCATGACAAGCAGTCGAGTGTCATCGTGGTCGTCCGTGGCGCCATCGCGGGTGGCATCTCCCGCATGGACTGGTTCAGGAAGCATCGGGTGAAGAAGAGAAGTCGCGTCGGTGTGTATATGGAGTCGATTTCGACACGTGTGATCACTGGCGCAGGTATGTGGCCAGTTGGTAAGGTGGTCGCTGAGAAGATGGTGTGATGTTTAAGAGAAGGAGGCGTGATCATGTTTGTTGTCTTGGGTGCAACAGGGAATACAGGATCAGCAGTGGTCGACACATTACTGAATCGGAAGCAGCCGGTGCGGATCGTCGTGCGCTCGGTGGATAAAGGTGCGGCATGGAAGGCGAAAGGTGCAGATGTTGCCGTGGCGTCGCTCGACGATGTGCCGGCATTAACCAAGGCATTTGAAGGCGCGAAAGGACTCTATTTGTTGGTACCGCCGAATTACGGGGCTGAGGCGTGGTTAGCCGATCAGCGTGCGCGGATGGATCGTGCGGCGGAAGCCGTTCAGAAGAGTGGAGTCGATCATGTTGTGTTGCTGTCGTCGGTGGGAGGACATCTGCACGGTGGAACCGGCCCGATTCGGGCGGCGAGTTATGGAGAACAGGCGCTTGGTTGTCTTGCAAAACGCCTGACCATTCTCCGTCCCTGTTATTTCATGGACAACTGGGCGCCGGTCATTGGGGCGGCCAAGGCTCAGGGTGTTCTTCCGACATTCATTGCGCCACAGGCGAAGATTCCAATGATTTCGACCAAGGATATCGGCAGGATTGGTGCGGAACGATTGATGACTGGTGGAAAGGGCAAACAGATCGTGGAACTCGCCGGACCGGAAGAATATAGTCCTGAGCAGGTGGCTGCTGTGCTCAGTCAGATCTTGGGGAGAGCTGTGTCGGCTCAGCATGCGCCTTTGAGCGCTGTGGTACCCACATTCAAGTCGTTTGGATTTTCTGACGAAGCCGCGAAACTATTTGAAGAGATGTACACCTCATTCTCTAGGGGGACGATTGGGTACGAACATCCTGTCTCGCTCGTCCGCGGGAGGGTCGCGCTAGCCGAGGCCTTGAAAGGGTTTGTGAAGGCCTCATGAACGGTGCGCGATTTAGGGCAACACAAGGGAGGCGACCATGAAGACGGATCTCGACAAGGTGAAACAATTGGCCAAGGATCTTCGGAAAAGCTACCCGCGCAGTCCACGGGAAAAGCTGGGCGGCTATGTGATTGCGGCTCGCTGCGTAGACAAGTGTCGGGCGTTCTTGCTCGGGATCAACGGTGAATACAATTACTGGCCCTGTTCGTTAGCCAGCCAATGGTTTTCATTCACCGGTATCACGCCCGATCAGTTCAAGGGGGTCGTGGCGAGCGGAGTCTCAGACGAGGAGATCGCGGAGTGGATCGTCAGCCATTCGCAAGTCAAGAATATGGATGACGTATTGAAATGGAACAACAAACTGCGCGACATGCGGCTCAGCGAGATGAGTCTTGAGGCCCAGCAATACCTCGAAGAATATATTCCCAAGGTCGTGCCGAAGCATCGCCCGGTATATGTATGGTTTGATGTGTATGATTTGGAGGAGAAGCGGCTGTAAGTGTAACGTTTGCATCACGGGGTTTGAGCCGAAGGGAAGGAGGATCCAATGAGCCATCATGAGACAATCGAGACCGCAGCAACAAAAGATATCGTGGGGATCTATCAGTCAGGCTCCACCCACATGGTGGGTGACGGATTTCCTGTGCGCAATCTCTTTCCCAGTAATGACCTCGATCGCGAGGTCAGTCCATTTCTCATGTTGGACTATGCCGGGCCGCAGTACTTCACGCCGACCGACCATCCCCGTGGCGTAGGAGAACATCCGCATCGTGGGTTTGAAACGGTGACGATCGTGTATGAAGGGGTTGTGGCGCATCGTGATTCGGCTGGAAACTCCGGAGTGATCGGCCCAGGCGATGTCCAATGGATGACGGCGGCTTCCGGCATCGTGCATGAAGAATTGCACGAAAAGGAATGGGCCAAGAACGGCGGGACGCTCCACGCGATTCAATTGTGGGTGAATTTGCCTCGCGCCTCAAAAATGACAGCGCCGGGGTACCAGACGATTCTCGATGCCGACATCTCGGCGATTGCTCTCGATGGAGGCGGCATGGTGCGAGTGATTGCGGGATCCTTCCAAGGACACAAGGGGCCGGCGCGCACGTTCACTCCGGTTGAACTCTATGATGTGCGGCTGAAGGCTGGAAATCGGACATCGTTCGCGTTTCCCGAGGGACATAACACCTCGTTCTTTGTCCTGCAGGGCCGCGCCTCCGTCAATGGCTCGCAAGCAGCCGGAGACGCTGAACTGATTGTCTGCACAAGGAACGGCTCGCAGGTGACCGTTGATGCGCAGGAAGACAGCCGGTTCTTGGTGATGGCCGGAGAGCCGATCGAAGAACCGATTGCGCGCTATGGCCCGTTCGTCATGAATACCCGTGCAGAGTTGATGCAAGCGGCTCAGGACTATCAAGCAGGGAAGATGGGACATCTGTCATAACCGCGTCGTTCGTCGCTCGTGAGGCGTATCTCGTTAGAGACGATATGAGTCCATCTATCACTAATCTCTCGGTCGAGGTCTATTCCGATATCGTGTGCCCCTGGTGCTACGTCGGAAAGCGGCGGCTGGAACGGGCGTTGGCTCAACTGAATGACGGTGCACAGGCGCGCATTAGCTGGCGTCCGTTCCAATTGAATCCGACGATGCCGCTCGACGGAATGGATCGGACTGCCTATCTGAAGGCCAAGTTTGGGAGCTTGGAAGCTTTTGGCCGGATGGAAGAACAGCTCCTCGCTGCCGGCGCAGATGAACGGATTCCCTTTGCTTTCGAGAAGATTGAGCGGACGCCAAATACCTTTGCGGCCCATCGGTTGGTCTGGTATGCCGCACAGCAGGGGAAACAGGACGACGTAGTAGAGGCGGTCTTTCGTGCGTACTTTCTTGAAGGCAAGAACATCGGTGATGTGAAGACTCTTACGCATGTGGCCGCAGAAGCCGGATTGGATCGGACAGAGACAGAAGAGTTTCTTGAGAGCGAGAAAGGCGTTGTCGAGGTCAAGGGCGAAGAAGCGGTCGGTCGGCAACTCGGTATTCGCGGGGTGCCCTACTTCGTTTTCAACGGCACTGTGTCTATCTCAGGCGCGCAGCCTCCCGATATGTTTGTGTCGGCCTTTCAACAAGCCGAAAAGAAGTCCTAACAGGCCAGGGAAGAACTCAGTTTTACACAGTATACTGGTGGAAGATTTCCTATTGGTGCCGATATCAAAATAGTCGCAGGGTGCTCAAAAAGGCTGTCCAGCAAGGCCGCAGCGAGTGAAGGCCCGGAGGCGTACCCTCTGGGGTACGTTGAGGGTCTGAACGATGCGAGAACGATGTTGGCGGGCTTTTTCAGCACCATGCTAGAAAGGAAGGGGCATGATGGCAGTCCAAGTCTACGGCTGTAACCACATCGTCATTGAGGTGACCGACGCCAAGAAAGCGGTGAAGTTCTACTCGGACGTGTTCGGCTTGAAGATGCTCCGCGGCGGCGAAGGTGCGGCCTGGTGCAAGCTGGGCGAGCATCAGTTCATGGCGATTTTTGAAGTCGACAAGCTGCAGCCGGATCGCGTGAAACATTTCGGCTTGATGGTCCGGGACGCGCAACAGATTAAGGAAGTGCGAAAGAAACTCACCAAGAAGTACAAGTTACAACTGCAGCCGAACTTCCGGTGCGACTTCCGCGACCCCTGGGGTAATCGCATTCAGGTCGGCGATCTCAGCGATGAATCGCTGGTCTGGCTCCTCCCTTATCAAGAAGTTCAGAAAGCCGGGATTACATTCACCACCACACCTTGAAAGGAGAGACAGTGATGAACACAATCAATTTGCAACAGCGGTTGAACGATCTCTTCGGCTACATCCGTCAAGGCAAGATCATCGAGGCCATGAGTGAGTTCTACGACAAGGACACAGTGATGCAGGATAATGCCAATCCTCCGACTGTCGGTCAGGCCGCCAACGTCGAGCGGGAAAAGCAGTTCTTGAGCGGCGTCAAGGAGTGGAAAGGGTTTAACGTGACGGCCTCGGCGGCGGGCGACAGCGTGACGTTTTACGAATGCAGCCTGGACTTTATCGCGACGAATGGACAGCCGGTGCATATGGAGCAGGTCGTCGTGGCTAGATGGAAGAATGGCAAGATCGTGCATGAGCGGTTCTACTACGATACAGGAGCAAAGAAGTAAGGTACGGGGACATTGGCGAACAGTTTTGCCATGCAGGACTTAGATGGTTCGCACTCGTTGTACGAAAAAATACCGCCTTTGCAGGATGCTCAAAAAGCCCGTCCAGCGAGGCCGCAGCGAGTGAAGGGCCGAG
>SWDH01000045.1:147192-163992 GCA_005116945.1 Nitrospira sp.
TGTGCTCCCTGGCACGGATTCGAACCTGCGAACGCTACTTTTTATATGCTTATCCTAGAAATCAAAGAATGGCAAAATATTTGCCTGATAAGACTGGTTGCTGGAGGTGTTTTGAAATTGGCATCTGTCAACAAAGAGGTCTAACCCTGTAGAGTTGTCTCATGCGAACAGGTTGCGATAGCATATGCAGCACGCCAGCCGATTCGCTACCAAGACCCTGCTCAGCGAAAATTACAGAAAGAAGGGGCGCATGTCGACCATTGAGAAATCCATTGACGTCAACGTGCCTGAGTATACGGCCTACGCTCAATGGATGAAGTTTGAGGAATTTCCACAGTTCATGGAAGGGGTGAAGGAAGTCACGCGGCTGGATGGTAAGCGGTTTCATTGGAAAGCGGAGATCGCGGGCCAGGTCAAAGAGTGGGAGACGGAGATCACAGAGGAAGCAGCGGACCAGCGCCTTGCGTGGACGAGTCGAGACGGCCTGATCAAGGGATGGGTCATGATATTTCATCGGCTCGCGGATGCCAAGTCAAAGATCATGCCATTGAAGGACATAGCCCTTTGCACCCTCGTTCGCAATAGATCCGCCGCTATTTTTCGCACCTGCCGTAGCGATTGGCCAAGATCCTTTAAGGTGTCGCGACAGAAATCCAGGTATTGTTTGACCATAATCACAAACGGAGGCACACTCAAGATGTTCGATGATGATCTCGCAGGAGACATGCTGAATGATACAACTGATTCTGATGATGCTCTTGGTCGTGAGTGGTGGACCTGCGTACGCGGAGTGGGTCGAGGTCAGTGCGAACAAGGTGGCAGGCGTGATTGCCTACGCTGAACCCGACACTATTCGCCGCAAAGGCGATCTGGTGAAGATGTCGTCGTTATTCGACTTACAGACGACACAAACCTCACGAGGCAACTCGTACTTATCGATCAAGACGCAGCAAACGTATGACTGTGCAGAAGACCGTAGTCGGGCGCTTGCGTATACGAAGTTCTCTGGCAGTATGGGACACGGGGCGGAAGTGTATAGCGTTGCAGTGGAACAACAGTGGAAACCAGTGGCACCGATGAGTGTTGGTCAAGAACTATTGAAAGTTGCCTGCGGGAAGAAGTGATCGCGCAAAGCCTCTCTACTTCGTCATATTCCGCTACTTCCGACTCCTATATTCTCTGAAACGGCAGTTCCTGACCCTCCCTCCCACTGAGACTGAGAACGTGCTCCTCGTTGGCGACACAATAGATTTCTGACCCAAATTGACACCTTGAACGAATCCGCCTCAGCGCTGGTCTTCAGAAGGCAAGCCTCGAAGGAGTTATGTCATGGATGACTTAGTTGATCCGGAGACCTTCCCAGGGCGGAAGGGAGGTTGTCGGAGACGAACCGGCTCCGCATACTACCTCTAGAGGCGCACCACACACATAGTAAACCACCGAGCACCATACTGGTCGCGACCACTGCGATGCTCCCGACAACCCAGTACATGAATAGTTCGTATAACATGGAGTGTGTCCTCGGAAAATTGTGTTCGATGCCTCTCCGCTCTTGCCTTCCGCTGCTGTTTCCTTGACGACCACTCGACCATTCCTTGTCTGCATTTCAGTACACCACGCCATCACGGATGCGTCCAGCCCTACGGAAGCGCTGGAAGCGACCCTACGGAAGCATTCCCTCGTCGCCTTAAACTGCCCGATCTGCAGCCATGCCGAGTTTATGCGCCATTTTCATACTGGCTACACGTGTAACTGCGCCATGGCCGGGTCGAACTTTCCTGCGAGACCCATGAAGACGAGAGGCTGTTCGTTGCGGTAAAATGCCCCCCATGGATCTGGCCCATGTATTGAGTGCAGCGGAACTCCTTGCAATTGAGCACCCTCATTTCGGGAGGATTCACCCTCCAGGATTTTTGAAGACCACGATCGGGACCGTCACAGGTACGAGCCGGAAAGCCGCGGCGATAGCGGATTATAGTTCCGGCAATCGCCAGGCTGTTGCAGTTCAGATAGATCCACGAAAATTCATGGTCACCATTGCCGGTTCCTATGTATTGGTTACCCTCAAGGAGGGAGAGAGCCGGCATCCGATTATCCACAAGGCATGGAAGATGGTGGGCCAGCGCAAAGGGGAAGGAGTGGAGGACTTCTACGGGACGGTCAATACGTATATCGATTCAGATGGTTTGAAGTGGGAATATCGATTTGAGAGAACACCACATGAAGATGAAGTCATTGGCTTCGGGGGCAAGGGGGAGGAAGTGCTTATCATCACACTGGAGAGCTTCTACCCCACGATTGCTCCTGACCTCAGTGGCGTGATGATATCCCCTTCTCACTAGCAGTATGCTGAAAAAGTCCGCCAGCGGCGTTCTCGCGTCGCTCAGAGGCTCAACGTACCGAAGCGTACGCCTCGCCTCTTCGCTCGCTGCGGCCTTACTGGACGGCCTTTTTGAGCATCCTGCTGCGACTCTGACATGATCATCAATGGTTATATCGCGACAACATATTGTAAGAAAATCACGTTTTTCAGCAGACTGCTAGTAGGCTGCTGCAGCTTTGTTGGATGGCCTTCGAGGGTCGCTGAACGAGTCTGTGGCATTAAGTCGCTCAGGGTTCCATGTGTGTAAATAGCTGATTCCTCTCTGGCATTTGACAGATTTTCCCTCCGTAGGATACATCTTTCATCTGCAGCCCGTATGCCGTCGATCGCGTCACTCCTACAATACGTGTCCCAATGAGGTCTCCATGTCTTTTTCGATTCGTCCCCTTCCGTCGATCATGCTCCAATTTTCCGTCCCCCTTGTGTTGTTGATTGTCTGTCTCGTCTTGCCGGCATGGGCCGACTTTCAGGACGGCATGGATGCCAATGACCGTGAAGACTACGCCACAGCCTTGCGTGAGTGGCTCCCCCTCGGCGAGCAAGGGAATGCCATCGCACAATACAACCTGGGCCTGCTGTATCGTAAAGGCCGAGGTGTGCCGCAGGATGATGTCCAGGCACGGAAGTGGTACGACAAAGCGGCGGTACAGGGACATGCTAAGGCGCAGTACAACCTGGGGACGTTGTATTTTAACGGAGATGGAGTCCCGAAAGACTATCAGCAGGCCTTGCGATGGTTCCGTCTGGCCGCAGACCAAGGAGAGGCGATCGCTCAAACGAAAATTGCCATCATGTACGAGGATGGCCACGGGGTGCCGCACGATCGTGTCGAGGCGTATAAGTGGTACAGCCTGGCGATCACGAGCGGAGATAAGCCGGCGACCCTTCTTCGTAATTTGATCACCGACAAGATGACCCCTGCCCAGATCGCCAAGGCGCAGAAGCTGGCGCAGGAGTGGAAACCGAAAGGGAAATGAGCACCGACCGGGAAAGGGTCAGGGTCGGGCTTGTCATGAAATATTTCTCAGCGCGTTTCAGGCGCAGTGCACAGCAGTGGTTTTAGACTCAAGCAGTTACTCGCCAGGATCACATAGCCGCTTGCAAGCGTCAGGACCTTCTCGGAGTAAGCCACCGGGATAGATTGCGCGCTTGCTCTGAAAACCCTCAGAATCTCTATGGGTGTGGTGAGTGAATGAAGAGTCGATAGCCCTTTAGGTGCGGGAGAGACCTGACAAACTAATTTGCTCGTTCCTCTATGAGGAAGAATTCAAGCGTGCTCCGACTGAATTGCCAGGTGGAAAGCGCCTCGAATTCTTGGCCTTGCTCGTCCTGGTATCGAACTGTAAATTCCATCAGTAATGTCGTCTTGCCATTCATCACGTTTTCAAAGAAGGCATCTGAAAGGGTGCCTCGCAATTCTAGGCCCCTGTTCGGAGCCAGTGTCGGCAGGGTAAAGGTATCTTTTTCTATTGGCACACTGTTCCCATCCAGAAACACGGCAAGGTCTGTTCTCACAGAATAGGCCGGGTTCAGACCCGTATTCCGATATCGGATCGATACACGGGATCGTTGGCTCTCATGATAAAACCTTGCATTATGGCTCTGAATATTGGGACGGCGCACGACCCCTTTAGGTTCCTTGCCTGCTCCTGTTCCCGGAGGTTGTTCCACGGACTGCTCGACGGTGTTCTCCTGTGTCTCCAGTGGACCGCAGCTAGTGGACAGTGCGATCAAGAGAACGAATACCGGCGCGCAATATCGAAACATTGAGATTCTTCCTTCGTCAGGGGATCAGAGCACCCACCTTATACTAGAGAGACGGCAAAACACTATCCCCCACGGCTTGCATGTTACTGATTCACCCGCCTACGCAGGAAGCCACAGCTGTAAAGCTGCGGAGGAATGCGCAGCGGGTGTCCTCCGAAGCCTTGGCGAAGGAGGGCACGCTTCGGCGGGTTCCGCCGAAGACCCAAAAAGGACCACGGCTGTCCGGCCTTCGCAGCCAAAGCTGCTTCGGCGGAGTAGGCTAAAGCCGTGGGGCTCCACTCAGGTTGGAATGTCCAACATGGCATGCCTTGCGTCTGCCTGGTGCGTGCACCCAACCTGTGCCGGGTATTCTCCTTCGCCGAATATCTCGTCGCGCGCTCGGGGTGTTCGGCTAAGGAGCATCAAGGCAGATCAATTGAACGCTCGCTCCCTCGTTTCACAGCTGTATCGTTTTGTTCTTCTCCCTGAATTGGATCCGATTCACACCTCCCGCTCCCAGTGACCGTTCACTTTCATAACCTCGCGAACTTGTGAGTCCTGCTGAGTGAGACCTTTTCGGCATGAGAGTTGCTTTGCTAAAATAATATATCGGGTGCCTACCGTGAAGGAGAAATTCGCCATGGAAGGAACAATACCGCAGTTATCCGAACAAAAATCCCAGATACTTAGGAGAGAATCCCGACGGTCTGTGCGAGTGGTTGTGGATTTTCGGATGGTCGTTGCGGATAAGGCAGGCCTCGCCAGTGGGCAGGTGATCGATCTGACGGCGAGGGGGTGTGGCCTCCGCCTCACAAAATCCCTCAAGCCTGGACAATACCTGACGCTCATGGTGTACCCAGGCGGCGGGACCGCCGTGCCATGTAAAGTGGGCAGAGTACAGTGGGTCGAAGGAGACCGGGTGGGTCTCGCTTTTCTGTCTCTGGCACGTGAGGACGAGCGTCGGCTACGCCAGCTCTGTGGCGATCCGTTCTAGTTCGAGGCCTAGATGCTCACGGAACGTATTCCATATCTGCCCGTCGAGAATGTCGAGGCAGGCATCCCCTCCGGCCAGGCCATCGGGACCGAGATCCGGTGCCCCTACTGTTTTTCAGTACAGTGCCATCGGTCTCTGCGGCATGGGGGGCAGGATTTCCTCCGTCGATTGTTCGGCAAGTTTCCCTGGCGTTGCCATGGGTGCAGGAAGCGATTTTATCTACGAAAACGGTTCCTGGGCTGACCATCGCCATACAAGACTGCTCGTACTCGGGGCAGGCATGTGGGCAGGGGAGCCTTGCCGAGTCTCTCTCCCTTTTTGCCTCCATCGTACTCAAAGGGTGAGCAGCGGTAGGTCTTTCGGTCCTATCATCGAATGAGTAGGCCCTAGTAGTTTATTCGAGTAAAACTGGGGGTTTCCCCAGTTCCGCAACCTGTATCTTCAGGCGCAGGGTAGTGCTTCATCTCTCTGACGTCTCATGATGGGGACCGCGCTCCACTGAGGTGACGACCATGGCGATCTTTATCACCACCATGTTTTTGCTACTGCCGGTGCTCGTGGCCCTCTACCTCTCTGTGTCCGGCGTGTTCACCAATCGGAGATCGTTTCAATCTGTCTTCTATGCCCTGTTGGCCTTCTTTGTGCTGACCATCGGGATCAGCATGAGCATTCAATATTCCCACCAAAGCGACGATTCCCGGGCAACAACCCCGGTTTCGCTGAGTGAGGTTCTGTCCAAACCTCTATGAGTAGAGGGTGCGAGCGATCGTCGCCTGGTTGAACAGCATCGCGTTCAGGCGGGTGTAGGCTGCGTGGCCGTAGTAATGATCTCGTACATTCGTTGACCCCGTGGAATCTTGATAGTTGGCGAGAATCCCCAGTCCCTCACTCGGGATACGGACAGCTCGGCGGGCACATTCGAGCCATCGTTCGAATCCATCAAACGGCTCAACCATTTCCCACAGAGCTTTGTTTGCTGCTTTTGCCGGCTCGGTCGTCGGCAGGGCATCGCTGCCGGCCACGGCCAATTCCTGCACGTAGTCGCCGCCCCACGCAATCGGCATCTCCATCGTGATCTGAGGTAATTCCATTTTCGAGAGCCATGTTTTGCCGTCGGTTCGCATGGTGCGATGGTTCACAATGTGCAGCAGCTTGCCGAGGCCTGATGGATCCCATCCGTATCGCACCGGCATGCCAAACGTGACGATGTCCATCGCGGCTTCATTGAGAACGGTGCCGTTCGACAGCAACGGAGCGACACATTTGATGGTCGAGATGATGTCTGGTCGATTGACCTGCGAGGCAAAAGCCGACAAGAGATCGAATAGACGTGTCCGACTACTATTCGCGGTCACACAGAGGAGGTTCGAGACGAGAGCGAGGATTAGTCCTGCCTGCCCATGAGCCTGTACCAGTATGCGATCTCTTTGGCCCAGCTTGTGTGCCTCGACCCAGTCACGAAGACGTCCGAGCAATGAGACAGCCGCCATGGCACGGCCCAGGTGATGGTGTTCGCAGGACCAGAGTTCGCGGACGCAATGGATCGGGCGTTCGAGACCTTGGTTAAGCGATTGTCCCATCAGTTCCACATAGGCGTTCGTGAAATTACCGGAATCTCCAATCTGTTCATCCAGCAATCTTTTGGTGGCATCATCATTGGTGAGGGGGGGCTTCAACCCGCCTGGCAGCGGAGAGATGCCGTTACTGTCTTCACGCATCAGGGCCAGTAACGCATCGAGTCCTGCGACGCCGCGTGAGTAACCACGCTTGAGTCCGCCCAGTTCATCCAAACGCTTTACCCCGAACAGGTCGGTCCCCATGATAGAGCCATGCAGCAAGACGACTGCGCGCACGCCGGCTTGCGACAACGCAGCCCCACATTGCGCCATGGCGTCGAGCCAGGCTGGAGCACCGGGCTCTAAGCCTGGCGTCAGTTCCGCCGTGGCCAGGCGCTCGCCCGGGCTTTTCCGTGACAGTTCGTCGTGCTGAAAATTATTCTCAATCGGCATGCGGGAGTTACATACCCGATGTTGGTAGCGCACTGCAACGAAAGACAGCAGGATGCTGAAAATATCCGCCAGCATCGTTCTCGCGTCGCTCAGAGGCTCAACGTTAAGGAGCGCCCCTTGGATATTCGGAACACTGAATGGGCTTTTCCGTTCGCCAAGATCTATTGAACGGGCGAACGGCTACACGAAGTGCGGTCCGTACCTCCTCGCCTCTTCGCTCGCTGCGGCATTGCTGGACGGCCATTTTGAGCATCCTGCGCGAGTGTGGCGTCAGTGCCATTCTGTGATATTTCATCGGCATGTTCGGTATGAACTGGGTTTTTCCGAAGCTCTTAGAGGGAATGTATTTACCGAACGACTGTCGGGGCTGGTGCAAGACCGTCTGATGTCGGTTTGGGCTGGATCTGGCTCTTCGGCATGACGGCGATGGCGCTGCACGTCTTGCCCTCTTCGTCGATACGGCGATCCACGACCTTCACGCCTTGCAAGTATTCTTGAACGATCTCTTCTCTGGTGAGTTCGATGTCTTGTTCCGCCTCGCGACCGGTCCGTTCTCGAACTCGGTCGACCATATGTTCTTTCACCAGGATACGGATCTGCTTGGCCAGGTCGGTGCGGGCGGAGAGTTCTGATACTCGCTGGCACATGATCGTGCCTTTCGACAAGTCGCCCTGGCCCTTCCCAATCAAGTAATGGTCACCTGAATAGCTGGTGCGAACATCTCCTGATTCCACAGCTGACGAAGGCAACGGAAGCAAGACTGAACAGCTCGCGACCATCAACGCCACAATCAATTGACCATTCTTCACTCGCTACCTCCCTTCTCCGCCTCTTCGACTGCCCTCACCACCCGGTCTGTTGCCACCAAATCCCCTTGGCGGAATCTGATTGGGCACGCCCGGTATCTGCTGGAGGGGCGGCGGTTGGATCTGATGCATCGATGGGGGGAGTTGCCTTGCTACCGGTGGTTGTCCTGCCGTTGTCTGCGGTGGCGCCGTCGGTGTCTTGTACGTGAAGTCGTTCAACGTTCTCGAAACAGTCGGCGATCCTGGCGCCGGTGTGCTCAGATGGCGTGGCATGGTCGGTAGTCTTGTTCCCGGCGCAGGGGGAGCGGGCGGTTGTGGCGGCAATGGCGGCTGTTTAGTCGTGATCGTGTGTTGCGCCACGTAGACATGCGGGCTTGTAGGATAGAGGCCCTGTGCGGCAGTGAGCAGAGCCTGAAGTTGGGCCAACCCTACCAAGGAAGAAGAGGCGTAGCCGGCTGTCGAGACGAGCACCCAATCTGTCCAGGCTTGCGACACCATGGCGTTCGATTGCACTCGATTGAGAATGTCTTGGCGTCGCTGAACCGCCTGCTGTGTTTGTTCTGTGGTTGAGGCCTGCGCTAAGGCCTGATTTGCCGCATTGAGGTCCTGTTGTAGTTGGTCATTTTCATGTTTCAGCGCGACAAGTTGATGCCGGGCATCCTCGTTTTCTCGCAAGGCCGCGATGGCCTGCTGCACGTCGTCCGTATCGATCTGGGCCACCAGATTCGTTCGGACCACGATGGTATTTCCATCGAGAGTTGTGTCGGTTGTTTGCTCTAGGACAAGTACAACTCCGGCAGTATAGGATCGGATTTCGTCCTTTGTCACATCCAGGCCGTCCACAACCGTGACGCTTTCGAGGTAGACGGCGACCTGTTCCAAGGCGTTGCGTTTGGCCGCTTCGGTGGCTAGGCGGATGGCGTCTTCTTTGGTGTCACGGTCGCTCATTCGATGCTCGCCCTGAGCGGTTACGACGCGGACTTCGGCCAGAGCCACTGTGGGCCACACTGATAGGATGACGAACAGTGAAACGAGGCGCATGTTCGGCAATAGGCTGTGGAGGAATGCTGATTGGGCCATCGTATACGGAGGAGAGATCTGTGGCATCGCCTTCACCCTCTGGATAGGAGTCCCGTGCCAGGGCCGATTCGTTGACTCCCATGAGATAAGAAATAAGCATAACACCGCATCGACCGTTGTGCCAGGATCCTTGAGACCTGCATACCTTCTGATGGGCTGTGCGGGCGAGGTGTTGCCTCGCTTGCCTTGGCGGAAAACGCCATGATAGCGTAGAAGTTCCCTTGGAACAGGATAGAAGGAACTCATCTGTGCATACGTCAATGGGTTTTCATCGCGGATGGTCGATGTGGATACTGGCCGTATCCCTGTTCTTCCTCTGCCTCATTCTTCCGAAACAGGCGGCGGTGGCCGCTGTGTCGGCGCCGGCTTCTGTCTCAACGGTTCCGAGCGAGTACGTCATTCTCTTTGTCCTTGAGGGATTCGGCCAAGATTCCCTGAAGGGCGGCACGATGCCGACTCTCAGCCGGTTGATCAAGGAAGGGGCTGTCACCTGGTCTGCCACGGCGGTGAAGCCGGCATTGCGGTTGCCGACGATGGCGTCACTGATTACGGGAATGCCGGTTGAGAAACACGGCATTACCTGGAATACCTTCGAATTCAGTCGCGGCTACCCACGCGCTCCGAGCGTGTTCGACTACCTCGATCTCAGCGGGGGCCGTGACAGCGCGATCTTTCTCATGGATGAGTCGCTGTATCAGTTGGCGCGCCCAGAACCCTACACGGATTATCAGATGTGCGGGCCGATGAAGCCTGAGTGCAGCACAGAACGAATCGTGTCCTATATCCGCCAATATTTCAAGAAAGCGACCAGCGGGCACGGCTACGGACATGCCATTCTTGCACTGCCACACTTCCTGGTCGTGCATCTCCCGGAAGCTGGTCGAGTGGGAGCATCAAAAGGTTGGACCTCGAAGGAGTATCGTGAAGCTCTTCGTGCGGTAGATAATGCGATGCATTCCGTCGTAGACATCTATCACGAGCATGCGTTGACTAAGCGAACGACCCTGTTCGTGACGTCGCTGAGCGCCGAAGGACGGGATGCGAATCAAGAACAGGCTGACGCCGCGGTTCCGATGGTTCCGTGGATTGCTTCGGGTGTGGGGATTAAATCGGGCCACGCCATTCACCAGCCAGTCTCTATTTTAGACACCGGCGCGACGGTGATGCGGACGTTGGGTTTGCAGACCCATACCGAATGGGAAAGTCATGCTGTGGAGGAAATCTTTCAAGCTGCCTTTGCCGCGGCCCCTCGTGGATCGTCCGAATAGGTCACGCAATGCAGACTGCGAAGTGGTCCATGGGCTGGTGTCTGGTCGGATGGTTGCTCGTTTCTGCAACAGTGATCCAGCCTGTTGCGGCTGGTCAGCCGGCTGCCTACCAGCAGGAACATGCCATCACTATCGACGCCACCACCATTAGTCCCCAATCCTGGTGGCATGTACCTGGCGTGACTCCGTCCATCTATGGCTCGGACCCTGAATCCATGGATGCCTACAAGACAACCGAGTCTCGTGCCGTCAAACTCAAACCGGGGAAATATAAATTTGGGAGCTTCACGTTCGATTTTCCGTTCGCGGTGAACTTAGAGGGGAAGTTGGACTTTGCCCAGTCGCTCGACCAATGTGTCGAGGGGCGAGGGACGCAGACCTTAACCATCCGCTGCAGCCGCACCTATCCGTATGGTGGCCAGCGCGATTACCAGTATCAGTAGAGGAGCGGTGCCAATGGCCCAGACGCTCGATGATCTATTGGAAGCACTTGAAGATGTCGATGACGCGACTCGCGAAGAAGCGTCCAAGGCGCTCGCTGAACGTGCCGATCCCACCACGTTGAATGCCCTTGTCGGCGCCTGTGGAGATGAGTATTGGGCTGTGCGAGCCCATGCGGGTCGCGGTCTATCCAAGATCGGCGGGGCGAAAGCGACGGAATCGCTCATCGTTCTTTTTAACGACTCCATTATGGATGTGCGGAACGGCGCGGTTGCGGCGATGGCCTCGATGGGAGCTGTCGTCGTCGATCGCTTGATCTCGGCATTGAAGGATGAACGGTGGCGTGTCCGCGAACATGCGGCAAAAACTTGCGGCGACATACAAGATCGGAGCGCGGTCGAGCCCCTCATGCTTGTCTGTCGGGATCGTGACGGCGCGGTAAAGAGTGCGGCGGCAGAGGCGCTGGGCAAGATCGGTGATCCGAGAGCGATCCCGGTTCTGTGCAAGCTTTTCCGCGACCCTTCGAAGACGGTCCGAGAAACAGCTGGAACGGCACTCATCTCTATTGGCCAGCCTTCCGTCGATCCGCTGATCGAGTGTCTCACGGATAAAGATTTTGTGGTCCGGTGTCATGCCGCCCGCGCGCTTGGTGGGATGACGACCGATTATCAAATCGGCCGAACCTGGGTGCGGGATGCAAAAGTTGTTGACGTCTTGATTGCCGCGTTGAAAGATCCGGATCGGGCTGTGCGCGAAGATGCGACGATCGCTCTGGGCCAAATCGGCGATCCACGGGCTATCGACGCCTTGATCGAGGCGATGAAAGATGGCGCAGTGAAGCGGCATGCGATTGCGTCGCTTGGCATGATCGGCGATCCTCGCGCCTTACCTCCGGTGCTGGACGCGCTGAAGGGCAAGGGTATTCGGCAGGATGGGACTCCGACCCCTGGTTGTATCGTCAGCGAAGACGCTTTCATCAAGGAAGCCGCGGCGACGGCGCTCGGCCAATTCCGCGATCCGCGTGTCATTCCCGACTTGATCATGCTGCTGAAGGATGGTGTGTTGCGCGAGAAAGCGAGTGCCGCATTGGCCACCATTGGCGATACAGCGATCGAGCCGTTGATCGCCTTTCTCTATGACCCGAAAGCGTCTGAAGTTGTGGCAGAAGGGGAACGGGTGCTTTCCTATGCCTCGGTCCGACTCTCTGCGAAAGATGCCTTGCGACAATTGGCGCTTGAAACGCTCGAAAAATTGGGCTGGACGCCTGCACCGGAGGACATTACCGTCAATTCAAGCGTGGCCGACAATGCCAGAGTGGATATGCCTCTAGGCGACACAGGTCGATTCGGTCCTTCCGGCGATTACGCCAAACGGAGCTAGTAAGATGCTGAAAAAGACACTCTTCTCACCCGCCCAACCCCGGCGCGCCGAGACGCGCCTTGCACCAGGCATCGTTCTCAGCTCATCGAGATCCTCAACGGACCCCACTTGGGAAAAGAGCTGTTCCGACAGCTCGGGGTTGGATGGGTGGGAATGTTACGCCTCTGGCTTCGACTCGCCTGCGGCCTTGCTGGACAGTCTTTTTGAGCATCCTGCATACGGTAGCCCTACGTTTCACCTTTCACGTCTTACCTTTCACGTTTCTTGGGGTTGAGGTCGGGCATGGCTGATACAGTCGCCGAACAGATCGCGGCGCTCAAAGACGAAGATTGGGCGATTCGTGAGGAGGCCGCCACCATGCTCGGTACGCTTCGGGATCCCAGGGCTGTGGTACCGTTGGTTTCCGTGCTTCGCGATGACGATCGCGCAGTTCGGGATGCAGCGACCAGCGCTCTCTTGGCCATTGGTGAGCCGGCGGTGACGACGCTGGGCGTCTGTCTCTCCGATCCGGTGCTCACGGTTCAGGAATTGGCCTCATCGGTATTATCGACCATTGCCGACGAGAGAGTGTTTGCACCGCTCGTCAAGGCGCTCGCGAGCCCGGATTGGATTGTGCGGATGCATGCTGCCAAGGCGTTAGGCAGGATTCAAGATCCTGAAGCCGTGGCACCGTTGGTTCCGCTGTTGCAAGATAGAGTGAAGGCCGTGCGCGAGGAGACATCGACAGCCCTTGCAGCGATTGGAGAGGCGGCATTGTCATCGCTGATTGCCGCGCTGAACCATGCTGAATGGCTGGTGCGGCTGCATGCGGTAGAGGCCTTAGGGAAAACACGGTCACCTGAGGCGGTGGAGCCTTTGCTGGCTGTCCTTTTCAACGATCAGGACAGGGCAGTTCGCGAAGACGCAGTCCGCGCGCTTGGTCAGATAGGGAATCCGCGTGCCGTTGGGTTTCTCGTGACGGCGATGAAGACACCTGGCCTGCGACCATTGGCGGTTGAGGCGCTGGGTCGAATCGGTGATCGTCGGGCCGTGCCGGTATTGATCGAGGTTCTTGAAGGAGTTGATCGACCGGAAATTTCGCAGCCGATCGACGGCTGTGGCGATCAGTGGGATGAAGACAGGATAGCGTTGAGCGAAGCTGCCAAAGCCTTGGGCATAATTCGAGACGAGACGGCCATCCCATCGCTGATGAAGGCTCTCCGTTATACAGTGACACGAGGGGACGCTGCCGATGCGCTGACTCAATTCGGGAATGCCGTGATTGCGCCGTTGCTGGCTCTGTTGGCGCATGAGCGGGATGACAACATCCGGTACCACCTCAAAGAGACGCTGGCGAGGGTGGGCTGGCGGGCAGGCCGTATCTAGCAAGATGCTGAAAAAGACCGCCCATGGTATGTGAATTCATAACCAGCACTCAGTACTCATTGCATTTTATGTTGTAGTCTATGCCGAAAGAAACAATCGAAACGTTAGTGTCTGAGCTCATCCACGAAGAGGATTGGCGGCGGATGCGGGCGACGGTCGCCTGCCTGTCGGGTGGGCCGCGTGCAGTTCACGCGCTCATTCAGGTGCTGCAGACTGGGTCACCGGCATTGAAGGCCGAGGCTGCGGCTATGCTGGCTCGCGTGAACGACCCGCAGGCCGGCGTGCCCTTGGTCGCCTTGCTTCGTGATGAGGATGAGACTGTCCGTAAGGCGGGCGCAGCAGCTTTGGAGCATTTGGCTGGGGTGCTGGACGAGACGACTGCGGCGGCGCTGACCTTGCTGTTGTATGAATCGAAGGATACGGATGAGAGCATTCGTGGGGTGGCCTCGCAGTTGTTGGGGGTGATCCCGAATGCGATCGCGCCACTCTGTGCGATGTTGACCCATCAGGACCCGGAAGCGCAGGTCATGGCTGCAGCGATGTTGGAACATCTGCTTGAGCCTCGTTCAGTGGATGCGTTCATCAATGCGATGGGGCAACCGGCTGTTTCAGATACCGCGGTTCGGACACTCAAGAAGTTGAGCGCGATTCGTGCACGCATCGACGAGGTGTTTGACGGGCTGCGCGCGATTGAAGAGTTGAGTGAGCGAGAAGAGGCGCGCATGAGCACCGTGATCAATCTTCTGGCCATCGGGCGTCCGAGCGTAGAGATTTTGATCGAGTATTTGGACGATGACGATTGGGTAATCCGTGAAGCCGCCGCTGATTTGCTGGGGAAGATCGGCGATGTGCGGGCAGTCGAGCCTTTGATGCAGCGGCTGCGGGTCGATAAAGATACGGGAGTCAAAGAACTGGCGATGAAATCGTTGGGTTTGATCGGCGATGCCAGGCCGGCGCAATTGTATATCGAGGCCATTCCGATTCGACCCTTACGGGTGTATGCCATGGAAGCCTTGGCCAAAGTGAAAGATGTGGAGGTGTTAAGGCCATACAAGGAACTTTTCGATCGGTTGAGAGCGGATCGAGACGGCCTGGTGGCGTATAATTCCGGGTTGATCGCCGACAAACTTGAGGCGCTCGATGGGACACCTGTCGGGAGTCAGGGAGGGCATGAGGACGATGAGTGACGAGATGCAGGCTGAGCGGATCGAACAGTTGATCGGCGCCCTTCGGGACGAGAATGACGCGCTTCGGGACCATGCGATTGCCAGCTTGAGTCAGGTGGGCGAGGATGCAGTGGGGCCGCTCATCGGGCTGATGGCGGACGAAGATGTGTTGATTCGGGAAGCGGCGACCAGTGCCATTGTGCGAATCGGTCCATCCGTTGTCGATCCGTTGATTGAAGCATTGTCGGACGATGAATGGGCGATTCGCGAGCAGGCTGCATCGGGGTTGGGGAAGTTGAAAGATCCTCGAGGTGTCGATCCTCTCGTGAAGGCGCTCAAGGATAAGGATGGCGCAGTGCGGACTGCTGCGGTGTGGGCGCTGGAGCGCGTCGGCGATGCGCGCGCCGTGCCCGGGTTGGTTGAGGCGCTAACCGATCACACGGTGCGTGAGGACGTGGCGCGTGTGCTGAAAAAAATCGGTGATGTGCGGGCTGTGGATGCCTTAATCGACGGATTGATGGGGACAAACTGGATGGTGCGGCGCCATGCAGCGGAAGCCTTGGGGAAGATCGGCGATGCTCGTGGGGTCGATCCGTTGATTGAATCGCTCAAGGACGAAGACTGGCTCGTGCGCAGGAATGCGGCCGAGTCGCTCGCACGCCTTGGGGCGAAGCAGGCCATCGATCACCTTATCCCGTTGCTCGAAGATGAGAATACGATGGTGCAAGAAACAGTGGAAGGGGTGTTGGCGAGTCTTGGATGGAACGCGAAGTCGTAACCTTTATTTCGATGTAAAAGGATAAATCTCATGGCGGATGAAGTTCCTCCAAAGCTTATTCAGATCGGTCCAAAGGGCGGCGTGAAGAAGGACGGGTTTAATCTCGTCACGGAACGAGTCGTCGCGGTGAATCCTGAAACGAAACAGCTTGAAGTCGAACTGTTGGCCTACGATGGGAAGACCGTCGTGCTGGACGTCGATGACGAGGCGCTTGAAGAACTGAAGAAGATCAAAGTGGGGGATGGCGCCACGATTCGTATCGTGGAAGAAGGTGGGCGCCGGGTTGCCAAAAGCTTTCGGATTCGTGCAAAAGACCCGAATGCGGCGCGAGCCGACGCGATGCTGTTGGACCTACGAGATAGTCACTGGCTTAACCCGTAAGTATGCAGCGGAAGTACTGGGCGAACTCAAAGACGTCCGCGCCGTGCAGCCGTTGGTCGATGCGTTGGCGGATGAAGTTGGGGATGTCCGGCAGCGCGCTTATGATTCGTTGATCAAAATCGGCGGGCCTGCGGTCTCGGTGCTCGTGCCCTTGCTGGTTTCTGAGGAGGATGAGATTAGGCAATCCGTGACAGAAATAATCCGTAAAATCGGAAAGCCCGCCGTCGAGCCCTTGGCCACGGCGCTTGCCGAGGCCGACGACCGTCTGAAGACGAGGGTGATGAAGGTCCTGGACCGGATGGGCTATAAGCCGAAAGTGAAAGAGGAAGCCAAGGAAGCCGAAGCGCCGCGACTCACATAATCTACGGTGTTATGTGGTTGGGGAAGGAGCTTTGCTGGGCCTCCCGACCGAAATATGACGGAAGCCAAAGGCTGCGACCCGTTCCGGTTCATAGACATTGCGCAAGTCGAAGAAGATGGGCTGGCGCAATGCAGTTTTCAGTCTGTCGAAATCGAGGGTTCGGAACTGGTTCCATTCTGTCATCAGGATGAGCGCGTCTGCTCCCTGTGCCGCGTCATACGCGTCCTTGCAGGGGGCAAGGCCTGAGATGGTCTGGCAGGCTTCCTCGAGCGCGGCGGGATCATAGGCGCGAACCGCGGCTCCCTGTTTCATGAGTTCTTGCGCGATGGCCAGGGCTGGCGAGTCCCGCAGGTCGTTCGTATTGGGTTTGAAGGACAGGCCTAGCATTGCGAATGTCTTCCCTTTGAGTCCCCCAATTTCTTTCGTGATCTTTTCAATCATCCGATTCCGCTGCTGTTCGTTGATGAGAGCCGCGGCGCCTGCGATTTGCATGGGATAGCCGACTCGTTCTCCTGTTTGTACGAGGGCGGCCAGGTCTTTGGGAAAGCACGATCCACCGAACCCTGGTCCTGCGTGGAGGAACTTCGATCCAATCCGGTTGTCGAGCCCCATCCCTTTCGCCACCATCTGCACGTTGGCGCC
>SWDH01000045.1:164092-174005 GCA_005116945.1 Nitrospira sp.
AGTATTTGCTCCCTCCATCGAACGGATCCTATCGTATGGTGATTCAGAGCGGAACGTTTAAGCGACCTCTCGCCGTGATGATGCGCCGGACCTTGCGCACGATCAGCCCGGACGCGTCACTGTTGGAGGTGGCCAAGCTGATGCGTGAGACGAAGGTCGGCGCTGTGTTGGTGCAGGAGGCCGGTCACTATAGTGGTATCGTCAGCGAATCGGACTTGGTCCGCAAGGGAATGGCTGAATCGTGCCCAGCGCAGGAGACATTGGTCCGTGCCGTCATGAGTAGCCCGCTGTTATCAATTGAGATTACGAGCTCAGCCCACGAGGCGAGTGAGAAGATGGCGGAACATGGGATTCGCCATCTCGCAATTTCCGAAGAGGGGCAGATCGTTGGAATGATCTCGGTTCGCGATCTCTTGCGCTACTTCAAAAATTGGGGCGGTCTGTGATCTTCTGGGTTCGTGAAGCCACGCGAGATCGTTTTTCTCCCTTGCGCCATATTCCTGCACGAGTTTCGTGAACCGGTCGTCTCCCATCCCTCAATGGTTTCTGCTGATCACGGCACTGGCGACTGGTGCGGTGGTGATGGCGCTCGAAATCGTGGGCAGTCGGCTCTTGGCACCCGTCTTCGGAAATTCCCTGTTTGTATGGGGCGCATTGATTGGAGTCATTCTTGCTGCCATGAGCAGCGGGTATGCCTTTGGCGGCTGGCTCTCGGACCGGTATCCCGGCGCGCAGGTGTTGGCTGGTCTGCTCCTGTTCTCCGGAGCCTGGACCTTTCTTATTGCCTGGCTTGGCCAGCAGGTGCTCTTTAAAACAGCTGGAATCATTGAGGACCCTCGGTGGGGGCCCTGTGTGGCTGCAGCCGTGCTGCTGGGGCCGCCGGCTTTTGGCTTGAGCGGCGTGCTGCCGGCCCTGTTGCGATTGGCCGTGTTGGACCTTGAATATTTCGGTCGGCATACCGGTCGGATGATCGCGCTTTCCACCGTCGGGAGCTTGGCTGGAACCTGGGGCACAGCATTTTTCTTTCTGTCCTGGATCGGCAGTCAGGCGCTGGTCGCGTGGCTCGGCGTGATTCAAGTGTGTCTTGGTCTCTGGTGGTTGATCAGAAGGACGTCCGTGCGACCCGTGGTAATCGGCCTACTCTGTCTCTGCATTGGAGGGTTGGGGGCTGGTGCGTGGTTTCCAATTCAAGTCTTGAAGGCGCCGGTCTATCAAGAAGACAGTCCGTACCAACAAGTGAGAATTCGCGATGACGATCTTTTCCGTTACCTGATCTTAGACCGGACATTCCACGCGGTGATGTGGAAGGCGGATCCGGTCGAACTGTTTCTCCCCTACAGTCAACTGATGGTGGCATCGTTGGCGTTAGTGCCGGAACCGAAACGAGGTTTGATCCTCGGTCACGGGGGCGGATCGTTGGCAAAATGGCTCGCTCATCGATGGCCTGAGCTCGAGCTAGACGTGGTTGAGTTCGATCCCGCGGTCGTCCGTATGGCAGAAGAATATTTCTTCTATCGGCCGCCTCTCCAGCATCATGTGCATGTTCGGGATGCCCGGGTCTTTCTGAATTCCACGAAGCGGACCTACGACCTCATATGGGTCGATGCATTTGCCCGGCATATGATTCCGTTTCACTTGACGACGGTGGAGTTCTTCGCAGAGTTGCGTGCCCATCTTGCGCCGAACGGTGTATTGGCAGTGAATTTGGCCTCGTCGGGCGAGGGCGGAGATCTCTTACGGGCTAATGCGGTCGTACAGACGATGCGGCGATCGTTTCCCGATATCCAGTCTTTTGGAGTCAAGGGGCCATGGAATTCTACCCCGACGCGTGCCGAGAATCTCATTTTCTTCGCCGGGGCGCCGCTCAAACAGCATATGCCTTCTTCTATGGTCGCGAATGTGAATACACTGGTTGAAAAACAGCGTCTTCCATTTGAGACCGTTGCCTTGCTGGCGACCCATCGTGCGCAACCATGGGAAGCGGGTGTCGAGCTCACAGACGATTATGCGCCGTACGATCTCTTGATCGGGTCTACGGTTCAGGAAGGACGGCCTGAAGGGGATAAGCTATTGAAATAAGGGTGGCTGATCTTTGATGTGTCCGTCTACATAGGAAGTGGCATCGGGAAAGATCTGGAATAAACGTTCTTGCTTCCGATTTCCTCTCAGTGCTATCTATACGGGTATTCGTGAAGCATATCCATGCTGTTAGGGCATGACGGGCAGACGTAGGAACGCAGGAGCCGGCAAAAGGTCAGGGCTATGCTATATGGGTTTTATGGTAGGTCGTTACCAACCTAATCGCATCTCTTTTTCTTTTTTAAGGAGGTAGGTCATGGGCAAGGCGATGTTAGGGGTCTTCTTCGGCCTCATGATGGTCGTGGCTGGAGCATCTGCCGCGTTTGCACTTCAGGCAGGTGGAGCGGAAGTCGGAGATTTGGAGACTGGTTCCGTTGTGGGTCAGTCGTTCAAGGAGTTGGATGTGGATGCCCAACTGTATGCGGTCGAGATAGGGGATCTCAAAGCGTGGTATCCGCCAATTACCATCCTTGATTTCAAAGTTCGCCCTGGTCGCCCAGTCTTGCTCAAGGTGACGAATAAAGCTACGGCCGATCATGGATTCCAGATGACGGATGCCGCGAACGCTGGTTCACCGTTTGTCATGAAAGCTGAAGTGGTCTTGAAGCCTGGCGAAACGAAGTATATTGGGATTCCCACCAGCGACATGTTCTACGCGACCCAAGGGAACACCTTGACCTATCGCTGTCATTTGCATCCGGGACATGTCGGCGGCAAGATTTTGATGATCAAGTAAGAGAATAGGTATTGGCCGAGGTGAGTGACCATCGCCCTCTTTGCAATATTGCGGAGAGGGCGATGGTTGTTATAGTTAGGATACTGACACCGTCGCTCTTCTCACCCGCCCAACCCCGATGCGCGGCTCAACGGAGCTCGCTCATGTCCGTGACGCGCCTTGTCCCGAGCATCGTTCTCGTTTCGCTCCGACCCTCAAGGGGGACTCGGCCGCCTCACCACTCGCGGCGTGCACAGACGTGGTGCTCCTTATTCGTCGCACCGTGCGCCCCAGAGAGTACGTGTCTGATCTTCGCTCGCTGCGGCCGTGCACGCGGAACGGCGCGTTTCGGTGCGCCGGGGTTGGGCGGGTGAAAAGACTAGCCTTTGGGGGCATCCTGCCGGAATGCCGGAAGTAAGAAGGCCCGGCTTCTCATGTGAGAAGCCGGGCCTTCCTTGTTGAACAGTAAACGGTAATTAATTGCGCACGCCGCTCCAGACTTTTGCCGCATCGATTGCCTTATCTGGATTGAGTGTCTTCGCCCTCTCCAGCAGGACTTCCGTTGTCTCCGGGTACAGCGGATCAGAAATACAACAATTATCGACCGGGCAGACGGCGGAGCACTGCGGTTCATCAAAGTGCCCGACGCACTCGGTACAGCGGTCGTGTGCGATCACATAAATACTATCGCCGACTCCCTGGCCATCACCCACATGATTGCCCTTCGTTTCCGCATCGCTGCGAGTTTCAAAAATCGCCTCGTTCGGACATTCAGGCAGGCAGGCTCCACAGGAGATACATTCATCGGTAATCAGCAACGCCATGACCCTCGCCTCCTTCTCACGACAAAATAGAGATACACCCGGTTGACAAGTCTGCCACGTCCCGACCATTATGGATGCCGTGGTATAGCGGTTATTCTAGTCTGCTGTTCTTTTCCAAGTCAACAGCGCAGGGTTTGTTCAGAAGGCCTAGATTCCCTGTATTAATGGGCCTTTGGGCCCAGGGATTCGTGAAGAACCTTGACTAATCGTGCCAAATGTGGCCTGTGTGAACGGAGCGTTCATGCCGCTGGTCGAGGCGAAAGTCTCGATCGAAGATCGAGGCTTTCAGTTCGGCGACGGCGTCTACGAAGTCATTCGCACGTATAAGGGACGTCCATTCTCACTCGACGCCCATCTGGCTCGGCTTGATCGTAGTGCCGCAGCGCTCAACCTGCCGCAACCGTATTCTCGCGCCGATTGGACGCATCATATTTTGGAAGGGATTAAGCAGGCCGCGTATCCCGAAGCCAAAATCTATCTTCAAATCACCAGAGGGGTTGCGCCCCGAGATCACGCCTATTCCGATGGTGCGACGCCTACGGTCGTCATGACGGTCCGTGAGTTTCACCCGCTCGACAGATCGGTACAAGCCTCTGGTGTGGACGCGATGACGATCGAGGATATTCGATGGGGACGCTGTGACATCAAGAGTGTCAATCTATTGGCCAACGTGTTGGCGCGTCAGCGCGTCAGGCAGGCCGGGGTGTTCGAGGCCATTTTAGTCAATGGGGGGTTCATGACTGAAGGGGCCATCAGCAATGTGATGGTTGTCCAAGGCGGGACGGTCGTGACGGCTCCAGAAGGGGCGCGTATTCTGTCTGGGGTTACGCGGGCCATCGTGTTAGATCTTGCTCGGAGTGTGGGGCTATCGGTTCAAGAACGGTTTGTTTCTCAGGCAGAACTCTATGAGGCTGACGAAGTATTTCTCACAGGAACCACGGTCGAGGTTTTGGCCGTCGTTCGTATAGATGGGAAAACGATCGGAGCTGGACGGCCTGGACCGATTACCCAACGACTCGCCGAGCGTTTCACCAGTCGGATCGAATAGCCCCTCTTGCTTTGGTATAGGTGGCGTGCTATGTTTCGCGGGCTGGAAGTGGGCGCAGGCCCACTTTTTTGTTTGAACTCTTGAATACGTCATCAAAAGATACGGGGCTAAGCGTGTCGGTGAAGGAGTCCCGATCGGTCGTTGATCGCATCAGCGAAGTGGTATCGCCCATCCTCTGGGCATTGGGTTTAGAATTGATTGACGTGGTGTGTGTAGGGCAGGGTGCGCGGTCGGTCGTTCGTGTGTATATCGATAAGCCGGGCGGCGTCACGGTAGACGATTGCGGGCGTGCACACCTCGCAATCGGCCCAGCCCTGGATGTGGCTGACCCCTTTCCCCATGCCTATACGTTGGAAGTCTCCTCGCCTGGTCTGGATCGGGCCTTCAAACGGATTCAGGATTATCGCCGGGCATTGGGGGGGCAAGTGAGCGTGAAGCTCAGGCAGCCGATCGATGGACAGTGGCGTGTGGTCGGGCGGTTGCAGGAAGTAACTGAGCAAGGAATTACGGTTGTGGTGAAGGATACGCGTGCTGAACGGGTGGTCACCCTTGAGTTCGGCTCAATTGCTGAAGCGCGGCGCGTTGTGACATTTTAGGCTTATCAGATGAAGATGATTACCGTGGTGTGGAGTGGGGCTGTAGAGGATTCGCCGGAGAGTACGCTATGAATCGAGAATTAATTTCAGTCATCGATGAACTTGGTCGGCAAAAGGGCATCGACAAGAGTCGAGTGATCGGGGCGATCGAAGCCGCTCTTCAAATGGCTGCCAAGAAACGTTTCGGGCAGGCTGAGAATATTCAAGTCGAGATCGACTCCAAGACCGGCGAGATCTCTGTCGTGTCAAAGAAGACCATCGTCGACGCGGTCGCCAATCCCAAGACCGAAGTCTCGCTTCAGGAGGCTCGTCAGTTCGATAGTGAAGCGGAAGTTGGTGACGAAATCGGATCGCTCATTGAGATGAGTGATTTAGGTCGGATTGCCGCTCAAACCGCTAAGCAGGTCATCTTCCAAAAGGTCCGGGAGGCCGAATGGGAGGCCGTTCAAAAAGAATACTCGACACGACAAGGCGATTTGGTCAACGGCATCATTCTCGGGGTGGAACGCCGGAATTATTTAGTGGATCTGGGCAAGACCGAGGCAGTGTTGCCGATTCAAGAGCAGATTCCGCGAGAAACGTATCGTGGGGGCGATCGGGTGAAGGCCATGCTGTTGGAGGTGCGTCGAACTCCGAAAGATGTTCAGGTCGTCTTGACCCGGAGTCATCCGCAGTTTGTGGCAAAGCTTTTTGAATTAGAAGTGCCCGAAGTGCTCGAAAAAATCGTCGAGATCAAGTCCATCGTACGGGAGCCTGGTGACCGGACGAAGATTGCCGTGACCTCTCGCGAGAAGGCGGTTGATCCGGTAGGAGCCTGTGTCGGTATTAAGGGTTCGCGGGTTCAAGCGGTGGTCCGTGAACTCCGTGGAGAGAAAATTGACATCATCACCTGGACTTCAGACCCGCGTGTCTTGATCGGACACGCCGGGCCACGAAGCCTTCACCGCGATGCGGGGCCGCGGCGCCAAAATTACCGATATCGTGATTCTGGTTGTTGCCGCGGACGATGGAGTGATGCCGCAAACGATTGAAGCGATTCATCATGCCAAAGCCGCGTCCGTGCCGATCATCGTAGCCATCAACAAGATCGATAAGCCCGGTGCGAATTCCGATCGTGTGAAGAACGCATTGTCTGAGCATGGACTCATCTCCGAGTCCTGGGGCGGCGACACGATCATGGTGGAGGTTTCGGCCAAAGAGAAGATCGGCCTGGACAATTTTCTGGAAATGATTCTTCTGCAATCAGAGGTATTGGAGCTCAAGGCCGATCCGCATCGATTAGCGAAGGGTGCTGTGGTAGAAGCCAAGCTGGAGCGAGGACGTGGCCCGGTGGCAACGGTGCTGGTTCAAAGCGGGACGCTTCGCGTTGGCGATGTGTTTGTCGTTGGAGTTTTTAGTGGGAAAGTTCGCGCGTTAATCACGCACACGGGATCCAAGGTCCAGGAGGCCGGTCCTTCTATTCCGGTAGAAGTCGCTGGACTCCCAGGTGTGCCGTCTGCCGGTGATGTATTTCAGGTCGTCAAGGACGAGCGAGTTGCGCGAGAGATTGCAGAAGATCGAGCCCGTAAGCAGCGAACAGCTGATTTGTCCGGATCGGCCAAGGTCACGCTGGACGATTTGTTTGCCAAGATTAAGGAAGGGTCGGTCAAGGAGTTAGCGCTGGTCATCAAGTCCGATGTGCAGGGGTCGGCTGAAGCACTGACGGCAGGCGTCGAAAAGCTCGCGACTGCCGCGGTTAAGCTGCGCGTCATTCATAGCGGCGTCGGTGGGATCACAGAATCCGACGTGTTGCTGGCTGCCGCATCGAACGCCATTGTTGTTGGGTTCAATGTCAGGCCGGAGCCGAAGGCCGCAGCCTTAGCAGAGCAGCAAGGCGTCGATATCCGCTTGTACACGATTATTTACGATGCCTTGGCTGAGATTAAGGCCGCAATGGAAGGGTTGCTCGAACCGACGCTGAAGGAGCGAGCCTTGGGGCGGGCCGAAGTGCGACAAGTGTTTACGGTATCCAAGGCCGGCGTCATCGCGGGGTCGTACGTGGTGGACGGTACGATCACACGCGCAGCGGTCGGGGTGCGGGTGATTCGCGACAATGTGGTGGTGTACGAAGGGAAGCTGGGGTCGCTACGTCGTTTCAAGGATGACGTCCGTGAGGTGGCGCAAGGCTATGAATGCGGAATCAGTGTCGAGAATTTCAACGATATCAAGGCGGGAGATATTATCGAGGCCTATGCGATCGACAAGATTGCTGCGAAGCTCTGAGGCGTGAGTCGGCGCTGTGGGTATAATCGTTGGTCTCTGTACGATCGAGCTCTTCATTCCGGGAAGTCAGTCGCTAAAAGATAAGCGGCAGGTGCTGTTGAGCCTCAAAGATCGATTGCGAGAGCAGTTCAATCTCTCCGTTGCCGAGGTCGATGGGCAGGATCTGTGGCAGAAGGCTGTGTTGGGGCTTGCGTGCGTGGCCAACGAAGGGCGGTATGTCAATCAAGTGTGCGACCAGGCACTGAACCTGATTCGGAATGTCCCTGCCGTAGAAATCATTCAGTCTCGGGTAGAATTGTTGTGACGACGGCATATTCAGCAGGTTGCTCACAATGGCCGTCGAGCAAGGCGGTCGCGAGCGAAGAAGCGAGGAGGTACGGACCGCACTTGGTGTGGCCGTTCGCCCTTGTAATGAATCTTGGCGAAGGGATAAGTCCCTTCGGTATTTCGGATATCCGAGGGGTGCCCCTCAGCGTTGAGCTTTTGAGCAAAGTGAGAGCAAAGCTGGCTGACTTTTTCAGCATCCTGCTAGGTGGAGCACGCGGTGGCCAAAACAGGATATCATCGGGCCGATCGTGTCGCCGATCAAATCCGTATGGAAGTGGCAGACATCCTCATGCGGAAGATCAAAGATCCACGCGTGCAGTCCGTGACTGTGACCGACGTGAAGCTGACCAGCGATCTGCGGATTGCGCGAGTGTTCGTGACGACCATGGGTGCGGAAGAAGAAGAGCGGAACGTCTTCGCCGGATTGGTTCAAGCCAGCGGGTTTGTGCGTGGTGAGTTGGGTCGTCGGCTCTCGCTCCGGTATCTGCCGGAGATCGTCTTTGCCAGGGATGTCAGTGGGCCGAGAGGCGATCGGGTCTTAAAGCTATTGGATGAACTTCATGTGAGGACAGAGGCTGAAGGCAATTTTCCCGAAGAGAAGATGAGCTCGTAGTGTTGGGGATGTGATGATGGGTCTTGCGCAAAGCTGTACTGTCGTCGAGGGTGTGTTGATCATCAACAAGGAGGTCGGCTGGACGTCTCACGATGTGGTAGCGAAAGTCCGGCATCTTCTCGGTGAAGTGAAAGTCGGTCACGCCGGGACTCTCGACCCTGCGGCAACGGGCGTCTTGCCTGTACTGATTGGACGGGGAACTCGCATTGCTGAATATCTTGTCGAGTGGGATAAGGAATATCGTGCTGTGCTGCGTCTCGGTGAAACGACCGATACGCAGGACGCAACGGGAACAGTTCTGACGCGATGTACGACGGACTCTGTGACCCCGGAGGCGATCCACGAGGTGGTCGGTAGATTTCACGGACCGATTGAGCAAGTTCCTCCGATGTACTCGGCGGTAAAAGTCGGTGGAGTGCCTTTGTATAAGTCAGCTCGGGCGGGCAAAACGATTGCGCGAGATGCTCGAACGATCATCATCCATAACCTTGAGGTGGAAGCCATTCAGGCGCGGGATGTGACGTTGCGCATCGTCTGTTCGAAGGGGACCTATGTGCGGACGCTCTGTGCCGACATCGGCGAAGCCTTGGGCGTCGGCGGCCACATGTTGGCATTAGAGCGACGGCGCGTGGGGCCTCTGACGATTGGTGACGCGTTGACGGTCAATGAGATAGTCACCCGTCATGCTCTCGGTCGGATAGGGGATGATCTGTTGTCGCTGGATCGCACATTGGGTCATCTGGGAATTGCCGTCATCGATGAACAGACGGTCGATCGTGTGCGACACGGTGCCTCTGTACCTAGAGCCAATATCCTTCGTTGGGAGGGGGCTGCAGATGCCGCGAGCGGGGCACAGGTGCCGATCCGTGTTCACAATACATCTGGCCGCCTTGTGGCGATTGGAAAGTTTCAAGATATTTCTGGTGGCGTACTCAAGGTTGAGAAGGTGTTGATCGATCAAGAAATATAAGGCTTCGTTGCAGATGAAGGAAGGGAGCAGGAAGGAAGAAACCCATGGCATTACTTAAAGAGGCAAAGACCGAGCTGATCAAGCAATACCGACAGCATGAGACGGATTCCGGCTCGCCGGAAGTTCAGATCGCGGTGTTGACCAACCGAATCACGTATTTGACGGAACATTTCAAGCTCCACAAGAAAGATCATCACTCGCGGCGTGGACTGCTTCTCTTGGTCGGACGTCGCCGGCGGTTGCTCGACTATCTTCGTAGCATTAGCGACGCACGCTATCGTGCGGTGATCGAACGATTGGGCATCAGGAAGTAGTATCCCGTTTCGCTGGCGGGCCAGGGGGCACACTAGCGGATAGTAGTCAGTCGCACAGGTGAACACTGAGATGCGCTCACTTAACAGAACGTGCTGAGTGCTGAGAGGTTCAGAAAACTCCTCGATACTCAGCACGCACAACTCAGCACTTCTTGGTGAGTTCAT
>SWDH01000045.1:174105-178127 GCA_005116945.1 Nitrospira sp.
GTGCCTCTGTATAAGTCCGCTCGGGCGGGCAAAACGATTGCGCGGGCCGCGCGAACGATCGTCATCCATACCCTTGAGGTGGAGGGGATTCAGGGGCGGGATGTAACCTTACGCATCGTCTGTTCAAAGGGAACCTATGTGCGGACGCTCTGCGCTGACATCGGAGAAGCGTTGGCGGTCGGCGGTCATATGTTGGCACTGGAGCGAAGGCGGGTGGGTCCCTTGACGATCGATCAAGCGTTGACGGTTGATCAGGTGGTTACCCGTCATGCTCTCGGTCGGTTGGGAGATGATCTGTTGTCGCTGGATCGTGCGTTGGATCAATTGGGGATTGCGGTAGTGGATGAACAGACCGCAGACCACGTGCGACACGGGGCTCCGGTGCCTGCGGACAAGATCCTTCGTTGGGAGGGGGCAGCCGATGTCAAGCTCAGGTCACAGGCGCCGGTTCGTATTCACGATACAGGGGGGTGTCTAGTGGCGATCGGGAAGTGTCCGGGCAATTCGGGAGATGTGCTCAAAATTCAGAAGGTGTTGATCGATCAAGACGTATGAGACTTTGTTGCGGATGAAGGAAAGGAAGAGGAAGGAAGAAGCCCATGGCATTACTCAAGGGTCCAAGATGACCCGGAAGCTCTCGTACAAGAGCTCCATATGGGTCAAGTGCTGGAGCGCCATCCGCTTGGACGTTCCATTCTTGGTCGAGAGAAGACGATCGAAGGCCTGCGACGTCAGGGTCTGTTGGACTATATCGAAGCACGTTACGATCCAGGGCAGACAGTTGTGTCAATTGCCGGAAACTTCGAGCAGGCCAAACTTGATCGACTCGTTGCCCGGTATTTCGGCAAGGGCAGGGCCGTAAAGACCGCTTCGCTCAATGGGCGTTGCCCACCGAACATACATAGCGGTGTCTTGCTGAAGAAAAAACAGTTGGAGCAGGTGCATCTCTGTCTCAGTCTCAAAGGCGTCGCTGCCGGACATCAGGATCGCTATGCGTTGTACGCGCTGAATAGCGTCTTGGGTGGCAGTGTCAGTTCACGATTATTCCAGGAAGTTCGAGAGAAGCGGGGTCTCGCCTATTCGATCTACTCGTTCTTGTCCGGCTATTCGGATGGCGGCATGATTTCGGTCTATGCGGCGACAAGGCCGAAAGAAGTCGATCGCGTCGTTGATCTTGTCTGCCGAGAGATTCGACAGATTGGGATCAAAGGCGTCGAACGGAACGAGCTCGAGCGCGTGAAGGCTCAAATGAAGGGTAGTTTGATGCTGAGCTTGGAAAGTTCACACAGCCGAATGAATAAGCTGGCGAAGGACGAACTCACATACGGAAGGCATACCTCGCTCAATAGTATGTTGGCTCATATCGATTACGTGAACGTGGAGCAGGTCTTCACTGTGGGCCGACAGTATTTCGGACTGGACTCCCTTGCTATCACCGGGCTTGGGCCGCTAGCCTCACGCTGCCTCCACGCATACCAATGAGAATTTTTTAATATGAGTTCATCAAATAGTACGTGTACGCACAATCCAACGCCACGAACATTCGCAATATATTGATTGTTCAAAGCATTTTTCCTGAAAGTTGCAGCTATCAACAGGCCAAACATTTTGTTGACACAGTTTCATCATTTCAGTACCATGGCGAAAAATTCAGACCGTGAACATTAATGCCGGATCTGGCGCTAATATAATTTAGAGAAGAAGTTGGAATATCTACATTTCTTGACTCAACTTTGAAGTTTTTGTAGTTCTTGAATTAGATATTCATTTGGACGTTCGGGTTGATATTTTTATGAAGGAGGGACTAGGTATGCCAAAGGCCATACTTATCGCCGCCATGACAGTGTTTTCCGCAGTGAGTTTACTCACGACTCAGTTTGCTATTGCCGATCCTGCGGCTCCTCCTGAAGCTGGACCGGCTGGTCCGTCTGATAACATTGCCGGTGGAAAGCCTATGAAGGGTGAGGTGACCAAGACGCTCAAGGGTCGAGTATGGTCACAATGGGCCGACAATCCTGATGGAGAGCTACTCTTCGGCATTCAATACTGGAACAGTGGTGAACAGGCTTCGGGAACCCCGAATGGCCGATCATCATCTGATCTTGATGTGAAGCCGCCTGATCCATTGCTGACCTGCTGCGGATGGGGATTTGTGGGCGGTACCGATAAGAATAATCCATACTCGGGTTGGTACCATGCGGCCACAACTGTTCGGTTGGCGGTGAAGGACAAGGCCCTGATGGATCAGATCATTAAGGCCTCTCAGGAACTTGTTGCCATGGAAGTGAGCTTGGAAGGTCGGACGATCACCGGATTTAAGGTTATTAAGTAATCGACCTTGACAAGATTTTATTCCTTCATATTCTGTTAAGGGGGAAGCGATTATGAAGTTTCATGCAAAAGGGTTAGCCCTCATGGCCGCTGTAGGGATGGTGGTTTCAACTGCCACTTCTGCACTGGCGATCGAATCATTCCAAGAACGGTTTGAGTGGGGTGATATGAGCAAACCGACCACGATACAAGGTCGGGTGATCGTGCTCGATCCCTACGATGAAGCGGTCTGGATCAATGTATCGGTGTTCGGCGGAGTTGCCGAGAGTGGTCTCTTCTGGCAGAAGATTCACCCAGGCAAAAATCTAAAGTTCTATGCAGACAAGGGCGCCTGGGAAGAACTGAAGAAGATGGGCCGCCCCCATGCGGGACCGGCTGCGGCAAAGGAAGTGCCGCCTGGCAGCACGACCGACTTGATTGAGTTTGTGGCGACAGAGCCTGAACAGAATCATCGTGTCATTTCTTCCGTCAAGAAGATTCCGGAAGTAGCCGGATCCATGGGGAAGCCGTTGAGCATTTCCGGTCTGCGGCTGAAAGAGTGTGCAGGGAAGAGTGAAGTCGAGGCAGGCTGTGCAGCAGCGAAGCAAGGCCTCAATACCTCACCGAAATCTCCTGATGGAGCTGCGTTACCTATGCAGTATGATGTGTTGATTCCAGGTGGACAGCCCATCGCTGGCTTGATTCCCTGGACCGCGAAGTACAACACAGGTGCAGCTCACTGAACTAGGCCGGTTTCTGTTTGTAGGGCGGCATCTCCGAAAGGGGATGCCGCTTTTTTTCTGAGAGTTACGTATCGGAGTCGGCGGCCCTACGCTGTAGATCGGCTAGCCGGTTGAGCGCATCCAGCGGGGTCATCGAAAAAAGATCGATCTGTCTGACCTCATCTACAATTGGGTGTGGATGGGGAAGGGAAGCCTGGGTTGGTTTTTGTTCTGATGGCAGAGCGGGAGTCGAGGTCGTCGAGTCGGTTTGTTCAAGCTGCGCAAGTACCTCCTGAGCTCTCTCAATCACGGAGGCAGGCAATCCTGCCAGTTTGGCAACATGAATACCGTAACTGCGGTCGGCGCCACCCGCCACAATTTTACGCAGGAAGACCACCTCTCCATCCCGTTCCTGAACCGCGACGCAATAATTTTTGATCCCTTCCCGTAACCCTTCCAGTTGCGTCATTTCGTGATAATGCGTGGCGAATAGCGTCCTGGCTCCCAAGTGCCGGCGGTCTTGTATGTGCTCGGCGATAGCCCAGGCGATACTCAGTCCGTCGTAGGTGCTGGTCCCTCGCCCAATCTCGTCCAAGAGAATCAGGCTGCGGGCGGTCGCACTGTTCAAGATGTGGGCCGACTCGATCATCTCGACCATGAAGGTGCTCTGTCCGGCAGCCAAGTTGTCCGAGGCTCCCACGCGCGTGAAAATCCGATCGACCAGTCCAATGCGGGCTTCGGCTGCCGGCACGAAGCTCCCAATCTGTGCCAACAGTACGATCAGAGCCACCTGACGGAGATAGGTGCTTTTCCCTGCCATATTGGGTCCGGTAAGAATCACAAGACGGTTGTGTTCACAGTCGAGAGTGATGTCGTTGGGCACGAAGGTCAGATCACTATGAAGTTGCTCGACGACCGGGTGCCGGCCTTCCCGAACAAGGATTGTGCTGCTTTCATCGACGAGGGGTTTGACATAGCGCTGTAACGCGG
>SWDH01000045.1:178227-189912 GCA_005116945.1 Nitrospira sp.
GCGATGAGGTCGCCAGCGAGCATTCCGGGTTGCCCGAGGTGTCGCGAAGCTAAGTCGCCGGCCAATCCATGAACATAGGTTGCGGCACAGGCAGCTTCCCATGCTGGAACCCGCTGTGCCAGTAGGCCGACAATCATGCCGGTCAACACATCGCCGGTTCCTGCCGTGGCCATGCCGGGATTGCCAGTAGGGCAAATAGCGACAAGTCCATCGGGGCGGGCGATCACGGTTCGTGCGCCTTTGAGGACGACGAACACGCCGCGTTCACGGGCAAACCGTCTGGCTGTGCCGATTCGGTCTGCGTTGACGCTCTGCGTCGTGGCGTCGACCTCGAGCCTGGCCATCTCGCCGGGGTGTGGTGTGAGAATGGGCGCGGTTGTACATTCGGTCAGCAATGAGGCCCGCCCTGCTAAGGCATTGAGCGCATCGGCATCGAGAACCGATGGGCGATCCAGATGTTTCAACAGCGACTGCACGAGCTCAACGGTTTCAGGATGGGTCGAGAGCCCTGGACCAACGGCGATCGCTGTGCGTGCCTGGATAAATGCAATGACACGATCGAGCCCAGAGCGGGCCAGTGTCCGTGCTTTCGTTTCCGGGAGCGGGATGGTCATCGCTTCCAGTAACTTGGCTTCCAGGACATCGTTGACGCTGTTGGGCGTGGCAACGGTCACCAGACCGGCTCCAACGCGGAGGGCCGCTCGGGCCGCCAACGCTGCCGCACCTGTTTTTCCGACGGATCCTGCAATAATCCCTGCATGGCCAAAGGTTCCCTTATGGGAGGAGGGTGCGCGCTTCGGTAGAGACTGACACACGTTGTCGTGTGTCAAGAGCAGGGTCCGGCTCTCGATGGCATCCACATAGGTAGGTGGAATGCCGATATCTGCGACCAGGACGGCACCGGCGTGGTCGATCCCCGCATCGACATAGAGGCCAAGTTTCGGGAGGCCACACGTGATGGTTAATGTGGCATGGATTGCCTGTCCAAGGACGGCGCCGGTATCGGCATGGAGACCGGACGGGATATCGACGGCGACAATCGGTTTCCCGGCATTGTTGATGAGGTCTATGGCTTCACGATAGGCTCCGGTTACGACGGAGGACAATCCTGTCCCCAGGAGGGCGTCGATAAGGATGTCGCTGGAGGCGAGGAGAGGTTGTATCTGGTCGGCAGATCGGAATCGAACGATCGCGGTTCGCCCTATGCTCCGAACGAGCCGTCGATACATCGTTGCGGCATCGCGACCCAAGTCGGTGATAGGAGTGAGGAGGACGACATGGATTCGTGCGCGTCGGCGGTGCAGAAGCCGGGCTACAATCAATCCGTCTCCTCCGTTGTTTCCTTTTCCGCAGAGAATGGTAATAGTCTTGCCTCGTACCGGCCCGCAGTGCTCCTCCAGATGTCTGACAATGCCTTCGCCGGCGCGCTCCATCAAGACGGTGCTGGGGACATGCGCTTCGGTGATCGTGCGGCGATCGAGCGACTGCATCTCGGTTCCTGTCACGATCTTCATCGACGGCCTTGCGTGCGTGATCGATATGGCATATGGAATCGGGTGAGTGCGGAGTCGAGAGCGATGTGTTGCCGATGGTGTACTGTCATGACCAGTGTGATTCGCGTGGTCCACAGAGGAGCGCAGGGTATCGCACCGGCGAGAGGGTTCAACTCAGCAACGCTTTCATCTCTCTCACCGCTTGGTCAAGGCCTACGAGAACCGCTCGGGCAATGATGCTGTGGCCGATATTGTATTCGACGATTTCAGGAATATGCGTCAGCCGCATCACGTTGCGGTAGTCCAAGCCGTGCCCGGCATTGACTCCCATACCAAGTTTGTACGAGAGCTTAGCCGATTGTGTAATCGCCTCGACTTCAGCGTCGGCTTCTTTCGAGCGTTTGGCATTCGCGTAGCGGCCGGTATGGAGTTCGACGAAGTCGGCCGAGACTCTGTGCGCAGCTTTCACTTGGGCCAAATCCGGCTCGATGAAGAGACTCACAGGAATGCCTGCGTCGTGAAGGAGGGTCACGATCTGCTGAATACGATCTTTGTGGGCGGCCACGTCCAAACCGCCTTCAGTCGTCAGTTCCTGACGTTTCTCCGGGACGAGGGTCACCATATCCGGCTTGATGGTCAGAGCAATCTTGGCCATCGTTTCATCGGCGGCCATCTCCAGATCGAGCTTGGTGCGGATGAGTTCACGCAAGAGTCGAAGGTCGCGGTCTTGGATATGACGTCGATCTTCTCTCAGGTGGACGACAATACCATCAGCCCCTGCTAATTCTACGAGCACAGCGGCAGCCAGAGGGTCCGGGTCGGTTCCACCACGGGCTTGCCGTAATGTCGCCACATGGTCGATGTTCACCCCAAGTCGTGGCACGGACCCTCCGTTCTGCTATGTAGAGCGTGGAAAAACTGAGTTGAGTGATGAGTGCCAAAGGCGTTGCAGTTGTAACAGAAATCAACAGAGCGGGGCAAGGACTTGGAGGCAGAACTGGCTGGATATCGTCGCAGTTAATCAAAAGGGTCTAGATGCCGAACCCCATAGAATCACGGCATAATTTGACTCGATATGCTCTCCGCCATTAGAATAGGCCCCTTCAAGCAGCGAGGGCGACTACTTGATGCCCTGGCGTGTGTGGGTATGACTGACAGAGGACGTACATGGGATTAGGCGACGGATTTTATCGCATTAAACGACTCCCGCCGTATGTATTTGCCCAGGTGCAGAGTCTCAAGCTCGAGGCTCGCCAGCAGGGTGAAGACATCATCGATTTTGGAATGGGTAACCCGGACCAACCGACGCCGAGCCATATCGTCGAGAAGATGATCGAGGCGGCACGGAAGGGGAAAAATCATCGGTATTCGGCCTCGCGTGGCATTACAAAACTTCGGCATGCGATCACGGGTTGGTACAAGCGGAATTACGATGTCGAGCTGGATCCTGAGACCGAGACCATCGTCACAATCGGCTCCAAAGAAGGTTTAGCGCATTTGGCGCTGGCCTTGATCGGACCCGGCGACGTCGTGCTGACGCCGACGCCGACCTATCCCATCCATATGTACAGTTTCATTATTGCGGGGGGGGAAGTCCGCGGGATTGAGTTACGACAGGACAGCGATTTCTTCGACGATTTGCAGCGGGTCTATCGCCAGACCTTTCCGAGGCCGAAGATCTTGGTCATCAATTTTCCACACAATCCCACCACGGCCGTGGTGGACCTCGAATTTTTTAAGAAGATCGTCACCTTTGCCAAAGAACATTCTGTGATCGTCATTCATGACCTGGCCTATGCCGACTTGGTCTTCGACGGATATAAGGCGCCGAGCTTCTTGCAGGTTCCCGGGGCCAAGGATGTCGGCGTCGAGTTCTATACGCTCTCCAAGGCCTACAACATGCCCGGTTGGCGCGTGGGATTTTGTTGCGGTAACCGCGAGGTGGTCGGGGCTTTGGCCAAGATTAAGAGTTACCTAGATTACGGTATTTTCCAACCTCTCCAGATTGCCAGCGTCATCGCCCTGAATGGACCTCAAGATTGTGTCAAGGAAACAGTCTTGCGATATCAGAAGCGCCGCGATGTGTTGGTGAGTGGACTGAATCGCATTGGGTGGCAGGTGGATAAGCCGGTCGCGACGATGTTCGTTTGGGCTAGGATTCCACTGCCCTACCGTTCTATGGGGTCGCTGGAGTTTTCAAAGCTCTTGCTGCGCGAAGCGAAAGTAGCGGTATCTCCCGGAATCGGGTTCGGCGAAGGCGGGGATGAGTATGTGCGGTTCGGCCTTGTTGAAAACGAACATCGCACGAGACAAGCGGTGCGAGGCATCCGGAAAACTCTGAAGCTTGAGGGCTCGGAAACATGATGTCGCGTGTGGGCGTCGGCATCATTGGGTTCGGAACGGTTGGGACGGGTGTCGCAAAGATTCTGTTGGAGAACGCCAACTTGATCAGCCGCCGGGTCGGTGTGCCGATCGAGCTTGTTCGTATTGCCGACCTCGATGTGGCACGCGACCGAGGCGTTGTGCTGCCGCCTGGCTTGCTCACAACCGATGCAAAGCAGATTCTCGCCGATCCGTCGATCGACATCATCGTGGAATTGATCGGAGGCTGCGATGCGGCCAAACGCATCATTCTCGAATCCATCGCGGCAGGGAAGCATGTTGTGACTGCCAATAAGGCCTTGCTCGCGTTACATGGAGAAGAAATATTTGCGGCGGCGTCCCGCGCGAATATCGACTTAGGTTTCGAAGCGAGTGTGGGCGGAGGGATTCCCGTCATCCAGGTGTTGAGGGAAGGGCTGGCGGCCAACACCATTCAATCTATTTATGGGATCATCAACGGCACAGCCAATTATATTCTCTCACGCATGACCCATGAAGGCCAGAGTTTTGAGACGGTACTCGATGAAGCGAAGCAGGCCGGGTATGCCGAAGCGGATCCGACCTTCGATGTGGCCGGTATCGATTCCGCGCACAAGTTGGCCATTCTCGTGGCGCTGGCCTATGGGACACCGGTCAATGTCAAAGAGGTGTATACCGAGGGAATTACCCACATTACCCCGCTCGACATCGCGTTCGCCAAGGAGTTCGGCTATACCATCAAGCTGTTGGGTATTGCCAAGTTAGTCGGCGACGAAGTCGAAGCCCGAGTGCATCCCACGATGCTGCCATCCTCATCTCCAATCACCCAAGTCGAGGGAGTCTACAACGCGATCCAACTCGTCGGAGATGCAGTGGGCGACGTGGTGCTCTATGGTCGTGGCGCGGGATCCATGCCGACCGGCAGTGCGGTGGTTGGCGATCTCATCGCGATTGCGCGCAACTTCCTGAAGGGAGCGGTCGGACGGGTGCCGCCCGTGTCATTCCAGCAAGACCAGCGTCGCCCGATTCATATACGAACGATGGATGAAATCAGCTCGCTCTATTACCTCAGGTTTATGGTGTTGGACCGCCCAGGTGTCTTGTCGCATATTGCAGGGGAGTTGGGCCGGTGTGGGATCAGTATTTCGTCTGTTCTTCAACAAGGACGACGTGAAGGACACACGGTTCCGATCGTGATCAAGACCCATACCGCGATGGAACGTGATGTGCAAACGGCATTGAGGGCGATCAATCGCATGGCCTTCGTTTCCGAGCCCACCACGTTGATCAGGGTTGAGGGCGAGGACGAGTGAATGCGATGAATTGCTGGCGTGGTGTAATCGAGGAGTATCGCAAGTTTCTTCCGGTGACCGACCGCACCCCTGTGGTGACGCTCGGCGAAGGTAACACTCCACTCATCAAGGCGACGCGCCTGGCGAAACAGATTGCTCCAGGCATCGACCTCTACCTCAAATTTGAAGGCATGAATCCGACGGGGTCATTCAAGGATCGTGGCATGACGATGGCCATTTCAAAGGCTGTTGAATCAGGTGCCAAGGCTGTGATTTGCGCCTCAACGGGAAATACCTCAGCATCCGCAGCAGCCTATGGTGCCCGGGCCGGGCTGGCGGTTTATGTGTTGATTCCTGCCGGGAAGATTGCCATGGGGAAACTGTCCCAGGCCATGATGCACCAAGCCACGGTGATCCAGATTGAAGGAAATTTCGACCAAGCCTTGACCATCGTCAAAGAATTGTCGGTGACCTATCGCATCGAGTTGGTCAACTCGATCAATCCCTATCGGATTGAGGGGCAGAAAACCGGCGCGATGGAAGTCTGCGATCAGCTCGGCGATGCTCCGACTATTCACGCATTGCCGGTTGGAAACGCCGGCAACATAACGGCGTATTGGAAGGGGTACCAGGAGTACCGTGCAGCCAATCAATCCACACGGTTGCCCCGTATGGTTGGGTTTCAGGCCGCTGGCGCGGCGCCGATCGTACTTGGCCGCATTGTCGAGAATCCGCAAACGGTCGCTTCGGCGATTCGGATCGGCAATCCTGCCAGCTGGGAAATGGCTGTCACTGCCGTGAAGGAATCAGCAGGAACGATCGATTCGGTGACGGATGAAGAGATTCTTCAGGCCTATCGTGCGGTGGCGGCGGCGGAAGGAGTGTTCTGTGAGCCGGCATCCGCCGCATCGGTTGCCGGCGTCATGAAGATGAATAAGCAGGGCGCATTGCGTGAAGGCGAGATCGTGGTGTGCACCTTGACCGGCCATGGATTGAAAGATGCCGACACGGCCATCAATGTATCGGTACAGCCGAAAACCGTGAGGGCGACGCGGGAGGATGTCGCTCGTTTGCTAAGGGTGTAGATATCATGCGAGTAGGGCTTCGATGAAACACGTGATTCTCCATACCGATGGGATGGCCGACCACCCATGGGAAGAATTGGGCGGACGAACACCGCTTCAAGCGGCCTCAATCCCTCATCTGGATCAGCTGGCGCAAAGCGGGGAACTCGGGCTTCTGGCCGCGAATTCTGAGAGCGTGCGACATGGGAGCGGTCTGATGGGAACGGCTATTCTCGGATACGATCCCAAGAAGTATTACCAGGGCCCAGGTCCACTTGAAGCGGCGAGTCTAGGGGTCGCTGTCGGCGAGCATGATGTGGTGTATTGCTGCACAATGGTCTCGTTACGGTCAGCCGCCCCTCCTGGAAGTAAGGGTGGATTGAACGAAATCAAGAAGCTTGGACCGCACGTGGAGATGGATGATGCAACCGCGGGCCTGATTTCGACGGAAGAAGCCCGCGAGTTGATCGAGGCGATCAATGAGCAGCTTGGGTCTGAGATGATTCAGTTCTATCCAGGGTTAGGCCACCGTCATCTCATGGTATGGGTTAACGGGAAGTCGCGAGCAGTGTGTATGGATCCACAACTATTGGTCGGTCGACCGATTGCCGAAGTGTTGCCGACGGGAGATGGGTCCGACATTCTTTGGAAACTCATGGACGCCTCGTTTCAGATCTTGCGAGATCATCCTCTTAACGATGAACGCTTGGATGCAGGGCAGAAGCCGGCCAATTGTCTCTGGCTCTGGGGTCAAGGCCGGCCTGTGCTTTGGCCAAGTCTCTCTGAGCGATTGAAAACGTCCGGTGTGGTGGTCTCGCAGAGTGATGTTCATTGCGGACTCGGTATCATGGCCGGGCTTGAAGCCGTGGACGGAGCAAGATTGGCCGGCGGGGATCTTCGTATCCAGGCGGCGGTCGCCCTGGAGGAGCTGAAGAAGAAGGATTTTGCATACGTGCATGTGGAGTTGTCGGACGAGGTCGTCTATGGGTCGGACATCGCGGCCAAGGTGAAGGGTATCGAAGCGGTCGATCGAGAACTGGTCGGGCCGTTGCTCGAAGGACTGGCGCAGTTAGGCCCTCATCGTATCGTGACGGTGTGCGACTGGGGCACTGTACATCGTGGCCAAGCCGCGGAAGGTCCGGCAATCTTTGCCTATCGTGACAGTGCCGCAGCCTCCACAACCGAGGCTGGACGGAGATTTACAGAGGCTGACGCCCGGGGCTCGACCGTGCCCCCTCGTGATGCGACGAAATTCGTTGTGCGGCTGTTTGCAAAAGGATCCTGACGATCGTGGCCTTGATAGTCCAGAAGTATGGGGGAACGTCGGTGGGCACGATCGAGCGGATCCGCTCTGTGGGCGACCGCATCGAGAGGGCGCACAAGGACGGCCATCGCGTCGTGGTGGTTCTGTCCGCGATGAGCGGCGAAACGGATCGGTTGCTTCGGTTGGCGCATGAGATCACGCCACTACCGGATGAGCGCGAACTTGATATGCTCCTGTCGACCGGAGAGCGAGTGACCATTGCCTTGTTGGCGATGGCCTTGCGGGCTAGGGGATTGGATGCCCAATCATTTACGGGGCGTCAAGTCGGGATCATGACAGACAGTGCTCATACGAAGGCGCGCATTACTCGTGTGAGCGCGGAGCGAATCCATGAGGCCCTGCTCAAGGGGATTATTCCGGTGGTCGCCGGGTTTCAAGGGATTAATGAGCAGTCAGATGTCACGACATTGGGGCGCGGAGGATCCGATCTCACGACTTGCGCAGAAACTGCGGGGGAATCTCCAGGCGATTCTGAAAATTATGGAGTCGCATTCCAACTAATCACAGTGTGTTGCATCCCTTTCGATCGGGTCGTCTATCGGCCTCTCGGGAGACCATGCAGGAAACGGTGTCGTTCAATAGCCTGTGTCGGGGCGTGGCGCAGCCCGGTAGCGTACTCGCTTGGGGTGCGAGTGGTCGGCCGTTCAAATCGGCTCGCCCCGACCAAAACAGACCGCGCTGAGAACTGAGACGAATAGGATCGTGTCGTGCTCGGTTCTCAGCGCTCAGCACTGAAGTTGCGAGCTGCTCCCGGCAGCTTTTTTTGTCTCTGACGAACCCATGCGAATTTTGGTGACAAACGATGATGGGGTTCATTCGCCTGGTTTGACGGCGCTCGCGAAGGCGTTATCAAGAATGGGTGAGGTGTGGGTGGTTGCACCGGATCGTGAACGGACTGCCGTGGCGCATGCGGTCACGCTTCACAAGCCGCTTCGAGTGCAGCAGCTTGGAACGCGGATCTATGCGGTTAACGGCACGCCGGTCGACTGTGTGAATCTGGCCGTGCTGAAAGTCCTCCCGGCGCCGCCCGATCTCCTTGTGTCAGGCATCAATAAAGGTGTGAATCTGGGCGACGATGTGTTGTATTCGGGAACAGTTTCGGCCGCGATGGAAGGAACGATTCTCGGCGTCCCTTCGATGGCAGTGTCACAGGAGGGGCAGGGGCATTTCTATTTCGATGCCGGCGCTCGCTACGCCGTTCGTATCGCTCGCTTGATTGTGAATGAAGGGCTACCGGATGAAACACTCGTGAATCTCAACATTCCGAATCGTCCGTTCCGCTCGATCACCGGCGTGCGGGTCACCTGTCTCAGCCGCAGGCGTTTTGAAAATCCGATCATTGAAAAGATCGATCCGCATGGCCGAATCTACTATTGGATTGCCGGGACTCGTGTGTCGTGGAGCCGAAACAAGGATGCCGACCACGAGGCGCTCGAGCAAGGCGCGGTGTCACTCACTCCCATTCATCTCGATACGACGAATCATGGGGTGTTGGATCGTTTCAAGAAGTGGGAATCGGTGCGCCGGTCAAATATGCGCCGAGTAGTGGTTTCGTCGAAGTTGAAGGGCAAGCAGAGGAGTTAGCCCGCATGATTCATGAAGCTTCTGCTACAAGCGTGGATACGCGGCTGTGATGGGCAGTCTCACCGTTCAGCCCTTCGACATACTGCACGAGTATGCCTTAGGGCTTCACGCCTCCGAGTGCCCGTCTCGCGTCTCGGCTGCATGCGTTCGCGACGAATCTTTATGAATAATGCGGGCTAGGGTGCTATGGGCAATCTGATCGAAGCGATCATTACAGAGCTCAGCCGGTTTATCGTGTCGATGATCTCGACCTTCGGCTACACCGGCATATTCCTGACCATGGCCATTGAAAGCGCCTGTATTCCATTGCCCAGCGAAATTATCATGCCCTTTGCCGGATATCTCGTGGCATCGGGACAGTTCACCATGCTCGGCGTGACGTTGGCGGGTGCGATTGGGAACGTAGCAGGGTCAGTTGTGGCCTACTATGCCGGCGTGTGGGGAGGTCGGCCTTTCGTCGAGCGATACGGGCCCTATGTCTTGGTGTCGCAAAAAGACATCGAGATGGCGGATCGATGGTTTGCCAAATATGGCGATGCAGCCGTATTTTTCAGCCGGATGCTTCCGGTCGTTCGGACTTTCATCTCGTTGCCAGCCGGCATCGCCAGAGTGAATATTTATCGGTTCATGCTCTACACATTTCTCGGAGCATTGCCCTGGTGTTATCTGCTGGCCTATATCGGAGTGAAAATGGGAGAGCAGTGGGAGCATCTGAGAGACTATTTTCATCAGTTTGATATTGTGATCGGTGTGTGCTTAGCGATCGCCGTGGGATATTTTCTCTGGTCCCATTGGCCGAAGCGCCGTATTACTCCTGGAGTCTAACCAGCTCATGCTCTCGATCTACAACACTCTCACCGGGAGAAAAGAGCCGTTCCGCTCGCTCCAGCCGAAGACTGTGCGAATGTATGTCTGCGGTGTGACGGTCTACGACTACTGCCACATCGGCCATGCCCGCAGCGCGCTCGTGTTTGACGTGATCCGGCGCTATCTGGAATACAGCGATTACCAGGTCGAATTCGTCAAGAACTTCACCGACGTGGACGACAAGATCATCAAGCGAGCACATGAGCGAGGCGTTTCCTGCGACGCGATTACCGCCGAATATATCGAGGCCTACTATCAGGACATGGGGAGACTCGGAATCAGACGGGCGACCAATGAACCCAAAGCGACTGAGCATATGGCTGAGATCATTGGACTGGTTAGCCGGCTGATTCAGAAAGGCCTCGCCTACCCAGTGGCAGGCGATGTCTATTTCCAGGTCGAGAAGTACCAGGGCTATGGACGTCTCTCGAAACGCAAGCTTGAGGACCTGCAGGCTGGTGCGCGGGTAGAAGTGGATGCACGAAAGCGCCACCCCATGGATTTTGCGCTGTGGAAGAGCAGCAAGCCGGGCGAGCCGTCGTGGGATAGTCCCTGGGGATCTGGGCGTCCAGGCTGGCATATTGAATGTTCGGCTATGTCCATGACACATCTCGGTGAAACGTTCGACATTCATGGCGGAGGAATGGATCTCATCTTCCCCCATCACGAAAACGAAATCGCCCAATCTTGTGGCGCCACAGACAAGGAGTTTGCGCGCTACTGGGTGCACAACGGTTTCGTGCAGATCAACCAGGAAAAGATGTCCAAGTCCCTGGGGAACTTCTTCACGATTCGGGAGATTTTCGAAAAGTCAAAATGGCCTGAGGCAGAAACTGGGGAAATGTTGCGGTATTTCCTGCTCGGGACTCACTATCGCAGTCCATTGGATTTTTCCGACAAGAGCATCGAAGAAGCGAAGAATGCGTTAAATGGGTTTTACGATCTGTTCAAGCGACTAAAAGAGTCTGAAGAGAGAGCTACGGCAGACGAAGGGCTGATGGCGGTGATTGAGCGATGCAGGGTCGCATTTCGGGAGGCAATGAACGACGACTTTAACACATCAGTGGCCATTGCTGAGCTTCAGCGAATGAAAAGCGACGTCAATAAATTACTGGGCCAAGGCCTCTCGACGGAGGCGCGGAAGATCGCCAGGGAAGAATTTCGGTCGCTCGGCAATAACCTGGGGTTGTTTCAATTAGAGAAGTGGCAGTTCATAGGAGGCATAGTTGTGACGCCAGGCGTCGCGCGCGTGACGATCACGAGCTTTGCTCCGACCGTTACGGTTAGTCCGGTATCACCCGAGATTGAACTCTCGGAAGTGCAGATCGAACAACAGATTGCGGAGCGTCTCGATGCAAAAAAGAAGAAGAACTTTGCACAAGCCGATGAGATCAGAAAATCTCTCGCCTCCCATGGCATCGTCATCGAGGACAAGCCCGACGGTACCAGCCGGTGGAAGCGATAGTCCGCCGGAACTGATTTATGGGCTGCATGCTGTGCGCGAGGCTTTGCGCGCCGGTACGCGGCCCTTGCAGCGCCTTCTTGTCCTCCGCACCGATCGGCAATTCCATGACCTTGCCCAACTTGCCAAGGCGCAAGGAGTTCCTGTCCATATCGAGCCGCCGCAAGCGTTCGACCGTCTTGCGCCTGGTGGGCATCATCAGGGCGTGATTGCCCTCATCGCCGCAAAATCCTACGAC
>SWDH01000045.1:190012-207514 GCA_005116945.1 Nitrospira sp.
CGTACCCAGTCGAGCCCAATTATAAGAACTCTCGTGTCATAAGTAAACCGTAGGAGCCAGATTCAAGTGAAGCTACCTAGTTTATTTCACATTTCCCGCAACGTCACTTGGGCGTTCCGGGCCGGAGTCTGCTCCCGAGTTGAATATGCATGAATGGTCTCTCTATGGTGTCGTCGGGCTCCTCGGTGCGCTGGTCGGCAGTTTTCTCAACGTCTGCATCTATAGACTGCCCCGGGGTGAATCAATCGCCTGGCCCGGTTCTCATTGCCCCTCGTGTGCTCACCCCATCGGGTTCTACGACAATATTCCGATACTGAGCTACCTGTGGCTTGCCGGACGCTGCCGGGCTTGCCGCACGCCGATTTCAACACGATACCCTCTCGTCGAAGCCGCGAACGCACTGGGCTATCTCGCCGTCTTATGGTACTTCGGTCCTACCTGGACAGCCGCGCTCTATGCCCTGCTATTTTCAGCGCTGGTTGTGGTGACAGGGACGGATCTCACGCATAAGATGATTCCCAATGTCATTACCATACCAGGGGTGGTGGTCGGACTTCTAGGTGCCGTGACGGTATTACCACTGGGTATCATCGATTCTGTGGCCGGTCTCGTAGTGGGCGGCGGCATCCTCTGGCTCTTGGCCTGGCTCAGTCCCTATCTCTTCGGTAAAGAGGGGATGGGCGGCGGCGATATCAAACTGCTCGCGATGATCGGCGCGTTTCTTGGTTGGAAGCCGGCGCTTCTGACCATCATGATCGGCTCGCTGACTGGCTCGATCATCGGCGTAGGATTGATTGCGCTGCACGTCATCAAACGCGATGATTACATCCCCTTTGGCCCCTTTCTTGTGTTGGGGGCTCTTCTCTCCATGTTTTTTGCCCAGCCGCTCCTCGATTGGTACCAAGGTCTTCTGAGCCCTTCCCTCTAACCCGCTCCCTGTATCTCTTTGGGCGAATCCCTGTATCTAAATCGTGACGTGTTTTTCCGCCGTTCTTCCTCTTTTTGAGCCTGGTACAGGCCATGTCCGCTGCGATGATTCCCTCTGCCACGCGAAACTGCGCGTACCCATGGGGCATTTCACCCCGCTACGTACGATGCGTTCGGCAACCTCAGCGTGGATCAATGTGGGCATGGGTCTTGGATACTGGGCTCATCCTCGTAAGGGAAATTTCTTTGCGAGGGGGATATGCCGAGAGAATCACAGAGACACGAGCGGGGCTGGAGTCTGACGGAGCTTCTGATCGTCCTGGCGATCATAGGCCTGTTGGCCGTGTTAGCTGGGCCGAGTTATCAGGCAGTAGCCGCAAGGGTTCAGGCACGCAGCGCGACGGTGGAGATTGCGTCGGAACTCCGTCTCGCCAGGCAACTGGCGATGGCCAGGCGAGAGCGTCTTCGAGTCGTATTCGATCGAGAGGGTCGTACGATCACGCTTCGACGTGCGGATGCCGAGGGCATCCTTCACGTCTATGACTATGCGGAGAAGGGAGTGGTCGTAGAAGATCCAACCGCGGGCCCTGAACTTCTGTTTCATCCCAGTGGTCGGTCGGTGACTCCGACAACTATTCGCGTCCGCGACAGTCAAGGTCGGGAAACCATGTTTACGGTGAGTATCACCGGAAGGGTGTCTATCTCATGACCCGGGATCAAGTATTTCATGCAGAGGGCGGAGCCAGTTTTGCGGAAGTATTGGTGGCGATGACGCTGACGTTGATCGGATTGGTCGGCGCAATGGGGGCGTTTCAGGCAGCAGAACGGAGTATTCGAATAGGGACATTAGCGACGCGGGCGCTCGCGATGGCGGAATCACGGATTGAAGCAAAGCGATCTGTGAGATGGGATCGTCTCTTGTTGGACGATCTGAACCACGATGGTGCATCGGATCTTGTCATGCATGACGATGGATTAGCCGGCGATGTGCTGGCCGGTGATGGGGTGTATTCCGGGAGTTGGGAGCATGATGGCGTGCGGCTTATCTGGACGGTCACGCCGAGCCGCTCTGGTTCGCTGTCGGCCTCAGGGCATGTCCTGATTGAGGCTCGAGCAGTCTACGCTGTCGGTGAGGGCCAGCGAGAAGTGCGAGTCGGTACTTTGCGGGCCAATCCATTGTTCGTTGGGGGCCGATAACGTGATGATACCGGGAGTAGACAGAATGCCAATCGGACAGGAAACAAGGGGTAGGCAGCAAAGAGTGTGGGCAGAGACAGGGACCAGTCTGATCGAGCTGATGTTTGCCATGGCGGCTGGGCTAGTCGTCCTCGGCGCCACGCTTCAAGCCCTGTCCTATTTCCAGCAACAGTTTATGAAGCAACAACGTGAAGTCGCCCAACAGCAAGATCTTCGCTTGGGGCTAGAGGTTCTTGAGCAGGAAATACGGCTGGCGAGGCCCGGCTCTCTCGCCATCGTAACTTCGGACTCAGTGGAGTTTTCGGCGAATCTGCATGGTCTCTCGACGACGGTCACGGCAACAGCAGCGGTTGGCCAAACGGCTCTCTCGGTCGAAGACGGGAGAGGGTGGGATGACCGGAAAACAATTGTGGTCTGTTGGGCTGAGCGGTGCGAAAGGCTTACCTTGGTTCGTGATGGACAACGGCGCGTGCTGACCGTGACGCAGCCGCTGGCAACGGCGATTCCATCCGGAGCCTTTGTCTCCCTCCTGAACCATGTCCACTACTACAGTCGCCAAGATGAGCGCGGTGTTCTGAGGTTGCTGCGGCAGGTCGACGGAGGCGCGAGTGTGTTGGTTGGAGATATCCGGGAGGCTCGGTTCTCCTACTGGGACGAAAATGGGCAGGTTCCGACACAGCCGGCGTTCGTCAGGCTGGTTGTGATTGAAGTGATGATGTCTGGCAGAGGAATTCGTGCAGTTCGAAAAATCAGCCTCAGGACTTAAGGGAGGCTTCTTCAATAAGAAGGGGAGTGGGAATATGAAAGTGAGAGAACGGCGTACAACGAAATTCGACCATCAATGCGACGAGGGCCACGTGCTTCTCGGGGCACTCATGCTGATCTTTCTGCTTGGAATCCTCGGCATGACATCTCTTCACCTGGCAGCTCAGGATGGACCGGGCATCAGCTCCATGAAAGAAGATAACGTCGCGCAACAGCTGGCCGACGGTGCGGCGGATGTGGTGACGAGTTGGTTCCACGATTCGTCAGCCACTCCAACGGCCCTTGCCGGATTGCTCGCCAAGCGCCAAGGGAACCCTGAGAGCGGGCCGTCGTTCTTCGACGCAGCCGGGCGTTCACAGTTTGTCGGGACAGCAGACCATCCCGACATCATACTTGATGTGGCAAACCAAGCGGACAACCAGACGCTCAACGGTTCGTCCAGCGGTTCCCCCAATGCCCTAGGGGGGCTTGGTCGGATTCTTAAGTTGAAAGTGTATGGCCCTTTGCAGCCAGGCTTGTTGAGCACGGTTGAGGTGACGGCCACGACGGTCGCTGACAAGCCGATTACACGGACGGTGCAGCTCCAACTCGGGGCGGTGAAGATTCCCGCGGTTCGCGCGGCGGCGCAGGTCGGTCAGACTCTCGGAGCCATGCAGCCAGGTGGGGAATCTCCCATCATGGTCCATTGGGGTGATCAACGGATATTGGGCGATCTTACGGTGCAGCGAGTTGAAGACCTTGCCCTCAAGCGCACTGAGGCGCCAGTTACCGGCCAATCGTATGGCGAGATGTTGGTTGCGCAGGATCGCTGGACGGAATATTGGATTGGAGGGACCGTCTCGGTCATCATTCCTCCACCCGGTCAAGGTGTGAATCCTCCGCTTCCTGAAAATGTGCACCTGCACCAATATCCGACGCCTGGGGTAAGGCTCGATCAGTGGGAGTACGACTCGCTCAAGAAGATCGCATTGCGATGGGGGACGTATTATCGCCTTGATCGTGCAGGGCAGCTCCATCCGCACGGGGCTTCGGATTCTGATCAGGGAATCGCACCGATAGAGGCACTGGAATCTCAGGTCGTTGGAGACCATCGTGGATTGGTCTTCATCGACACCACCGATGGACAGGCGCCGCGTGAGGACAATATGGGAACACTGTTGCTGGAGGCGGACTATGTCGAAGGCCTGTTGGTCGTGCAAGGCCATGTGGTGTGCAGGCCTCGTGCGGAGGGGAAATCAGTGCCATCTCTCAGTCCACCATTACCAGGAACCGCATCGCTAGGGACAAGGGTGCCGGTGCAATTGTCCGGTATCCACATCAACGGCTTGCTGTATGCGGCTGGTGCGATCAAGGTTGAGCGCCCTGCTCGCGTATACGGGGCGATTATGGCAGGGCAGAGCGTGACGTCGAGTGGAGCCGGTACCGGCATCGAAGTCTGGTACAACGCCGATTTGGCGCAGGGACTCTTTCGGGGCCTTCCGGTTGTATACCGGGAACCGGGGACTTGGTTAGCGAAGTATTAACACGACGGGACACACGAAAGGCGTCACACATGTTGGTCGATACGAATGTGGTTGCGAGTGGAACTGGAGCGAAGAGAAGCATCGGTGTGTCGAAACCCTTCCGTTGCGCGATTGAGCAAAACGTGCTCGATAGCTTGGTCTATCGCGGCATGATCAGTCTTGCCGACGTGTTGACGGCGATCGACGTTTCCAAAGATGGCACGGTTGACCTCGAAACGGTGCTGCTCGACCGCTATCGTGTCCCGAAAGACGCATTGGGGTCAGCCCTGAGCGATTTTTATCAATGTCCCTATCTCCCATATGATGAACGAACGATCATCGATGCCGACTTGCTGAAAACGCTCAATCTGGATTATCTCAAGAAGAATTTCTGGCTGCCCATCATGCGTCGAGGCTCACTGATCGATGTGCTCACCAGTGATCCTCACGATTTCGACAAGTGCTGGGATGTGCGGCGCACATTTCCTGGCATGACCATTCGTTATGCTGTGGGTCTGCGTCGCGACATCGAACAATTTCTCCATCTGGCCAGAGGACAGGGAACCAGCGGTTCTATCGGCGCCATTCTCGGTGAGTTGGTCAATGATATCAATCTTGAGCCGGCGAGTGACTCCCTATCGAGTGGGATCGACGAAAACGATTCAGCCATTGTGCGACTGACCAATCAAGTGATTGCCGAAGCCGACCGTCTCGGCGCGTCGGACATTCACATCGAACCGTATGAAGATCGTGAAGACATGGCTGTGCGCCTGCGCATCGACGGCACGTGCTCGACGTTCATGAGGATTCCGGCGATCTATCGGCGTGCGATTGTGTCACGCATCAAGGTCATGGCCAATCTTGACATCGCGGAACGCCGCAAACCGCAAGATGGAAAGATCCGGTATCGGTTGACGAAGGATCGAGAGGTCGAATTGCGTGTCGCAACCCTGCCGACCTCAGGACAGGAGGAAGATGTTGTGTTGCGTCTTCTGACGGCCAAGCAACCGATGCCGCTCGACGCCATGGAATTTGCCCCCGCCACATTGCAGGCCATTCACGCTATTGCAGAGAAACCGCACGGGATCATCTTATGTGTCGGGCCGACTGGCTCAGGGAAAACAACAACCCTCCACGCGATTCTCAAACACATCAATACCGACGAGCGAAAGATTTGGACGGCCGAAGATCCCATTGAAATCACCCAGAAGGGCCTTCGCCAAGTCCAAGTCCATCCGAAGATCGGCCTCACCTTCGCGACCGCGATGCGGGCGTTTCTGCGCGCCGACCCCGATGTCATCATGATCGGCGAGATGCGGGATAAAGAAACAGCCGACATCGCTATTGAAGCCTCGCTCACTGGCCACTTGGTGCTCAGCACCCTCCATACGAACAGTGCCGTTGAAACGGTGATTCGGCTGTTGGATCTCGGGTGCGACTCGTTTAACTTTGCCGACGCCATGCTGGGAGTGCTTGCCCAGCGCCTCTGCAAACGGATCTGCATCCAGTGCAAAGAGGCCTATCATCCGACCCGACAAGAGTACGATGAGTTGGTGCAGGGATATGGCACGCAGGATTGGCCCACCCTCGGCATCGAGTATCGAACCGATTGGAGCCTGTACCGTGGGCGAGGCTGCGAGGCCTGTAACCGAACGGGCTTCAAAGGGCGAGTGCCCTTGCATGAATTTTTACGAGGATCAGAAGAGATGAAGCGGCTGATCCAATCAAGAGCCGGGACTGCTGACATGCTCAGTCTGGCAATCACAGACGGGATGTCGACCCTGGTCCAAGATGGGATACAGAAAGTCCTGCGAGGAGAAACCACCTATCGCCAAGTCAGGGCTGTGGCAATGAAATAGCTTATCCAAAGTATTCGTTTCAGACAACACTCTCCTACCCTACGGCAGCCCCCTGCTCAGGAAATCCCCTATTTGGGTTCCCCTTCTTCGACAAGAATTGTCTCTGCCAAGTCCGAAAAGTGTCCAATCAAAATGGGGCCATACTCATGATCCCATGTATATCAATGACTTAGGGACAGTTCTTCATATGTTTGTAACGGCACGTCCCTTGCGTGAAGGTACTGGCGCTATGGGTGTACCAAGACCAAAGAGAGTGGATTGCCTACTTGGGCGGAAACGCCGCGAGGGTGGATTCACATTGATTGAGATACTCATCGCCGTGGCAATTCTGAGCATTGGCGTGAGCCTCGCAATACCTTCCTACCTCGATTGGAACTCTCGCTATCAACTACGTGAAGCGATCACGACCATTCAAAGCAATTTGATGATGGCACGAATGGCTGCGATGAATCGGAACAGGGTCGTGAATGTGAATTTCGCTCTGACGAGCGGGCAAGTCACGGTCAATTCTCTGGACTCATCCAACGTGTCAGTGCTTCCACCGTCAACGATGATGGGACACGTGACGGCCGTTGACGTAACCAACTCAGCAGGCACGTTCGCGACTCCTGGCGTCATTTCTTTCAACTCGCTCGGTTTGCGGAACGGTGGGCCTGCTGCCCAAACGCAAGTTGTGCGGGTCACAAACGACAGAGGTCTCGTGTTTTCCGCCGCAGTGACACCGGGGGGGAAAGTCAGGTGGTGTCCGGTGGCAACCTGTTCATAGTGTGGCGTAGGGACGAACTCATGACGAAACTCAAGCAGACAAATGGATTTACGCTGATCGAAGGAATGATCGCCGCGGCAATCGTCGCGGTTGGCCTGTTGGCTCTATCCGGCATGCAAAGCAATTCGTTAGGGCGCAACGTTGATGCCAAGGATCTCACCACGGTCACGAATCTTGCTGCAGACATGGTCGAACGAATCGAGTTCAATAGAAAACGCGTGGCGGCCTATGGTGGCATCAATTCCATGATTGTCGCGACCAAACCATCGACGGCTGAGCTTATGGCCAGGGGAGACTACGAGCAATGGGCCGCCCTACTTACCAGCTCCGGGCTTTCGGGAGTCACGGGGACTGTGGCCGTGGCATTGCAAGATGCGAATCCAGTGGGGAACCCGACGAGTTTGGGGCGCCGGCTGGTGACGGTGACGGTCACATGGTCAGCGACTACCCAAGGGGCCGGCACACGAACCAGGACAGTGTCATTATCGACTGTCGTAGCACCCGAGTAACACCGCTGAGCGCGACACAGTAAAGGAAGTGACGAATGAACGAGAAGATTCTGAACGAGCAAGGGCTGACACTCATCGAATTGATGGTAAGCCTGCTGATCGGGGTCACGGTGATCGTCGCGGCCTTTACAGCGCTCACGACGACGCAGAAAGCTAACAAAGCAAACAGCCAGGTGGTGGAGACCCAGCAGAATGTTCGCGTGGCGATGGATCTCATCTCGGGGGACATCAAGAAAGCAGGCTTTGGGTCGAGCGGCATCGTGGGAAACTGTAATGTGCTGTTAGGCGTAACGGCGCAGGTCGCTCCCATTGTTCCTGCAGATAAAACCGTGGGAGGGAACGATAATGGCCCCGATAGTATTTCGATGATCGTGCCGACGACCGGGTCCAGCCCTGCATGGACCCTCGTGAATCCCACGGGTATTGGGTTCAACCAAATCACATTGCAGGTCGGCGCTGCGGCGGCAATGAGCGCAGCCGGTCTCACGCCCGGAGTGAACAACAACGACCTGATCTCGATTGGAGGGCTCGCGGCCGTGCGGGTTATGAGCATTGCCGGCGATACCTTGACGCTGGGTTCGACAATAGCGGCGCCTGCACAGTTTCTCGCGAACACGCCCGTGTATCTGCTGCAATGCGTGACCTATCAAGTCATTCAAACGCCTGACACGAACAATGTATGCGGAGGCACGGCTCCCTGTCTGGTTCGAGGCGTCACCACGGCAGCCAGCCCTCGACAGTGCAACGTGGTCGCTCCGAGCCCCTGTATTCCCGTCGTCGACGGGATCGAAGACCTGCAGATCGCCTACGCCTGTGACGGGTGCAATAACGCGATCAACGGCGGCTCGCCCAATGGCATCATCGACGATCAAGGCACGATCGATAACACATTCAACGATGCCGATTGGGTGTCAAATAATACCTGGACGACCAATGGATTTTTCACGGCGAACAAAATTCGACTGGCCAAAGTGGGTCTGGTAGCCAGGCAGACGCAACAGGATCTTGGCATCGGTGAAAGTATGAAAAGCGCACAGGTCAGTGCCGGCACGGTGAACGTCAGTATGAACAACGATCACGTGATCGCGATCGCAGGAACGGAGACTGGATTTCGGCGGCGAACCTTGGTCCGGACGATCCAGACTCGAAACATCGGGCTGTGGTAGGGGACATCATGATGAAGCAGACGACGAACGAGAGATGTGAACGTGGAGGAGGTCGGGTCGAGAAGGCTCGGCAGGAGGGGTTTGCCCTCATTACGGCCCTGTTGGTGATGCTGATTCTCACCGTACTAGGCGTGTCGGCTATGACCATGACCTCCATGGAGAACAGAATCGCTGGAGTGTCGAAGACAACAGAAGCTGCGTCGATGGCGGTCGAGTCCTGCCTCGGCGCAGGCGTCAACGTCATTCAGCAAACAATCTATTCGGCCGATGTCCCCCCGTCGGTGCTCGACAATGCCGTCCCTCTTCCTGGTCCGGTGCCGATGGCCAGGGCGGCGGATCTTGGGCAGGAAATCATGGGCGAGCTCGATCAAAACAACGACAGCCCCACAGGGACCGGCGCCTCCGGCCCCGATATGGTTCAGACTGTGGGAGGGTTTACGGTCAACGGAGACATTGATCGACTCTACGTCAAATACAAAGCTGGTGGTTCGAACTCGTTTGCCGAAGCTGAGCAAGGAAAGGGCAAAGCAGCCGAGTACGACGTCTACTATCGCATTACTTGCGTGGCGACGATGGCGTCAACCGGCACTCAAAGCCAGGTCAGCGGGGTCTACGCCTGTACGGCGTCGGGTGGCGACACCTGTCAGAAGTCACCATTTTAGGAGGACAGCCATGAGGGTCAGTCAAAGAAAGACATGGGCGACGCTTCTCGCTGTGACGAGTCTTGTCGCGGTCTTCATCGTTTCCTTTCAGGGAAATGGAGCGTATGGCGCAGATGTGGGTGATGATGAGTATCTAGCTCAGCCGGTACCGGTCAACACAGCCGGTATGCAGTCCGGTATCGTGACAGGTGGAGCGCCCCATAGTGTTCAGATCAGCGGCCGTGACTATGGTCTGATGCCTGACGTCCTGATCGTCGATCAGAAGGGTGCGCGCCAAGAACTGACAAGCCTGGTGCTTGAGCGAGAAGTATTTTTCAACGTCCGAAAGGACAAGGCCGACAAGATCGACAAGATTGTCGTGATCAGGCCGCAATAGCCGAAGTACATGAGGCACATCATGAATGAGGATCGGCCACAAGTTTTACACAGCAACGGCAGGCGACATCTTACGCGCAGTACGTTGTTTCAGCATGAAGGAGGAAGGACCATGAAACGCCAGAGTATTGCCGCTCGTGGAGTCCTATTGATGACATTGTTCGGCGCGCTCACCGTTCCCGCGATCGTCGGGGCCCAAACGATGGATCAGTACTATGCACAGCCCCCTTTCGTCGGAGAACAGGTCAAGCCGAATATCCTGATTCTCATGGACAACTCCGGAAGCATGTCGGAGCGAGCCTGCTTTTCGCTGAACTGCGGAACGCCGGTCCCGCCCAGTACGAGTTTTTTGGACACCACGACCTATAATGGATTGTTCGACCCGATGAAGTGTTACACCTATGACACAGCGCTCAGTTCGGCCAACCAACGATTTGAGCCGGTCTCGGGTAATAAGGCAACAATCAGCACGGCCTGTTCCGACACGCAATGGGATGGCAACTTCCTGAACTGGGCGAGCTTCCGGCGCTTCGATGCCGTCAAGAAGGCGATGATCGGTGGGGACTGTTATCATCCCACCGCGTCCCCAGTCCGTAATGCAGATGGGACGTGCAAGCCGTACACTACGGGAACGTCTTTCCGAACCATCAAGGGGCAGAGCAAATATGAAGGGTCTGGCGATGGGTTCGAAACCTCTCCGAACATTCCCAATGGAAACTACCAGGGACACCTGCCTCTGACGACTTATCGAGGAGGGCTAGGCGCTGATCCTCCAAATTTGAATATCCATGTGCGGGGAGGAACCGCTGGGATGCAAGGCAGCTTCTGCGTCGACAACGGTTCTGGTGCCCCTGGCAGCGGTGCTACGGGCTGCAGCAATAGCGGTGGATTCACCGAGACGCAGTGGTGGATTCGTGTCGCCGTCGAGATCGAACCAGTGGGAGTCCTCCAGCAGATTGGGTCGCAGGCCCGGTTCGGCCTGGCGGTCTTCAACAACAGCGGCACCAACAATGGTCTGCAAGTGTTGACCGGGATCGGGCTTCGGCAGTCAATCAACTTCGCTGGGACTTCCCTCGAAACGTTCAATACGAACACAGCGGCCATGATCGATTCGGTAGAGGAATCCTATCCGGCAACATGGACGCCCTTGGCAGAAACGCTGTACGAGGCCATGCGCTATGTGGCGCAAGTCAACTCCTCTTTTTATACCAGTTCCTACGTGTATCCCATCGCCTTTAACACAGGCGGGTCCAGCGCAGTCGCGCTTGCAGCATCTGGTAATGGCTCATTGGGCAACAATGGGACACCCCGTGAAATCGATGTATTGACCGGTGCCGAGACTTGTCCAGGTGGCTATATTATGAGTGCCTGCGGGCGCGATCCCTATTTCTACGGAAGCGACCATACACCGCCATGGGCGACGACATCCCTACAGGTGAAGTGCTGCAAGACCTATATGATCCTCTTTACCGACGGTCAACCGACAGAAGATCAGACTATCCCAGCCGCGATCAACACCTTTGCGCGACAGACATCGAGCCCCAACATTGCGCCATACGACGGCATCCTCTGCACCGGAAGCTTCAACCCCGGTTCCGCTCCATTCTGGAATGATCCCCCAAGTCCCACTGCCTGCAATGCTCATCCAAGTACACCGAATAATGTGCTGTTGAAGCAGCATAAAACAGACTACGGATCGGGATCGCATTATCTCGACGACGTGGCCTATTGGGGGCACATATCAGATTTGCGCCCCTGTAGTGGCACGGCAGACACCGACCTGCCCAACCATACCGGGCTGATGGGGCACTGTTTGCCTGGCTTGCAAAACGTCTCGGTCTACACTTTCTATGCATTTGGCACCGTTGCGGCGCGTGAGCTTCTCATGCACACGGCGATGTTGGGGGGCTTCGAAGATTCGAATAACAATAGTCTGCCAGACCTCACCTCTGAGTGGGACAAGGTCAATAACCAGACTGGCGCAGCGGGAACAGACGGCATTCCTGATGCCTACTTCGAGTCGTCGAACGTCGATGACTTGCAGGAACGGCTGCTCGCGACGATTGCCGCGATCTTGCGAAAAAGCGCGTCGGGCACGTCGATCTCCGTATTAGCCACGTCCTCCACCGGTGAAGGATCGATCTATCAGGCGTATTTCTATACGAGCGATGCCGGTGAAGGCGGCGCTCCCGTCAAGTGGACGGGCTATACCCACTCGCTGTTCATCGATCAATATGGAAACTTCCGTGAAGACCTCGGGGCGGGTGGCAATCCGGATGGGGCGCTCCGTTACGCAGATGATCCGATCATCACGACTCGCTATGACAACGATCCCAACAGTCCGAACTTCCAAAAAGTCATGGTCGACAAGTATGCCGACGTGAGTCCTGCGGATGGGAAGGCGGATACGCCACTCACGCCGAGCTCGACAACCGAACTGAAGCTCATCAAACCTGTCTGGGAAGCTGGAAGAGAGCTGGCGGAATTGACGGCTGGGACGGGTGCCTGCACACTTGCGAATGCAGGTGTGTCTTGTCGCCGGATCCTCACGTGGGTCGATACGGACAATGATCGGTATGTCGACGGGTCGGAATGGCCCACCGAGTTCATTACGGCGAACTCGGCCTCGATCAGCCCCTATTTGCGGGGCGGCGCAGCGCCCTATACGGCGGACGCGATTATCAACTTTATTCGAGGGTGCGAGCCGACGGTCTGCGCCGACCAGGCGGGTCTGCGGTTTAGGCAGACCCTCGCCTATGCCGGCGGGCCATATAAGACGTGGAAAATGGGAGATCCGATTCACTCCACGCCGACCGTTTCGGCGGCGCCTCGCGAGCGCTACGACGTGATCTACGGCGACGCGGGGTATCGTGAGTACTATAAGCTGTATCGTGGCCGCAGAGAAGTCGTGTACGTCGGAACGAACGACGGGATGCTCCATGCCTTCAACGGAGGGTATTATCACCCGGGAGATGATCCTTTGACCACAGGGTCTACTGAGGTTGAGCACGGTTGGTTTACGAAGAATCCGATCAACAACGGCTCGGGGAAGAAACTTGGGGCAGAATTGTGGGCCTACGTTCCCTACGAACTGCTGCCGCAGTTGCTCTGGCTCACGCGTCCTGATTATACGCACGTCTACTATGTCGACTTGAAGCCGAAGGTGACGGATGCCGCGATCTTCTGCCAGACGGGTTCGATCGGTATCCCGGCCGGACCTGGCACCGGAACGTGTATCAATGGGCAACCTGGCGTGACTCACCCAGGCGGGTGGGGCACGATTCTCATAGGCGGGTTCCGTATGGGTGGGAGCTGCGGCAACTGCGCAAGCGGATCGGGAGCTCCTCCAATGGTCGTGGGTGGGCGGAATTTCTACAGTGCCTATTTCGTACTGGACGTCACGGATCCTGAGTCCGATCCCAAATTGCTGTGGTCGTTCTCGGATGCCAATCTGGGACTCACCACGAGTCTTCCCACCGTGGTGCGTGTGAATCCCCTGGACGCACCGAAAACCAGCAATGAAAAAGCCAGCTGGTTTGCGCTCTTTGGGTCAGGCCCGAACGGTTATGAGGCGGAGTTGCCCAGCAGCCCTGCTCAAACATCACGGATCTACTCGGTCGATTTGACCAAAGGGCCTCGGGACAACGGCGCGACCAGCAACAGTACGACCTACGTGACGACGTTTGCAGTGTTTGATCCGAACGAGGCCGTGCCGCCGGCGCTTCCGCCTCCTGGTGAGACGCAATATCGATCCTTCATGGGACCGATCATTACGATGGACCGAGACTTGGACTTCCGTGTCGATGTGGCCTATGCGGGTCGGACTATACATGATGGCTCTCTACCCTGGAGAGGCAAGTTAGAGCGACTGACGACACCAAGTTGTGCCACCGGGACATCCTGTGACACCTCCACATGGGGGCAACTTGTCAGCGGCAATCGTGGTCCGACGGAAGTCCTGTCGTACAGTAATCTTGGCCCTATTACCACCGCCCCGACGGTAACCACGGACGATGCCAACAATGTGTGGGTCTTTGCTGGGACGGGCCGCTATTACAGTAATAGTGACAAGACCGATACGGCTCAACAATATCTCTTCGGGGTCAAGGATCGAGCCATGTCGGGCTGTAACCAGGGGACCGCCGTTACTGGGATCCCAGATTTAAGTGTCTGTGCGAGCTACGATCTTGTGGATGTAACGGCTGCGGTCGTCTGCCTGATCTGTGCAACCGGGACGGATCAGGTGTCAGGAATTTCAGGGGTGACCACGCTTGACGACGGTACTGGAACTTCCATGGTCGGTCTCGTGCAGAGTAAGCACGGATGGTATATCGCCATGCCGACTTCGCCGACGGCGGAACGATCTGTCTCCAGCCCGACGTTGATCGGAGGGACGGTGTTCTTTCCGACATTCCAGCCGACACAGGACTTCTGCGCATCGTCGGGGACGAGTTATCTCTACGCGCTGTTCTATAAGACTGGAACAGCCTACACGTCTCCAATTGTCGGAACAGATCCGGCCGTCTCGGGAACCACGAACATCAAGAACAAGATCCTGCTTGGTGACGGACTCGCTTCCCAGATGTCGATGCAAATCGGTGCTGCCGGTAGTGGAAGTCTCGGCTCCAGCGGGGGTGGGAGTACAGAAGGCTGCGCAGGCGGTATTACCGGTGCTATACAGATGGGTGCCGGTAATGTGGTGAAGCCTTGCGTCAGGCCGGCAACGTCGGCTTGGAGCCAATACATCAGTTGGATGCATGAACGAGGCTGAGTCATCGGAGTCTCGAGTATCCTTGGGCTGAAAGGGGGAGAGGCCATGGTGCCTCTCCCCCGGTTCTCTTTCTTCATCATGAAAATCAGCGATAAATATTCCCATAGTCCTATCTCCCAACGCGGACTCTCGATGACAGCCCTGGGCTTTCTGGCTGCTGTGAGTTTGTTTTCTTCGGCCTGCGACCTTGGTGTTTCCTCTAGCGGAGATCAGCAAGGTCAATCCGGGCGCGACGGCAATCGTCCCCCGGTGGTCAAGTTGGTTGAAATCATTCAGGAGTCGATTCGGCTTGATAGGCCTGTGACCGTGCGAGTCGAGACGGAGGATCCGGAACGTGACCCAGTAACGGTCCGGTTTCGTTGGCTTGTCAATGAGTCTGTGGCTCCCGGTCAGTCTGACGCGACCTTTCATCCCGATCAACTCAAGCGCGGGGACAAGGTTTCAGTTGAGGCGATTCCGAATGATGGGATTCACGACGGGTTACCTTTGCGGAGCCGGGTCGTTCTCGTGGGGAATACACCGCCGATTATTAAGGCCTTGACCCTGGAACCGAGTGAAGTCAAGCCTGGGGATAGGGTGCGGGCTGTCGTCGATCTGTGGGATGCCGATCAAGATGAAATTCACCACATTGTGAAGTGGTGGCGGAACGGCAAAGTCGTGGCCGAAAGTGAGAGCCAGAATCAGTTTGTCGTTGAGCAGTGGAATCGAGGCGATGTCTTGGCTGTGTCCATCGTTGCTTCGGACAAGGAAAGCAAGGGACTGGAGACCTTTTCGGAGCCACTTACGTTGTCCAATAGCCCTCCCCAGTTCACGACGACCCCTTCGGTGCAGGTGGGTAAGGAGAGCCGATTTGAGTATCATGCTCGTGCCGTGGACAGCGAAGGTGATCCAGTCACGTACAAACTGGAGGCAGCTCCACCGGGAATGATCATCGACGAACAGACTGGTCAGGTCCAATGGTTGATTCCCATCGATTCACCGGGTAACTATCACGTGCGAGTGTTGGCAACTGATGATCGTGGCGGATCCTCCTTTCAAGATTTCACTCTTTCCCTTCCCGCTTCGAACGCCTCATAGTTCCGCCTCCAGGTTCGCTTCTTCTTCTACTGCTTGTCAGTATTTTCCGTGCCTGCTAAGATAGCGTACACTCATACGAGGAGGTAGGGGGAAAGAACTCCGCGTGCGTAGACTTAAACTTAGAGAAGGCACCAATACTGCCGTGTTGTTCGGTCACCACGACCGGCACCTCAAGCTGATCGAAGCAGATCTGGGCGTGCGCCTTTCGGCGCGCGGAGAAGAACTCACCCTTGATGGTACAGCCGATGCGACCCGCTACGCGGAACGAGTCCTCACGGAACTTGCCACCCTCGCCAACGACGGAATGGTCCTCCAGCCGGATGATATTACCCATGCGTTGAATGCCCTCAGACAAAGTCCCGAGACTCCGATCAAGGAACTCCTCTCCAATGCGGCGACGATCGTGACCAAGAAACGATTCGTCGCACCGAAAACGCCGACGCAAAAAGCGTATATCGAAGCCATCGAGACGCACGATATCGTGATCGGCATCGGCCCCGCTGGCACAGGCAAGACCTATTTGGCAATGGCGATGGCAGTCAGTGCCCTTATGAAGAAAGAAGTGAGCCGCATCATTCTCGCGCGGCCGGCTGTTGAGGCAGGCGAGAAACTCGGATTCCTGCCGGGCGATATGTACGCCAAAGTGAATCCCTATCTCCGTCCGTTGTATGACGCGCTGTTCGACATGATGGATATGGAGCGGGCTTCGCGCGCAATTGAACGGGGCGATATCGAGATTGCGCCGCTTGGGTTTATGCGAGGCCGCACGTTGAACGATTCGTTCGTGATTCTCGATGAAGCCCAGAATGCCACGGCCGAACAAATGAAGATGTTTCTCACGCGGCTTGGGTTTCACTCCAAGGTGGTGGTCACTGGCGATATTACGCAGGTCGATCTGCCGCCTGAACGGGTCTCCGGCCTGATCGAGGTGCGGGAAATTCTGCGAGACGTCGAAGGTATAGGATTCGTCTACTTCGACGAACGTGATGTGGTCCGTCACAAGCTGGTGCAAGACATTATTAAAGCCTACGATCATCATCAGAATCCTCCTCAGTCGTCCAATCCCCTGCCCGGCGTGTCCGGGCGTCGACCGTTGCCGCAAAATAAAGAGCCGAAGCCCGCCACCCCTCCATCTCCTCTCCGGGATTCTTGGGGCCAGTCGCATTAATGCCGGTCCACGTGCAGAGTCATGTTCGACGTTTCACGTTTGATCGGGCACGCTTGGAACGATCGGCAGGGGCGATTCTTGCCGCTGTCGGGGAACCGTCGGCGGAGCTGAGCATTCTGTTCGTGGGTGATCAGCGGATGCGGAGCCTGAATCGTCGGTATCGTGGCAAGGATCGCACGACCGACGTGCTGGCCTTTGCGTTGAGGGAAGCGCCCCATTCTTTTTCTGGCATGCTTGGTGACGTGGTCATTGCGGTGCCGATGGCAGTCCGCCAAGCGAAAGAGGGCCAGCGATCGTTAGATGAGGAACTCACAGTGTTGTTGATCCATGGCATGCTGCATCTCTGCGGCTACGATCACGAGCGGAGCGAAAAAGAAGCGCGGCGAATGCATCGTCGCGAACGGATGATTTTGCGGTCGCTTTTGCAGTTGCCCAACCAGGTCAATTGAACGAAGTAGGGGTCAACTCTCAATTCATATTATGAGTCACGGGTAGATCTATGGGATGGTTGCAGCGACTGAGTGACGGGCTCACTAAAACACGCGATGCCGTGCGCGGGTCCTTGGATCGGCTCCTTGGCCGCGCGGCGGATCCTGCCGTTTTGGAAGAGTTCGAAGCGGCCCTTATGGCCTCCGATCTCGGCGCCACTGTAGTAGAGCGCGTGATGGAACGGCTCAAGAAGCAGCTTCAAGGGACCGATGCCTCGCAACCCGGTCGGGTGCAGACGGTCTTGCGGGATACGTTGCTTGAGGCGTTGA
>SWDH01000045.1:207614-256144 GCA_005116945.1 Nitrospira sp.
AATTTTTTTGCCAGCGGGCTCGGTATGCCCTCGTTTACCTTGCTGGGGAGCGGCATCATCAAACGACATTATGTGCAGCCCTATGCGCTTGGCCACGAGATTGTGCATTCATGGATTGGCAATGATGTCTTCAATCGCGCCGAACGTGGGAATTGGGTGGAGGGCCTGACGACCTATCTGGCCAATTATTACTGGCATGAACTGGTGGGAGATCGCACGCAGGCACAGGCCCAGCGCCGCCAGATGGTGCAGGGTTATAATCTCCACGTGCCGCCGGAGCGGGACTATCCGGTCGCGCAATTTACGCAGAAACTGGATGAGCATGATAATGCGATCGGCTATCACAAGGCTGCCATGCTGTTTCACCTTCTGCGCCAAGAGCTGGGGGAGGAGATATTTTGGCGAGCCGTGAAGGCCTTGGTGGCGGAATATCATGGCAGGCACGCAGAATGGCGCGACCTTGAGCGGGTTTTCACAGAAGAAAGCCGCCGGGACCTCCGATGGTTTTTCGCGCAATGGTTGGAACGGGAGGGGGCGCCGGCGCTGTCGTTGTTGGAGGCTGTTGCTCGTCCGGTGGCCGGGGCGCCGGCGGAGACCTTTCAGCTTGAGGCCATGATTGTCCAATCAAATGAAGCGTTCCGCTTTCCCCTCCAGCTTCGGATTCAGATGGAGGGGGATCGCACGCAGATGTTGACGGTCCCGGTGCGCTCTCAGCGCGAGATGATCTCTGTCACATTGCCCGCCCGTCCGATCGCGATCGATCTCGATCCCGAGTTCATGGCTTTCCGGCGGATTGCCCGGCAATCGCTGTCGCCGGGGCTCAACCATTATGTGACCGATCGACGGAGATCGGTGCTGATGGCGTTTACGGATGAGCCGGATCATCCCTCGCCGTTTCGGGATATTGTCGCGAGGATCGAATCCCAGGAGCAGCAGAAACCGGCTAGCGAACGAACGGCGATCACCCCCCTCGACAAAGATGGACTGTTTCCTCAGGAAGGTTCGGTGCTAGTATTGGGCGGCGAGGCATCCCGTTCCGAGATTCGATCGATCATGGCCAAGCAATGCGGAGAGCGTGCGGTCTTGAACGACAGGGGGGTCACCGTGATGGGGACGTCGTACGAAGGGCCAGGGCTCGCCCTGCTGGTGAGTTGTCACAGGGTCGATCGCCCAGGCAGTGTCGTCACGGTATTGTATGCAGCCTCGCAACAGGCTGTCGCGAAGGTGGCGCGGCTGCTCTTTTTTTACGGATGGAATAGTTTCGTGCTATTCAAAGATGGAGCGGTGGCTGCCCGCGGGGAGTGGCCTCTCGAAAGTGACCGTACGGAGGTGCGTCTCGATGCAATCAATCCCATTCGGTAAGTGGTGCATGATAGGGCTCGTTTGTTTCTTGCTGGGTGAGCAGACAGGACAGGCCGAGGTCCTTGCGTCGAAGGCTCGGGCGGTTCCCGCTCACCAGGCTGAACGGCATCTGAAGAATATTCGCCAGCTGACGGTGGGCCGGCAGAATGCCGAAGCCTACTTTTCCTTCAGCGGGACCAAGTTGATTTTCCAATCCACGAACAATTGGATGAACAATACCGATGCGACCCCGCTCAAACCAGCCGACGCTGGGTTGGGATGTTATCAGATGTACGTGATGGACTTGGAGAGCGACCGCGTTCAATTGGTGAGCACCGGCAAGGGCGCCACGACATGCGGATATTTTTTTTCAGGCGATCGCCGCGTGCTGTACTCGTCGACCCATGTGTCAGGACCGAGCTGTCCGCCGAAACCAAAGAGGGAGGGAGCTTATCGCTGGGCTCTGGACGATTATGACATCTATGCCGTGGGCACGGATGGACAGGAGATGCAGCGCTTGACCTCCACGCCGGGCTACGACGCGGAAGCAACCGTGTCGCCGGACGGCAAGACGATTGTCTGGACATCCGTGAAAGACGGGGACTTGGATCTCTATGCGATGAATCTTGATGGTTCGAAGCCCCGGCGGCTGACCAGCGAGATCGGCTATGACGGTGGAGCGTTCTTTTCGCCGGATAGTCAGCGCATCGTGTATCGGGCCGCACATCCCACCGATCAGGCGGAGATCGACAAGTACAAGAACTTGCTCACACAGAGTCTGGTGGAGCCGGGGCAGCTTGAAATTTTTGTGATGAATGCAGATGGAAGCGGGCAACGGGCGGTGACGTCGAACGGGGCGTCAAATTTCTCACCATTCTATTTTCCTGACGGCAAGAGGATTATCTTCTCGTCGAATATTGAAACCAAAGGCGAGGGGGGCAGGCCAAGCTTTCATCTTTACGCAATCGGTGAGGACGGCCAGGCCCTCGAACGACTCACGTTCGACGGACAATTCAACAGTTTCCCCATGTTCTCCCCGGATGGTAAGAGTTTGGTCTGGGTCTCGGATCGCCAGGCTAAAAGTCCCGGCGAATTCAATGTGTTTCTCGCCGATTGGGTTCCGTGACGTTGTTACTCGATGAATGTGAATTGATACCAGCGTAAACCGATTTTCATGGCGCTCTCGCGATTCACGCCTGTTGCAGCCTTTCTCCTCTCCGTCTGTGCGCTCATTCTCGCGTTCGTCGGGTTATTCGAATGGGATGTGCCGCTCACCCGATTTATCCGTTCTCTCAACGATGTTCACAGAGATCATCTTGCCAATCCCTGGCTGGCTCAGCTCAGCGATGTCGGCGACCGCCTGGGTAAGGGCGAGTCTCTCGTCATCCTGAGCCTTGTTCTGCTGGCCGTCGGGTATGGGCTAAAGCATCCGCAGTGGAAAGATGCAGGTTGGCAGAGTCTCATCGCACATGGCCTTGCCGCGTTGTGCGCCAATATATTGAAACATGCCATTGGCCGCCCACGTCCCAAGTTCATGCATGCAGGCAATCTAGATCTCTCTCCGGTCAGCGGTAGCGGCTGGGACTCGTTCCCGTCCGGGCATGCGGCGGCCGCATTTGCGGTCGCGACCGTGCTGGCAGCAAGGTTCCCGCGAGTGAGATGGCCTATTCTCGTGGTGGCAGTGGTGATCGCGATGAGTCGGATCATTCGCGGGTCTCATTATCTGACCGATGTGGCTGGAGGAGCGGCCCTCGGCTGTGTCATGGGGGTGGTTGCAGCCCATCCTTGGCGTGAATGGCGTTCTTCGATTGCCGTCGCGGTGTGTCGGATGACGCCATTGTTTGTGGCGACGCTCGCGCTCGTCTGGACGATCGTGCATCTTCCTTCCGAAACCTGGCCATCTCAACAGCTCCTGTGGGGCGGCCTGGTGCTGACTCTGGCCGGGCTCGTAGGCCATGTGTTATGGACCGTGCAGTTGCCATGGTGTCCTGACTGGCTGTCCGGCTCACTGGCTCGAGGTCTCGTGGGACTGGGGTTAGGGATGACGGCCGGTTCTCCGTTTGTCACGACTGCGGTATTACTTGTCTGTGTGGCTCATTGGTTAGACGGGCTGCCTGGCCAGTCTGAATCGATGGCGAATGGCCATGCGGGGGTATGGGGAGCCATGGCAGAGGGTCTGTTTGTCGCGGCGATGCTGTTGGTGTTGGGAGCCAGTTATGCTCTGAAAGGTATTGTGCCGATGTGAGTCTTGTGTGTTTGATTTATTTGGTTGAACCAAACAAACTAGATCAACTATTCATTCAATGGCCGAGAATGGTGGGCGGTGGCGGGGTTGTGTTTTGTGGAATCGTCACCATCGGCTGGTTGGCCAGCAGTACATAGCCGTAGCGCTTCAGAATGGGGACCAACCCGGCCGCTTCCGCTGGCAATTTCGGTTGCGCACTTTCCGGCAACAAGATGATGACTCTCTTGGTCTCTTTCAATGCCGTCCGTATTTTATCCTCTTCCCCGATGGGAACGAAGAGGGTCTGACGTTTTGCGTAAAATACGGAGGATGGTCTCAGCGTGCCATAGGCAATAAATTGATCGTGGCGTTCTAGATTCAGTCCTGCGGCATAGGCCAGCTCCTGGGGGGGCGCGACTACATACCGATTGATGTGCGGGAACGAGATCACGATGACGATCAGTACGAGGCCGGCGAGGGTTCCCCCCGCGGCCCAGAATGCTCTTCCACGTCGTTCGTCGTTCAATCCGAAATATCCCACCAACGTCATACCGACTAATAACAAGGCGGCAATTAGATAGGGACCGATGCCAAGATCCACCTGTCCAGCTAGCGGGAACTCCTTGACCATTTTGGACGCATAGGTGGTGTAGAGCGTGGGGAGACAGGCAAAGCCGATTGCCAGGAGATATCCCACGCCCATCATGAGATGGATGGACCCTCGAATTCCTTTCGTCGCCGGATCTTGCAGGCATCGGGACCAGTATGAAGCGGTCAACAGGGCGGCAGCGGGAAACAATGGACCAATGTAGTGAGGGAGGCGGGTCGCAGAAGCCGTGAAGAACACGAAGGTACCCACAAACCATAGAGCCGCGAAGAGATCGAGTTCGGATGCGCCGGTGGGATCTGGATGAGTGCGAGCACGACGTATGAGGTACCATTCTTTGACTGTGCGATAGAGTGGGACAGGAAGGAGCGCGCTCCAAGGAAAGAAGGCGAGGAGTATGACTGGGAGATAGAAGAAGATAGTGCCCTGGTGTCCTTCCATTGGAGCGAGAAATCGGCCGATCGTATGGGCTTTGGCGCCTGTGGCATAGGCGTCGCCGTGCACGAGGAACATCGCCGCATACCAGGGGGCGGCGAGCAGAACAAAGAGCGCCATGCCCGCAAGAGGAACTCCCTTCTGCCAATAGTCCAGCCACCGGCGTGTCCAGGTCAAGTAGAGCGCTGCTGCGACGAGGGGCACGGCGAATCCGACCGGCCCCTTCGTCAAGGTGGCGAGAGCCATACCGATATAGAAGGCCCAGATCCATCGGCGTGAGTTGCCTGTTCCATGCAGTCCCAGCCAGAACCCATACAGCGACGCGGTGGTAAAGAAGATCAAGACACTATCTGTCAGTGCCATGCGTCCGAGCCCCAGGATTTCCAGGTTGAGTAAGAGCATCAGTCCGCCGAAGAGTGCGACGGTTCGATCGCGTTGGTGCACAAGAAACAGATAGTGGATGAGGATTAATCCCACACCGAAGAGGGCAGAAGGGAATCGAGCGGCGAACTCATTCACACCGAACAGGCGATAGGACTGGTCCATCAACCAATAGAGAAAGACTGGTTTCGCCACGCGCAGCTCGCCGTTGAACGTCGGTGTTAGACGGTCCCCCGACTCGAACATTTCGCGCCCGGCTTCGGCGTTTCGCCCCTCGTCACGGTCAGTCAGACCGATGTCGCCAAGTCCCAAGAAAAACAAGAGTCCCGACAGGAGGAGGAGGGCCAGAAGGAGCCATGCGTGGTGAGACCGGTCGGTTGTCGTCTCGGCGATTGAAGCAGGAGTGTCCATAATGAATGTGGGTTACGAGGAGGGGTTGGCCGGCGGGTTCGCCTGGCTCGCGCGTGAGATCAGCATGAGGTTGCGAACGTAGACGATCGATCCGATGCTCTGCCCTGCGATGAAGACAGGATCTACTCGATAGATTGCGTAGGCGAGCGTGATGAGCCCGCCGATCAGGCTCATATACCAAAACGAAACAGGAACCTGGCTCTCAGCCTTTTTTTCAGAGGCGATCCATTGAACCACCCAGCGGCCGAAAAACAGTCCTTGGCCGAGAAACCCGATACCGAGCCAGATCGTTTCGAGGCTCATGATGGAACCGTCATGCTCGACGGACAAGACGTGCATGAGGCGTAAGGTCGTCGACATTCACGGTTCATAAAGCCTCGCGTATCACTTGTCGCGGAATGTGTACCGCAATACCCTGTCTTGCATCCATTTTACGGCAATCAGGTCGTAGAGAGATTTGAATAACCGGTTGCCCATGCCGTACTTGGAGACTCCGTGAATGCGTGGGTAATGCCGGACCCGCACTTCCGTAACCGAGAATCCATGCATGATCGCGAGCGCGGGGAAAAATCGGTGCATACCTTCGAAGAGGCGCAGCTGCTCCAGCACGGGTCTCCGGAATACCTTGAGTGGGCACCCTGTATCGTGGACGCCGTCGTGGGTAAAGAAGTTCCGCACGCGGTTGGCGATCAAGGACGATATTTTTTTCACCAGGCCATCTTGTCGTTCCAGCCTCCATCCGCACACGAGGTCGTGGGTTTCAGTATGGGGGATCAGTTTTAAGATGTCCGCACTATCCTGCTGGAGATCGCCGTCGATTTGAATGATGATGTCTCCGGAAGATTGCTTGAAGCCCGCATCGAGCGCACAGGTTTTGCCGTAATTGCGGTCGAGATGGAACACCAGAATTTGGGAATGCTGTCCCGCCAGACGGTCCAGTTCGTCGCTGCTGCCGTCGCTGCTGCCATCGTCCACGAAGATGATTTCGAACGGCCGAGTCTGCGAGGCCGCGTGTGAACTCATGACGGTCAGCAGGCCCTCGATCAGTGGAACGAGATTTTCTCGTTCATCCTTGATAGGGACGATGACGGAAGCCCATGGATGGGGTGGCACGGCCATGCGGGGTCGATATTCCTGATGCAGAAGGGAGCCAACATGCTCACGTGGCGCATTCTACAGAATGCCGGATGGAGCGTCAAACCACGGAAGTGATCAACCATCACTTCCCTGCCGCTGCGATCGTGAAACGCATCGTGCCCATGAGACTCATCTCATTGATCTGTTCCCCTACGTGGATTTCCACTTTATACCGGCCCGGCTTCCATGGGCTTTGTGGAGGGGAGAGCTTGAGATAACCGCTGTCGTCTTCGAGCGCAATGTGCATCGCATCTTGTCCGATCGCCTTCGTGGGGTCGAGGCCGTCTACGGCTTCGGGAAAACAGAGTCCGAATACCTGGAATCCCTGATAGTGCTGGTGAAGATTGAACACAATGAAGACGGCCGGAGCATCAGGACGGAACCGGTCGGTGGGCTTCACCGGCACGATTTCGTGTGTGCGGTGAAAACCCAGTTCTTCGTCGAACCCTTCCGCCATCGTAATGGCGCGAAACAGGCCTTGGGGCGGAGCGTCGAAGTCGTAGGGGACTACGTCTTGGGTGCGGTTCTGAAAATCCGGGATGGGGGAATTTTTGGTGATCGGCAGCTCTGCTGCCTTGAGTGCCGGTAGTGCCAAGAGGGCTATGACCACCATGACCGCGGTGGCCCCTCGTCTCGCTCCTCTCGCCATCTCTTCTTGGTACACCGGTCTATGGGCGCTGTCAAGGAGAAGAAAGGCCGGCAGGTATCAGCGATAAGCCTTCAGCCAAAGATAGGAGAATTTCCGAGTGACCTTGTCTCGGCTCCGAAGCTGAGAGCTGAGAGCTGATGGTTGACAGCTATAGGAAAGCCCGTTGCGGCTGTTTCCCGCCGTCTGCTAGAATTCATCCCCCTTGAAACTGAAGCGAGAAGGACGGACCGCACCGGAGTTGTGTGATGTTGCAGGACGCAGATGCCCTCCCCCAGCTCATAGGCGAGTATAGGCCGGTCGATCAGTGGCAAGTTCACATCAATAAATTGTTCTACCGTTTCCGGGGCGATCAGGTTCGCCGTTTCTACCAAACATTTGCCTCAGCCGACTATCGGTTGGCCCATGCACTCGCGGCGGACTATTTCGAAAAAGTGCGAAAGCGTGACGCCGCGCATACGTCGAAGACTCAGCACTCAGCACTCAGCACTGAGTCCCTGACAGTCATGGAACTCGGTCCCGGCAACGGGAACCTTGCTGCCTGTTTTTTGAGTCATCTTCAAGTGCTCGATAAAGATCAGGCGGTGTATCCTCGCGTTCGATATGTGTTGGTCGATTGGGAGCAAGAGGTGCTCGATACCGCCTTGACTCATCCAGGGCTCGCCTCCCATCGAGACCGTGTCGAGCTGCTGCGAGGGACCGTGGATCGGCTCGATGCGGTTGCAGATGGCACGGTGGATCGCATCATCTGTAACGAACTGTGGAACGATCTTCCGACCAAACTCATGTCGCGCCAGGCGAGCGATATTGAAGAAGAGTTTATGCGACCGAACGTGAGCGAAAGCGCTCATGCAAAAATTTCAGACTGGGCGGCGTTTGTACGATCGTTCGACGCCATGGACGCGGAGACGCTCAAGCAGTTTCCGCCTTTTCTCGACGACTTGGTGTGGGAACGAGAATATAATCGCGGTTATGGGGATAAGTCCAGTCGGCACATCGATGGCCGTGGTCAGGCGCCCGGCGGGGGTATTCAGTGCCACCTCAAATCGTTCAACCATCGCAACCGTTTCCTTGTGCTGACGTGTTCGGCATCATAGAGAACCGTTGATTCGTGGGTCAACCGCATGATTCTAGCTGGATGCCCCACAGCCTTGCTCCCTCTCCCGCACATCCGCATAATGCGGGCAAAGGAGAACAGCATGGCGTTGTCCGGTCATGTGGTGGGCTTGCTCAAAGAATACATGCGGGACTTGGTCGAACAGGCGAAGCAGGAAACGGAGACTCATGCCTCTTTTGGTTTTGCCACTACGCCCTATGGGTCGGATCAGGCGCTGTCCGATTTACTGGCGCTACTAGACGATCGTATCGAATCTGAAGGGATGCAAGTTGGATTGCCGGACGGGTTTCTCCATCAAATGTGGGGGCTGTGTAACGATGCCCGCACCCAGGTGGCAGAACGCGTCTGGATGGAAATCAACAGCAGTGACCAGGTACCGTCGAAGGATATAGTTCGAGCGTTGACGTATCGTGCGTTGCTCGCGGTGCTCGACTCGTCGGGCTAAAGTTTTCCTGCTAGCCAATAGATCACGATACCAGCCACTTCCGATACAACGTCTCGAGTTTGTTGCAGCGAGGTATCGTTCGGCAACACATCAAAGGGGTCGACGTTGTCCCAGTTTTCTCTCGGTAGGTTCTGCGAAGCATAATCGCAGGGGGCGGGCGTCACGCGGAAGCCTTGCTTCGTGAACAATGGGACAGCGCGTGGCAGATGGCTGGCTGAACTGACAAGGAGAATCGAGGCGGGTCCAATCAGACGCCTGGTCCCGGTCGCGTTCTCGTAGGTGTTTCGGGCTTCGGTATCGATCCTTGTGGCGGACTCGGGAACACCGAGGCGAATCGCCCATCGTTTCATTTCGATTGCTTCCTGAGGGCCGGTGCCAAAGATTCGAGCATCGCCTCCTGTCAGCACGAGGGTGGGAGCATAGCCTTGCTGGTAGAGGTCTACGCCACATGTTGTTCTATTTCTGGAATAGGACGATGGCTCGGTGGTTGGCCGAAGCGAGCCTTTCTCGTCGACGCCTCCTCCCAACACGACGATGGCATCGAAATGATCGGATGGTGTCAGCTGCAAGGGGTGGTGCCAAGATTCGAGCGAACCGATCAACGGGGTGGCGATCAATGGGCTGGATAGCGCTACAAGTACAAAGAGAGAAGAGATAAGAAGCGTGCGCACCCATCGTAGACGTGTCGGCGAGAATGGCAAGAGAGCTAAGACCGTCGCTACCCCGAGTAGTAGCACCACCCACGTGAGCGGGTAGAGGCCGTACTTGACGAACTTATAGAAACCGAAGAAGAATGGCGTCAGTTCCATCGGCAAACCTCAATCGAGTAGGGGGCATTGCCGCTAGCATACATGGAGTGCGGCGAATGACCAAGCAGAGAGGGGTAACGTGAAGATACAAGGGCGTCGTTATTGGTTGATGAAATCGGAACCGCGCGTGTTTTCGATCGAGGATCTCGCTCAGTCTCCCAAACAGACAACCTGTTGGGATGGGGTGCGGAACTATCAGGCGCGCAACTTCATGCGTGAAATGGCCACCGGCGATCAGGTGCTTTTTTATCACAGTAACGCCGAGCCGCCTGCTGTGGTGGGAGTTGCGGAAGTCGTGCGGACCGCTTATCCCGATGCGACGCAGTTCGACAAGACCAGTCACCGCTATGACCCAGGCAGCGTTCCCTCCGCTCCACGGTGGGACATGGTGGACATTCAGTATCGGCACACCTTCAAGACGAGCCTCTCGCTCGACCGACTGAGGCAGGAACCGAAACTGAAAGGCATGGTCTTGTTGCAAAAAGGCTCCCGCCTCTCGGTTCAGCCGGTGACAGAAGCTGAATGGGCTATCGTGCTGAAGTTAGCCGGGGCCAGAATCAGCTAGCGGAATAACGATCAAGATACGGACAACCATTGGGCATTCAAGAGTTTCATTAGCCCATCACGTATCGGGCACAAGGAGAGGAATTTGCAGGATGCTCAAAAAGGCTGTCCAGCTAGGCCGCAGCGAGTGAAGGGCCGACGCGTACCCTTGTGGTACGTGGAGGGTCTGAACGATGCGAGAACGAAGCTGGCGGACTTTTTCAGCATCCTGCTAAGTTTTGGCTTTGCCGTTGTCTAAGTGCCGATGCTGCCAGTCGAGCCAGGCATGGCCAAGTTCGTGGGCAAGAATATAGCGCCGTCGCGTCACGGGCAAGCGCTTACGAAGATAAATAGTTTTTGTGTCGTCGTCCCAGATACCATCGGCATTCGAGTCTCGACGGTCCATGTCACTATCGGAAAGTTGGCGGATGGAGATCCGATAGCCGAACGGAAGCACGACTTGAGAGGGTATTCGCAACATATCCAATACTCCTAACCGTAAGTTAGCGTATCACAAAATCCTTTCTCGCTTCACGGTTGATTTATTTATAGTAATCAATGGGTTGCATGGCTTTCCGCACAAGGTCTTGAGCATTCTCCGATCTGCTCATTTTTGAATATCCAGACTATTTCCGGTGTGGTTGGTCTGAATCATGCGTATCGAGGTTGATCACTCATACTGCAAGGAAGGTCTTGGCCGTGTTTCAGCGCGGACTACCCTACAAATATGGCGCTGAAAATAAGATGTTCTTCATCGGCGACCGAGAGCAGGAGTATACTGATGAAAGGGAGACCTACGATGCATCGTGTACTTGTCCTCGGCGCTGGAAAGATCGGATCTCTGGTTGCCTGCCTCTTAGCAGAGAGCGGCGACTACGAGGTCTGCCTCGGCGACATCAGCCTCGATGCCTCCAAGCGGCTCGTCGAGGACCTTGGTCTCTCGCGAGTCACGCCTCAGCTCCTTGATGTCCGACATCCCGACACCATCAGCGCATATGTGAAGGCGCATCGATTCGATGCGGTCCTATCGAGCCTCCCGTATTTCTGCAACCCCGTTGTCGCCGGATTGGCTCGGGAACACCGGCTTCATTATTTTGACTTGACGGAGGATGTCGAAGTCACCAATCAGGTCAAAGTCCTGAGTGCCGATTCCCCTCAAGCCTTTGTCCCGCAATGTGGTTTGGCTCCTGGGTTCATCAGCATCGCCGCTCACGACTTGATCACCCACTTCGATACGGTGGATACGGTTAAAATGCGGGTTGGTGCATTGCCGGTTCATCCGAGTAACGCCCTCAAGTATTCACTGACGTGGTCCACCGATGGGTTGATCAACGAGTACGGTAACATCTGTTACGGAATTGAAGGGGGAGAGAAGGTGCCCCTCCTACCCCTCGAAGGGTATGAGACGATTGAGGTGGATGGACTTTTGTACGAAGCGTTCAACACGTCAGGCGGATTGGGAACGTTGGCAGATACCTATGCGGGAAAAGTCAGGACCATGAATTACAAGACGCTGCGGTATCCTGGCCATTGCGAGAAAATTCACCTCTTGATGAACGATCTCAAGTTGAATGAGGACCGTGAGACACTCAAGCGAATCCTGGAACGAGCAGTTCCCCAGACACTGCAGGATGTCGTGCTGATCTATACCTCCGTCATGGGAATGCGGGGGGGTGCCTTGTTCGAAGAGAACTACGTGAAGAAGATCTATCCTCAATGTGTGAAAGGGAAGCTGTGGTCTGCCATTCAAATGACGACTGCCTCGAGCCTCTGCGCCGTGGCCGATCTCGTGCTCGCCACGCCTCAACTGTACAGGGGGTTTATTACGCAGGAGTCGTTCCCATTACAGGACGTGCTCACGAATCGATTCGGAGCCTGTTACAAATGATGTCCACCCAAGAAATACTCAAGAGGCTTGGTTTGAGCGCTGTCAACGCTGGTGGCAGCACTGGGACCCATTGGTGGAATTCCGGCGAAAATACATCGCTGCTGGAATCCGTGAATCCGGCGACTGGCGAGACGATTGCGCATATTCGCACCTGTTCAACTGATGACTATGAGCACATCGTGCGGGAGTCTGCGGTGGCATTCCAGCAATGGCGGCTTGTCCCGGCTCCCAAGCGAGGAGAACTCATCCGGTTGCTTGGCGCATCGTTGCGAGAACATAAAGATGCGCTCGGCTCGTTGGTGTCGCTCGAAGTCGGCAAGATCAAAGCGGAGGGGGACGGCGAAGTTCAGGAAATGATCGATATGGCAGACTTTGCTGTGGGCCAGTCCCGCATGTTGTATGGATCGACGATGCATTCCGAACGGGCACAGCATCGGATGGCGGAGCAATGGCATCCGCTCGGGCCGGTCGGGGTGATCACCGCCTTCAATTTTCCCGTCGCGGTGTGGGCCTGGAACGCGTTCCTGGCTGCAATTGCTGGAGACACGGTGGTCTGGAAGCCTTCGCCGAAAGCGCCGCTCTGTGCGATCGCGGTGCAGCACCTCTGCAACCGGGTGATGGAGCAACAGGGTTATCGGGGAATCTTCTCGCTAATCGTGACGGCCGAAAAGACCCTTGCGGAGACGTTAGTCCAGGATGGTCGATTGCCGTTGATCTCGTTCACGGGATCCGTACCGGTTGGTCGAGCGGTGGCCGCGACTGTTGCGCAACGATTGGGGCGGACGCTCTTGGAACTGAGCGGGAATAACGCGATTATTGTGGATCAGACGGCGGACCTTTCCTTGGCGATTCGCGCCATCGTGTTCGGTGCGATTGGCACTGCCGGTCAACGTTGCACGACGACCAGACGGCTGTTCGTCCATGAATCTCGATACGATGAAGTGGTCGAGAAGCTGATCTCGGCGTATCGACAGATACGCATCGGCGATCCATTGGAGCCGGGCGTGCTCTTGGGTCCGTTGATCGATCGAGCTGCGGTTGAGGCTTATCGGAAGGCGATCGAAGAAGTAAAGCAAGCGGGAGGGACAGTCCTCTATGGAGGGCAGGTGCTGGATCGGCCTGGCTATTTCGTGAAACCGGCCATCGTGAAAGCAGAAAATCATTGGCCACTCGTCCAGCGTGAGACTTTTGCGCCGATTCTCTATGTCATGCGCTTCGAGGCACTCGACGACGGCATTGCCTTGCAGAATGCCGTACCCCAAGGCCTGTCTTCTGCGATTTTTACGTCCGACGTACGGAACAGCGAGCGGTTCACCTCCACGGCCGGCAGCGACTGCGGAATCGCGAATGTGAACATCGGGACGTCAGGAGCAGAAATCGGCGGCGCGTTTGGCGGTGAAAAGGAAACCGGCGGAGGACGCGAAGCCGGCTCGGATGCATGGAAAGCCTATATGCGGCGGCAGACGAACACGATCAACTGGGGTCATGATTTGCCATTGGCTCAGGGTATTCAATTCGGCTCATAGCGTCCGTGACTGAGCAACAAGGAGCGTGGACTATGGAACAAGGCGTTGAGTTGGATGCGCTAATCGCCAGAATGATCGACAACTATGTGTCGCGCAATCGGGCAGCTACATTGTTGCGCGACTTGCTCAATGCAGCAGGAGTCGGCTTCTGCCCAGTGGCAGACCATCTCACGCTGCGGACGCTGGATATCGACCAGCGTGCGGAGCAGTTCACGAGGCTCGGGTATGGGTACAGCGAAACGATCGAGTATGCAGACTGGTATGCGAAGGTCTATCGGAAGGTCGGGTACCCGGCGCTCTTTGTGGATCAGGCCTACTCCGACGATCGGGGCCGTACCAGTATTATCCCTGGCTGGGTCGATAAATTTGGCGATCAGGTGTTCCATCATGTCGCGGTGCGCGTGGAAGACATCGATCAGGCGATTGAACGGTTGAAGGCACAGGGGGTGGTCTTTACCGGTCAGATCGTCGGGGCTCGGGGTGGCCAGTTACGACAAATCTTCACGGTGCCAGAGATGATTGACGGTCAGCCATTTTCCGTCCTCGAACTGACCGAGCGCCACAGAGGATACCAGGGTTTCTCGCCTCCACAGGCAGACAGTCTGATGAAATCAACCGTCAGTCGCTAGTTCCTGATCTGTTTCTGCCTGCCACACAAGAAGATAGCTTTGTCCACGTGTCCGAGTTACTATTACGAATCCTTTTCCCATCCCATGTCTCACATGCAAAGAAATATTTCGTAGGTTCCATGGGTGGAACCTAGATCGGACCCGTACAATCAAAGGAGCATTTTATGAAATCAAGCACCTATGCGATCGTTGGGGCCGTGGGCCTCGCCTTGTTGACCGGCTGTGCGGAAATGAAGGGGGGAGACTCCAGCCCGGCGATGGCTGCGCCCAAGCCGGGACCGGCTCAAGGGTATAATATCCACGTGATGGCGCCACATAAGTTCGAAGACGGTACGGTCCATGGCCCCTATCACCACTACTGTAAGCCGGTCTCTACGGAAATTATCCAGTGTTTGCTCTTTGAATCCACCGACCCCAACGCCACCCTAACGGATGTAGAATATTTCGTCGCCAAGTCCGTGTCCCGCACCCAGGTGCCCCTTGAGACCTGGAACAAGTACTATCATGACCACGAAGTCGAAATTGCCACCGGTCGTGTGCAAGTATTGGATATGCCAGAGGCTCAGGCCAAGGAAATTGCTGCGATCGCTGCGAAGACTGACGGCATTATCTTCCATCTCTGGCCGGATGGGGCCAAGGCGCCCAATGGCATAGTCGGGCATCCGCAATCAGTCGGTCACAAGTTTAGAACAGAGTAATCGCTGTAGAAAGGCGTGCCGGCAGAGCGGGGAACCCGCTCTGCCGGTGGTCTCACCCCATGAAACACTCTCTCCTCTTTGCCGTTGTTTTCTCATGGGGTGCGGTGTGGACTTCCCCTGTCTGGAGCGCCGACCAGGAGATACTCAGGTCTCGTGTCCCGGCTGATCAAGCCGAGGCTGCGAGGGCAATGAGCAATCCTTTGCCTGCAACGCCGAGCACTGTTGAGAATGGAAAAAAGATTTATGAGGGGAAAGGATTCTGCCGTGCCTGCCACGGGGCGGATGGCAAAGGATTATTGGGAAGCGACATTGATCCTGGTAGCCTGAAAGGCCCGTTGCCGCGAGACTTCACCGACCTTGACTGGCAAGCCGCGCGAACCGATGGGGAACTGTTCTGGATTCTGAAAAATGGCAGCAAAGGCACGGCCATGGCTTCCTTTATTCCGCTCGTACTTACGGAAGAAGAAGCCTGGCAGGTGCTGCGATACGTCCGGTCATTCGGTCAATAATAGAAAGAATAACGCCGCGTAGAAGTGCTCCTCCCGTATCCCGCCAGTGTTATCCCCACGCTTTCTCGCCTCGTTTTATGAGGCTGCGCAAGAGCCGATCCATCTTTTTTCTGGCCTTCTCACGACGCCGGCGCTGTCGTTCGACCATCCGTCCGGCGACGAATGCCGCCCGCGTGCTGGTCGAGTGCTTGAGGAATTCTCGGATATGCGCTTCAGCTTGGATGGCGTCTTGGTGCATGCCCAAGACGTCCTGCACCACGCGGGCTTTGTTGATGAAACGTGTGGCCACCTTGCCGACCGTCGGTTCCGCGAGTTCTGCGGCATAGCGGGCTCGTTTCGTTTTGATCCTGGTCTCGTGGATGGTGGCATTGGTGGGTGTGGGGCCGGCCTGGTGAATCGCATCTCTCAGCTTGGTGAATTCATCCTTGGCGAGGTCGCGCAACGTCACGGTGGATTCGACGGCGGTTGGATCCTGCACCGCTTGTTGGAGCCGTCTGACGAGGTCGAGATACCGTTCACGCTTCAACTCGTTCAGGAGGATTTCTTGGGTTTTGTTCCGTTGGACTTCCAGATGGGCGATGAACGGTGTCAGCGGCCGGCGGTCACGCGCATCGAGTTGGGCAGATTCCTCGCGGAAATAGGCGAGTTGTACGTCGAGGTCGCGGGCCGGTCCCAGCAGTCGTCCGAGCCAGCGCAACTCTTCCCGCAACGAGTCGGCCCATTCAGGAACCAGCAGGGGCTTGGCGGCGCGTAGGATGGCGCGCAATTGTCTCGTGGCCACGCGCATTTGATGCAGGCTTTCCGGTTCCCTTCCGAGCCTGGTGCCGGGATCGTGCGCAAGCAGCCATCGAACATGACGTGCGAGGTCCCACTGTACATGAGCCATCACCGCGGCATCCGATGCCGGCGGCGGCTCAGAACCAGGAGCGACCAGAGCAAGTGCGCGAAAGAGCTTGGGGTGTCCGTCATGATCGGCAGCTCCTGCTCGACGGAGCTGCCGTTCGATGTCCGACAGCGCGCGGTCCTTCCCATCGATCCGTTCGATCTCGAGTTCTCGAAAGCGCTGAAGCACCGCTCCGTCCTTTATGACGGACACCTGGTCGAGCGTGACATCTGCAACCGGGGTATGGTCCATGCGCACACGGATGCCGGCTCTCCAGACTCGTAAGGTCGCAACCGGCACAAGCTCCCGCTCTCCAAGAAAGAGAAAGAGCAGATCGCGGAACATCGTTGGCGGAAGAGGCCGGCGATCGACCAGCTCAATTTCCAGCCGATCCTTCATCAGGGGAAGTTTCAGTTGCCAGGCCTGTTTCCCGCGTTCGACTCGATGCCGAAGTGTCATCCCTGCGCGGGCCAGATCGTACTGTGAGGTGTCGTAGTAGGTCGAGGTGAGTCGATGTCGCGGAAGCGGAGTGCCGGGCAGCTGAGGAAGACGGAAATGGTCATCGACCGCCAGTTTGATTTCACGCTCGACCGTCGATTGAACCGTGGGGCTGATGGCAAGGGAATCTGACTGTTTTGAGGGAGTCTTGTCGGCACGAGCCATCACGGTCTCCTTGCGGGACCATTAACTGTCGCAGATGGAAGGAGAGAGAAGCAATCCCTAACTGGGGCGGACGGGCCAAGCAGTTTGAGTATCTAACAGGCTGTCTAAATTTTTCGGCATCCTGCCAAGGAGATGTTGGGCTGCGTTGCCCGGAATCGTTGAATTATTACATCGACGTTCTCTCCAGCCTGAGCATCCGGTCAAGGGATCAGCGGATTCCCGTTCAATTTAACGGACAAGTAACTCTGTCGTAACGGTGTGTTGTTGAGCCTGGTCGTATCATGATCTGACAATGTTGGTTGGTCGATCATCACTGATAGGGATGCACAACTTGATCCTCATCTTCCTGAAGTCCGAATCGTTTGCGCAGTTGTTGAAGAAGGCACTGGAGTCGACCGGCTATCGTGGGACAGCGGTGACCACGGAGTCCTGTGCTTTCACAGAGGCGGAAGTGAACGTGCCATCCTTAATTATTCTTGACCATCGCTCCAGCTCCGTCGCCAAATTCAGACGGATGAAAATGCTGAATAGGGTTTCGATCGTCGCGGTGCAGGAGGGAGGTAAATCCGACTGTAACGAAGAATGTCTCGAAGAATATGATCAGGATGTAGATTTGGTCGTGTGCGGCCAGAGTGTTCGCGAGATTGTCGCGCGAGTGCGCGCCATCCTTCGACGCCGAGAGGCCGGCATCGAGTCGAGAAGCCAGTATAGAGTGGGAAATTTATTGATGGACCTCACTTATCATGAAGTCCTGGTCAACGGCCATGCCGTCGATCTGACCCCAAAGGAATTCCAAATTCTGAAGCAATTCCTCGAATCGCCTCGCCACGTATTCTCTCGCCAGGAGATGCTCAACCGGGTTTGGGGAGAAGGCTACGCGCTCGAAGAGCACGCGCTTGATGTGCATATTCATTCGCTGCGACAGAAGATTGAGCAGAACCCCACCAGTCCGACATGTCTCCTGACCGTCAGAGGGGTGGGATACAAGCTGCGGGTCTAGCCCAGACTATTCATGAGCGCAACCGCTGCTCTTGAGTGTGAAGCGTCGTTTGTGAAGCCATTCCAGAATCTGTTGACCTGTTGAATGTTCGGAATTCATCAAGTCGGGTCGGCCAAATCAGAAAAACAGGCAGCAGAGGACCCCGTCTTTCCCGCATCTGGTGCGAGTGCGACGGGGCGTGGAGAGAGTTGGTAGGGAAAGTTCGCGGCTAGAATTCGTCGATGGCGACAGGACGAAGCAGATCGCGGACGGAGAGGGTGCCTACTACCGTTCCACCATTGGTGACGACGCCTAAGTGGTGGGTCTGGTGTCTATTCATGAGGTCCGCCGCTTCGGTGAGCGGGCGGCGCTCTTCGATCCCAATGATTGGGCAGCTCATGATGTCTTCGACGGGGATAAAGTAGGACGCCTTGTCGGATCCCACAAATTTCCTTACGACATCCGATTCCGTGACGATGCCGATGATCTGGTGATCGTGAGACACCAACACGCTTCCCACATTGCAGGCTTTCATCAACTTGGCGGCCTCGATGACCGAGGTGCCCGAATCTACCGTCACGAGGTCCCGCTTCATGAGTTGACTGACTGTAACCATGTGTTCCCCTCCTGTGATATTGGATATTATGTATTGGCGTAATTCTACCAAGCCGGTGTTGCGCTGACGTTAGCACCCTGTTACTGCTGCGTAAATTTCACCGTTGCGAAGCTGGATGCCGATCTGCGCTAGGCCGTCCTCAGTTCGTTGTGAGAATACCTTGCCTGTCATCCAACACGTTGTTGGAGGGCGATGTTGTCGTACAAGCTTGTTTGTGGTGTGCTGGAGTCTTTGTCATGCAAGGCGCGATATTTCATGATGGCCGCTTGTACCACGAGCTGTAGGAATTCCTGTTCAGTCTTCGCATCAGGCACATGGAATTCGATAAACGGATCACTCGGCAAGGAGTTCATGAAGACCTCCAGATTATAGTCGGGGTAAGGGGAGGTTGTAGAATATAAGAAGGGACGTTCGGCTCAATTAAGACCAGATAAAATCTTTGTTAATTCGCGCGCTGGTTCGCAGGATTCATCACGCGAATTCATCCCACCCACTCATAATGTTACAGGTTTGTAACCAACCCGCAACAGCGTCGTGATCTGAGTCTGAGTAGAATCCCACATATTTTGATCGGCACACTGATCGGAATCTTGATGATGGCCGCCGCCTCGATGCGAGTGGAGAAAACCAGCCTGCCCAGTCATTGGAATGTGGCTGTGCTCGAAAGGTGATGTGGGTTCTTTGAGTTCACGGTGTCTCCTAAGCATTAAAGGGGGAGGGTCATCATGATCACAGGACTGCGCAGCATGTTTTTTCTCATGGTGTCTTTCTTCTTCTTCTTGATCATCATCAGTGTGCTGGGGCTCAGTACCATCATGAAACCTGGCCGATGGAGTGAGCGACTAAGGCAGGCAGAAGAGTAACTCCGGAATTAGAGACCTGTTTTAGGAGTCGCCATCGGTAGCGAATCTTCATGGTCGATCATTCTGCAAAACATCAACATCCAACTGCCGAGCGATCGGAGGTTCTCGATGAATCGCACCACCTCCTAAATCGTGAGCTCAGCTGGCTGCAATTCAATCTGCGGGTCCTGGAAGAAGCCGAGGACAAGCGGCACCCCCTCTTGGAACGAGTGAAGTTTTTGGCAATCTTCGCCACGAATTTGGATGAATTTTTCATGATTCGCGTGTCCGGTCTCCATCGTCAGGTGGCTGGCGGGTTCGTCGGAACAACGCCCGATGGGATGACACCATCTGAGCAAATAGGGGCGATCAACCGAGAGTTGATCGCCCACTACGAACGATACGATCGGTGCTGGAAGCAGGACGTCTTGCTCCGGCTACGAGAGGCAGGCATTTCTGTTCTGCAGTATGTGGAGCTGGCGCAGAGGGAGAGAGAGGCGCTACGACAGTACTTTCAGCGCGAGATCTTTCCCGCGCTGACACCGCTCGCATTTGATCCGACCCATCCCTTTCCGCATATCTCGAGTCTGAGCTTTAATCTTGCCGTGATGGTGAAGGATCCCGAACGCGGCGACTGTTTCGCGCGCGTGAAAGTTCCGGATGTCTTCCCTCGACTGGTTCCTATCCGCTCCGATGAGGATGCCGCCCTCCAACAGATGGGGTTGGGCGGGGCGGGAAAAGTGCAACAATTTGTCTGGCTAGAGGAGGTCATCGCAGATAACCTGGATAGTCTCTTTCCCGGTCTGGACGTGGTGGCATCATACCCATTCCGTGTGACGCGAGATGCCGATGTCGCCATCGAGGAAGATGAAGCATCCGATCTGATCGAGGCGGTGGAGGAGCAGCTCGATCAGCGGCATTTCACGTCAGCCGTTCGATTGGAGCTGGATGCGGCGACACCGGGTCACATTCGCGAGATTCTGACACGAAATCTTCAGCTACCTCTATATCTCGTCTACGCAGGTCACGGTCCGATCGGCATGGCTGGGATTCGCGAACTGTATGTTCTCGAGCGTCCTGATCTGAAGGATCCGCCATTTTTTCAGGCCGTCCCGTCCTGCTTGAGCAAACCGGGCAGCCTCTTGGCTGCGATCCGTCAACAAGATGTGCTGTTGTATCATCCCTACGACAGCTTCATGCCGGTCGTGGAGTTTCTACGGGAAGCCGCACACGATCCAGACGTCCTTGCCATTAAACAGACCCTCTATCGCGTCAATCCGAAATCCCTCATTGTCGATGCGCTGATGGAAGCCCGCGTCAACGGCAAGCAAGTTGCGGTGCTGGTTGAGCTCAAGGCTCGATTCGATGAAGAGAACAACATTGAATGGGCCCGGAAACTTGAAGATGAAGGCGTGCATGTTGTGTATGGTGTGCAAGGACTCAAGACGCACGCGAAGGTCTGTCTCATCGTCCGGCGCGAACCGGAGGGAATTCGCCGCTATGTCCATCTCGGCACCGGAAACTATAACGTTGTCACTAGTCGTATCTATACCGATTTGAGCTATTTCACATGCGATCCCGTCATGAGCCGCGATGTGTCCGATCTATTCAACTCACTGACCGGGTACTCCCGCAAGAACTCCTACTCCAAGCTCCTCGTGGCACCGACGACGCTCAGGCAACAATTGCTTGATCGGATCGAGCGCGAGACGTGCCGCCACCGCGAGCACGATGATGGATATATCGCCTTCAAGATGAACTCGTTGGTCGACACGCGGTGTATCCAGGCCCTATACCGAGCGGCGCAAGCCGGAGTCAGGATTGATCTTCAGGTACGAGGTATTTGTTGTCTGCGGCCGGGTGTTCCGGGGCTCAGCGAGACCATCACCGTCACCTCGGTGGTTGGGCGTTTTCTGGAACACGCGCGGATCTACTACTTTCGTCATGGTGGACAGAACGAGGTGTTGATTGGGAGCGCTGATCTGATGCCGCGCAACCTGGATCACAGGGTGGAAGTGATTTTCCCTGTGGAAGATCCTCACTGGCGCAAGGTCATCGTCAATGACATTCTCGGGGTCGGGCTGCGGGACAATGTGCAAGTCAGACGGTTACTCGCTGACGGGACGTATGAGCGCATGCATCCGGGAGATGGTGGCACAGCTGTGAATTCTCAGGATTGGTTTTTGAATCACTGGAAATCTCGAGCGTAAGGGGGGATCTTTCCATATGACACCTTCTGGCATGTTGTAGAGACGATAATACTTGTTATCGATGAAGAGGGCTTCGGTGGCGGTTTGTCACGAGGTCATCACGACTTTCAGGATTGTGCCCAACCATTATATTTCCAAGCTGTTTGATGAACAATAGCGACCATTTACAACCTAGCGCAGTGCGCATGCAGGACCCTATTTCTCCCGATCCTGGCCAAGTCGTGAGGCATTTCAGGCAGATTGTGCTCTGGCCTCTGCAGCTCATGCCGATCCTGGATGATATGCCGATCCAGAAGCATTGCGACTATATTCAGACACAGGGCTTCAATAGCCTTTGGCGAGAGGTGGAGGACGAGTTTACCGGCGATCCGGCCTTGTTTCAGGAACGTCACTACAGCGAATTCATCACATTTCTCCCCTCCGTCCAGCGATTTCTCTATGGCGAAGGCACAGGCCGCGGGACCGGCGTCAATCAGGAGTCGCCCATTCGCGTGTTCCGCCGCAGCGATATTGCCAAAGTGCGGATGACCTACCCCAATCCCAAAGCTGACCCGATCACATTCGAAGTAGCGCATGTGGATTTATATTTTTTCTACGACATCGACATCGTCATCCTTGCCATGGAGATCTTTGCCGATGATCTCCCCCTGACCTGGGTAGAGGACACCATGCTTCGTTTTGCCAGAGGATATCCCACGTATTGGGAGTCTGAAGGGCACGGTGGCCACTGTCTGAAAAAGGCGGAATGGCTTACCCAGGATGGCACGGTGCTGGCCGTGTCCGACTATGAGAACAAGGAGAAATACTTGTCCTTTGCGTGCCAGTACCGAGCGCCGTGCATTGCCTCTCACTGGGAATTTCTGTTCGAACCGCTGGTGCTCCACCATTCAGGCAAGCCCGGCCTCATCCGTTATCGGCAGATCGAGTCTCACCTGCTGCCGTTGATGGCCTATCTGACGATGGACAACCCCGCCGCGCTGACCCGCGGGGATTTCATACGGCTCGGGCTCGCCGCCGCGCCGGAGCCGTTGGACTCTCTGCCCTATTCCGAACAGCACCTGTGCGATTTCGAAGATCGCTATGTCTATGACCGCTACTGGGACGAAAAGGACTGCGAGCGTCCCGGGACCCGCTTCATCTGCAGCGGACGCGTGTTCACGGAGGTGAGCGACCGCAGCGAGCGGTTTTTAGTCGCCCGGAAGACAGGTCTCGAACAGTTCCGACACGAGTATTTCATGCTCTTTCTGATCTCCCACTTTCATAAGGCGGCCATGCTCATGTTGTCCGACCGCCTCGTCGATGCGCTGAACCGACTGGAACCAGGCAATCTGGAATCAGTCAGGCATTTCCGGCGCGTGATCCGACAGATCCTCGGTGTGTTCCTACGTTTCACCCATCGGTACTGGTTTCATGATGTCTCAGACCATACGCAAGTGAAAGAACTGTTTCGCATGACGAATCGGCATCTTGAAACGGCTCAATTGTATGCCGAGGTCCGGGAAGCCATTGAGGATATGAGTCAGTATCTCGACAGTGACTTGCTCCGCCGGCAGGGAGAGACGATGGTGCGCCTCACCGTCGTCACCACGGTCGGGTTGATCGGCATGGCCGCGACAGGCTTTCTTGGCATGAATGTGATTGCCGAGGCCGATAGTCCGTTCGTGAGAAAGCTCTTCCTTTTTCTGCTCGTCCTGACCCTCGCGATAGCCGTAACCATCTACACGGTGTTGAAATCCCGTCGTCTGTCGGAATTCCTCGAGAAGGTATCCGACGAACGCGCCCTGGCGAGAGACAAGTTTGCAGCATTCCTTGACGTGTGGAGAACCAAACACGATAGGTAACCGGCCAATTTAGGTTACGTGTACCCGGAGGCAGCGATGGAACGATATTTCGATGTCGAGCTGAATGAAATCAAAAAGAAAGTCTTGCTGATGGGGGGCTCGGTCGAATCGCAATTACAGGACGTCTTGCAAGCGTTAACCGAGCGCAATGTGGACCTGGCGATTCGAGTTGTTGAAAACGACATGCTGATCAACATGCTGGATCTCGAAATCGACGAGGCGTGTCTTCGCCTCCTGGCCCTCCACCATCCGACAGCCGGCGATCTCCGATTTATTACGACGGCCATGAAGATCTCCACGGAACTCGAACGAATGAGCGATCTGGCAGAAAATATCGCCGAACGGGCGATCGAGTTGAACGAAGAACCTCAGCTCAAGCCCTATATCGATATTCCGAGAATGGCTAGGTGGACGAGCAGGATGGTCAAAGAGTGCCTGGATGCCTTCGTGAATCGCGATGCCGAATTGGCGCGAAAAGTGTGTCGGGACGACGGTTTTGTCGATGACCTCACGGGGCAACTTTTCAGAGAACTCGTCTCGTTCATGCTGGAAGACTCACGGGCCATCACGCGGGCGACCCGCCTCACGTTCATCGGCAAGTATTACGAGCGGATTGCCGACCATGCGACGAACATCGCTGAACTCGTCGTCTACATGGTGGAAGGCAAGATTATCCGGCACGTGACGGTATAGGGAAGAGAGACGAGCCTGTACTTTTCCCGGAAACTTCTACGGCAACTGCCTGCCGTGCTGCCTGCACGCAGATTGGAGAAGGCGCATCCGGCAGTCCTGCGTTTCACTGTTCACCAGCCTACATAGGAAGCCGCGGCTGTCAAGCTGTGGTCACCAGGTCTTATCTTCCTCAGTGCCCTCCCATCGGAAAGAAGGAGACCGCAATCGAGACGGTGATCAGGACGATGATGATCCATTCAAGCACTTCCATGCGGCGGGTGGTCGTGCGGTCCGACATCTTGCTGTAGATGCTTTCCAACGTTTCCAGCTTGCGCAAAATGCTCGCATCCCAGGCTTCTAAGTGGAAGCGTTGGGACGCGAGGCGATAGACGCGTGCGAGGTATTGGTCTCCTAAGAGCTTCAAGGTGTTCGTCACTCGCTCAAAGAGGAGTGCGCCGTCAACTTGGAGCTGCGCGATATGCGTGGTGTCCTTGTCGTGCGAACCGGGGAGTGGCAGTAGGCGCGGCTTTCGAGCGAGCGCGGCGTACCCCTCGTCCAATGCCGTGTCGAGCTGTTCGTCGAGCATCCGCATCTCCAAGAGTTCTACATTGGCAAATTCCAGCACTGCCCGCACATCGTCCATCTCTTTTCCGAAGATCACAGCCGAATGCCAGTCAATGAGTGCGGCGTCCCCGACTCCATACGAAATGCGACAGGACGTGGCATCTTGAATTTCTTGGTCTGCGAGCGGCGTCCGTTCGCCGCGCAGCACCTGCGCCAGTTCCGTCTCCCGGCTTGTCCAGGGCGGAAGCGACTCCACTGGCGAGTAAGATTCGATTGAAAAAATGATGTAATCCTCTACCTCTTTGGCGATCTTTGGCCGTTCGATCGCCGGATGAATTGCCTGAACCAGCTGCTCGACCCGCTTGCGTGATTCCGTGAGTAAGGGGTCGTTTTCGTAGAGTGACTCGCTGAGTTCGAGCAGACCCTCGAAGGGACCGTCCAGCGTAAATCGGTAGGTAATGGTGACGGCACCGAAATCATACACCATGACTTCGACCGTGGGGCTGGATCGATACTGGCCGACCTCGAGGCTTCCTCCTTCTTGCATGAGGCGGAGCGGCGCTGGCCGGTATTCGAAATATTGCGGCGCTTTCGTCTTATGCCGGAGGCGGCTACGCTCTCTGTCAGCTGTAATCAGGCAATTGACGTCCTCCATGTCGATCGCCCACCCGATATCGTAGGCAAACACGGCATAACAGGTGCCTGTATTGATCGTCAGTGAAGTCAAAGAAGACGCGCACATTCAAGTCCTTGCCTTCAGTGAAGCGTTACTTAACACCGGTGCTGGAGGAGAGTGTCAAGGACCGCGCATGTCATGGCCACACCGACACCCATTCACCCCTGATGATCGAAGGTCGAAACACGATAGGTGCAGCACCATTCTCTCCCAGGAGCACCATCTTTTAATACTGCTGTTACGAGTTTTTGAGCAAAAACAGATCTATTCGTAACAGACTTCTGCGACAGTGCTTCGCGTAAGGGGGCCGACAACGAGTCGGAAAGGAGAAGACTGCAGCTTCTTCGGACCGTTCCCGGGACGCGGCAACAAGAACAATCACTGGAGACATGAGAAACATTCGGTTCTTCTTCGTCTGCGAGCCGCCGTCCGCTGCACCGCGTGCATGTGACAAGGAGGAGAGCGCCGATGGGAGTACGATATGGTCCAAGATTTCTCAGTCAACCATGTGCGCCGCTAGGGAGCCCGTCACGTTCGCTGCTGCTGGCGCTGTCCGGCACAATGAAGAAATGTGAAAAGGAAGGGATGAGAGCGAGAATCAGCAAATGGGTTAGAAAGTGGGGATTTTCAGCAACGACGAGGGTCTGGTTGTCCCGGTTGCGGTAGCCCCTATCTATTAGAGCTTTAAGGCCTCCATGAACACTGATCTGTCGGATCATAACGCCAGAAACCCATCAATTCTTACACGTTGTGAAGAAGGAAACAACTATGAAGAACATCGATGATGATAATGGTTGCAACACATCGGTCAACGAACATTTCCAAGATGTCTTGAACGCGCGCTTATCCCGGCGCGGCTTCTTGACAGGCGGTCTCGTGACTGCGGCGGCCGTCTCGCTCGGCGGCGTCGAGGCGCTGTTGAAGGCCGTGCCGGCTTCCGCGCAAGAAACCGACGGCGAAGCCAAAGAAACGGATGAGCAGGGTGAGCGCCGACGGCCGGTGCTCGAGTTCGAAAGTGTGCCCGTATCTTCTGCAGACACGGTCGTGGTGCCAAAAGGTTATACGGCGGAAGTACTCATCGCCTGGGGCGACCCGGTGTCGAACGGTCCAGCGTTCAAGCAAGATGCGAGCAATACAGCTGATGAGCAAGCGCATCAGTGGGGCATGCACAACGACGGGGTGGTGTATTTCCCAATCCTCAAGTCCCAGCGGGGACTGATCGTTCAGAACAATGAATACACCGATGACGGCTTGCTATTCGCGGACGGCGTGAACAACTGGACCCTTGAGAAAACCAAGAAATCGTTGAATGCGCATGGCGTGTCGATCATCGAAGTGACGAAGCGGAGTGGCTTTCCGCGGGATGGGAAGCGAAGACGCGGCAATTGGGATGTCGTACGCCCGTCGCCGTTTGCCCGTCGTATTACCGGAATGACACAGATCGAGATCGGTGGGCCGGCTGCCGGCGACGCCAGGCTCAGGACAATTGACGATCCCACCGGCACAAGGGTGCTCGGGACACTGAACAATTGTGCGATGGGTTTTACGCCGTGGGGCACCTATCTGGCATGCGAAGAAAATTTCAATGGGTATTTTCGAAAGAACGGTCCGCAGACGAATCTGGAAAAACGCTATGGCATCAACGCGACCGGCTTCGGCTATCTCTGGCATACAACCGATACACGATTCCAGGTCGATGCTGAGCCAAACGAGCCGAACCGCTTTGGCTGGGTGGTGGAAATCAACCCATTTAGGCCACATTCGACACCGGTGAAGCGCACCGCGCTGGGGCGCCTCAAGCATGAGGGTGCCTGGGTACAGGAAGCTCGGAACGGCCGTGTCGTGGTCTATATGGGCGACGACGAGCGGAACGAGTATATTTATCGCTACGTGTCCAACATGCCCTGGCGGGAGGCGCGCCGACAGGGGGTCAACCCGCTCGATGACGGCATCCTCTACGTCGCGAAGTTCCATGCGGACGGTACCGGAGAATGGCTGCCACTCACGCCGGATAATCCCAAACTCGCCGGTTGGTCGTTGAACGACATCCTCATCAATACGCGCGGCGCTGCGGATGCAGCTGGTGCCACTATGATGGACCGTCCCGAGTGGATCGATACCTTTCCCAAAGATCTCACCGCCATCGCGACCCTGACCAACAACAACCGCCGTGGCTCGACCCCGCCGTCGGTCAACAATCCCGAGGGGTCTACCGCAGCCGGCTCCGCCCGTCCGCCGGTGGATGCGGCGAATCCGCGCGCCATCAACAACTACGGACACATCATCCGTTGGTTCTATCGTCAAGATTGGACGGAATCGACGTTCGGGTGGGACATCTTCGCGCTGTGTGGTGATCCGGAGAACCCTGTTCATGGCTCTACAATTTTCGGCGACAAGTATGGATCGCCAGACGGTATCTATGTGGATCCCAGTGGCTTGATCTGGATTCAGACCGACGTGTCGACGTCGACGATTAACTCCGGCAACTACACCGGATTCGGTAACAACGTGATGCTCGCCGCCCATCCGGAAACGAGGGAAACCAGACGATTCCTCGTGGGGCCGAATCAGTGTGAAATCACGGGCGTATTCATGACTCCTGATAGGCGTACTATGTTCGTCGGAATCCAGCATCCGGGTGAGCGTCCGGATGATCTGCCAGGCGATCCGGCGAATCCCAAGCAGTTCAGCTCCTGGCCCGATGGGGAATCCGGTGGGCGGCCCCGCTCTGCTTGCCTCGTGATCACGAAGGACGATGGCGGGAAGATTGGTAGTTAAGCATGAAAGGTAGCGTACACACCTCGATATGAGGCGCGCACGCCTGGGATAGATCAAGATCATGCGCAGCTATACCACTCATCCCCTGGTGGCATGTTTCCCAGATCCGGCGCTTGCACTTCGCCGTGAAATGCTGGTGACGGGGCTTTTCAAATATGTGGCGGAGATTCAAGAGATCGAGGAGGGCTACGCCTTCAAGTTCCGCCGCTCGGAACTGCTCATTCGGCGTATTGCCGATTACATCGTGTTCGAGGGCCAACACTCTCCGCAACTGATGTTCGTGCTTGTTTCGGAGCCGAACGACGGTGCTGTATGGTTACAGGTCCGAGGGTCGGAAAGCGAGAAGGAACACATCCGAACCGCCTATATGCCTCACCAAATGCGTGCAAGTTCTCCAGCGTAATGCGCGTAAACTGACCTCTCACCAGGCTGACAGCAGAATCAATAGCTCTTGCCCTGTCAGTGCTCAGCCATCGCGGGGCGGTGTTTCTCCCACCGATCGCTTCTGTAGATGGGGGTTCGGGCTCGCCTTGGTTTTGGATTGAAGCGTCGTTGACGATTGAGAACGATCACGTGATCGCTGACATCCCCGCAGTGAATGCATCGCAGAGCGGGGATTCTGCTTCCTCCTTCGAAGATAATCTCGGAAACTCTCAGGCCGGCACAGCGAGTGCATTGCATACTCTCTCCTTGTGACACGGTAGTAGGTTGTGGAGACTCGTTCAGGTGGTCGTCTGTGACTGAATCGGGAATCTTCCTCGAAGAATCGCTCCGGACCAGCTCACGAGCCTGACCAGCTCACGGATCTGGAACGTCACTTCGCAAATCGGCCCGAACTGAAAGTCCGCAAGAAGCTGGTGAAGCCGGTCGGCCGTCTTATCGAGATTCACATAGTGACGAAACTCGGAAAGCCGCGTGTCACGAATGCGCGGCTGTGCTGCGTCGATTTCCCACGACCGCATATAGGCGACGATCGGTTTGTCGAACGCTTCGATGCGCGAAAGGAGAGATTTCAACACCGGGTAGTTGAGCGCACGAAGGTCCCCGCCGCCTCCGATGGCGATACGAAACCCCCCGACATTCAAGGTGGAGGGTGGGATTTCCAAGAGACTGTGTTCGTTCCAGGAAAGCTGGTGGATCCATCGGTTTGCGCCAGGAATCCCCGCCAAATCATGGACGATAGGAAGCACGCTGCTGTCATAGAGAAACCCCTCTTCGGCGACGATCGGCAAGGCCCACGGCGTGTGGGCGGTAATGCTCAGGCTCGGTGCACGGAATCCGACAACATGGTGTCCCGTGATATCCTCCAAGAGAGACTTGGCTCGACGAATGTCCTCTCGAAAACTCTGTGGGGTGTGCGCGGCGACCAATTCATGTCCATAGCCGAGACAGGCTATTTCGTGGCCTGCCACCGAGACCGCGCGAATGACCGACGGATGTTGCTCAGCCAGCCATCCGAGCGTAAAAAACGTGGCCTTCGTTGAGTGGCAGCCCAGTACCTCGAGGATTCGCTCGACGTGTGTGTGTATCCGACTCTCGAATGATGACCAATGGCGCCGCCGCATAGGAGAGTCGAATCTCGACGCGTGAAAATGTTCCTCGAGATCGAAGGTCAAAATATGGCGTGGTTGGTTGCGGGTATCTTGCATGGTGCTCTCCTCAAAGAAGTCGCAGCCCGGGGCTTATCCCTTCTCGGGGCGAGAGAAGGGATAAGCGCGGGGAGTCAAGTGTGCGAGGGAGGGCGCAGCTGGACTCCGATGTGCGGGCATGACGGTGAAGGTGTTCGGCATAGAGTTAACTTCCGTCGGATTGTTGTTCAATGGTGGTGAGACAAGGGACGCAGTACAGCGAGTCGGGTTGCACTCGGAGTCTGGCAGGTGGAATCTGATGATTGCAGCGGGAACAGATTCCGTAAGAACGTGTATGCAGAGATGTGAGTGCTTGCTCAATCCGGCGGAGCTTCTCGATGGTGAGCAGCTTGACGGACAAGGCAATGTCGCTCTCATACTCAGCCGCGGCTTGGTCGATCGGGTCAGGGAAGAGTTCGGGTTCTGAGGTGATGAGATGTGACATCCTGGTCTCGCATGCGAGCCTCGCACGGAGTCTCGTGAGTTCGTTCTCAAGATCTGCATAATTCATATGCTTCTGCCGGTGGATGTTCGAGTATTTCAACGGGGCCACTCTCGGGACATGGTTTGATGAGCTGGTATTCCGCATCGGCGTCACCTCCCTGTGAACAGACTTCTACTCCGTTCGAGTCACCGGACAATTAATGACAGGTTAATTTTGTGTGACGCCATGGTTTCCTGTGCGAGCCTTGTTCGGATTCTCGTGAGGTCATTCTGAAGACTTGCGTCATTCGCGCTCTTCTTGCCGGTTGTCGTCAGCTTAATGGTCGCCATCAAAGCTGTGGCGAACTATCATCCAGATGATTCCCACCACCCCAGTAAGCAGCCCTACAATCCCTATCTCAGTAATTGCCTGTGCCATGCCCGCGTCTCCTTTCATTACTCGATCGGTCATGGCTCAGCGCTATCCAGCAAGCCGCATGTCTTGCATGTGGAAGTTCGGATGTTTCGATGGAACAATTCTCGGGACATGGTTTCGATGAGCTGGCGTTCCGCATCGATATCGCCTCCTCGTAGAGATTCTTCTATCCCTTTCAAGGCACCGGACGGTCAACGGCAGATCAATTTTGTGTAACGTGTGGTTCGTGCGTGCTGGAAGTGGAGCAAAGAGTTAACACACTCGTAATATTTCCTTGTGACAGGTGTCATGATGCAACGCCGCACACTGTGGCGTAACTGCGACCGGCTTGTCACGGCGTCATATCGACGGAAGGAGAGTCACGAGGTAGGCAGGAAGTTGGGAACGAGGAGGTGTCGTTGAACAGATAGCCGGCGTCGCTACTTCTTTGGGGCTTGCTCGGATAGTTTGTATCCGAGGGATTTGACCGAGATTATCGCTTCGTCGAGTAGCGGGATCTTCAGCTTCAGCCGGCGAACATGCACGTCGACGGTTCTGGTGGTGCCGTAATAATCATAGCCCCATACCGAATTCAAGAGGACATCGCGGGTCAACACCCGGCCTGGGTGTCGCAGGAGTTGTTCGAGTAATCCAAATTCCTTTGCGGTCAAAGGGATTTCTTTCCCATCTACCAGCGCTTCGTGTCTTGAGAGATCCACCACCAGCGGACCGTATGTGTAGGACGTGTGCTTTGGGTCTTCCACTCTCTCCAATCGTCGGAACAAGGCCTTCACCCGCGTGACCAACACTTTGGGGCTAAACGGCTTGGTGACGTAGTCGTCAGCCCCCAGTTCGAGACCGATGATGGTGTCGGACTCTTCGGCTTTGGCTGTCAACATCAGAATTGGCAGCAAGGCGGTGTCCGGCGCACTTCGAATCTTCTTGCAGATCTCTAATCCGTCCATCTCGGGGAGCATGAGATCCAGAATGAGCATATCGGGACGGTCGGTTTTGATCATTTTGAGACTTTCGGCGCCTGTCGTGGCAATTACCGTTCGAAACCCATCTTTTTCGAGATAGAGTTTCACCAACTGAGCAATGTCTGCCTCGTCTTCGACGATCAGTATCTTCTTGTGTGAGAGAGTGGCCATATGGTTATCGGCGGAGCCGTTCGAGGCTATCGTGAGAAGCTCTTGGGTCTGTGTAATTCGAAGAGAGGATAGACCTTCAATGTTACAGATGCATTAAGAAATATCAGATCGACATACATCCCGGGAGGAAAGGTTGAAAAGGACGGTTGACAAACCATAACACTTCTAGTAGTCTGGACATATGGACATTAAGGAAGCGCTTGCCGCGTTCGATACACTTTCGCAGGAGACCCGCCTGCGCGTATTTCGTCTGCTGGTTGAATATGGCCAGGCAGGTGCGCCGGCTGGCACGCTGAGCGAGTCCTTGCATATTCCTCATAATACGCTGTCGTTTCATCTGTCGCACATGAGCCATGCGGGCCTCGTCGTATCGCGACGGGAGGGCCGGTCAATCATCTACCGTGCCAATTTCGAGTTTTTTTCAGGGCTGATCCGCTACATGGTCGAGGACTGTTGCCGCGCCGAATTTGCCAGCATCCGCAATGATCACAAGCGGAAATGCTCGATCATTGAACTATCACACTGTTGCGAACCGAAGGAGGAACTATCATGAAACGTTTTCATATCCATGTCGGGGTAGAGCAACTCGATGAATCCATCCGCTTTTACAGTGCCCTGTTCGGTGCAAAGCCGGTAAAAACGAAAACTGACTACGCCAAATGGTTGCTGGAAGACCCCCGTGTGAATTTCGCGATATCCACTCGTGCAAAGAAAAATGGCATCGATCATCTGGGCATCCAAGTCGAGGAAGAGAGCGAATTGGCAGAGTTGCGCGAACGACTCAAGGCCGGGGATATGGCCGTGGTGGAGGAAGGCGAAACGGTCTGTTGTTATGCCCGGTCGGACAAATCCTGGGTCCAAGACCCCGCCGGCATTCCGTGGGAAGCGTACCGGACGATGGAGGATGCACAGTTATTTTCCGGCCATTCTGATCAAGCCGAACATGCCTGTTGTGCGCCGGAGACGATGGGAAAACCTGATTGCTGTGCACCGTCTGAAAAAACCGCGGGGTGTTGTGACTGATGAAGTCCGATGTGCTCAACGTGCTGGTGCTGTGCACGGGTAATTCCTGCCGCTCTGTTATGGCTGAAGCGCTGATCAATGATCTCGGCCGTGGCTGCTATCAGGCCTGGAGCGCCGGAAGTGTTCCAGCTGGCTATGTCCACCCGAAATCGATCGAGACGTTGCAGCGGCATGGCATCGATCCCGGACAGCCGCGCAGCAAGTCATGGAATGAGTGTGCCGAACAATCGTTCGATTTGGTGATTACGGTCTGCGATCAGGCTGCCGATGAAAGCTGCCCACGATTTGCCGGTAGCCCCAGGAAGCTGCATTGGAGCACGTCTGATCCAGCTAAAGTCACTGGATCAGAGGCCGAGATGGACGCCGCGTTTGACCAGGCATTTTTCATGCTCAAAAGCCGTGTCGAAGAATTGATGGCATGACCGTCTGCTTCCTGCCAGGAGGAGATGCACTGTCCGCATCACTCTCTCTTTGTGTCTTGCCGGGTGGCGAGGCCTCTTCGTTCCTTTCCAGCACCTAACAGTTTGTTGACAAACTCTATGACGACATCAAAACGAAGCCACGACTGAGGTCACAGATGCGACCTGAATGCCACGCAGGCTGTTCAGAAAGGCCGTCCAGCAAGGCCGCAGTGAGTGAAGAGGCGATGCGTACTCTCTGCCGTACGTTGAGCCTCTGAGCGATGCGAGAACGCCGCGGGCGGACTTTGTCAACAGCCTGCTGAGTAGCTTCCACCTAACGCTTCCTGTATAGTCGCAACATTCGAACCTACCCGAATGCTGCCGCTCACTCCATCATTGTTCCATCGTATCCTCAGCCGGGTTACTCCCGTCAACCGCGAAGAATTGCGCGGCCTTCTCTGGTCATTTCTCTGCTTCTTCACCCTGCTGGCTTCGTACTATGTCTTGCGGCCGGTGCGCGATGAAATGGGCGTGCAAACCGGCGTGCAGAATCTGCCGTGGCTCTTTTCCGCCGTATTCGTCTCGATGTTGGTCTTGGTGCCGCTCTTCGGCTGGATCGCCGGACGTCTCCCGGTTCGACGGCTCATTCCAACGATCTACCTTTTTTTCTCGAGCAATCTGTTCCTGTTTTTCCTTGCCCTGATAAGCGACCTCCCTCGTACGACGGTGGCGCCGGTGTTCTTCGTGTGGGTGAGTGTCTTCAACCTATTCGTGGTCTCGGTGTTTTGGAGCGTCATGGCGGACCTCTATTCCACGGAGTCTGCGAGACGGCTATTTGGATTCATTGCTGCGGGTGGGAGCAGCGGGGCTGTGGCGGGACCACTCTTTACCGCACTGATGGTGCCCTTTCTTGGCGTGGCGCCTTTGTTGTTGGTCTCCATCGGGTTGTTGCTGGCAGCCATGACCTGTTTCTTTGCCATTCTTCGGACGCACCCTCGACAGGCCAGGGAAGGAGCGGGTACCACGATCCTCACAGTCAAGGTCGAAGAGCGCGCGCCACCCAGCCTCTGGATCGGTCTCACAAAGATTCTACAATCTCGTTATTTGCTGGGCATCTGCCTCTATTTGGCCTGTTATTCTGTGCTCTCGACAACGCTGTACAGCCAGCAGATGGTGCTCGTGCCTCAAGTGGTGGGCAGCGCTGAGGAGCGCACCCAGCTGTTCGCCTGGGTCGATTTCGCCGTGAACGGTCTGACGGTCCTCGCGCAGGTTTTTCTGACAGGACGATTGCTTGCGGGACTCGGAGTGACGGCGATGCTTGTCCTTGTCCCGGCGTTCAACGTCGTTGGGTTCTCCGTCTTTGGCCTGGCGCCGATTCTAGCCGTGCTGGTCGTCTTCGGTGTCCTGCGGCGAGCCGGGGAGTTTGCGATTGCCAAGCCGACCCGGGAGACCTTGTTCACGGTCGTGTCGAAGGAAGAAAAGTATCAGGCGAAGAACGTGATCGATACGGTCGTGCACCGCGGCGGAGACATGGCGAGTAGTTGGTTCTCCAACGCGTTGCAATCAGCGGGCCTCACCATCGGCGAAACGGCGTTCGCCGCCGTCCCGATTGCTGTTCTTTGGCTTGCGAATGGTTTCTACCTGGGCCGTCATCACGGGCGGATTCGAGACGGTCATTCCCGCGACGATCACCGCACGTCCCCGCAGTAAGCTTGCCGGACCGCTAGATCATTTCCTCTGAGGTCTTGGCCCCTATACAGGGCAATGATGTTTGACTTGCCACCTTCAAAGAAACCGCCTACTCTTGGCGTAATCCAAGGGAGCGTGGAATGCGAGTGTACTGGAAATGGGTTCTTCTCTCAGTCCCAAGTTTGCTGTGCGGGTTGCTCATGTTGCTGTCGACCGTTACCCCTCGGCACGCTCGTTCCAATGTGGAAGCCTGGTTCCTGTATTTCGGCATGGAGGATGTCCCATCATGGCTGGCGGATAAGTCCATCGATTCATGGGTATATTGGATCGCGCTTGCGGGTTTCTGTGTCGGGGCGATTCATTTATATCTGCGACCGAATTTAAAACATGGCAAATTGTCTGTGATGATTGGCGAGGGGGAGCCCTGGGTGCAGGTGGATCCAGGCATTGATCAGTCGCAGACCGTGCCTACAGCCGGGAAACTGTACATTTATCGTATCGCTTTGATCAATCGTGACGAAGTGCCCCTCAGGAATGTAGAAGTGAAACTGATGTCTTTGGAAAAGAAGCCGCAGAATGTTTCTGCCATTGGCAATCATCTGAAGCTGAGGCATGACCGGGTTGGATCGACGAACTTCAATATTCATCCCACCAAAGATCCGAAATTTCTGGATGCCGTGTTTGTCGATGTCTTCAGTTTCTTTTTAGGTCATGACGGATCCTCATCCCTTCGCCTCACGTCGGTGCCGGAAGACACCAGTTGCCGGATTCCCGTGGATACCTATGAGGTGAAAGTCATGGCGACCAGCGAACGAGGAGAAATGGCCGTCGCGGAGATGGTATTCGTTCCGCATCTGGAGCACATCCCGGACTTCCGATTGCTCAAAATGCAATCATTTCCTGGCTGGACACACTCTTTGAGCTAAGCAGCGTGTTGGATGCGGTCACACGGCAAGCACTGATTATTCCCGTCCTCTTCAACTCTCCACTGTTGAAGAGACAGCTGGGTCACTCGCTAGACTCCCGTGTTATTTCTTTTGTACGGGCGCCGACGATTCAACCGGCTCCTGAATCTTCACCCATGTGTCCCACCCATAACGTTTCGCTGTGGCCATGATCTTTTCCCGAGCCGCCTTAATTTTTTGTTTCATAGTCCCGGGGTCGCCGGTAGGGAATGGGCGGGGGTCGCCGGCCCGCGCCCTGGGGTATACGGCGGGTAGATACTGGATGAAGATCTGCAAGGTGTCGTGATCCGCCTGAACCACGAACAGCTCGTACGGATCGGTTGCGTGGTGCTCATACTGAAGTTGAGAGTTCACCGTTAACGCCAACCATTCTATTTTGGTCGGCGTGTAGGGTGTGAGCCCGGGCTGATCCGCCATTGGTTGCTCCATTGCCAGCAAGGTTCCAACAGGACCATCCTGTGGCCCCGCAAGAGAGATGATTATGAAAAAGACGGCGATAATAAATCGGCACAACATAGGCCACCCTCACTCATGGACCGATCTCGTGGGGTTCCAACACCAACCACTTCACATAATGTTGAAGCCGAGCCTGTGTGTGTGGCGCAATCGCAAGATTCTCCACGGCAAACTCCTGGCCCCGTGACCACCGGACAACGGCCTGGGGAATGAGGATGTGCTGCTCATTCGGGAGCGTGACGGTGAGTGAGAGTGTTTCCCCAGGTCGCATGGGCAGATCTCCTGACAGACGCCATCCGGTACAAGACAGATTCCACACGGTGCCCTGGCCCTGGAATGGTCCGGCGTTGTACGTCACAGAGCAGTGCACGGGGAAGCGACGAAAGGGCCGAATCGAAAAGGGCATAGGAGTCTCCAGGAGACATATTTTAGGGAGAGGGTACTCAAATCGCAAGGAGGGGGAGTTGAGGAATGGTTGTCTTGCTGGACAGGCAGGGGACCGGCAGAGTATCGGGCTCCTCGACTTGCCTCTCTACTGAATGAAAGGCAAATTTCTTTGGTCTACCCTTGGTGTGTAACCGTTCGCTCTGATAGTGAGGCCAACGGTACGCGTGAGGCTTGGCGTAGGTGAAGAGCATACTGGTGGTCGTGCATGTCCGCCGAGATGTGATTGAACTGGGCGCTATGCGCACGCGGGGTCATGATAGGAAACCTGTGATCTGTTGGAGGGGTGTATCCGTTGGCGGAAATGACAGAAAACCGGTGAGTGAACGGTCTGACCTTCTTTATTCCTTGCAGAGCTCACGCCTACAGATCCGGTTTGTGCTGCGTTCCCCTCGCGACCACGGCCCTGGATGCTTCCGTTTGGGCCATATCAACAATCCCCTTGGCGGTCTCCAGCGCCCGTGCGGTCGCATCAAGTCCCGTCATGTGCGTGGTGTAATTCTTGATCAGCGTTTCGGGACCAGCATAGGTAAAGCCCTCGAACCCCAAAGCGACCTCAAGGAAGATAGCCCCACACCTGGGCACCGACTGCGTATACTTCTGAATCATCAGGGGGGATTCCAGAGGCTGGAATTCGATCGTGCCTGGTCTCAGCCTGGGACAGCCGTCGAACCTCATTGCGGGAGCGGGTTTAACCAGCGCTCCATTGCTGTCATACCGCCAACGGTATATGCCAGGAGAGTCCGATGGCAACTCGGTGGGTGTTCCATATTTCTCCAATAGTGTCTTCGTAAAAGCGGTCACAGTCGGTTCCTTACTGACCGGGATATACTCGGTCAGATTGAGCGACAGGATTCCCTCCTGTCCAGGAACAGGCCCGAAGAATACGGTCAGCACCACACCTGAGCTTTCAGTTGCAGGAGACTTTATGTCAATAAGAGAACCGGATATCCGCGTGACATAGTCTGTGTGTGGGACAGGCTGCGGAGCCTGCCCGGGAAGACTAAATGTCAGCCTGCTCGAGCCTTCGCTATAAGGAGATTTGATCGATGATCCGAGACCATGCGACTTGAACACCTTGCGGGCCTGATTCGGCGTCATGCCGATGCGCAAACCGAACACGTGTGGACCTGTCTCGCCGCTTCCGACCGATTTTGATTCACGTTTGTTTTTCGCAGCATCGCCCGCCGGAGAATCGATTGTACGCGGCCTTTGATCGGGAGAGCGACTGGTCTTGGACAATGTCGGCTTCTGGCTGCTCGATTTTCCACTATCTGACGCCTCTACGACTGCTCCAGGTGCGGACGATTTCGACGACGCCGACGATGTGGGCGTTGTAGGTTTCGTGCGCCGGGGAAACACGTGGGTAAGTTTGGTGCCCTTATTCTGTTCCGTCGCGCCAGTAGAGGGCAGCTGCTGATGTCGGATACGAATTCCCGAGAGCGTGATCGGGTGTTTTCTTGCAATCTGACCTGGGAATACTTGACCGCGAGATCCCATTTTCATAATCCCAATTTCTCCAACCAGCGAGAAGGTCAGGTCTATTGGAGATTGTTCAATGTGGTGAAACGTGATGGTTCCTTGTATTTCTCCTCTTGGCTCTAACGGCACTGGATGACTGAGATTGCCAAGACCTTTGCTATCCCCCGTATTCCACTTCCCTCCGTTGCTGTCTGTCAGTGAAGTGGGTCCTGTCAAAGCAATGAGGAGTCTGCGCTCAGTTCGGTTCACGAGCGACAGGCTGACATCAGCTTTTGTGTCATCGCCGGATAGTTGCATCTCCGTCACATTGACACACAGTTCTGACGTGGTGATGGAAGACGTTTCTGTCGACTGGCAGGGGCTCAAAGACTGACCAATCGCCGTTGACTGGGTCAAAACCTGATCTTTTTGCATTATGTTGCACGACACAAGCCCTACTCCGACGGCCAGCAGGATGCATGCTTGGAGCAACCAATACATCTTCATAATCGAGCGTCTTTGCGGAAGGCCGGTGAACTGATCATCCATCATGACGCGACTCCCCTTGGGCAGGTGAGTAGTTTTCCGCCTGGCGTTCAACACAAGGAAACGCAGCGCGTCAAAATAATTGGGCATTGCACGCGGCACATCCTGTGAAGTCAGCCACGCAGGACGACATCAGAAAATGCGAGAGAATAGAAACTTCAGGGTGACTCAGGACGTCTTGAGTGAAAGGTTAAGCGCCATTGTCCACGCCGTCAAGGAAAGCGTCGAAAATCGCGAATCGAGATGGGCTAGGAGCTTCGTAGGAAGGCCCTGTGTTGAAGGGGAAAGAACAAACCAGGAGGCGGAAGATGGTGTGGCGAGGAGCCCGATCTGTAGGATTATTCTACTGCGGCGAATGATCTTCGACCATCTGCGTCAATCGTTACGGTAAGGCCTGAGAAGTCGGCAAGAGAGGGTGATGGACCGACGAGAAGAGGTCGAATGGCAGAAGAAATTATGAATCAACTGTGAAAGAGATGAGAGCAGCTGGATGATATCGAGCCGCTGGAGGGAATACCAGGTGGCGAGTTGAACGAAAGTGCCTTGCTGGGAAAGCGGATGAGACATGGTTCAAGAAATCGATGCTGGCTTGTTGGGGAGAGGGGAGTAAGTGCGCACGAGTCAGGCCACCGTGCCAATGTATGAATACAAGACGCGACCCCTTCGTCATCTCTCTTCGTCATCTCTTCTGGGTCACACGACTGGCACAGGAATCCGGTGAGAGTATCCCATGAGCGACGACCGTCCCAAACGTGAAAGCATGTCCATCGAAGAAGCGACTATCTCCAACATGTGGGAGATCGCGGCCATTGTGGAAATGCTCGAACGAAAGAGCCTGTACAAGAAGCAAGATCTCTACGATATCATCGCCGAGTTACACCGCAATAATCCTCGCGCCAGCATCCCTGTGACCTCTTTCCTGAACCCGCCTGCTCACCGAAACTGAGAACACAATCATCGACGACATCCTCGCATTGCTGAACAAGAACGGGCTCAAGTCGCCCCAGGCATTGAACGTGCCGGAGCGGTTGGGGCGGATTATTGAGGTGGGGCAGCGAATGGCGAAGGGGACGACGCACTAACCAGGAGGCTGCCCGTGACCAAGGCCTGCTAACTGAAAGATTTCCTGCTAGGCTCATGACTGTATCGTTTTGTTTTCCTCTCTGAATCGATTCTGATTCACTCGCGTCCATCTCCAAAGACCGCCCTTCTACAAGCTCGCGAATTTGTGAGTAGTCCTCATCGAGATCCTCTGGGCATGAGAGTTGCTGATCTACTCAGACATCATGGAGGTCTTGGAACAATCATCATGTCCTCAACCATGGCTCTGGAGAGGGCGTAGTCCAAGAGGCGGGTGTTGAATCCATTCAACAAGGTGGTTGTATATTGATGTAAGGCCACCGGGAACGCCGTGGAGAGTTGAGCATCCAAGCTCAGCGGACAGTATGTTCAATGAGGCCCTCGACTCTGCGCACACACATAGAGAGGTGAGTCATGTCGACAATCGAAAAACTTAAGTGCCAAGCTCGCGCCTTCGTGATAGGGGTGTTCCCCGTCCTAATGCTTCTCACCGGGTGCGATACCATCAACGTGATCAACGGGAGCGGCCAACCTGTCGGCTTGATGGTCGATGGGCAAGATTCTGGCAGTCAGATCAACGATCGCAATGTGATTTCGGCCGCGTCGGCGATCGGCGTCGGTGGGCTCAGTGCCTCGCCGCAAACGAATGAAGTGGCTGGGTTCACCAACGACCGTCCGCCCACATATCTGAGTACGCCCTGGACGGGGAGCATCGATGCATTTAATTTGAATTTTCGTCCGGCAATCGGTATTCCGGTGACCGTGTGGATTGTCAAAGGCCCGTTCGCCGCGCAACGCCAGCACGCGATCGAAGCCTGTATTCGCACCTCAGCGATTTGGCACAACGAACGCATGGGCGTCATTTTTACACCGTTTAATATTATCGATGCCACGGGCGATCCGGAGGCGCCCTCCCATTTCGCGTTCCCGAACGGCGACCTCGGCGACGTGGTGTGGAAGCCGTTGCGCGACGATATCGGGTTCGTGGCAGGCCAACTGAACATTTACTGGGTGGATACGGTGAACGGCGGGACGGGCAGCGGCTGGTCCAATTTCGGCGCCCAGATTGCGATGGGTAAGAATTCCGGTGACGAACTACTCTCCCACGAGATCGGGCATGCTCTCAGCCTGACCCATGTCAATGCCGACAGCAATTTCAACACCGAGAACATCATGCATAGCGCAAGCAGCACTCGCCAGTTCGCGACCGAAGGCCAACTGTTCCGCGCCCATCTGACTCCCGCATCGATTCTGAATGTGCTATACAACGCTCGCCCTGGCGAGCTGACACGCGACTGCAGTTACTCCAATATCGCCACGTTCCCCTGTCCGGCTATTCAGAAACGGTTGTGGGCCGACGACGGGTTCCCAGCCAATTGAGAGGTGTATCATGACACGACTACTGACTATCGTGCTGGTGTTACTCGCGTCCTCTTGGGCCGGGGCTGAATCTCTTTCGGAGCGGCCGGCGTTGTCCAAGTTGAAGCCTGAGGCGCAAGTGCTGGTTCAGACCTGGCTCAACACGAACTGCGGTGCCGCAGAACAACGGGTATTCGAGAACCAGCTCATCGCGATCGGCAGCGTGGCCGAACCGGCTTTCTGGGAGGCCTTCCGCCTAGGGCCGACTGAGCAAGAGATGAACACGCTCAGCGCAGCGGTTGCCAAGCGCTACGGTGACCGCCAGAGCTGGCTTCGGCAATTTGGTGATGCGCAAATGGGCAAGGAAGAAACGGCCCGGCAACTGGCGATCCGGGAACGGCAATACGCCGACCGCGAAATCAAGCAATTCACCGAGCGCTACAAGACGACGGCGTTGGCTGGATTGGGACTGATTGGGACGCAGCAATCAGAAGCCGAGCTGAAGCGCATTGCCGACGATGGCACAGACCCGGCGCAAACCTCGGCCCAAGAGGCGTTAAAAGGAATGGGTCGTCAACGCAATCGCTGATCTTGAGCGTGGCAAAGCTGGAGCGTTGCTGGGACCGCCTGTCAACGATGGAAGATAGGACCTGGAGGTTAGGGTGAAGCGAATATTGCCGCAGGGGAAATCATGAAATTCATCAGACCAACCTTGTTCTATGTTCTTTTTCTGACCGCATGCGCCAACCCTAATATCACGGATGTGGAGCCCCTCACAGAAGGTGCGCAGGTTCCCACGCCAGGGGGTCTTCTGGTCGGAACCGTTGGTTGGCAACAAGGTGAGGAGCGTGTCTCCTCGCGTCGCACGGGTATTGAGCTTAGCAATATTGATACTGGGGAAGGGTATAGAGTGTCTGTGACGACTCATGTCTTCCGTCTCGTTCTTCCTGCCGGGCGATATGTAGTCCAAAGAATCTCGGGTTCCGGTCTATCTCTTCGCTTGGACAAGACCACGACCGAGAAAGTGGCACCCTGGCTTATGAATGTCGTCACACTCCCTCTGGGAGGAATTATCATCCCATCGGAATCAATGGATGTGTGGTTCCAACCCTCGTTGACACCGATCGTCATACGGAAAGGTGAGGCCTTGTATGTTGGAGCTCTGACGGTACATCTGCCCGATCCGTTGCGGAAAGGGTCAGTGAACATTCGGATGACCACCAACGACGAGGAGGACGAGACGTTGAAGGACTTCCAGGTTCGTTTTCCTGGCATCACGCGAGTTGAAAAACAGCTCCTATACTGGGACACACGGCACGCCGATACTTCTACCGAGACTAACCAGACCACACGCTGATCAGAATCATGGTAGGGGTTCCCGCACAGTCACTGTTCCACGTGACTTCGCTCACCTACTATCCAGTTAATTGGGGTCAAGTCTTGTAATAATACATGTTCACGCTAGGGCTGCGTGAAGACTAAAGATGTGATCACGCACGGCAGGAGGCGCAGGCGCCTATTAGGAGCGAGGATAACTGGTGGTGCTTATCCCTTCGCCTCAATGGTTGGGCGTACGACACGAGCAAGATATCACGGATCAAAGATAACGCACTGGAGGGGTGTATCCATTCGTCCCGATAGGTAAGCGAATGGCACGTACGAAGTGCGGTTTGGTGGGCCGTGTAGGGGTCGAACCTACGGCCCGCTGATTAAGAGTGCTTATCATGGGGATTGCTTAAGTCATTGATGGCCTAGGCAATCCCCTTGTCATTCCCGGTGATTCGCAGTTTCACCCTGTCAGTTCTGTTCACTTCACATCATCGCTAATCTAGCCGCTTCGTTGCTCTTCCTAACACCCTATTAACATCTGGCTTGAATTAGCAGCCGGGGCACCAGAGGCGGATGATACCTCGGAGCCAGGGCCGGGTACTCAGCAACTAGGCAGGGGTGCACCCTTGTGATACTCCGCCAGGTAGGGGCCCCCTAGCCTAATGTCACCAGGCTGACGGTGCCATGGGAAAGGGGCTCCAAATTTTTTGCGAGAGGCCAAAAGAGAGGTGAAAACGTGGGTGATTCTAGCTAAAAAATGATTCCTAATGATTTTGTGGCAGTTTGGCTCGAAAATATTTAGATTCCATTAGCTTACGTATTTTTTTGTATGTGCAAGGTCCACGATGACTCGGCGTGAAACCTCCTTCGAGTATTCTTCTCAAGCTGTCTCGTGCATTGAAGGCTTCGGCGAGCGTGGAATCTCGCACTAATCAGCACCGTGATAGCATCATAGTACTCCAACCACCTTCCCATTGTTGGCAATCTTGACCTGCGGACCTGATCCATCCAGCGGCATGCACCAGACGGCTGTCACCTTGGTCACGCAGACCGAATTACCTACTGCAATAAAGCCAGAATCGCCTACGACTGTTCCCAGCTTAGTCAGTGTTCCGTTGAGGTCCAGGCTCCATGTGCCGGAGGGACGACGAACAATGATGAGGTCACCCACTATGAGATCTACAAACTCATTGTCTGTCATGGACATCAACAGCTTCTCTGGCCCACCAGCAACCGGCACAGCCACCAACTGATCATTCCCGGCAAGGTTGCGCCGGATAATCACCTGATTGGTCGTGACGCCTTGCACGGCTTCATTCGCTGGATCCGAGGCGAGGACGACGGGAGCCGATCCGTCGCTGTTTACACTCACGACGTCGCAGGGGCCGGTCCTCAGTCCACTCACAAACGGACAGCGAGCATACACCACGCGGGCACCGAGAGACTCACCAAATGAGACATAGGACTGCCCACTATCCAATGGGAGTGTTGTGCCACCAAGGATTGGAACAGAAAACAGATTTGACGACGGGGAGAATAGGAGCCGTCGATAGACCAACCGATCCTCGACGATTGCACTCGTGATATTTTGCTCAGGCTGGTCTGGGGCGACGTACACGATGCGATCCGTCCCCGTAAAGGTCTCAGAATAGATATATCCGTCGTCGCTGAATATCACGCGAGCGTCCTTAAAGCGTACTCTAAAGGGGATCCCGCCCCAGCCAATGGGAAATTGTGCCTGGGTCTCCGCGTTCAAACTCTTCGTGCCAACACCATCATCTTCAAAGATGACCCATGGCCAAGAGGCGTTGTAGAAAAATTCCAGATTCGGCGAATTGAGTAGCGCATGATCGCCAGTTCCATCCGTGCGCACCGTCCAGATATCTCCTGCATTACTGGTGCGTGAATACACGATATTCCCTTGATCCACGAACAAGTTACTTCCAAGCAGATTTGGCGCCTGTAAGATCTCCTGCTGCCCTTGCCCATTGGCCTTGCCTCGCAGTATCCCTTGCGGGGTCGCTGTGAGCATATCCGGTTGCGCTAGAGGTACAGGCGCTGATGTAGGCGTGGAAGAATCTCCGCCTCCACCGCTACAGCCTGCTAACAAGACGAATCCGATCAGCGCAGTTATGGTTCTTGTCATGGTCTGCTCCGTGGTGGTTGGCTAAAGGCGAATCAAGAAGGGGTTAGGGGCCTCACAGGAAGGAGGCGCATTATAAGATAGGTTTGTACGTAGACGCAACGGTTCCGAGTAGGGAATTATCCCTTTGTGTTGGACCTGGCGGTGACTCGGCGGGAAACCTCCGGTAAGGAGGCATTGGGCATGCCTGGATTTCCTTCCGGTCTGACGGGTATGGGAGACGGGACGGAAATTATTTGGCGATCAGTACCACTAGCTAGCTTTCTCGCTGTTGTCGTAGAATACAGTCGTCTAGCCAAGCGCGGGGTGCCGTTGCGAACGATGCAGACTGACTCCAAGCGCGGCAACGCCAAGAAATAATGTCGCGTACTAACCCTATTTCCACTTCCGCCACTCCCACGGCGGCACCGGCTGAGCGCGTCCAATCTTTCTTAATCCTCATCCGATACCGCGCCAGGAGATATTTTCTTATCTAGCTCTCTCGTAACCCGATGGACCTCCTCCTGGAACCGTTTCAATGGAACCGTATATTCTGGCTGCTGTTCAGAGATGATCTCGGCGAATGTTATTGCGGGCATTAAACAATGGATAATTTCGAGCATATGACCCGTCGGTGTGCTCCCGTGCTTTGCACTTCGGGATCTTGGTTTTACCAAGACGCTGTTTTTTAATTCAAATCCGATCTGATCGAGGTCCTTAATAAACTTGCCCAACGCTTCGTCGTGCTCAGGCTGCGAGTGAGCCCAAGCGTGAGCGCATCTTTTTGTGCGCTCTAAGGCGGTGAAGATCATAACTATTGAAGGTTTCATCGCCTTTGGTCCTTCCCCTACCGTTTTCTCCACTCCCACGGCGGCACCGGCTCACTTCCGTGCTGGGCATCGATAGGGCTTGGTAGAGGGGAGTTCTATGCGCCATATCATGGCCTTTAGCAGGATTGCTATCCGCTAGATCAACCCACGCAACCTGTACGCGAGAAGACCAAGATATTCATGAAACGCGGCGCTACAGGCCTTGAGGTTTCCAACCTGAGGAACAAAATCTGAGAGATCCCACGACGCCGTTGACATTTCGTAAATGCAGGGAATTGGCGTAACAGCAAATCCTATTTTTGTAAAAGCAGCGGCAGAACGTGGGAGATGCATGGCCGAATCAAGCAGAAGAATCCTCCTGTCCGATCCAAGCAACTGCTTGATGGCACGAGCCCGTTCATGGGTTGCTGAACTTTGGACCTCTGCAATGATTGGTTCCTTAGGATATCCCAAAAGAACGGCCCATTCCTGCAGCACCACCGTCCCTGCTTCTGTGTGGTTGCCCTCACCAGGTGCTTCCCCTGACAACACGACTTTGGAAGCACTGCCTGCGTGAACATAGACAAGCCCGCAGAGAAGAAGATCGGTGTTATTGGTCCCAACAATCGTTGGTTGCTCAGTGTACGGTTGCAAATGGGGGGAGCTAACAAAAATGACGATGGCATCGTGGCCAACAGGCATTGAAGCCGGTGGACGGTAATAGGTTTCCAATGGCTCCACCAGCGCCTGTGTTAACGGACGTGTGGTGAATCCATAATAAAGCACAAGTAAGAGGCAGAGCGTGAATCGTGCAGCACGAGGCCACTGTCTGGTCCATGCAGCGAGGCATCCCGCGCTCAAGACAAGGAAAATCCAGACTTCAGGTCCGAGGAGGAACTTGATTAGTGAGTAGATGGCCTGCATTGCTCGATGCGGCGGTGGCCGTGGAGTGGAGCAGAATCGTACCTGACAACCTACCGTATAGACAAGTGGCAGGAAGGACGAATCGAGAAAGGCGTAGGAGCCTCGCAGGGAGGCGTATTGTAGGAGGGAACCGAAGGAAGGCGCAATGCACACCTAGTTAGTTAGTCCCTTCTCCTTTGAGGCGAATTGCTCAGTATGGGGTGGGTCCAAATAGCCTCTTCTGCTGCTTGACATCCAGTACGTATCGGGGCCAGAGTGATGCTGTCTCGTGTGAACCCATGATGATCCTCGTCCCCACCATCTTCTTCTTTCTGCTGGCGTCGTTGACACTCTACCTGTATGCGGCGGGCGCATTTCACACATTCCCTCGCAATGCATTCAGGTTTGCCGTATATATGCTGTTACTCTTCTTTGCGCTGACCATCGTGGCCGGCATAGTCGTTGACCGCAGCGACAACCCGCTTGTCGTGAGTAAAGTATAGACGCGCCTGTACCACAGTATCGTATTGCAACTTCTCCAACCCAGCCTGCAATAAACTCAGCGGGATGCATCCCCTATGGACATACCCTTACCCTAGTATTTCTCGCGCCGCGCGTTAGATGTCTCTGAGCCCAAGTCGGGCGATGCCGGAAGCGGTAATTGAAACCGTCATGGACGAATCCGTACCCCTATCAATGAATTTCCATTGGATCAACTCATGTAAGACGGCTTGTATTTCCGCAGTACGGTTGGGGTCGAAATGAACGTAGAGCACATCGTACGGTTGTGGACCATGTTCTTTTAGATAGGTCAATACTTCTCTCTGAAACTCACGACTCCGATTAAACGTCTGGTGTGGTTTCTGGGGCTCGATTCGTGCCATGACCAAAATTTCCCTTCCCTTAACGAAGTATCACATAGAAGCTGGCATAGGCGCAGGCTAGGCTGGCCGTGGGGAGCTGTCAAGACAGGAGAGCGGCGGAAGGGACGAATCGAGAAGGACATGGAGGCCTTGCAGGGAGGCGTATTCTAGGAAAGCTTGGAAGCTAAGTCCAACGTCGCTTGACGTGCAATGACCGGACGGTTATTGCACACACATTCGGGATAGACCGAAACATAATTGCAGTCACTCCGTTGACCTGCCCGGGCAGATCAGCCTTGAGATCACATGAGCGATTCATCGTCCTTCAATCCGAAGGCCGCGGCCGTAGGGATTGTTGATCGAGTCCGGCGAGAACGGAGAGCCGAAACTGGTCTATCTCGTGTATCTGGTCTATTTGGTCTGTCTGGTTGGCCGAAACGAGAACAGGTTTATCTAGGTTGGTTGATTTGTCATGTGCATTTGATTAGCTGATCGGAAAACCATAGAAATCAAATGAACCAAACAAACCAAAGGAACCAGAGAGACCAACGGGATTCGCGCTCAACGTGCCGCGATAATGCCTTTGCTGGTCATACGGCCGAGGTCCATCTGTCTGGCTGTCGTGCCAAGGTATGAATACAAGACGCGACCCCACTGTTTCCCACGGAGGCGTGCGCTTCAACTCCTCAGGGCGCTTAGTTGCCTTTCCCCTTCAACTCGATCGTTTCCATAATCGGTTTAGCGAGGTACAACCGTCCCCATGTGCGCCCGGTAATTTCTTCCAACATCCCTTTTTTTTGTAGAAGTATCACGGCCTGTCTCGCGGTGGGGTTGGAGACCTTGAGAACATGTTCAGCCCGTGAGACGGACATATACGGGTTCAGAAAGAGTTCGTCCAACAATGCCAATGCTTTTGCTTTGTCGCGAAGGCGAGCACGGAACTTTTCACGAAGATCCATCAAGCGGCCAGCCTGTCCCACTGCTTCAAGCGCAATTTCTGTGACCCCGGTAATGAAGAATCGAAGCCAGCTCATCCAGTCCCCGTGCGTTCTGACTCGTTGCAGAAGATCATAGTAGTCTTGGCGATGGGCCTCAATGTATGAGGATAGGTAGAGCAGGGGTTGCGGCAACCGACCCCGCTCGATGAGAAAGAGGGTGATCAAAAGCCTTCCCAGTCGACCATTTCCATCCAGAAAGGGGTGAATCGCTTCAAACTGCTCGTGCATGATGGCGCACTGGATGAGGTCAGGGAGCGTATTCCGCTCGTGGAGAAATCGTTCCCAATCTCCCAGCAAGTCGTCCAAATATTCCGGTGGCGGAGGGACATAGGGCGCCGTTTCGATGGTGCTTCCTGATGGGCCAATCCAGTTTTGACTACGGCGGAACTCTCCGG
>SWDH01000046.1 GCA_005116945.1 Nitrospira sp.
GCCAACCGGCCGGCTAGTTCTGGAATTTCTTGAATCGTCGCCGGATAATTTGGACTCAGCCCCGCGCCGACGTCTCGGCTCTGCCGGCATACTGCCTCTTTCGTCTCTCGATCTCGTACCATTACAGGAAGCCTGAGATAGACAGCCTCTTTCCCTGTAATCGGCTGCATGCCTCTACGATGAAGATCCAACCCGTCGATTAACCAGCCGGCCCGAGTTGCCCGCTCTCGATTGGCCAGAGTCAAGCGCCGCTCCCATCCCTGAAGCTGATGCGCACGCACCTCATCCATGCGATACATGGGAAAATCCGTATAAAACGTGGTCTCCCCTAGCCGTAGGAAGGGAAGCCCTGCGGGGAGCCAGTACAGCAGCGGGTGAATAAAGAACCGCATCATGACCATCTCAAGCCAATTCCTGACGACTTCACCGCGGGGCGCTTCCGGCAAAGCGGCATATTCGGCTTTGATCCTCTCAGCAACGGATATCGATCTCGCCAGGATAATACCCCCTGTGCCACAGGTGAGATTCTTTCCACGCCCCAGACTAAAAAATGCCACGTCCCCTAGCGTTCCCAGAAGGCGCCCGCCCGACTGTCCGCCCATTGCCTGCGCCGCATCTTCAACCACCACAATATCTTTCCCCTCACAGAGACGCTTCACACGGTCGACATCCGCTGGGCGGCCAAAGAGATGGGTCGGCACGACACAGAGGACCTCGTCGTCGAGTAAGCCCTCAAGTTCTGCAAAGTTGAAATCGAGTGTCTCCGGTTCGACATCGCAGAGCACCACGTCCAAGCCGGCCCTGATAATTGCAGACGGAACGGAAAAGCAGGTATAGGCAGGCACGATCACCCGCCGTCTCCCGCTCGACGCCGCAAGCGCCTTGAGAATCACCGTCAATGCCGCCTTTCCAGACGACACCAAGAACACGTCACTGGCGGCAAACTTTACTGTCAGTTCTTGAATCAAGCGCGCACGATGTGTGACACCACCCCACAAACCGCTCACTGCGCCAATAAGATCCCCGAATGAGATCGGAGCGGCAGTTGGAGAGAGTGTCCGCTGTGGCATCATGGCAAATACTTCACAATATACGGACCGATCAGATTGGCCACCGGCACGGGAAGACGTTGCCAAATGGATATGGCGGCCTTGAACTTCGGGTTGTCCGGATTCAACTTCGGAATACTCTCCCCTCCAGCCAGCCAGTAATACCAGTAGAGCTGGCAAGGCTTGGCCCCCCACTGTTCCTTGAATCGATAGGTTCCGCTATCCGGCGTCGACCGTCCAAAATCGAAGAGCCGGAATCCTTGCTGACAGGCATACTGTAAGGCTGAACTATACAACAGCATGTTGGGGGACAGGCGGTTATACCGTCTATCTGAGGCAGCCCAAGGAATTTCAAGTGTATCACGAAATCCGTACAAGAATCCCGCCGCTAACGGCACGCGGCCCAACGACACCACACAGATCCGGGATTCTTTTGGAAATGCTTTCACCATCACATCGAAAAACTTTTTGCTGTAGACCGGCGTTCCCAGATCCCGCATACATCGAGAGAACACCTCGTAAAACTCTTCCACACATTCCGCACCTCCCACCCGGACAGTCATCCCTTCTTTTTGTGCACGCCGGACTTGACTCCGAAGTTTGGAAGAGAATCCGTTCCATAATTCATCGAATTGCTTTGGGAGTTGCGCCCGCATCGAAACCTTTCGTTGACTCGAAGGCCACTCGATCCCGCACGGTTCCTGATGGCGAAGCTCTATATGCGAAGCCTTCACCGACTGAGCCTGGCGTTCCGCAGCTTCTGTGAGCGCAGTCATCGCCTCACCGTTATCGGCAATGAGCCCGCCATAATTAAAAAATGGCAAGGACACGAAAAACCTCCCGAACGTGACGCTCGATAACAAGACAAGGGGCAACACCCCTCGAACCACGCCTTGCTCATCCCTCGCCATTAAATAGGTGGTGGGATGCCCAAACGTTTCATGAATCACCCCCCGCCACGCAGACAAGTGATAGCCACTGGCGGTCTGGCACGCCAGAACATATTGGTCCCAATCGTGGGCTTCCTGATCTGATTGTAGCGTCGAGACGATCACCGCAGTTTCTCCGACCTTAGCAGGATGCTGAAAAAGTCACTCTTCTCACCCGCCCAACCCAGGCGCGTCGAGACGCGCCTTTCACCAGGCATCGTTATCGCATCACTCCGCTGCCTACTAAAAAAGGCTAGGCTCTCGCTGCCTCTTGCTCTGCTAACACAGTATCAAGCAGTTGCGCCAACTCACCGGCTAACGTTCGATAGTCGAAGCGATCTGTGCATCCTTTAGCCGGCGGGTTGAGGGCAAGACCTCCGCTGGCTACCTGTCCGAGTAATGGCTTGATGCGCGAGACATCGTTCGGACAACTCAGCCCCAGTTGATGCCGCTCGACCAGGTTCGCTGTGGCCCCCTCTCCTCCAATCAGCAACAATGGACGGCCAACTGCGATGTATTCATAGATTTTGCCTGGGACTTGCAACGGCGAATCCGGTTGAATGATCAGAAGGGCCTTGGCGTGAGACATCTGCTGCAAGCAAATCTGATGTGAGACAGGAGCTTCTCGACGCAAGAATCCGTGCGTTTCAAGTTCTTGTGCGAGTTTCTCGCAGCGAGGATCATCGACGTCCCATGCGCCGACAAATCGCATCCGTATTTGGTCAGGCGTCACGAGCCGTTCATCATAGAGTTCCCATACCGCCTGAAATAGGTGCAACGGACTTCGCTTCCCATAGACGGTCCCGAAATGACAGAGCTCCACTCCTTCTGCCTCCACACTTGGCGTCATTGGGCGATCCATCAACGGGTTCATTCCATCTTCTTCTCTAAAACTTTCCGGGTCAAACCCATTTGGAATTGTGATGCATGTCTTCCGCAGTTGCGGATAATTCTCACAGAGCTTCAGCCTGAGTTCCTCAGTATTCGTGATGACGCGCGCGGCGCTGGCGCAGACGGACTGCTCCAAACGTTTAGCTTTATTCGCCAGGAAGGATGACGAGTAGGAATCATAGGGATTACTCGTCCATGGATCACGGTAATCGGCGATGAATGGAACTCTAAAACGCTCAGCGAGCGTTTTACCTACCAGCAAACTCGTCCATGGTCCGCCGGTGGCAAATACGAGCTGCGGGAATTCCTCACGCTTCAGGTCCGAGAAGCGGCGTACCGCCGGTCCGAGCCACGAACACTGCGGGTCCGGGAATGAGAATGATCCGTCGAGAATCAGATCCTTCATGCTGGATCGCGGTTTGGGCGACTGTGGTTTCATTGCGCTCGAGGTGGGACCGTCAGCGGCAACATCATGAGTCTTTACAGAAAAACCTGAACGGACTGCATGCCGGAGGCGATTTCGAACGGCGATCATACGATGCAGCGGATTGGTGTATGGAACAGACTCGATCCTCACAGCTGATGGAAGCCTGGCTAACAACTGCTGATCAACTGAATGAGCAGGATAGACAGACTCGGGAGTTGTGGTGAGAACCCAAGGCCGCCAACCATATTGCTCGAGATACCGGCAAAATCCGAGAGGACGCATGGCGCCACTCGCTGCGACCGGGGGGAAATAATATGCAACTATGAGTATCGATTTCATATTTTCCTGCCGCATAGAAACAATCTACGCCGATCTTACAGCGCGCGCACGACGTTCAGACTGCTTAAATCGGGAATCACAATTCGCTGCGAGGTATGAGCATCCTACAGCGATAGGAGAACAGGCCGTGACAAAGATGCTCCACACATGGAGCGCTTCTGCAGCAATCCGCTCCGGAGAAGACGCTGTCATGATCACGCCCGGGAAGCCAGTGGTTATTGGGCATGCACCGCCGTAGTTACCGGGGCGCTCACGTTCGCGCCGAAGGCGAAACGCCCATCGGGAAAATCCGAATCCTTAAGGCCGGCCACGCCGCTGTGATAGTCGAGTTTGTAGGTGTTGCGCCAGAAGTGGCGGTCGCCTCCATTGTAGGGTGCAAAAGGCAGCCGTGGATCCCAGGTAAAAACCGGTCCATCTGACACAATCTTGCCTCCGGGCATGTTGGCCATGAAGGCTTGACGCCAGCCCTCTTCTCGCCCCATCCAGAGAACATTGTGATGAACGTCGTAACCCCAAGAGCCGCTATCGAGGTAGACCCCAAAGCCGCGGATATATGGCTGCAAATCATCGTGTATGACGTTGTAGGCGATCTCGGTGCCGCCCCCATCGGTGCCGTTTGTGTAGAACAGGCCGGAATCGATGGTAAGGATGTTCGCGTTATACAGCTCGTTGTTGACGATCTTGATTTTCCGATACGGTGTCGGGAGACCGAACTTCAGCGGAGGGGTAAGTGCACGCCCGGTGCTATGGTGGTAGACGATGTCTCGACCGATGCTGATTGAGGCCCGTCCGGAGTTATACAAGGTGTTGAAGCTGATCATATGGCCGCCACGATCGGCGGTGGGTGATTCAATCGTGGGGTCGGGCCCGATGTCGATCGGACTGGAAGAACCCGCATAACCGATATCGTGAATGACGTTGTTGGTGATGAGATGGTCCCGCCCGGTGATCCAGAGGCCGCTACCGGCGCTGTACGCGATGGTCGAGTTCTTGACGGTGTTATACCGGCCACCGATGTAGATGCCGGCCTCGATGCCCGGTTGAGGATTTGGAGTAGTTGTGCTCTGAGGTCGGGTGAACTGGTTGACATACGAGAACTTGGCGCGGTCGATCGTGCAATTCGTAGCCTTGTACATCGTCAGCCCAGCCGAGACGACCTCTAGATTCCGGATGGTGATGTACGATTTTCCCGTGAGATCGAAGGCAAGCTGCCGCGCCTTGGCTTCGATGATGATAGATTCCGGACGCTGACCTTGTGGTGTCTGGAGATACAGTACTCCATCCTGGCGGACCCATTCCCCTGGCGCGTCCAACGCCGCGAGAACGCCGGAGATAAAGCCGCGCCCGAATTCTGGCAGCCAGGAGTACTCGATGTTGTACCATTTGACCTGTTTTAGGGGTGTCACAGTGAGGATGCCCGAAGCAGAATCGGTGATATCGGCCGCCTGAAACTGATAGCTCTGATAGTGCGTACCAAGTTACAGTCCGCCACTCCATCGGCCTGAAGTTTGGGCGCTCAACAGCCCGCTCGTCACTCGATCGGTCGTGCCA
>SWDH01000005.1 GCA_005116945.1 Nitrospira sp.
GACACTGGGCGCAAAACTTGCGGATGATTTCCTGCACGGTAGGGCAAGTACGCTCTCAAGAGTTCCCGTGTGGGTCTGGCCTTTACTTACTATTCTCAGCGGCATCCTAAAGCCCCTTCAACCATTTGCTTGGGAGTTCGCGGCGCTTGCAACAGGGAGAGTAATAGCTCATCTCCTGGCTCGTCCGCTTTCGCAGAACTTTTATGCCCATCCCTTAATAGGGCATCTTCAAACAGCAGGGATTGCTAGCTACAGCATGTACCTGTTTCATCAGCCTGTTTTGTCGTGGCTCCGCGGACACGCGTTCCCTTCGTCTCTCATAGGCGACATACACCCGTTGTTAATCTTTCTGTTTTGTATAGGTGTCTGGATGCCGATATTATTTTTGGCAGAGCTCCTTTACAGATTCATCGAGATCCCAAGCATCAACCTTGGAAAACAATTCCTGAGGCGGTGCCAACTTGGCCGTTGAATCTGTGGGTTGAAATGACCCTGCAATCCGGCACCGATGCTGCCGCTTTTCTTGCGGCGATGAAGCATGTGCCGAATGTCGAGATTGCCGCACCAGCGCCATTACCGCAGCCACTGCCGTGGATCCCGCCTGACTTCACTCGGAAGCAAGGCTACCTTGATCCTGCTCCCAGCGGCATTGAGGCCCGTTTTTCTTGGACGATTCCCGGAGGCAATGGTCACGGTGTGACGATCTACTAGGTTGAGTGCAACTGGCTACACACGCATGACGATCTGAGTAGGGCAGTAAGGTATTGCGTTAGCCCAGTCAGGAGTACCACTCTCTTCCTTGCAGACACGAAC
>SWDH01000006.1 GCA_005116945.1 Nitrospira sp.
CGGTCTCGACCCGAGCCCTCTCGCCTGAACAGCTCAGGAGCATAGCCACCCCAAGAATAACCGACAACAGCCTTATCATAGCCGTCCATTGTGCCAAGACCGTGCCACTATCAAGAGGATCCGGTCTATCCTTTACTCCTGTCAAATCACATAATTAGTCGTGAGGCTCCGATCGCCCTGAAGCTAAATGCCACAGAGCCGACCTTGTAATTGTTGCGGGATGCCACAGAAGCCAAACAAGGGGCGAGAGGAGCGAGCCGGGGGAAACAGACTGAAGTTACAACTCAGGCTGCGATTGAGATCCAATTGATCATTAAACATTCAACAATAAGAATTACGGACCGGTGCCACGAATCATCCCGGCTGATTCTCAGAAATACAGGCTGCGCCGTACAACTCGACTCGGTTCCGCCCTCTGTGCTTGGCGTAATACATGGCCTGATCCGCGCGAGTCACGAGTGTCTCGACTTGGTCGATTTCCGGAGATAACATCACGACCCCAA
>SWDH01000007.1 GCA_005116945.1 Nitrospira sp.
TCCGATGCGCGCAGTGGGGAACATCCCCGCCAGCCCACGATGTTCGCCAAGTTTTTGAGGGGGGAGACGAGGAAGAAGATGACATGAAAGCCCATCGAATCTATGCCTTGGTGGTGAGGTATATGTACCTGTACCGGCGGAGTTTGCCGCGTATAATGGAAATCTTCTATTGGCCGTTCTTAGATCTCGTCATTTGGGGATTCATTACGGTCTATCTCATGAAATTCCAGGAGCAGATCCCTGGAGTGGTGACATTTTTTTTAGGCGCGTTGATTCTGTGGGATATCCTATTCCGAGCCCAACAGGGAGTGACGATTTCGTTTTTGGAGGAGATTTGGGCGAGAAATCTCATGAACCTATTTGCCAGCCCACTGAAGCCGAGCGAGTTCCTTGCCGCGACAATGGTGATGAGCGTCCTCAAAGTGATCGCTGTTTCTGTTGTGATGGTGGTGTGCGCAGGCCTGTTCTACTCCTACAATATCTTCGTGATCGGGATGTGGCTGATTCCATTCGTCTTGAATCTCGTCATGACGGGATGGATAATCGGGGTCCTCACCACGGCCCTTATCATGCGGTTTGGCCAGGAGGCGGAAGTCCTGGCTTGGAGCATGGTCTTTCTTTTCCAGCCGATCTCTTGTGTGTTTTATCCAATGGAGGTGCTCCCAGCTTGGCTGAAGGCCATTGCCTGGATGAACCCGGCTGCCCACGTGTTCGAAGGGATGCGTGCCGTGATGAACAGCTCTGCCGAGCCGATGGCACATCTTGGTTGGGCAACCGGCCTGAATGTATTGTTCCTCGCCATTGTCATTGCCGCCTTTCATTGGACGTTTGAGCTTTGTAAGAAACGGGGATTGCTGGTGCGCATAGGGGAGTAAGGCAATGCTGAGTTTGGTAGGGTAAGAGGAAAAGCAGTGATAGGCCAGAGCCTCGATGGTCCGTGGGCGGTCACAACTGGAGAATATTATTGCAGGGTGCTCAAAAAGTTCGTTCAGCGAGGCCGCAGCGAGTGAAGAGCCGAGGAGGTACCGACCGCACTTCGTGAGGGCCGTTCGCCCGTATAATGGATCTTGGCGAACGGATAAGCCCCACTAGTGTTTCTGCC
>SWDH01000008.1:0-29858 GCA_005116945.1 Nitrospira sp.
CCTTGTATAGGATGAGCCTCAGAAACTGATTCAAGCAGTGCATTGATAGACATCGCTACCTCCTGGTGAAATTATGAAAACGAGAGCCCCAGTTGATTGGCCTGTTGGGTAGACGTTGTTGGAGCCGGGCTATATCGGACAGCCACGATGCGCAGGAGACCCAACGTCAATAAGATGCCGCCCAATATCGCAAATTGAGGCCACTCTCCCCCCGTAAACCAGCGCGAGATGACCTCCGTCAACATCACGACAAGGACTGTGTCGATGATAAAGGTAACTCTGACGCGCCCCTCAGAGCAGTAGGCGAGGGTGGTCTTCAACACTTCGACAACGGCCAATAGTGTCAATGTGTCGACCAATACCTGACGTAGGGCCACTTCGACGTTGGCAGAGAGGAGAAGCCGTAGGTCGAGAAATGTCTTCACCACCCCGCCTGCCAAACCAAGGAGAATCGTCAAGGTCAGCAGACTCAGGATCAATCGCGTACCGGCTTCCCAAACTCGGGTGATGTCAGAGGCCGTCGACAAAGCCCTGAATCGCCTAGACCAACTGTTAGAAAGAGCCTGTTCCATTGTGGTCTGTGTTATTGGTGCGATCACGTGTCTCCAGCCTACCTGGAGCACATTCCAATCCCGTCAATTCCGTGTAAATATTCTGTAAACTATGTGCCGCACGGAGTCATGCGAGTCTTCTGGAAGTCCTACGAATCAGAGGGTCTAGATGGAAAAGAGAATAAGAAATGGAGGAACTGCGGCGTTCGCGTGAGCAGTCGTCAGGCCTTCATTTTTGACGTCGCGTTCAGTGACGCTACCCCATAGGCTGTATGGCACTTCATGAAACATCACATAAGGGGCCAGCCCAGAGGCACAACACGAGAGGGAACGCATTCATCGCTACTGAGGGATCTCACTGACCGGATTAGGATCGCGTCGCTCACTGACCCACCCATTCGTATCATTGCTGTGGAAAGACAAGATTTGTTATCGTGCCACCTCGACTATATGAAAGGGAGGCGTTATGACAGCTGTCGATAGTCTTATGTTGGACGCGAAGCAAGCGATCGTGGAGGAACATCATCGCCGTTTTCAATTGTTATACCAGGAAGAGCGATGGGAAGAAGCGCTCCAACAAATTCACGTGACACTACACTGCGCAGCCGACCTCCTTAATGAATCTCTTCGAATCCTCGATGAAACCCTTGAGGGAACCGTACCTCACCCATCCGATGGCTCTACTTCCCCTTCCACAGCCACATCATAAGTCAACCACCTCGCCCTCAGGAGGCAAGATCGGTGAAACAAGAATCTGCTCTTGGAACTACGATCTTGCTGTTAAAAAATCTTAATTCTTGAAGGTGAGACGCACGTCTCCCTCGCTGGACTGACTGGCCTAGGCCACCAAAATTTTAGGATGACGACAGCGCTTCTAGGCGCCGACTCGCATCAGTCAAGGCTCTATGGCATCCCGGCCTACTCGATTCAACGTTTTACATCGCACAAGATGTTTCCCCCTCCTAACCCGCATCATTCATGACGCTTCTGCTGCAAGCACGGATGTGCACCTATGGCGAGTAATCTCGGCGTTGAGCCCATCGACCCGCTACAGGCGTAGTCTCAAGGCTTCACCTCTCCGGGCACCCGTCTCGCACCGCGTCTGCACACTGTTGTGACACACTTTCATACATCATGCAGGCTGAACAGTTTCCAATAGCTCGTGAATCTTAGTGACGAGAACATTTAGCCCGAAGGGCTTTAATAGGAATTCACTCTTGACACAGACCGTCCGGTCTAAGGCGAGGTAATCTTCCTCGTAGCCGGAAATAAACAACATGGCCGGAAACGGCCGGATGTCTAATAATATACGAGCCAGTTCATAGCCATTGACTCCCGGCAGTGTGACGTCCATCAGGACGAGATGGATTGGATTAATGCAGTGCCGGACAAGCGATTCCGCCTCGACCGGATGCGATGCCTCAAGCAGTTGGTAACCCTGCGATCGGAGCAACATAACCACCATGGTCCGAAGGCCTGGATCGTCCTCTACAACCAAGATCGTTTCCCCATGACTCACAGATAATTTGCCATTCGTCTCCGGTAGGTGTGGCAAACCATCCAGGGGCGAGTCCTCCGTTGCACCGAGCAGCCTATCAGGAGATTTACCTTCCATGAGTCTCACCTCAGATCGGCATCATTGCATCTCAAGCAATGCATCTTGTCTGAAAGACGGAGAACAGCCTGCACTATACTAAAACTGAGCTGTGCGCACTATCAGACAATCCCTGACACTGCCACGAGATGTTCCATGGAAAATGTAGGTGAATACCTGATGGGGAAGCTGTGGCAGCAAACGGCTCTCCCTCCAGCAAGGAGGCGTCCGATGACCTACGCACCGCCACAGAATTTGAACACTTTGGCAAGTTGACGTGGCGAGCAGACAAGGGTTGCCTATCTCGAAGGGCTATGATGCGGATGAACTGGTCAATGGATTCAACAGACCGGGGCTTTGGCGATGATCCCACCGAGATCGAACCCTACGGTCCTCCGCAACTACGACAACACGCTGTATGAGGAGTCCAATCTAGTAGAACGGATGTGTGGGCACCTCAAGTATTTCCGTCTGGTGAGAACAGGGTACGGCAAGACCGCGCTCCTTCCTGTCGTTCATCCAACTCGCGGCTTTAGTTACTTTTGGATCGAGTCACTGTCAACAGAACCTAGTAAAAGGGTGGGAGGCGCACTCTTACGCGCAAAGGTGGAGGCAGGCTAAATACTGAAGAACGGAAAAGGAATACATACTTCCAAGCACTGGTGCTTTACGCCGATAATACCTTCGAGATCTCTCGACACGTAGCCGATGTGATCAGGTGAATCCAGGCTGCTTGCATCGCCATTACCCTAAAGCCCGAGCAGGCTGTTGAGAAAGTCCGCCAGCGGCGTTCTCGCATCGCTCAGAGGCTCAACGTACGGCAGAGAGTACGCATCCCTCTTCGCTCACTGCGGCCTTGCTGGACGGCCTTTCTGAACAGCCAGCGTGGCATTTAGTTCGCATCTATGACCTCAGACGCGGCTTCGTTTTGATGTCGTCATAGAGTTTGTCAACACACTGCTGGTCAACATTACCGCTGAAAATAACCCGAACATCATGCGCCCATTCTCCATTGAGACCACGCACTCTCCCTCACGACCCGGCACAAGAAAAACAACCGCAGTCCTGTGCAGACGGTGACCGGCGTTACGTGAGTCAAGAAATCAACGAAGCAGCAGGGAGGCAATTTCGTTGATGTGGAGCAGGTTCAGAAGATAAGGGAGAGGCGCTATCCCTTCATCGGGATAGGTCAAGCATATGCTTGACCTATCCCTCTGAGGAACGGCATGAGGAACTGCTCGAAACAAGCCCTAGGGGGTCTTGGTCACTTCGACAGAATATCCACTGAGATTCCCGCTCGTGTCCACCGCCTTTAAGGCGATGTAATACTTTGTCCCCTTCGTAAGACCACTAATGGTCGCGGACGTCACTTTCCCTACACTGATCGAGTTGGGGTAAATGTAGCTTGAACTCGTGCGTGGACTCGTGCCGTAATAAATCCGGTATCCCGCAAGATCGGATTCTGTGTTGGCGGTCCATGACACGATCGCAGAGCCCCCTCCTGGTGGTGGGGGCGGTGGCGGAGTCCCACTGGTCGTAAGAGCGATGGTTGGGTCAAAGGCCGTTGAGTCATTGTAAGTATTGCCGTCGGCCCCACGGTTGATATGGAAATCAATAGCTTGACCCGCCGTGACGGTTGTCGTCACATTGTAGTTGAATCCCGTCGTGTTGCCATTGGCAATCGCCTGTTGCCAAAGTACGGTGCTGCCTTTACGAATCGAGACTGTCACCCCTCCGCCACCACCGGTATCGGTATCCTTGGCGTTCCCTGTGATTTGGACGGTGCCGGAGGCAGGTGCCACCCAGCGTCGTTGTGCATCGGCAGTGCCTCCAGGGTGACCAGAGGTGGCCGTCAGCCACATCCACATGGTTGCCCCCTCCCAACGGCTTTTCGTGGAATTAAACTTCATGTTCTGGCCCAGCGAATCTCGGTAATACCAGCCTCGCTGTCCTTGCACTCCTGAGAAATCGGTTGAGGCCTTATAGGTTGTAACGGCTGCGAGAGAAAATGTCGTGGCGGCAGCGGTCAGCGGAGAAACCGTAGCCAGCGACGAAACTCCCGCCAATGACGAAAGTCCTGTCAATGGCGACACCCCATCCACCGGTAGCGAGGAGGCTGGCAGTAATGCCGGCGAGGGCAGAGGCGCGCTCCCCACAAGCGCGGCAATATCCGCGATATTCAATGCCTGACTATACAGCTGTACATCGTCAAGAATTCCTTTGAAAAAGTGCGCGGCATCGCCTCGCTGCCCAAACACCAGCGGCGCAGGACTCGTGGTCCGCACACGGTTGATCGACACATGACCGGCGGCGACCCCATCGACGTAGAGCTTCAACGTCGCATTGTCATACGTCATGGCCAGATGACTCCACTGGCCCACAGTGAGGGCGGAGCCCTTGAGCGCGAAGGTATTCCCTTCCCCCTCGCCGATACTTAACATTGCCACCGGCCGACCGGCTGTATCGATCGCCAACCCATAGGACCCATCGCTTCCGTCGCGGAGTCCCACATTGGCAAGCATGGAGGATCCGCTGGCATTGGCAAAGCTGGAGGGATTGACCCAGAGAGACAGGGTCAGTTTTTGTGGCGAAAGTGGGCCTGGATTTGGAATTTGGACATAGTCATTCGTGCCATTCAGGCTGAGGCCACCGCCGAGCCAGCCACTGGTCCATACAGGCCTATTCACCAAGGCGCCTGCCAGACCATTGCCTGACGCATCAGCAACGATTAATCCATTCCCATCGTCCAGCTTCCAGTGACCGACTGGAGATGCGGCAGGTGGTGTCGCCGGAGGCGTGGCGCCGCTGGCTTTGAGATAGAGCACCGCTGGCCCACTAAAGGGCGGCGTAAACGATTGATCTCCTCCGACAGCCCCAACTGTCCCGGTCCCTGCAATGCTCCCTGTCACGGGATTGAACCATTCAAAGACGTAAGCCCCACCGGCAACATTGACGGTAAACGGTCCGTTTGCGGGTTGATAAACCAGATACTCTTGCCCTACACTCGCCAAGCAATAGCTTGTAGAGGACATGCGGTTCAGCGGAGTCATGCCGGCCAGATTCATCCGTGACGCATAGGATTGGGTGTGGCCCATAGCCGATCGTCCGGCTGCCCAGCCAGAGAAACCAGTACTGTCTTCCATTAAAATGGGATGGTGCCCTCGCGTGAAACTTTTCCACACCCAGCCGCGTGTCAACGCGGCATCATTCTGAAAGAGCGAGTACCCTATGTGATCGGTATCCAGAATACTGATTCTCGTACCATCGGTCGCCGGAGGGTTGCTGCTGTAATGATCGGTCGGACTGTTGTAGGTCGTTGCGGCGAAAGAGGTCCAGTCGCCGGGGTTGGTCATGAGCAGGCTATTGCTGAGTTTCTCAGCTCCGGTCATCCCCACAAGGTGCTGCTTAGGTTTTCCCGCCTCGTAGGTCTTGATGACATTGATGATGTGAAATTGCCAGGCCGGATCGCCGGCGGTGTCTCCGTTCGACACCTCATACATCACGTTATCGAGGTCGTTGACGGTGTCGATCACTTTCTTGACGTACGCGTCTTGCGCTTGTGTGACAGCCGCCACTTGGAGCGTATGGGTCTCTTCTCCGTTGCCGTTACCGTTGGGGTCGCCGTTGACCCCGCTGACGTTGTTGGTGGTGTTATAAGGATGATAGCGCCAAACGTTTCGATTAGGGAAGGTCTCGTTGGCATTCCAGGCCGTCTGAAAGTTGAACAACATGATGCCGACATAGATCCCCTGATCGCGAGCAGCCATCACTCGTGACCGCAAGCGATCAAAATAGGCTTGATCGAACTGATTGAGGTTAAACTTGGGCAAACCGTCAGCGGCATTCCCAGGTCCCGTCCTGGCATACGGCAACGGCGACGCCCGTTTATACCAAGGAGCACCAGCGGAAAATCCTGGGGCGGGCATTAGTCCGGCGTCGGCTTGAGGGGACTCAGAAATCCAGAGACGAATAAAATTATGATGGTTGGCCTGAAGAAGTCCAAGGTAGCTCGTGTAATTGAAGGCGCTCGTCTCACCATCCTGCAGGTTGGACCACGTATGGGAGCCGGTGAGATACACCGCGCGCCCTGTCGGATCGGCAAAGTACCGTGGGTTTGTCGGATGGACGGTCAACGGCCCAATGGCTGGACTGGATTCAGCGAGGAGAGGCGACGTGCCAAAAACTATCGTCAGACACAACACCGCGACTGATGTCAGAACTGTTCTGGTTCTAGATTGCACTGTATACTCCATTCTTTGGGGACAACTGAGTCCACTCACTATCGCGCGTTCGATCTGTCAGTAATGATGGAGGGCGTCGCAGGTTACTGGGCGATTAGTTTGTATCCAGCAGCCTTCATCGGCATGAGTGCGGTACTTACACATTTGTGAAGCATGACACTCGCTTCATCCATTCGATGGACCATCTGCACTGTCATATGGCCTTAGGTCATTTCGCCAATCGACTGACCTGGTCTTCAAAAGCTGTCGAGGTGGCGTGACGCTGAAGGTTGTCGGACCTACCTCTGAGCAAATCATGTGCCACGGGAAAATCGTTATTGAACAATATAATTTCCTACTACTTGGGGATAAGGAATAGTGGCGATTAAGTCTCACAAATACATGACTTATATGAGTAATTCAGTTAAAGTCGCGGTCATGGTTTCCACTCATCACACAAACCTGGAAAGTCTTCCGGCATATTTGTGCTTGGCGCCCCCCTGTGTATGTGTATGCCTGTAGGCCTCTCCATACAGAGCGTAGTCTGGTGTTTCCCCAATCGAATAATTCGCTCAGGTCCCGTTCTATCTGCTCAAGGACACATCGCTCAGTATCAGCGCTGACATCGCGCTACGACACTCTCATCTCGATCAGATCGTTTTTTAACCGTTTGCGTAATTGAGCGCGTAGAAGATTGCCTGTGCCTCCGGCCAACCATAGAAAAATATTGATGACCCACAGGCGATTCTCCATGACAATTCTTATCGTGCTTCCAAGATTCGTCGGAGACCTGCTATAGTCAGAGACCATCTATACTGAGGTTGCCCATGGACATGTTGATGATCGCGTTTCGCACCTCGCTGAAAGAACGCGTACATGAGATACTGAAAACCTGCGCGGTCACAGCGTATACCGAATTCCCAGGCGCGCATGGGACAGGACAGTCGGGATCGACGGAAGGGATGTCGTTCTACGCAGGGGGAAATAGTGTGATTTTGGTTTCGCTCGAGTCCGCTCAACGCGACAAGGTCGCCGAGGCAGTCAAAGCCTGGTGCACAGAGGCCCAACGCTCCGGATGGGTCAAACCAGCCGTCCGGGTTTTCTGTTGGCCCTGCACGCAACTCATATAGCAACCGACCTGCTGCCAGGCGACCCATCGAATCTCAGGCTTCTGGGGTTGCATGAACGACGCGTGAGCCTGCATCGTTCTGAAAAACCTCTCCGGAACGTGCGATCTTCCACCTTGAGGCTTACATGGCACAGCGAGACCAGACTCAACTGCAACAGACCTATCGAGAGCAGTCGCTCAAAATGTTTCCCTGGATCTGTGCGCATTGTGGGCGAGAATTTGATGGCAAAAAGCTGAGCCAGCTCACCGTTCATCACAAAGACCACAACCACGATAACAATCCACCGGACGGAAGCAACTGGGAATTGCTCTGTCTCTACTGTCACGACAATGAGCACCAGCGGAACCAGGTGACATCCCCACCCAGAGAGAGACCTCCCAGTCGAGAGCAAGATCGACCGTCGACTTTCACACCGTTCTCCCATCTCGCAGATATACTCAAACGGAAGACCTAGACGACTTCCGGTTGGCTGGTCGTAGTTTGTCCAACTGATCGGTGGGTCTGGTCTATTTCCATTACTCGGACAAGCCAGACAGACATGATAAGACGGACGCACCCGATGCGCTTGCCAATTCCTCCCTGCTCCAGCCACTAGCCATACGTCGCAGCAATACTCCCGTCGCCTAATCTGCCTATTCAATCGGAGACGTCATGATCTTCAACGAAGACGCTGGCACAAACCATGATGATGGGTCCGTAACCGAAGTCGCCTCACCTCGGAACTAATCCTCCATCTCCCCAAACCGCTTGTAGAATTCCCCTCCAAAGTGTAGCCTTGCTCTCTGGAGTGCACCGCTCATGACCCAACCATCATCGACCTCCCATCCTCGCGATCCATTGCACGGAATTACGCTGGAAACCATCGTCAAGGAACTCGTCGAGCGGTATGGATGGGCCGAGATGGGGCGTCGGGTCCCGATCCGCTGTTTTCTCCACGACCCCAGCGTAAAGTCTAGCCTCACATTCCTCCGGAAAACACCCTGGGCACGGGAGCGAGTTGAAGGGTGGTACATCGCGTATAAAGAGTAACAGAGCGAACTGGCTCGTTCCTTTCACATGAACATGTCTGGAATCAAGAAACTACAGACCCATGGCCTCGAACGCGACAATTTTTAAAGCAACCGTGCAAATTTCCGACATGGATCGCCAGTACTATCATGATCATGCCGTTACTTTGGCACGCCATCCGTCCGAGACTGACGAGCGCATGATGGTCCGACTATTGGCTTTTACACTGCACGCGCATGAGGCCTTGTCATTCGGTCGGGGGGTAAGCGCTGAAGAGGAACCTGCGCTCTGGGTCAAGGATTTGACTGGTGCCATCGACATCTGGATAGAGGTGGGCCAGCCACATGAGAGATCCATTCGCCAGGCTTGCGGCCGTGCGAAACAGGTCTATGTCTACACCTACGGTGGACGCGGCGCGGATCAATGGTGGGAAAAGAATCTGGCCACACTCGAACGGTTGGAGAATTTGACCGTGATGAATCTTCCGCCGGAGGGAAGCCGAGCGCTAACTCAACTGGCACATCCCAGCATGAAGTTACAATGTACCATTCAAGAAAGACAGATTTGGATGACGGAGGGAGAGACCACAGCCCACATTGAACTGACGATCGTGAAAGACGCCACAAGCTCGTTTAAGTAAGACAGCGGAACCGCCGGAGCAATATGTGGCAAGAGGATAGAGCGATGAAAGAAAAGAAGCGCATTTCGACAAGTGGTGAACCGGCCCCTTGGGCCAGTCCTTTTGCTTCCCTGCAGAATATCGAGCGACCACCCATTCCATGCGAACGGCACGATATCAGCAACCTCGCCCAGACTGATTTGAAGCCGGCCGCATCAAAGAACCCTCGCGGACGAGTGAATATTGTTCGCCAGACCGCACACCGAGGCGGCAAAACTGTGACGGTCATCTCAGGCTTCCTCGGCATCAGTTCGGCCGAAAAAGAGGCTCTCGCCAAAGAAATGCAGCAATCATGCGGCGCCGGGGGCACGGTAAAGAACGGGCGGATTGAGGTTCAGGGCGACCAACGCGAGACTGTTGCTCGCATCCTGACCAGCGCCGGTTTTCACCCTGTGTTTGCTGGAGGGTAACGGATGAAATCAGCTTCTCGTCTGGCCCATACCAGCGAGAATGACTGAACCCTGGTACGGATGAAGCGCTCCAGTCGATTGACTTCCTCTGCTGATCGAGATAGAGGTTGCATCATTACTTTCCGCATACGCATGTGCGCATACTCTGTCCATCACTGAGAGGCTACTATCATGAAAAACGTCGAAATGACGGTTGAAGGGACGACATTGACCATTAAGGTCGATCTCTCTAAAGCGTTCGGCCCCTCGGCTTCAGGGAAAACAATTATTATTGCCTCAACTGAGGGGAATGTGACCATTCCAAACCGTGAGGAGAAAGTTGGACTGAACGTCTACCGGAAGAAGTGATGAGGGTACGGGTCTATGGGCCAAATGGGCCGAGCGGTGTGAAGGCCATAGCGCACGCCCATCAACGTGTGCAACTTGCTGCTTGACTCACGTCGATGGGCAGAGTGGATGTGGATTCGGCCGGAATGACTGAACGACGGCTACGTTAGCCTCGCTTCTTGGCAGCCTTGTCTGCGCGCTTTTCCATCATGCTCTTGGCTGGTTTCTTCTTGGTCGTTTTTTTCTGCGTCATACCCTTAGCCATTGAGTGTCTCCTCTACTCCTACTGTACGGATGAATAATATCGGACTGCGACATGATTACCGCCCCCTCTTCATATCCCAATTACGCAAGAATTGGAATGGGTATCTGAAAATTTTCGTCGATTGACTTCGTCTCCTGTCCACTGTACAGCTTGCCTCAGTCCATTAATCTGTTTTTCTGACCGAACGCTGTCTCTGGAGGTACGCCATGGGAAATCCTTCGGGCAACAAGGAGCGAGAGGAGTTTGCCGATGCAATCAACCGTGCGGCCTTCGGCAACGAACGTGTACTGTTACGTAGACGTGGCCGAGCGGTCGCCGCGGTAGTCCCCATCAATGATCTCCGGCTCCTAGAGGCGCTTGAAAACCGTATCGATCTCGTCGATGCCCGCGACGCTCTCGCTCAAGCGAACAAAAATGGTGCTCGGGCCCTTGATGCCATATTGAAAGAATTGGGGGTGTGATTGCACCGGACCGTCTCCACAATTTACGTGGCCCCTCCAGCCGAACAACAACTCGGGGCATTGGTTAAACCTCTTCGAACGCTTCTCGTAAAACGGCTCCTTGCACTCTGCTCCATCCCCAATCCCACCGGCGCCACGAAGATCGAGGGCCTGGAGCATCTCTATCGAATTCGCGAGGACCGCTATAGGATTATATACGTCATTCGAGGGCAAGAACTCCTCGTGCTGTCTATCACATGCAGCACGCAGAGAGAGCATCGTATCGGCTCCTAGCCGAGCGCACCATTCACAATCTCCTGATAGTAGGATTCCAGCATGTGTGCGCGAGCTGGTTCGACAATGACCAGCTGACGTTGATCAAAGGTATTCGCACAATACAGATAGACTCCCTCCTCTGCCTGCCCAAGTTCGACATGCAGTTGACGGCCATCCGGCTCCTGACGCGTCGTGTCTTTGAGCAGACGCTTCTGGTGAAGCTGTTCCCAAACACCCTGCGCGGAAGGCCAATGGTTCTCATAGAGCGGTGCGCCCTGGTCGGTGGCATGGGTCTTACACTGTATGGGATCGCACGGGAGGCCTTCGTCTGGCTCCGGCAATTCATCCCCGTGACGCGTACTCCCCGCTTCCGTCTGCAACAGATAGAACGGGCCGTCGTCAGCCACTTCCTCAACGAGCCGGTATCGAACAAATTCAGGCTGCTCGACCGGCCCCAGCCCTCGTGCGGCCAAGGCCCGCTGCAATGGGACTCGTCTTGCCAACTGACGGGTCTTCTCAAACACGACCATACGGCTCTTCGGGGTGAGCAACGCCCTGAGCCGATCGAGTCGAATGTCGAGTCTCGTTCGTTGCTCAAACAGGGCCTGTTGCTTCGAATCATGCGTTCGTTCGAACGTCTGCCAATTCTGGCTTGGAATCCCCGGATCCTGCTCAGCCTGCACCAGCGAATGGGTGGCAACGATCAGATCATGCGGTCCCGCAATAGTTTCTAACTCAACATCGACACACTCGAACCGGAGATTGCCCAGACCAAGCCCTTGAGTTCTCTCCCGTGCGACCGCAATCGATGCCGGTGAACGATCGATGCCGACAAACTGTTTCCCAGGGTATTGTGCCGCATAGAAGGTTGTCAGAATTCCGACTCCACAGCCGAAGTCAAGGATATGGGCGGCATCTCCGAGACGTGCCGCCACACGTGAACCGACCTCGATATAGTACTCGTAGCGCTGACTGTGGAGGACCGGAAGAATCTTCGGCTGAGCACTCTGGTCGTAGAAGGCAACTTCATCGAGATGCCCCCCTTTGTGCTTTTGCTCAGCTACTTCTCTGAGTTGAATCAGATCCGTAGACGACAGCTCTATCCGCTGCCAAGCGAAATAGTCCGCGTCGGACGTAAATCGCTTAAGGCCCCACCAAGCTAAGTGCGAACGGAGCGATTGCAACAACAAGTCGTTGGTCATTGATAGCGCCTCGATACGCCCGCTCAAAACGTTTTCCAGCGAGGCCGCAAGGCGTGCGAACTACGAGGCGTACGCGGTGAGGGTACGTTGAGTGGTTCGAACAACTGAGAACGAACCTGGAGAGTGTTTCCAGCTGGCGCTTACGGCCTCTTCAGCATGATTGCATCAAAATATGCCTCCGGCACCGGATGCGGATAGCGTAATTGGCCCGAGCCAAAGGCCACATATTTTTCACAGGTCAACTGCTCAAGACCGATTGGGCCTTTGGCATGAAGACGTGAGCCACTGAGCCCGACATCGGCGCCCATCCCATAGCTGTCACCAGCATTGAGCCGAGACGACGCATTGACGAATACCGCACTGGCATCGACCTCCCGCGTAAACCGTAAAGCCGATTCATAACTCGTGGTGGCAATGACGGCGGTGAGACATGGGCCATGCGCCACAATATGCTCCAACGCCTCATCCAGCCCCGCAACCATTTTGACAGCGAGCACAGGCGACTGAAACTGGGTATCCCAGTCCTCCTCTTTCGCCGGGATGATTGAGGCATGTCCGGTCATCGCCATTTGTCCCATGAGGGCCATGGTCTTCGGACAGGCCCGAACCTCGACCTTAAATTCTTCGAGCATACGGTTCACTAGCGGCGGCAAAAACTGCCGCCCAATCACCTGCTGCACCAGTAACGTATCGAGCGAATTCGATGCCATAGCCTTCTGTACCTTGGAGTTGATCCCAACATTCTGAGCCATGGGCAGGTCCGTGTCGGCATCCACATACATGAGCGTGAGCCCCCCGTCGTGGCACAGCACCGGCATCTTTGCCTGTTCCACAACGGATCTTCTGAGGCCGGCCCCGCCTCGCGGGATAATTGCATCAAGACTTTTTCCCGCCCGAATCAGCTCGACTGCCACCTCTTTTTCAGAACGCTCGATGATAATCCATGCGCCGACCGACACCCCACTTTGCTCCGCGGCTTCGCGAAGGCCAACTCCAATAGCCTGCTGTGTCAGACCCCACTCCGGAGCGCCACGAAAGACGCATAGGTTACCAGCCTTAAAGCAGAGCGCGATCGACTCCACGGTAATGAGCGGACTCAGTTCCGATACCACACCGATGACCCCGATCGGAACGCGGACACGACTAACTTGCAATCCGTCCGGTCGTTCGCTTCGCGAGGTGACAGTCCCAACCGGATCCGGCAGATCTGCGATCAGGCGAAGACGATCCACCATCTCCTTAATATCACTTGCCGTCATACGCAAGCGAGCCACCGCGGCCTTCATCCGATCCTTGATGACATCAGCCTCGAAGGATTTCCCAACCGCATCCACATCTTTTTCGTTCGCCGTGAGAATCTTCTCTTCGTCGGCCGCTAATCGATCGGCCATCGCTCGCAAGGCTTTCTCTTTGACCGGGCCGGAGAGAAGCGCGAGTGATCTCGCTGTTTTTTTGCAGTCTTTCAATAGTCTATCGAGATAAATCTTCACTGGAACTTCATGCATGGCAACCCTCGTAAACGTCAGCCTACACCGTCATCACAGCACAATCGACGTTGAACTATAGCATGCGGTTTTTTTTCACGTAAAGGAGGGGATGAGTGATCAGATACGCACCCTGCACACACCGCATCCTGCCGCAACTAATTCTCCTTCCACAGAGAAAGTTTTCTAGTATGCCCCATACACATAATCTTGTGGTATGCTCACGAACGCCTCATGATCGACCTGCGCAGCGATACGGTCACGAAACCCACTGACGCCATGCGACAAGCCATGGCACGTGCGGACGTGGGAGACGACGTCTACGGTGAAGATCCCACCGTCAATCGTCTTCAAGAGATGGCGGCCGCGATGTTTGGGAAAAAGGCCGCGCTCTTCGTGCCGTCCGGCACGATGGGCAATCAACTTGGCATTCGCCTCCACACACAACCGGGCCAAGAAGTCATCGTCGAACACACCGCGCATATCGTCCGGTATGAACAGGGTGCGGCCGGAGCACTGGCAGGGGTACAGCTTCATTGGGTCCAAGGGAACCGTGGTCTCATTTCATCCGAACAAGTTGAGGCAGCCATACGCCCCAAAGAACCACACACGGTTCAAACGGGACTGATCTGTCTGGAGAACACCCACAACAGCGGCGGCGGGACAATTTATCCCCTCGCAACAATTGAACGGATTCGAACAGTGGCGTCCACCCATGGCATCCCCATGCATTTGGACGGCGCACGGCTGTTCAATGCCATCGCGGCCACCACCCTACCGGCAGCCTCGTATGCCCAGCATTTTGATACCCTGTCGGTCTGTCTCTCGAAAGGGCTGGGGGCGCCGGCGGGCTCACTCTTATTAATGAATGATCTGACTCTGCTCGACAGAGCCAAACGTTTTCGGCGCATGTACGGCGGTGCCATGCGGCAGGCCGGCGTCCTCGCAGCGGCCGGCATCTATGCGATCGAGCACAATCTTGGGCGACTGAAAGAGGATCATGACCATGCCAAGCGGCTGGCACGACAGCTCCAGCACATCCCAACAGTTAGGATTACTCCTCAAGATGTCGATACGAACATCGTCATTTTTGGAGTGGTCGGCCATCGCCTAGGGCCCTCAGCCATCCTGGCCGCATTAAAACAGGAGGGGCTCTTAATCAATGCTATCGGCGCGAACAGCTTTCGTGCCGTCACCCATTTAGATATCTCCAGTGCCATGGTCGAGGAAGCCTGCACAATCTTTACCCGTGTGTTGGGAGGCTAGCCTCTGACCCCGCGCTTCCTTGCCCTAGCCATCAGCCGTGGCAAGAAAACCGCATATCATCACACAAGGCCTGGCATCCTCTCATTGACACTGATCGCACTGAAATCTAGAATGCCGCGCAGCGGAGACTCAATGCCAATCGACGTGGTATCGTTCGCACATATCAGCCGAATTCTTGGGGTCACTGACTCGCTTGGGCTGAGCCGCGAGTGGGTCGAAATCCCGTTGTCCCCGGAAAGTCCAGGTGTGGTCAGGCGATTGACCAATGGCAAGTTGGAAATCACCGTTGATGCGGACCAACCGTTCGAGGACTGGCTGGAATCGCTCCCGCAACACATTCAGCGTATACAGGGAGCCTAAACATGGATAGCCCCGCGACCCACCCTACCCCGACATCAGAAGAATTGCAGGCAGAACTCCTGGCGATGCCAGAACCGCCTGAACAGCCGGACCCGATCGAAGAGCCGGGGTTCGAAGAGCTTGTCACAGTGGCCTTACGCCACGTTCGTGGCCGCCGTGGGGGAGATCTCGTCACTGTCATTCTGGTGGGGTCCAGCGTTCGGCGCGCAATTACGGCACATAGCGACATCGACCTGATTGCGCTCGTGAAAGGACAAGCCGACGGCCATGAAATCGTTCGTGTTGCCGACCGCCTCGCCGACATCCGCTATCGCGGACACCAGGAATTTGAGGAGGACCTTCCCTACTCACCGCGCCTCCCGTCTCTCTTGCGGAAAGCCCGCATCCTCTTCGATCACGACAACATCGGGGCCAGGGTGATCGACCGCGCCAACCAACGATTCCGACAAGGCCCGCCTCCTGTCAGCATTAATGAACAGATTCGGATGAAAGCGGAATGTTTCCATGTATTGGGAAAAGCAAGAGATCTTGCTGATAAGCCGGCTACTGCACAGTATCTCCTCTCGATCTTCTTCGATGACATTATCACCGCATTCTTCCGACTACGGGGCTTCTGGCTGACCGCGCCAAGTGACGCGCCAAAGTTCATCGCCTCCCGCGATGCGGGGTTGGGTGACTTAGCCGGGCGGTTCTTAACTGCCGCGACTTTACCGGAACGACTCAACTTTGGCCGCGATCTTGCCGATACTCTTTTTAAGGACGTACCGAATCCTGCCAGAATCGACTAGCAGGATTCCCAATCGGTTGTCTGACTGCGGTTGTATACAGCTCGCCGGCCTTTCATCCTTCTGGTGTTGAAGAGGGCAAGGCCTCGGGTGAATCGTGCTTCCTGCGATAGCGTCAGGCAAGACCACCACTTCTGGTGTAGGCTGAAAACGAGGTTACGGGAACGCGAAGATCGGACTCATTGAGTGACTAACCTGAGCCTTGCCGGACACAGCCAGATTTTTTCAGTATCCTAAAAGAAGGAGTCGCTATGGAAATCGGGTTTATCGGACTTGGGAAAATGGGGATGAACATGGTCACTCGATTACAACGTGACCGGCATCGGGTAGTGGTCTACGATCGATCGGCAGATCTGATCAAACAGGCTGAAAGTGTTGGTTGCATCGGCGCTTCTTCGTTAGCAGACCTCGTCGGCCAACTCAAAGGTCCACGCGCAGTCTGGATTATGGTCCCATCCGGCGCGCCGACGGAGGAAACCGTTCAGGCCGTTGCGGCGCTGCTCCACCCGGGCGACACAGTCATCGATGGCGGCAATACCAGATTTCATGACGATGTTCGACGGGCCGGAGACCTCAAGAAGAAACAGCTTAACTATGTCGATGCGGGAACCAGCGGAGGCATTTGGGGGTTAAAAATCGGCTACTGCCTGATGGTCGGCGGCGACGAGGCGCCCGTGAAACAACTCACACCGATCTTCACAACGCTGGCGCCCGAACAAGGGTGGGCTCACGTCGGCGGAGTCGGTGCGGGACATTATGTGAAAATGGTGCATAACGGAATCGAATATAGCATGATGCAAGGATATGCGGAGGGCTTTGAGCTGATGGCGAAAAGCGACTACAAACTCAATCTCGCCAAGATCGCAGACCTTTGGATGCACGGCAGTGTCGTCCGCTCCTGGCTCCTGGAACTGGCAGCCGGTGCGTTGAAAGAGGATCCGCGGCTGGAACAGTTGAAGGGATATGTACAAGATTCCGGTGAGGGCCGCTGGATGATCGCCGATGCGATAGAGAAGGATGTGCCTGTCCCGACGCTCACGACAGCATTGTTCACTCGATTCCGATCAAGACAGAGCGAATCCTTTGCGGAAAAGATGTCACGTGCAGATCACGGTAAGCGAAGCAGAAGGCGTCGGGACCAGAGCCAGCTATTATGAGGAGGCAGGGGCATTACGAGACATGGTGCAGAACCACATGTTGCAGCTGCTCTGCTTGGTGGCGATGGAGCCCCCCTACTCGCTCGATCCGGATGTGGTGCGCAACGCGAAAATGGAAGTCCTCCGCTGTCTCAGGCCTATTACCGATCAGGATGTTGAACACGTCACCGTCAGAGCCCAATACAGTGAAGGGACAGCCCATGGCACGCCCATTCCAGGATATCGCCGCGAGAACGGAATTCATCCCGATTCCAAAACTGAAACCTATGTCGCACTCAAATGTTTCGTAGAAAACTGGCGTTGGGACGGCGTGCCCTTCTATCTGCGCACCGGGAAAGCACTCCCTCATCGCGCCAGCGAGATCGCGGTACAATTTAAGGACATCCCGCACATCCTGTTCAATGCCAATACACAGCAGCCTCAACCGCCGAACGTGTTGGCGCTACGTATCCAGCCTGAGGAAGGCCTCTCTCTCCGCATCGTCTCGCGCGTGCCCGGCACGCGCGCACAAACGCACCCGGTAGAAATGGACTTTCAATACAGCGATGTCTTCGGACGACCATCACCCGAGGCTTACGAGCGATTGCTTCTCGATGTGATGGCCGGTGATGCCTCCCGGTTCATGCGACGTGATGCCGTTGAAGCATCCTGGGCTTGGGTAACGAAGATTCTCGAAGGATGGCAGCGGCAAGGGTTGCGATGGCTGCCTGAATACCAGGCAGGGTCCTGTGGACCGGTCGAGGCTGATCGGCTCATTGAAAAGGATGGACGAACCTGGCGGACCTTGTGAGCACTCAGATCATGTCATTCGCAACTGCTTGAGAATTTCCTCACTGGTTCCCATCCCGCCGATAAACCGCTCGAACGCTCCCTGGCAATAGAGGGCCAACGCCGGCAATGAGCGAACTTCCAGCTCCGCGGGAATCTGGAAGTTTTCCTCGACATTCATTTTCAGGATCAGCACCCTGCCGGTCACGTCCACCTCAAGCTTTTCGAGTTCACGCAACAGCGCTCGACAATTCCCGCATCCTGGCTTCCAAAACTCGACCAACACCGGAACCGTTGACTGTTCAACGACAGAGTCAAAGTCCCGATCCGTCACATCAACAATCATTGACCTATTCCTGCACTCGTGGAAACGCCTTAGCGAACACCTGGTCATAGAGTAACTGGGCTAACAGTCGGTACCCCCCCGTCGTCAAGTGCAGCCCATCGTTGGAATATTGAGCTGCGAGTTGGCCCGTCTCCGATTCCATCGTAGCGGTAAACAGATCGATCCAGGGAAGGCCTTTGACGAGAGCATATTCTTGGATAAGGCTATTCAGTTGAGTACGACGGGACAGATGCTGCCCGATCCAGGCCTCTGCATCAGGCCCTCCCCCGGCAACATCCACTCGAATGGAGGGTATCGTAACCGGGATCGGCGCGACCTGTGCGGCTCGAGCCGATTCATACATCTTCACCAGATTCCTCATGATCTCCGCCGGCTGTGCGTTCCAGCCCAAATCATTGGTTCCCCCTAGCAATACCACATGGCTTGGTTGTTGCTGCAAAACGTCGCGCCGAAACCGCATGGCCATTTCACCGGTCAGCTCCCCACAGATCCCGCTTACCGACACCCGCACGGATGGCCCAGTCAAGTCTTGCAGAAACTGCCCATAGGGAGTCTCAGCGCCCTGAGGCGTATCTGCCGTGGGCGATTGAAACCCGGCCGTGAGGCTATCCCCAAAACACACAATGTGGTGCGAGGCAATCATGTCGATGAAACAGATTCTACCGAGCTGACGATGAAGGCACAATGCCCACCGATCGGTACCCCGACCTAGAAGGAATCCCTGGGTAATTCCTCAGTAGTCATCGGGTTAAGAGCAGCAATTTCCTTGACGATCCGGCACCTCCAGGGTACGACTAAAGGCCATGGATGAACTCACGACAGAGAGCAGCGCTCTGCCGCTCTCTCCCATAAAAGCGCCACCTGATCCGGAATTGGCCTCCGTCAAACGACTTCTCACACTGTTGGACAGAACCGCGAAGTCCAGCCGGACATACGGAGCCACAAACCCCGTGGCGCAGACGTTCTTCCAACAATTATTCGAGGGACTCACGGCTCACCTCGCCACCTATTCTAAATTGGCTTTTCTTGTTCAACGCTCCGAGCTGTACTTCGGCGGGGAAGTTGTCTATCGATCCGAGCAGGAGTCGAGCAATGAAAGCGTGGCATTTAAGCTCTACTCGGATGGTATTCGAGAACTTACCTTCCTCGAAGGGCTCCCAGCTGAAGATCTCTCCTACTTGCTTGACTCGCTATGGGACAGCCTCGATCCTGAGGAAGAAGATGACGACATCGTCACTCGTTTATGGTCAAAGAACCTTTCGACCATCACGCTGGTCACCGCTGAAGAAATTGCGAAAGTTTCGACCGGCGGAGATGTGTTTGCCCTCCCTGTTACCGAAGCGATGGAGGCATCAGAATCGAGCCTACGAGACCTTCTGGATCGGGAACAGGCCAAGGTCAAGAAAGAAAGGGAACTTGGCCCCGAAGGCACCACGTCTGCAGGCCACAACGCTTCTGGCGGAGGAGCTGGAAGATTTCAAACTGGTCACGTGGGTTACGACATTACCGAAGAAGAACTCGGCGCGCTGGCGAAAGAGATCGAGGCTGAGCGCACCAGAGACAACACGACCTACCTATTGGACTTGCTCACCGCTATCCTGGCCTCAGAAAAATCTCCGGCGATCCTCACCAAGCTACTCGACCTCTGGGGAAACGTCATCGACTCACTCACAGCCCAAGGCAAATGGCCCTTGCTCGACAGCGTCCTTGGACTTTTACGTACAACCACTGAGATCAGACCGGATCTCAGCGACGGGCACAAGACACAGCTCGCAACCCTGCTCGACAACCTCGCTCGGCCTGAACGCATGCGGATGATGGAGACCTATTTGAATAGGACTCCCAGCTCAAGCACGGAAGGATTGCCGGCCGTGCTGCTGACCCTAACACCAGCGGCCATTCCTGCCCTCTGCGTGCTCTTAGCGGCTCTAGAGGCGCCAGCCCATCAGGCAATCGTGGCAGGAGCCCTCGAAGTACTGGCGAAAGATCACCCGGATCATCTGTTACGCGGTCTGTCCGACCGCCGTCCCCAGTATGTCAAAAACCTGCTTGCGATCCTACTCAAGTGGAACAATCCGCGATTTATTGAGTCTGTCGAGAAGCTGGTACGCTACCCTGATGTCCAGGTCCGGAAAGAGGTCGTGCGAGCGATCGGCAGACTCCGTCCCAACGGCAATGGCGCAAAGCTGGTTTCATTCTTGAATGATGCCGAGGAATCGGTGCGGTTGGCGGCCCTCAAGCTGCTCATGAGCGGACAATATAAGACGGCCTACTCCACCTGGTCGCCCTTCGTATCAACGGACACCTTTATGGATCGAACCCTCAGTGAAAAACGCGCCATGCTTCTCGCGATGCGTGCGACCAGTGGCGATGACGTAATTCCGTATTTCGAAAGTGTGCTCACGGAACGGTCATGGACCAACCGGAAAAAGAAAGAAGAACTGGCCATGCTTGCTGCCGAAGTATTGGGGAAATTGGCCACCTCTGCAGGCCTTGCCGTCCTTGAGTTAGGTCAGAAAAAAGGTGGTAATGCAGTCCGCCAAGCCTGCTCAGCTGCGCTTGCCCAAGCCCAGCGACAACAGCTCAAACAGGCCGCGTCATGAGTAAGGAGTTGTTCCTGTGAGTACCTTCAAGATTAAAGAGGCCTCGGTTGTGAACGAGCAGGCTCAGCCGATTCTCACACACGAAAAATCTCTCTCCCACAAGATCGCTCAAGGATCGGAAGCCGGGGATATTCTGGACCAGCAGATGATCATGCTGGGCATTCAGCTAGTCACACAGCTCAACGTCCTGATCAAGACATCTCGCATCTACGACCGAACCAATGCAGCACTGGATAAACCTGTTGATACGATGCTGACTTTGATTAAGACCATGGCGCACGACCACCCGGTTACCCTTCGCCTACAGAACGACTTCCTCTTTCTCGGGGAGAGCCACCTGAAAGTCACTGCCCAGCAAATGGCCGTAGTCACGAGCATCATTGATGCCTTAAACGTCTGGAAAATAGGCGGGGTGACATTCGAGGCGACCGCGGAATCGAAGGATCTTCGTGAATTCGCAGCACTCTTTGTCACCCTTGACCCTGAGAACAAATCGATTGACGACTTTCAGAAGGAAATCACGGCACGAGGAATCAACGGCATTACGCTGGAAGAACAACGGCAGCTGCAAATCAAAGAAGGTGCCGAAACAGGAGGACACAAGGGATCCAGAACAGCGGAGGGCGAGGGCCCAGACGGCACAGGAGGCGCCGATCTACGCGCACAACGGAAAATGAGCGCGAAGAACGGCTATGCCAAAGTGGCGGGATCAGTCGGGACCCTCACACAATCAGTCCGCGAGGGAGGAACAGTCAGCTTCAAGCAGGCGAAACGCGCAATCCAAAACATTGTCGACCTCATGATGGACGATGAGGCCACGGTCCTCGGGCTCACCACACTTCGTTGCCACGATCAGTATACACATAATCACTCCGTCAATGTCTCGCTACTATCCATTGCGCTGGCCAATCGCGCCGGATACCCCAAAGGGGAGCTGGCCGACCTAGGCCTTGCCGCGCTGTTCCATGACATGGGTAAATCAACGATTCCCATCGATGTACTGAACAAGCCCGGTGAATTTACCGATGAGGACTGGGTGGCCATGCGTAACCACCCCACAGAGGGAGTGCTGACTCTTTCAAAGCTGAGAGGCATCACGAATCTTCCCGGTCGCATGGCGGCGGCCTCTTTCGAACATCACATGAACCTGGACTTCTCAGGCTACCCAAAGCTGACTGTTCCATGGACAGCCTCACTCACCGGTCGCATCCTCACGATCGCAGATTGTTACGACGCCATGACCTCCTCCCGTGTCTATCGCCGTGAACCCATGTCGCCATCAAAAGTATTAAACATGATGTTTTCTAAGTCAGGGAAAGCCTTCGATGCAGTCCTCCTCAAACTGTTTGTGAACTGCGTCGGGATCATTCCGATCGGCAGCCTGGTGATGCTGGAGACAAGCGAGCTGGCAGTCGTCGTCAAACCGGCACTAGACAAGGTAAACGCCGAACGACCGTTCGTTAAAGTAATCACCGACCCACAAGGAAACCCGGTCGATCAGGGGCGCGAGATAGACTTGACCGAACAAGATGAAGGTGGGGGTTTCCGCGATAGTATTGTTCGTTTGATCGATAATACCGAATATAAGTTCGACACCAGCCGATACTTTGTCTAACCCACTCACGAGCCAATCTCTCACTCCAAACTCTTGACAGGATCTAGGCCCCCAGCTATTCTCGCACCAGTCACGCTGGTGCATCGTTAATCCAAAAAAGGAGCATGAGGTATGCATACGACGGGAACCTTCTTCAGGCGGATCACCCTCTCCTTCGTCACGGCAGGCATCATCTGTCTTGGATCTCTTCCTGCTGCACAAGCCGCCGAAGCCTTCAAAATGGGCGTTGTCGATCCTCAGACAGTATTAGAGAAATCCAAAGCGGGGAGAAAAGCCTTGGATGGGCTCAAAGAATATGTGACCACCAGGCAGAAGTTGTTGTCCGGGGATGAAGAAGATTTGCGCAACACAGAAAAGACGCTCAAGGAGCAACTTGCGAAGTTAAGCGATACGGAAAAGAAAGAAAAAGAAACCCAGTTCCGTACCAAGGTCCAGGAGTACCAGAAACGCGCGCAGGAGTTTAATCAGGAATTACAGGGGAAACAGAAGGAATTGGTCGACGAGTATATGAAGAAAATTTCTTCGGCCACGAAGACCGTGGCGGAAAAAAGCGGGTTTGCCCTTGTCGTCGATAAAGGCAGCGAACAAACGGTAAAAATCGTCATCTACAACAAGGACACCGTCGATTTAACCGATCAAGTCATCAAAGAATTCGATCGAGTCAACAGCAAATAACCACCTCGGCCTTGATGGGACTTCAGCCTGCCTGAGGTCCTATCAAGACTCTATCGGATAGCCTGCATCCCTCCAGCCTTTGATTCCCCCATCCATCGATACCACATTCGTATAGCCCATCTGCTGAAGCACATCCGCGGCTAGGATCGACCGGTAGCCGCCCCCGCAGTAGAGCACAATCGCTTCTTCTTTATGAGGGATACGCGTTTCCACGTCGCGCTCAATAATCCCTTTTCCAAGATGACGGGCGCCTTTCGCATGATCCTTCGCAAATTCGTGATCCTCACGCACATCGAGAAAATGCAGCGCCTCACCACTATCGAGCCGAGCCTTCGCCTGCGCTATCGTACATTCCTTGACTCGCACTCGTGTCTCATTGACCAACTTGAGGAATCCAGGGTTATGTTTCATTCTGACTCCCTTCCGTGCCCTCTTGCTTCAAAATAAGACAGCTTGCCCGACCCCCGGCCTAAGAAACGTAGCAGGAATCGCCTCGTCGCACATTGCCGACAATCCCGCCTTGCGCCTGGAAACTTCGAACAATTGTTCGATGATGCTCCAATACGGGCCGACACCGCGATGGCGTTTGAAGAAGGCGCTCGCGCTGATCGCCCCACCACGCACATCTCGAATCCGATGCATGATTCTGGCAATTCGATCTGGAAACGCCGCAGTCATCCGCTCCACGAATACCGGCTCCACTGGGCCAGACAGACGCAAGAGCGTCGCCACCGCGTCCACTGCCCCGGCTTGTTTCGCTCGGGCCAATAGGTTAGGCACATCCTCATCATTGAGACCTGGAATGATTGGAGACAGCGAGATGCCGGTGGGAATCCCAGCGTTCGCCAATGTCGCCATCGCTTCAAAGCGTTTCCGGATGGAAGGCGCATGGGGCTCAACCTTGCGCGCGACCTCATCCTCTGAAAACGGTATGCTGAAGTAGACGCGAACCGACGCCTCCTCCTGCAACCGACACAGAATATCTACATCACGCAGCACCAATACCCCTTTGGTGATAATTCCGACTGGATTCCGGTATTCAGCACAGACGGCTAGACAGCTCCGCGTCAACGCTAGTGAGGCTTCCAGGGGTTGATAACAATCGGTATTCCCCGAGAATAGGATCAATTCGCCTTTCCATGTAGGCTTCTCGAACCTCCGGCGGAGCAAGGCCGGGGCCTCTCGCTTCACCATAATCTTGGACTCAAAATCTGTCCCGGCACCAAATTCCCAGTACTCATGCGTCGGCCTGGCATAACAATAGACACACGCATGGAAACAGCCCCTATAGGGGTTGAGGCTCCATCGAAACGGCAGATCCGGACTGTCATTCCTGCTCAGAATGTCACGGGTCGCATCTTCAAACATCTGCAGCTGCACATGGGGCGCAGGCTCTAAGAGATCTCGGTGCTGTGATTCGAATGGATTAGGTGGATTCATCACCGTGCGCATCGCGGTATCGTCCTTGATTCACCCGCTCCTGTCAACGGGAAACCCCGCATTCTGGGGGAGATATCACAGCGCGATTGATTGACTAACCCCTACCTCGATGCTAAATTTCAGCCGCTTTCAGGAATATTTATCATGTACGACCTCCGCACGCTTCGCGATAATTTAGACGCTATCAGGGAGCAGCTTGGCTCCCGTGGCGCCGATGTCCCTTGGGATAGAATTCGCACGTTGATCGAACAACGTCGAGCCTTGACAGGCCAGGTTGAGCAACTTCGCCATGAGCTAAAAAAAGGATCGGACGAGGTTGCCAAGCTGAAGCGAGAAAAGCAACCAGCAGATGCCCGCATGGCGGCCATGAAGGCCGTCGGCGAACGGATTAAGACGATCGAAGATGAGCTACGGAATGTTGAAGAAGCCCTTGCCGATCTGAATCTCCGCACCCCAAATCTTCCGCATTCGTCGGTCCCGATAGGGAAAGACGCGGGTGACAACCAGGAGGCGCGCAGGTGGGGCTCCCCACCCGTGTTGACGACACCGGCCAAGAGCCATTGGGAGTTAGGTGAAGACCTTGGCATTCTTGATTTCGACCGTGCAGCGAAAATCTCCGGCGCACGGTTTGCTGTTCTAACCGGTGCCGGTGCACGACTCGAACGAGCACTCATTAACTATATGCTCGACCTTCACACGACACAACACGGCTATCGGGAAGTCCTGCCGCCATTTCTAGTCAATCGATCAAGCATGACTGCAACCGGTCAGTTACCAAAATTCGAGGAAGATCTCTTTCGCCTGAGGGACGAAGACTATTTCTTGATTCCAACTGCCGAAGTTCCTGTGACCAATCTCCACCGCGACGAGATATTCACTGAGGGTGCACTGCCGATCAGGTATACCGCCTACACCCCCTGTTTTCGCCGCGAGGCAGGATCCTATGGAAAGGACACCAGAGGACTCATTCGCCTCCATCAATTCAACAAAGTGGAGTTGGTCGCGTTTACCATGCCAAGGTATAGTCGAGAAGAAAGTTGCAAAAACAGAGTTTGTTCACACGCTTAATGGGTCTGGGCTGGCCGTCGGACGCACACTCGTGGCCGTCCTCGAAAACTATCAGCAACCAGATGGAAGCATCATGATACCGGAGGTGTTACGCCAATACATGGGTGGAGTGGAGCAGATAAGAAAAGAATGAGATACTCGAGAGTATTTTCCCGCCTCCAAGAATATGCATACAGGTTTCGATGCGGGTGATGGGTGATATGGAGGGGTGACGGAGCGGCCGAACGTGCCAGTCTTGAAAACTGGAGACCTCGCAAGGGGTCCGCGAGTTCAAATCTCGCCCCCTCCGCCAATGACACGAGTTGGGTTATGACCGTGGAAAGTTTTGGAATTGGCACCCCAAAAACAACCACAAAGTAGCAAGAGTCTGGTCTTATCAGAAAAAGACTGGCCTGGGCCTACCGCTTTCCCATTTACAGAGACCCATCCCTTACTCCTCTCGTAGTGTCATCAGACCATCTGGAACCCATATGATGAAACTATACATATCATTATTTTCAATGCTATACACGTAATAGTTAATGTTTAAATACACTAATGTGGAATACGCCTACTTTAATAATTCTGGAATCAAGGTTTTCTTTTTAGCTTTCCCCCCCACTTTAGTTCGATCTCACCTACCTCTTCGGTATTTTCAAAATTTCTTCACTGCCCCAATATCACCTTCTCACGCATACGTTATGGATGTCATGTATGGGAGGGCAATCGATGCACAAACAGATCGGGAAGATCGGAGCCATTCATCGAGAGCTAGACGGCAAAGCCTGCCCCTCTTGCGGAAACCATAAATATCAGCTCGTGCTTCGTGGGAACATGCACCCGCAAGCCGGCGGACTCTTCGCTCGCTGTTCTCAATGCCAGCGCCCCCGCGAACTCAACGAAGACCTCGGGCGATTACTCTGGATGTAAACAATTCCGTCTCGTGTCAACAGAGGAGAAACACACCATGCACGTTTTCTCTTCCCCAATCCAATCTATAAAATTGCGCAGAGCACGCAGGAAACAAACACAAAACGCGTTACGAATGTTATCAGTCAGCGGAGTGGTCAGACTCAGCCACATTGAACTTCGATACTCGACACCCATCGCCAATACGACCGCCTTCCGCAGGCAACCGACTGTATTGGGGCATCAAAGCCACCCTCTCCCGTTACCCTCATGGGACCATGCCACCACGTGCAATATGAAACCGTCCGGCCAATGGGCACGTCTCCTTTCATCCTCTCTTGTCCGGATTGCGAATAAACCTATCGTACTTCCATGGACTAAACCGCTAGATCTATGAGTCTTCCTGTCTTCCTCGGAGAGTTTTTCTTGATCTCCCGTGCGAACCGCTTGTACCTCCCACCTAGCCTAGGGTAAGATCACCCATCGCTTGCTGGCCTTCCTATGGTCATCGACCCGCGTTGCAGATGATTGGGAACCCCGCATAGAACTGGGACTAGGGGAGAGGTGGCCGAGTGGCCGAAGGCAGCAGTTTGCTAAACTGCCGTAGGGGGAAACTTCTACCGAGGGTTCAAATCCCTCCCTCTCCGCCACAGTGTGCTTTACGGACTCCTTCAAAACCTGTATCTACACTAAAGAAGACCGTGCGGCTGCAGGCAGCAGAAAACCTACTCAATCGTGCCAGATACTGACATAAAAAGCATATCTCCCCCATCTATTCGTTGTACAAAGTAAATGCGTACGTCTTTCCCGCCCGCTTCAGATTCGAGGTGGCACAGAACCTTCGCATTGGCTTTAATGCTTGGCCGTCCCCACTACATGGGCAGCCAGACAATCAGCAAAATCTTGTGTATCTGGCCTAGGTATCCGGCAGGATACGGCGCTATATCAAGCGAGCATTATTGAGACTCATGCCAGCAGTCACTGCACTCAACCGTTGGCACCCCACCTGGCACCAATGCGAGCCCGTATTGTTTACAAAGACTTTTACGGCAACAACTAAGACACCGCGACGACAAGCCCACTGGAGGAAGGGTTCACTATTCCATCGACCGTACATTGCGCCGAGTTTGTCTCCCTCGCTTGAGGCCTGTCTGATGGCGTACAACCTCCCATAAACATTATTGGCCAGACTGCAAGATTTCACTAATTGCCGATCGTTCGACACGCCCGATATTACTCCACTGCTCCGTCATCGGAATCAATGCTTGAATCCTCACTTCGATGCTTTCCAATCGTTGCGCTGCGGTCGAATTGCTTGGATAGGCTGCTACCAGAAGAAAGGATCGGAGTCCGTGCAAAAACATCATAATCATCGTCGCCTGAACTTGGTTGGCCAAATCATAGAGAGCATCAATCTGTTTGAGAAAAGGATCAAGCTGGGACGCCGATACAGCAGGAGTCAGATCACTCGCTCGTACCTGTATAAGTGCGGAACTGATGATCGGAACTCGCCGACGGACTTCTTGAAGAAACGCGTCGTCGAGCCGGTCAAGCTCTGCCAAGATGCGCCCGACGCCGGCGACATCAAGTAGATCAGCTTCCTTCTCGGCTCGCTGAATCACAGCTTCCAACACATCGCGGACCGGCTGTGTCGACCGCGCACGAGCCTGTTGCAGGTCTCGAAGAGCTTGAAGGAGTGCGGGACTGGAACTCGCGACGGGCTGCACCCGCAACTGGGAGCCTACAGAAGGCTCCGTCACAGGGACAGGAAGAGCCTGCAACGAATCACTTACCGTTGTGAGAGGAACATCGCCATGTCCAGGAGATTCGCCCACGCGCTCTCCTGCTAGGGCACGCACGGCCAAACTGATCCGATCTAACCCGTCCTGAAGCGACTGGAGTGCCACCGCTATCGCACGTGGCTCTGGCCGCCGGACATCGTGGAGAATCGGAAGCAGATTCGACGCCATCTGCGCAATAGTCTGAAGCTGCACCGTCGAAGCAGATTTCGCAAGATTGGTAATCCCCTGCAAGAGAATCCCGTAGAGCTTCGGGCGCGCCGCTCCTTTGGCCCCTTCAGCGAGCTGTCTCACTGCGGTCTGAATTTGTGCCAGCCACTCGTGTGCTTCGAGGGCGAATAGCCCTATCACTTCCTTCTCAAAACTGATATCTGCAGCCCTCTGCACAGAAGGTTGGTCTCTGCATCGATGCTCATCGAAACAGGCAACGGCCTCATCTTCCTGGACAGAAGCCCTGGACTCAACGGCACCTTGAATTGCACTCGCAAGCGCGTCTAAGCCTTCCAGGAGCGATGTGAACTGATCGGATGCCGAGGGGACGACATCCGTGGTCTTGGCCTGTATCCCATTCACCTGACCCGATGCGCGTGCGACGTCAGGAGGCTCCAATGTTTCAACGATCGTCACGAGAGGGGTACGGCTCAGGTCGAGCTGCCGCCGCTCCTGGCCATACCCTACCTCGCCCTCAATCCATACAACCGGACGGAGTGGATAGCACGGATTGACTCGTATGACCGCCCCAACCTCTCCGGTAGTTAACCGCACAGACGTACCCAATGGATAGGCCGACAGCTGCTCAACCAAGGCTTTCACGACTTCGCGAGGGAACGCCGTCCTTTCAGCCACAATCAATTCTCGCACCGCCTCGTGCGGAAAGAATCGGCGTCGATACCCGCGAGGACTCACGAGAGCGTCGAAGATATCAACCACGCCGATGATTTGGGCAAACTCACAGATTTGACGCCCACTCAACTTATTCGGATACCCTTGTCCGTTCCATCGCTCATGCGCTTGGCGCACCACTTGTGCCAACCAGTCGTATTTCTGACCCGCCTTTCGAATCGTTTGATAACCGAGTTCAGGATGTTGTTCAATGAGCGTACGTTCATCATGCGTCAACCGGCCCGACTTCGTAATTAATGACTGCGGCACAGCAAAGAGCCCAATGTCGTGCAGAAGCCCTGCTAAGGTCAGCCGATCCAGCTCCTTCCCATGATACCCCAGCCTCGCACCAACCGTTGTTGCCAATATTGCGACGTTCACGAGATTCGTGATGAGTGAAGGACCTGCCGGGCCGCTCATGGCCTGAATCAGCAATTGATCGCTTCGCTTAAGTTCTTCCGCAATCTCCACCGCGAGGGCAGACAACGCATCCAGGTCGAGTTCTCCCTGCTTCTGCACAGCGAGAGCCACGCCAGACAATTGTTCCACCGCGATCCGATACCAGTCTGTTGTGTGGTATTCGTTCATACCCCGTACGCATCCTCGTAGGAGATTCGGAC
>SWDH01000008.1:29958-58912 GCA_005116945.1 Nitrospira sp.
AATGGCGTGAGGTTGAACACTCGACTATTTAATGCATCATAGGGATCAAACCCAGCCCAGTTATTCTTTCCACAGTAAGCCATAAGACTGGCTATACATCCACTGATGTCTGTCGCTTGCTGACGAGTCATTTCCGCACGATCCATGTCCAATTCCAATGCTCTCAATATATCTAGACAACCCGGTTATATTGACACCTGTCCGAATGAATCCGTCCTGCTAACGGACTAAGATCTACCGCTATTCGGACGACCGAGGAACGTCTTGGGCTGCTGCCGGTTTAGTTGATACCCGCCTACGCTAACTCCGCCTGCATTTCGAACTCCATCGGACTGAGATACCCCAAGGGTGGAGTGCCGCCGCCGAGGGTTGTAGAAGCACTCGATGTAATCGAACACGTCGGCCTTGGCTTGGGATCGAGTGCGGTACATCTTTGTGGCCGTGCGTTCAGTTTTCAGCGAGGAGAAGAAGCTCTCCATCACCGCATTGTCCCAGACGTTGCCCGCCCGACTCATGCTGCAGGTGATGCCGTGGTCGGCCAGGAAGCGCTGGAACGGCTCACTCGTATACTGACTCCCTCGATCGGAGTGATGCAGCACGGTGTGAGGCGTACTCCGTCGCCAGATCGCCATCTCGAGTGCATCGGTGACCAGCTGGGCGGTCATCGTCGCACTCATAGACCACCCGACCACCCGTCGAGAAAAGAGATCGACGACCGCGGCCACGTAGAGCCAGCCTTCGGCGTCCAGAGATACGTGAAGTCGGCGACCCATTTGCAGTTTGCCGACGCGGCGTCGAACGTCCGGTTGAGCACATTCGGGGCGACGACGTTTACCGAACGTGCTCCGGTGTCTGATCGCATCCGTTGCCGTCTGGGGCGTGTGCGCAAGGCGGCTTGACGCATCAGCCGTTCGATCCGATGTCGGCCGCAGGAAATCTCGTCCGCCAGCAGGTCGTGCCAGACCCGCCGAGCGCCTCACACAACCATCCCGCCGGTCAAATCCCCCGGTGCTTCGCAACGAAGGCGAACGTCACAGCGCCTCCTGCGCGAAGTAGGCCGCGGCTTTTTTTAAGATGTCGCGGTCCGCTTTCAGCTTGATGACCTCACGCCGGAGCCGGGCCAGTTCCGCCTGCTCAGGCTTCATCTGCCCCTGCCCTGGAAAGGCCTGCTGGGCATCGGCCGCACACTCCTGCACCCAGCGGCGCAACACCGTCCCATGCACGCCCAAATCCCGCACCGCTTGCGCCACCGTCACTCCACACTCTCGAATCAACTTCACCGCCTACAGCTTAAACTCTCGCGTAAACTTCCGTCGCTCCATGATGCACCTCCGGTTTCATTCATACACCTAACTTGGTGTCTTTGAAACCGGCAGCAGCCCATTCATGAAATTCCTCAGCGCACAGATGAGAAGGATCAACATACAATAGGAACTTCCTTGACCGAGCACCAAGTCGTACTTATGAGAGGGGGAGATGGGACAGCTCCTCCTCTATGGCAATCACTATTTGCTTCAACGCCAAGCTGTCACCAAAGGTCTCACCAGTTTCTTTACGCCTCTTGACAAGCCGAATCTTTGCCTCCACATCCTCCTGGGTTTTGATCATTATCAGGCGTCCGCGCTCGGCCAAATACCTGTCCACCGCCCCAAGAGTTCCGCGAAAGATGCTGTACACAGGGATACCCAATGCAGCCGCTTCCCTGTTCATAGTTCCTCCACCGCTAATCACCAAATCGGAATGCCATATCAAATTAAGACCATCTACGACTCTATCGGGAATAGTTATTTTTCCCTCTTTACACCACCTGGGCCAAGTCTTATACACAAGATCTTTCTGAGTCTTTTCATTACGTGGCAGAATGATCATTTGAACCCCTGAACTATGGCCCAAAAATTCTACAACTCTCATAAATAGTTTATCGCTGTCAGGATTGTGGTAATGGGCCTCACTAGCTGGGGGACGAATAGTGACTACGATATCGTCCTCTCTAAGATTCAGCTGCTGAACAATTGAACAATCCGGCTTAAACGCTGGTACGTATACATCTTCCTTGATTCCGGAATACACTCGATGACCTCGTTTAAAATGCTTCGCTAAGTGAGGATCATTTATGACTTCCGGCGAAAGGCCCAAAACTGGCTTGACGAGAGGAAGACTCTTGGAGTGCTCATAATCGAACAGAAGCACCGTCGGAATGCCAAGCATCGAAGATAGCAAGATTAGAGATCGGGAACCGTGGGATATCGATATGTCGGGTTTGTGTTTGAGGATCACACCTGCCAATTGCACACTCCGCCATATCGTACCGAGAACCTTAAGGAACTTATTTGCCCCATAATGTTTCCCTACTTTTAGATAGTCCAACTTGTAGTAGTTGGCGAGCCCTAGTACCTGAAACGTGTCTCGAGCGGTAAGAATCACGGAGTGCTTTTTTTTCTCCAGTTCCTTAATAATTGGGAAAAAGAAGGGCACATGCGGAGAATTATCCAAGTCTATCCAAACTGTTCTTTCTTTTTTCGAAGAACTCATTGTAGTCTACCCACGAAACGTCAGGTTTCGTGACAATTCCGTGAGCTTGGATTGGATAGGCTGCCTACTAGACATGTGCTTTACTTGACCTTAAGAAAGGAACAAGGCCACCAGAACCCATGATGCCCAATAATGACTTAATTGAGTAAAAAGCCATGGCTATGAGCATGGTGCCGCCGATAATCATGGACCAGAACGGATCGAATAGAAACCCAGAAATAAATACGCCTCCTACAGCGGGGAAGGTCACCAGAGCAACTCGAGCATTCGCACTTGAGCAGGTAAATCCCGTCAAATACTTTGCAATGCTGTAAATGATCACCGCATAGAACGCCCACATGCCGAGGAAAGCCATGCCGGCTCCGTTCAATCCAGCATAAGAAATCCCTACTACTGCTAAGCCAATATATAGGGTGTTCGATATCGCAAATGTGGCAAAAAACAACTTTCCATACCCTTTGGCCAACAGAATACTGAAGATCGGCCAACTTGCCACCTGCAATAATATTCCCATGATCTGCCATCGCAGAATTTCAAAGGCAGCTATGAAGTCGCTCGAGTAAAAGACTTGTAGGATCAGAGGGGCAAAAGTAAGTGTGGCTACGATTCCCGGCACGGCTATAAGCATAGCCATCTTGAGCTGCTCATTGACGAGCTTGTTGCACGCCGCATCGTCGCTAGCGATGGCGGATAGGCGTGGCAAATAGTCTTTACCCATGGAATCAATAATAAACCCCACGTAGATCGAAGACAAAACCGTGGCAGCTTGGAGTAAACCCACCGCTTCTAGACCAATTCTCCTCGTAACAAGGACGTTGACCAAGTACGGTGTCCCCCTATATACAAACACACTACCCATCACCGCCGCACCGAGAGTAAGCACAGGTTTGACTTCGCTCCAAACCTCTACCCAAGCCATCCGTACGCGAGTTACCTCGATTTTCCTGGCATACCACCATGTGCTCAATAGACTTATGCCAGAAACAGCTATCAAAGAGGGGACAACTCCCTTCTGTCCCCATACGTACACAATTGGAACAGCCAAAAGCGTTCCCCCTAACGCACCAAAGATATTCACCTTCGCTAGATCACCAACCCTACGCATTCCCTGAATTATAGCTATCTCTCCATTCATAATAGTCCCACAAACAATCAGAATGGAGAGGAGCATAATTTCAAACGAGTGTTCTTCATTTCCAAATGTAAATTGGGAAATCAGAGGACTTAGTAGAATTACGGGAATCATCCCCCCGACCCCAAGACACCATATCGCCCTTCGGAGCGCATGAATAGTACGAGAAAGCTTCTCTTGCTCTCGACTACCTGCCGCTTCGGCGACTCGTTTCACGCCACTACTATCGATACCCATAGCGGCTACCGCCCCTGCCACCTCCGCAATCGAATTAAAAATTGCCCATAAACCTATACCGGACGGCCCAAGGAGAATAGCCAGAAACTTCGTTCTCAGAATTCTTAATACTATGTTGATAAATGATGCCCCACCTAGAATGGTCGTAGATCTCAGGATCTGCCGGTATGATTCATTTGATGCATCAGCTTTCAAACTCATGTCCCTTATACTCTTTCCACTCATAGAAATAAGAATAGGAAATCTCGTCAGATATGGAGCGCGTGTACACTCCCCAGGTCAATGAGACTTGTTGCACGCCCATGAAATCGCAGCGCCTGGTTGATTACTGAGCATGATATTGGACGGGGCGCCGGTAGCCCAAAGCGCTTGTGCGACATTCCGTAGTTACACCATGCACCGCGGTCTCGGATGATCTCATTACTTCTTCGAACATCTAATACGCATACTGCGGACATACTCTTTCTTGAGGCTCCTGAAAAAACCGCTTGATGCTGCCGTTCTACTCCGGCATGCACGGCTTGATGAGTTTCCACTCCAGTCGGCAATCTTGTCGAGCTTGCCAGAACCACCGACTCTGGATGAGCAAGTTGTTGTTGCTCCCTCAGACCGGACTTGCCAGAATACTTCACAGCCGTTCGGTTTAGTTGTTAAACTCTGTCTCCGACGCTTACAAAACTTGGCTGCTGACCCACGTATTTTGAGGCGTGTAGATTGACAGGGAGAAGTCAAAAGCTCACGGACTGTTCGAGGCCTTGCTTGCCGAGTGCTGACCTTCGTTGGCGACCCTTTCCAGCCAGATCTCCCGCCAATATACATAAATACTCCTGGGGCAAAACCTACGGCATTGCGCATACCGAGCCTGACAGCCCACGCCTTTCAGTATTATCGCATCGTTCTTTATGTTCATCATTCTGCCTGTCTTTTCATCGATAATCTTTTCCACGCGTCTTAAAACCTCGTAGGCTCCGCCACAAAAGGGAACTGCCTCTGCATCAAAGTACATGCCTCGGTTGTGTGATATCTCATTTAAGGTTGCTAAAATTTCCTTGTAACTTTTTACTCTCACGAGTTCACCTATTTGGAGGTTTAAGTGTGCTGCCGGCGTCCGCATGCCTTTTGGGATCTCACCCACTCGTATGGGGTACACGACCCCTCCGCGGAGCTTCTGAAAACAATCGTACGCCCAGCGCATAGCAGAACCCACACCAACCCCCCCTCGGGCTATAGTAGAATAAACAAAAAACAGGAAGGCAGCTAGAATCTGAGACAGCCGAACGTTACCGGAAGTGTAGTCCTCAATGTACTGCCTCAGATCCCACCAGCACAATGGGTGAGTGGCTTTTGACAGGTTGGTGGACTGACACACATACATCACTTCAGCGGGGTTTGTCTCATTGCCGGAAGCAAGAGTCCCTGCCCACACTTCTTGCTCAGTACAACCAATGACCGTATCGCATTGTTTTGCATTCGACTGTGACTTCGCAATTTCAAATATGGGAGGAGGTTCTACAACATCGTTCACTCGTTCCAACCAGGCATCCTTCCAGAATATTAAACACCCGGCCTGGCAACCGCCGTGGGCTTGCCCATCGCAACGAACGTCAGCCAAATGTAGCGCGTTCGTCACCCGCCGTCCCTCAAGACCATTCGGCGGATCACAGGTCTTATGAGCCCGCTTGAACACTCTAAAGCGCTGCCCGCAATACTGAAACATCTCCGGCATAAAGGGCATCCGCTCCAGTTGGCCGCTATTGTCCAAAGTCTTCAAGATCTGGTTCTTGCTTTTGACCTGAACCCATTCACCGGCACGAATTTTTGAACAATCATTCATAACATACTCCTCACTCGCTGCCTCGAATCCCACTGGGTGATTGTGATTCTCTCTCTGCAACCATTCACGGCAGCAGGTCACTCAAATAGTGTCATGAAGTCTTCACTCTTTGGTATCTATTCCATCTTCAACGAACCAGCAGCCGTTTCCTTGAAATAGCGACACCCTGCTTTCTGTCGCCGCCATTGAGGAGTCACGCAAATCACCCTTCCATCAATCACGACATTCTGAATCCCTAATACCCTTCTTTTGCCATACCAACCATCCGATTCCGCCGAGCAGCAGACACGTCATCGCGAGCAGGACCTCCAAGCCAACGAAGTTGCCGGACATTGCTATGTGTCCCAACAGGCCCAGCCCAATCCAGAACAACTTCCGCAGCTGGTAGGAGTCATATCTCTTCCCAAGTAGACGGTGGTTAGCCCAGCATTTTTGAGCGGTTTCCGAAAAGGGTAGCAATCTCCGCACGAGTGCCGGGACCAGTTTTAGGGCAAGTAACACACCGCAAAAGAACCCAATCGCGAGGTACCCAACATGCTGCCCAAAGAGGCGATAGTATAGAGAAAATGTCAAGAAACCGATCGCCGCGAGACAGATTTCATACAATGGCGGTTTCTCAAAGCTCACGACTAGAACCTCAAGGTACCTCAACAGTCCAGTTGTCATGGATTTCATACTGTACGCCAGGTCTCAAACCCTAGGGGTTACGTCCTCGCCACCCACAAGATGAACGCAGGAACTGCTGAACCTGCTTCCAAAGAAAGTCGCGCATCAGTGAAAGCGCGATCTGAACAGGCTTTTCCACCCCGAACACCCATACTACAAGCCCAACATACGTAGACAGACACAATTTACTCCACGATTATTGAGGTGTCGGATTAATTCGCCACTTGGTGCAGCCAGCCTCAGGCGATTCGGTTCGAAAACGGGTGGGAGCCCCTTGTCGATCACTTCATGACCTGGCTAGAGGATCTAGCGATTCAGCGTCGGCACCTTCAACTGAGAAGGCTGGATCAGAAAGTCTATATGGAATGACCTTCGCCATGAAATCCTCGATGCCTATGTGTTCGAGTCGTTGGATCAGGATGTGCAAGATCCGCGCGGAGCGGATGCGGGAGTACAACGAAGAGCGGTCCTATGATACTTTGGCCCAAATGCCACCCGCGACGTATCAGGCCCAAATCATGGCCAGAAGATCTCCTCTGGAAATGTCTCCTTGACCGGGGAGCGTACACACCAGATCATTCTAATCAGAGACCCCAATCACTCACACCTCACTCGTCTCCACGGACTCTGCCAGTCCCTTTAGGCGTTGTTTTCTCTTCATAAGCGCAGGCAAAGACTCCATCCCAGCGAGACCGAGAACAGTTTCCCACCTATAAACCCAATCATGGTTAAGTAAAGATCCAGCAAGATTATTCTTACGGATCTTCTTCTGCCAATCAGGTTGCAGATCCAACTCCTCCATTACCTTGTCTATATTTTCAGAATTATAAGGCAATGGAACTACCGCATCAGGCCATGGGAAGAATTTTTGAAAACTATCGTCTCCGGGAACTTCTCCAATCAAAATGCACCCTGAAGCAGCACCCTCAAAATACCTTGCGCCAATAATGATCTCTCTGCCTATTGCATCAGGCTGGTCAATTTTCCCTGGATTGACAATAAAATATCTGCTCCGTTTACACAGATTTGCATATAACAGCCTATGCTCCGCTGGAGACCTGGCCTCATCTCCATTTGTGGAGTCGTACACATACAGAATCTTATCGTCTTCTGCCATTCGTATCAACTTGCTATGAGTCACCTCTGATCTCCTACCAATGCTTAACACGTCAATCGACCTTTCAGGGTGATGGGGAAATGGGGAAAATCTGAATGCGTCCACTCCTGGTCGCAAAAATACACAATCCCCTTCAATTAGAGGTTTTATTAGGCCTACCCCCTGTTTACAACCAACGATGACGTGATCGAATTGAGAAATCAATTTCGCCAAACAGGCTCGATGGACACACTCACTCAGCAGAATCTCATCTATCCAACACACCGATTTCGCGCATCGCTCTTGCCACCCTTTTAAAGCATTTAAGGCTAGCAAGTCCTTGACGAATTCGCACACCGTAAAAAATAAATCATATCTACCTTCTACAACAATTTCGTCAATGCCAGGATTAAGAGAGAGCGGCGTATTTTTTGCGAGCCTCTGTGAAATGCGTGTGCCGTATTTGAACCATTTGTTTGGTGATGGGGCAAGAACCGTTACTGAATCTATTTGCGAGATTACTTCCTCAAACTCGTAATTCATACATCTGACGAGCATCTTATCTGCAACATTTCCATGCGAGAACATGAGCACGCGAGAAGTGGTTTCGCCTGTCTGGACAGAGCCTTTCATTGTCTAGGTGAATGCCTTTCGGTTGGCCCCTACGCTGCCCTGAGCAGTGCGGGTAGATTATCGTCGCAGAGCTTACCCACGGTTTCTCGTCAAGTGATGGATGCGACCTGAGCGCCTAAATACTCTGTTTACCCAATCACGATCTTTCGACCATAAAAAGCTTCGGCATACTTTTCTGAAGCGTTGGATTCGATACCCCGAAGCCGAAGAAGCGCGTAGAAGGTATCTTCTGTAAACCACTGTCTGTTTCGTTGTGTAGAAAACCCTTCCATGAGCCGCTTGACTTTCTTTTCACAGAGGGCTTGGGTCAATGGAACAAAGACGTTGGGCTGGCCCAAATCGCCATCATACTTCGGTATCTCGTACTCGAGAATTTGATGATTACGGAATGTATTCCAAGTCAATTCACAGACGACGCGATGATCTTGATGGAGATCATGCCGGTAATGAGTGAAAATCAAATCAGGTTCGCTGACCTGCTTGAGTTTTTCAAAATACGCTTTGATCGCTTCCCCGGAGTACGGGAAAAAGCTTTCCTTAAATAACTTTGTTTCAATTTTCGTCGACCCAGCATGCGCAAGAAACATCTTGGCGCTAGAAATCGCTTCCTGTTTCCGAGGCCCTCTCGCACTCAGTACTACCCATACGACGTGACTACCGGGATGGTGGTGGAGAAGCTTCAGAATTGTTCCCCCGCACCCGATCTCAATGTCGTCCGAATGTGCTCCGAGACATAAAATCCTTAACTGCGACGTCGCGAGTGTGAAAATTTCTGGTGTATGCATAGCCGGTCAAAATAGGAACCGAGTTACTTTTCACACAACCCAGTTCTCAAGGCTTTCCCTTTTTCTTGCCCCGCAGCTTCCATAATTCCCAAGGCGCATCTCCTCGCGCATACATCTCATCCAACCGTTGTTTGTCTTTGAACGTATCCATGCACTCCCAGTAGCCCGCATGTTCATAGGCAAGCAGTTGGCGTTCTTTGATTAATCGCTGAAAGGGTTCGACCACTAGCTCTTCACCTGGCTTGATATAGCAAAATATGTCCTTTTTGAAAACGAAATACCCTCCGTTCACTTTCATATTGGCCCGGCTCATGCTTTCGATTTTCTCCACGTGATCGTTTTTACCCATGGAGATGATGTGATAACTCAATGGTGGGGCAACGCAAATACAGCTGGCGATCTTCCCATGCGCATGAAACTGTTCGATTTGAGCGGGCAGATGTAGGTCGGTCAAGCCATCGCTATAATTTGCCAAAAACACGTCCTCGCCCTCCAAATATTTCTCGACGGCCTTCAGGCGTTGACCAATATTCGAGGCCACTCCGGTGTCTGCAAACGTGATGTTCCAATCCTGAATGTCCGAGCTGATTAAATCGATGTGCTTTCCGCCTTGGGAAAGAACAAAATCGTTCGACTGGCATTCGTCGTATTGCAAAAAATATCGCTTGACGACATCCGCGCCATGTCCCAAACATAGGATAAAGTCCTTGTGCCCAAAGTGGGCATAATATTTCATCACATGCCACATGATCGGCCGATACCCAATAGGAACCATGGGTTTGGGAATGGACTCCGAATACTCCCTCAACCGCATGCCTAAGCCACCACAAAACAGAACGACTTTCATACGCACCTTCTCGCGTTGGATGAGCGACTACTTAAATCCCACCAGTTATTTCCCCAATCGATCGAGTACTTTCTGCGCGGCATTTTCCCCGCTCATGAACGATTCGTCAGTCCAGATATAGGCCCAATCACCGTATCGCCCGCAGTAGGCGATGCCTATATCATCAAGATACCCATGTACGGTCTTGAGAGCTGCTGCGCGGTCCAAATCGAATATGACATTCGCATAGGGAACAAGCATGGAATGTTTGAAAAGGATTTTGTCCTCCTCACGCAGAATACCGCAGCGTTTCAGATCGTTGATGACAGGCTCAATGCAGTCTTCCGGTTTTCGGTCGAGCGGGCGATATTTCGCCGAATAGTAGCACTCAGCCTGAACACTCCCGCAACCAGCAGGGACATTGTGCGGTGATTGTAAATGTGGAGTACTCAGTCGTGTGAAGAAGTAGTCTCGATCATAAAAATACGTCCAGTGAGCGTCGATGAGGTCTGCACGGTTGACCCCCACGCTCACGATGACGACGGTGCTGCAAGACAGTCTCTGAGAAGCCTCCAGCACGTCATCCGGAACACCGGTAACCATCTTGATCAAATCCGGCAAGGGGACGGATGAAACCAAGTGGTCGTACGCGACGACATTCCCATTTTTGAATCGGAGTTCTTTGTGCCTTGGAATAATCTCGATTAGCTCGTGGTCGGCCTGAAGATCCACCTGCTTCATGAACATCTGCAGGTAGGACACAAACCCCCCGTGCGATGGATAGCGGAACTGGTCGATATAATGCACGTCGGGGGTCGATGGCGAGAGCGCACCGCGTAAGACCTCTTCGATCTTGGCTCGATAGAGTCGCGGACCAACCCAATCCGTACTCATGTTGGATGCTGTCGTGGTGTGGTACTTGATCGTGTACTCCATGGGAAAGGTTTCAGCGAATGTCTTGCCGAAGCTCGCATAGAGCCAATCTTGATAGTTCTTGATCTCCCCATACTCGTTGTGCTGCGCACGGATGAAATCTTTCAGGACATCAACGATCAGATCCTGCGGAAGTCCGTGGAGATTGCACTGGGCGGGGTGCTTGATCCAGTGGCCTTTCCAATGATTGTTAACCTTCGTCCTGAGCCGCTCAAACTTTTGATCCACGCTCTCTGCCAGTAACTTTTGGATCCGCTCCACCTGGGTGAAGGAGACATGTGGACCTTCGTCGATAGTAAATCCATTGTCGAATGCATAGGAAGCTGTGTGCCCACCATGGTACGGACGCTTTTCATACAAAGTCGCTCTATGGCCTTCGGTATGGAACCGGTGTGCGGCACCAAACCCTGCCATCCCTGACCCCAAAATCGCGATCCGCTCCACAGTTCCCCCTTACCTATTTTGCGCCAAGGTGTGACGCCACCACTCGATCGTGTGTTTGAGCCCTTCTTCCATCGAGAAGCGAGGCTGCCACTTGACCTCATTGATCAACCGTTCGACGTCAGCCACCACAAGCGGCGCATCGTTCGCCCGGCTCGGAATCGCTCCCAGTTTGAGGAGATCTTCCTGCCCCAACGTACGCCCAATCGTCACGATCATCTCTCGCAACGTAACCGCCGTGCCTGACCCAATATTGACAGCTCCTTCAACTCCACAATCCAGGACGGACACAATCGCCTCTGCCACATCTTGCACATGAAGATAATCGCGAATCTGCTTCCCATGGGAACAGCGCGCTTCTGCCCCCTGCAGGAGTGAACGGATGACGGAGGACACCAATCGATCAGGATGTTCGTTCGGGCCATACAGAAAGAAAACCCTGGGCCACGCCTGGCTAATCCCATGCGCCAGGCAAAATGCCTGAACCATCACGTCCAAAGCGTGTTTACACGCTCCATAAACCGTATTCGGAATCTTCGGCGTTCTCGCTTCGTGGCAATACCCGTAATTCCAGTCGTATTCATAACTGGATCCGGACATGACTACCCGTCGCCCCCCTTGCTGCTGAAACGCCCTCAACAATTTCATACTTGAATGGACCCAGTCAAAGTTGAGATCGGACGAGATCAGCTTCCCTGGGACGACATACCAGGCAAGGTGGAGCAAATGAGTCGGCTTTACTGATTCCATCAGACGCACACCGGATGATTCATCCAAAAGATCCGCCTGATGCCAGACTATCGACGATTCCGCCTTCATTACCAATTTCGTCGATATCGCGTGAACCTCATAGCCTCGCTGGACAAGAGAGACCAGACAATGGGAACCGATAAATCCCGTCGCTCCCGTTACCAGTACTCGTTTCGATTCGTCAGATGCGCTCATGACTCCCACTCATTCCTCTCAGTAATCAGGCCAATTTGTATCCCCGCTTGAAACAACGCTCACTGGCAATGGCCAAATAATCCCAAACGCGGGATCGTTGTATCGCACGCCCTTCGCCGCGTCCTTGGCATAGAACTGCGAAGTTTGATAGACCAGATCCGTGTCATCCTCTAAAGTCTGATAGCCGTGAGCAAACCCTTCCGGCACATAGACCATACGCCCGTTATCTGCAGTCAATTCCACACCCACCCACTGACCCCTGGTTGGAGACCCATCCCTGAGGTCGACAATCACGTCGTACAACGATCCCCTACTGCAATGCACCACCTTCACTTCGGCGTAAGGAGTAATCTGGAAATGCATACCTCGGACCGTTCCCTTCTTGGTACTATGCCCAATATTCACTTGCACTACGGCTGGACATAATCCGTGGGATGAAAACTCCTTGGCGCACCAGCAGCGCGCGAAGAACCCCCGTTCGTCTGTCACTCGTTCAAGGTCAATGACATAGGCGCCCTTGAGTTTCGATTCCGTAAAGATCATTTCGGGTCCAACCCAATTCCCTCATACCATGCAATCGTGGTCTTATCCAGCAGACGACGACCATCGACGAAGAGTGGCTGCGGGTTCCGATCTTTCAACAGGTCGGGGATTTTTCTGAATTCATCCCAACGAGTCACCAGCACCACCACATCAGCTTCCGCCAACACATCAAAAAGACTTCCGCTTAACTCCAATTCTTGTGAAGAGAAAATTTTTCTCGCTTCATCTGTCGCAGCAGGATCGTACCCTTTGACTAATGCTCCTTCTCGCAACAGACTACGAATAATTGGAATGGAAGGCGACTCTCTCATGTCGTTCGTGTCGGGCCTGAAAGCCAGACCGAGAATGGATACCCTTACCCCTTTGAGAGAAGCAAAATGCTTTTTCAGCAGTTGAATGATTCTCTGCGGCTGCTGCTCATTAACCTTGAGCACTGCGCCGAGGACATGCATGGGAGCGTGTAGTCTTTCGCCATGCGCCGCCAGTGCTTTTACGTCTTTAGGGAAGCAGCTCCCGCCGAATCCGCACCCTGCCGCAAGGAAGGAAACAATTTGAGGCTGAACCCTTCTCCCGTCTGGCATTTCGACGGTGAGATAGCGGCTCACATGTACCCCCCGCATGACATCCAGTACGTCAACACCCTTGACGGCTGCACAGAGATTACCGATCTCATTTGAAAAAGAAATCAACATCGCCTGAAGAGCGTTTGCCGTGTACTTGATCATTTCTGCCGTTTTGTTGTTCACATGCAGTACTTCTACGCCTTGGAAGCCTTCATACAAGCTGACCTGTTGATCGATTATAGTGTTATCCATTCCCCCAAGAACGATTCGGTCTGGAAACAGAAAATCATTTACTGCCTCCCCCTCCGTGAGGAATTCCGGGTTCATTCCAACTCCGAAATCGACGCCAGCCTTCTTCCCAGATGCCGCTTCAAGGATGGGACAGACCACCTCATCCGTTGTCCCAGGAACGACTGTGCTCTTGACGACTACACCGTGATAACCTGATTTAGCCTGCAATGCCAATCCGATCTCTTTGGAAACAGCCTTAATATAGCTGAGATCGATCTCGCGTCCGTTAAAAGGAGTCCCAACTGCAATCAAGGAAAGATCCGTCTGTTGCACAGCGCCTGGAAGATCCGTCGACGCTCGTAACAGTCCACCAACATGTTTCTTCAAGAGATCCTCTAATCCTCGCTCGTGGATGGGTGATACTCCGCTGTTGATTGCGTCCACCTTGGCCGGATTAACATCTACACACGTGACCTGATGCCCCTTCTCGGCAAAGCAGACCCCAGTCACAAGTCCAACATAACCTGTTCCTATGACAGACACCCTCATGATATTCCTTTCGATGGATTCGGAAATCCTCGAGCATCACCCTTCAGTATTTCGAAACCCCGGCATGCCCTTACCGCGAACACATCGTCCAAACTAGGCGTCCGGCGCATCCCGATTTTCGTTGTACCATATCAGCGACCGCTTGAGCCCTTCGTCCAGCGAGGTACTCGGATTGTATCCGAGATGTGCCCGCGCTTTAGTGATTACCGGGCATCGCCTGTTCGGATTGTCGATCAAGTAGCTGGCATCTTGACTTCCTTGCCGAATGACGCTCCCTTTGTATCCGAACAACTCCTTCGCTATGGTCGTGAGGCGCTCGGCCAGGCCAGACATCGAAATTTCCGGGTCTTCAACTCCGATATTATAGGCTTCACCACTATGGCCCTTAACCAAAACCTTGTAGTACCCCGTTACAGCATCCGCCGCATAACAGAACGTCCTTTGAGGCGAACCATCGGAATGCATTATGATGTCACGGCCATTCATCATGTCTCTCGCAAAGTCTGGGATGACTCGTCGATCACTGATCTTGAGGCCCGGCCCGTAGTTATTGAACGGACGCGCCACCTTCACGGGAACTCCAAACTGATGCGCAAAGTTTACACAGAGGGTTTCACCATACCTCTTGGCTTCGTCATAACAGGCACGGGGGCCTGTACATGACACTAATCCTCTATAGGTCTCAGGAGTTGGAATGTTCTCAGGGGAAGGATCCCCGTAGATCTCGCTACTTGAAAAAAACAAGAAACCCTCGACTGGTCTTCCCTTCTCTTTTTGCCCTCGGGCATATTCAAGCAACATGCGCAACCCATTTACATTCGCATCCATCGTTCCAATCGGATCTCGCTTGTAGAATGTCGGTGACGCGATCGAGGCTGCATGGATAATGAACTGAAAGTCGCCTATATCGGACGGAAGAGGGTTTCTTATATCGTGTCGAATTAATACAAGATTTCGGTCGCCCTCTGCTTTTGACAACCATTGGGGCATTCCACGAACAAAATTATCATAGATCACCACATGGATTGGAGCCCCGTGGGCATGAACATGATTGTTCCAATGGAGCGCCGACTGGATGAAATAGTGCCCAAGAAACCCAGCCCCGCCCGTGATCAAGACCCGCTTCCCGGCTAGAGCAGCAAACTCATCCGTGAGGTTGGCACACATTGAGTCGAGATCGAGCATTACTACTTCATGCGCATTCATTATCACTCTCCCTGGATTACCTGGCCTATTCGCGTTCGCGTGCACATCGTTGGCCACAGGCTGCCCGCGCCAATCAACGAGTTTTCGTCGATTACCATATTCGACAGTATAGTTGCTCCCAATTTGATTTACGTACTTCTTTTCACCCAGGGCGCTGACCTGCCGATTCTATTCTGTGAATTCCTTTGTTATTGCTGCCTAGGCATTTCGATCGCCATCGGCAACAGAACACAAACGAGATTCACCCATTCCGATCCACAATGACTAACCACCAGTGACAAGACGTATTCAGATCGCCATATCGTCCGGTCAGTAAGAACCACAGGGCTGTTCGTGTTGGGAGATAGATGCGCTTCAGGTAATGCCCTGCCGCGGCTCGACCATTGTAAATGTCTCCGCCTTCGGGGCTGGTTTCGGAAAATTCATCGGTGAGTCCCTCGATCACCAATCTTGCTGTGTAGAGATCATCGCGCCTATATTGATCAGGCACCGTAAATATACCGTACACGTGATGCAGTCCTCGCCACGGCTGCACCACTGTTTGCTTTGCGCGTAGCCAATATTGCTTCGCTGCAACCGGCGCTTCCGAACGACAATCAGTGAGCGGCGGCATATTGACCAGCACTGCCGCCATTCCCAGTAGCGCAAAAGCGACTGCCGTAAGAATCCACGCTGCCCTACTCTTTTTCAAATCTGCTCGGCTAGTACTCTTGTACCAATATAGGATCTGGAGTCCCTACCTCGACCCGCTGCGGGAGGCAACAGCGAGAGACTTCAACACTCCAGCCACAACTCGATCTTGCTGGCGAGAGGTGAGGTCCGGGAACATGGGAAGAGACAGCACCTGCGAGACAGCTCTCTCCGCCACCGGGAAATCACCAATACGGAAACCAAGTCCTTCGTAGGCCTTTGTGAGGTGAAGCGCGATCGGATAGTGAATCCCCGTACCAATGCCGGCCTCGTCTAAACGTTTCTGGAGCTGTGCTCGATCGGCAACCCGTAAAGCGTAGATATGGTAGACGGATCGAGACCAGTCTGGCTCATAGGGGAGCGTCACACCACCCTCGGCACCGGCAAGCAGCTTATTGTAGCGCTGGGCGATTTCTTGACGTTGCCCATTCCACTTCTTCAAATGCCGGAGCTTAGCCTGCAGAAAACCAGCCTGAATGGCGTCAAGCCGGCCATTGTAACCTTCAATGTCGTGATAATATTTCTTCGACTGCCCGTGGTCACGCAACAACCGGCAGGTCTGAGCCAGATTTTCATCATTGATTGTAATAGCGCCGGCCTCTCCGCATGCGCCCAGGTTCTTGCCGGGATAGAAGCTGAATGCAGCGGCATGACCCATGGACCCCGCCTTGCGCCAACGGTTTTCCTTCTTTGAGAAATACTCCGCACCCTGTGCCTGACAGGCATCTTCAATCACTTTGAGATTGTACTGGGTGGCCAGATCAAGAATAGGGTCCATATCGGCCATCTGGCCGTATAGATGCACGGGAATGACTGCTGTCACTGGATTGCCCGTTTGCTTGTGGAAAGCCCGCTTTGCACCCGAATCCCACGAACACTCCTTCTCTAAATACTGGCGGAGCTTCAATGGATCCATATTATAAGTCCGCTCATCGATATCGACAAAGTCAGGGCGGGCACCAGCCTGGGATATGGCTTCGGTCGTGGCAATAAATGTATTCGGCACCGTGACTACGGTGTCGCCGGCACGTATACCCGCAGCTATCAACGCAAACCGTAACGCATCCGTGCCACTGCCGACCCCTACGCAAAATCGCGATTCACAAAACTGAGCGAAGTCCTGTTCAAATCCTTGAACCATGGGACCACCGATAAATCCAGCGGTACTGAGGGCGGTCTTGAGGATGTCGACGAACTCATCTTGCAGCCCTCGGTGGACCGTGACCAGATCAAGGAAAGGAACCTTCTCATCACTCATGTTTGTCTCCCGGTTCAAGGTTACGCACTACTTTCCCTGGGTTGCCGACCATGATCGCGTTCGCCGGCACGTCGCGAGTCACCACACAGCCAGCGCCGATCAACGCATTCTCACCAATCACCACATTCGCCAGGATGGTCGCTCCCGATCCAATTGATGCACCCTTCTTGACCAACGTGACTTCGACCTTCCAATCTTGCTCTGTCTGAAGTGCACCTGTCCTGCTCGTCGCACGAGGGAAGGAATCGTTGACGAACGTGACGTTGTGTCCAACAAAGACCTCATCTTCGATCGTCACGCCTTCGCAAATGAACGTATGGCTCGATATTTTGCACCGCCGTCCGACTTTGGCATTCTTTTGAATCTCGACAAACGACCCGATTTTCGTCTCGTCACCAACCTCGCAACCGTAGAGGTTGATAAATTGCGAAAACTTCACGTTGTGGCCCAACTTCACGTCCGGTGCGATGCAGCGATGGCCGTTGGCCTGCCCCATGCTGCTAGGGCCTGGGAGCGGGACAGGCACCGCCGCAGACAACGGAGCCAGTCCCCTTGTCTCCGCTTTTCGCTTCACCACGGCTATTCCATTGCGGGGCTTCGCACTCGTCTTTTTCATGTGTTTCTCCACTCGCGGATGCCTGACTCATGCGAGACGGGTGGGAAAAGCGCGACTCGAAGTTCCGGAAGTTTCGAACTTCTGACCTCGAACCGTCACCCCTCTCGCCCGTCCCGCATTTCCCGCTCGTCGTACATCGCTCGTGTCTCGCTCGTCCCGCTTTTCTCGCGAATCTCGCGGGCTACAACGCCTGAGGCAGACTCACTTGGTCAATATCTATCGTAAGCTTGGCATGAAGCCCCAGCGTATTTAGAAGCAACAGCACCCTATTCTGGTCTGTCATTTCCCGGATGAACACGGCTTCAAGCCCCGTGAGCGGACCATCCTTGATATGCACAATCTGCCCCATCTTGAAGCGCTCCGACTGTGGCGTCACATAGCCATCGTTCAGCTTTTCCTTGATGGCGTCGATCATGGTCGCGTCCAGCTCGACCGGTCCATCGCCGAACTCGACGATTTTACGCACGCCCGTAGCATAACTTACAGCTCGGTAGTGCTTGTCGAGGTCGAACCGTGCAAAGAAATATCCAGGGGAAAGGGGGCCAATGACCGTCTTACGAGTCCGGCGAATGATTTTGTTCGCCTTCAGCAATGGCAGGAAACACTCGATGTCCCACTGCATGATATGCAATTCTGCCAGTCTTTCCTGGTGAGGCTTTGTGCTGACTGCATACCAATGCATTTCGATTACTCCTCAGCCACGCCTAGCAGGATACTGGTCTGTCTCGTCTGCTTGGTTTCTCTGGGTCAAGCAACAAACAAACCAGATAGACCAGGCTGAAGATGGGCTACCGCCATTCCGGTACATCCCGGTATTACAATTCTTTCCCTCTTCCCCTCCCACTCCGGCTTCCACAAATTAAACTGGAGGGATTATTATCCTACGCCGAATACCCCGAGCTTCCAGCCTTCGCAGCCACAATGGCTATTTCAGCGGAGTATGCTGCGGCAGGGATCTTCATTTTGACGTACTTTCAATCGATTGCTTTTCATTGCCATTTTGGAACAGGGGATAGCCATACATATAGCTTGGCATGCTCTTCCCCTCAACTGCATTGAGAATCACATGCACTTCACCGCTCAGCCCAAGCATCTTGAAGGCTTGCTTCACAACGTCTTTTGGCGTAGTTCCGGCTCGAATCACCATGATATGAAAGTCAGCCAAACTCGCCAACATTCCCATCGATGCACTTGACAACACTGGGGGGGTATTGATAATGACATAGTCGAAGTTCGTTCGAATCCTGGGTAACATGGCTTTCAATTGCTGAATCCTTGTCAGCTCGTTGAAGTCCGCTCCTGTTCTCCCAACCGACAAAATCGAACAAGGCATCTCGTCAATGGAGGAAAGACAATTCTCCAGAGAAGCCTCGCCATCCAATAGCTCAATCAGCCCTGCCTGCGCCGGTATAGTGACATACTCATGGAGCGCGGGACAGCGAAAATCACATTCGATGAGCAGCGTTTTTCTGCCAAGGTTCCGGGCGAGTGTATAACCGAGATTCACAACCGTGGTCGTCTTCCCTTCCCCTTTGAGCGCGCTGGTTACTTCAAGCACTGTCGAGCCACGCCCCTCTGTCGACAACAGTAACTTTGTTGCGGCCGTGCGGTATTGTTCGGCAGCGATCGAGTGGGGCTGCCACTTCGTAACAAGATTGAGCTGTGATGAAAGCGCCTCCTCGCTGTATGCACCAGCAATCCAGGATGGATACCTCCGGCCTGCTCGTACCGCAGGCAAGGGAGAACCCACATCGGCACTTACGAGAGAACTCTTTGCTTGTTGACTTAACTGATGGTGCGGGGAATCAAAATTTGGAATAACTGCCAACACTCGTATCCCCGGCAACTTTTCCACTTCCTCCCGGCGTTTAAACGTCGGATTCACTTGATCAAGTCCTATCGCCAGACCTACTCCCAGGCCACATCCTCCCAACAAGCCCAACGCCATAATGAGTAGTCGATTGGGTGTATCCAGCTTTTGAGGAAGATTGGCTGGATCCAGTATCCGAAACTGCTCACCCTTTTGGCGTTTCTCCAGGTTCTCTGCTACATGGGCGTTCAGCCGTTTGTCCAGTAGCGCCTGATAATTCTTTTGCATATTTTCATAATCACGCTTGAGAATCATCATATCCTGCTCGCGCGATGGCGTTTGCTCTACCCGATACTCAAATTCCTTCAGATGCTCCGCGAGCCTTCGTCGGCGATCCTTTACGGAAGACAATTCAACGCGCAGCTCATTCCGTTGTTTGAGCAATTCCCTCAAGTAGGGATCGAATGTCTTCGCGGCATCGCCATCCATCTCTTGAGCGGAATTCCCATATTTTTCAGCAAGCTGTTTCTTCACACTCTTGATTTCCTGCCTGGCCTCCACAATGTCCGGGTAGGTCTCAGTGTAATTTGCGGCCAAAAGAGTCGTAAGGTTTCGTTCCAACTCTCGCAGTCTTCCGATAAGAGGGTCCATACCAGCAGGACTAGTAGCCGTTGTACCAGAAGCGCCCTGTGTGGCTCCACCTGCCTCATATTCCTTAATGAGTTTTTCAACCGAACTCACCTTATCAGTCAGACCATGAATCAGTTCATCCGTAGCATTGAGATCCAATTGCAACCGATCAAGCGATCTGAGGTTGGCCTCCATTTGCTCAGGCAACAACCCAGTATATTTAGACTTGTACTGACTGATCACTTGCTCTTGAGCTTCTAAGGCTTGTTTCGCATCATGTAATTCTTGTTCTAGAAAAGTGGCTACTCCCGTCACAAGTTGTTCGCGCACCTTCAGGTTTTCTTCGATGAACAACGAGGCAAGTTTCGCGGCAACTTCCATGGCCGTTTTCGGATCTTTGTTTGAAAATGAAATGGTAATAGTTTCAACGCTTTTCCCCCTAGCGCCGATCGTTCCTACTGTCTCCACCTTAATTGCCTTTCGCATTTTTTCAATCGATGATTCGAGAATCTCCTGGTCCAGCTTACTCTCGTAGAGCTTAAACTCTTCGATGATCTGGCCCAGCAACGTTCGGCTCATTACCTGCTGTTGGATCAGCGTCAGTCGTTCCTCAACGCTCGCCCCCCCAATCCCTTTGACATAGTCATCAGGAATTTTCTGATTTTCTATGACAATTAATGTGCTCGAGCGATAACTTTTTGGCAGCACCAGGCACAGTACACCTGCCACCACGATGCCCGCCAGGACCGAACCAATGACCAACCATTTTCTCCGGACAATCATTGCCCAGTACACTTGCACTGTGACCGATGCCGGTTCGTTCGCCGCAGGCTCGTTTCTATTCATTTCCATTCCGCAAATATCCTCAGTATACAAAGATTTCGTTCGAAACTAGACTCATTGTCAGAAATCTTTTCATCAAGAATCCGCATCTATTACCGTTGACTTGAAAGGCTTCCGAGAGCTTTGCCGCCCCCCCCCATGAGCTAGCGCCATACACGTGGCAAGACTGAAAAGCCTCAACCACATTCTCTTCAGGACGACCTCAATCATGTCCCTTGGTGTGAGCGACGCAACACATCATCCGATATACCTCGTAGTTTAGTAAAATGCCTGGACCAGAGTGAGCTGAACAAGTGACCGATCGAACGCAGTGCTGTTTCCCCCAAACTTGCTATCAAAATTTTGATAGGTGCCATTCACCCCTATAAATGTTTGACTAGTTAACTTGTATGTCAAGCCTGCGATGGCCCCATAGGAGGCAAACGAAACAGGCGCGCTGGAGCTCGACCCGAATTCATCACCTCTCGCATAGTTCGCGCCAAGGACACCGAATAGGTCTGCGATTGGGGTGACTTGGGTTAGAGCGAACGACACCGTATGAGTCAGCAATGACTGCGCTTCGAATTGAAACGAAGGGGTGACCCCCATGAAATAGGTAAGACCCAAGGTTGTGGTATTGTCCTTCCATGTCACGTTGAAAGAGCCGGTTGGCACAATGGGAGTCCTACTCGAAACGCCCTGAAATTGAGTTTGTACATATTGAACTCCCGCGGAAGAAGAGATCCTCAAGATCTGGCTAAATTCGTGCTCCCATTCTACTGTACCGCCACGAGAAACGAATGATCCCCTTGAACCGATATCAGATTCTGAGCCGATAAAGTTTAGACGGTACGTATTCAGGGACGTATCCTTCATCGCAATCCCTGTGGTATAGGACTCAATGTTCGTATCAAACAAAGTCCCTTGCTGAACCGATGAACTCCCAAATTTGATGAATCCATTTGAATAGCTGCCTATCAAGGCCAAAGTCTGAGTCAGCGGAAGTGCTAGGTTTGTGGACACAACGTTATTCTGATAGTTGACACGACCGGCTTGGAAGCCCCTCGCAAAAGGATTTCCACTGGCTCCGGTCACATCTCCAGTGAGAAACGCTCGTGGTTGTGCCGAATCAATGTAGAATTCTGTCACTTTCCACGTCGATCCCCGCCACCATTGCGCAAGAAATTTGCTCATATCAAGAGAGACACTGGCATTGGCACCGATGTAATTCAGCGCTGTATTCTTGGCGTAATATTCGCCGGTCGCGCCGCCTACGGCATTCACCGAAATTAAATCCCCAGCATACAATCCTCGTATTTGAGGCGAGGTAGTTGTAACAAAATCTTCTCGATCAAGCCCTTGGGTTCGAGGGCGAAAAAACACATTGCTATCGTACCGCTCCCCAACCATAACTGTCGGAATGATACGATAGCCCTCCTTAATCTTCAGTGCGCCGGGATCGGTGGCTTCCCCAAACGCTGATCCTGGAACATATCCCCCACCTAGCTGGGCATGGCCAATGGACACCAGTCCCAGCGTGATCGCAAGAACGCCCCCCACGATACAATGATCATGCCCGCGCCCCCATCTCAATTAGGGCACCACGATGACATCGCCCGTTTTGAGGACGAAGTCTCCGATCTCCCCATTTCCAGAAACCAAGTCATCATATCGAGCCGGGATCCTAATTTCGTGCGTTTTTCCATCCTCACCCTGCATCTGCCGAAGCACCTTCATTTTGTTTTTTGCGGCATAAACCGTAAACCCATTCGCTACAGCCACTGCCTGCAAGACAGTCGCATGTGACTTGAGTTGATACTTACCGGGCTTGCCCACTTCCCCCAGAACATACACATAATAACTGTTAACTTCTTTCACGCTCACGGTCACGGCAGGGCGTTCCTTGAACTCCTTCAATCGCGATGCAATTTGGCTCGCCAGTTGATTCGCAGTCAGTCCGCCTGCCGTTATTTCTCCGATCAATGGCATTGAAATCATGCCATCAGGCCTCACTACTACGGCCTTCTGCGAGAGGTCCTCATTTTTCCAGACCACAATGTCGAGCACATCCTCAGGCCCCAGCAAGAATTCCTTCTTGGCACTGCCGGCCTCTTCGACTATCTCTCTCGATGGCTGAGAGCACGCGGCCATGCTGCCCAAGAAAGCGATGATCACCACCACGTAAACTTTCTTAGCGCCAAACATCGTCCGTAGGTTCATGGCATTAACACCATTGTTTCAGAAGGTACGACAATTTGGTCTCCTGGTTTGAGTTCAACGTCTTGGACAGTGCCGTCTCGCAGCACAATGTCATCGTAACTGGCTTTCATCTTAATCCTACCTCCTCCATCCTTCGTAAAGCGGAATACCACGATCTTGTTCCTCGCCGCATTGGGCGTAAGGCCACTTGCAATGGTAATGGCTTGGAGCAACGTCGTTTTGCTCTTGAGAGGGTACTTTCCCGGCTTCAACACTTCTCCCAACACATAGATCACGTAGCTATTTACTTCCTTTACCAAGATCGATACTGAAGGATTTTCCTTGTATTCTTTCAACTTTGCCGAAATGTCACCGGACAATTGGGCTGCGGTTTTCCCTACCGCCGTGATATCTCCGATCAAGGGAAGCGAAATTCTCCCGTCAGGACGGACTGTAACTTGCTTGGAGAGATCGGCGTTTTTCCACACAGTGATTTCAAGAACATCCTCGGGGCCGAGGAAATAATCCTGCGTCACAATCAACGACGTCTTCTCGTCGGTCTGATAAGCAGGTGCTGCCTCTTGCCCGACTCGACTCGGATCCGCTTGCGCCAATCGTGGAGCGGCAAACCCGTTCACGCTTCCAAGGATAATCAGCGCTAGAGCTCCCTGCCGTAATGTCTTTCTGCAAGTTCGATTCATTTCACCAGGTACCGTTCTAACGTCGTTCAAACCCTCAGGGACCACGAAAAGTACTCCTTCGGGTCTTTATTCGCTTCGGCATTACTAGGTAAAATTTTGAGCATCCTGGAGGAACGTTCTCCTGCTGTGCCACATATTGAGACTATCGAAACTCTACTGTACCGACATGTTTTTTCACCGCCCGCTAAAACTCGATCTTCCGATGAACGAAGCTTTTCCCAATAGTAATATCTTCGTCCAACGAACTCCTAAAAATATCGGAGTTTTGGCAACGCTAATAGGTACCGACGCAAAAACCTCACTACTTGTTCAACACCATAGCGTAATCCATCAAACCCATGTTCCTGCACTGCTCAGTTGAGCTTTTTTCTTTTAAGATCAATATAGTTGGGCCTACTGCGAATATCGTACACGCTTACGACATCGGTCTCAACTACGCTACCTGTCCACGACGACATGATGACGGTCGGTCATCAGCCACTCCCACTCCGTTTGTGCCATATCAGCCCGCCTTAGGAAGAAAGCCTTTCTCGTACTTTACGTAGGTCCAATTGAAGTAATTCCCACACCTCAAGCGATTGATTGCGATTCTAAATCTCACTCAGAGAATTCCTCCAGCGGCAATTCTGCTCACTGTATCTGTAGCACTCAACATCAACAATACCGACTATGTAGGGGGGAGGCCTCCAAAAATGGATGGGCCCCTATGTTAGTTCCTTGTTCCTCTCTAGAATTGAGTTGTCGTCAGAAGCTGTGGAATAGGGATATGCCGATGGCCTACCGATCCTAGGCCGTCCAGCTCATACGGAAATCTTGTCGGCCGGTGGCCCAGGAGCTTGGAATTTCTGACAAGGTGCTGTATCGCTGGAGGAGCGAGTCGCGACATGACGAATCCCAGCGCCGCACGTGACAGGCGATGTATGCCCAACAGGACGAGCTGACACGGCTCGCTCGAGGGAATCAGACACTCCGGAAGGAACGAGATTTTTCACAACACCGGCGGGGTGCTTCGCGAGGGAGTCCCCATGAGGTCTCGCGCGATCCAGGATCATGGCCGTCACTATTCGATCCGGCTGATGCACCGCGCGCTCAGACATCCGGGTGATCTATCGAGAGCCCGAGAGACCTATGGCAGTCCCAGCATCTGGGATGCCCTGGTCAAGCAGAGGCACCACATTGGCGAGCGTCCTGTGGCCCTGCTCATGCGCCAGCATGGCATCCGGGCTAAGACCGTGAAGAAGTGGCGTCCTCCCAACCAATCCCAGTATCGATTCCTCGTGGCCGAGAACACTCTCGATCGCCCAGTCAGGATCGAGTCGCCAAATCGGGTGTGGGCAGGAAGCCTCACCTACGTCTGGCCTACTTCACCGTCGTGCTCGATCTGTACTCGCGCTTCGTGATTGGCTGGGCGATGGGCCACCATCCACCGTGGATCTGGTCGAGCAGACCCTCACCATGGCGCTGGTGAACTGGAAACCAACGGCAGGGCTCCTACACCACTCGAATCGCGGCAATCATTATGCTGCCACACGCTACCAGCACCTGCTCGGCGAGTACAGCATCACCATCGGCATGGGCCGAAAAGACAACGGCTCAGACAATGCCTGTGTCGAAGGCTTCTTCAGGACACTCAAACGCGAGCTCGTGTACCATCGGCACTACGCGACCCGCGAAGATACGAGACCGGACATCTTCGCGTCCATTAGAATGTTCTTTGATCGAAAGCACCGTCACTCGACCCTCGGCTATGACTCCCCGGCCGAGTACAAAGCGAGGACGGCGGTAGCCTAGCCAGGAGGTGTCCACTAAATTAGGGAAAGGTTACCCAGAAAGAAGGCACCCATCACGGATGGGCATCGACGGAACATGCGAGTGGGGTTCGAACGCATCGGTCTCCTTCAATCCAGGTTTTCCCATAGCCTGCTAGTGGGCGAGTCACGGATAATTGCAGACTTCCCTCCTCGCCACATCCTGCTTAGAGAGCCCTCTCGGATGAAGGATGGGCTGGCCGCTTGATTTTTCTCTGGCAATCCTGTAACAGTGCCTCGCTCATCTTGCCATGAATCATGCCGAGGTAGCTCAGTTGGTAGAGCACAGCCCTGAAAAGGCTGGTGTCGACAGTTCAATTCTGTCCCTCGGCACCATTCTTCACACCCAATCTTGTGATTGGTGACTAGGCGGCGTGGCCATTGCCAAAGCGGATGGGCCTTGAGTCAGGTTCCTTTGGAAAGCCGAGAGAAGAAAAATGTGGCAATCGCTACGGATGCCGCCACATTAAGAGATTCTACACCGCGGTTGAGCGGGATAGTAAACCTACTGGTGGCCTGACCGATAGTCTGAACTGATAAACCACAACTTTCATTGCCAAAAGCAAGAACCAACTTTCTCGGAGCCTGGTGAATGTCATCAATTGAACCGACCTCCTTCCCCGCGGTTTCTGCGGCAAAAATCTGACAGCCTTGCCTGATCAGTCCGGACACATCTTTCGCAGCAAAGATCGGCAGCACGAGCAACACACCGCTCGTTGCACGAACCACCTTGGGGTGAAACACATCGGCAGATTCGGGTGTGAGCCACAGCGCACTGACATTGAGCGCTGCCGCTGTTCGAATAATAGCCCCAACATTGGCAGGATCTTGTAGCTGCTCTCCAAAGATCCCCAAAACACTCGGCTGTCCAAGCACCTCCCCTTCGTCCCACGTCGGCTGCCGCACGACAGCGAGAATGCCCTGCGGGGTATCCAAGTCTGATAGTTTTGAGAACTGAAGGTCTGGGCAGAAGTATTGTTGCGTCGAGGCAGTTAATCGAAGTAGCCGGTCGTTCCGCTTCTCTTTCTCCAGATAACCTGACGCGGTGACGATTGTGAGAATCTGTTCAGGATGCCGAGTCAGGAGATCCCGAACAGCATGGGCGCCTTCAACCACGAAGGCACGTTCTCGTGTGCGTACGTGCCGATCAAGTAGGAGGTCACGAATGTGCTCCCGTTGCGACCGCGTCAGGAGGGGAGGTGAGGGAGTCACGCTAGCGCATCATGGCGGACAGAACTGGTTCAGCGGCGCTTCCGCCCAGATGCGGCTTCGGCAGCCCGAATCCGTTGCGCTCGCGCCTTCGCTCGCTTCAGTGCGGTCAGCTTCCCTCTGGTACGATCCTGCTCGTGCTGAAGCTTATCGAACTGAGACTTGAGATGAAGCTTTTCCCGTTTGTGAAGCGTGGCACATTCTTCCTGAGAAAGCTGTATCCAATCCCCACACGTCCGAGCCCTCTTGATCCGTTGTTCCAACGACTCTCGCAACTGCTTGGAACGCATACTTAGGAGCGACTTCAAGGCATCTTTGCGTCGCTGAACTTCTTCTTCTTCTGCAATAATTCCACGAATATCTGTTCCTAACATCGTGCCCCTCCTCACCGGATCGACCGTAAACTTATTGCGCATTATACCTGATTTGATCGCCCATCTTCCAGTGAGCGGAATTTCACATAACCTGTTGTGTTTCAAGGTGTATCCTGACACAGACCCATAGAAGGAGGTTGCGGAGAGAGTCAATTTTTCAGTACTATTGCGCCATGGCACTGGGAGAGCAGGTTCAAGCATGGCGTGTCTCACGAGGTCGTTCAGTCGACGACTTGGCAACCGAGTTATCTCTTCTGCCCCAGGTGCTAGAGGAAATAGAAGCGGGAAAAATTGACCTCCATCTCTCACGACTCGAAGCACTGGCTTCAGCTCTCAAGATCCCCCCAGCCTGGCTCTTCAGCCACCCAAACTCATTCCGCACCTTATTTGACGATCCAGAGGAAGATACCGGTTCCATACCTGCAGGCCCAGATCCTGTCACAGAACGCATTCTCGCGGGGTCCCAGATGAATCGTTCGCTGTATGTCCTGCTGACAGCAATTATTCAAAGCGGCGAGCCAAAATTGCTCCGAGCAGCGGAAGTGAATTTACGCAGCCTCGTCAAACAGGCCAAACAGTCGACAATCCCATGGGAGAATCGCCCATCGGGTCACTTCGAACCACCCAGCGATTAGCAGGAGGCTGAAAAAGTCCGCCAACATAAGAAGCCCGTTATTTGGTTTGTCTTGTTTGTTTGGTTAACCCAGACAGACCAGATGAACCAGATAAACAAAACAAACCAGTTTGAGCATCCTGCTAGAGAACTTGTAGGATGAAACATTTCAAGTAGCGCGTTTCCGGCATGGTGGCAAGGATGGGATGATCGCTGGACTGCCCCCGCTGTTCAAGCAGACGGACCTGCCGTTTCGCATCTCGCGCAGCTAGCCGAATGCTCGTCCATAATTCCTGTTCGGTCACGTGGTGGGAACAGGAACTTGTGGCGAGAAACCCCTCGGGCTTGGTGAGCCGCATCCCAAGCAAATTCACATCTTTGTATCCAGCCAACGCACGGGGGACAGCCTGTTTACTGCGGGCAAAGGCCGGAGGATCGAGCAACACCAGATCGTAGCGGCGCCCAGCACGCTCCAGTTTTCGCATTTCCTCAAACGCATCCGCCGCTCGATAGACACAACGATCCTCCACCTTGTTGAGCTGCGCATGGTTGCGCGCGAGCGCCAAGGCCTCTTCACTCACATCGAGTCCTTCGACTGATTTCGCCCCCGCGAGCGCGGCATGAATCCCAAACGCTCCAGTATGAGCAAACACCTCTAGGACTTCGGCACCTGCTGCAAACCCCGCCGTCACCAACCGGTTCTCGCGCTGATCACAAAACCAACCGGTTTTCTGCCCTCGTTCGATATCGACAAGAAATCGAGCTGGCCCTTCCTGAATTTCGACCATCGTCGCACCGTCTCCCCGAAGGAATCTTTTTTCGAGCGGCAAACCCTCCAACGTGCGACTTTTGGCATCGTTTCGCAGATACACTCGTGTCGCTCCAGACTCCTGACAGAGGAGATCGGCCAACTGGTCTTTCCGATGGTCCATACCGGAGGAGAGGGTCTGCATGACCAAGACATCGTCGAATCGATCCACAATCAAGCCCGGCAATCGATCCGCTTCTCCATAGAAAAGGCGATAGGCATTCGTGCCGGCAACCATTCGTCGACGTAGCCTCACAGCCTGCG
>SWDH01000008.1:59012-62284 GCA_005116945.1 Nitrospira sp.
TTCGCACGCCTTACATGCACCACATGGTGCGTGATTTTTCTACGCAACGCGAGGTGTTCGAGAAGATTACGGTCGCGGCCATCTCCCTGGACGATCCTTCAACCGCTGAACGAGAGATGGATCGAGCCTTTGCGGCGTTGCTGCGCTATCGCCGGCCAATCTATATCGAAATTCCTCGCGATCTCGTGCATACACCACTGGCACACCCGTTACGGCCTTTGTGCCTCGACGATGAGCCAAGCGATACCGCCGCACTGGATGAAGCCATCGCCGAAGTCCGGGCTATGTTGACCATGGCCAGCCGGCCCGCGATCTTAGCCGGCGCAGAGATCGGGCGGTTCGGACTGCAAGACGATCTCACCCGCCTGGTCGAACGACTCAATATCCCCATCGCCTCTACCCTGCTGGGTAAATCCGTCATCCGTGAAGACCACCCGCTCTACGCCGGAGTATACGGGGGCCTCATTGCGCGTGACGAGGTTCAGCAATTCATCAATGCCTCCGACTGCCTGCTGATCCTGGGATCAATCTTGTCCGATGTCGAAGATCTCAACGCCGATTCGCCCTTGCTGTCGGAAGGCCGGACGATTCATGCGACAGCCGATCGGGTAGCGATCAAACACCACCGCTACGATGCCATCCGGTTCCAAGACTTCGTGAAGGCGCTGGTGACCAACCCTCTCCCTTCGTTTCCTTCTCGCCCGCTGCCGGCACCGCTCCCCGTGGCACAAGGCACCATTGCGACGGATGCCCCCGTAACCTTACAGGGACTGTTCCGCCGCCTCGATAGTCTGTTGAATGAACACACGCTCGTGATCGCCGACGTCGGAGAATCGCTTTTTGCAGCAGCCGATCTCCACGTCCATCGGCGATTCGAATTTCTCTCTCCTGCCTATTACACTTCAATGGGATTTGCCGTCCCCGCAGCTGTGGGCGCTTCGTTTGCCGATCCCTCGCTGAGACCAATCGTACTGGTCGGTGACGGGGCATTTCAAATGACGGGAACAGAACTCTCGACCGCCGTGCGGTATGGTCAGACGCCAATCGTGATCGTGCTCAACAATCGAGGCTACTCCACTGAACGGGAGATTCTCGAAGGCCCCTTCAATGACGTCCACGAGTGGGGCTATGAACGGATCTGCGACATGATCGGAGGCGGAGTTGGCACACGAATCAAGACCCAAGGGGAATTCGAGCGAGGGCTCACCGACGCCTTGGCTGATTCCAGCCATCTACATGTCATGAATGTGATATTGGATCCAGCCGATCGCTCAGCCGGCATGGTCCGGTTGGCCCATCGCCTCGCCAAACGACTCTCAACCGATCGCCCGTAGCCCGCGTTACTCCAAAATGTGCTCGTTCATTTCGACCGCTTCCCCTTTGCCCCCGCAATAAGTTCTGCTGCCGTTTCACGCACTTTTTTCGTGATGGTCGACCCGCCCAACATCCGGGCAATTTCTTCTTCTCGCCTCACCCCCTTGAGCATTCTCACCGACGTAGATGTCCGTTGACCGTCCAAGCCCTTCTCCACAAGCACATGGTGCTCCGCTTGCGACGCCACTTGAGGAAGATGCGTGATACAGAATACTTGGTGGAACGATCCAAGTTTGCGTAATTTTGTTCCCATCGCTGCAGCCACTGCGCCGCCGACTCCGGTATCGATTTCATCGAACACGAGAACCGGAACCTGATCCATCTCTGCCAATACCGTCTTGAGCGCCAACATGATGCGCGAGAGTTCCCCACCGGATGCCACCCGACCTAACGGTCGTGGTGGTTCACCCGGATTACTCGAGAGAAGGAACTCCACCCGATCACACCCAGCCGGTCCAATCCCCTCGGGCAACTCATCACTCGAGACCATCACCTGAAAGATCGCCTGTTCCATCTTCAGCGCGGCCAGCTCTGCTTCCACCGATGTCATCATCTGCTTGGCCGCATCAGTTCGCTTCTGTGACAACTGCTGCGCCAATGTGCGGAGACGATGGGCTTGTTCCTCCAGCTGCGCGGTCAACTCAGCAGTCCGCTCTTGATGGTTGTCTAATAATTGAAGTTCCTCCTGCACCCGTTGACCGGTCGCGATAACCGCCTCAACTGATCCTCCATACTTTTTCTTCAATTGTTGGATCAGATCGATCCGATCCTCCACGACAGCCTGTCTAGCAGGATCGGCTTCTAATCGTTGCGCATAGTCACGCAACCGTCCGGCAAGCTCTTTGAGCGGGATCGCTGACTCTGTCGCTATGTGTTCACAATCACCCATAGCCGGATCGATCTGAACCAGCTCTGCAAGAATTCGCCCAACTCGTCCCAGCTTTGTGAGAACAGCCTGTTCATCCGCCTGCAATTCGACGTGTGCCTCGTGAGCCAATTCTCTGAGGCGGTTCGCGTGCACCAGTCGCTGCCGCTCACTACGAAGCTGCGTTTCTTCATCGGACAACAGGCTGGCTTGTCCAATCTCCTGAACCTGAAACCGCAACAGATCTTCACGTCTTGCATGGTCAACGACGTCATTCTGTAAAACCTCCAGGGCCCTGCGCAATTCCTTCCACCCTTGGTAGGTGTACTCGTACTGCTTGCGCAACTCGGTGAGACGTCCAAATCCATCGAGCGCCTCTAATTGTTTAGTGGTCGCCAGTAGCGATTGCTGCTCATGCTGGCCATGGATATCGACGAGAGTACCCCCCAGCTCTTCGAGCACTCGCAGAGGGCACAGGCTGCCATTGACATACACTCGATGGCGGCCAGATCGGGAGAGCACGCGTCGAAGAATCAGCTCAGACTCGTTCTGACCGATGATGTCCTGTACCCGTAGCCGTTGAAGGAGTGGATGGGTGTCGGGAAGAGAGAAGGCGGCTTCAAGCTGAGCTTCGTCTTCTCCAGAGCGGATCTGGTCGGTCGAGGCTCGCCCACCGACCAATAACGCAATAGCATCGATGAGGAGGGATTTACCTGCCCCGGTCTCCCCGGTCAAAACCGTGAACCCGGACTGGAATTGAAGGCTCAGTTGCTCAATGAGCGCGAAATTGACAATGCGCAACTCGACGAGCATTGCGGCAGGTAACGATAATCCTTAGGCTGAGCCGGCTGGTTGTGCTAGCAACGTATCAATCAGTTCCTTGAACTGTCGCTTCGGTCTCGCCCCCACGAGCTTCTCGACAACCTGTCCATTCTTAAAAAACAGGATGGTCGGGATACTCATCACCTGATAGCGACCTGCAACCTCAGGATTTTCATCCGTATTGAGCTTACGTACCTTCATCTTTCCTGCG
>SWDH01000009.1 GCA_005116945.1 Nitrospira sp.
TACCCAGTTTAAATTCGGTAATCGCTCGGCGGAAACCATGCTCAATGTGAGGGATGGGGAAACGATCGTACTGGGAGGGCTGCTCCAAGAAGATGACCGGAAGACTCGCACGACGATCCCGTGGATCGGGGATCTTCCGTTCATCGGCGACCTCCTGAGTTCATTTAGAACCCAGCGGGTCACCACCGAGGTGATTCTGACGATTACGCCGCACATCATTCAGAGTATCTCTCCTCCCGGGCTGGGCACGCAGGTGTTCTGGTCCGGGACGGATTCAAGCTATGCCACGAATCCGATCTTTACCCCAAAAGGGAAGAAGATTTCCATGATGGGTGCTGGGGTTTCTGGTTCAGACTACTTTTCCTCTCGAGGGACAGCAAAAGGGGGACGAGCAGGAAAGCCCGCTGCCGCGTCGCTCACCCCTCTGGCCTCCGTAGGGTCGGTTCTTTCGATTAGACCGGGCGAGTCGGTAGTCAAAGTGGGGAAGGAATTATCGCTCGCCATTTCTGATGAACGGATTCGCTCGAGGGCGGAAGGCGTGTTCCAGCTTTATTACGATCCACAAGTGTTGGAATTTAGAACGCTCCTGAATGGCGAGGTCATTCAATCGGCCAGCGTGGACGAGCAGGCCTCCGGGAGCTCAGTGACGCAAGCGGGAATGGTGACGTTCAAAATTGCCGCATCGGCGAAAGGGACAGGGAGGCAGGCTGTGACGGCCACGTTCTACGCGAAAACGCCCGGGGTGTCTCCTGTGCGTGTGGCGTTGGTCGATTCCGCCTCGGAATCTTCGACGCGGCCGCTCCAAGAAGGAAAAGGTATTGTGAGGGTGCGGTGAAAGAATCAGGCGTGACGCTCTTGGAGCTGTTGATCACGCTGACGATTGTGATGGTACTGGCCTCTGTCGCGATGCCGCTGAGCCATCTGTCGGCGAAACGGGCTCATGAAATAGAACTGCGACAGCATTTGAGGATCATGCGGGCCGCAATCGACACCTTTAAGCTGGAGTGGAACCGTGACGGGGACGTGCTAGTAGGGCCGGCGTGCATCATGAATAAGCTTACGTGCAAAGACGTGACGAGTGTGTACGGATATCCGAAGTCGCTGGACACACTGCTGGGGATCAAGCTGACCAGTGGAGAGGCGACGGTCAGAGGCACGACGACGAGGCGTTATCTCAGGACTCTTCCTCTCGACCCTTTGACCGGCAAGGCCGATTGGTTAGTCCGATGTTATAAGGATGCGCCGAACGCATCGAGTTGGTGTGGGGACGACGTGTATGACGTCATGACACAGAGTCAGGATATCGCATTAGATGGCACGAAGTATCGAGATTGGTAAGGGTGGCGCAAGGGGGCAACATGGTTTCACCCTGCTGGAGTTGATGATCGTCGTGTCGGTCATCGGTATTCTCGCCACCATGGCGGTACCTTCGTACCAATTGTCGGTTATGAAGGCCAAGGAGGCTGCTTTGCGTCAGGATCTCTCGACCATTCGCGATGTGCTGGACCAACACAAGGCGGATCAGGGAAAGTATCCTCCGTCTCTGTCGACCCTGGTGAGTGCGGGGTATCTGAGGGTCATCCCAAAGGATCCGTTCACCGGCGCGACAACCACATGGCAAGAGATTTCTGATCCTGTCAATGGCGGCGTGGTCGATATCTTTTCAGGGGCCGAATATGTGGGAACGAACGGCACCCCGTATAACCAATGGTAAAGATGGCTATTTATCATCGATATCGCGAACTAATTCGGGCTTCAGCAGAGGTGCTACGCGCCTGTTATCCGGCGGCGCGAGTCGGCACCCTGTGCGTTGCCGGCTTGGTCTCGGTCGTATTTGCAGGGTGCGGCGAGCTTGAGCCGATGCATGAGCCGGAGAGGGTCGAGCTTGAGCTGACGACAGATACGTTAAAAGCCTCTGTGCGTGATGCGCAACGGATGATTGCTGAATTGAGGGCAGATCTTGAGGCGCAGCGCGGGGAATTGGCGGAAGCTCAGATCGCCCGGTCGCAGCTTGACGGCCAGGTCAGAGAAGTGGAACGGCGGATCATCGAAGCACGGCAAGTCATCGAGTTGCAACGGGAAGAACTGGCCGCAGCTCGGGTGAAGCAGACGCATGCGTTCCAGAGCAGTTTTCCATTACAGGGCAGGATGAAGCAGCCCCTGAATCAGCCTT